>JANOQN010000001.1:0-1787 GCA_031422315.1 Rhodanobacteraceae bacterium
GCGATTGCATCGACCACGGTGTTGTTTGCAATTGGCCTCGTGGTGCTCTCGCGGATTGATATGGAGCGGGGTAGGGCGGCTGCTGAGGCGAGTTGATTTGCTATTTATTTCGTAGCGCTCTGCGCAGGTTCTATGCTGGCTGGAAGCTTTTTTTGTTTGAATTTTGGCTTTTCTGAGATATTGTTTCGCGCCGCCCGATCACGCTGGCACGGTGAGCGCGATAGTAATTGTCGGCTAGCACCTCGCGCAGAAATATTGTTGGCGCGCTGAGACGGTTTGCATCAACGCCTCGGTTTGCACGCTGCCTCTGTAGCGAGCGCGAATGGCCGCACCGCCAATTCCTATCACGCCCACCGCACCTTGCGGCTTGGTCGACGCGCAAATCCTGACATAAAGCCTGTTCAAATATTTGAGCCGCAATAATGGGAAGCAGTGAAAACAACCCGTTATTTGGAGCTTAAAGTGCCGCATGCACTAGCTTAAAAGCTGTGGTGCTTTAATTTTCTTTGACACCTGTTTTTGTAATTGTTAAACCCAAGCTAACCACATGAGTTAAATTAAGAACTTGAGAGCTTATATGCCCAACTTACACCTCACAAACGACCTCAATGCCAAGTCACTACTGCTATCACAGCGCTGGTAATGCGCAGTTCATTCGCGCTGTCGCTGACGGACTTGAAGGAACTTTGGACAGCTTCTTTGTAGAGTCAGAATGGATGCAAGACAAAGACTTGCCGAGTCGAGTTTCCCCAGTGCTTAGAGACCTTGAGGGTAAGCCTCAAGCACTCGGAGGATGGGAGATAACCGGTGCGTTTGCAATCTTTATGGCAACTTGCTTTGGCAAAAAGATATTCGACGAGTTCTATGATCGCCTGCTGAAGCGTCCACTTGGGCCGTTCATTGACCGTCTTTGCGCCAAGCTTCCGAATGGGAAGGCAGTAGAGATTCAGGACGTTGTCTATCTGGCTGACATCGATTTGACCGTTGTCATTTCCGCCACAGCAACCTCGGAGACCGCAACCGAAGTAGCGGCATTGTTCCTGCAGGCGCACCGCCTAGCCCATGCACACATCGAGCAACACGGGAAACAAGCGCCAGTTCACCTGCACATCATCACCGACGGCAAGATTAACCTTCAACCAGCGCTGTCCGTATCGTGGCAACCACGCAACGCACGGCCGCGCTGAGGCCTAACCTCGCGCTCAAGTGACGGACATGCGATCAAGCGCAATGGCTGTGCCCGATTTTTTGCTTGGTGTATAGCGCGCGGCATTGTTGTCGTCCGTTCACCTCGAACGTGAAATTTCAAAACACCAACCATGCCGCAAGGTGGTGGATGAATACGAGCAGGATGCGGAAAAGTTTTTATAGGTCGAGCGCGGCAAGCCATGGCAATCACGCTACAAAAGATCGCAGCTCGGCGGGAAAAACTTTTCTGTAGCCTGAGCGGGTTCGTCCATCGCCAGCGTGATCAGGTGGCGCATAAACAGCACTTAGAACACTAAAAATTTAAGATAAATAGCCAGGTAGCCGGCTTGCTACCTGCGCGGGGTGCTACGAAATAAATAGCAACGACGCAAAGTTAACGACGCACCTGCAACGCCCCCGGATTCACAATATTCGTGGGCTGGCCTTTGATGAAGTTGACCACGTTATCAAATGCCGCGCCAAAATACATTTCATAGCTGTCTTGCTCGACGTAGCCAATATGCGGCGTGCAGATGCAGTTTTCTAATCTCAAAAGCGCGTGGCCCTGCAAGATGGGCTCGCTTTCAAATACGTCCACC
>JANOQN010000002.1:0-111735 GCA_031422315.1 Rhodanobacteraceae bacterium
ACCCCTGTCAACGCTTCGCGCTGCACCTCACGGTTCAACTCGCATGACTCGGGGACAAACATGGTTCGCTACTCCTTTTGTTGTGGGGGACTTTCACCCATTACGCTCTGCCGGTTTGTGCCGGCGCACTCACTCAAATCCATCAGCCAACAGCGAATCAATTGCATTGAATTCAAAGCGCCGCACGCTGAGCTGATCGCCGCTTGCTTGGGACACCGTATCAACGCTGATGAAACTACGATCTGCTTTGGCAAATTGAAGCGAGTCGCCACCCGCACCGCGCGCTAGCACTGCGCTGGAATCTAGTATCCAGGACTGCTGCAAGCCGGAGATAAGGTCAATCGCAAGCAGAACTTCGCTCGGGCGATAGTTCAAATCGCCGAGCGTTGCGCGAATCCAGACCAGCTCGCCTGCGCTGGCAACGGCCTGAACATAAGAGAGACGCAGCTCGGCAGGCCACTCAAGACTGCGCGCCGTGCCAACTAGACCAGTGCGCCCTGTTTCGCGGATTTGCCAAAGCGTCTCATCCAAATTTCTATAGATGGCAAACACGCGCTTGGCTTTTTTATCCAACGCGAATTCGCAGTAACTCGGTGTCGGGCAGGGCGTCGAAAAAACTACAGCGCCTAAATGGTCCGCGTGCGAGGCATTGAATCGATCAACCCGCCAGTGTGTGCCGTCGTTGTTTTGCGCGATGACTTCATTCGAAAAACTACTCGGGCCAACTACCAGCTGATTACCTAAAAGCCGGCTAATTCGTCCTTCTGAGTAAATGCTGGCACGCTGCAGCGGCGCCGATAATAGCGCTGAGCCAGAAGTATTCACCGGGTAAAGCCCAAACACCGCGCCAAATCGGTCTATTTGGCCTATGGCTTCATTAGTGAGAAAGTCGCAAGCAGCGTTTTCACAGGCCAATAATTGAGCGTCGATAGGTTTGCTAAAGACAACGCTGCCAGTATCACTGGTGAGAATAAGTGCAGCGTTATTAGTTGCGTCCTTAGTTTGCGTCAACCAAGCACTGGCGAATCGTTGAGCTAAAGTGGGTGAACCAGTACGCTGAAATTGCACGGTGGCCTGCGCGTTTGTGTCGATACGAATATGCTGAATCACTGGCAGCTCAGGATTTTTAATCAGCAGCTGAACTTCATCATTTTCTACCGCCGCAGCCAGCGCAATCGGCGCACCAATAGGCGCTGGCAAGTCAAATACTTGCGTCGGTACTTCGCTTAAATTGTCAGGGTTAAACCGATCGACTTGCAAGCGCGAGCCCGTAGTCAGAATTTTCTTTTGCGTCAAATAGAGCGCGCCGCGCGCGTCAAACGCAGCGTAAAAATAGTATGTGTTTGCCAGCGATGTGCGATCGCCGCGTGCGCTAAAGCGCAGTAAGCGCAGCGCTGGTTGGCCTGCTGATTCAAGTCCAAGCATTAGCGCTTCGCCATTTCGGCCGACGGCTATGAGTCTATTTGCATTGCTTTGCGCAACACTGGCTCGCCACTTAATTGCCAGCGCCGAATCAAGCATGATTAGTTCTCGCGCAACGGTGCTGGGCGCGCTGGGATAGGTAAGTAATGCCGCTCGGTTTTGCGAACAGCGAATCTCCGGCAGGCTTTGCAGATCACCTTGCAGCAGGGATTCACTGACCACAAACCCGGCTGGGCTTAGCGCCAAACGATAGATGGAATATCGAGAAGTGACCGAATCAAACTGTGTTGCGAGCCCAAACATAGATTGCGCTTCATTAGTAACGATACAAGCGAGCGCGCGATTCGCTGGCATCGGTGTAGTCTGAAATGAAACTGGCGTTAGGCTGAGCTGTGTTCGGAACACATTACTAGAGGTGTATTCGATCAAATACTCGCCAGCGATGAGGCTTTTGCCTCGGCTGCGCGTGTTGCTGATTCGGGTTAGATTGCCCGCCGAATTAATATGCAAAAGCCCCAAGTTGGCTGTCCAAAATCCGCCTAGCCCATCCGCCATTATCGCCGCTGATCTACCAATGCCGCCATTAATTCGGCTTATCGATTTTAACTGGCCGTCTGCACCATAGCGCCGGATTTCGCCAACGGGTGGCGGGGCAGGAATTCCAAATGTATCGAACGGAATTTGTATTTCAATGAGGTCCTCACCGAGAGCGTAATTTTCGATTTGTAGAGGGCGCTGCTGCGAGTTTAGCGGCGTGCGGCGAAGTCTGCCTGCGGCAGTGAAATCATAGCGAACAGCTTGACTTCGCGGGCCTGCCACTAACCCTAGAGAACCATCTGGGTTATCAAAAAACAGCGCGATGGGTGCGCCAAAGCCTTCACCATCAACTGTAATACGCGCGTCAAATTCATCCGCCAAACTTTTTTGGGCGGTGAATAGAAAAATCATGATTAGGAAAAATACGCGCATATACACTTGCCAATCGCTTTTTGTATGGGTAAATTAGCACAATTAAATTTCAGCAACAAGGCAAACATGAAACCCATTTTTTTCGCTTTGATTGCTATTTTATGGCTACAAGTAGCCCTCCCCAACCCGGTTAATGCGAGCGCTTTGGATGCCAAAGCCGCGGAAAAACGAGCGCTGCAACAGCAAATATTTGAGGCTGCACGCAGTACAGTGGCCCTGCCAACGCTAAACGCGCAGCTAGACGCGCCTGAATTGCAAACTTGGCTAAACGTCGATTCGCGGATGCGATTGGTGGAGTTCTCAGAGCCTGCGCGTGGCGCTGCATACATTTCCGGTGCAGAGCACTGTGAACTAGCACCCAGCGTAACTATGGCGCAGCTAAACAACGGCGCACTTGTTAGCGCAGCAGCAGATGCGCAGCCGCGTTGGATCAAGCTGGTGCAACCGGGCCATCAACAATGGACGCTAGAAGCCTTTGCAATAGACGATGATCCGGCGCTTAGCGCTTTCGCTGACTGTAATAGCACGCTATTGGCCAGCTCAGATAATTCGGTGCTGCTACAGCCTAGATTGACACTGGACAAAACTATCGGCGCTACCGTTTGGATTAAACTTGAGCGTGCGCTTGGAAAATCAACGCAGCTAATTGCGCTGCAAACCGGTCGCATTTCAGGTAGCGTCAACAATCTTGCCTTTGCCACTTCGCTAAATACCGTTGCAGCATTTAACAGCGCGGGCGCCCACGTTGCCAGCAGCAGTATTGTTAATTCGCGCTATCAGCTGGATTTGCCGCCCGGTGGCTATTACATCAAAGCGATCACGGTTGGCCGCATCGCGCAAATTTATGACAACGTAGAATGCGCACCGCAAGGTGTATTGAGTTGCAACCTCAGCACCGCAACGCTACTTCCGCTAGTTGAAGCTCAGCAGCTCGATGGCATCAACTTTGTATTAGATGGCGGCGCTATTGTTGCCGGTCGCCTGTTCGATGAAGAAACTGGATTAGGCATTTCGGGCGCGGTGCAAGCGAGTGTTGCTGGCGTATTGAGTGCTGGCGCAAATACTGATGCGGCCGGTCGCTTTACAATGCGCGGCTTTGCCGCAGGCACTTATACCTTTAAGGCTGGCGGCGAATACGAGCTGGCGCAACCTGAGCGTTTTTTAGCGCAGCAATATCGAAATCAAAATTGCGCAACGCCTTCTTCGCAATCTTGCAGCCTTGCCATCGCTGACCCTATTTCGCTAACGCGCGGGGAAACCCGCACTGGCATCGATTTTCCGCTCAGGCGCGTCAGTACGATATCGGGTGCGATTTCCCCGCAGTTTTCCACACTGGTGGAAGTGCTGAATCAAACTGGCGCGGTAGTGGCAGGTGCCAACAGTTTTGGAAACTATGTCATAAGCGATATTCCAGTTGGTAGCTACAAAATTCGCTTTTCCGGCAATGGTCAGCGCATGCTGTACCCGAATCTATTGTGCAGCCAAGTCGATTGCGGTGATCGCTTGGCCGAAGCGACGGCGCTCAACATTGTTTCAAATCGCACGACACTGACTGCAATTGACGGCACATTTGGCGAAACACGCTTTCTGCGCGGGCGGGTTTTAGATCGAAGCAGTGGCGCAGGAATTAGTGATGTTGATGTCTACCTAAAGCGCGCCGATGGCAGTTTCACCTCTACGCGATCGCTAAACGGTGCTTTCTTGTTTGTAGACCCACCAATCGGGCCGGTCACGCTGTTCGCGAACTCTAATACCCATATTAACGCTTATTTTCCTAACATAGATTGCCAAGCGCCATTGCAGCTTAACTGTTTCAACAATTCCAGCACCGCACCGACCAACTTTATTGTGCCGCTAAGTGCCGATTCAAGCGCTGAGTTTTTGCTCCAGCGCGGCGCCAGTGTATCCGGCAGGTTTCTGCAAATATCTGGCAAGCAGCACGTAAACACCGGACTTGGTTTAAGCCTACGAACCGCAGCGGGTGCCGAGATTCCCATCTCATTTTCCGGTTTAACCCCTAACAATGTTAGTTTTTTAGTGGGGGATTTACACGCCGGCAGCTACCAAGTTGGCGTTGCGGAATCCTCAAACTTCTTTTTGCCACCCGCTAGGCAAATCAGTCTGCAAGCCGGCCAAGTCATGAGCGGAATTGATTTTACAGTTCAACCCAAAATAGGATTTGAAGGGCGCGTAATCGATTCGAATGGTGCAGCAATAGCCGGCGTTGCGATCGATTTCTGGCAAAACACGCAATTCATTTCAACCGCGCAAACCGATTCAAATGGCTGGTATTGGTTTCCCAACTCTCAAACCGCATTTGCCCCACTGCGCATATCAACCGATGCGCCGCAGGCCTACACCAATCAAGTGCATCAAGGCATAAGCTGCGCTGTTGGTTCGGTTTACTCAGGGCGCTGCAATTTGCGCCAAGGGCAGGAAATTGCCGTACCCGCAACTTCGCCTAGCGATCACCTGATCAATTTCCAGCTCAGTCCTGCGGGAAATACCGAGCAGATTTTCTATAGTGATTTTGAGATTGGCATTGCTCGGGGTGCTACTCAGCGTTGAGCAGTGTTTTCTCTCGTTGGTGACAACGGCTTGGTTTCCTGATTCCCTGAGCGAAGCAGTCCTAAATGCGCTGAGCTGAGTTGCAGGCGTATACTTGTCGGCTGAGCAAAATTCTAGCGTATTCATTGCCGAATCCGGCCCTAACTGATTGCGGCTGGATTTATTGAGGCCGAGTGAGTTGATGGTTGTTTTAATGACCTATTGAGGAATAGCAATGGCACCAAAGATGATTTTTGTACCCGTTATCGCGCAGGTTTGGCTGGTGATTGCGCTTTACATTCTGTTGGCGAGAGCAAAAAAACGTGCTGCTTTAAAAGGCGAAGTCGATGAAGCCAGGCGCGCGTTATACGCCGACGCGTGGCCCGAATCGGTTCAGAAGATCAACAACAATATCGCCAATCAGTTTGAGTTGCCGGTGCTGTTTTTCGCCTTGTCACTTGCGCTTTTTGCGCTCGCGGGTGCCAGCCATGTCGCGCAGGCGCTGGCTTGGATTTTTGTCGGCTCGCGTTATTTGCATACGGTGGAGCACGTTGGGCGAAATCATGTACCGCGTCGCCGCGCGCTGTTTAGTGTCGGTGTATTTGCGGTTTTGGGGCTCAGCCTTTGCCTGCTGTGGGCGGTCATTTTCAATGCAAACTAGAGCAATAGACCTTACGCCGGTGCATCTAATTGCGGCGGACACTACGCTGAGCGGTTACGGAGTACGTCTTGAACCGCTGAATAGCTCGCATGCAGCGGCGCTAGCGCTGGCGGCGAGCGATGGTGCGCTTTGGCAGCTCAAATATACTTCCGTGCCTGAGCCTGATAAGGCGGGCGCATACATTGCCAAAGCACTAGAACAGCGCGAATTGGGGAATCGATTTGCGTTTGTCGTGATCGAACAAAGCAGCGATAAAGTGCTGGGCAGCACCAGCTATCACGACATTGTGCCTGAGGTAAAGCGCCTTGAAATTGGCTACACCTTTTACGCAAAAAGCGCTCAACGCACTCACATTAATACCGCGTGTAAATGGTTATTGCTGACCCACGCATTTGATGCACTGCAATTTAATGTAGTGGGCTGGCGCACAGATAACACCAACTCCAATTCTCAGCGTGCCATTGAACGCCTGGGCGCAAAGCGAGACGGCGTAATTCGCGGCCAAGCGCTGCGCTGGGATGGCACTATTCGCGACACCGTGATGTACAGTGTTACTCGGCAAGAGTGGTTGGATACTGTTAGGGCTCGAGTTTTGGCCCTGCTAAATCGTTGATCGCCATTGTGCTTGCTTGTGTCTTATTAACAGGCCGCCGCAATGGGTATCACGGCGGCCAGAATGCCTTGCCAAATGCGCCCGAAACGGCTCGGCAGCTCTTTGCCCAGCTCAGTTTCAATCACTTTCGCAGCGCACGCGATGGCAGCCAAGTCTTTTTAATTGTCTTCTGGTATCAATACGTGTCGTACACCAGAACGCAATGCTGCGAGTAGTTTTTCCTTTAGTCTACCTTTACTGACGGATTAAAAAGAGCTGGAGAAATTTTTAAAAATAACAGGCAACTCGCATTGAAATGTTGTTAGCCCGGCCAAATGGATCGCTAAGACGAGGATTACCGAACAGCTGAAACGCTATACTCGACGAGCTATTGCTACCACTGTTTTTTTGAGTCGAATAGAATCAATCTGCCTGTTGGCCCCGCTTTTGGTTGGGTATGCCAGCCCTCTAAGGATCCAACGTGAAAACAACCATTCCAGCGATACACACGCCGCGATTTATCTGGCCGGTGCAAATCTATTGGGAAGATACCGACGCGGGTGGTGTGGTGTATCACAGCAACTATTTGAAGTTTTTCGAGCGTGCGCGTTCGGAATGGCTGCGCCACCAAGGCGTGGTTCAGACCGACCTTGCCAAAATCCATGGCGTTGTGTTCGTTGTGCGGGCAGTATTGCAGCATTTTGCAAAACCTGCGCGCATGGACGATCAGCTCAACGTGTGGCTAGCGCCCAGCAGCCTTGGCCGCGCCAGCTTATCGGTGCTGCAGGAGCTTAGGCGCGGTGATGAAGTGCTTAACCGCGCGGATATCGAGCTCGCCTGCGTACGCGTCAACGATTTTGTACCTGCACGAATCCCCCTCTATCTGTACGAGCTATTTGCCCGTGAACAACAAACTTAATTTGATTGAAATGCTGGCGCACGCCAGCTTCCCGGTATTGATTGTAATGGCGTTGCTGCTAGCGGCTTCGGTGTGGTCTTGGTGGATGATTTTTCGAAAAAAATCCGCGCTCAGCGCAGCCATGACCGAAGCGCAGGCCTTCGAAGATCGCTTTTGGTCGGGCGTTGATTTGGCGCAGCTTTATAAGGAAGTGTCGCACGGTGGTCAGCCGCAGGGTTTGGCGGGCGTGTTTGAAGCGGGGTTTCGCGAGTTCGCCAAGCTGCGCGCGCGAAAAAACATTGATCCTCGCGTGATGCTGGAAGGCGCGCAGCGCGCTATGCGAGTCGCGCTGACTAGAGAAGTGGAAAAGCTTGAATCCCACTTGACCAATTTGGCGACAATCGGCTCGATTAGCCCTTACATCGGTCTATTTGGTACGGTTTGGGGCATTTTGCTGGCGTTTCAAGGCTTAGGCAGCGTGCAATCTGCCACCATCGCGATGGTAGCCCCAGGTATTTCTGAAGCGCTGATTGCCACCGCCATGGGGCTTTTCGCAGCGATTCCGGCGGTGATTTTCTACAACCGCTTCTCCAATCAAGTTGATCGCGTCGAAACCCGCTACGACACCTTCCAAGATGAGTTCTCCAGCATATTGCAGCGTCAAGCCAATATTGAAGATCACGGCCACTAATCCGATATGGCTCGTATCCGCAAACGCCGTAAATTAACCGCTGAGATCAACGTCGTGCCGTATATCGACGTCATGCTGGTGCTGTTGATTATTTTTATGGTCACCGCGCCGCTGATGAATTTGGGCGTGGATATTCAGCTGCCGCAAAGCGGCGCGCCACCGCTTGAGCAAAAAGAAGAGCCACTATTGGTCAGCATTGACAGCAAAGGCCAGCTGTTTTTGACTGCCGGGAAAGATGATCGCGAACTCATCGATATTGAAACGCTCGAGAAAAAAATAGCCGCATTTGTTGGGCAAAACCCCAAATTGCAGGTTTTGATTGCAGCCGATGAAACCGTTCCATACGGCACCGTGTATCAAGCCATGGCGGCGCTGCAAACTGCCGGGGCGCCGCGCGTGGCGTTCATCAGCCAGCCAAAAGCAAAGCGCTAGATTGCACTGCGCGATCACAAGTTTGATTCGCTAATCGTTAATTGGTTTAGTAACGCTTGGAGTAATACTGATGAGCAAGCCACAGGCCACACCCACCGGCTGGCAGCCGCTGCAATACGATGAAAGTGAAGGCAGCGGGCGCTCGCTATTGACAGCGCTCGGCATGCACGCCGCGCTCGCAGGATTTTTGGTGATCAGCTTCGCGCAGGGCCAAACCGAATTGATAGAGCCCGCCGGCGTTCCAATCGAAGCCTTTATTGCTGATTTGCCGACTACGCGCGTCGCTGGCAAAGCCGTTCTTCCGGTGGTTGTGCCGCCCAAGCCGCAAGTCAAGCCCAAGCCGGTTCCAGTGGATAACGTAACCGATCAAAAACCAGTTATGCCTACGCCCAAACCGCCCGATCCGATGGCGATTGAAGAGCAGCCAGAAATTGATGAGCAGAAAGTCGAAGACGCGCGCCGTCAAAAAGAACTCGACCAGCTGATCGAGCAGCGCGTACAGGCCGATGAAGACGCGAAAGAAGCCGAAGAAAAGCTCAACGCGGTGCGCATTGCCCAGCAACAAATCGAAGACGAAGCTAGGCTCGCCGCGATTGGCGATGAAGAAACTTGGCTGGAAGGCACGCGGCAAGACGACAGCCTAGCGAGCCAATATCAATCGCTGATTATTTCCCGCATCACCGACGCCTGGCTGCGGCCCCTAGATGCCAAAGGCGGCATTCGTTGCCGATTGCACGTCGTGCAAATTCCGGGTGGTGAAGTGCTTTCGGTGAATATCGAAGGCGCTTGCAATGTAGACGAATCCATCAAACGCACGATTTTGGAAGCGCCAAAGCTGGCCAGCCCGCTACCGTTTGAAGGCTTTCAAACGGTGTTTCAGCGGGATTTGTATCTGAACTTCCAATACGATGGCGAATAAAAGAAGTTGCTGGCGCCTGAGCGACACCAACTTTCCTAATTTTGATAAATCTAGTCGCGCTCTTTCAACCATTTCGAAATCGCTGGCGGCACTTCGCGCTGTGCTCTACCGCTGACGTAAATGCCAATATGACCACCTTTAAACGCTAGCTGTGTATAGTCCTTGGTGCCGGTCAGGCCTTTCAAAGGCATCGAAGCACTCGGCGGCACCAAATGATCTTGCTCGGCGAAGATATTCAAGATGGGCTGTTTGATGGTTTTTAAATCTACGCGGCGTCCGTTTAGCACCACTTCGTTTTTCATCAGCTTGTTGCCCTGATAGAAATCTTTGATGAATTGGCGGAATGCCTCGCCGGCTTGATCTGGCGAATCAAAAATCCACTTTTCCATGCGCAGGAAGTTTTCGAGCTCTGCTTTGTTGTCCAAAATATCAACCAAACCGACGTATTTTTGGGAGTTCAAACGATACGGCTTCAAAGATAAGTAGCAGTAGTTCATCAAATCAGCCGGCACATTGCCCAGCGTGTCGATAAACAAATCTAAATCTAGCTTGCGGGTCCAGTGGCTCAGCATGTTGTCTGGCGTTTGGAAGTCAACTGGCGTCACCATCGTGATCAAGTTTTTGATCTTTTCTGGATTTAGCGCGGTGTAGCAAAGGCTAAACGCGCCGCCCTGGCAAATGCCGAGCAAGTTGATGGCTTTGAGTTTGTGGCGCGCGGCAACGACGTCAACACAGCGGCCAATGTAGCCATTGATATAGTCATCAAGAGTCAAAAAGCGATCTGAGCGATCTGGGTAGCCCCAGTCAATCAAATAGACTTCATGGCCCATCGCCTGCAAATTGCGTACGATTGAGCGATCAGCCTGCAAATCGACCATGTAGGGCCGATTGACCAGCGCGTAGCTGATCAAAAGCGGCGTTTTGCAGGTGATCTTGTGCTCGCTTTTAAAGCGGTACAGCACGAGCTTGTCTTCACTGTAAATCGCTTCTTTTTCGGTGCAGCCGTAGTGCACATCATCGAGCTTATCTAGCGTTTGCATACCAGCGCTGAGTTTTTGCGTGAACTTGACCGCTTCTTGCAGCGCCTTTTCCGGGGAAATCTTTATAGGCATCATGAGTGTGTTCCTTAATTAAGCAGATTTTACGGCGGATTTGGACGCAGATTTCGAAGCGGTTTTGGCTGATTTCGAGTTAGATTTTACTGGCGCATTAACGGTCTTCGCTGCTGATTTTTGGGCAGTTTTCGCAGCCTTGCTTGGAGCACTTTGCACCGATTGGCGGGCTGCGGCTAAAAGCCCGCTGTTCGCGCTGGCGTTGGGCTTTTTGAGCTGTGCAACTTCGCGTTTTAACGCCGCCAATTCCTCTTTTATGGCGTCAAGCTCATGGTTGCCGCCGGAACCTGAGCGTGCATCACGACGCATTTCCGCCAGTTTCTTATGGACGCTGTCCATCTCGCCGCGAGTTGGCATGCCAAGCTCGCCAGTGGTCAGCGCCACTTGCTTTTGAATGCTGGCTTGTACGCGCATCTTGGTATTGACCAAATCCGCATAAGCGTCTTGAAATTCTGGGCTCAGCGCTGTTTCGGCGAACGACTCTTCTAAAGAATCGATCCATAAATCGTAAACCGCTTTCATGGAATCGAGTTCGCGGCCCGGTTCAGAGCGCTCGGCGAGCTTGCTTTGCATGCGTTCAATGCCGTTTTGCATGCTTTTAAGCGTCAGCGCGTTGTAGCTTTTGTTAGCTTCAAAATGCGCTTTGATACCCTTGAACATCTCAACCTTGCGCTCTTGGCTTTCGCGATTCAGTCCAAAGCTCGGAAAGTCCATCAGCTGCGGCATAGCCGTGCTAAAACCGCCCGGCTGGGTGAGTTTTGACCAATCGAATGCGGGTGTTTGGCCTTGCTGCATAAATGCGAAAGGATTTGCTCCGCTTTGGGCGAATGGATTGCTGCCAAAGCCCGCCGTGAATGGGTTTTGCTGGCCCATGTCCTCCAGCGTTTTCTTGGCAAGCGCGGAAAAATCGATGCCGCCTGCGCCTGCGCCGATTCCTGTTCCCATCCCCTGGCCCGCTTTGTAAACGTTCTCTAACATGCCGAGAAAGGCTTTGCCTTGACCCATCATTTGATCCATCAGTGCTTCATTTTGATCAGACTTGCCATAAAGTTTACTCATTTGCTCAAGGCTTTCAGACCAGCTGGCGGTCGAGCTGGGGTTGCTGAACGTGCCGCTTGCAAGATCGCTGAAGCTTTTCCAGTACTGCTCCGCGCCACCTTTGATTGAATCAAAAAAATCACT
This sequence comes from Rhodanobacteraceae bacterium, assembly GCA_031422315.1. Classification (GTDB taxonomy): domain Bacteria; phylum Pseudomonadota; class Gammaproteobacteria; order Xanthomonadales; family SZUA-5; genus JANNYA01. The sequence goes on from JANOQN010000002.1 coordinate 11,426, forward strand.
GCTCATGCCCAAATCCTCGCCCGAACGTTTTAAGAGCCGCATCATACGCGTGGGTTTTGTTGCGGTGCAACAAAACAGGGGCGATCAAAGCGAATTTAACGGGCTAAGTTCAGCGCCGAACCCGCATTTTCCTACATCATTCAGATATGGACATCATCAAACGCAGATTTGCCACAAACTTGGCGCGGCGCGCGCACGATTCGAGTAAACTTTGCGTTCAAATTTTCAACTGGCTATCCGAATGAATTCACCCGTCACAAATCGCGCATCCCAACCTGCATTGCAAAATGTGCCGCTTTACGCCGTGTTAGCGTTAATTATGTTGGCGATACTTGGCCGATTTTTGCCATGGCTAGTGCCGCAGCTTGGAAATTTTACGCCGGTAGCCGCTGTTGCGCTGTTCGCAGGCTGTTATCTAAAAAATCAAAAACTTGCACTTTGGGTTCCACTCGTCGCGATGCTTGTAAGCGACGCAGTTCTCGGTTTTCATAGCTTAATCCCGTTGGTTTACGGCTGTTTAGCGCTGACGGTTTACTTCGGCATGCAGCTGCAAAAACGCACCTCTGCGGGCCGTGTTTTGGGTTTTGCGCTGGCAAGCTCGGTGATGTTTTTCGTGATCACGAATTTTGCAGTTTGGCTTGAAGGCAGCATGTATCCGATGACCGCTACGGGCTTACAGGCCTGCTTTATCGCGGCAATTCCGTTTTGGCGTAACGAGTTGCTCGGCACGCTGTGCTACTCAGCAGCGCTATTTGGCGGCTACGCGCTGTTAAAAGCCCGCTATACCAACGCGGTCGTAGTTTAATCTGATGGGTAACCGTCTTAGTAAAATTTATACCCGTACCGGCGATGACGGTTTTACCGGCTTAGGCGATGGCTCTCGGGTCATGAAAGATTCGCTGCGCGTCAACGCGTACGGCACCGTTGATGAAGCAAACTCCGCTTTGGGTCTTTTAATTGCGCACGGTGTTCCTGATGACATGCTGCAAGTGCTGATTCGCGTGCAGCACCAGCTCTTTAACTTGGGCGGTGAGCTTTGTGTACCCGGCATGGCGTTAGTGCATCAGGCTGATGTTGACCGGCTCGAGCAAGATTTGGACGGATTTAATGCTGATCTACCGCCGCTCAAAGATTTCATTTTGCCGGGTGGCGGACTTGCCGCAGCGGCGTGTCATATTGCCAGAACGGTTACCCGTCGAGCAGAGCGTGAAGTCGTGACGCTAGCTAGAAAAGAGGATGTCCGCCCGGAAGTGATTCGCTACTTAAATAGACTCAGCGATTTGCTTTTTGTGTTGGCGCGTGTGCTTGCGCGAGGGAGCGGGCACGGGGAAGTGCTGTGGCAGCACGAGCGCAGTAAAAACTAGCGCGCTCGTTTTTGAGTTTGCTCGGGCGGCGCGTTTTCGAGGCGGTATCCGCGCGTTAAAAGTGCTTGTCGATCGCCATCAAATCGCTTAACCAGCGCGGTATCAACGGCAATCAACAAATCCCTCATATTAATGGGCTTGGTTAGGTAGGCGCTGCATCCAGCAAGTGCGCCGCGCACGCGATCAATTGGAGACTTACGGTTCGTAAGTATAATCACAGGCGAAAGCGGATGCGCTGGTAGCTCATGAATGCGCTTGGTGAGCGCGTAGCCGTCAAGTCCGGGCATTATAACGTCCACAATAAAAAGCGCGTAGTGTTTGAGCCTGGCTTTTGTTAGCGCCATGTCACCATCACCCGCCTCTTCGGTATTAATGCCTAACCGCTGCAAGGCGCCCGCTAGCTGTTGGCGAACCGTTAAACTGTCGTCAACAATAAGTACGCAGAGCGCACCTTGAGAAATCGGCCTCGCCTCTGGAACGGTTTTGCGATCTGCGCGTTGGCCACCTACTATCGCCACTTTGTCAGCCGCGTGTTCAAGTGTCGCTTTCAAGCGTGCAAATAAATTGGCGCGATCAAGTCGAAAGTCGCTATCGCCAATCGTTCCGGATTCGCTAACCCAAAGCGCAATCAGCGCTGGCCAAGTTTTTCTAAGCAAATCAAGCTGCGAAACCGCATTTGCATCCTCGCCATCAACGAGTGCCATGTCACATGGCGTGCTTAATGGGTTTGCAAGATAGCTAAATTGCGCACCTGATTTAGTTCGCTCTGCAAGAACAAGCGCAAGTCGCTTTCCCAGCGTACCAGCAAAACCCAGCAAGGCAACATTAAAGTTTCGGTCAGACATGTGCTCGCTAGATATACGCGGTAACTGGATCGTAGCTGAAGTTAAACCTAGTTTGGGTGCCAAAAAACACAGCCCCCGCATTTGAGGGGGAACTAAACACTTGCGTTTTGGAATTCAACTCGCTTATTATCCAAGGACTCATGACGGTGGAATCAACCCAACGCATGAGAAAAGCCCTGAAAAAAAACACCTAGGAGTGTCACAAATGAAAAAGAATTCACTGACGACCGCCGTAGTAGCCAGCTTAGCCGGCATTGCAGGCATCGCGAACATCTCAAACGCAGTTAACTTGAACCCAGATGGTCTTGGTCAAGTTTTGCTTTATCCTTATTTCACCGTTGAGAAAGGCAATCAAACGCTAATCTCCGTAGTGAACACCACGAACATCGGCAAAGCAGTTAAAGTACGTTTCCTCGAGGGTTATAACTCTCGCGAAGTGCTCGACTTTAACCTCTATCTTTCACCATTTGACGTTTGGACCGCCGCGATTTTTGACACCAAAAATGGCCCAGGCGCAGTTAACAGCAACACCGGCCCAGCAACGCTAATCACCCGAGACAATTCTTGCACGGTTCCAACGATTGTTGGTCGTCCAGGTAGCTCGGTTGACTTCCGAAGCTTCCAATACACCGGCGCAAACAACGACTCCGGCCCAAATACGATTGAACGTACCCGCGAAGGCTACTTGGAAATTATCGAAATGGGTTCGATTCCACGCGTCAAGTTCGACGGTGGCGTCTTAACCAATATCCCTAACGGTACTTTCTTTGCGTCAGCGCATAGCTCAGCTGGTACACCTCCAGGCTGCGGCGATATCTCTAATGCATGGGCAACCGGCATCAACGGCGACGACTTGTTCAACGGCGTTATTGGCGGAACCTATGAAGGTTCATTTGGTGACCTTGGCATTGACCAGCGTGACATCGCGCCTCCTACCGGCGGACTTTTCGGTGGCGGCGCTGTTGTTGACACGGCTAACGGGTCATACGTCAACTATGCTGCTGAGGCAATCGACGGCTTCCGTACTTCGGCTAACCACACGAATCCAGGCGAGCTACAGCCATCACTGAATAATGCTCGTGGCAATGCAGGCGCTGGTCCTCGGTCGTTTGTATTTAACAACGGCTCGTTAGTTATCTCCGAATGGCGATTAGCTGATGCAACCGGCTCAAACACGGATTTCGGTTCGGCGATTGACTCGGTGTCTGCTGTTCTTCAGTCGCAGGTTATTGCCAACGAATATGCCACAGAAGCAAGTCTCAACGGCGCCTCTGAGTGGGTTATTACCTTCCCAACCAAGCGTTTCTATGTTGACCCTACCTACGGCGCAGTTCCACCAACCGCCACGGGCGCTGTACTTCCGTTCCGTAGTGCCTTCACGCGTCGCGATGGCGACGGTGCAATCATCGAAAACAACCGAGGCTTTGCATGTGAAGCGTTGGTACTTGGCTTACGTGATCGTGAAGAGCGCGGACCAACAGGCGGCAGCGTAGACTTCTCGCCACTTCCTCCTGGCGCTCCATCAAGCTCACTGTGCTTTGAGTCGCAGGTTGTGACATTCAACCAAGCTGGTGGCACAACGCCATCGAAGATCTTTGGATCTAAGCTCAATCTGAATATTCCAGCGACAAACGGTGTAGGCACGGCTAACTCTGGATGGGCGACGATTGACTTCGGTCGTTTGAGCAATAGCTCCACTGCAACCACGCGGTCAATGCGACCATCGGTTAACCGTCCAGCTGATTTGGCGTCCGGTAACCACACATGGCGCGGTCTGCCAGCAATCGGCTTTTGGGCCACAAGCCTAGAAAACTCGAATGCACAGCCAGGTCGTTTGGCTAACTACGGTGGTGCGTTCACGCACAAACGTACGCGTCGTTGCGATGCAGTTCAAACTGCTGGAACAACTTCTTGCAACCAGTTCTAAATCCTAACGGATGAGTAAGAAAAAACCCCGCGAAAGCGGGGTTTTTTCTTTGTAGCGACAGAAACATAACGAGGATCACGAGTGAGGCAGAAATGAGCAGAGCAGGGTTTAATCGGTCAGATCGAGTTGCGGCACTTCTGCGTCGGGAGGTTGCGAGCCTGGTACACCTTGATGTTCGTGATGGACTAGTCCCTGAAATGAGCGTATCAGATGTCGAGATTTCTAGAGATCTTGCACATGCCACTGTCTATGTGACGGCGCTAAGCACAGATAGTGCTAAACCAGGAATACTGGCACTGAATGAGCGCGCAAAATCGTACCGCCAGAGTCTAGCGAAAGCGCTGGCGCTAAGGCACATGCCCCAACTCTACTTTCGGTACGATGATTCCGTAGATCGTGGGGAGCGAATTGATACGCTGCTTCGAGGGCTTTCATGAGCCAATCTACAAAAGAGAATCAACACGTTGAGATTATTGTATTGGCCGCCGGCGCTGGTACCCGCATGCAGTCCGGTAAAGCAAAAGTAATGCACAAACTAGCCGGCAAGCCTATGCTCGAACATGTGCTGACGTTGGCAAGAGCTTTCAACCCCGAAAAAATTCATATTGTTTATGGACATCGAGCTGATCAGCTGCGTGCGGCTTTCAACCAAAATGATATCAACTGGGTTGAGCAAGCTGTGCAAATGGGAACCGGCCACGCGGTCCGATGTGTACTCCCGCATTTAGCACCTGACAGTAAGGTACTCGTTCTGTATGGCGATGTTCCTGCATTGCAATACGCAGACGTTATGCCGCTCATCGAGCAGTGTAATCGGAAAAATCTGCTTGGTGTATTGCTCGCAGAGATCGAAAATCCAAGAGGCTATGGCAGAGCAATAATTGCGAATGGCCAGGTCGTCAAGATAGTCGAGGAAAAGCTTGCAACTGACACGCAGCGCCTTATTAAGCACGTCAATACCGGCCTGATTTGCGCACAATCAGCTGAATTGATCGAATGGGTGAGTAAGTTAGATCGCAACAATGCGCAAAACGAGTATTTGTTAACTGATATCTTTGAGATCGCTGCCGCTGAGAAATCGCCGGCATTTTTTCATGTGTGTAAATCCGCATGGCGTGCATTTGGTGCAAACGATGCCCAGCAACTTGCGGATTTAGAGCGAAGAACCCAGCTGGATTACGCGCAGAAACTAATGGCAAACGGTGTGCGGCTGGCTGACCCTGGACGAATAGATATTCGCGGTGAACTAACAACCGGCATGGACGTTGAAATCGATGTAAACGTGATCTTTGAAGGTCGCGTTGAGTTAGCGAATGACGTAAAAATTGGCCCATTTAACCGCATTAGAAATTGCCAGTTGGCCGCTGGTACGATAGTTCACGCCCATTGCGACCTTGAAAATGTAATCAGTGAAGGCGCTTGTGAAGTTGGCCCATTCGCACGACTCAGGCCCGGGACGGTTTTGCAACTAGGCAGCAAAATTGGCAATTTCGTAGAATGCAAAAATGCGCAGATTGGCCCCGCAAGCAAGGTGAGCCATTTGAGCTACATTGGCGACGCGGTGTTAGGTGAGCGTGTAAACATTGGCGCTGGCACGATTACCTGCAACTATGACGGCGTCAATAAACATCAAACGCGCATAGGTAGCGATGTTTTTGTCGGTTCGAATTCGAGTTTGGTTGCACCGCTGGAAATTGGAGCGGGTGCAACGATTGGTGCGGGAAGTGTAATTACCAGTGATGCGCCAGATGCACAGCTGACATTGTCGCGTTCACCTCAAAAAACCATCATTAACTGGCGGCGCGCAGAAAAGGTAATTTGATTCGTTGCGCGGTATAAGCAAGTTCTCATTTGCCGCATTTCCGAATCAAAAAAAAGCCCACATCAAGTGGGCTTTTTTTATCGCGCTGCTAGAACTAACTACTGCAAAGGTGCAGCCGGTTTCGGTGCCGCAGGAACTCTAGAGGCCTGGTGGCCAGCACCAACGCGCGCGCCGGTAGCAAAATAATCATGCAGGTCATGGGCAAACTCATCAAACTTACCCAGCGTGACGCGGTTTGCGCGTACGAAAAAGTTGTAGGCCAACACAGCAGGAATAGCGACCCCGAGACCGACGCACGTCATAATCAACGCTTCACCTACGGGGCCAGCAACGACGTCCATCGATGCTTTACCAGACTGGCCAATTTTGATGAGTGCGTTATAAATTCCCCACACCGTACCAAACAAGCCTACAAATGGAGCTGTCGAGCCAACCGTTGCCAAAAACGTAAGGCCGTTTTCCAACTTGCTGCTTTCGCGAACCACTGCTTGACGCAAGCTTCGGTCAATAAATTCGGAACGGTTTAAAGCTTCTACGAGACGGTTGCCTTCGCTTTTCGCATGGTGAGCGGCCGCTTGAGCGCATTCCAAAGCGATTTTCGAGAAGGGCTCGTTCGCGCCGTAACTTTCCATTGCGCGAATGGCTTCTTGAGGGTTGGTGGTTGACCAAAACTGATCGACGACTGCGTCAGCTGAGCCGCTCACTGAAAAATTCTTCAGGGCGATTCGAATGATGTAATACAAAGTACCGGCACCCATAATTAAAACCACGATCGCCGTCAGCATGCCGACTTTGTCAAGGTTTTCGATGAGATGCTTAAAGCCCATATTGCTATCCATGATGTGTCGTCCTTTAGATTCATTTCGCAGTTGAAGAGCGCTAATAGTACACAAAAGCATAGGTGAGAAGTCTAGCTTTTCGAGCTAAAAAACTCGGTTTTACGTTTTTCTTTGCTGAATACCTATGAGTCGTAACGCGTTGCAGGTGTTCGACAGGCGCGCGCTTTGCGCATCGGGCAGAAAAATTGCTTAAGCTCGATCAATGAAACGCTACTTTTCAATCATCGCTATCTGTCTGTCATGTTTGAGTGCCGACGTGCTTTCTGACGTGCGCGCTGCTGAGCCAGTATCAACAGCACCAACGAACGCAGCACCAACATCAAGTAAACCTAAAGTATTTGTAAAGCTTGAAGGCGTCGAAGACAAAGCGCTTCGCAATGCGCTACTTAAATCAATGGAATTGCGCGCGATTCGAAAGAAAACCGATAGCACTGAGGCCCAAATTCGCAGGCTCTATCAGCGCGCGCCACAGCAACTGACCAGTGCGCTTGAACCGTTTGGCTACTATCAGGCCAGCGTAATGCCAAGCCTTAGCTTGCGAAAGACGCAATACCGAGCGGTTTTTGCCGTAACACTTGGCCCGCGCACTGTGCTTGAATCAGTAGATTTTTCGATTCAAGGCGCCGCCGAGTTAGATAAAACGGTCGCGGCTGCATGGCGCAAAACCAGTCTCAAGCCAGGGGCATTTTTGGATCACGGCCAATACGAGCTTGCCAAAGGTGAAGTTCAACGCGCGTTGATGGGGCGCGGCTATTTGGACGCAGAGCTTGTCGAAAATCGAATTGAAATCGAGCGCGCGAAATCTAAAGCGCGCGTCGTGTTGAAATGGCAATCGGGGGAGCGCTATGCGATATCAGGCACGGAATTCACCGGCGCGCAGTTTGATTCGGCATTTTTGCAGCGCTACACCGCCTATGAACCCGGTGATTTGTACACCCAAAAGAAATTGTTAGAGCTGCAACAGCGCCTTGTTGATGCAGATTATTTTTCGGTCGTCGAAGTTGCGCCTGAAACAGATGCAGCAAAGCAGGGCAGCGTGCCTATTTCTGTGGTGCTGGCACCTGCGAAACGATCAATCTACAGCTACGGCTTGAGCTTCGGCACAGATAGCGGCGCTGGCGTTAGAGGCGGGCTTGAACGGCGCTGGGTTAATAATCGCGGCCATAAGTTTCGCTCTGCAGCGGAAGTTTCGCAGCGTTTCAAAGCTGCGGCGCTCAGCTATGAGATGCCGCAACCGGATCGAAATCGAACCAACTACGCCGTTAATTTGAGCTATCGGGATGAAACTACGGATTCATCGAGAAGCCAAGTGAGCAAACTTGGATTTGCCAGAACGAGAGAATGGAAAGGCTGGCAGCAAACCTACGCGGTGCAGGGTTTGCAGGGTGACTTTACCGTAGGCGGAGAAGCTGGCAGTACCACTTTGATCTATCCTGAAACGCTTTGGTATAAGCGAGTTGCGGACGATTTAGTCTACCCAACCGAAGGTTATGCGCTCACGCTGAGCGCGCGCGCGGGCGCAGAAGCGCTGCTATCTGATGCAAGCTTTGCCAGCGCGAGCGCAGAAGGAAAATACATCACGAGTTTGAACGAGCAATCCCGCATTTTAGCGAGAGCCAGCGCCGGCGCGCTTTGGACCAATGATTTTTCGCGTATGCCACCGGAGCTGCGCTATTTTGCCGGCGGTGATCGCTCGCTGCGCGGCTATGGCTATCAGGAATTAGGGCCACTCAACGATGCCGGCAAAGTGCGCGGAGGCAAGTATCTCGCAGTAGTTTCAGGCGAATACGAACGCAAGCTCTCGGATAGCTGGGCCGCTGCGGTGTTTGCTGATGTTGGCAACGCGTTTGATCGAGATTCAAAAGTTGAAACCGCGCTTGGCGTTGGAATTCGGTGGCGCTCGCCGGTCGGGCTAGTTCGGCTTGATTTCGCCGCAGCGCTTGATGCGCCCAACGATCCATTTCGCGTGCACTTGATCATTGGGCCTGACTTATAAAAGTTTGGGCATTCGCTTCTTGATCCCACACTCTAATGCCCAGATAAATTGACCCAAGCGTACTATTGCCTGATTACTTCACTGCGCTCGCGTGCAAGTAACGCTAACAGTTTGTTCTGTGTTGACGTTTGCAGCCCAATGGCCTGCATGGCTCTTTGGGTGTCTTCAACGAAATAGTTGAACTCTGATTCGCGAATTTGCATGCCTGAATGGGCTTCAGCCATTGACAGGCCCTTGTACTCGCAGGGGCCACCGCTGCGCACGCAAATGTCCTCGATTAAGCGCTCGCGGAAGTAGTCAAACTGCGTATCTTGAAAAAACACCATGACTTTGGGGTTCGCTTTGATTTCAACGATCATGGCGTCAACGAGCCGCCCGATGCCTAGCTGTGCGCCCAATTCTTGATACAGTGCATCAGGCTGTGGCTTAGCGGCGCAGCCAAAAAACAAAAAAAGAGCCAGGAGCAAAGCGAAATTTCGCGCATTCGCAGTTGTTCGAGCTGAATTTTTCATCAGAAATTCGCCTGTAAGGTGAAGAAAAATCCGGTTTGCGACTTGCGACCGGCAATCGTTCCTAAATCAACGTACGCCAAGGCAGTGCTCACGCCTTTTTGAGGAAACCAAGCAATAAAAACATCGCGCCAATGCGTTTCAGCAGCCCCGTCGAAATCGGGCTTTTGCCGAAATTCCGCGCCAATCGCCCAAAATCGGTTCGGCAAAATCGCAACCGCACCCTCTGCCAACCACTTGGCATCATCATGAAAGCCCAGTAGTCCAGTCTCCTGAGCGCGGGTTCGCCTCGCATTTAGATTGACGAGCGTGTTGCGCCCGAAAACGCCGTCAAGCCAAAGCTTGGACGCACTCAACACCACGTCGGTGCCAGTAGCTTTTTGCACGTCCAATGCGTTCAAAAGCGCTGTGTCTTGATGGCGCTTGTGTTGCAACGTGATGGCAAACTGCGGCGCGGACCCGAAGATCAAATCGCCCGATATGCGCAGCTTCGCGCCGAAAATATTCTGACCCAATTGTAGATTGCCCGGTAGCGCAAAGCGCTGCTGCGCGGCGGAAAACTCTATCCGATTGCTCACGCCAAACGCTAGTGCACCGGTTTTCAGGTGATAATCTTTTAGCTTGGTGTTTGAAAACCCTGCACTAATGCCAAATTCCTCTGCCTCGGCATAACTACCGAGCACTGCCCACGGAGTAATGCCACCGCCTGCGCTGCCTTCAATACTCAAAAGGCCCGAGGTGCCAAGCAGCTTGCCGTCGCTCGCATCGGAAAATGGTGCCACTGACAGTGCTGTTGCAAAAACTAAAACGGTACCGCAGGCAAATTTTTGCAACATTTAACGGGCTCAAGTTCAGTTGGTGCGGCTGAGTTTACGACTTATCCGGTGGATTGGATGCGTTGAACGCGTAGGCTCGCAAGTAGCTTGGCCTCAACCGCGTCAAAATCCCGGCTAGATTCAGCCATGAAAACTAATCCGCCACCGTCAAAGCCGCGCGTTCGCACCTGTGCGCCCGCAATCGAATGTTCAAGATCACTCATTGACTTTGAGTCTGGGAAAACTAAAACCGTGACCGGGCCGCTATTTCGCTGCACCACTATATGCAGCGCGATTTGGCCGTCTACCACGCAAGGTTGTAAATAATTGACCACCATATCGGCATCAACCACCATGCCAGATCGGTTAAAAAGTTGATTGACAAGCGTTGGCGGCACACGTGTAGTTCGGCTCAGCGCGAACGGTTCGTGCGCCAAATGCTCTACGCAGTCTGCCGCAAGCTTGGCATCTGCCGCGTTGCGATGAGTTAAAAACCAAGACCCTGCAATCAACGCGCAAGCAGTGACGCTCGCCGCCATGGCTAACCATACTTTTCGCCTCGCAAATCGCTTGGTGCCGATTTGGACGGCAGGATTCGTAATCGCCAGCAGTTGTGCTGTGAGTAAATTTGGCGGATTAATTGCCATACTGCTCAAAATGCGATGTTCGAGCATCAAAGCACTATCTAACTCAAGCTCAGCGTCTGGGTTTTTACCACTGCTCACCAAAATCTTTGCGATACTTGGAAGTTCGGGGTTTTTTGGATCGCTACCTAGCGCTTTATCAAAATTAGACTTATCAAAGCGGGCTTCATCAAAGTGGGAAAGTTTCATCATGGCTCCTAAGCTCTGCTGGCTTTTGCTTTAGTAAAATCGGGTTTAATTACGTTGGAATAATTCACCGCATTGACGGCATTCGGCTCTAACAGCGTTTTTATTTTTTGCCGTGCTCGAAAAAGCTGGGTCATGACCGCGGCCTCGGAAAGGCTCAGTTCATCAGCGATTTCACTACAGCTTAAGCCGCCGATGACCTGCAAAACTAACGGCACACGGTACTTGGTTTCTAGCTGATCAATCGCTGCGCGAACTTGCAAGGCATCTGAAAGCTGGTCCATGCTCTGAGCGTCATCAACGATCGGCTGCTCGTCCAATTCAATGGTGTCAAACTTCTTGCGCTCAAAGGTGCGTAGGTATTCGCGCCGCACGATCGTCATAAGCCAAGCGCGGGCAGCGCTTTGATCTCGAAGATTATCCATCGATTTCCAGGCGCGCAAATAGGCCTCTTGTAAAATATCCTGAGCCTGGGCCTGATTTTTGCAAAGCCAGTACGCCAGTCGATAAAGCTCTGCTTGCAGGCTGTGTACTAGCGTAGAAAAAGCCTGTTGTCGGCTATCCATTGAAAAAATTTCCTGTGGTTAGTGCAGTGCTAGACCGATCATGGCCTGCTTTGCTTTCAACGCGCTGAGCTAACAACTTGCCTAACAGCGCTCGAGCTTGCCGAACACCTAGCTAAATTATCAGACTTGGTTCAGATTTTTAGTGATGCAATGGCGTGACTCATGGGTTAATTCAAAAGCAGTGCAGCGCTTAGTGAGTCAGATACTACTTCTCAGGGAAAGGGGTGCGAACGTGCAAGTCAAACAGATTCCAATATTGCTTGTTGTTTCAACGCTCTTGGCTGCTAGCCAGAGTGCAAATTCCCAGGGCTATGAAGCGCCAGTTGATGATGTAGAAGCAGTTACATTTGCTTACGCGGATGTACTTCGCAGCGACGCTATTTTAGAGTCGGTGCAAGAATCCAGGCCACGTGAAGTTTGCCGTGACATTAGCAGCTCTCGTAGTACACGCTACGAAAACACCACTGCCGGCACTGTCATAGGCGCCATTGTAGGTGCTGCAATTGGCAATCAAGTTGGCGATGGTAATGGACGCCGCGCCGCTACCGTAGCTGGTGCAGTGGCGGGTGGCGCTATCGGCCGTGAAGCAGACGCTAGCAACAACCCACAAAGCGAGCGCCGCAGCACGCGCACCGAGTGCGAGATCGTTGATGACTACGTCGAGCGCAAAGAAGTGGTTGGCTATGACGTGCAATATCGCTTTCGCGGCGAAGTCTTTAGCTCAAGGCTGAGCTACGACCCCGGTGAAAAACTGCGAATCCGCGTCGCCATTTCGCCAGCGACGCCATAACAAAGGGCCGCTCTGGCTAACCAAGCTTGTCCGCAGGCGGTAACACTTTTGCGATAGACGCAGTTGCGGGCGCGGCGAACTGCTCGCTCATGCCCAGCTCAATCGTCAAGCGAATGGACGGCCCGCCGCGCCCTAGTTCGATTACGTCGCCGCTTTTAATCGGCGCAGGCGCTTCCAAACGGTGACCATTCAAATAAGTCCCGTTGCTACTCATCAAATCAATTAAGGTAAACGCAGAAGCGTTGGTTCCCGGCTCGCCAGATTGCTGCCAGCGGATTGCGGCGTGGTGGCGGCTCACGGCGCTGTCGTCATTCGGATCAAAGCGAATTTCGCAGCCGATTTCGCGGCCTAGCTTTAAATCAGTCACGTAGCGTGGCAGCGGAATAATTTCATCGCAGCCGGCTTTGCTGCCGCTCAAGTGGTGCACTATCAATCTCGCCATCGTTAAAACTCCGCAGCGAGCAGGTCAGCGCTAACTTTGGCAGCGGCTTTCGCAGCCTCTGCGGCCGCTACACCAGCCGCGAGCATCGGTGCGACGCGAATTTCATGGATATCGCTAATGCCGATGAAATTGAGTGCTAATTTTAAATAGCGGCTTTGAAAATCAAACGCTTCCGCCGCACTTCCGGCTGGATAAGCACCGCCGCTTGAAAGCACAAGCAGTGCTTTTTTATCAGCAAGCAAGCCGAAATAGCCGCGTTCAGCGGATTGTCCAAAAGTCAGGCCGGGCTGCATGATCAAATCTAAATAATGTTTTAACTTATAAGGAATGCCAAAATTCCACATCGGCACGCTGAAAACGTACTTATCGGCGGCCTTGAAGCGATCACACAGCTGCTCAATGCCGGACCACGCAGTTTTTTGCGGTGCGCTAAAGCTTTGCCCGTGCATGACTGCATATTTAGCGTCCAGCATTGACTGATCAAACTCGGGCAGCGGCTTGGCCCAAAGATCAAGCTTATCGATAAAATTGCCGCTATTCTCACCGGCGGCGGCGTCTAAAAAGTGGCGCGCCACCTCAATACTGGCTGAGCGCTGCTTGCGCGGTGAAGCTTCAACGTAAAGTATTCTAGCCATGCGATGTTTGCTCAGGAGGCGGCAGTGGAGTCGTGCATTGGAAGGCCAGAATAGCCTCGGCGTCAAATGGAAAATTAAGCGTGGCCCCATCTTTGCGTTGAATGACCGGGATAAGCAGGCCAAATCGTGCGCTTAGATCGATATCGTCATCAATATCAACGCCGTGATAGCTCAGATTGAGCGAATCAAGCAGCTCGGCCGCATCCATACACAAATGGCACCCTGGCCTGCCGAGCAGCGTTAGCATGTTATCGCGCCAAATCGTGTTTGTACGTCGGAAAAGCTTGGCATGGCATTGGCCGCGCCTTCGGTTTCAACGCTGAGCGCCGCCACCCGCATCGCATGCTTTACCCATTCGGAAAAAGTAGCGTTCGGAAAGCGCAGGCTGGCCGCCGCAAGCCCGCCGGTAAAGGCATCGCCAGCACCGGTAGTGTCAACCGCATGTGCGGGCTCAGCGGGTAGGCGATAGCAAGATGCGCTATCGCCGTGCTGATGCGCGCCATGCGAGACAAACGAACCCGCAGCGCCCAAGGTAATAATGACCGTTCCAGCGCTGAGCGCGCGCGCGCTGCGATGCAATACCGCGTCATCGTCAAAATCCACTAGGCTAATTGCTGTGCCGTGCAAATGCGCTAGCAAAAATGCGAACTCAGTTTCATTGGGCGTTATGATGTCAGCGAGCCCCAGTAGTTCAGCGGTCACGCCCAAGTTGATTGGCGCAGGGTTGAGTATAGATCGCACCCCGTGTTGCTTAGCGTAGCTTAGCGCGGCATGCGTTGCCGACAGCGCGATTTCCAGCTGCACGACTAGCACGTCAGGCAGGCCTTGCGTGTGTGCGTGATCGTTCAATGCGGCGTCGATATCAGCCTGGTCAAGCTGTGCGTTCGCGCCTAGCGCCACACAAATCAAGTTTGCGCCGTTCGCATCGACCATAACTGACGCTGCTGCGGTGGCGTCCAATTTCTCGAACCACAATGTGCTCAGGCCAAACTTTGAGCCCGCCGCTTTTGCTGACAGTGCGAGTGCATCAGCGCCCAAGGCGCCGATAAAATGCACATCAGCAGGGTGATCGAGCTGCTGCGCGAGCGCCACCGCTTGATTGAAGCCTTTGCCGCCCGGGCCGGTAGCAAAGCTGCCAATGCGCGATTCCCCGGGTTTAGGAAGTTGTGCAGTTCGCCAAACATGATCTTGCACGTAGCTGCCCACTACGACCGCGTAAAGTTTTTTCAATGCAAAAATCCTCAGTCGAGACAATAATGCGCGGGCGCGCTTCGGCCCGGTAAAAGCGGAGCATAGCAGCGCAACTGGGGCTAATTTTTTCTTAACAACTACCAAGCCACGCGCAAGTTTTGGGTTAGCGGCTGAATCCAAAATTCAGTTTGGCCGACTGCGCTGTTAAAAAGCAGCGTCAATTTTTGGTGTTTATGCGAATTCCGAACATTTGGCTGATCGTTGTTGCACAAAAACGACACTTCGTGGCGTGAAAACATCAGTTCAGGTTCTGCTGACATATCAACGTGCTAGAATTTCGCCTCATTTACCCCTTGAACAAAAGGCGATCTTCCTGTCTATGCTCCGTCAACGCACATTGAAACATCAGATCAGCGCAACCGGTGTTGGATTGCATTCTGGTCAAAAAGTGTTGATGACGCTCAAGCCTGCGGGAATTGATCGAGGCATCGTGTTTCGCCGCGTCGATTTAGTTGGTGCTGAAGATGTACCTGCATCTGCCTATTTGGTGACTGACACGGCATTATGCACGGCCTTAGTCAAAGGCAATGTGCGCATTGCCACAGTCGAGCACTTAATGAGCGCGCTTGCCGGTTTGGGTATCGACAATTGCTTGGTAGAGCTCAATGCGCCGGAAGTGCCAATTTTAGATGGCAGCGCCGCGCCGTTTGTGTTCTTGCTGCAGGCCGCTGGCATCGCTGAGCTTGATGCGCCCAAGCGCTTTATTCGCGTCAAAAAAGCGATAGAAGTACGAGATGGTGATAAGTGGGCCAGGCTTGAGCCACATAACGGCTTCAAAGTCGGCTTCAATATTGAATTTAATCATCCGTCGATACCGGCGCGCGCATCGAAGTTAAATATTGATTTCGCGACGACTTCGTTCGTGCGCGAAATTGCGCGCGCGCGCACCTTTGGTTTTATGCGTGACATTGAGCTTTTGCGCAGCAAGAACTTGGCACTCGGCGGAAGCATGGCAAATGCGATTGTGCTGGATGATTTTCGCGTGCTCAATGAAGACGGATTGCGCTACGACAGCGAATTTGTACGACACAAAATTTTAGACGCGATTGGCGATTTGTACTTGCTCGGGCGGCCTTTGTTAGGTGCCTACGCAGCACACAAAAGCGGCCATGCGATGAATAATCAGCTCGTGCGTGCTTTAAAAGCTGACGCCAGCGCCTGGGAAGAAGTCAGTTTCAACGATGCGGCTACCGCGCCTGTGGTGTTTGGTCATCCGGCGCAGCTTGCGTAGATTTTGAAGTAAACCTGCCGATTTAGGCGGGGTAGGGCAGTGATTTGAAAAGTGGTTGGACAGATAAGAAATTTGGATAAATAAGTTAATCGAAAAAATTGAGGAATCTATAGAGATGTTGTTGTAGCAGTGATGCACTAGATGGGAATCAGGTGCTGCGCTTAACGCGTACTTTCACTGCAGTAAGTTCATGTAAGCCTAGCTTTTGAGCGTCGGCGAGCACGGAAAAAGACAATAAACGAAGTTTAGCAGCCCAAGTCGAAGTATCCGCTAGAAAAAATAGACATCCATCGCTCACCTTAGCAAACCGCACATGCGACCTAAGTTCCGAAGGAATCACCATTTCTAGCCGGTGCCCAAGTTGGGAATTGAGCTGAGCTTGCCTGAGTAGTGCGCTAAGAGCCGGAAGTGCCTCTAGCGTTGCAAAAGCAGGTTTGCTCATATCGGTAGACGCTAAACGTTTCATCAAACAATAACTTGGGAACATCCAAGCATGAATGTGATTCTAGTTGGTAAGCGATTTAAGACCCCTAAAACAATCGAATTGGGCAAAAGTTCGGTTAAGTGGTCAATCGGTGCAGCGTTAGCGCTGGTAGTGGGCATTATTGGCGGCCTGAGCTTTATTACGGGGCAGTTTTTCGGCGATGCGCGCGGTATGAGTCGTCAGCAGATCATGGATTTGCGCACGCAGTTGCAAGATCAATCACAGGTTTTAACGGTTACGCAAGACCAAGCGCAGCGCGATCTTAACGCGCTAGCGATGCAGATCGGTGAATTACAAGCGCACGCCAGCCGACTCGATTCACTCGGCGGCCGCTTGACCAAACTCGGCAAATTAGATGATGGCGAGTTCAATTTTGGCGCAACGCCCGCCGTCGGTGGCCCCGAAGATAGCGAAAGCGATGTCGATTTTTTAAGCTCCGAATTTGGCCGCACGGTCTCACAGCTGCGCCGACAGTTTCAAACGCAAGACCAGCAGCTCGCGCTGCTCGAGTCGATGCTGCTTGATCGCGATATTGACGCCAGCATGTTGCCTAAAGGCATGCCAGTGCGCTCCGGCTACAGTTCTTCAGGCTATGGCACCCGCGTTGATCCGATTACCGGGGGCTTTAGTTTTCATGCAGGCGTAGATTTCCCAGGCCCTTATGGCGTTGATGTGATCGCGGTGGCCGCAGGCGTAGTCACGTGGAATGGCGTGCGCCCTGGCTATGGCAATGTGGTTGAAATTGATCACGGCAACGGTTACAAAACTCGCTATGCGCACAACAGCAAGAACGTCGCCAAAGTAGGCGAGCGCGTGCAACCAGGCCAATTGATTGCGAAAATGGGCTCAACCGGCCGTTCAACCGGCTCGCACGTGCACATGGAAGTTTGGTTTGATAACAAGCCCATCAATCCTAGCGAATTTATCAGTGCGATTCGCTAAACCCTAGCGCGTCCTTCTGCTTGAAATTGGGCGTTACGGCCCTAAAGTCTTCAGACCCGGGCCCGAGCTAAATGCTCGGGTTTCTTTTTTTAAGCCTCACCTTTTTGAGTAATCGCTTCCATGATCCAAGCTCTGCTGGCAAAAATTTTCGGTAGCCGAAACGACCGCCTGGTCAAATCAATGACCAAAACAGTCGCAAAAATCAACGCTTTCGAGCCCGCTATCAAAGCGCTAAGCGATGATGAGCTGAAAGCGAAAACGGCGGAATTCCGCGGCCGCTTTGATAAAGGCGAAACGCTAGACCAGTTACTGCCTGAAGCGTTCGCCGTGTGCCGTGAAGCGGCGCGCCGCGTGCTGGGCTTGCGGCATTACGACGTTCAGCTCATTGGCGGCATGGTTTTGCACCAAGGCAAAATTGCCGAAATGCGCACCGGTGAAGGTAAGACTCTGGTCGCTACGCTGCCGGTTTATCTCAATACACTTTCCAGCAAAGGCGTACACGTGGTTACCGTGAACGACTACTTGGCGCGCCGCGATGCGCGCTGGATGGGTCCGGTGTATGAATTTCTAGGCCTGAGCATTGGCATTATCGTGCCCGGCCAGCCGACTGACGAGAAAAAGCTAGCCTACCAGGCCGACGTAATCTACGGCACCAACAATGAATTTGGTTTTGACTATTTGCGCACCAACATGGCATTCGCGAAAGAAGATCGCCTACAGCGCGGCTTGAATTTTGCGATTGTCGATGAGGTTGACTCGATTTTAATCGACGAAGCCCGCACACCGCTGATAATCTCCGGGCCGTCGGATGAATCACCCGAACTGTACGTCAAAGTCAATCGACTAGTACCGCAGCTGATTCGCCAAGAAGGTGAAGAAGCCGAAGGTGATTTCTGGGTTGACGAGAAAGGCAAGCAAGTGCATTTATCGGAACTCGGCATGGCGCACGCCGAAGAAATGCTGCGTAACATCAGTGTGCTGGCGGAAGGCGAAAGCCTGTACGACCCGATGCATTTGGCGGTCGTGCATCATCTAAACGCCGCGCTGCGCGCTCACACGCTATTTACTCGCGACAAAGAATACATCGTGCGTAACGGCGAAGTAATTATCGTGGATGAGTTTACTGGCCGTACGTTGGCTGGTCGGCGCTGGTCCGATGGTTTGCATCAGGCAGTAGAAGCCAAGGAAAACGTGCCGATTCAGCGCGAAAGCTCGACCTTGGCATCGATTACCTTCCAAAACTTCTTCCGCATGTACGGTAAATTGGCCGGTATGACCGGCACAGCCGACACCGAAGCATTCGAGTTTCAACAAATCTACGGCCTGGAATGCGTGGTCATTCCAACGCACCGCGCTATGGTTCGTAAGGATGCAGCTGACTCGGTGTTCCTCAACAAAAAGGACAAAAACGTCGCGATTGTTGAAGATATTCGAACTCGGCATGCAAACGGCCAGCCGATTCTGGTCGGCACCACGTCGGTTGAAGCGTCAGAAGACTTAGCGCGCGTGCTTACCGAAGAAAAAATTCGCCACGAAGTATTGAACGCCAAGCAGCATGAGCGCGAAGCGCATATTGTCGCGCAGGCCGGGCGCCCCGGTTCGGTAACTATCGCCACCAACATGGCCGGACGCGGCACGGACATCGTGCTCGGCGGTAGCCTAGAAGCGGAGCTGCATGATTTGCCATCGGACGCTACCGAAAACCAAAAAACCGCAGTACGGGAAGAATGGAAGCGCCGCCATGAGCAAGTCAAAGCTTCGGGCGGCCTGCATATCGTCGGTACCGAGCGCCATGAAAGCCGACGTATTGATAACCAGCTGCGCGGCCGCTCCGGTCGCCAGGGCGATCCTGGCTCCAGCAAGTTCTACTTGGCCTTTGATGATTCGCTGATGCGCATTTTCGCGTCCGAGCGTTTAGCCGGCATGATGCAAAAGCTCGGCATGAAACCAGGTGAATCGATTGAGCATCCGCTGGTCAACCGCGCCATAGAAAACGCTCAGCGCAAAGTCGAATCGCACAACTTTGATTTGCGCAAACACCTGCTTGATTTTGATGATGTAGCTAACGATCAACGCAAAGCGATTTACGCCATGCGCAATGAGCTGATGGACGCGGAAGATATCTCCGAGATGATTGTTGATCAGCGCCGCGATGTCATCAAAGAGACGGTCGAACGTTTTGTGCCGCGCGACAGTATCGATCAACAGTGGAAGCTGCCTGAGCTCAAGCAAGAACTTGCAGATAAATTTGGTCTTGAGTGCAATCCCGATGTGTGGTTGCAGGAAAACTCCGAGTTGGATTGGGAATCACTGCAAAACCGTGTTAGTGCGTTGGCCGACGACGCTGCAGCGGCTAAAGAAGCTGAATTTAGCGCGCCAGTCATGCGCGTGGCCGAACGGCAAATCATGCTGCAATTACTCGATAGCAACTGGAAAGAGCACTTGGCGCGCATGGATTATTTGCGTCAAGGCATCCATCTGCGCGGTTACGCGCAAAAGCAGCCCAAGCAAGAATATAAGCGCGAATCATTCGAGATGTTCGAGCAAATGGTTACCAAAGTGCGCGCCGATGTGGTTGGCGTATTAGCCAACGTGCGCATGCGCCAACCCGAGCCCGAACAAATCGCCGGCATGCAAATGAATCACCCAGAACTTGCCGCTTTTGACGACAGCGATGACCCAGCCGCGATGACTGAATCCGGCGATATCTACGCCAACGTTGGCCGCAATGATCCTTGCCCCTGCGGTTCGGGCAAGAAATTCAAGCAGTGTCATGGGCAGATTGCGTAGTTTTGAGTTTGTCGCAATCATGCGATGTCGGGAATTTCTGCAAATCAGCGATAAAAAGTGATCAGCCTAAGTGCAGTCCGTTATTGCTGTACGGATATGTGATATTGATGGTCGCTATAAATTTGCACTAAGGCAGTGGCAACTTCAACGTTTTTTTGCAGGCAAAGAATATGGGAAATCAACTCGAACTACTTGAGGTTCAGGCTTTGCAACTGACAACTGGTGAACGCGCTTCGTTTGCACAACTTTTGCTTGCTAGTCTTGATGAATATTCTGAGCTGGAAGAAGCCTGGGCAATTGAGACTGATCGTAGAATGTCCGAGGTTGACGCTGGAGCCGTGCATGTAATTCCAATTGCCGATGCTCTTGCGCAGGAACGAGCTTCGCTTCTAAAGTGAGGCTAGTCATCGTTCCGCTAGCGCTCGCTGAGCTTCACAATGCAGCTGCGCATTACAGGCACAAAGCAAATTCAATCGAAAGCTATTAACGCTAGCTATTGAAACACTAGATTGATTCTATGTTCGTATAAAAATCTAAGAAAGTACGAAGGGAGCGTAGGCCGCGATTTCTTTGAAGATGACGCCGGGCTAGGGTATTTTCGGGTAAGTTTGGTAGCAGAAGCTGCTACGATTTCGTACAAGATGCTGCTAAAAAGTGTGGGTGGTCATGCTTTTGGGGCTTTTGACATGCTTAGTTAACTCAGGAGTTGTGTAAAAGCAGCTTGGTCTTGAAATCGAGGGGTTTGATGTTTGAAGAGGTTGAAGTATCCCTTGCTGCTGAGACACGTGAACGCAAACGGGCTCTTGGGATTTACTATACGCCGCAAAGAGCTGCCGAAATTTTGGCTCGTTGGGCTATTAAGTCAGCTGATGATCTGGTTTTGGAGCCTAGTTTTGGCGGATGCGCGATGCTGTCTGCAGCAATTGCGGTATTCGTTAGTCATGGCAACCAGGAGCCTGCAAGTCAACTGTTTGGATACGACATTGATGATTCTGCATTTGACCATCTGGCTCGAATGGGCATCATTAACCTGCAGGAGCATTTCCAGAAGGGAGATTTTCTAACCAGTGAGGCATCCGGCCTCCTGGTAGATGCCGTGCTAGCTAACCCTCCTTTTGTTTCGTACCAGCGACTGGACTTAGGGCAGCGGAAGATCGTTGGTGATATCCGAAAGAAGTATCTTCCCTCTTTACACAGAAAAGCCAGTTTATGGGCCTACTTTCTGCTGCATGCAATGAGCTTTTTAAGAACAGGCGGACGAATGGCGTTTGTATTGCCCAACGCGATTGGTACCGCAGATTATGCGCGCCCGATCTTGTCCTTTCTCGAAAAAAAATTTGCAAAGGTTGAATTGTTCCATGTCACAGAACAGCTTTTCATCCAGACAGGCGCTGATGAACGCGTCTCATTGCTACTTCTCGACGGACATACGCCTGAGGGGAGGGCTTCGCCAGCTAAAACTAGGCGCATTGATATCCTCAATATTCGTGAGCTTGAGACGTTTGAAACTCGCGAAAGCCATGAAACTGAAACTCTACGCATACATGATGTTAGGAAATACGCTGCTGAAGCGCTTGCCTCGTTAAGCGGAGTAGCGTTCGACTACCTGGGAAACGTTGCAGAAGTACGAATCGGGGAAGTCGTTGGAGATATTAGTTATTTCGCACGCGCAAGAACTGAATGGACTCGAGAAGGAATTGGTCAGGAATATCTTGTTCCCCTACTTACTCGCGCTGCTCAAGCGCCTGGCTTGGGAACGAACGGGCCAGTCGGTGAAGGTCGAATACGATATCTCTTGATACCTCCAGCCAAAGTCAAAAAAGTGAACGTGAAGGCCTATTTGGAAAAGTATGGCGAAGCGGCGATCTTAGCTAACCAGACCTTTTCCAGACGGAAGGTATGGTTTCGCTGTAGCTATGAGAAGAATGCTGATGCCTTTATCGGCTCTATGAATCATGAATTTCCGCGTATTGTCGCAAACGATGCGCGAATTAGCGCTTCCAACGCGTTTTACAAAATCACAGTGTGCGGTCCTAGGGAATACGCACATTGGCTTCCCGCGATTAGTCTTACGACTCCCATGCGTTTGTCCGCCGAGTTGCTAGGTCGAGTACGGGGTAGTGGAGGCATAAAGCTTGAACCCAGCGACGTCAAAAAGTTGATCATCCCGGCAACGCTGCCTAACTTATCAAGCAGCGAGTTTCAAGAATTGCAATCGAAACTTGATTCGTTGGTTCGCGCGGGCGAAATTGAGTCTGCTAACTCACTTGCAGACTCATATGTTTTTATTCGAACAGGTCTTTTGGATGAAACGGTAATAGCAAAACTGCGCTCTATGCGGCTGAGTCTTACCCATTATCGGTTTGGTGCAGCAGCGAAAAATGGCTAATCATCCTCGTAAAGATGGCTGGAAAAAAATGATTTATTCGCGTTCGTATGGCTCTCGAAGAACTCATGCGCCGCTTGAAAGTAAGGTTTCAGGATAGTTGCCTCCGCCTGCCTTACTAGAGCTTGCCAATGAGAGCTTTTCCTTGCGTTGACTATAGTTGGGTCACTTCCAAATTCAATAAGCAACCAATTCAAAAGTAGAGTCAATGACATCGGCGGCGCAGCGATTCTTGGCTGAGACCAGCGTGGAAGTAGATGACCAATATCGTCGTCCACATAACCCTCACTCTTATGATGTTCGCTAAGTTCGCCGCAAAGTTGGAAGTGATAGGTGGGTTTTAGCTCTGATAAATTTCGATTGGTGATAGGCTCAAAATCAAAATGAAATTTCCTAGCAACTTTATTTTCTAGTAGCGTGCCCGTTCCAATCATCACGCTGCAGGTCAGGCGCTCAATTGCTCCATCCCACGCGCGCTTCGCTAGGCAGCCAATGTGGAATCTGCGGTCAACAGCAGTAGTACCATGGTCTTCTCTCAATCTGGTCGGAAGCGTAAAGCTAAGATGCAAATTTAATTCCGCGTTGGGCGCTGAAGTTGGTACCTGGCGAGCGGCATTCACAAGAGTGTGCAAACGCGCGAAGCTCGTATCCGTCCGGATATGCTGTATGGTTTTGTATTCAAGATCCTTCAGTACCTTAAACTGGATCGCCAACTAAGCCTCCCGCCTGTCGTTACGAATTCGGAGTAGCCCTGGAAATCCAAGTCGTGCTGTTGTTTCCGTGGATACAAACTCGGTAAATCGCCTGGATACCGCACTTCGCTCTCGATTTGCTGCATCAACGTAGGCTACTACGTCTGGCGGTGGGGTGGATTCACCAGTTTGGGCGCAAATGCTGTAGTCATCCACATTAATATCGGGGAGGTTACGACCGGCAATTTGAGTAGAACCGGCTGTTGAATCAGGCATGGAGCAATAGAGCGCATCGATCATTGCAGACGCCCACCAAAGTGGTTTTGAGTCGGTTGCAAATGGTCCTTCATACCTAGCTGAAGCAAAAATGCTTGAGGCTTTGTCTCGGAATGCGGACTCCTTCAACCCAACGAAAGTTGCTGCCTCAAGCTCGTCGAATAGAAAACCGGGGCGCTTCATAAATACATTTAGCAACCAGCGCGCGATACGGTGAGGGGAGCTGCCATGAATGACAGTATCTTCGATTTCTTCCGGCAAAACTCGAAGCAGGCTTTCTCGATCAATGATCGGTGTTTTCAGCAGCACGATCAACGCGCCACGAACTGCAGCCTTAGATTCGAAACATAGCTTGGGAAAATCTTTTGCTATCGCAAACAGCCGCTCTAGATTTTCAGCCGTATTCAAGGTGTTAACTTCGAACATATCAGTGTATTCCGATATGTCTTCAATACTGAATTCATCGGACTGAATCGTCTGCCCACTCACACATACAATTGGAATATTAGGCAAGCGGATCCGAAGCAGATGCGCTAGTGCTGAACCTTGTAATTCAAATGGGCGATGTGGCACGTTGGAAAAGTTGTGATCCAGCATGATAAGGTTTGGCGGAACACTCAGCCATTCTGTCGTTTGCTTATTCAATCCTTGCAACAATAGTTCGTTATCAACGGCAATCACTTCAAGATTAGCTTCCGCCAAATTTCCGCGAAGATCCCCATGTAATCCATTTACCCACGCGCGAGCGCGCTCAGGCTTGTCATCCAGCCAAACGAATTTGAATTGATTGGTCACGGTAGTTCTATCTCCACACAAGCAGCCCAGTTAGCGTCAGGATTTACGAACCGTATATCACCTTTTCTGGCTCGTGCAATATCTCGAGCAATAGAAAGGCCAAGGCCACTACCCGTACCAAATACGGCGGCATCTTCGGGATTGGCATTTTCTTCAAGGCGGTCATATAGCTGACCAGTTGGGTCCGATAAAAAAGGCGTGAATACGTCGCTAAAATGCTTAGAATCCAGACCCAAACCATTGTCCGATATCCGGAGGTAAATCTTTTTGCCTAGTTCTTCGCTCCTGATCAGAATTTTCTTGTTAGGCACGCCTGCTGCAATAACGGATTTAATGGCATTCGAAAGTAGATTAATGAGAATCGAATAAATTTCACCCTCAACAATTGGGCCGACCAACAATGTTCGGCGGATCTGGGCATAGTCGATTTTAATGCTGTAATTCTCAACGATAAGCCGAAAGCAGCTGATCGCACGCTCGACAGCAGAACTAAGGTTCACTTCAATTTCGCTCTGGTTACTTCGGAATGCGCCAACTATGCCAGTCATTTCCACAAGCCTACTAAGCTGGTCTTGGGTAGCAGCCAGTTGTTTACTCAGCCCATCAAGTTGGTCTTTGTGCTCTGGTATTTTTGTCGCCAGCGCACGTAGCTTTGCCGAACCGGCTCCCAATGAGGATATTGCACCCCGAACTTCGTGCGCAAACATCAATGTAAGCGTTGAGGCCGAAGCAACCAATCGAAGATGCCTTAACTGGCTTTGGTTGTCGGTGCTGATAGCTTCCAGTGCTTTGACCGTTCTTAGAAGCGATTGGCGAGTAAGATTCTGTTCCTCCCCAGGAGGCAAGTTAGTGACAAGGCGATTGATTTCCTTTCGAAGAAAAGCGGCGACTCGCGGCCCCGCATCATCGCCAAGGAGATTGCTGGGTTCTGCGTTTAAAACGGGAGCTAGGTTCTCGATTGCTAGGCGCGCATCAGCCGTTGCGCGCTGGCGTACGAAAGCCTCCCGATGGATTGTCGCCCACTCAATTGCCAATCGACAGAAGTCACGAAGCATTTGGAATTCCGGCGTATCCAAAAACCCTTGTCTATCTAGTCTTGGTTCTAGCCCTATCATCGTTGTAGAAATATCAACTTGCCCGAGAAAATTGCGCATACCGAACATGTTCAGCAGCACGCGACTACTGTCTAATTCTCTAAAGGAAGAGGCGAAACGGAACATTTCTGGGTCTTCTGGTTTCGCAAGTCGGCGCCCACGATCAGCGTCTATCAGCAGCCAGTCATCACCAGGATTGCCATATGGGTACATACGAAACCCGTTGTACCTTACTTGAACGCCACCCCATTGATCCACCAATTGGGTTAAAACGTAATTGGCAAGCAATCCAGGATCCCTGACTCCATCATCCTTAGATGCGGGCAATATGCCTAGTTTAAGATTGGCACCCGCAATTGCCTGAAAGCGAGGGCCGGTTTCATAGACTTTCTTACCGCCGATCCCAAAAGCATTGAGGGAGAAATGAGCGCAGCCGTTATCGTCGACTGTGGCGACTAGCGTGCCCCAAGATGCTTCGATTATCTGTTCTCGAACATCTTTTTCCTGTGTCGCATCATTATCCGCATGTAGCGTGATGGTAAAGCCTGGATCTTCTTCGAAATCAGTACGTTTTGTACCAGTGTTTCCTGCCATAGCCGCAAGTTGGCGACGCAAATACTGGTAACCGCGCGTTTGCCATTCGTTGGTCTCAGCACAGGAAATTTCCAGCCGTGTACCCGTGGGCCCGTATTTCGCGGAAACCGAAGTGGTTCCCTCACATACTATGGATTCCACAGAGGTGCCGGGTTCAAACTTGTCCCAGTCAAAGTCTACTTGGGTGGTGACTGTGCTTATCTCGCCATGTTCACCACGTTTGATCGCTGAAGTAGTTAGCTTCAAATGAGCGCCCAAACGCCTACATGCGAATCGTCCAACTCCCTTCCTGCCCGTACGCGGACGACCATATCTATGACTCAGAGGCTGAAGCACTTTGTTGGTGGTTCCAATCCTCATCCAAAAACCGGCTACTTCATCAGGCGTCATGCCGGTTCCATCGTCTTCGATTACTATTCTTGGTCCCGCAGTGAGTGATGGGGTGATTGAAATCTGAACTGACGAAGCATCAGCATCGTATGCATTTTTAACCAGCTCTGACAACGCAACATGGACTGTGGACACAAGCTTCTCACCCAGTTCACGAAGAAGGGCGCTGTCGACGCTAAATTTGAAAGAAGTAGCCAATGACGATTTCCTGATGCTTATGATGTACCAATTACAAAGAATATTTGTTAGAGATTATGGAAACGCGCTTGGATGATCACTAGACTGACACAGCGGGACAAAGAAATACAAATCCAAACAGCTGATGCTTTGTTTCTCGCGCGCTAACGACCGCAGTATAAAGCCTACGCCGCTGGGCTGAGCGTTAGCTTTCGAGCTGGCCTTCCACACGCCTTTATCGCTAGTTTCGCGGCTGCGCCGCATTAGTCTTCACAGGTGCGCCTAGAACCGCTATCGAAACACTAAAGTCACCCCAGCGCTGCGTGGTAATCACAGCATTTGGTAATATTTTTGATAGCGGCGCTTGCGCAGGAATGCTCGGCAACGGCCAGTTGAATCCGAGCGCAGCGCAGCACTTCCAGGCCGCCTCTTTGCGGGACATTACATCGGCAAATGCTTGTGGATTTGGCTTGCAGTTTGTCGACTCATCAATGCTCATGGCAAATCGCCGCAGCGCAGGCCAGGCGCTTGCTTCGATGGGCGTTTGGATATCAATGCCGAGCGCCAAATAGTGCTGGCTGCTGGCGCAAAGCGCTACCGCTAGACCTGCGCAATGGCTAATCGAGCCGACAAAACCGGTGGGCCAAACTGGCGCTCTAGCTAGCCGCGCTACGCTGCAGTTAGGTGCGTTGAGCGCTGCTAAGGCGCGGTGCGCTGCCACACGCCCGGCTAAAAATTCGCGCGCGCGTGCAGGTGCGCACGGCTGCGGAAGGCTTGTAATACCTAGCTTGCTCGCTAATTCAGCAAGCTTCGGGTCATCGGCTAATTGCGTTGCAAACGATGTCGCTTCAGGCAATATTAGCGTCAACATTGGCTTCAAACTTGCGGCAACTGGGTTTTGTCGATTTTACCGTTTTCAGTCAGCGGCATTTCGTTCAAAATGAAAAGATGTTTTGGCACCAGCGCGTACTCAAGGTGCTGGCTACAAAGTCGCCGAAGCGAAAGAATGGAAAGACTAAAATTCGGCAAAAATACCACCGCAGCGGCAATAGCTTCACCTTGCAACACATCAGCAATGCCGTAAACAGCCACTTCGCAGATGCCGGGCATTTCAAGCAGGCTCAATTCGATCTCACGCGGCGACACCTTTACCCCGCGCGCCTTTATTGAATCATCGCTGCGCCCGACAAAAAACAAATAGCCATCGGCATCTACATAAGCGGTGTCACCGGTAAATAGCACGCGCTCCCCAGAGCTTGGATCAACCCGTAAGCGCTCTGCTGTGCCCAGCTCATCTTGCCAATAGCCGGTCATGAGATGGGGCCCGGACACCACCAGCTCGCCGATGACGTTGCTGGTTATTGCATTCCCCGCGCTATCAACAATCCAAAGGCGAGTGCCGGGTATCGCTTTTCCTACGCTGCCGGGTTTGTGAGCGAGCATTTCAGGCGCTAGGTAGCTCACACGCTTGCATTCGCTTAGCCCGAACATCGAATAGAACTGCGCATTGGGATACATCCGTTGAAGCCAGCTGATAGCACCGCTCGGAATAGCAGCGCCGGTGCTAGTGATTAATCGCACCGAGAAATTAGGCTGCCAGTTCGGCGCGTGCTGCCAAAGTGCGACCAGCGCGGGCATCACCGGCAGCACACTGGCATCGGTAATTTCGCGCTGATAATTCAACGCGTTAGCACGCTCATTAACGAGCTTGAGCGCCGCGCCAACTTGCGCGCAAAGTAGGGCTTGATAGAGGCCGTAGTCAAATGAAAGCGGTAGATTGCTGGTGATTTTATCGCCAGCGCGATAGCCAAGATAAGCTTGAATCGATGCGCAAGCCGCTAGCACGGCGGCGTGCGACATCACCACGCCTTTGGGCTCGCCTTGGCTGCCGGAGGTGAACACAATCAGCGCAGGATCGTTTGCATTCGGGTACGTATTTTGCGTACTCGTATTTGGTGCCTCCACGTTTGCGCAGCGCGCCTGCAAGTTGGCAATAGCAGCACTGTCAAGCGTTGCCCATGCGCTCAGGCGCTGCGAAATCCGCGCAAGCTTGGGCGGTTTAACTGAGCTGTGCAGTATACAAGCCACGCCACCTGCTTTGAGCACACCCCAGAACGCAGTCAGTGTGCTTGGGTGGCTTCCACTATGCAAAATGACGCGATCACCCGCCGCAATGCCCTGTGCGATCAGCTGATTGGCAATGCATTGTGCTTGCTGGTTCAACTTAGAATAGTCGAGTGTTGCCCCAGATCCTGTCAGAGCAATGTTTGACGGCGTTAGAATTGCTGCGTTTTCTAGCAGAGTAGCGAGCATGATCGGTCCTTTTTGCAGCAGGAAATCTAATGTCAAAAGTATCTATTCAAAGTTTCGCATTCTGTCATCCTCACGAAAGCGACGTTTCTCCTCAATCGTAAAACTAGCCTCTCGTCATCCCCGCGCAGGCGGAGACCAGTACGGGTGTCAAAAATTCGCTAGGGTTACAAACAGGCGGAAACTTGCACATGGTTACACCAACAAGCAAGCTGGAAGTTCGGCGCACTTGGATTCCCGGCTGCGCGGGAATGACGATGTAGTGTTAAGTTACGGGTGTTTCAGTCTTTTTGAGCAACCAGATTGATTTAAGTCGCACCCAATGCTGGCTGCCATGGATTGCGATAGAAAGCAGGAACTTTAACGTTGTTAATCGGTATGTGAGTGCATGACAAGTCTTGACATAAAACAGTGGGAAGCACAAAAGCGGGGCTGGCAAACGCTTAATGAACTCAGAGCAGTTCCCATCGAGCTTGCGCGTCTGCGTTTGCTTGAGGGTGCCAAGCTTGATTGTGAGGGATTAGAAACGCTTCTGCCTCAGCTCGGTTTGAACGATGAAGCGCTGGATGAATTCCCGGCACATTTGCTGCCCTATTGCGGGCAGGGTTTGCGAATTTGGCAGTACCCTAATCAATTTGCGCCTTATCTTGAACAGCTAATACAGCTTAAAGTGCAGTCCTACTTAGAGCTTGGCGTGCGCCACGGCGGTTCGTTTGTCGCAACGGTTGAGATATTGCGCCGTGCAGGCTCGCTAAACACTGCGATTGCCGTCGATATCATTGCTTGCCCGGCGATGGCCGAATACACCGCGCTAAGCAGCGCCGAGT
Source organism: Rhodanobacteraceae bacterium (assembly GCA_031422315.1). Classification (GTDB taxonomy): domain Bacteria; phylum Pseudomonadota; class Gammaproteobacteria; order Xanthomonadales; family SZUA-5; genus JANNYA01. Next base: position 41,045 of record JANOQN010000002.1, read on the forward strand.
TTTGGCAAATCAACACGCAAAGCCAAGCGTTTTTCGAGCGCTTGCGCCAGCTAGGGCACATCGATTTAGTCATGATTGATACCCATCATGAGGAAAAGCAGTGTTTGCAGGAGTTTGACGCAGTCGCACCTTACGCCAATATGATTGCACTGCATGATATTCACAACATCGGCTGCCCAGGCGTTGGGCAAACGTGGCGGGAGATTCGCGCGCGTAAGGAATTTCACTGCCTTGAATTTATTGACCAGTATCCAGGCTTAGGGCCATTTATGGGCATTGGTTTAGCCATAAAACGTGAACGCTGGAATCCTATTGCACATGCATGAACCGCTGATCCAAACCATTAAAGCAACCGTTGCGCAGATAAAACGCCAGCCCGCACTTGCGGATGAGCTTACTCATCAAGCCAATCTCATTGAGGAAGTTGGGCTTGATTCACTTGAGATGCTGCAATTCATGCTTGAGCTGGAGAGCCGCATAAATCGTCGAATCGATTTTGACCGCTTGGAATATTCGATGTTCTTTTCACTCGATACGCTGGCGGAGTTTTTAGCGCAAATGCCCGAGCGCGTGTGAGCATTACGATACTCACTTCGGGCTCTGGGCTCGGCGTTTATCTGCCTGGCTTGATGATCCAACAGCAGCTGGAAGCGCTGGGCATTGCGGCTGACGTTGAAGTATTTGAATCATGTTACACCGATGCTGCATTAGTGGAGCGCGGCCGCATGCTAAGTGCGTTTCAACAGAGCTTTGCGCTGGCGCAGCTAGCATCAAAAATGCCCGCGTCTATAGCTTCACCATTTTGCGCCGATGCGGTAGGCCATCTACTGGATCGCTGGCGCGGCAAAACGCACTTTGTTGTGTGGTCGGGTTTTTGGCTTGATGTACTTGTGCAGCACGAAGCGCGCGAAGGTCCACTCCATATCGATCTTTGTAGGATTGATGCTATAGTTTCAGCATCTTTCAAAGGCACGAGTGTCGGTAATAAAAGTGAAATCTGGCTCTGGCGTAAAGACAAAATTGCGCTAGAGCACGCTATTTTGGGTTCGCAGCCGCCAACGCCTTGGCACGGCCGCAGGCATCGCTTAGTCAGCCATGGCGGCGGTTGGTCATTAGGTTCCTTTGTAGACGAAGCTGCCCGGCTCGCGCAGCACTATGAAGTTGAACTGCTACTGGGAAATATCAGTGATGCGCCTGAATTGCCAGCTAATATTCGCGCCTGGCGAACCACCCCGAATTGGCAGCCTTGGAACCTTGATGCAAACGGACAGCAGCAATTGCCGCCCATGATCGATGCCACAGGTGTGCAGCACCCGGCAAGCCTGCGTGAGGCGCTGCTGGCTAGTTCGCTTGCGATCGTTTGCAAGCCGGGCGGCGGCTCACTGATTGATTCATTGAATTTCGCCACCCCGCTTGTGCTATTGCCTGCGTTTAGTGAAGCCGAAACCGCAAACGCCGAGGTTTGGATCGCGCTTGGGTTTGGTATCAGCCTCGCGGATTGGCAGCAAAGTCGCTATGATCCTAACGTATTGCAGCGGCTGCATGAAAACCTGTTGGCCAGTCGTGACAAGCCAGTTAGCTATGTGACTAGCCTTGCGCAGCGCCTGGCACAACAAAATAAGAAGCATTGAACGTGCTGACAAGATCATTGCCAACTTGGATTGTTTTTCAGCTGTTAGAGCGCTGCAATTTACGCTGCTCTATGTGCTATGAATGGGGCGATGCCGGCGCCTATCACGCGCTCAAAAAGCCCGCCGAACTGGCAATCGAGGTAGCGCTACAATGCGTGGCCGAATGCGCACCTGCTAAGCCAAAGTATGAATTCTTCGGCGGAGAGCCGCTTTTATATCGCAATCTTTATCCGTTGATTGCGGCCATTCTCGCAGGCGGTAGTACGCTTTCGTTTTCAACCAACGGCACCTTGCTCGCACGCCATGCAGAGCGCTTGATTGCTACGCCGCCGACCCGAATCTGGGTTTCTTTGGATGGCCCGATGCTCGCGAATGATCGCCAGCGCGGGCGCGGCGTTTTCAAGCGCGCAGCAGAGGGTATTGCCAAACTGGCGCAGCTGCGTGCGGGCGCAGCTACGCCGGAAATTGGAATTGCCTGTGTGATAACCCCAGAAAACTGGCAGGATATTGACGTTGAGTTTATTGAATCACTTGAGCTTAGCGCGATTAGCGCAATCAGCCTGGAGTTAGTGTGCTACGCCACCGCTGAGCAATTGCTGGCGCATCGCCAGCTTATGCAGCGCGTTTTTGGCGTACACCGAACGCCTTGCGCCGACGCCTATCAGCGCTCCGTTGACGATTTTACCGGAATTGACACCGGCAAGCTAAGCGAACAGATCGCGCGAATTCGGGCGCTATGCAATGCGCGGGGAATTGAGCTAAATACCCAGCCATCTAATACCACTGCCGAAAATTTGGCGCACTATTTCGCTGGGCGCTTTAATGAAATGCAAGATCGGCGCAGCCGCTGTGCGGTGCCTTGGGTCAGCGCGGAAATCACTGCGCGCGGCGACGTCGGTACCTGTCACAGCTTTTATGATCTGAGCTTAGGCAATGTCTACCAGCAAAGCCTAATTGATATTTGGCAAGGCCAAGCGGCCAGCCAATTCCGGGGCGTTATGCGCGATCAGCTGCTGCCGATATGCACTGCATGCTGCCGCTACTATGGCGGTGCAGGAGCGAAATGAGCAAAGCCATGTTCGACGTGATCAAGTCTGGGTTCGCCCAAGCGCCCATGCTGCACGCTCAGGATGGCGAGTGGTTTGCGCTAAGCGTGGCGCAGCAGCAAGTATATCGAGCGCAGATAGGCTGTTCTGACATGGCCAAATTCAATTTGGCAGTTCAGTTAAACGTGCGCGGCGCACTCGATCCAGTTCGGCTGTCTGGGGCGCTCCGCATCTTGATTGAGCAGCACGATGCACTACGAATCAGTATTCACGCAAAGCTAGGCGTGGTGCGTCAGTGCGCAGAATTAGACGTTGCGCTGGCGATTCAGCAAATCGGCGATCCTGGCGATCCAGCGCAGTTGCAAGCGCAGATCAATGACTTTGTTGCGACGCCATTTCGTTTAGATCGTGCGCCGCTATTTCGCGTGCTGCTGGTGGCAATGTCACCTCTGCAGCACGTTGTCGTGTTGGTCTGGCACCACATTATATTTGACGGCTGGTCGTTTGAGCGTTTCATGGCGGAGTTAAGCAGCGCTTACCAAAATCAGGCGCTGATCCCTGCGCCGAACACGCGGTTTCTAAGCTGGGTCAAATCTCAAAACCCTGACGCGAAGACAAGCGAGTTAGCGAACCAATTCTGGCGCACCGCGCTCGCCAATCCGCCCGCGCCGATTAATCTAACGAGCGTTCGAAATCCGCTGTTTAAGCCTTGCACGATGGTTTCATTTACCCTGCCAGCCGGGCCGCTTGACGATTTTGCGCGCGCCACGCAAAGCAGTATTCCGGTGATTTTGATGGCCAGTTTACACGCGCTGTTTGCGCGTCTGGGGGAAACTGACGACGTTTTTATCGGCATTGCAAGCGCCGCACGCAATCCGGGTAATTCGCAAATCATCGGCCCGTTTTCACAGCTTTTGCCGATTCGTGCAAGCTTGCAAGCTGACTTTGCGCAGCAAGTGCACACCGTTGGCGAGCAGCTCGCACATGCCATCACACATCAGCATGCCTTGCCAGAAGGCCTGCCGCCGTGCTCCGCTTGGCTGGCCTACCAAAACATTGCCAGATCGGATTGGGCGCTTGCAGATTTGGCGATAGACGCGCATTCGATCAGTGCTGGCCAACATAGTGTCGATCATCTGGTAACGGTGCAACGTCACGGCGAAGCGCTACATGGCACTTGGGACATCGCACAGCGCAATGATTTTGATGCACGCGCGCTAGTCGAACTTTGGCAGCATTTGCTCGCGCGCATGTTGGCGCAGCCAATGACCGCAATGACTGCGCACGACTGGGCCCAGAACAACGTTAGCGTTCCCGAAAGCGATCCCACTCCGACTACACTTTGGGCAGAATTTGATAAGGTAGTTACGCAATTTCCTCATGCTGCTTCACTCGAACTAAGCGGCACACAAATAAACTACAGGGATTTACACAAACGCGCGTCTGAGTTAGCCGAAACGCTTTTGCAAACAGGCGCTGGGCCTGGAACATTAGTATTAGTCAAACTCTCTAGCTCTTTCAGCCGAATCGTAGCACTGCTGGCAATCGTAAAAACCGGCGCTGGCTATGTGCCACTCGATCACTTTCAAAGCGGTGCAGCGCTCGGGGATTGTTTGGCAGAACTCGATATTTGTGCAGAGCTGATTGACGGCGATCCGATCGCTATTTTGCTCCCTAGTTCTGCGCGCAGCCGACCTTCAGATCAGTTGAGCGCACACCACGCCTACGATCAACGTGTGGAACTGTGCGCCTATGTCATGTTTACTTCCGGTAGCACTGGCAAGGCGAAAGCGGTGGCTATCTCCCATGCCGCGATTGTCCAGCTCGTGCGCGCGGATTGCCCACTCAAAGTGGCGCCGCATGAGCGCATCTTGCAGCTTGCGGCATTTGGGTTTGACGGCGCTACCTTTGAGATTTGGGGTGCGCTGCTTAGTGGCGCGACTTTGGTGCTGCTTGAGCCGTGTGGTTTTGGTGCGCCGATGAGCGTTTCTAGGCTGGCGCAGCGGCTCAGAACGCTCCGAATCAGCACGCTGTATCTCAATGGCACGTGGCTTCAGCTGCTGATTGACTTTGATCTGGACGCATTTGGCATGATCAAACGCGTGATTGCCGGCGGCGATGTGATGTCGGTGCCGCATGCGCGCCGTTTGTTAAGCGCCTATCCACAGATCATTCTCGTCAATGGCTATGGGCCGACTGAAAACACGGTGTTTAGTACGTGCTTTCAGCTGGAAGCTTTGCCCGACGGGCCGGTGCCGATTGGCAAGTCGCTGCCAGATCGCGCGGTGATGATACTCGATAGAGCGGGCCATGCTTTACCCAATGGCATTGCAGGTGAAGCGGGATTTGCGGGCGCTGGGCTGATGTTGGGATATCAAAGCCGTTCAAATTCTGGACTGCATAGGCTGCCCGCATCGAGTGCGGCTATTTATCGTAGCGGGGATCGCGTCATCCGAGATGCGAATGATGACTTGCGCTTTCTAGGTCGGCACGATCGGCAGGTCAAGCTCTGCGGGTTTCGCGTTGAGCTTGATCGCATTGAAGCGCTTTTGTTAGCGCAGCCATGCGTCATCGAAGCCATGGTGCGCGTTGAAACGCTCGCCGGTGGTGCTGCCTTGGTGGCTTACGTTGCGCCAGCCGATGTTTCCTGCGCAAAGATCAAAGCCGCACTGCGTAAATCAGCGGCGAGCTTTGAAATCCCGGATCAGATTATTGCAGTTGCGCGCCTGCCGCGTATGGAAAACGGCAAATTGGATCGCACAGCGTCCATCCAAGCTGTGCAAATGCTAGGCAATAGTGATGTAGGCCATTCCACCAGCGCACCTTTCGAAACGCCGATTAAGCACTACACGCGGGTCGTTCATGAGGTCTATTTGGCGCTGCTTTCGCCCTATGTGCTCAATGTTGACGATGATTTTTTCGATGCGGGCGGCAACTCCATTTTAGCGATTCGTGCAGCGGCTAAGATTGAAGCTGCGCTGCAAATTGAAGTGAGCCTGCAGCAGCTATATCAATCAGGCAGCGCCCGCAAATTTGCCGAGTGTTTGATTTTGCAGGCAAAAGCACAGCGCAGTGAAGGCTTGTTTGTTGAGCTGCTGAGTGGCCGTGAGCCGGTTTACATGATTCCGGGCGGCCATGGCGGTGATGCAGAGTTGAATCTTTATCGAGAAGCGCTGGCAGATTTGGCACCAAGCTATGCGCTGATTGGCATTCGCTGCGGGCAAATTGATGCTGATTCACTTAGCGCGCGCGCGGCTGAAATTGTATCGGCGCTGACGCGTAAAGGCGCTGCGAATTTCAATCTAATCGGTGAGTGCGTTGGCGGTATACTGGCTTATGAGGTAGCTAAGCAATTGCTTGAGGGCGGCGCACAGGTCAACTTAATGCTGATGGACGCCTGGTGCCCAACCGAGCGCGGCGTGGCGCACTATCGAGGTTGCGTGCTACCAAGAACGCTGCGCATGGAGCGTGCGCGCCTCAAGCGCATGGCTAGGCGCGATTTAGCGCGGGTTTTGTGGTCATTGATCGGCGGCCGCACAGCGGGCCATGCGCGCTGGAAATATCTGCGTGATTGTTGGCTTACTGTGCGGCGCGTACACGGCGCTTGGCAAACCCAAATAAGCACCGTGGGGCAGGCCAAATCAGCCGCTGAAGCGCTGGGGCACCGCTACATTGAGCAAACCTTTTCACACAGGCCAAGTCAGACCAGCATTGCACTGCATTTATTGCTTAGCGCAGAAAGCATGAGTTTGGACGCCGCAGCGGATTGGCGCGCGCTGACAAACGTACAAACCTACCCCGTACCCGGAAATCACCACAATTATTTGCGCGCCTACGCAGGCCATAGCACCCAGGAGCTTAAACGATGGCTAGCCAGCCCAAAATGAGTGCTTTAGCTGCACACCGCGCCAGCGGAGTAGGCGTAGACGCGAACGCGCTAGCAAAGCTTAAACGAATCGCCAGCGGCGTGGCAGCAGCGCGGCGATTTGAGACTTCAGACTTGCCTGAGGAAATCTCCTTCAAGCTAACCCAGCGCTGCGATATGCGCTGCACGCACTGCTACCAATGGGGCGAAGGCGGCTATCACTTGCAAGAACCCAAGGGCGAACTGGCGTTCGAGATCATCGAAAAAGTGATGGCGGCGACCCAAGCGCGCGGAGCCAACGTATTCCTCTGGGGTGGAGAGCCACTGCTGTATCGCCAGTGGGATAAATTAGCTAGCTTACTGACTGAGCAGCAGCGTTGGGTGTCGGTGTGCACAAACGGCAGCTTGATTGAGCGCCGATTGCCGTCCTTAATGAGTATTGGTGCCAAGCTTGAAATTTCGGTGTCGATTGACGGCTTTGCGGATCAGCACGACGCGCTGCGCGGGTCGGGCGCGTTTGCCAAAACACTCGCTGGCATTCAAGCATTGCGAGCAAACCAGTTTCAAGGCGAACTCAGCATCAACGCGGTAGTCAGTGCAGAGCTGCTGCCAAGGCTGTCGGAATTCGTTGATTTAGTCGAATCCTGGGGCGTGGGCACGCTCTATATCAGTCTGCCCTGGTACTTATCGAAAGGCGCAACGCAAAAAATGGACGCCTTTGCCGAGCTCAATTTGCCGTGGCTAAAAAAGCGTGTTCGACCCAGCTGGTATTCGTATAGCTATGCGATTAGCGCTGATTGCGCCGATGCGTTCAAGCGGCAAGCTCGGCAAATTGCGACGCGCCAAGGCCCGCTGAAAGTGCGCTACAACCCCGAGCTAGCGGATTCGGAGATTGCCGATTTTTTGCAAGGCAGCGACACACCATCACAGGGGAAAACCGCCTGCGGCGCAATTCATGCGCGCATGGATGTGTTTCCAGATGGCAGCGTGGTGTCGTGCAAATTCTTCCCGGAGTTCGTCATGGGCAATCTAAGTGATAGCGCACTACACGATGTATGGCACGGCGACCGATTTAAAACGCTGCGCGACACGCACCAAAAATGCGGGCTTATGCCGGTTTGTGCAAAGTGCAATTTGCTCTACACGCGGGGTGCTTAATGGCATTGGTGTCCGTTATCGTGCCTTGCTACAACTCAGCCGCGTTTTTAATGGAGACCATCGAAAGCTTAAAACAACAGACTTATCCAACCATTGAGTTGATCTTGGTGGATGATGGCAGCATGGATTCCACCGCTGAACTAATCGCAGCGTGCAAGGCGAATCCTGGCCGGCTTAAAGTGCACGCTTGCTACCAAGAAAATCAGGGCGTTGCCGCTGCGCGCAATGCGGGCATCAGTATGGCTAGCGCCGAATTCATCGTGCCGTTAGATGCGGATGACTTGCTGCATCCTGATTTTATCTCGCTCGCCATGCAGTCCATTGCGGCGGTTGATATTGTTTATCCTGATCGGCAAGAGTTTGGGCAATTTGAGCGAACCTGCGGCGCGGGCGTGTTTTCGTTGGAACGGCTGAAATACTTCAACCAGCTCAACTATTGCGCACTCTATCGGCGTTCGGTCTGGTGCGAATACCACTACGACCCCCGAGTGAGCGGCTTCGACGACTGGGATTTTTGGCTAGCCGCAGCCCTCCACGGCGCGCGCGCGCATCATTTAACAAAACCTATGTTGCAGCACCGCCGCCACGCCAGCTCACAGATCGCAGGTATACGCGTGCGCTATGGAGCGCTTTACGCCCGAATCGTATTGAACCACGCTGAGATTTACACCGAGGCTGAGTTAGCCCGCGCGCACGCCGTGCTGCGCGGCGAAGCGGACTATCGCTCCGAGCAGTGGCTGTTTGAGCGCAGCTATTTTTAGCTTTGGAAATAACCCAATCGTCATTCCCGAGCGTGCGAGAATCCAGGCTCACCGAGCTTCCGGCGCTCTCGGTGGTGAAAAAACGCTCAGTGTGCGGCAGTTTGGAAACAGACAAAGCGCTGACGCCTACTTTGGATCCCCGCCTGCGCGGGGATGTCGAGGTCGAGTGGAATCGTCTGAAAAATTTGCTGTGTATTTGGCTGAAACAATTTTGTTATGACCGTAAGCACGCTAATTTTGAGTTGATCGAAACAGTGCTCCCACAAAAAACCCGCCATTGAGCGGGTTCTTTGTTTAGATCAGCGAAAGCAATTGCGAATCAATGCTCAAATTGCTCGGCTTCAGTCGAGCCCTTCAATGCGGTAATCGAGCTATTCGCGCCAGCGATAACCTGCGTAACCTGATCGAAATAACCAGTGCCAACTTCGCGCTGGTGTTTGGTGGCGGTGTAGCCATCTTTTTCTGACGCAAATTCAGCGGTTTGCAGCTCAACGTAGGCCGACATTTGCCGCTCTTTGTAGCCTTTGGCGAGCTGGAACATCGAATAGTTCAGCGCATGGAAGCCAGCTAGGGTAATGAACTGGAATTTGTAGCCCATTTTGCCCAGCTCGTTTTGGAACTTGGCGATAGTGGCGTCGTCCAGATATTTTTTCCAGTTGAAACTCGGGCTGCAATTGTAGGCCAGCATTTTGCCCGGGAATTTCGCGTGGATTGCGTCGGCAAACTGCTTGGCGAAGGCTAAGTCCGGCTGCCCGGTTTCGCACCAAATTAAGTCGGCATATGGCGCGTACGCCAAGCCGCGGCTAATGGCCTGCTCGGGGCCCATGTTGGTGTAATAAAAACCTTCGGGTGTGCGTTTGCCGGTCAAAAACGCTTTGTCATTTGGATCGATATCGCTGGTCAGCAAATCCGCTGCCAAGGCATCGGTGCGCGCAACGATTACGCTGGGAACGCCTGCGCAATCGGCCGCCAGGCGCGCTGCAATCAGTTTTTGCACTGCTTCTTGCGTAGGCACCAGTACTTTACCGCCCATGTGGCCACATTTTTTCGCGCTGGCAAGCTGATCTTCCCAATGCACGCCAGCCGCGCCCGCTTCAATCATGTGCTTCATCAGCTCAAATGCGTTCAACACGCCGCCAAAGCCGGCTTCAGCGTCGGCCACAATCGGCACCAGCCAATCGAGGTTTTTGTCGGGGTGATTTTCACCACCTTCAGCCTGCACGATTTGATCGGCGCGCAGCAGTGCGTTATTGATACGTTTGACGACATTAGGAACCGAATCAACTGGGTAGAGCGACTGATCGGGATACATCGAGCCTGCGGTATTCGCATCCGCCGCTACTTGCCAGCCAGAAAGATAAATTGCCTGCAAACCAGCTTTGACCTGCTGCATGGCCATATTGCCGGTCAGCGCGCCGAGCGCATTCACGTAGGGCTGATCGGCCATTTTCTGCCAGAGCTTTTCTGCGCCGCGTTTAGCGAGGGAATGCTCAACATGGATGGTGCCGCGCAAACGCACGACGTCTTCCGCCGAATATGGGCGGGTAACGCCTTTCCAGCGTGGGTTGGTTTGCCAATCGTGCTTGAGTGCTTCTGCGCTTAAAAATGCCATGTGTGCTCCATGCTGAGAGTTGCGGTGAGTGCGTTGGTTAACGTAGCGCATGCGCGCTGGCGGCAGTGTCACCACCTTGTCATGGAGTTAGCGCTCTACGTGCGGTGAATTTGATGCGAAATCAGTGTTGGGGTCAGGTAATTGCCAAGCATTTGGGCAAATTGCCCACAAAAAACCCGCCTCAAGAGCGGGTTTTTTGTCAGCGAGTCTAAAAGCTAATTGAAAAAATCTACTTTTTCGACTTTGGCTTTGGCTCATCCAAAATAAACGTAATGCGCACGGTAACGCGATATTCAACGACTTTACCTTTCTCAACAACTACTTTTTGCTCAGAAATCCAGGCGCTGGTGATGTTTTTGATGGTTTCTGATGCGCGCGAAACCCCTACTTGTACGGCATCTTCGAACGATTTGGTTGAACCTGCTGAAATTTCAATAATTTTTGCGACGGACATAGTGACTTCCTTTTTGATTTGGGTGAGCCCTAAAGGCGCTCGGAGTATAGACCAGCGCAAAGCCGAGTGGGTGACACAGAGAGCCGATATCACCATGCTATTAGAAAAGACAATCAGGTATTTGCGATCAAAATCATCAGCGTACACCGCTATTTTGACCAAGTTCTGTGGGTGGCTTTGCTACCGTTGTAAATCGAATAGACATGCGCGCTCCAATGTTTACGCCAAACACAGGCTTATGTTTCAGCCAAGCTTTGGATATGCTCGACGCCGCAATACATAAATTAATTTGCCGGTGGATGGGGGAAGGGCGCGGTCTCTTTAACTTTCGATGGTGTTGTTTTGCTCAGCTTTGTGGCTTTACGGCAACACATTCACAACCCAGTAAAAAGAAGGCCACCACTATGCTTCGCGCGATCAGTATCGCTACGCTACTCAGCTTGCAAACTTGCAAGAGTGCTGGGGCGTCTGCCAGATTTGATGCCAGCAGATGCACGCTCAACATTGGCGACAAATCCTTTGTACTGCATGGCAGCTATCAGGTCGTCGAATCCTTTCCTGATTTTAAAGTGCAGGTCGTGGGCAGCTTCGCCGATTTGAAGGTCCAGCGGGTCAGCAGCTTTGCGGATAGCTGCGGGGAATGGAAGGAAGTGAGCAGTTTTCCGAATTTCAAGATTCAATTCGTGACGTCATTTCCGGACTTGCAAATTACGTATGTTGAGAGTTTTCCAGGCGCAAACTAAGGCGCTGTGATTTATCTAAAATGATAATAGCTATCCTATTAAATCTGTTGTTATCCAGAAAAGCCAACCAGATTTTAAACATATCTAATATAAATCAATAACTTAGGATAGTTGAGAACAGTTGGCACGGCTTTGGCAATAGCGACTCAAGTACATCACATCGGATGTGCAAAAGGAGCAACTTATGGCTAATCGCGCTTTGTTTCAAAGCCAGCCTGCGCAGCAGGTTACCAACACCGTCAATCAAGCCAATTCTCCGGCGTATGCGCTGAGCCCTGAGCACGCATTGGCGCAGCTGGCTATTACCGGCTGCTTGAGCCAGACTTATTATGCGAGCGCTCCGGCACAGCTGTCGGAAGTGATTGCGCGCTGCATGGAGGTTGCGCCGGCGTTCGTGGCAAAAACCGCGATCTATGCGCGTCAGTTCGGCAACATGAAAGATATGCCTGCGCTGTTGATGGCTTACTTGGCTGCCTTTGAAGGCAATTTGTGCGAGCAAAATTTCGCCCGCGTAATAGATAACGGTAAGATGCTGCGCAACTTCGTGCAAATTATTCGATCCGGTGCAGTAGCGCGCAAAAGCCTGGGCAGCCAGCCTAAACGCATGGTGCAGCAGTGGTTGAGCAATGCTAGCGATCAGCATTTGATTGGCGCGATGGTGGGCAATCAGCCTTCGCTGGGTGATGTGATTAAGATGGTGCATCCGAAAGCGACTACGCCTGCGCGTGCGGCATTCTTTGGCTATTTGATCGCTCGAAAAGTCGATATCGCGCTGTTGCCGACTGAAATCATTGCTTTGGAAGCGTTCAAACTGGACGCTTCCAAGCCGGTGCCGAACGTGTCATTTCAATTGTTGAGCAGCTATGCGCTTACCCCGCAGCACTGGAAGCAGATTGCGAAAAACGCCAGCTGGCAAACCACCCGCATGAATTTGAATACCTTCATGCGGCACCGCGTATTTGAAGATGCGGAGTGCGTAAAGCTGGTTGCAAAACGCTTGGCAAATGCAGGCTTAATTGCGAAAGCGCGCGCGTTTCCGTACCAGCTGTTGGCGGCGCATCGGAATGCGGAAAACATCCCGCGGCAGGTGCGTGCAGCCTTGGCAGATGCGGTGGAAGTGTCGGTAGCAAACGTGCCAAAAATTGACGGCAGCGTGGCGATTGCGGTGGACGTGTCGGGCTCGATGAGCTCGCCCGTTACCGGCCAGCGCAGCGGTGGCAGCTCCAGCATGCGCTGTGTGGATGTGGCCGGCATGATGGCGGCAACCATTATGGCGCGCAATCCTGGGGCCATGGTACTGCCGTTCAATGATGCGGTGCAAAGCTTTGATTGGCGCGCCAAAGGCGTGCTGGCACAGGCGAACGCGCTAGCTTCGCTGCTTGGCGGTGGCACCAATATATCGGCGCCGCTGTTGGCTTTGAAGCAGCGCGGCGTGGCACCTGATCTAGTGATTATTTTGAGCGATAACCAGTCTTGGATGGATGCAGGTAGCTATGGTGCAAATGCGACGATGCAGGCTTGGCAGGCGCTGAAAGCCCGCAATAACACTGCAAAACTGGTCTGTGTAGATTTACAACCTTACACCAACAGTCAAGCGGTAGAGGGCGGCGACGTGCTGAACATCGGCGGCTTTAGCGATGAGGTTTTTGCGCTCATTGCCGATTTTGCACAGGGCGAGCTGGCGTCGGCGAGTTTGGTAGCGAAGATTAATCGGATCAATCTCACGTAGGGTAGTTATACAAACTAAGGGCAGGGCAAATTAACGCCCAGCCCTTCCAAGCAAGTTAACAAAAATAAGGAAATTAACGATCAACTTTGTTCGAACGAATGCCGTAGGGACTACACGACTTCTACTCGGGAGGTCGCAGGTTCGATTCCTGCCAGTGCCGCCAATTCCATTTCTAAATCAAGAAGATAGCAAGGCGGCGATGCGAGGATCGACGAAGGCGTACTAAATGTACGTCTAGGAGACCGCAGCAAGCCAACGCAGTTAGCTATTTGATTAAGAATTGGAATATCTATGGGCGCTGTAGCTCAGTGGAAAGAGCACCAAAAACGTCTCTGCAATTTTGTCGTTTGAACATCTTTTAGAATTAAAAAACTGTATCAGCGAATGCCAAAAAGACTACATGAAGCCGTCGGTCGCGAGTTCAACGCTCGCCGCTGCACCTCGGGTGCAGCGTAGCTCAGCCTGGAAAGAGCAACGGAAGCCGTCTTTTAAACACCTTGTCGCAGCCACAGGCGTTTTACGTTTTAAGTTTGCGTTGTAAAAACGAATGCATGAGGAATTACATTTTAAACAAATCAATATTTCTCAGACTCCCTTGTCGTTTTTGCAATTTCCAATCGCTTCGAGCGTCTTGCCCAAGCGTTTTTTGCGCCAGATCATTATTAAGTAATTCGCGCGATCCACTAGCGCTGCATTTCAGCAAGCCTTTGGTGATGAGCTATGGCGTATCAGCGATTTTTTGGGCTTTGATATCAATACTTACAGCAAAATCGAACAGATGATTGGCATTCAAATAGATATTTGAATCTAAAACCAGTAAGGCGTTCGTTTGGTCGCCGAACTATATTTGTAGCGCTGATGCAGCAGCAAAAAGGCTTGCTTAGATAGCTGCGAAATCGCTGGACGATCGCAGTATTCGTTCTTAGCTAAATACACGGCGGTACGCAGGCGATTAGGTGTGTCGCTTGCGTTCGGGTTGGCTTTGGCAATTTCGATCAAGTGTTGCGCATGCAGAGTGCGCCAAGCAGGCAGCTTGCTCATACTTTGCAGCTCACTCTGGCGCTGCTGTTGCTGCTGTGCCGTTAACAGCTGATGGGCAATGCGATCGGCATCGACGCGCGGGCCCATGCGGCGCATCCTGCGGTAAGTGGTTTCGGCGTAAGTGCATCTTTCAAAGCCGGAAGAATCTGATAGAACCGGCTGTAGGCCCAGATCCCATATCGCGGTTTGGGCATTGAACAAAAAGCGTTGATTATCTTGAATGGCGGCTAGTTTGATTTTCCACGGATTGCGCTTGGCGTCGAGTAACATCAATGCCTTACGTGCAAGCGCTACTTCGGCCAAAAGCACGGCGCGTGCGAAGCTCATTAATGCAACACGTTGACGCAACGCAGGCAGCCAAGTGGCGTCAATCGCGGTTTGTAGCAATAGCGCCATGGGCAGCCCGCGGTTCAATACCTGCAGGGCGTCGCTGTCTAAACCCAGCTCGAGTTTAGCGCTTGGCTTGGGTGATGGTAAGCTGACTAATAAATCTGCATCCGCATTATTGATCAGAATTTCGCGCGGCGCGGTTTGCCAAAATGCCGTCAGCGTTTGAGCGCGCGCAAACTGCAGCGCTCGGATTCGATTACGTGCGGAAAAATCTGCTTGGATTTCAGGACGGCCAAGCAGCAAGGCCGCAATTGCGTCGCCTTCATCGGCAGTAACAAACTGCATTTGCAGAAACAAGAAATTGGCGTACGCCGGATGCGCAGGCTTGATTGATAGCAACGCGTGCAAAACTGCCCGATATTCGGGTTGATCGATCGTCATAAAGCGCGCGGCAGCAAAGAGCCAAGCGGTGCGCGTTGGGTTGGCCTGATACTTGGCCCAGGCGCTGAGTGCCAATCCACGTCGCATACAGGGCTCGCGCAAACCGATATCTAACTCACTACAGATTTGATCGGCGGGGTCAGCGGCATTGATGATGCTGGTTAACCAATTCGACATCGACGCGTCGTCGATGGAAACCTGCTGCGGTTGATAAGCGAAATACATGCCACTGGAATAGGCAAGTTCATTCTGCCGCCGATGTAGATATATAAAGTCATTCAACATGCCTGGATGATCGGTGTCAGAGTTACCGCTACCGCTACCACTATCGCCGTTTAATTCGAGACCTAGCGCGGCTAATTGCTGCGCTGGATTGCCACGCAATTTTGCCAAACGCCCCAATGAAGCCAGTCGCGCGCGTTCGGGCTCGGTTTGAGCTGCTTCTAGAGCCTCGGCTATATCAGCGTTCAACTGGGTAAAACGCTGTGTGCGCCATTGTTGTAACGCAGTAATCTTTTCGAGCTTGCTAAGCTCCGGAGTGCCGGCCAATGCCTCGGGCGGAATCAGCTCAATCGCGCGCAGCTCGGCGCGCAGTGCCAGATAAGAAGCCCACTCGGCATAGGGTGATTTAACTGAGATTGCGCGAAACGCTGCCGCAGCCTCTGAGTAGTTTCCTTCATAAAATCGCGCGCTGGCGATTTGATATTGACGATCAAATCGGAGCAGTGCCAGCACATCTTTCGGCAAATCTTTCGGCGCTTCTATGATCGCTTGGATATGCGCTGTTTTAGCGTTCTCGTTGGCGCGATTTTGTGGTTTAAGATCGTCACGAAAATAGCGTGGGCCCAGCGCACAGCGCGCAAATACCTGCTGCTGCGCGGCAATCCAGTTTTGCAATGCTGGGCTTTGTGCGCCCCACAGTTTGCGGCGCAGATGCAGCGTTGCCAGCGCTTTATCCCATGCGGCAATCGGGCAATTTTCGAAGGTGTACCAATTGTGCATCGGTGCATCAGCCATTTCGCTTAAGTGCAAAGTAGAATTACTGCCGCCAGTTTCGTCCAGCCAGATTTGGATCGTCTCGCTAACGCCGCGATAGGCACCGGGCGCGCCATAGTCTCGGTATTGCGAGCCTGCATACTTGCGCACAGCTGCTGGCACTGGCTCATCATTAAGGCGATACCAGGAGATGATCAGCGGCATGCGCCACCAATAGTTTTCGACAATGCCTAGCGGCCCTTCTACCAGCTCAGTGAGCGGCTGCTCTGGACCGGACATTGCAGTAAAGCGTGCGCTTGGGTCGGGTTCTTCATAGCCTGAGGCCCCCGCGTATTCACCGCCCACTAATAGCAAGCCCACGAGCGTTAAAACCCGGGAAAAACTATTCTTGCCATTGCTATTTCTTGCCATTGTTATTCGCCTTACTAAAGTTAGTGCGCCCAATGAACACGTACTGCCGACCTAGTTTGGCACCTTGCCAATCGGCTTCATCGCTGGCTGTGCCATACGCGTGCCGACAGCGCGGCTCGGGCACAGCCTGCAAGCTGGCTTGCATGATCGCACTTCCTGCCCGGCCCATACGAAAATACATCGGTACGATTTCATCAACCGGCAATTCATTGGCCGATAAGTTCGCCATCCAGCGATCACCAAAGCACCAGCTTGCCAACGCGGTCATAGATATCTGTGTGGCTGCTGGCAAAGCCGCTCGCAGGTCAAGCAATAGCGCTAGCAGGAAAGCGCGCGCTGAGGGTTTCGCTTCGAAATCAATTTGGATTACCGTACTTGCCTTATGTTGATTCCAAGTCACAATCGCCGCAACAATTGATTGGCGCTGCTTGGTGGTACCTGCGAACGGTTGGTTTGGATCGACGTCAAAGTGAAACACTGGAACAACAGCCACTTTCGCCGGCAGGTGCAGTGGATTGCGCCTAGGCGTAATGCGCACTTGATCGCCAGTCAGCCAGAAACTTTGCACCTGCACGGCAGCGCCCGTCTGTGCGTCGCTAGGCAAGCTCAACGACTGCTGCGGGCGATCCCAGAGCCACAGCATGCGCGCCGGTAATGATTGTATTGCTGAGCGCGATGACTGTGCTTCAGCAGGCCATGCCGAGCTCATCAATACCAACAGCCATAACGGGCGCATATTCATACGGCACGCTTCTCAGTCAATTCGCACCCGGCCATAGCGCGGTTAGCGCTTCGACGGGCAGGTGAAGTGACGCTTGACCCGCTCGATCTAGGTGTAGAAACAGTAGAGATGGCGCGGGGATCGATCGGGCTATGGTTGATTGTCCGCCTTCCATAGTCTGCCCTCCATAAAAACCTGACGCGAAAAACTTAACGCGAAATCGCGCCAGGTTTTTCAAGGGTTAGGGTTCGCCTATTTCGTAATCGTAGGATTCGACCAGCTTGCCATCCATTTTCACATCCAGCCGATAGTCGCCAATCGGCCAATCGCGCGGCAACGATATCTTTGCATTGATGGTGTTGACAAGGAGCCCATCGGCCTTGAATTCGGTTACCTTCACGTTCGACGCCGCATTGGTTTCAACCGCCCAAAATTCAACGGTGAAATCGTGGTTGCCCGCTTTGACTTCGTTGAGCTTGATTTCAAAATGTTGCACATGATCAGTTGCCAGGAATACTTCCACTTCTTCACCTGGGCTGCCGCCGTCATCCTGCGAAAAAGTAACGGACTCAATATTCAAAGCCGACGCGGACATTGTCCAACCCAACAACAGGGCAGAAAGAATCTTACGGTTCATGATGTTCCCTAACAAGATGCGCTGGATTGCGCATTAGCACGGTATGCAGACAAGGCTTAATGCGCTATGAGTTGGCGCATTGAATAGCAATTTTTAGGGGCTAGCCAGCAAAATGCTGGCCCCGTCTAATTCCGGCGGCGCTGCCATAATTTTGGCTTGCAATTGCCCTGAAGCAGTCAGTTTAGCGGGCGCTTTCTGCGCTTCGGTAGCGCAAAGGTATGGTCGATTGCTTCTGACGCCAAAACGTCGAAAGAGCCTTGCGGGAATGATTGCTGAGTGCGATGTGTCTGCTGTACCGCCCGCTGAGCTTGCTTGCGCTTAATTGAGGCTGGCCGCCTGAGTTATTACTTGAGTTAGTATGTGGGTAGCGTGCTCAGGAAACCTATCAATGTCCACACTAAATACGCGCACGAACTCACAGCTGATACGTGCGCTTGGCCCGGTTATGCTGGGTGCGGCGATCATCAACGTCATTGTTGGCGGCGGCATTTTTAGGCTGCCGGCGACGCTCTCGGCCGATTTGGGTTCGGCTTCACCGCTCGCGTTTGTGCTCGGTGCGTTATTGATGTTGCCGGTGACGCTATGCTTTGCGGCTGTGGGATCTCGCGTGGTTGATACCGGCGGACCTTATAGCTATCTACACGTTGGTTTTGGCCCAAGCGCTGGGTTTGTTGCGGGCGCTTTGATGTGGATTGGCAACATCACGTCCAGCGCGGGAATTGCAGCTGCGCTGTTCGACTTATTAGCGCTGTATTGGCCGCAGGCAGCTGAGTTACGCGTGCTGTGTTTGGTAGTGCTTTATGGGATTTTGATTGTGCTCAACTGCTACGGGGTAGCGCTGGGTGGGCGCGTGCTGGTGGCATTCGCAACGCTCAAATTGGCGCCGTTGTTTTTATTGGTCTTGGCGGGTTTGTTTTTGGCTGATTTTTCCAGCTTGAACTGGACTTCGGTGCCTAGCGCGGTTGCGCTCGGCACTTCGATGGTGGCGGTGATTTTCGCGTATTCGGGAATTGAAACTGCACTTACGCCAAGCGGTGAGGTGAGAGATCCGGCGCGCGATGTGCCACGTGCCGCTTTAATGGCTAGCTTGCTGGTAATCGTGCTTTACGTCGGTATCCAAAGCGTATGCCAAGCCGTTTTGGGTGCCAAATTAGCGACCGATACCACAGCGGTCGCCAGCGCTGCCGGCGCGCTTTGGCAGCCGGGCAAAACCATCGTGCTGATCACCATGGCAATCTCGATGTCAGGATTTTTAATGGGCAATCTACTCGGTTCTGCGCGCGTGGCGTATGCGCTCGGGCGAGATGGCTTTTTACCATCGGCCTTGAGCGCGATCAGCCAGCGCGGTGTGCCGCATTGGGCTATCGTGGTGCATGCAAGCTTGGCCTGCGCGTTGGCGTGTGTTGGGCAATTTGAGTTCTTGATCTTGATGAGTGCAGGGGCCAACTGTTTGATCTATTTGGGTGTGGCCGCAGTAGCCTGGCGTTTGCATTCGTCTAATGGCGAGCATGTTTTCAAAATGCCGGGTGGGGCGTTTTTGATGCCCATGTTAGCCAGCGCTGCTATGCTGTTTGTGCTCAGCACTTTAGGTCGCCAAGAGTGGTTGGCGATGGCATTGTCGTTGGCTGCTTTGAGCGCGGTTTACTTGGGCATGCGTTTGCGAGCGAAGCATAAAACCGAGGTTATTCGGGAAAATTGACGCGAGCCAACCTTTTATCAAAAACGAAAGATTTAGCTTGTTGCACCGGTCTGATCTCTGATCTATCGCGAGGAAATCTGACATGCCAGCCTGCAATAAAACGCTTTGCGCATTGATTGCATTCGCGCTGTTTTTCATTGAATCACAAGCGGTTGCTCAAAGCAGCGTTTCGCAGCAGGTGCTAAAACAGCAGCGAGCTCAAGAAGCTCGATCCCAGGTCCAAGCAGAATCGCAAGCCAAACTAGAGGCACAAGCCAAACTAGAGGCACAAGGCAAACTAGAAGCGCAGGCCAAAGTAGAGGCACAAGCCAAATTAGAGGCACAGGCCAAACTAGAGGCACAGGCCAAACTAGAGGCACAAGCCAAACAAGAGGCACTGGCCAAACTAGAAGCGCAGGCCAAAGTAGAGGCACAAGCCAAATTAGAAGCGAAGGCCAAAGCAGAGGCGGAGGCTAGAGCGCAAGTGCAGGAAAAACTAAGCGCGCGGGCGAAGGCGCTTACCGATACTCCACAAGCGGGTCAAGCACCAGCTTCGACGACAGCTAACGCGCTATCTGACAAAGGCCCTAGATTTATTGAACGCGACAGATTGGTGCTCGATCTGGAAAAAAATCTGCAATGGACTAAAGCTGATAACGGCCGGGATATTAGCTGGAAGCAAGCCGCGCAATATTGTCAAAGCCAAGGTTTTGAACTGCCTACCCCGAATCAGTTAATGAGCATGTTCGATCAATCTGGAGATTCGGTGGTCCTTTGCGGCAGCGCGCGCTGCAAACTACCCAATATGTTTCAGTTGACTAGTCCTTTCGGATTTTACTGGACTGGAGAACGCAAAAATGCCGTCGAATTTGTCTATTTGGCCTTGGACTTTGGTATCAGAGATGTTGCACACCCTGACGTAAGTAGCGATCTACGCGCGCTGTGTGTCAAATCCAGTGAAGGCTAAGTTGGAATCGCACCATCTTTTTCTTTTCATACATGTCAAAAAACCGTAATAAAATCATGGGGCTAGATTATTTGGAATTGCTTGGCTAATAGAACAATTCCTCTAGATCGACTGACTCAGGCTAACGCAGCAACCCAGTCAAAACTATCGGGTTTCCTCAACCACATAGGCGCTATCCCATGAAATCATTGGTATCGAAATTCGCTTTGCACGCTGTGATGTTTTTCAGCGCAGTTGTCATGAGCTTTCAGGTGCATGCGCTGGTTTATAGCGTTAACCAGGGCGATTCAACCGCATTTGCTGACGCGATCGAGCTGGCAAATGCTTCACCAGAAGCGGATGTGATTGAACTAGCAGGCGGCGTTTATGTGCTGCGTGCTGCTTTCCAGGGCAAAGATGGCTGGGCCGCTTTGCCCGTCATTACCGGGCAGCTTCTGATTCGCGGCGCACACGCAGAATTGCGGGCGTACACCAATCGCAGCCTGCATTTGCTAGAAGTAGCGGCGGATGCCGCGCTGAAAATTGAAGGCGTTACCCTAGCCGAAGGCACTAATGGTGCGCTGGTCAATTATGGCCGCACTGAGCTGCGAGGAGTTGCGGTCATTGATCAAAACACCCGTAGCGCACCAGCGATTATTAGCAATTTTGGTGATTTGACGCTGGCGCGCTGTGAGCTGAGCTTCAACACCCTCAGCGCCGCGCAAAACGCCGGCACGATCATCAATTACGGATTTGTCGCGATCAATAACACGCGCATTCGCGGCAATGTGGTGTCGAGGCGGTATGAATCTCTGATTTTGGCCTCAGCACTGCTGAACTATGGCGTAGCCGAATTGCACCACGTGTCGATTTTGGAAAACGAGGCCCTCAGTGGTTCGCAAGGCTTGAGCGCTAGTGGCGTTACTGATGCGCTGATCAATCAGGGTGTGGGTTCGATGAAAGTTAGTTTCTTGACTTCAGTCAATAACATTCCAGTTAATTAAGATCGGTAGCTAGCGAACTTGTTTGCCCCTCGCAATGGCTTCACCCAGGGCGTTGAACTCGAGTAGCGACGCATCGTTGCTGGGGTAATTTCGCAGGTGCTCGGGCTGAGCTTGGTGCCAGGAATTTTGCGCGAGCTCGAATTGACCCGCTGCCAGTGCGGCTTCTGCCAGCAAAGCAAAGCCTTCGGCCACGCGCATCGACGAAAAGCGCGCTGGCTGCGCTTGGTGTAGGGCGGACGCCTCTTGAAAATAGCTGACCGCTGCGCTGCCCAGTTGTTCACGCAGCGCAATTTTACCAAGCTGGCGCAGTAAATTTTCTTGATCATCGGCTTGCATGGTGACATGTGCGCGCAAGCTTGAAACAAGGGCTAGATTGGACTGCACGCGGGCTTTATCGCCGTGTTTGCTGAGTGCGTTGCTGACAGTAGCTAAGGCATTCAAGCCGACTCCACTGGGCATCGTTTGCACCTTGGACGCAATTAAATCTGACAGCGTCTGTGCATCGGCGAGTGGCGTGGGTGGCTCCATGGTGTGCCCTAACAAGCGCAAAATCGGCAGTTCGCGTTCGCTATCAAAACCAGCCCTTAGCGCCGCTTGGTGGGCTTTTTGCAGAACCTTTTGCGCCCCCGGTTCGTCGCCTAAATTGATTAACCCGTTACTGATTTCAGTGAGTGCGCGCGCTAAAAATTCGGGCTGATTAGCTAAATCGGTTTCTAATTGCGAAGCGGAACTCAGCAAATAATCCACCAGCGCTGGTGCGTTGCCAACATAATTTTGCGGGGCTGCGACGTTCAATAAGCGCAGCAGCGCTTCTGCATTGTTGCGCGCTTGCCGCGCTTGCCACACGCTGCTCGCCACACCGGCAATTAGCGTCAGCACGGCGAAAATCAGGGCAAAGCTTAGCGCAAGGTTGCGCGATATAAAGCGCTGCATCCGATAGCCCAACTTTGCCGGCATGGCTTGCACCGGTTCGCGCGCCAAAAGGCGGCGTAAATCAGCGGCAAATTCTGATGCGCTGGCGTAGCGCTGAGTCGGCAAAACCGCAAGCGCCTGCCGCAGCACTGCACGCACGTCAAGCGCTAGGCTGCGCGCGTTGGCTAATTCACGCTCATCGCGAATTGGCGCGCCGAGCAGTAGTTCACTCAGCACCAGTCCAAGCTGATAAATATCGGTACTAATAGAGGTGGGTTCACCGGCAAGCTGCTCCGGGCTGGCGTAGCGAATCGTCATCGGCACCCATCCCGTCAGCGTTTGTGCGCTATCACTGCTGTCTAGAATTTTGCCGATGCCAAAGTCCAACAGCTTTACAACGCCAAGTGGCGTCACCCAAATATTGCTGGGTTTTAGATCTCGGTGAATCACCAGCTTGCGATGCGCTTCAGTCAGCGCTTCGGCCATTTGCAGTGCGAGTTTTAGCTTTTTCGGCACGTCTAAGCTATTTCCACGGGCATAGTCCGACAGCGAAACGCCATCCACATAGGCCATGGCAAACCAAGGCAAACCGTTCTGTAAACCGCCATCAACTAAACCGGCGATATTCGGGTGGCTCAAGCGCGCCAAAATTTCTCGCTCGCGCGTGAAGCGCTGTATGAGCGCGGGTGATGCAAATTCGCCACGCACAAGCTTTAGCGCCACTTGCTGGCTAAAGCCGCCTTCAACGCGCTCGGCCAAAAAAACCTCGCCCATACCGCCGCCGCCAATGCGCGAAATTATCTCGAACGCGCCGTATCGGCTGCCGATGCGCGTAGGTGCGTCCGGCGCTGCTGGCAAGCGCTCAGGCATTAGCTGGGTGTGCGCAATCAAATCTAACAGCGCTTGGTACTGCGACTTATCCATTGAGTTAGCCAGCTGCGCTAGCAACTCAGCGCGCTCGCACTCTGGCGATTCTAACCACGCAAAATAGGGTGCTTTTAAGGCGATAAATGCGTCAGGCGTTGTCATCTATACATGCTGCCAGCAAATGGGTTGGAAAACGAATGTAGTTCGGCCTATCGGCACAGTGATGATTTATTATCCAGCCCGAACCAAGCAACGGAAAAGCGCGTGACGGATCAGAATGTAGTTACCAAGTTTTTTTGTGCAGCATTCACTTACTTGCTGCTTTGGTCAGCGCCGAATGCCAGCGCCGCGCTTGACTGTGAAATTCATAGCGCCTTGTCATGATAAAAACTGCACTGCAATCCATCGCCTGCGCGCTAGTGTATTTGTGTGTGGCAAAGGCCGCAGCGTCAAATCCAGTAGCAATTGACCCCACGCCTCGGCATGCACTCGAAAAGCGCGCGCTGACTGATCCAGCCGGTGCACAACAGGCGATTTCCGAAGCGCTGGTCGATGCGACGGCTAAGCGTGATTTCACCGAAGCCGCATTGTTGCAATTGGCGCGTGCGAATGCGTGTCGGATTTTGGCGGATTGGGCTTGCCAAAGCGACGCCGGGCTTGCCGCGATCGCGGCAGCGCAGTTCGCCAATATGCCAATATTGGTCGCGCGGGGCAAAATCGTCACTGCAAGAGCCGATATTCTTTTGCAGGACTTCACGAGGGCGGAATCCGAGCTGGCGGATGCCGAACTGATCTTAAAAGAAAACCCTTTTCCACTGCTGACGGGCGAAATTTTGTTGGCGTACTCATCCCTAAGCCAAGCGGTAGCAAAGGATGATCTCACCATAATCTATGCTGATCGTGGCCTAGAAGCCTTGCGAGATATTCCTGCAGCGGTGGCTATCCAAACGCGGCTGCTGCGCAACCGAGCCAGTGCGCTGGCAAAAAAGCAAGATTATGAGCGTGCGCGCGTTGATTTGTCGGCCGCGCGCACACTGTTGGGCGAAGTTGCCGACCCAAAGTTGAAGGCTGAGCTGTCTTTGGAGCTGGCGCGCATCGCATACGCACAAAAAGATGTGCCAACGCAGGTGGAGAACGCGAATGAAATACTGCGGCTTGCCACCCAGCTGCAAAACTCCCAGCTGCTCGGATTGGGCTATGAAACCCTAGGGTTAGCAGCACAAAGCGCGGGTGATCCAGCCGATGCAATCTTGCAACTGCGCAAAGCTGCCGCCGCATTTCGCAAGTTAAATCTGCGCCGCGCTGAGCTGCGCGCTTTGCGTTCGCTTCTGCTACCGAATTTTTTGCGTTTGGTTGCTGCTTTGGGGCAAATACACGGGTTAAGCCATTTTTTGCTCGCCCCGCCGGTTAACGCCATGGCCGCCCTTGCGGCGCAGGTAGCCCAAGCCAATCAAGCTGTGCGCAAGCGCGGGCATGCGTGAGTTCGCGCGCAAGCATGGGCTTGCACGCTCATTAACCTAAACCCTAGGCACAACCAAAATCTTGCCCGAACGCTCGCCTTTTGCGGCCTCGGCAACTGCTTGTTTGATTTCACTGAGATCATAAGTGGCATGAATTTGGGTGTGCAGTGCGCCGGTAGCAATCAGCTGCGCCATTTCGCCAAATAGCTTGACCTGTTGCGCTACGCTAGCATTGCGGAACCAAAACGCTAGCCAAAACCCGCGCAGGGTGATGTTGCGAAACACAAATGAGGACGGTGAAATCACGCAGGGCTCGCCGCTCATCATGCCGTAGTTGACCAATGTGCCGCCTTGCGCCAAGCAGTTAGCTAGCTGATCAGTTGACTTGCCGCCGACCGCATCAATCGCTAAGCGAATGGCAGCATTACCAGTGGCTTCGGCGACGCGTTTGGCAAGTCCGCTGCCCTCGACTAAAACCACATCCGCGCCGCTGCGGCGAACATCATCGACTGCGGATTCGCGCCGCACGATGTTGACGGTTTTAAAGCCGCGTATTTTTGCCAGTTGAATCAAATAGGCACCAACGCCTGAGTTGGCGGCGTTTTGAATCACCCAATCGCCCGGTTGTAAATCAACAAACTCCGACAGCATCAACGCAGCGGTTGGTGGATTCACCGTCATCATGGCGAGTTGCCGCGGGTCAGCATCGTTTGGCAGCATCAGCAGCTTCTTCGCATCCGCCACCACGTGCGTGGCCCAAGTGCCGCTGCCTACCGGAAGCAATACCGTTTGCCCAATCGCAGGGCTGCTAACATCCGGCCCGTGCTGCACTACTTTACCCACGCCTTCATTGCCCCCCACCGCAGGCAGTGGTGGCAGCTGGCCGTAAAGTCCGGTGAGCGTTAGCACGTCTGATGGATTGATTGGCGCGGCAAGCACTTGAATCAGAACTTGCCCGCTAGTCAAGCTGGGTTGCTCGACTTCTACTGCTTCAATCGATGCTTCTGGCACGGGGCCGCGCTGGGTGTAGATGGCTTTTTTCATTTGGAATGCTCCGGTTGGGGTTTTTGATGAAACTATAGGGGTGGCTCGCAATGACAAGGATGAATGACATTGGCAGCTCAAGCATCACGAACTTCTGCCTGCATCTGCGAAAAAATCGCTGCTGTTCTGGCCGATGGCGGTGCGCCGAGCAAGCTGGCAACGACTACTGCAATCGTGCTCAGGATAAATCCTGGTAACAGCTCGTAAAGCCCAAAAATTGGCCCATCAATCAGGCCAAACCACGCGCCGTTGTGCCAAAGCACGACCGTCAAAGCGCCGGTTAACATGCCGGCTAGCGCGCCGTTACGGGTCATGCGCGGCCACATCAAGCTGAGTAAAACCACTGGGCCAAACGCGGCACCGAAACCGGCCCAGGCATAGCCGACCATTGACAAAATTCGACTCTCTGGATTGCTGGCAATACCGATGGCAATCAGCGCAATCAGCAGCACCATTGCGCGGCCAAACCACACCAGTTCGCGCTGGCTGGCATTCGGGCGCAGGCTGGCCTTATAGAAATCCTCGGTAAGCGCCGCCGAGCACACCAGCAGCTGGCATGACAGCGTGCTCATCACCGCCGCTAAAATTGCTGACAGTAAAATGCCGGCGATCCACGGGTTGAATAAGCTTTGCGCTAAGGTGATAAAAACCGTCTCACGATTTGCTAAAACCGGCCCAGCGAGCGCTGGGTTTTGGGCGAAATAGGCAATTGCGAAAAAGCCGGTGGTTACTGCGCCAAATAAGCAGGCGATCATCCACAGCATGCCGATTCGGCGCGCGGGTTTGAGCGTGCTAACCGATTCGGCTGCCATAAAGCGCGCCAAAATATGCGGCTGGCCCATGTAGCCCAAACCCCACGACAGCAGTGAGATAATGCCAATCGCACTGGTGCCGTGCCAAATGTCAGTGTAGTTCGGATTGACAGCATTGATACTTGCGACTGCTGCGTCAAGACCGCCCAAATGAGTCAACACCATGATAGGCGTTAGGAGCAAAGCGAAAATCATCAAAGTAGCTTGCACGGTGTCGGTCCAGCTAACCGCTAAAAATCCGCCAACAAATACGTAGAAGATAGTGGCGGCAGCACCGAGCCAAAGCGCGCTGGTATATGGCATAGCAAACGTCTGCTCAAATAAACGCGCGCCCGCCACCATGCCAGAGGCGCAGTAAATCGTAAAAAACACGAGAATAACGACGGCCGCGATCACGCGTAACAATCGGCTTTGATCCTCGAAACGCTGGGTGAAAAATTCCGGCAAGGTCAGCGCGTTATTGCAAAGCTCGGTGTAAACCCGCAAGCGGCTTGCGACAAAGCGCCAGTTGAACCATGCGCCAACGATAAGTCCAATCACTATCCAGCTTTCAGACAGGCCGGCAAAATACAGCGCGCCCGGCAAGCCCATCAACAGCCAGCCGCTCATATCCGAAGCGCCGGTGCTCATCGCCGTTACAAACGCGCCAATGCCGCGCCCGCCCAAAATATAGTCCGATAAGTTATGGGTGGCGCGCCAAGCAGCAAAGCCAATGCCCAGCATCAGCACAATATAGATAACAAAGGTGATCGCGACTGGGCTAAGTTGCATGAACTGTGTTGTGCAGGAGAGGTGCGACAGAGACTAACTCAAAGCGCGAATTGCTGAAACATAGCGGCGATACTTTCGTGCGCGTACTTGAACCTGGATTTTCCACTAGCCGACGCGCCCTCGCTAGTCTTTTGATCCACAGGAAATTTTCCTCAATCGACAATACACCTGGGTATTGCTCAATGCGAAAATCTCTTGTGAATTCAAAATCCTGCGCGATCATCGTGAACGCTAATGGAAATTTAGGGCTGAACGCACCCAGCCTACGTCAAATGCTTTGACCAACGCCGACTTGCGCAGGAAAACATCAGTTTCGTTCGCATGGGCCTAAATTTACTTCTAGTCTGTTACAGCAGATTACGACCATCGTCCAATAGCGTGCCGTGAATGCAGCCCGCAGTATCTGTCGACTTCATTGAGTTGAGAGATATGATGTTTGAGCAACGCCAATTCCCCCGTCGCCGATTAGCGCTTGCGCTTGCCGGCTTTTGTTTTACGGTCAATGCGCATGCGGATGATGCCGAGCGCATTGCTGCGTTGG
Source organism: Rhodanobacteraceae bacterium (assembly GCA_031422315.1). GTDB lineage: Bacteria > Pseudomonadota > Gammaproteobacteria > Xanthomonadales > SZUA-5 > JANNYA01. The sequence goes on from JANOQN010000002.1 coordinate 68,656, forward strand.
AAGCGCGGATCGCTCGGCTTGAATCTATGTTGAGCGCGCAGACTGCGCTCGTTACACCTGCGCCAACACCCGCGCCGACACTGGCGCCTGAAATCACCACGACTTCAGCAGTGGTGTTACCGAATGCCGCAGCAGGAACTAAGCTGATGTTCTCGGGCTTTATTAAAACCGATGTGCTGTATACCCGCACACGTGATGGCGAGCTGGCCGACGGCGGCATTGCGCGCGATTTATATGTGCCTGGATTAACGCCAGTTGGAGGCGCTAGCGAAGGCAGTGATCTTGACCTGCACGGTAAATTTTCCCGCTTGATTTTCGGCACTGACGGCTCAAGTGATAGCGGCGCACTGATCCAAACTCGATTTGAAGGGGATTTTTTTGGCAACGGTTTGGGCGATGAGCGCTTCAACAACGCCAGCGGATTTGTAGTTCGGCATGCCTATTTGAACTACGACAATCGTTGGCTGGTCGGGCAACATTGGACGACCTTGATGGACGCCGCCAACTTGCCGGAATCAACCGATTTGGTCGGGCCGACCGAGGGCACCGTGTTTGTGCGTCAACCGCAGCTGCGCTACACGATTGGCAACTGGATGTTTGCCGCCGAAAATCCAGAAACCACGCTTACTCCAAATGGCGGCGGCGCGCGCATCAGTAGTGACGATAACGCCGTGCCGGATTTGATCGCACGCTACAACTTTAAGAGTGCTGCTGGATCGAATGTGTCGATCGCTGCCATCGTGCGTGAGCTCAAATACCAAAGCACTGGCAGTACTGCGGTTAGCGCGTGCAGCTTAGGTGGCGGTTTAACGGTTACTGGGAAAATCCCTTTCGGATCTGACGATGTGCGTTTTGGGCTAACTGGCGGCCGAGGCTTAGGCCGCTATCTGGCGCTTAATTTGGTCAACGATGCGGTGCTGACTGGACAGAACGAAGTTGATCTCATAGGCGGAATTTATGGCTATGTCGGTTGGCGGCATTTGTTAAATCCGAAACTCCGCAGCAATGTGTTTTACGCGCACGCTGAGCTTGATAATCCGCGCCTAAATGGGCTTGCAGGCAGCAGTCAAACGCGCGCGAGCCACAGTCTGCATGCCAATATTTTCTACACCCCAACTGCCAAGCTCGACATCGGCACTGAGCTAATTTTTGCCGAGCGCGAGTTGGAAAGTGGCGCTGCCGGGGATTTAATTCGACTGCACGCTAGCATTAAATATAGCTTCTGATAAACACACTGCTGCCCCTAAATCCAGCCCAGAATCTGCCCCTAACTCCACCCACTGAGGATAAATCCATGCCCGCACGCACGCACAACTGGTCGGCTTTGCATGCCGATCCGCGCTTTCTAGCGCTACATCGCCGCAAATCACGTTTTCTGAGCGGGTTGATGGTTTTATCGGTGATCTATTACTTCGCGCTTCCCATTGGCGCGGGCTATTTTCCTGAGCTTTATCGTCAAAAAGTGTGGGGGCCGTTGAACGTAGGATTTGCGTTCGCGTTTAGTCAGTTTGTCATGGCGTGGGTGATCGCGTTTGTGTACGCCAGGCGCGCCAATGGAGAGTTCGACAGACTGGCGGCGGAGTTAAAAGCAGCGCACGGTGAGGTATCAACATGAAAACGAAACCTAAAACCTTGCTTGTCTTGATGAGCTTGATCCTATCGGCCAGCACAGCTCAAGCGGCAACTTCTGCGGTAGCTGAGCAGTACAAATGGCTGACCTTTTTAGTGTTCGGCTTGATTATCGCCGCTACCATGTTTGTGACCTATATTGCCGCGCGTCGAGTCAAAGATGCTTCGCAATTTTACGCCGCCGGGAATTCAATCAGCGGCATTCAAAACGGCTGGGCGATAGCTGGCGACTATTTATCAGCAGCCAGCTTTTTAGGGATTGCGGGCTTGATTTCGCTGTATGGCTTTGATGGCTTTATGTATTCGGTGGGCTGGCTGGTGGCGTACATCACCGTGCTATTGCTGATTGCCGAGCCCTGCCGCAACATCGGAAAATACACGCTAGGCGATATTTTAGCGTTTCGCAATCAGCCTAAAAAAGCCAAAACCGCAGCTGCGCTTTCGACCATTACAGTGTCGATTTTTTACCTGACTGCGCAGATGGTCGGCGGTGGCGTGCTGGTCAAAACCTTGATTGGCATTGACTACGAAGTCAGCGTGATTGCGGTCGGCGTGTTGATGCTGGCCTATGTGGTATTCGGCGGCATGGTGGCTACCACTTGGGTACAAATCATCAAAGCAGTGCTGCTCGTGATTGCCAGTTTGCTACTGGTGTTTTTCACTTGGCTGCCGTACGGATTTTCACTGCCAGAGTTTTTGCAAGCAGCGGTTTCAGATCCAAAAATTCAGGCGCAGGTGGCGAAATTGCTAGGTGATCCAGCCAGTCAAATGAGCGCAGCCGAGTTAGGCCAGCGTTTTCTAGAACCTGGCCTGTATTTAAAAAGCCCGATAGATCAAATTTCATTGGGCTTAGCGCTGGTGTTCGGCACGGCTGGCATGCCGCACATTTTGATGCGCTTTTTCACTGTGCCGACCGCAAAAGATGCGCGCATCAGCGTGCTCTGGGCTATGGCGATTATCGGTGGATTCTATGTGCTGACGTTGTTTTTAGGATTAGGTGCGGCCATGCATGTCGGCGCGCAGCAGATCAGCGCGATTGACGCCGGTGGCAACATGGCCGGTCCACTATTAGCGCAATACATCGGCGGTGGTGAGCAATCGCTGATGGGCAATTTATTCTTAGCGTTTGTGGCGGCGGTCGCGTTTGCCACGATTGTTGCGGTGGTTGCAGGTTTGGTGTTGGCCTCAGCTTCGGCCATGAGCCACGATCTTTGGGCTGGTGTGATTCGCGGTGACAAAGCCACTCAGCAAGAAGAAATGCGGGCGGCGCGGATTAGCTCAATTTTGGTAGGCGTGGTTGCCATCGTGATCGGCATCGCAGCGAAAGGGCAGAATGTCGCGCATTTAGTCGCTCTGGCTTTTGCGGTAGCGGCGTCGAGCAACTTGCCTGCCGTTTTGCTAACGCTGTACTGGAAACGCTGCAACACCACCGGCGTAATTTTGGGTATGAGTATGGGCGCGATCAGCGCTATCGCTTTGGTTTTGGTCAGCCCAAATATGACCTACCCAAACAGCGTACGAGCGCTCAACGCGCCGCTGATCGTGGCGGCTGAAAGTAAAGTCAATCAATTAACAACTGATCTTGCCTTAGCTAGTGATGCAGCCAGTATTGCCAACCTAACGGCCGCACGCACGTTAGCGCAAACCAGCTTGACCGCGCTACAAACCAAACTGGCCGCAGTGGAGGGGCAAACGCGTAGCTTGGTCGGGCTTGAGGCACCGCTCATTAGCCTGAAAAATCCAGGCATTTTCTCGATTCCGATTGGCTTTTTCTTCGTGATTTTTGGATCGCTATTGACTCGCGATAAGCGCTCAGAGGACCTCTGGGAAGAGCTGTACGTGCGACAGCAAACTGGTTTGAATGCGGAGGGTTCGAGCGGGCATTAGGTTCGATCTGCAACCCACGCGCTGCCACCCGCAGCGCGCGGGTTGCTTCAGGTAGGATAGTGCGATGCAAACGCTCGTTCTAATCACCGTTACGCTGTATCTGCTGGGGCTGTATGCGCTCGCCCGCTGGGGCGAGCGCCAAGCTGCTCGTGGTGCCTTGAGTGGACGCAAACGGGCTTGGATTCATGGCCTTGCGCTGGGCGTGTATTGCTCGACCTGGACGGTGTTTGGTGCGATCGGCAGCGCGGTGCGTGAGGGTTACGCCTATCTGCCAATCTATCTTGGCCCGATCGCTCTGGCATTATTTGCGCCAACTATTTGGGAGCGTTTGGTTCGACTCAAACAGCGGCACCGGCTGGCGTCAGTTGCTGATTTTTTAAGCGCGCGTTTTGGGCGCAATGCAGCGCTGCCCGCACTGGTGGCATTGATCTCGCTGGCAGCGGTGGTGCCGTATGTGGCGTTGCAGCTGGCCGCTGTTGATGGCTCGCTCGCGGCGCTCGGCTTTGCCAAGCCGGCAATATGGACTTGCGTGTTCGCCGGGTTAGTTGTGAGCTTCACGCTGCGTTTTGGTGTGCTAGATGCGCGTACCTTGGTCGAGCGTCCGGGTTTGATTTTGGTGCTGGGAATTGAAAGCGCGGTCAAGCTGGCTATCGTGATCGCGCTCGCGCTGTGGGCCGCAAGCAACAGCGAGACGAGCGCGCTCGATTGGCACCGCGCGCTGCACGCGCAAACTCCGAATCAGCCGATTATGTTAGCCGGTCAAGTTCTGCTTGCGGCGGCCGCAAGCTTGCTGCTGCCAAGGATGTTTCAAGTCGGCGTGGTGGAATGCGCCGACGTTGGCGAGCTGCGTTTAGCGCGTCGCGTATTCGCGGGCTACTTGCTGCTGGTTAGCGTGGCGGTAATGCCAATTGCGGCGCTGGCGGGCTACGTTGGCGGCAGTGGTGCGGATTTTGTATTGATCAGCTTGCCGATTGCGCTGCAGCAGCCGAACTGGGCCCTGCTGGCGTTTATTGCGGGGCTTTCCGCTGCATCGGCGATGATGATTGCGGCATGGCTGGCGCTGTCGATTATGCTTTCCAATGATTTAGTGGTGCCGCTGATGGTGCGCTCCAAGATGACTGTTTCGGCGCAGCGCGTGCTTGCCGTGCGCCGCACTAGCGTGGCTGCTGCTGCGGTCATGAGCCTATTTTGGTATTTAGGGGTTGACGGTGGCACGCTCGCGCAGACTGGTTTGCTGGCGTTTGCCGGCGTGGCGCAGTTTGCGCCACCTTTGCTAGCTGCGCTGTTTTTTCCGCGCAGCAGCGCAAAAGCGGTGCTTGCAGGGCTTGGCGCCGGTGCAGGCGTCTGGGCGCTGCTGATGTTGTGGCCGAGTTTAACCGGCGCAGCGCTCAGCAGTGCAAGCTTAACCGAACGCGCACTATTGGCATTGGCGCTCAACAGCGCAACCTGTATGTTACTGAGCACTTGGCGCCCGGCCAGCGTGCGCGCTCGCCTGCACGCGGCTGACTTTTTAGCAACCGCAACCTTGCCGCGCACGTTCATACCGACCGCAGTGCGCGTGGATGATATCTACGCGCTGTGCGAATCGCTACTCGGCAAAAACTATCGCCATGCGCTTGCGCTGCATCATGACGGGCTGCTGCTGCCGGGCGAAGGGCAAGCCAGCGCACAGCTGCTAGCTGCCGCAGAACGCAGCGTGGCAGAAGTGTTTGGCAGCGCCAGTGCGCGCGAGCTGATCGCCGATGGAATACGCGGCGCTGCGCTCGATGTTGATGCCGTGCTGCGCGCGCTGGATCAATCGATGTCACGCTATCGCGTCAATGTGCAGCTATTGGAGGCGACGTTTGAGCATATGCATCAAGCGGTGAGTGTTATTGATGCGCAGCTGCAGCTTGCCGGCTGGAATCGTCAATACGAGGCGCTGTTTGCCTGGCCTGCGGGTATGCTTGAGCATGGCCGACCCATCGCTGATCTGATCGCTTACGCCGCACACGTGAGCGGGCTGGATGCAGCGCAAGTGGAAATTCGAGTAGCGCGGCGCTTGCACCAGCTACGTACTGCCACCGGCTATCGAAACCTGCGCACCTTAGCAGATGGGCGCAGCCTGGATATTCGCGGCGAGCCTCTGCCGGAAGGTGGATTTGTCACCACTTTTTTCGATGTCAGTGAAAGCGTGCGCGCAGCGGCGGCGCTGCAAGCCATCAACACCCAGCTCGAACAGCGCGTCGCCGAACGTACGCGCGAGCTGCTGCGGTTGGCTGAGCTAAAAAATCAGTTCATTGCCGCAGCAAGTCATGATCTGCTGCAGCCGCTTTCGGCTGCGCGGCTGTATTTGGCCGCCGAACATAATCGTTTAAGCGGCAGCGTTTTACTTCAGCGCGCCGATAGCGCACTCGCCGTCACCGAGGAGTTGCTCGGCGGCTTAACGGATCTGGCGCGCCTGGAAACCGGCCAGCTTAAGCCTGAGCGCTCTGCCTTCGCGCTGCAACCGCTGCTCGATTCCCTGCATGCGCAAGCGCAGGAACTGGCTGAGCAGCGCGGCCTGTTTTTAAGGGTGCGACCCAGCGCTGAATGGGTCGATAGCGATCCGCGTTTGCTGCGGCGCATCGTGCAGAATTTCGTTGCCAATAGCCTGCGCTACACCGCGCGTGGCGGCGTGCTGATTGCGGTGCGACGGCAGGGATCAAATGTGGCCATAATGGTTTACGACACCGGGCCGGGCATGGATGAAAATCTACGCGCTACGCTGTTCAACCCACACGATGCCAGCGCTGCAATCTCACCGTGGGGCGAACGTGGGCTTGGCCTAGGGCTTGCTGGTTGCAAGCTACTGGCTGATGCGCTCGGGCATCACGTGGCAGTAGCAAGCCGTGTCAATCGTGGCAGCTGTTTTTCGGTCAGTGTGCCGCGTGCGTTACCGCGATTGCTCACAGCGAACACGGTCAGCGAGCGCGGCGCGCGCCTGCAAAACGTGCATGCGCTGTGTGTTGACGATCACGCCGATGTCCGAATGGCTATGCGCAGTCTGCTCGAAAGTTGGGGCGTCAATGTCCACAGCGCAGCCAATAGCGCGCAAGCTTTGGCGCAGCTGGCGGCGCACGCGATTGATCTGGCCTTGGTCGACTTCAGTTTAGGTGAAGCGCAAAGCGGGCTTGATTTAATTACCCTAATGCAACAACTCAAGCCCGGCCTGCACTGCGTATTGGTGAGCGCGGAACGCGATCCTGAGCTGCCAGCGCGGGCTGCCGCGGTTGGCATTACGCTATTGAAAAAACCGATTCGCCCAGCTGCGCTGCGCGCGCTGTTGGAGAGTTTGCGCTGAGTGGTGTGGGTGTGGGCTGTCCACGCAAGCATCAGTATGATTCGCGCCTGTCTGTAAGATATGTCTTTAAACTTCGAAATCCCACGGATTAATCACAATCAGGCCAGCCGCTTGAAATGGCGCCACGTCACGCGTGGCGACCTTCAGCGCGCGGGCACGGGCGGTCGCGGCGATGTAACCGTCTGCTTTACTAATCGCTTTACCTGTTGACTGCGCGCGCGGCATCAGTTCTGAGTAGGCTTGCGAGGCGTCCAAATCGAAAGGAAGAACTCGGCCTTTGAGGACGTACAAAATTTCCCGCTCTAGACGATCTTGATAGATTGATCGCCGCTTGCCTTCTGGCATGCTTGCTAAGCCAAAACGGAGTTCAGCCACGGTAATCGCCGATAAATAAAGCGTCTCTACCGTCTGCGCGTCCAGCCACGCCAACACCCCCGGGTTAGGCATGGGCCTCCACAGTTCAGAAATTACATTAGTGTCGATCAAGATCATTCGAACCTCATTGGCTCGGCCGGCGTCTTATCGCGTAGGTTGTTAAAATATTCGGTTTCAACGTCGGTGAGTGCGCCTGCTTCACGAGCGATAGATGCCAGCAGCGAGCCGAGCTTCAAACGATCCTTTGGCTTCGCCGCTTTTTCCAATATGTCGCGAATTTCAGCCTCAGTGCTGCGGCCGTGTTGGGCGGCCATGACCCGCAACGCCAAATGCACGTCATCGGGAACGTTTCGTACGGTTAGCATAGCCATCGTGTCACCTCTAAGATTTGCATTCGTTGAATGCATGCTATTTATATGAGTGCACTATTGCAAGTCGTGCGGGTATTGGTGCTGATCCAGAAGGACCGACGAACTTTGATGTAATAACGAATTTGCAATCGTGACTCAAAAGTCAAGGCAAGGGCTATCAAATGCGCATTAATTCAATTTTACGATCTGGAAAAGCGGCAAAAACACGCGGGCTAAGTCGGCGCCGCGTTAATCAGCTAGCTGAGCGCTTCGGTTGCGCGCCGATTTAATTAGCCGTCGATATCAACCAAACGCGCACGCTCTGGATCAAGCGCCAAATCGGCCGCCAGCGTGACGGCTTGGGTGCGATTATTGGCGCCGATTTTTCGCAAAACCTGCGTCACGTGCGCTTTGACGGTGGCTTCAGTAATGCCCAGCTCATAGGCAATTTGCTTGTTGAGTTTGCCCTCACACATGCCGGCTAAAATTCGAAATTGTGCGGGCGTCAAACCGCGAATACGCTCCGCTGCAGCCTGCTCGGCGGCGCTCAAAATCGAACCACCCGCCTCAATGAGCGGATCGTACAAATCGCCGCGTAAAACCTGGGCAATTGCGCCGGCAATCGTTTCAGCGTCGGCTGACTTTGGCACAAAGCCCATCGCGCCATGCGCTAAGGCCCGGCGAATCGTCAAAGGCTCAGAACGCCCGGAAACAACCACAATCGGCAAAGCTGGATAGAGCGCGCGCAAATGGATCAACGCCGAATAGCCGTGTACGCCGGGCATGGTTAAATCCAGCAGCAATAAATCAGCGTCGCGGTGCTGCTCTACCGCAGCGTATAGAGCGCCGACCTCGCCGACTTGTTGCAGCTGCGCTTGCGGATACGCCGCCGCCACAATCGCACGCAAGGCATCGCGAAATAGCGGGTGGTCGTCGGCAATAATAAACAGCATTGCTATGCCCTATTGAGCCGAGTGTCGGTCAAATGTTGCACCACGCTCGGATCCGCAAGCGTTGAGATATCGCCTAAGTTGTCAAACTCATTCGCGGCAATTTTACGCAAGATCCGGCGCATGATTTTACCAGAGCGGGTTTTTGGCAAACCGGGTGACCAATGAATGTAATCAGGCGTGGCAATCGGGCCGATCTCACGGCGCACATGCAAAATTAATTCCTTACGCAATGATTCGGTAGCTTCAAACTCGGCTTTAAGGGTGACATAAGCATAAATACCTTGGCCCTTGATCTCGTGCGGGCAACCAACTACCGCAGCTTCCGCCACGCTAGCATGGCTGACCAGCGCGCTTTCCACTTCAGCAGTTCCCAAGCGGTGCCCAGCCACGTTAATCACATCATCGACGCGGCCGGTAATCCAATAATCGCCATCCGCATCGCGGCGTGCGCCATCGCCGGTAAAATAATAGCCGCGATAGGCTTTGAAGTAAGTTTCGATAAAGCGTAGATGATCACCCCAGACCGTGCGCATTTGCCCCGGCCAAGAATCCGCCAGCACCAAATTACCTTCGGCTGCGCCCTCCAATATCCTGCCTTCGGCGTCCATCAATGCCGGCTGCACGCCAAAAAAAGGCTGCATCGCAGAGCCTGGTTTTAAGGTGTTAGCGCCGGGCAAAGGGGAAATTAAAATACCGCCGGTTTCAGTTTGCCACCAGGTGTCGACAATCGCACAGCGGCTGTCGCCCACTACGCGGTGATACCAGTTCCAGGCTTCTGGATTGATCGGCTCACCGACGCTGCCTAGTAAGCGCAAACTGGCACGCGAGCTTTGTGTGACCCACGCTTCGCCCTCTCGCATGAGCGCGCGAATGGCGGTCGGCGCGGTATAGAAAATACTGACTTGATGCTTGTCGATAATCTGCCAAAACCGCGAAAAATCCGGATAGTTCGGTACGCCTTCAAACATCAGCGTGCAGCCGCCATTGGCAAGCGGGCCATACACGACATAGCTATGGCCGGTCACCCAGCCGACGTCTGCGGTGCACCAATAGACGTCGCCCTCGCGCAGATCAAACACGCATTCGTGGGTGTAGCTGGCATACACCAAATAGCCGCCGGTGCTGTGCAACACGCCCTTGGGTTTGCCGGTCGAGCCGGAGGTGTACAAAATAAATAGCGGATCCTCGGCATTCATGGCCTCTGGTTCGCAATCGTCAGACTCATCCGCGCACAGCTCGTGCATCCAGGCATCTCGGCCGTTGACCCAAGCAATTGAATTGCCCGTATGTCGCACCACCAAAACGCGGCTAACGCAGGCGGCATCTGGATGGCTCAGGGCCTGGTCGACATTGGCTTTGAGCGGCACCGCTTTGCCGCCGCGCATGCCTTCATCGGCGGTAATCACCAGCGTGCTTTGGCAGTCGGCAATTCGGCCGATCAGCGCTTCGGGCGAAAAGCCGCCGAACACCACCGAATGCACTGCGCCAATGCGCGCGCAGGCCAACATAGCCACCGCCGCATCGGCAATCATCGGCAGGTAAATCGTCACCCGATCGCCCTTCTTAACGCCCTGCGCGCGCAGGGCATTTCCGAGCCGACCGACGCGCCCATAAAGCTCACGATAACTTATGCGCTGGCTTGCGTTTGGGCTATCACCTTCAAAGATAATCGCAGTGTCATTCCCGCGCGCTGCCAAGTGCCGATCAATACAGTTGACCGCCACATTCAATACGCCATCAAAATACCAGCGCACACGAAAATCTTCCGGCAAAAACGACACGTCCCGCACCCGCGTGTAAGGCTTGATCCAATTGAGCCGCTGCCCGACCAAGCCCCAAAAGCGCTCAGAGTCGGTAATTGATAGTGCGTAATCTTTGGCGTAACGCGCGGCGTCAATGCGGGTGTGCGCGTCAGTAACGGGTGCGTGGGTAGCGGTCATGATCAAAAGCTCCAGCGAAGATGCTTGATCTTAACCAATGCATCGCCCGTGCGCGCTTAGACAATGGTCGTAAGTGTGATTCAAGCGGAGACGAACATTGTTTCCAACGCGATTGCAAATTCTAAGCCTTAACCCGCCGCACACTTTGATCATATGGGGCTTTGATGCGTTTGTAGCGCATAGCATTGAAGTCAAACAGCAGCTTGGGTGTGCTCAATCCATACTGGTTTAGCTGCGCCGCGTAGAGCTTGCCGTGCTCGGCGTAAACGATGCGATTGCGATCTAGCTCGGCCCATTCCCAGTCTGGACATTCAAGCACCGTGTGTGAGTTGGCCTGCGATCCCAACCTATAACGGCGGTGCGTTTACTTGGGCCGCGCCGAATCACTAGTGCATCAAGCGTGTCTTGGGCGAACAGTGCGTGTAAGCAAGCGGGGAAAGTTTCGGCGCTCATTTGCTACCCATTAAATCTGCGCGAGTGTTTGCCGCCCAAGTAAGCATCACTGCCGGAAAGGCAAAGAAAACCAGTGCAACGATTAGCTGAAACAGCGCCAACAGCACCCGGAGTTTGACGCGCATGCTATTTGCGTAAACCCACACAGGCCGCCGCCGCCAACTTAATCGAAGCAAAGTCCCCGGCTTTGAGCGCAGCTTTGTCAACCATCCAGGAACCGCCAACCGTGATGACATTGCCGAGTGCCAAGAAGCTTGCTGCATTGCTGGCATTGATGCCGCCGGTGGGGCAGAACTTCACGCTGGCAAACGGGGCAGCGTAGGCTTTCAGCGCATCTACGCCGCCGACGGCGGTGGCTGGGAACAGCTTGAAGCGCTGGTAGCCAAATTCCAGCCCGCGCTGGATATCGCTGGCATTCGCCACACCAGGTAAGAATGGCATAGCCACCGATTCAGCGGCGCGCAGCAGCGTGTCGGTGGCGCCGGGTGAGATTGCAAAATGCGCACCTGCATTCTGCACCGCGTGCAAGTCGGCGAGCGTCAGCACAGTGCCCGCTGAAACAATCACCTGCGGCAGCGCCTTACGTATCGCGGCAATGGCGGGCACGGCTGCGGCGGTGCGCAGGGTGATCTCGACCACGACAAGGCCAGCATCGGCAAGTGCCGTGACTAGTGCAAGCGCTTGCGGCACATCGTCAACGGCCAGCACTGGCAGCACCGGCGCTTGGTTTAGGTATTCGTCAATTTGGGCGATAGCTTGGGGCATGATGGGCTCGATTGTGTGAGGTCGGTTTTTCGTTTGGAATTTTTAGAGTTTAGCTTTTCTTCGTGTGGGCCGTTGGCGCGCATTAAAGCCTGGTCGCAATGACTGGTTAAAGTTATGCGCAACATTTTTTGGATTCGACTGGGTTCTCAATACGCCCAGCACCCCTACGCATCAACGCTCGTTTATACTGAGTGACTCTTAAAACCACCTGCGGGCGCACGTTTTGATTTTCACTCAATTAACCCATCCTTCCCCAGCAAGTGATGTGCGCCGTAACGAAATTTTGGCGGCGCCAGGTTTCGGCAAGTTTTTCACCGACCACATGCTGATGGCAACCTGGAAGCCTGATCAGGGCTGGCACGACGGTGTGGTGATGCCGTATGGCCCGATTGCACTGGATCCTGCCGCATCGGTATTGCATTACGCGCAGGAGATATTTGAAGGCATGAAAGCCTATCGCCATGCCGACGGCAGTATTTGGACGTTTCGTCCATCTGCTAATTCCGCGCGTTTTAATCGCTCAGCCAAGCGCTTGGCAATGGCATTGGTGCCCGAAGATGTCTTTATCGGCGCGCTCAGTGCGCTCGTAAAAGCCGACCAAGCCTGGGTCTCAGCGACGCCAGAACACAGCTTGTATTTGCGGCCGTTTATGTTCGCTAGCGAAGCATTTTTAGGCGTGAGACCGGCGAAAGAGTATAAGTTCATGGTGATTGCCTCGCCGGTGGCCTCGTATTTCTCTGGCGGTGTGAAGCCAGTGAAAATCTGGCTCACCAGTAACTACATTCGTGCGGTACAGGGCGGCACCGGGGCCGCTAAATGCGGTGGCAATTATGCCAGCGGCCTAGCAGCGCAGGCCGAAGCCAGCGCCAACGGTTGCGATCAAGTAGTGTTTACTGATGCGGTTGAACGCAAGTGGGTTGAGGAGCTGGGCGGCATGAATTTGTTTTTCGTCATGCAAGACGGCACGCTGGTCACGCCACCGGTGGGCGGCACGATTTTAGAAGGCATAACCCGCATGTCGGTGTTTGAGCTGGCTAAGCAATTTGGCTTAAATCCAGTTGAGCGCAAAATATCAATCGACGAATGGAAGCAGGGCATCGGATCCGGTGCGATCAAAGAGATCTTTGCCTGTGGCACGGCCGCGGTGATTACACCGGTCGGTCAGCTGATTTGGGAAGGCGGCAGCGCAGGCGATGGCAGCATAGGCGAGAAGACCATCGCGATCCGCACAGCATTGATGGATATCCAATTTGGCCGAGCAAAAGACACGCACGGCTGGATGCATCGATTGGTGTGAGTCGGGTGCATCGCGACTGATTCGCTGAACTCCCTTTTTTCAATGGATCAGTTATGAACTCGCTTTGGCTCGCACGCTTTTGGCTGCGGTTTTTACTGGTAAGTGCGTTGCTTGCCAGCAAAGCCCTTGCGCAAGCTTAAGCGCTTAAACACGCAATTGGGTGGGGCCGGTTAGCGCTACAGGACAAAACTCATACAAGCCCCCTGACAGACAGGGCTTAAGCCTTCCCAGGTCTCCAATTTCCTCCAATTTTATTGATTTCAAAGTTAAAGATCGCAAACCGCATTAGGCTTCCGCCGACGCTGTCGGGTTGGGAACCACCGTGAAAACATCGAAGAGTATCGACAATGCCCTGTTCAGCGCAGATGGAGCATTGCATCTAGCCAGCCACCTGCGTGCCGCCTGTTGGCAACCACTGAAGTTGCTTCTTACGCTGTTTGCTGGGCAAAAACCGGAGGCAGGTAGCGAATTTCAATCGCTCGTGGCCCTGCGGATGGAAAACGCCCGCATCAGGCGCTTGTATAAGCTTGCGGTTACTGAACTTGATGAAAATGCCAACGCTCACGTCCCCACGGGCCGTGCGGCCAATGAATTACGCGACTACGTTGAAGATCGCGTACGCACCCGCACCGCTGTACTAGCTGCGCAGATCGCCGAGCTGGCGCATTGGGCACACACCGACCACTTAACCGGTCTGCCAAACCGTCGCGCGTTTTTGCAAGGGGCACAACTCGAACTGGCGCGCATCCAGCGCAACGGTCAATCAGCCTGCTTGGTGCTGGGCGATATTGACCATTTTAAAGCCTTTAACGACTGCTGCGGCCACGCCGCAGGTGATCGCGTTTTACAAATTGTGTCGCAACGCCTACGCACCGGCCTACGCGCCGCCGATACCGTTGCCCGTTGGGGCGGTGAGGAATTCATTATGCTGCTGCCCGAAACCGAACTGTTGGGCGCGCAGCGCGTGGCCGAGAAATGTCGGTTTGCAATCCAAAACGGACCTGTGGTCTGCTTGGATCAAGAAACGAACGTAACCATGACTTTTGGAGTGAGCGTGATTGGTCCCTCTGGGTGCATTGACGCAGCCATCGCACGCGCTGATGAAGCCCTCTATACGGGCAAAAACACAGGGCGAAATCAGGTGGTAAGCGCGGCACCGTTCCCCTAGCTTCGACAGAGTTCTCGTTTTTAGTCCAGGCTCACGATTGTAGACGTCATTGAATTGCGCCTAGAGTACTGGCGAGCCGTAAGGGGCTTTCGGCCCTGCCGACGTTTAATTTTTTCCAATTTTTTTCGCCTTGCCCCGTAAAGGAAATAACAATGCAAACTACGATTTTGACTCGACTAAGCAACTTATCTATGGTTGTGGTCATGCTACTCGCTGGAATGTCTTCGGCAGTTGCTGAGCCCATTTTCCGCGCAGGTTTTGACGACAGCTTATTTGTGCGGCCTCAAGCTTACGATCAGGCGTTGCGCAATCCCATGAAGGGTTTCACCACCTCGGGCGTGCGAACCGGGGGAAACGCACACGAATACGCCACTTTGGCGCACGTCTACATAAATTGGAACCAACTGGAAAACAGCGAGCAAGACGGGCTGGACAAGATTCTTGCGGTAAGCAATGAACGCTTCAATCAGGGGCCAGGAAGCAACATCAAGGTAATCCCTCGGGTTATTTTGCGTTGGCCAGATGACGGGAATTATTGGCCCGCAGATATGCAAACCGGGGATTACACCAGCGTGCAGTTTCAGCAACGCGTCTTGCGGCTGGTCCAGCGCCTAGGTCAAGCCTGGAACAACGATTCCAGAGTGGCGTTTATCGAACTAGGAATTTTTGGCGCTTGGGGCGAGCATCATTCCCCATCACCTACAACTAGCATGCAAACGCTGGTGGGAAATGCCTTCCGAACCGCCTTCCCGAACAAGCAAGTATCGGTTCGCCATGCCTGGAGTGACTTTCGTGGCCATGGCTTTGGTGAGTACTGGGATTCCTTCGCGCATCAGGATCAGATGTCAGAGCATGGAAAGCCGGTTGCCGATCTCAACCGCAACGAGGGTTTTTACCTGACTAACTATGTCGGCGGCGAAACGGCGTACAACTGGGGCAGCTCCAATACGCAGCCAGGCCCAAACCCAACCGCGAGCGTTTCGCTGCCAATTCACCGTGATTTTGTCGCCAACACCATTCGCTGGCTGCAAGCCACCCAGCTGCGTTGGATAGACGGTTACGACGCGACCAATCCGACCGCACGCGCGGGCGCGGCGATTTTGCAAAAACTGATGGGCTATCGCTATGTTCTGGACAGCGTCGAGTTCTCCACACGGGTGCGCAATTCCCGGCTGCCAGTAACGCTAAGGGTGAAAAATGAGGGCTCAGCGCCGTTTTACTATCAGTGGCCCATCGAAGTGGCGCTGCACGATCCCGTCACCAAAGCGGTGCGCTGGAGCGCGCGCTTTGCCAATGCCGATATTCGCAGTTGGACGCCCGGCAGCGGCTGGACTCAGCCCGAGTGGGATCCACTGCCCTATTGGCCGCACAATGTCGTGCGCCCCGGCTGGTCTAGCCAAGCGCAGCGTTGGAACGTGCCGCCCGCGCTGCACAGCTTGAGCGAAGAATTTAGCGTCAATTTGCCCACTGGCACGTATGTGCTGACCGTAGCCGTTCTCGATCCCGCAGGCATGCAGCCCAGCCTGCGATTTGCCACCCGCCAATACTGGAATGGCGGGCGGCATCCACTGGGCTTGGTTGGGTTTGGGCTAGATGGCGGCCCACTGCCGGCGGCGATGGTGTTTGATAATCCGGCGACTGATCTGACGTTGCGGTATGCCTATCCGTAGAGGCGGAGAATATGCTCTGCGCGCAAACGATCTTTAGCCGCTACACGCCGCTGTTTCTTTGGGCTCTGATTGCCGCCGCGATGCTTTTTACCGAATCGCCTTTAAAAAGCTGCGCACGTTCTGCGGTGTAGTCGCCGTTGCCCGCTCTAAAATGATTGAGGAATCGCAAAGCGTCAACCACGCCAAGTTCTTGAACCAATGCGTGTTTAGCGCGGTTTGTTAATCGATTTTGCACGGGACGATTTTGCACGGGACACCCGTTTTTCCTTAATCGATTTTGCACGCGACACCCGTTTTTACTTAACAAAATGCAAATAAAAAACCAGCGGCCTTAAAACCGCTGGTTCTTCAATTTCTGGACCCGGCATAGCGTTGAAGGCAAATGCGAGCAGCGTTATCCTCTAGACTTCTCTAAAGTTACTTAGATAAACTGTAGCCCCGAATTCCTAGGTGGCCGCAGTGAAACGCCAGCTCAGCAGCACTGAAATGTCTACCCTGCGCGAAGCGCTGCATGTGGCGACTCTGGACGCATTGATGGCGTCACGGCGCTGGAAATTTGGCGATTTAATCTTTCAAGGTGGAACGAGTTTGTACCTGGCGCACGGTTCGCCGCGCTTTAGTGAGGACTTGGATTTCCTGGTCAATTCATCATTGAAGTTGGATTCAATCAGTGCATCGATTCAAAGATTGCTCAGTGGCAGCGGGACTGTGGCTTGGTTGCCTGAAAGCTGCGAGCTGACCGTGACCAAGGCCAAGGATGGTCGCAATCCACACAGCTTTGTCGTGCGCATCGGCGGCGCCAATGTCATGGGTTCGGTTAGGGTCAAGGTTGAGTTATGGCAAACCTCAGCGATTGCTGGCATAACAGCTATCGTCGGCAATGTTCGCTTGGCGCGCGGGCCAATGTCGGGCATGCAAACCCAGGTGCCGACCGCAACACTTTCGGAAATTTACGCCGACAAAGTATTCGCCCTAGCGGCGCGCCCCTATCTAAAACCGCGCGATGTGTTTGATTTGCACTGGTTGGCGGTAAAGCATGGATTGAACACCTGTTCGGAAACTGCGATGCGGGTTCGGCTGGCGACTTATCCGAATGAAACCGCAAGCGCTTGGTTGCACAAAGCAACGTCGCGCCGAACTGAACTAGAAAAATCCGCTGAGCAGGTGGCAGTGGATCTCAAGCGCTGGCTACCCTCGTCGTGGCTGCTAACTGCAAGCACCGTTGCCGAAATGATTGAGGTGTCTGTGCGGGCACTTGAGCAAGGCATGCAAGTGATGAAGGTAATTTCATTAACTGAAATCGATCCATGAAAGTCATGCGGAAACAAATATCTGCCATTGAACGATTGCGCGAATTGCCGCCCTTGTTTAGAGGTGCGGACCTGACTACACGATTTCAGTGGGACTCAAAAACCGTATCGCAATACCTGTATCTTTGGAAAAATCGAAACTTAGTTCAAAGCTTGGGCGGCCATAGTGATGTGTTTGCCAACGTGTTGACGAGCGCTAACCCTAATTGGGAAAAAGCGCTTCTGATGGCCATGCCATCGGCAGTCATCATTGGCATCGAAGTGTTGCGCCGAGCGGGTTGGACTACGCAAATCCCGACACGGCCGTGTGTCGCGGTCAACCCAAAACACCCGGTCTTCAACACGGATTGGTTTGACGTCCAAGCCCGTCCGTTAAGCTGGTTTGTCAAAGTTGCCCCAGGAATTATTCAAGAAGGCGCGCTACCGATGTTGGCACCGGCATGGGCGCTGGCAGATATGCTCAAGCAGGATGGCTGGGGAAAGTGTGGGCTTTGGCCTGATGATTTGGACTTAGTAGAAAATGCGCAAGATCAGGCTGATTGGCAGGCGGCCTGCTTGGCGTTTGAGTTGCCCAAGTCGCGGTTACTGGATCAGCCCGTCCCCTCACGATAGTTTAGGTTTGGCCAAAGGTTCGGGGCGAAGCTGACATGTCCGCTGGCTTGTAAGAAATACCCTACACCCCGTGGCGGCAATCGCTTGCTGAATCCCGTGCGCCAACCTGCAAACCTACTGCGATGACCCAAGCCCGCCGCCAGCTCGTAAACCCAACTCAAGCGGGCACGTTCCACTGCATCAATCGCTGTGTGCGACGATCTTGGCTTTGCGGTGAAGACGAATACACCCGCCAAAGCTTCGAGCACCGCAAACCTTGGGTCGAGAAGCGCATCTTAGAACTCGGTGATATTTTTGCTTGCGGCATTTACTCCTACGCGGTCATGAGCAATCACCTGCATTTGGTGGTGCATATGAGCCCGCAGACTTCCAATGCTTGGACGCCTGACGAAGTTGCTACGCGCTGGGTCAAACTCTATCCCGCCAATACGAGCGAGCTCTGCGCTCAAAAAGCCGCCGCAATCCTCGAAAACCCAGCATTGGTTGCCGAATATCGCTCCAGATTGACTAATTTGTCTTGGTTAATGAAGTCCTTAAGTGAGCCGATTGCACGGCAAGCCAACGCCGAAGATAAAGTCACAGGTCGATTTTGGGAAGGCCGATTTAAATGCCAAGCGTTGCTGTCAGAAAAATCGATTCTGGCGGCCATGACTTACGTTGACTTGAACCCAGTGCGCGCCAACATCGCGAGTGGCGTCAGCAGTTCGCGCTACACCAGCGTTAAAGCCCGCAACCTGGATATTTTGCGCGATCAAAGCAAAGCCAGCGCGCCGCTCATGCCACTCATCGGCGTCAAATCGTTCAATGTGCCAACGCTCACGAATGCCGAATACATCGACTTGGTTGATTTCACCGGTCGCGAATGGCATGCGGGCAAACGCGGGCGGATTCAGTCGATCGAGCCAAAGGCGCTGACTAAACTCGGACTAGATGTAAATCACTGGACGATGCGCGTTAAAGGCATTGGGTCTGGCTATTGGCGCGTGGTCGGTGAATTGGATGAATTGATCGATAAGGCCAAGGAAATGGCGCAGCGCACGCTATTTGGGACGGGTTTGGCTAGAATTTTAAGCAAGAATTAAGGGTAATGAGAAAGATTTTATTCGCCGCGCTTGCGGCTGGATGCGTTGGGTTTTTAAAATAATTATGAAGCCGTGTTTAAGGCTCAAACTGAAAAAACCAGCGGTTTTAAGGCCGCTGGCCGCTGGTTTTTTATTTGCTTTTTGTTTAGGAAAAGCGGGTGTCCCGTGTTGTCCCAGCCCGCTTTCTTCAAACGTTTGTGCCAAAGCCTCAACGCCATCGTTGAGAACAAGGTGTTCAGAAGCCAGCGCCAATATCTCCAGCACTTCGTTGCGACGAGTTTCGTCTGGAATGCGAAAGATTTCAAACTCCAATGCTTCAGAGCTAAGCAGTGAGTGCTGACCAGCTTGAATCGTAGCTAAAACAGCAAAAACCGCTTCAGACTCAACCCTGATTCTAGGTTGAGTCTGATCGTCAAGAGGTCGCTGCAGGCAGCAATTGTCTAGATAGAGGCGCATATTTCGATTCTACTCCTTACAAACCTAAAAACGCGCTACGGAAAAGCTCAGGATACTCGCCGCTTGTAAGAAATATCCTACATCTCGTGGCGGCAATCGGTTGCTGAATCCTGTGCGCCAACCTGCAACCCTACGCAAATGACCCAAGCCCGCCGCCAGCTCGTAAACCCAACTCACGCTGGTACTTTCCACTGCATCAATCGCGGTGTGCGCCGATCTTGGCTATGTGGTGAAGACGAATACACCCGCCAAAGTTTCGAGCACCGCAAACCTTGGGTCGAAAAGCGCATCTTAGAACTCGGTGATATTTTTGCTTGCGGCATCTACTCCTACGCCGTCATGAGCAATCACTTGCATTTGGTGGTGCATATGAGTCCGCAAACATCCAATGCTTGGACGCCGATGAAGTTGCTACGCGCTGGGTCAAACTCTATCCCGCCAATACGAGCGAGTTATGTGCGCAAAAAGCAACCGCCATCGTCGAAAACCAAGCATTGGTCGCCGAATATAATATCGATCCAGGTTGACCAATTTATCGTGGTTGATGAAATCCTTGAGCGAGCCGATCGCGCGGCAAGCCAACGCCGAAGATAAAGTCACAGGTCGATTTTGGGAAGGCCGATTTAAATGCCAAGCCCTGCTGTCTGAAAAATCGATTCTGGCGGCGATGACTTACGTCGATTTGAACCCGGTTCGCGCCAACATCGCGAGTGGCGTCAGCAGTTCGCGATACACCAGCGTTAAAGCGCGAAATCTGGAGATTTTGCGCGATCAAAGCAAAGCCAGCGCGCCGCTTATGCCACTCATTGGCGTCAAAGCGTTCAATGTGCCAACGCTCACGAATGCCGAATACATTGACTTGGTCGATTTCACTGGGCGCGAATGGCATGCGGGCAAACGCGGGCGGATTGAATCGACCGAGCCAAAGGCGCTAACTAAACTCGGGCTAGATATAAATCATTGGACGATGCGCGTTAAGGGCATTGGGTCTGGCTATTGGCGCGTGGTCGGGGAATTGGAGGAATTAATTGATAAAGCGAAAGAAATGACGCAACGCACGCTATTTGGGACGGGTTTGGCTCGAATTTTGAGCAAGATTTAAGGGTAATGAGAAAGATTCTATTCGCCGCGCTTGCGGCTGGATGCATTGGGTTTTAAATAGTTATGAAGCCATGTTAAGGCTTAAACTGGAAAAACCAGCGGTTTTTAGGCCGCTGGTTTTTTATTTGCTTTTTGTTTAGGAAAAGCGGGTGTCCCGTGTTGGTCGCCTTCCCGTGTTGGTCTCGCCTATCTGGTCGACATTTTGACCCGTTTGCCGAGCACGAAAGACAAAGACATCGAGTCTTTGCTGCCTTACAACTGGAAGGCCACGAAGTAGCACGCTCAGCGGGTGATTAGTAGGTGGGTTTGGCCGGATGGATACAGTCGATAGCCGGAAAACCGCCTTACACACCCGACTGTTGGGTTTCTAGGTGGGTTTGGGCGGATGGATGATGGATACAATTATGAAGCCAGGTTAAGGCTTAAACTGGAAAAACCAGCGGTTTTAAGGCCGCTGGTTTTTTATTTGCTTTTTGTTCAGGAAAAGCGGGTGTCCCGTGTTGAGCGAGCAGGGTTTTTAGAATAATTATGGGGACGTGTTAAAGCTTTAAACTGAAAAAACCAGCGGTTTTAAGGCCGCTGATTTTTATTTGCTTTTTGTTTAGGGAAAGCGGGTGTCCTGTGTTCGTTTGTTACAATCGCGTCCGTTACACGTTATGTCCAGTTGACGTTCTGCGTTCTTGTCGATCTATCTGCAGAGCACCTCAATGCCTCGCGCGAATCGCTTACCCACTGAAATGTAGTCACGATCTCTCCATACATTCAAACCAACAACATATCGATGCTCTGGGCACTTTAGAGAAAAATCGCCCCCCCCGGTTTCGTCGCCAACGTATCCAGCGGAAAAATCGGTTGTGTCGCTGCTCTCTACAACGTAATCACAAGTCACGCCCATCCCGTCAATATAACTACCGCTTTTCCCAAAAATACCCTGCGCCATCTTACCGTTCCTGCAATCATAGCCTGCCGAAGCGGTCGCACCCGACTCATTATTGATAAAGTTTAACTCAGTACCGTCGGTACACACTAGTTTAATATCAGATATTAAATCGATCGAATCCGCCCACGTTTTCCTTCGTGAGTAAACCTTTTGAACCCGATTTACACCGGAACATGTTGATGTGACTTTCTTCCAATGCGATCCCGTACTACCTTTCGCTCCAGCGCTTGTAGTCATTCCTTCCGTGTAGGTTACTCTTGGGCAGAAGTCCGGATCGTTTATCTCCTCACAATTTCCACCATCCGACAACCATAATCCCACAAGACCGCTTCCACAAACTCCGCCCGCGATCCAACCAGCACCCGGAACAATGAGTGCCAGGCATGCGAGGGTTACGCCACCTACTTCGAGGCCACACGCCGTTGCCCGCTTAACACACTTTTCAGGAACCGTTGACTTAACCACAGGAAACAGCGCCTGTGAGGCGTCGAAGGGTGCGATGGAATCGGGAACAACGGGCTTTAAGCGGCGCCCCGTTGCATCAAGACGTCCGGACTCTCGTGCAAAATCGTACACTTTTCTGAGGTGCGCCGTGCTGGGCTCGTCCACGTAAAGATGCTGTTCAAGGTCGCCAGATGAAAAAAGCCACTCATATATTTTCTTTAGGTCGTCGCTTTCAGGATAGTAAAGTTCTGAAGGCTGCAACACCGCGCCCGGCGCAGGCTTAGCCTCACTTGCTAAAACAGGGGCTTTTTCTGTGCCCTGAGCGACGCTGCTAGGCATGGAACCCGCCGGAGTCGCCAGTTGAGTGTTTGGCAGATTTGTTTCATCCAACAGCTGATTAGATGCCTGTCTGGCAAGTGCGTTGTTTCCAAGGCCCCCCAGTATTGCTGTGGCTAGAAAAATAGTTGAAAGACGCTTTTTCATAAAAGTTTCCTTTAGAAGTCGATGAGGTGGCGAGCTGCTTGAGTCTCTGCTCCCGCCGCAGAAACATTGTTCTTTCGATGCTGGCTATTCAAATCCATTAGTTTCCATTTGAATAAATCGGAAAAAATTAGAACTACCTGGAGATGTTTGGAATAAGCGTTATTGACTTCAACAACCAATACGCAAACGAAACCAACCCAGGAACCAACCGGAACCAACCCAGGAGAACCAGCCCAGGACATCCACTTTTCATAAACAAAAAGCAAACAAAAAACCAGCGACCTTAAAATCGCTGGTTTTCCATTTTTACAAGCAAACCAAAATTAATGTTTTTTAATAAAACCCAATAGCCCCAGCCTCTCTTGCGGCAATAAAAATACTGCGCTGTTGCCTAAATCTTACTCAAAGACCGAGCCAAACCCGTCCCAAATAGCGTGAGTTGCGCCATCGCTTTGGCTTTGTCGATCAACTCATCCAATTCACGGACCACGACCACGCGCCAATAACCCGAACCGATGCCTTTGACGCGCGTCGTCCAATGTTCGTTATCAAGCCCAAGTTTTGTGAGTGCGTTCGGTTCTGTCGATTCAATTTTTCGGCGCTTGCCGGCATGCCATTCGCGACCGGTAGAATCGACTAAGTCAATGTATTCGGCATTCGTAAGCGTCGGCACGTTGTACGATTTCACGCCGATTAGTGGCATCAATGATCCACTTGCCTTAGATTGATCGCGCACAATTTCCAGATTACGCGCTTTGATGCTGGTGTAACGCGACGTGCTTAGGAAGCCGGTAACCATGCGCCTTTCCAAGGATTTTGTGCTGTACTTTAAATCCATGGCAGCCGAGGCTGGCGCACCCGTACCAAAGCCTAATCAATTTGAGGAATTGCTGGATAGAGGATAGAGTGCCTTTCCACACAGACCGCCAAAACAAAAAACCAGCGACCGAAAATCGCTAGTTTTTTTGATCTAAGGCCAAATTACGTGCCCAGCTTTATGCAAAATATCCAGGTGCAATGGCACGAGGTTCGTAAAAGGTTTTTGCGTTTTACAAGTCGCTGACTACCACGAGTAACCGTCCTTTGCCGTCGCACCCGTTTTTTTAGGATCCAACCAACCCGACAGCCCATCCCAAGATTTTGAAAGTCGGCCGTAATAACTGATCGGGTGGCAAATACTGCCATCGCTTCCACCTAATTGACCAACTAAGCGCTTGTTTTGATCCCAAAGACCTGAGCCAGAAGATCCTTCCTGTACTGTGCCTTTGTCCCAGTCCACCTTCCAAGCCGAGTCGCCAGCACCGGCTATGACGGGCTTGTTCCCATCACTGGCAATGCGTTTCTCATGGCCGCTCGGATGGTGGATACCAACCGTTTTATCCGGTGCATTGTTGCCCCGGTTCCAGCCACTGAAAAACGGGGAAACGCCTGCTGGCAAAGCAGTTTTAAGTCTTATAAGTGCGAAGTCTGTTGACAACTTCGAAGCAAGAAATTCAGCGCCTCCGGTCTGTGCTTTTGCGTGGTTATTCCTGCCCAAGGCGGCCATGTTGTCCACCGAATTCGCATCGGAGGCTCTGCACGTGGTGCTTTGGTAGTTCCAATAGGCAACGACCGTTTCTGCGGTTGTTTTACTGTTGATGCAATGCCTAGCCGTCAATAATTGCAGTGATTTCGTGTTTGAGGTGTTAGCGAGCAGTGTTGCAGTGCAGCTATATTGGCTACCATTTTCTTTGAAAGTGTAAAGAACCACTGATGCAATTTGGTTTCGCCAGTTATTGCCTTCAGAGCAAGCCACATCGATATTGCAGGTAGCAGATTTACTGCGCGTCTCTGGGCGGAATAAATCTCGAAAACCATGGGTAACTGAGGCAAGTATTAGCGCAGTAGCATCGCGACTACCGTTTGGGGCGAAAAGCTCCAGCGTGGCGCGATCACCCGCAACGAAAGGGGAATGAACGCTCTCGTTTATGGCCTCATGGCTTTCAACCACGCGGAAGTTTTCTTCACCCTCACCCCGAATGGTCAACCGCGCGCCTTCGGGCAGCTTCAAGCTAGAAAAGTGAAACTCCAGCAAGCGGGCACCCGGGGACGCCACTTCGTATTGCCAGTGCCAGTCGCCCTTTTCATCCTGCGTCCAATTCGGCAGTGATTTGTCGGTTACGCCAAACGATTCGACCGGGATCACGGTGCCGTATCGATATGCGCCGCTGGATTGCTCACCTTGCGTCTGCAGCTTTGCCAAGTCAGGTGCCGGCAATACCAGCGTCGATTCGGTCATCAGCGCTTCGTTAAGGTCTTTTCCGTGGCAAGTCGGGGCCAGCGCGAGCGCGACTACCCAGGCGATTGTTTGCAAGCAATTATTCATAAACTGTACTCCGATGAAGTTGATTGATTAAATTGCAATTAGCTTTGACTAGCTCATGCGGCAGACCGCACGAGCCTAGATTTGGCGAGGTGGATGATGGCGTACCATTTCGTAAAAAACTTACCGCAGTTCCCGGCAAGCCTTTAAATTGGATGAGATTGGAACTTCTTGGAACTCTTTGGACGCATCTTTGGGTGCTTTCGCCAATGGCGTTCAATGTCCAAATAGGGTTGCA
Source organism: Rhodanobacteraceae bacterium (assembly GCA_031422315.1). Lineage (GTDB taxonomy): Bacteria > Pseudomonadota > Gammaproteobacteria > Xanthomonadales > SZUA-5 > JANNYA01. Next base: position 93,493 of record JANOQN010000002.1, read on the forward strand.
ACGGCTTTGAGCAAAAAGCCAGAGTGTTTGCGCCTGGCTTTTATTAGCTCGGCTTGGTCGCGGGGGCTTAGCGCTTAACGCTTAACACTTTGCAACTTGTCTAAATCCCCCTTCACATCCACCGTTTCAGCGTGATCAGGCCCCAAGCTTTTCAAACGCGTTTGGTACACCTGCAAGAGTAAGCCCTTTGCTGCAACAATATCGTTTCCCTCCGCAAGTACGTGAGCCAGCCCGGCCATCGTACGCAGCGTTTGCATATGTTCTGCGCCCATTGATGCGTTCTGTGAATTCAGCACGTCACGCAAAAGCGCCTTTGCCTGGTCAAGCTCGCCAGCCTTTTGTAATACCAATGCAAGTCCAGTTTTGGCGGTTAGCGTATCTTGATGGGTGTTTCCAAGCGACGCCTCGAACCCAGCGACCGCTTCCCGGCTGTAAGCTTCAGCTAAGGCTAGATCACCCCGCTTGCGCATAAAAAAGGACAAATTCGAAGCACTGGTTAGCGTATCCCGATGCGTATTTCCAACCGCAGTTCGCTGCGCCGCCAGCACTTTTTGCCCGAGCAGCACGGCTTCGTCGAGTTTGTCTTGTAAAAAGTAAACCACGCTCAAACCACCCTGTGTGTTGAGGGTTCGGAAATCCGCCTCGCCAAATAGTGCGGTGCGCGCTGCGGCGGCTTGACTTAGCAAGGTGGTGGCCTCGTCGAGCTTGCCGACGTTCCACAGTAGCGTGCCCAAGGCATGCGCCGTTTCCGCAGTTTGCGCATGCTGGCTACCCAGTGTTTGACGCATGCCGGTTAGCGCCAAGCGAAAGTCAGCCTGAGCCTCATCAAAGCGGCCCAATCCTTGCCTGACATAGCCGCGCGTTCGAATAGCCTCAAACGTGGCTGGATCGTTATCGCCCAGTAGGCTGCTGCGCTGTGCGAGTGCAACTTCGGCAATGGCCTCGGCCTTTTTAAACTGGCCCAAGCCCACCAGCGTAAAAGCGAGCGAATGCCGCAGCTGTGCCTGAAGTTTGGGCGCTGCAGGGTAATCGCGTTCAATGGCGGCCAATGCCGGGTCAAAATAGTACTTGTCGAGCTGTTCTAGGCTGAGTTCGGCAAAATTGACGCCCGCAATAAGCTGCTCAACCTGTGCCTGCGCTGCCGGCGCGTTAATCAATCCCTGCGTTTCGGCGCTTTTTTTGAGTGCCTGCAGCAGCGCTTGTTGCAAACCCAAACCCATTGCACCCGGATCAATAGCCTGTAGTTGCTTGGCTTGAAATTCACCCGCCATTGCCGCCTGCTTGAGCGCATTTTCCGCACTGCTGGCTGAAGCACGCGCCGCAACCAGCGCCTTTTCCGCACGTACAAACCCAGTGAATGCCGCAATCGACAGCGTAATAAACGCCAGCACGACGGCACTTCCTAGCAGCACTTTACCGAGGTTGCGCCGCACCAATTTGCGCATGCGATAGCGCCAAGTAATCGGCCTAGCTTCGACGGGGCGATTTTCTAGCCAGCGCTGCAGGTCTTTTTCTAGCTCTAGCACCGAGGCGTAGCGCTCGTTCGGATCGTGTTCCAAGCATTTGCCGACCACCCACGATAAATCTGAGCCCAGCGCTTGCTTGACTTCAGCCACGCTCATTTTGCGCTGCACGGCAATTTCAGATTCTTTATTGGCATCTAAGCTAACAAAGCGCTTGAGCAGGGTTGGCGGCGATTGTTTAACCGACAAACTGGTCTGCGCCACCGGCGATTGCGCGGCTAAATCCTCATCTTGATAGGGTGCCACCCCGGATAGCAGCTCATACAGCACCACGCCGAGTGAATACACATCGCTGCGGGTATCCACTTCACCGGCGTGGCCGGAAATTTGCTCCGGGCTGCTATACATGCGGGTGCCAACGAAACTACCCAGCTGCGTGTGCGCGGTTAAGTTGCCAAGCTTGCGCTGTAGGGATTTCGCGACGCCAAAATCAATAATTTTTGCCGTCGCTTGCTGGCCCAGCGCGCTTTTAATCAGGATATTGCTGGGTTTTATATCGCGGTGGATGATGCCTTTTTGGTGTGCGTGCAACACGCCATCACACACTTGTAAAAACAATGCGATGCGGTGTCGAAAATCAAGCGCGTGCGCATCACAGTGCGCGGTTATCTCCAGGCCGGGCACATATTCCATGGCAAAGTAGGGCCGCCCGGTGGCGCTGCTGCCGGCATCAAACACGGCTGCGATGTTGACGTGATTCATCAATGCAAGCGCTTGGCGCTCCGCCTCAAAGCGCGCCAGCACTTCGCTGGTATCCATGCCGGCCAGAATGACTTTCAACGCCACTTGCCGCTGTACCGGTTCGCGCTGCTCGGCTAAATACACCACGCCCATGCCGCCCTGGCCTAGCTTTTCAAGTACCCGATAGGGGCCGATTTGCTGCTCCACAAGTTTGGCTTTTGCCGGAGCCGGGCTGGCTTGGGCTAGCAATTTCGGGCTATCGGCGCTCAGCTCGGCATCTGCTGGCTGGATTTTGCTGAGCCCACGTACCAGCGCCGCAGCGGTGGGTTGTAGCGCGCGTGCGGCAAAACAGGCGGCGATCAGGTCACGCCACTTTGGATCGGTGATGCCTTGCACGCTGGTATCATTGGGCTGCGCGGCTAAATCGCCTAGCGCAAGCTGCAGCAGCAGCGCGCCTAGGGCTTTGATGTCATCGCTCGGTTCGGGTGCAGGTGCGCCGATAAACGTTAAGCCTGCTGCGGTGATCTTATGCGGCTCAAGCACGCTGCGATGGCTCAACGCGCCCAATTCAAAGGCGCTGAGCTTAAGCTGGGGCGCAGCGTTAATTTCATCAATCAAAATGCTGTGCGGGCCAAGCTGGCCGTGCACTAAACCAATTGCGTGCAAGCTAGCAACTGCGGAGGCAAGCGCGAGCATCAAGGCCTCACGCTGCGCTAGCGATTGGCTCGCTAAGCCCCCGACTGCGCCTGCCCATTGGCTCAAGCTGCCAAAGCGAGCGTAATCACAGGCCAAGTAATACGGCGGCTCGTCCAGCTGCCAATCGCGAAGCACTGCGAAATCAGGGCGATCAGAAAGGCTCTGGTTTACGTAGCGCAGCAGCGTGATTTCGCGCTGCAAACGCCGTAAATACGCTTCCGAGCGGCAAAAGCGAAATACGCGCGGGGTGGTTTCGGCCTCGGCGCTGTATTCGGAGGGCTCCGCTAGCCACGATTCGCTGGGTTGTGGTTCGGCGGTGGGCGATTCATTAAGGCGGCGCAGCAAACGCCAACCTGGGCAGCCCGGTATTGCGCCGCCTGCGGTGAGCATTTGGGCGGGTTCGTCGGTCGATTCTGGCATTGAATCCAACGGCAAGTTCGTACTTGCTTGGTTCCGTTCAATCGTTTGCGCCAGCGCAGAAAGTTGATAGCCGCGCCGTGGAATGGTGCGAATCAGTGGATGTTCGCTTTGGACATCACGCAATTTTTGGCGCAATGAGGAAATGACGTTGCTCACTGCATGGTCACCTACCAAAGCGTTGCCGTCCCAAACCACATCAATGAGCGCTTCGCGTGAAACCATCGCCCCTTCAACACTGGCCAGCAGCGCCAACACTTCCAATTCTTTGCGCCGCAAACGCTCGGCTTTGCCCTGCCAGCTCAAGGTGCCGAGCACTGGATCAATCACACGGCCACCCAATGTGTAGGGATGATCTAGAAACGCATCTAAAATTTCCAGCTTGGGGTCAACTTTGTGCAAGTACAACTCCATCGTTTGAGTTCAAAAGCTGCAGACAATCGCGCGCCGATGTTGGCGAAGCCATGCGTAATTAGCAAGGCTGATTTTGATTTAATAAGGCGAATCGCGGGCGAGCAGTCAAAACAAAAATGCTAGTGGGAAATACGCCGGGCCGCTAGCGCCGAACAATTCCCGCAGTCTCACTCAGAATTTTGTCAGTTCGCTGCGATCAAACAATCATTTCGTAATCGGCATAAGGGTAATTGTTTGGTCTGAGCAACTCCAATCGCCAGTTAAGCACCCCGCAACGAAACCGCCGCGCCTAACAGCCCGGGATTCGGATGTGTAATCACATAAATCGATACGTTTCCTAAATACGCGACAAAACGGCCTTTGCTCAAAAAGCGCTCACGAAAACCGCTAGATTTTAAAAAGGGAATAAAGCGCGGCACAATGCCACCGGCAATCATTAGCGTGCGGGAACCGTGCATCAGGGCGGCATCGCCGCACACGCTGCCTAATACCGCGCAAAATCGGGCTAGCGTTCGGCGCGCGCTAATGTCATGACCATCCAGCGCAAGCTGCACGATTTCCGAGGGCTCGCGTAGCGTTTCGCTGCCAGAATGCAGGCTTGGGTGTTCGGCACCGGCGAGCGCTGCGTCAATATGCGAAAGCCCAGCGCCGCACAATAAACGCTCGTTTGAAGTGCGGCCAAAGCGCGCGTTGAGCCAGCGCGCGATTAGCTGCTCCTCATCGGAGAGCGGCGCAAAGCTGACATGGCCACCCTCGGTCTCTTGCACATTCCAACGCTGCGCCGAATCTTGATACAACATCGCCATACCCAAGCCGGTTCCAGGGCCTAGTACGGTAATCGGCGATTGCAGCGCCCGCTGTGGCCCGTAAAGAAATTCGCGTTCGGATTCATCCAGCGCCGGCACGGCAAACGCCACCGCACCAAAGTCGTTCAAGATATTGAGCGAGTCCAAATTGAGCGCGGCTTTAAGTTCCGCTTGGCTAAATGACCACGCGCGATTGGTCAAGTGGATCGCATCGTCGGTTACCGGCGCAGCTACGGCAATTGCGGCGCGCTTAGGCTTGATCTGATGTGCTGACAGGTAAGCTTCAGCGGCATGCTGCAAGCTGGCGTATTCGCTGGTGCGCAGGCTTTTTTCGGCGTGCAAAATGGGCCTAGTGCCGCGCACATCGGCGAGAGCAAAGCGAGCGTTCGTGCCACCAATATCGCCAACTAAAACCCAGTCAATCGCGTTATCAAATGGTTTGGGGTCGGTGCTAAAACTGGCCATCGGTTACAGCCACGCGACGCTGCATGCGCCGGTTTCTGCGCTGCTGACATTTTTGCGAAAGGGCGCAAACAGCTCGCGGCCTAGGCCGAATTGATTACCCGCGGTGTCGATCACGTGCTGCGGGCGGGCGCGCAGCTCTTCAATCGAAAGCTCTACGTTAAGCACGCTGTGTTCGGCATCGATTTCAATAATATCGCCGTCTTGCAACTTGCCAAGCAAGCCGCCATGCAGCGCTTCTGGAGTGACGTGAATCGCCGCCAGTACTTTGCCGGATGCGCCCGACATACGCCCGTCAGTCAGCAGCGCGACCTTCTGGCCGCGATCTTGCAACAGTGCCAACGTCGGCGTTAATTTGTGCAGCTCCGGCATGCCGTTCGCGCTGGGGCCTTGGCCGCGCACCACCGCAATAAAGTCGAGATTATCCAGCTGATGCGCCTGAAATGCGTGCAGCATGGCGTCTTGACTCTCGAAGATTCGGGCCGGAGCGCTGATCTTTCGGTGCTCAGGTTTTACCGCTGAAGTTTTCACGACCGCACGGCCTAGATTGCCCTGCACTAGCCGCAGACCACCATCGGCTTCAAACGGGCTCGCGGCAGGCCGCAGCACCGCTGCATCGCTAGATTGCGCCGGCGCATCCTGCCAACGCAGCGTCAGGTTGTCCAAATACGGCGCTTTGGTTTGGCCATACAAATCGCCGCCGTGTACGCAGTGAATATCGGCGTGCATCAGCCCGGCGTCTAGCAATTCCCGGATTAAAAAGCCTGGCCCGCCCGCCGCTTGAAAGTGGTTTACATCAGCATTGCCGTTCGGATAAATTCTGGCTAACAGCGGAGTGATTTGGCTGATGTCATTCAAGTCATCCCAATTGATGAGTATGCCTGCGGCACGCGCGATGGCAACCCAATGAATCGCATGATTGGTCGAGCCGCCCGATGCGCACAGCCCAACCAGCGCATTGACGATGGCCTTTTCATCAACGCTTACACCCAGCGGCGTGTATTGATCGCCCTGCGCACTGATATGGCAAGCGCGCTCGGCAGCGGCTACGGTTAGCGCATCGCGCAGCGGCGTGTTCGGATTAATAAATGAGGTGCCGGGCATGTGCAAGCCCATGCATTCCAGCAGCATTTGATTGGAGTTGGCCGTGCCATAAAAGGTGCAGGTGCCAGGCGAATGATAGGACGCGCTTTCAGCTTCGAGTAGCTCGGCGCGGCTGGCTTTGCCTTCGGCATAAGCACCGCGAACCCGCGCTTTTTCCGCATTTGGCAGGCCAGACGGCATCGGGCCTGCAGGCACGAAAATGCAGGGCAGGTGCCCAAAACTCAGCGCGCCGATCAGCATGCCGGGCACAATTTTATCGCACACGCCCAGCATCAAAACCGCATCAAACATCTCATGCGACAGCGAAACCGCAGTCGACATTGCAATTACATCTCTGGAGAATAATGACAGCTCCATACCAATGCGGCCCTGCGTAACGCCATCACACATGGCCGGTACGCCGCCGGCAATTTGCGCGCTTGCACCCTGATTGCGCGCAGCCATTTTGATGAGTTCAGGATAGTTTTGAAAGGGCTGATGCGCCGATAGCATATCGTTGTACGCCGTCACGATCGCAATGTTGGTGCCTTTGGCCGATTTCAAACCGGGCTTATCAACGCCTGATGCGGCAAAGCCGTGCGCTAAATTGCCGCAACTCAAACTTGCGCGCCCAGCCTTGCCCGGCTTCGCAGCAACCACGCGGGCCAGGTACTCCGCTCGGCTATGCGCGCTGCGGGCGGTGATTTGCGCGGTAATGCGCGCGAGTTCGGGGTGAATGCTCGGATGGGCTTTGGTTTGGGTCACAGCTTATGGGCTCCAATAAACGTGAATATTTCGATTTTGCAGTTCGCACGCTGCAATCAGATGATCGATAGGTAGCTTATTTGCTCTAAGCTCGGTTAGTAGCGCTAATTTGCGCTCGCCGGTGATGCACAAAAAAATAGAGTCAGATCGTAAAATGCGCGGCAGGCTCAAGCTAACCCTTGCAAACGGCGCTTCCGGTGGCAGTGGATCAGGCGCTAAACAAACGGCGTTGCTGGATTGATTCGGATCAAACATCGACAGCGGCGCGTTCGGAAATAGCGAGGCAAAATGACCATCTTCGCCCATGCCAAGCAATACGGCGTCGAAATTTTGCGGGAACTCAGCGAGCAGCGCATTCGCAGTTTCGGCATTCGCGGCTGAGCTAGGCACAATCAATTCAGGCACTAACGGGCGAATATGGATATCGCAGCCGTCAAACGCGCGTTTTAGCGCGCCTGCATTGCTTGCGCTGTGATCGCTCGTTACCCAGCGCTCATCAGTGCTGATCGCTGTGACATTGCCCCAGTCATGAGGTAGTTTCGCCAGTGCCGTATAAATCGGCAATGGCGTGTTGCCGCCGGCTAGTGCCAGCCAAACAGGTGAGTCATATAACAGCTTGCGATGAACTATTTGCGCAAGCTGGCTGCATAGCGCGTCTTGCATTTGCCTGCGGTTATCGAAACGGAGGATGTTCATGCGTGCGTCAAGCGGATATTTGAGGTGCCTGGGTGCCCGCTTTCGCGGGAATGATGATGGGGCAACCGAACACGCAGCTGATTTTGCATTGGTCTGGGTCTCACTTCGTAATCCCCGCGAAGGCGGGGATCCAGGCTCGGCAAACTACTGGTGTGCCGAGCGGTGTAAAAATACACGAACTTGGGCGCTAACACGCGTTGCGAATTTCTGACACCTGTACTGGATCCCCGCCTTTCCGGGGATGACGAGGTGTGTCCCTGTTGCCAGCAAAATTGACTGATCGTTCGACTATCCATTATTCCCGCCAGCTGTGATCGTGCCGCTCAGGTAGCGCAACCGCCGCGTTCGGGCCCCAGCTGCCGGCCGGATAGGCTTTCGGTTTCAGGCCAACGTGGCGCCACGCATCGAATATGCCATCCACCCAAGCCCAGGCCGCATCGACTTCATCGCGCCTTACAAACAGCGTGCCATTGCCTTCAATCGCGTCCAGATACAAACGCTCGTAAGCGGTTTTTCGGCGCGTGGCTTTGAAGGCGTCTTTCAAATCTAGATCGAGTGCGACTTGTGACAGCTTCAAGCCGCCGCGATCAAGCCCTGGCGTTTTGTGCATTAAGGTCAGCGCAATGCTTTCCTCAGGCTGCAATTGAATCAGCAAAGCGTTCGGCTGCATCTGCGCACTGTTCGCGAAAATTGAATACGGCACTGCGCGAAATTGCAGATAAATTTCAGTCGCGCGCCGGGGCATGCGCTTGCCGGTACGCAAATAAAACGGCACGCCAGACCAGCGCCAGTTATCAATATGCGCGCGAATCGCGACGAACGTTTCGGTGTTGCTTTCACGGCCTAGCTCGCTCGCATAGCCCGGTACCGCAACGCCTTCAACCGCGCCCGCGCTGTATTGCCCGGCCACCGTATTGGCGCTGATATCGTGACTATTAAACGTGCGCAAGCTGCGCAACACTTTGATTTTTTCATCGCGCACCGCGCTGGGCTCGAACCTAGTCGGCGGCTCCATGGCGGTCAAACACAAAAGCTGTAGCAGATGGTTTTGCACCATATCGCGCATCGCGCCTGATTCATCGTAATACTCCGCGCGGCCCTCAACCCCGACCGTTTCCGCAACCGTAATTTGCACCTGTTCGATGTAGCGCGAATTCCACAGCGGCTCAAATAGCGCATTGCCAAAGCGTAGCGCCAGTAAGTTTTGTACGCCCTCTTTGCCCAAATAGTGATCGACCCGAAAAATGTTGTCCTCAGTAAACGCTTTCGCGACTGAAGTATTGATTGCAATCGCGCTTTGCGCGCTCACACCAATCGGTTTCTCTAACATGACGCGCGTGCCCGCATCAACCAAACCATGCTCGGCCAGCTTTGCGCAAATCGGCCCGTAAAATTTTGGCGAAGTGGATAAGTGGTACAGCACATCGCTGTGCAGCCCGGCCTGCGCTCTGGCCTGCGCGATAACATGCGCCAAAGCCTGCATGTCCGCATCAATATCAATCGCCGCTTTTTGATAAACGATGCACGCTAAAAATGCATTGACGGCAGTTTGATCCGCCGCTAACTCGGGCGCGCGCTTGGCTAATGATGCCTGTACTTGGCCGCGAAACTGATCGTGCGTCAGTTCCGAGCGCGCTGTACCAATCAACTGAAAATTGTCGGGCAAAAGTTTGTCGTGATGTAGCGCAAACAGCGAAGGCAGCAACATGCGCTCCGCCAAATCGCCCGATGCGCCGAACAATACAATAAGGCGCGCAGGGTGGCGAATCGGAAAATGGATAGAGCTCATGCAAAGTCCTGCGAGAGTAATCCGCTAAGAGTAAACCTTCACACCAAAGCTGCAAGCTTGCATTCGATTGCAGGTTTGATTGGTCGTCCAGTAATAGCGCCAAAAGGCGCAACGTCTTTAAATTGGCGATTTTTCTAGGGCAACGCTCTAGGGAGCGCAATTGCGACGAAATAGCGACAGTTATATGACATACAAATGTCATATATGCGTCATATTATCATCACGTTGCCACTACACACTTGAGACAGTACATGGAAGTTACTCGAATTATTCAAGGTCTTGCGACCGGGCTGGGATTAATGCTGGCATGCAGCGCACGCGCAGATTTGACGGTTGACGTTATCGGGCCGACCGATGTGACGTTCGAAGGTTTGTTTCAAGCCGACAAGAACTATTTCAACAATGATTTTGATCGCGTGGATCGCCGCTCATTGACGGCTGCAGAGCGCAGCTCACAAACCCTGGTTGATGATGCCGGCATGCGCCGAGCTGAGCTGATTTTCAAAGGCAGAACCGTTATGACCGATTGGTCTGTGGCCTATGAAGCAAGGGCCAATCGCTGGCTGGACGTCTATTTTCGGCAAAAATTTGGCAGCTTTTCCAACTGGCGGCTTGGGCAGTTCAAGCAAAACAACAGCTTAGAAGAGCTAGCGGCTACCCGTCATAACGATTTTGTCGCGAAAGCCAGCACCACCAGCGCCTTTGCAATCGCGCGCCGTTTGGGCGCAGAAGTGGCAACTGGCGGTGATCCTTGGACGCTGACTGGCTCAATTTTTAACCGTGAGATCACCAATAACGGGCAAAAATCAGACGGCTACAGCGTGCGGGGCACTTTCGCGCCGATCATGCAGGTAGTTGCGCCCGATAATGATGCTGACAACGTGCTGCATTTGGGCGTTTCGGTGGTCGGCTTTGATCCGTCAAAAAATGTCCAGCGAATCAGTGTGCGGCCAGAAGCCGATCTAGCCAATATTCGCTTGATTGATACGCTCAATCTAACCGACGCGACCGACGCGCGCCAATTAGGCTTGGAAGCCATGTGGCTATACGGCCCACTCAAGCTGAGCGCCGAGTACGTTGATGCAAACTATCAGCGCAGCGCCAATCCGGATTACAACGCGGATTCTTGGTACGTGTCTCAGGCGTTTACAATTTGACCGGCGAAAAGTTTCGCTACAAAACTGGCATTTACACCGTGCCCATTCCCGCAGCAGAAGTTGGTATGTGGCAGCTCGGCGCGCGCTATTCTCGCATCAACGCAAACGATGGTTTAGTTAAAGGCGGTGAGCAAGATGTCGCCACGTTAGGGGTAAACTGGTATTGGCGACTCAACTTCAAATTTATGCTGAACTACAGCGCTGTAAAATCGGAGCGCGGCGCCTTCATCAATGATCCCAATGTACTCGAGCTGCGCGCTCAAATGACTCTCTAATTCGTTAACTTAGGAACCTTCCAAATGAAACAGTTCTCCATGTTATTCAGTGCAATCGCGCTATTTGCGGCGAGCGCGCAAGCGGCCGACACCACCGGCGCAGGCGCATCGTTCGTCTATCCGGCCATGAGCCGTTGGTCGGCTGACTTTAATAAAGCCACGCAGCATCGGGTCAACTATCAAAGCATAGGCTCGGGCGGTGGAATCGCACAAATTAAGGCCAAGAACGTGGATTTTGGCTCGACCGACGCGCCGCTCAAGCCAGAAGAATTGACGGCTGCGGGCTTGGTGCAGTTTCCCTCGGTGATTGGCGCGGTGGTGCCGATTGTCAATATTCCAGGGCTAGCGCAAGGTACGCTCAAACTCAATGGTCCGGTGTTGGCAGACTTGTTCTTAGGCACGATCACCACTTGGAACGATCCAAAAATCATTGCGCTCAACCCCGGTGTTACGCTGCCTGCTCTGCGCGTCACCGTGGTGCACCGTTCGGATGGCTCAGGCACTACCTTTAACTTCACCAATTATCTCAGCAAAACCAGCCCTGGTTGGAAGGCAAAAGTAGGCGAGGGCGTTGCCGTGCGCTGGCCAGCTGGCGTGGGTGGAAAAGGTAATGAAGGCGTCGCGGCTTACACGCAGCGCATCAAAGGTGCGGTTGGTTATGTTGAGCTTAGCTACGTTAAAAACAGCAAATTAAACTTCGCGCTGATGCAAAATCGCGCGGGTAAATTCATTTCGCCATCGGTAGAAAGCGCGCGCGCCGCGATTGCCGGCGTGGATTGGGCGCAAACCAAAGATTTCTATCAGATCATCACTGATGCTCCTGGCGAGGCCGCTTGGCCGATAGCGGCAACGAACTTCATGCTGTTGGCCAAAACTCCGAAAGCACAAGACCGCGCAGTGCTGGCGAAAACCTTCTTCACCTGGGTTTACGCCAATGGCGATGCTTCCGCCGAAGCACTCGGTTACGTGGCGCTGCCCGATGCGCTAGTCGCACAAATCGAAGCGTATTGGAAAGCGAACCTGAGCTACTAAGGCATTGCACGCAATCGTCAACGCCAGCGATCAACGGAACGACTGGCTCTTTAAAATATTAGTTGCGGCCCTGGCATGGTCGGCGTTTGCATTGTTGTTAGGTGCAGCGCTGACGATGGCCTGGGGCGGGCGCGCCGTGTTCGCGCAGTTTGGCTTTGGCTTTATTACCGGGCAAGTGTGGGATCCGGTCATGGGCGAATACGGCGCTTTGGCGGCTATTTACGGCACGTTAGTTACCTCAGCAATCGCACTATTGCTGGCGGTGCCGATTGGGTTTGGCATTGCGCTATTTTTGACCGAACTCGCGCCCAGCTGGATGCGCACTTGGGTCGGCACTGCGATTGAACTGCTGGCCGGTATACCTTCGATTATCTACGGCATGTGGGGCATTTTCGTGCTGGTGCCGCTACTGGGCGAGCATGTATACCCGTGGATGGATGAGCACATGGGCGCAATTCCGATCATCGGAGCGGTATTTAAAGGCCCACCAATTGGCGTTGGATTTCTAACTGCAGGCGTGGTGCTGGCGATCATGGTGCTGCCATTTATTACCGCCATCATGCGCGATGTGTTTTTGACGGTGCCGCAGCGCCTGAAAGAATCAGCCTATGCGCTTGGCTCGACGACCTTTGAAGTGGTGTGGGATATTGTGCTGCCCTACACGCGCGGCGCAGTTGTTGGCGGCATATTTTTAGGATTGGGGCGGGCATTGGGTGAAACCATGGCGGTCACGTTCGTCATCGGCAGCACCTATCAGATTACCGCTGCCATGTTAGAACCCGGGCACTCGATCACGGCGGTGATTGCCAATGAATTTGCCGAAGCCGATCCTGGCATGCACCGCAGTGCGTTGATTGCGCTCGGGTTTGTTTTGTTTGCGGTTAGCTTTGTTGTATTGCTGCTGGCTAAGCTGATGCTGCGCAAACTCAATCGGGATGCGGGAACGCCGTGAATATTAATCACGGATTGATTAAGCGCCGCCAGATTGTTAACGGCTTGGCGATTGCACTATCGTCACTCGCTACCGCAGTGGGCTTATTCTTTTTGTTCTGGATTTTGTACACCACGTTTACCCGTGGCATTGATGCCATGTCGTGGAATTTATTCACGATGGTGACGCCGCCTGCAGGCGCTACCGAAGGCGGTATTGCCAACGCACTGGTAGGTAGTTTGATGATGTGCGGCTTGGCGCTACTGGTCGGCGCGCCGGCGGGCATTGCTGCGGGAATCTACCTGGCGGAATATGCCAAGTTGGGCAAAGCCGGCAGCGTGATTCGCTTTGTCAACGATATTTTGCTGTCCGCACCTTCAATCGTGCTCGGGCTGTTTGCCTTTAGCTTGGTGACCGCGCTTGGCGGTGGTTTTAGTGGCTGGGCCGGCGCGTTCGCGCTCATGATGATTGTGCTGCCGGTCGTGGTGCGCACCACGGATGAAATGATGCGGCTGCAGCCCAAACAGCTTCGCGAAGCCTCTTTGAGCCTTGGCATTCCACTCTGGAAAGTCAACACGCAAATTTTGTTGCGTGCGGCATTGCCCGGTGTTACCACCGGCGTTTTGCTCGCTTTAGCGCGAATTTCCGGAGAAACCGCGCCGTTGTTATTTACCGCGCTTGGCAATTCCTTTTTCACACTCAACATGGGCGAGGCGATGGAAAGCGTACCGACATCGATTGCCAAATTGGCGATGAACCCCGATGAATTTTGGAACAAACTCGCCTGGGCCGCTGCATTTTTAATGACCAGCTTCGTGCTGCTGATTAGCGTGCTTGCCCGCATTATCTTACGAACCAACAAGGCCGCGAATGATTGACACCTCTACTCCCGAGAATTTCAAAGTACAGGCGAAAGATCTGGACTTCTTCTACGGTGATTTTCGCGCGCTAAAGTCCATCAATCTAGACGTGCGCGAGCGGCAAGTAACTGCGCTGATTGGCCCGTCTGGCTGCGGAAAATCGACACTGCTGCGCGTGTTCAATCGCATCTATGAAATCTACCCTGGCCAGCGTGCCACTGGTTCCGTGTTGCTCGACGGCAGCAACGTGCTGGCGAATACTTTTTCGCTGAACGCGCTGCGCAGCAAAGTCGGCATGGTGTTTCAAAAGCCGGTGCCTTTTCCGATGTCGATCTTTCAAAATATCGCCTACGGCATATCGCACTTTGAAAAACTGAAACCTACTGATTTAGCGATTCGCGTCGAACAAGCGCTTAAGCAAGCCGCGCTGTGGGATGAAGTCAAAGACAAACTCAAGCAAAGCGCAAACAGCCTATCAGGCGGCCAACAGCAACGCTTGTGCATTGCCAGGGCCATTGCATTGCAGCCTGAAGTTTTGTTGTTTGACGAGCCTACCAGCGCGCTTGACCCAATCGCGACCAGTAAAATTGAGCAGCTCATTGCCGAGCTGCGCCGCGATTTCACGATTCTGATCGTGACGCACAATATGCAGCAGGCCGCGCGCTGCTCGGATTACACCGCATTTATGTATTTAGGCGATTTAATTGAGTTCGGCAAAACCGATAAAATTTTTACTAAGCCTACCAATAAGCAAACCGAAGATTATATTACTGGCCGGTTTGGTTGATCGATTTGATTAGTCGACTTACCTGATCGACTGATTTATCGTTTGCTCGAAGTACTGCGTTTCACCTCGTCATTCCCGCGCAGGCGAGAACCCAGTCGCGATAAACAATTAGCCGATATTGACGCCTGCGCTCGATTTATACCGGCGCTTATTTGCAAGAATCTACATTAGGAACCACATGAACCACACGCTGAAAAACTTTGATGCCGAACTCACCCGCTTATACGGTGAAATCCGACGCATGGGAGAGCTTGCCGTCGCGCAGCTCAAAGCCGCGCTGTTTGCGCTGCAATCTAAAGACGCCGCAGTCGCTGACGCCGTCGTACGGGGCGATGCTGCAATCGATGCGCTAGAGCGCGAAGTCGGCCACGACGTGCTGCGCCTGCTCGCACTGCGCCAGCCGATGGCGCGTGATTTGCGCGAAGTCTATGGCGCGCTAAAAATATCAGCGGATATTGAACGCATCGGCGATCTAGCCGCCAATATCGCCAAACGCGCAAAAATCGTACATCGCCAGCCCGCCATTCCGGTGCTAGAGGATATCGAAGCGCTGCTCAATTTTTCCGCGCAAATGGTAAGCGATGCCGTCAGCGCCTATCACGCCCGCGACGCCGCCCAGAGCTTAATAGTGCGTGCAAGGGATGCCGAGCTGGACGAACGCTACACGCAGCTATTCCAGCGCGTACTGGCGCACATGACCCAAACACCTGATGCCATCACCGCTGGCACGCACTTGCTGTTTATCGCGAAAAACCTTGAACGGGTTGGTGATCACGCCACCAATATCGTGGAAAACACGATATTTATCGTCACCGGGGAAGACGCGCTGGATCAGCGGGTTAAGCGGGATGGGACGACGAGTTGAGCTCATTTCAAACACTGGGGTAAAAACTAGCTCTTTGCACGCTCAGTAAAAAACACCCACACGAAAAATAGCATAAACACAAAATCGTTTAGCCCATAAATACTGAAAAAAGCGCCCGCAAAAGCATCTTTTGCGTAAAGCTGTGTGAGGCTATTTTCCGAAAGCCATTTCACCCAAACGACCACATAAACTAGTTTTTCCAGCGCAAACGCAGCCGCTAACCAATGGATATTCGAGCGAATAGTTGCGGCACTCAGATAAGCAAAGCCCCACACCATAATCATCAGCAGGCCAAAGTTCGACATCACAACCGGATCAGCTTGGTTTATCGCCGTGTTGGTGAACCCGCGAGAAAATATCAGCGCGCCGCTGATGTTCGCTACCGCAGCTGCAATTAATCCGCGCTCTACCATCAGGTTTTTCATTTTGCTACTCGCGATTTTGTCTATACCTCAATCATCAGCTAGAGGTTGGCGAGCGCACAGTCTGCTGACGAACAATGGCCCGAATTAACTCAGTTAAAGCGCAAAACTCCGCGCCATCACATACGCCAATCCGGCGCTGATCGGCAGCGTCAAAATCCACGCCCAGACCATGCGCTGCACGACGTTCCACTTCACTGCGCTAAAGCGTTTGGCGGCGCCCACGCCTAAAATAGCGGCTGAGATATTGTGCGTAGTTGATACCGGAATTCCAAGCGCGCTAGCAATACCAATCATCGTTGCAGCAGCGGTTTCAGCGGCGAAGCCGTGGATGGGCTGCAGCTTGACCAGTTTGTGACCTAGCGTTTTAATGATGCGCCAGCCGCCCGCAGCAGTTCCTGCGGCCATAGTGATGGCGCAGGTCAGCTTGACCCACAGCGGAATATCTAACTCTTTTCCGGGCAACTGTTCGAGTGTTAGAAAGCTTAGCCACGCGGGCGCGTTTTCTAGTGTGCCAGCGGTTGTTGCACCGACTAGTGCTAGCGCAATAATCCCCATAGTTTTTTGCGCATCGTTCATGCCGTGCATAAAGCCCATGGCACCGGCAGACACAATTTGCGCTTTGCCAAAAAAGCCGTTTACGTTATTGGGCTTGGCGAGTTTTGCCAGCAATCCAGTGCGATTACTCATCCAGCTAATTAGCGCAAAGAAAAGCCCCATGATGGTGATGCCAACGATAAATCCACCCAGCGGCGATAACACCATCGGCACCACCACTTTCCATAAGATGCCTTTGCCCTGCCACCACGGATCTGCAGGCTGCGACCAGATCACTACCGACCAATTGCCGTGGCTGGCCGCAAGTGCCGCGCCAACCAAGCCGCCAATCAGCGCGTGGCTAGATGAGGAAGGCAGGCCGTAATACCACGTCACTAAATTCCAGATTATCCCGCCCATCAGCGCGCAAATCAGCAGTTCGCTGGTAATGGTAATGACGCTGGAATCGATTAGGCCGGAAGAGATGGTTTTGGCGACCGCGGTGCCCCAAAGCGCGCCGAACAAGTTGGTAACCGATGCGAGCGCCAGCGCCTGAATCGGCGTCAACACTTTAGTAGCCACTACGGTGGCGATTGAGTTGGCTGTGTCGTGAAATCCGTTGATGAATTCGAAGATCAGCGCGACTAAAATCACCAACAATAAAATTATGAGAGCCGTACCCACGGTCTTAAGCGTTTTTCAAAACGATCGTAAACACCGTATTGCCAACATCACGGCAGCGATCAATCGCTTTTTCAAGCAAGTCAAACAGATCTTTTTTCAAAAAGAGCTGCGCGCCGTTGACGTCTGCGCTTGCTGCTTCTCGGTAAATGTCCAAAAGGAGACAATCGGCCTCTACTTCGATGCCCTGCAGGCGATCGTGCAGTAATTTGGTGGCGTCTAAATCCATACCTTTACGCAGCAGATGCACCATTTGCACGACGATTTCCACCGCACGAGAAACCATTTCCGCCCGCTCTACAAAGCTAACGCCCGGCAGTTTGCCGCGCACAATTTGATAGCGTTCGGCAAATTTTTCTAACACTTTCGGAATTTTGTAAAGCAGGCTGGATAGCGCTTCGATATCTTCTCGCTCAAGTACGGTTACGAAGGTATTGACCAGTTCCTTGGTAATTTGCGCAGCAAGCTCCTTTTCTCGAGCCCTAGCGCGCACGAATTCACTTAAATCAGCGTCATCGGGATTTTTAAGCAGTTTCGCTAAGCCTTGGCTGCTGTCATAGGCGGCATTTGCGCTTTGTTCGAGCAGTGAAAAGAATTTGTCGCCTTTACCAAACATGGCTTGCAGGGAAAACATGCATTTGCTCCAGAAATTAAGATTAATTTTAAGTTAACGTTTGTGGGGCTGACTATTGCAGCCGAATATGAAATTATCATGACACGACTGTCACAATTGCATTTTGGATTTTCTTGGAACGAGGCTGGATAATCCTAGGATGATGCAGATATATCAAGAATTGATCCTCAAGCACGCCAAAAATTCGCCGTTTGAACGGCTGGTTTTGGCAGCCACGCATAGCGCCACCGGCGCGAACCCGCTGTGTGGTGATGCTATTGAAGTTGCGCTGATGATCAAAGGTGATTTGATTGTAGAGGCTGGATTCCAAGGTGAAATGAGCGCGATCACTCGCGCCAGCGCAAGCATGATGTGCGAAATGATCGTCGGCGGAACGTTGCCGGCTGCACATAGACGCATTGAAGCCGCGTTTGCATTACTCACAGGCAAAGATTCACCCAATCTCGATAGCGAGTTGGGGGAATTTTCTGCCATGCGGATTTTGCGCAGCTACCCCAATCGCATCAAAACCGCGACATTGCCGTGGGCGGCGCTCAAGCAGGCGCTTTTGGGTGGGGCGAGTGAGATTGTGACTACAGATGGTTTTGGAGCACCCTCTCCCCAACCCCTTATCTCTTGAATCAAGAGTAGATTGGATGTCGAGAGCCGGCGTGCTCGACCGAACAGCCCTAGAACGAAACATTCGTGGGAGAGCATGCTCAACACGCCGGTATCTCGTCAACGCTCGAAC
>JANOQN010000003.1:0-91643 GCA_031422315.1 Rhodanobacteraceae bacterium
AACTGTTGCTACGCCAGCGATTACCTTCACCAATACCGTTGTCGGTTCAACAGCAGGTTCAGTCACTTGCGCTATTGCTGCACCAGCTAACGGATGGACAGTTGCTCCAGCGGGCGCTCAAGTTGTCGCCAACGGCACACCAGTTGTACAAACGTTCTCCTTCGCTGCAACCGCAGCCGGCGCACAAAATGCAGTGGCAACATGCTCGGGCACAGGTTTGGCTGCTCCAGTAACCTACAACTTGAATGGTACCGGCACTGCAGTTCCTGCGCTGGTTCTGGTAACGCAAGTCCCAACCCTGTCAAACCTCAGCATCTGGCTGTTGGTTGCTTCCATGCTCGGATTCGGCTTGGTTATGGTTGGCCGCCGTCAGAACTAAGAACTAGCCTTTACGGGATAATTTGAAGAAAACAAAAAGCGCCGAAAGGCGCTTTTTGTTCTTGGGGCGAAAGAGAATGTGGCATAGCACCTAACGAAGATCATTTTGCATCCTGGACCGGACTTGCCACATGCAGCCCATAGCGGCAAACGCTATGGGCCGGAGAGCGAAAGCGTAATCGCGTTGGTCGACTGTTCGGCGTCATGGCGCAACTTGAAAACTGAAGCGGAAAGTCTCCGTTATGTGCAAAAGCATGTGTAGACGCGTTTGGTTACTGATTGGCTCAGTAACCGCTTGACCACCAGCACGCGGATCAAACCGTAGTGGGGAAAAGCCAGCAAAAGCGCTAGGTCAATCAAACGCTCGCGCTGCAGTCTCCAGGGCTTTTAGGCTGACTTTTAAGTTAAAGCATTGTTTGAGGGAATGAGCACTTCGCTTTTGAGACTTTCACGCCACCTTAGTTTGAATAGACGCGCCACCCTAGCGTGCTTGCTTGTGCTGCATGCGTTAATCTGCGCGCTTCGATATTTTGATTTTGATTTAGGTGATTCGTGAAAGCAGAGCTTATTCAACTGGTGCAAACCGCCTTGGCGCAGCTGCACCCATCTTTAGCGCAGACGCCATTTACGGTAGAAAACACAAAAAATCCGGCGCATGGCGATTTGGCTTGCAATGTGGCGATGCTGTGTGCCAAATCAGTCGGGCAAAACCCGCGTGAATTTGCCAGCGCATTGATTGCAGCCATTCCGGCTAACACGCTGATCGAAAAAACCGATATTGCGGGCCCAGGTTTTATCAACTTTTTCGTGCGCGCGGCCGGTAAAACCGCGGCGGTAGGACAGGTTTTGGCCCAGGCTGAGCGCTTTGGCAGCAGTGATCTAGGCAAGGGTTTGAAGCTGACGGTGGAATATGTGTCAGCGAACCCCACTGGGCCGCTGCACGTGGGGCACGGACGTGGCGCAGCCTATGGTTCCAGCTTGACCAATATTTTGGAAGCCGCTGGCTTTAACGTGCAGCGCGAGTATTACGTCAATGATTATGGCCGCCAGATGGACATTATGGCGAGCAGTTTGTGGCTGCGCTACATGGCTGCAAACGGGCATGAACTGCGCTTTCCGGATAATGGCTATCGCGGCAGTTACGTGACTGATATTGCGGTTGCGCTGAAGGCTGCGCACGCAGATTTATATGTGCGCGATGCGAGTTCAGTGCTGATAAATTTGCCACTTGATGAAAGCCAATTCGATGCCGATGGCGCAGCGGGCGATAAAGATAAGCACGTCGATGGCGTGGTAGCGGGCGTTAAAAGCCTGCTGGGTGCGGCAAATTACCGGGCGATTTATGATTTTGCCTTGGCGCGCTTGCAGGCGGCCATTAAAGCCGAGCTGCTGGCGTTTAACGTGCAGCACGACGTGTGGTTTAGCGAGCGCAGCTTGGCAGAGTCAGGTGCGTTGGAAGGCGCGATTGCACATTTGGACGCGCGCGGGGAAATGCTGCGCAAGGACGGCGCGCTTTGGTTTATGGCGACGAAATACGGCGATGAGAAAGATCGCGTGGTACAGCGTGAGAACGGTGCCAGCACCTATTTTGCCTCTGACATTGCGTATCTGAAGAACAAGTTTGATCGCGGCTTTGAGCATGCGATTTACGTGCTGGGCGCAGATCACCACGGCTATATTGCGAGATTAAAAGCGGCGGCGAGCGGTTTGGGGATCGACCCGAATAAGGTCGAGATTTCTTTAGTGCAATTCGCCAGATTGTTTAAAGACGGCCAAGAAGTAGCTATGGGCAAGCGTTCGGGTTTGTTTGTTACCTTATCGGATTTACGGGAAGAAGTTGGCGCCGATGCGGCGCGTTTTTTCTACGTCATGCGCAGCCACGAGCAGCATCTGGACTTTGATATGGAGCTGGCGAAAAAGCAGTCGGCAGACAATCCGGTCTATTACGTGCAGTATGCGCTTGCGAGAATTTGCCGGGTGTTTGAGCGTTTGAGTGAGCGCAACCTGCCTGAATTTGATCAAACGCTTGGGCTGGCGAATTTGAATTTGCTGACTGATGCGCGTGAGCTAGATTTGATCACCCATTTGGGGCTGTTCCCGGAATGCGTGGCAAAATCTGCCACGGAGCGCGCGCCGCACCGCATTGCGAACTATTTGCGAGAGCTTGCCGCGCAGCTGCACAGCGTATACGACGCACCGCCGCGCTTGGAGATTTTGAGTACCGATGATGGTCTGCGCAACGCGCGTTTGGCGCTTATGGCGGCTACCAAACAAGTGCTGCGAAATGGCTTGAAACTGCTCGGCGTTAGCGCGCCGGATAAGATGTAGATTGATTAGAGATTGATATGGCAACGAAACGTGGACAAGCAACACGGCACACCTCAGCCCCGATGCCGCCTTGGGTTTGGCTATTGGCCGGCTTTGCACTAGGCGTAGGTTTGAGCGTGGTGCTGATTTTCAAAGACTGGTCCAAAGAACGCGCGCAGAGCAATGGTGCTAAGCCCGCACCGGCCGCAAGCATTGCCGAAATGGCGCGCAACGAAGGCGCAGAGGCGTCCAGCGAACCAGCTAATCCGCCGCCTGCGGCCAGCACTGAACCGAAATTTTCGTTCTATGAGGTGCTGCCAGATCGCAAAGTGCAAACGCCCATGCCAGAAGATCAGCCGCAGGTCACGCCGGCAGTCAAACCGCCCGCCAATACGCGCTATTTTTTGCAAGTCGGCAGCTATCCAGATGAAAGCAAAGCCGACGCCACCAAAGCGCAGCTCGCACTGCTTGGCGTGCAGGCACAAATCGTGCAAGTCACGGTCAACGGCACCGTGTGGCACCGGGTAACCACCGGGCCGTACAGTACTTCTGAGGAGCAGGCTAGCGCCAAACAGCAGCTGGTGTCCAATAATATCGAGGCGATTGGGTTGCAAGAGACTCGAGCCCAATAACGTGGACGCCGTGAGTCAAGAACTTCCTTCAGCTCATAACGTCGCATGGGCGTTAAACGGCTCCTTCTCCGCATCCGATATTTGTTTTCGATACATAAAGACAGTTTGGGGAGGAGCCGTTTGTGGTGCTTCTGATGTTTTACGTATTTCCAAAATCTGGAATGACTATTCGCTCTGAATCACCATAGCCGCTGCGGCAAAAAAAGATAGATGCCTTACTAAATTGAATCACACCGCATGAGCCAAGCACCATGAAGATTGAATCCGCACAAACCATTTTAGTGATCGGTCAAGGCGGCCGAGAACACGCTATTGCTTGGAAGTTGAGCTGCGAGCTTACCGCAGGAAGCCGCGTTTTAGTCGCGCCCGGCAATGCCGGAACTTGCGAGGAAACTATCGATGTTGCGCGCGCACGTGGGCCGGTGCCGATGGAAAACTGCGCGATTGCGGTGGACGATTTGCAAGGCTTGCTGGCGCTGGCAAAAGCGCGCGCGGTTAACTTTACTGTGGTTGGCCCGGAAGTTCCGCTGGCGCTGGGAATCGTCGATTTATTTGAAGCGCACGGCTTAGCCATCTTCGGGCCGCGCGCAAATGCGGCAGTGCTGGAGGCCAGCAAAGCCTTCAGCAAGGATTTTTTAGCGCGTCATGGCATTCCGACTGCACGCTATCAGGTGTTTACCGATTCAGCGCCCGCGCTTGTTTATCTGGCGAAGCAAGCTTTGCCGATCGTGATTAAAGCAGATGGATTAGCGGCGGGCAAAGGCGTAGTGGTTGCAACGGAGCGCGCCCAGGCTGAGGCGGCGGTGTTAGATATGCTAGCGATAGGCCAAGCGGACCCTGGCAGCAAAAACGATCAGGCTCGCATCGTTATTGAAGAGTTTTTGGAGGGCGTTGAAGCCAGCTATATTGTGATTGCGTCAGGCACAGATTTCATCGCGCTGGCAACCAGCCAAGATCACAAACGGGTCGGCAATGGTGACACCGGCCCGAACACCGGTGGCATGGGCGCGTATTCGCCGGCACCGGTGGTAACGCCCGATATTGAAGCGCAAATCAAGCGCGACATCATCGCACCCACGTTGGCCGGCATGAAAGCCGAGGGCCGGGAATTTTGCGGATTTTTATACGCAGGCGTGATGATTGATGCGAGCGGATCTGCGCGGGTGTTGGAATTCAACGCGCGCTTGGGCGACCCAGAAACTCAGCCGATTTTGAGCCGAATGCGTTCACCGCTATTGCCGCTACTCAAAGCCGCAGCTATCGGCACGCTGGCTCAGCAAGCCGCGCCAAAATGGGACCCACGCACCGCGCTTGGCGTGGTGCTGTGTGCGGGCGGTTACCCTGGGCGCGTCGAAAAAGGCCAGCGCATTTGCGATATTGCGGATAAAAGCGAATCAAGCAGCGCGCTGGTTTTCCATGCCGGCACGCAGGTTCAAAACGGTGAAACTCAGACCAACGGCGGCCGCGTGCTGTGCGTGGTTGGCTTGGCTAACACGGTGCTGGATGCGCAAACTCACGCCTATGCCAGAGCCGATCAAATCAGCTGGCGTGGGCGTTTTATGCGGCGGGATATTGGCTGGCGGGCGATTTGAGTAGAACAAATAAATCAAACCCTAAAACAAGCTTTCAATCGCTTGCGCCTGACATTCCAGGCTGAATTGTTTGATCCGCTCAGCCGAGGCATTTCCCATGGCGCGAAGATTTTCAGGATCTTGCAGCGCCGAGCTTAGGCATTTTTTCAGTGCTTCAATATTTCGATGCTGGAATATGAATCCGTTGACGCCATTAGTAATCAAATCAACTGCACCACCGCATTTGTCAGATGCGATAACAGCCTTGCCTGCCGCCATGGCTTCATTCAAGGCTAAACCCCAGGTTTCACCGGGCCCTTGCGATGGCAATACGAATAAGTCGCACATTGCATAATGCATTGGCATGCGTGATTGATTTTGGAAAGGAATAAAGACAATGTTTGGGTTATTACCTGCCAGCGCCTTGCAAGCTTGCTCAAGTATTCCATTGCCGACAATAACCAAAACTACGCGTTCCGTATTAAGTTGGGTGAACGCATTGATCAGCAGCAATGGATCTTTCTTATCTTCAAGTTTTCCAGCAAATAGTACGATCCGATTGTCGAGCGGAATGCCATATTCGCTTTTAAGTGCTGACAACTTTTCTTGACCTTCAAATAAGTCAAAAGCAAAACGGCCGTTATCGATTGCATGCGGCATGAATCTGAGCTGATTTTTATGCAGACCTGCTGCTTTGAAATATAGTCGGTTGCTTTCACCGGCATAAAGCCCAATATCGATGCTCCGATAGATCCAGCGCAGCGCCAACCTTCGCAGCCTTGCCTTAAAGCCAGGTTTATCGTCGAGCAAGTTGGAATCGCCGCGAAAATATACCGGCAGCTTTTTTTTGCATTTGCGCATTAATCGTAGGTGCGCAGAAAACGCCCAGCCGTAAATCATAACGGCATCGCAACTTTCCGCTTGAATATTTCTCAGCAGTTCACTATTTATAATTCCATTAAAATGATGCGAACCAGGATCAGCGGACGTATTTTTGGTGAAAATGAAACGATAGCCATCGAGCAAGGGAATATCCCACTCAATCGCTTTACCAAATCCAGGATCGAATTTGTTATTCAACACGGATTCGCCCCAAGTGTAGAAAATGATAGGTTCAATTTTTCCGCGTGACGTTAATAGTCTAAACAAAGGCGCGTTATACTGGATTGGGTGCGTAGTAATAATCGCAAGCTTTTTCATTGGAACAACTGATAATCGCAAAGTTTAAAGCTACGCAGAATATTCGCCAAAATACCTACGCGTATTTCCAACTTAACCCAGAATTCTACCACTGGGCCGCCAAAGCCAATTGCAAAGCAGGGGTGTCGCACATTTCACTTAGTCGCTGCAAACTTGCGCGCAGCTTCGAAAAATCAACTGCGCACAGCGTTGCGTGGCCGACTTTACGGCCTTCGCGGGCGGATTTTCCGTAGTCGTGCCAAGCTAAACCAGGAACCTGTAGGTGCGGTTCTAACGCGGGCATGGCGCCAATCCAGTTCAACATGATGCTCGGCTGGCGCACGTTGGTGCTGCCGAGTGGCAGACCGGCGATGGCGCGCACGTGATTTTCGAACTGTGAGCATTCGGCGCCTTCGATGCTCCAATGCCCGCTGTTGTGGACGCGCGGAGCCATTTCGTTGAGCACCAATGCGCCGTCAACCTCGAAAAACTCCAGCGCAAAGGTACCGACGTAATCGAACGCTTCCGCGACTTGTCTGGCGTATTTCATAGCGAGTTGATTTAGCAGCGTCGCATCTGGAGCCGGTGCAATGCTGACTGCCAAAATCCCGTCCGCATGAATGTTTTGCACGAGCGGATAGGCGCAAAATTCACCGTTTTTTGCGCGCACTGCCACGATGGAAAGCTCTCGTTTGAATGGCACCATGGATTCGTAAACGCAGGCTGCCAGCGCCAAGTTTTCCCAGGTGTGCAGTGCATCCTCTGGCTGAAGAATTCGCGCTTGGCCTTTGCCGTCGTAGCCTAGCGTGCGGGTCTTCAAAATTCCGGGCGTGCCGAGGCGTTTGATTGCCGCGTGCAGCTCATCAGCCGTGGCAACAGCTGCATAGGGCGCGACCGGAATTTTAAGTTCGGTAAATGCCAGTTTTTCACTGAGACGATCTTGTGTCATCGCCAGCGCACGCGGGTTTGGCGCAATGTTTATTTGATTTTCGAGCGCCGCCAACGTGCTAGCCGGCACGTTTTCAAAGTCGAACGTCAGTACGTCTAAATCGCGGGCGAAGGCCATGAGCGCATTGGCATCGGCAAACGCGCCGCAGGTCAATGGCGCAAGCTGGCCGGCACAGGCCTCGGGCGATGGATCATAGACTTTGAAACGCAGACCCAAGCGCGCGCCCGCTAAAATCAACATACGGGCGAGCTGGCCGCCGCCGACAATGCCGAGCGTCATGGCGCAAGCTCATCCAGTTCAAGCTTACCTTGCGCCAATACGGCAGCGGTTTGTGTGTCGCGAAATTGCAGCAGCTTGGCATCCAACGCCGCATCGTGCAGCGCCAAAATCGCTATCGCGCTCAGCCCGGCATTCGCAGCGCCGGCAGCACCGATCGCTAACGTGAGTACCGGCACGCCTTTGGGCATCGAAATAATCGAAAGCAGTGAATCAATGCCGTTCAAGGTTTTTGAGGGAATCGGCACGCCCAACACCGGCACGCGGGTCAGCGCGGCCAACATGCCCGGCAAATGCGCTGCGCCGCCCGCACCGGCAATAATGACCTGTACGCCGCGCGCTTTCGCGCTCAAGCCAAAATCATGCAACAGCTGCGGTGTGCGGTGCGCAGAAACCACTTGCGCCTCATATGGCACACCAAATTCTTCCAGCACTTTGGCGGCTTCGGCCATGATCGGCCAGTCGTTTTTCGAGCCCATTACAATAGCAATGGGTGGGCTTTTGATGGTCGAATTAGGCATCAGCTTCCGTCAGTTGGGCAGCAAAAATCGAGCCGCATTGTAGCGTGGAATACAAAAGCCGATTAACCGGCGGCCATTGCACGTTTGGCTTCAGCTTGAATCTCGGCTTGGCCGCCCTGCTTAAGTAAGGTTTCGCGCCGATATAGCTGAAAATGCAGCGTTTTTTCGCCATCATCTTGATCCACGACAACTTTGACAACGCGAAAATCCCCGCGCTGCGCAACTTGGACTTGCCGCTCAACTGGTTCAGGAATAGTTTCTTCGACGCCGCCGTTCAGTGCTAAAAAGTCATCGACAAAGCTGACCTGTTCGAACTTTTTCGCAGAATCAAAAGGCAAGTTGTTGCTGCTGAGTTGATCTTTGTTGGACTCAGCGTTGACGACTGGC
The DNA here is from genome assembly GCA_031422315.1 of Rhodanobacteraceae bacterium. GTDB lineage: Bacteria > Pseudomonadota > Gammaproteobacteria > Xanthomonadales > SZUA-5 > JANNYA01. The sequence continues at coordinate 8,201 of JANOQN010000003.1, forward strand.
GGTACTGGTGCTTTTGCCGTGCTAGATGCAGGCAAACTTGGCAATGGCTTTGCGGGCACCGCAGGCACAGGTGCGACTGCCGAACGCATAGCCGGGACAGCGCTAGTTTGCTGCACCGGCACAGGGTTTCTAAACCCGCTTGGCTCAAATTCTAGCGGCGGTAAATCGTCGGAAATCGCGGCTGGACCATTAAACGGCGGTGGCGTTTGCACGGGCGCAGGTTTTTCAGTCAGTGATTTTGTTAACGCGAGCTTCGCCAGCAGGCCAGCGCCCGCCGGTTGCGGTTGCGTCGAAGGCGGCGCGGCATTGCCGGAAAACTCCAAGGGTGGCAAGTCTACATCGTCATTCGCAGCGCCTTGAATTGGCGCACGCGCTCCGAAGGGCGTAGAAGATAAGGGCGGCGCGGGCGGCGCATTCATCGCCATTTTCGCCGCCATTGGCGGCGGTGGTGGCGTGGCTGGCAAGTCTGCAACTTTAAACGCCGCTCTGCCAGATGCGGCTCCGCCCGCTGCGACTGGCAATGCCGGCGGAAGTGCTGGCCCGCGAGCGCTAGCTCGGGCAAATTCTAGCTCGCGCGCTTTGCTTGAGGCCGAAATCGCGCGCGCAGTGAGCTGCGCTTGCGCGCGCTTTTTGCGGTACTCCAAAAAGCGCCAAACCGCCAAACCCAGCAGCAGCGCCAGCACCGAATAGGCCACCCACGGTCTGGCGCTAAACCAGCCGATAACAATCGCGAAAATTCCGCAAATCAGGCCAATGATCGCACCGCACAGCCAAAGTGAGGTTTGCGCGATGCGCCCCACGATAGGAATGTTGCGCATGAAGCCGCCTGCTGCGCTGGCAAAAGCCGCTAGGCCCAAGGTGCCAAATAACAATAGCGTCCAACGAAAGCTTGAAACCAGTGATTGATTCGCTTTTAGCTTGTCCGCCAGCATGGCTTTTGCGCTGACAATTCCGGTGTGGACGATGAAAAACGTATCGCCAGCTGATGAAGCCCAAGGCACGAGCCGTTTGCCATCTTGCTGCGCCAGTATCGATAGCTCTTGACCTACCGGCAGCTCGGCAAAGCGAACCATCATATCGCCAAGCCGAGGCTCCTCACTCTGGCTTCGGGTTTTGTAGTAAACGCCGCTCTCAGTGTCGGCAATCCAGCCTTGTTCAATCAGCGCAGCGGGCAGCTCGGGCAGCGTTTTCATTTGGCGCGGCCATGCGCTCAAATCAGACAGGCTACTAACGCCCTCCAAATCCAGGCTCGGTAAAACCTCTTCCTCACCGAAATTTTCTTCTGCATAGCCCAAGTCGTAAATGCGCAGACCCTGCGTCAATAACGTGTTGCCTTCAAGGCGATAAGGGCCGAGCTTTGCATCGCTCGCCATATTCGTTTGGGTGTCAAATACCGGCTTGGGGTTTTCATGACCGGCCTGTTGATTGAAATCGCTGGAATCGTAATAGCGCGCGCTCCAGTTTTGTTCATACTCAAATATCGGCTTGTCGTCGGCATCGGTATACGCATATTCAATCCACTGATACATATAAACCTGCCGATGTAGGCCCGCTGTACTCGTGCTCACCCCAAACACTGGATCTAACGCCGGTTCCTGCGCCGTAACGGTACCCGCAACATGCACTAGCTTGTCGTCAAGCGCTGGATCTAGCGTTTGAATAGAAGCTACCGTAAACGAATCCAGCGCTTCACCAAGCAAATCGTTGGCTTTCTTGCCAAGGCCCTCATTCCACACTAGCGCCCACATGCAGGCTAGGAAAAGCCCGCCACCACCCAATACTTTGCGGCCTTTACCAAACAGCCCGAAAATAGATGTGCCGCCGGAGTCTGCGTCTGAACTATCTTCGCCTGAATCAAACTCTAAGTCTTCCATGCCGCACTCAATCTGGATTGTATTTACGCCAGTTTGGCGAAATTTCGACGCGAATTATACAAATTTAGTGGTCAGGATTCGAGAATAGAAGCAATCAGTTCTTACCTTAGTGGCTTTGGGCCCTTGCGAGCACCAAAAACACCCACAAGATCAAATTAACTTTGCATTTGCGCGCTAAGCTTACGCAATCGATTTTTGGATTTTCGCTATGTTTAATTTGCTAGTGCGGCCCATCAGCTGCCTTTGGATGGTCGCAATTTTGGGGGTTCCAACCTATGCAACTAGCGCAGAGGTCAAGCTGCGCATCCTGCAAACCACCGACATCCACATGAATTTGCTGAACTATGATTACTACCAAGACATTGAAACTGATGCATTTGGTCTAGCCAAAACTGCCACGCTGATCAAGGCAGCGCGCAGTGAAGCGGCAAACACAATGCTGTTTGATAACGGCGATTTACTGCAGGGAAATCCGCTCGGCGAATATGTGGCGAAGGTCAATCCGCTCAAAAAGGGCAGGGTGCATCCGGCTTACAAAGTCATGAATCAGCTGGGCTATGACGCCGCCAATATTGGCAATCACGAGTTCAATTTTGGCCTGCCATTTTTACGTCAGGCGATTGCTGGGGCAAAATTTCCGTACGTCAGCGCCAATGTTTTTCTTGACAAAAAATCGACTAGCGGGAAAGCGGTGCATGCGTTTACGCCCTACCTCATTTTGAAGCGTCGGTTTATTGACAGTAACGGCAAGCGACAGCGCATTAAGGTCGGCGTGATTGGCTTTGTGCCGCCGCAAATAATGCAGTGGGATCGCAAACACTTGACCGGCAAAGTCATTACCCAAGATATGGTTCAGGTGGCGCAAAAACTGATCCCGCAAATGCGCGCCAAGGGTGCCGACATTATTGTCGTGATCGCGCATTCGGGCTTTGAAAAAGGGCAAATTGCGCCATTCGCCGAAAACACCGTCTCGAAACTAGCGGAAATTCCAGGCGTTGACGCACTGTTGTTCGGGCACGCGCACGCCGAGTTCCCAAGCCCGGCATTTGCCGATTACCCAAAAGTCGACAGCCAACGCGGCACGATTAACGGCGTGCCAGCAGTTATGCCCGGGCGCTGGGGCGATCATTTGGGCGTAATTGATTTAACGCTCGATAAACAAAATGGTGTTTGGAAGGTAACTAACAGCCATTCCAGTATTCGCGCGATTTTAGATTCCGCAACGAAAACGCCGCGCGTTGCCGCCGATCCGTTCGTCGCAAAAGCCATCGGTAGCGAACATACGGGCACTTTGGCGTATGTGCGCAGTAAAGTTGCAGTGTCTAGCGCGCCGATCTACAGCTACTTTGCGCAAGTGGCAGATGACCCGAGCGTGCAGCTGGTCGCCAACGCGCAAATAGCCTACGTGCGAAAGGCGATTCAAGGCACTGATTATGCGGCGCTGCCAGTGCTTTCCGCCGCAGCGCCCTTTAAAACTGGCGGGCGCCAGGGCACGGGTTATTACACCGATATTCCAGCTGGCGAGATTGCCATCAAGAACGTAGCGGATCTATACATTTACCCCAATACCGTCAAAGCGGTGCTGCTGACGGGCGCACAGGTGCGCGAATGGTTAGAGATGTCCGCCGGGCAGTTCAATCAGATCGACCCGAACGGCGCTAGCGATCAGCCGCTGATTAACAGCGTGTTCGCGTCATTCAATTTCGATACCTTAGATGGCGTGAACTACGAATTTGATCTAACCCAGGCGGCTAAATACAACGAAGAAGGAAAGCTAGTTAACCAAGCAGCTCGGCGCGTCATGAACTTATCATTTGCAGGCCAGCCGATTGACGAAACTGCGAAATTTATCGTCGCTACCAATAACTATCGCGCCTATGGCGGTGGCAATTTCCCGGGGCTTGCCGCAGAAAAAGTAGTCATCGACGCGCCCGAAGAAAATCGCCAAGCACTGATTGACTACCTAGCCGCGCAGCGCACAGTGAATCCGAGTGCCGATAATAATTGGCGCATTCGCAAAGTGCCGGGCATTCAATTGACGTTTACTTCAGCGAGCGCAGGCGCAAAATATTTAAGCAATCACCCCAATATTGAAAAGCTGCAGGATAATGGCGATGGCAGTGCGATTTATCGGTTGCTTGACTTGGCGCCGTAGAACATCAGCTTGCGCCAACCAATTGCCAGCGCGCAAAGGACTAAAAACAACCACGCAAAAATCCCGTAAATGTTGCCATCCCGGGCGACTTCGGGGTGCTTTGGATCGATATAAATAGTCTCCAAATCACCCGCTTTGATCATCCGTGCTTCGTTAAGGCCGCAGGTCTGGCTTTGCTCGCTTTGACTGCGTTGGCTAGCAAAATACTGCCCTGCTGGCGTTTGATATTGCAGCGTGTATCGGTAAACGATGACGCATCCAGAGTTCGCTCGGTTTTGTTCAGCGCTTATCTGCACTGCTTGCACAGTGCCGATAATGGCTTGCAGGTTGCGATGCGTCCATTGCTGTTGCAGGGCGAAAACAAAAGCAGTCAACATCAAAAGATACTGCCACCAAGGAATTATCGATACGCTGTGCGAGTTACTTTGCAGTGGGTCAACGCCAGAATTCATGACTCTTTGAGACTAAGCAATTTAACTACTTGCAACCGGCCGCTCGGCATCACAAATCCAGCCGGACCAACTCGGTGCGAACAGCGCTGACCCGGTTAAACCGGCAATCTGCATAGCGAGCAGATTGTGGCAGGCGGTAACCCCAGAGCCGCACATGTGGGTTACGTCGCTTGCGGTTTGACCTGCTAGCAGCTGATTAAACTCGGCGCGCAGTGCGCTGGGTGATTTGAATACGCCGTTCTCTAGATTGCTGGTGAACGGCCGATTGAGCGCGCCAGGAATGTGGCCGGCAACCGGATCGATGGGCTCCTCAAGGCCGGCAAAACGGGCCGCGCCGCGCGCATCGAGTAGCTTAAACTTCGGTGCATTAATGTTGAGCAAAACCTGCGCGACATCAATCTGTGGCATATCGCTAAAATCAAGCGGCTGCGGCGCCTGTGCTGGGTAGGAAGATCGCGCATTGGAGCCCATGCCACCGGCATTGATCCAAGCCGCGAAGCCGCCGTCCAACACGCGTACATTGTTAAAGCCTGCCGCGCTAAGTAACCACCAAAGCCTAGCGGCATAAGCGCCGCTATCTTGATCGTAAATCACAATTACATCGCTGCGATTCAAACCAAGCCTAGCCAGCGTGACCGCAAATTCTGTCGCGTTTGGCAGTGGATGACGGCCGTGCGTGTGCTTTTGCGATAAATCCGAAAGCTCGAAATCTAGATGCAGATACTCTGCATCGACAATATGCCCGCCGGCATATTGCGCTAGGCCCCAAAACGGCTGGCCGAGCTGCGCACGCACGTCTAATAGCCGAAGTGGCGCGCGATCAGCTAGCGACTGAGCTAAATCGGCGGTGGAAATGAGGGGATTTGTTGTCATAGCGCAGCCTCACGATCAGTAAAATTTGCGGGAAACTTAGCCCCAACTCGTCATTCCCGCGCAGGCGGGAATCCAGTACAAGTGTCAGCGTTCCTGAGCAGCATCAAAATCACCGCAATCTGCTCACTATTACCCTTAGGTGTCAACAGGCAGTTCGGCGAACCTGGATTCCCGCCTGCGCGGGAATGACGATAAGGTATTCGAATGTTTGCGGTACCTGGATCCCCGCCTGCGCGGGGATGACTATACACTTCGCGACGCGTCTTTTGCGCCAAAAATGCTGCTTAAAACTAGTCTAGATCTAAGAAACTACGCAACTGCTCAGATCGACTTGGATGGCGCAATTTGCGCAGCGCTTTCGCTTCGATTTGCCGAATGCGCTCACGCGTGACGTCGAACTGTTTGCCGACTTCTTCTAGCGTGTGATCGGTCGTTAAATCGATACCAAAACGCATGCGCAGCACTTTTGCTTCGCGCGGGGTTAGCCCGGCCAAGACGTCGCGCACAGTTTCTGACAGCCCAATTTCGGTGGCCGCTTCAGCAGGGCTGACGATATTGTTGTCTTCAATAAAATCACCGAGATGCGAATCTTCGTCATCACCAATCGGCGTTTCCATCGAGATCGGCTCTTTGGCAATTTTCAGAACTTTGCGGATTTTGTCTTCCGGCATTTCCATCTTGATCGCCAGCTCTTCTGGCGAAGGTTCGCGGCCAATTTCTTGCAGCATCTGCCGGCTGATGCGGTTGAGCTTATTGATAGTTTCGATCATGTGCACGGGAATACGAATAGTCCGGGCTTGATCGGCAATCGAGCGAGTGATCGCTTGGCGGATCCACCAAGTTGCATAGGTGGAAAACTTATAGCCGCGGCGATATTCAAACTTATCGACCGCCTTCATCAGGCCGATATTGCCTTCTTGGATCAAGTCCAAAAACTGCAGACCGCGATTGGTATATTTTTTCGCAATCGAAATCACCAGACGCAAGTTGGCTTCGACCATTTCTTTTTTGGCTTTGCGGGCTTTGGCCTCACCAATGCTGACGGCGCGGCTAATTTCTTTGATTTCGCCGGTCGACAGATGAAGTGAGCGCTCCAGCATCGCACGCCGATCTTGCTCGTCAATTACCTGCGCACGCACAATTTTCAAGCCCGCCGAATAGCGCGCTTTCTTGTCGATTTCGGTGTCAACCCAGCCTAGATTGGCTTCGTTGCCAATAAAGCTTTTGACGAACTGCGGACGCGGCATTTTTGCGCGATTGACGCACAGCTCGCTAATCGTGCGCTCATGGCTGCGAATGCTGCTGACCACATCGCGCAGCTTGGTGGTGAAGTTTTCGATCATCACCGTTGGCAGCTTGAGCTTCATAAACTCGGCGCTGAGGGCGCTGCGAAGCTCAGCACATTCGGCAGCTTCCGTGCCTTGGCGGCCGACTGCTTCAGCAAACACGCCAAACATCTCACGCAGGCGATCCATGCGCGCGCGCACTTCGATTGGATCTGGGCCGGTATCGCCCGGCGCGGCTTCTTCGCCGTCTGCTGCGCCTTCGGCTACGCCTTCTTTGGTTTCATCTTCCTCTTTGATTTCTGCGGGCGCGGCTTCTTCGTCGTCTTCGGCCTCCAGCAGCGCATCCGAAATTTCCGCAACCGGCACTTCGATGTCTAAAAAGCCGGTCAACACTTCCGAAAGGCGGCGCTTACCGTCCAAATGCTGCTCATATTCTTGCAGCAAAATTTGCACCGACCACGGAAACGAGCTGAGCGCCGTTTGTACCTGGATCAGGCCTTCTTCAATGCGCTTGGCAATCGCGATTTCGCCCTCGCGGGTCAGCAATTCAACCGTGCCCATTTCACGCATATACATACGGACTGGATCGGTGGTGCGGCCGACTTCACTTTCCACCGCCTGCAGCGCTTGCACAGCCTCTTCGGTTTCTTGATCGTCTGCGGCCCTCGCCGGCGTTTCTTGCACGATCATGGTTTCGGTATCGCGCGCGGCGTCCAGCACCTGAATGCCGACGTCGTTTATCATGCCAATGATTTCTTCGATTTGATCGGCATCGACCGTTACATCGTCAGGCAAGTGATCGTTGATTTCAGCGTACGTCAAAAAGCCCTGCTCGCGGCCTTTTTCGATTAACAACTTAAGATCGGCACGCGGCTCTACAACAACCGGTTGGTTGGTAATTGGGGTTTTGGTAGGTTCCACAGAATCTCCATCGGGAAGCGGTTTTGGCGGTGTTTCGCGCATCAAGTCAAACGGTTAGACAAGATGTGGGGATGGATTATACCAAAACAGCCCTACAGCCTAGCAGCTGGTTTAACTCAGCGCAAGTTTGGCGTATGAAATTACATTTGTGTGCGAAGCAGCCTGCCCTACACGGTAAATTCGCATGACCATCAAATAGTTTTGACACTGAACCCTTGTTCACGTCATGCTCGGGCGCTATCACCACCTATCGCAAGGAAATTATCATGAGCGGAGCCGCAAGCTCGAACCAACCGTTTATTCCACCGCCGTCTGGTGAAATTTGGGGCCACCCCAAGCAGCTTTGGATGCTATTTTTCGTTGAGTTCTGGGAGCGATTCGCTTTTTATGGCATGCGTTGGGCGCTCACGCTTTATATCGTGGCACAATTTTATGCTGGTGATGCCTCTGGCGAAGGCTACGCGAGCCGCACTTACGGCTCATTTTTAGCACTGGTTTATGCGACTGCGCTTTTTGGTGGTTACGCAGCTGACAAAATTATTGGCTATCAGCGCTCAATTTTACTCGGCGCGGTTGTGATGGCGATTGGCTTATTCATGGTTATGATTCCGAATCAGCAGCTGTTTTTGTTGGGTTTAGCGGTCGTGATTGTCGGAAATGGGTTGTTCAAGCCGAATATCTCGACGATGGTCGGGCAGCTTTATGCGCCCGGTGATCCACGCCGTGATCGCGGTTTCACCATCTTTTATATGGGAATTAACTTAGGCGGATTTGTCGCGCCATTGTTGACGGGCTGGTTAGCGAGCAAAGTCTTCGGTACGCCAATGGAGCAAAATTACAAAGCAGTATTTTTAGCGACTGGCATAGGCATGATCGTCAGTTTGGTTTGGTTTTTCTTTGGCCGCGCACAGCTGGGTCAAATTGGCAAGCCGCCTGCGGATCGCGATCCAAATAAAAGCATGGGGCTGGTGCTGGGGTCTATCGCGATTGGTGTTCCGCTAGTGTATTTGCTGATGTCCAAAGTCGGCGCGACCGGCATTGCTTGGCTTTTAGGAGCACTTTTTGTTGCCTTAGCGGTCATGCTGCTCATCCAAGCAATAAGTGAAGGCACAGTGCAGCGCGACAAAGTCATCGCGATGCTATTGCTATTCACTTTCAATATCTTGTTTTGGATGTTTTTCGAACAAGCGGGCTCTAGCTTCACGTTTTTGGCGGAAAAACTCGTTGACCGTGATTTGTTTGGCGCGGGAGGATTTGTATTTCCGACCGGCTGGTTTCAATCGGTGAACCCCGCCGCAGTCGTGCTGTTTGCGCCGATTGTTGCGGCGGTGTGGGCCTTTACTAGCAAAAAAGGCATTGAGCCTTCGATTCCGCGAAAGTTTGGCTTAGGGTTGATTTTCAACGCGCTTGCCTTTTTGGTTTTGATTTATGCGCTCAAAAACTTAATTGGAACAGGTGCGGGCGCTGAAGCCGGGCTTATGCCATTTTGGCCATTGGTGGCCTGCTATGCGCTGCAAACGGTTGGCGAGCTGTGCCTTTCACCTATAGGTCTTTCGATGGTTACCAAACTAGCACCACTAAAGCTGGTCGGTTTCGCTATGGGCGGTTGGTTTTTGTCTACCGCAATTGGCAATAACCTGTCTGGATTACTCGCTGGACATATTTCCGGCGAAACCGGAATGACGGTGGCTTCGGCGCTATCAGGCTTTGAGTTTAGTTTTTATCTTTTAACCGGCGCTGGCGTATTGCTTGTGCTAATCGCGCCATTAATGAACAAACTCATGCACGGCGTTAAATAAACGGCGGTCAATCAAGTTTGTCGCTTTTGTAAAAGATGGATGTTGTGATCGTCGCGTTCAATTCGGGCGCTTATTTAAAGCGCTCGGTTGAAGCCTGTTTAGCTGCATCCGATGTTGAAATCGTCTGGGTTTGCGACAATGCCTCAAGCGATCAAAGCCTTGAGGCATTGCCAAAAAATGATCGAATCTGCGTTTTGCCAATGGGTGGAAATCTTGGCTTTGGCGCGGCTTGCAACGCTGGCTGGCAGCAAAGCAGTGCAGACATAATCGCGTTCGTCAATCCGGACTGCGAGCCTACGCTCGACCAGCTAGCGCAGTTGCGCCAGCATCTCGATCAGCCAGGAGCTGGGATTATTTCAGCACAGCTCGTCAATTCAGACGGCAGCTTGCAAGTACCGAGCTTGCGACGTGATCCGACACCATGGCGGATTCTGGCTCATTTCAGCGGGCTCAATCGGCTTTTCCCTCAGCTTGCTATCAATATGGCGCCAGCAAATAGTTCAGGCGTGCGATCGGTTGACGCGTGTTCGGGCGCATTGATGCTGATGCGCAAATCCCTGCTTGAGCAGCTTGAGGGTTTTGACGAAGGTTATTTTCTGCATTGTGAAGATTTGGATATCTGCCGGCGCGCTCGCGCGTTAGGGAAACGGGTGCTTGTTGACACCCGAGTTGAAGTCTTGCACGCCAAAGGCACGTCCAGCGCCGCCGTCCCGAAACTCGTCCAGCGCGCGAAGCTACTCGGCATGCAGCGCTATTTTGAAAAATTTGACGCGGCTAAACTCGTTTTTCCGATAAGGTTATTGTTTCGCGCGGTTATTTGGCTGCGCATACGCGCGCAAAATTTGAGGCCATGAACGCAAATTTTCGATATTCCGGTCTACACTCCGGAAACATGTATTTATCACGTGAAAGCATGGGCTATCGTGACGCGTCTGCGTCTAACTTTTAGCCCAACACGTACGTTGCCATTGTCTATTCGGATTGAACCATGCGTTTTAATTTAGCGATCAACCTCTTTTTGCCTGCCTTGTTTTTGGTGCTAGCCACAGGATATGTACGAGCCGCGCCGTTTGAAATTTCCGGCCAGGTTAAGCTGCTCAGCTTTGGTCAAACGCTGCGCGCCACGGAAGCGGTAGACGCGGTGATTTACTTTAAACCCAAAGCCGCTGTTGCGTTAGCGCCGCCCAAAACTGTGGCGTTAATGACCACCGAGCGCAAGCAGTTTCAACCCGGCGTGTTGCCAATTTTGGTTGGCAGTTCGGTTCGCTTTCCAAACAAAGATCCCATTTTGCACAACGCATTTTCCACCGCCGCCGGCAATGCTTTTGATACCGACCTATATGGTCAGGGTGATGGTGCCACGCAGATTTTTAAAAGCGTTGGCATCGTTCGCGTGTATTGCAATGTGCATCATTCGATGGTTTCGCACATTTTGGTGCTGAATACGCCCTATTTTGCCAAGCCTGACAGCACAGGGCGCTTCAGCATCAAAGGTGTGCAGGCGGGCGCCGGCGAGCTTTTCGTTTGGCACGAACGCGCGCCTCTGTATCGCAAGCCGATCCTGCTTGCCGCAAATCATATTGAAACGGTGCAATTGAACTTGAGTAAGCGAAAAATTCCGCCACATTTGAATAAATTTGGCAAACCTTACCGGCGCACCAGCGGTGGAGAATACTGAGATGAAAGGATTAATTAGATTGCATGGATCAAGGCGAACTCAGCAGCGCGGATTCACGGTGCCGCTTTTGCTGAAGATATTTTTGGCGATTACCGCCGTTGTCGCCTCCGCACTTTTGGCAGCCATTTTGGTGACGCGTTACCAAGGCGAGCGCGCCGCGAATGCGCAAATCGCACGGGATCTGCGGCAAATTGCCGCTGCACAAACCTCGGTTGAAGATGCGATGTATCGCGATATTCAAGTCAAAACTGACTTTGTCAGCGCCGATCCGAACGTGGCGCAGTACTTTGAAGCCGCCGGTGGCAGTGATGATTTGGGTTTAGATGAGTTGGGGCTCACTGATTCCACTGCCATTGCCGAAGAGGGTGCCGCATCGATTGCGGATTTAATAGCTGAGCGCGCGGAAAAGCTCGAGATTTCCAACGCGCTGGTACTAGATGCCAGCGGCAATGTGCTGGCACGCTGGCCGGATGCGGGCGAGCAAATCGAGGAAAACTTGAGTCAGGATCCGTTCGTAGGTTTGGCAGTGACTGCAGAAATGCCTGAGGCGGTAACTGGCTATTGGCTCGATAAAGGCAAGCTGCATTTAGCAGCAGTCAGCCCGATTGCGCTGGGGGAAAATTTAGTCGGGTTTGTTGTACTGGCAAACGAGCTCAACAAATCGGTCGCGGATCGAATTGCCAAAATCGCCGACGCGCAAGTTGCGCTCTACGTTAAAGCGCCGAACGGCTTTAAGCTGATTGGCAGCTCGCTAGCTGAGTCCAACACCAAAACGCTAGAAGCTGCGCTCTCTGGTGATCTGAGCAAAATGCAAGACGAAATGGCCGGCAAGAAACGTGTTGAAATCGTACTCGACAACTTGCCGTACACCGGCGAGCTGCGCGCGCTGAGTGGCGACAAAGGCAAAGTGCTGGGTGAAGTGCTGGCATTGACGCGCACTGACATTTCCAAGTCCAGCTTCAAGGCAATTCAAAACGCAGTGAATCTGACCGGGCTTGCGGCGTTGGCGCTGTCGTTACTGGCATCTTGGTTTTTAGCGCGCGCCATTTTAAGCCCAGTGCGTAAACTGGCCAGCGCCGCCGATAAAGCCGCCGATGGTGATTACACTCAGCAAGTAGAAATGCAAGGCAATGATGAAATCGCCAAGCTCGGGCACGCATTCAACGAGCTGCTGTCATCGCTGCGTGAAAAAGGCGATATGGAAGGCTACGTATCGAATTTGAGTAAGTTCCTACCAGAGCCCGGTGCCGACAATCTGCCTGTTTCGCGCAGCTTCCCGCATGTGCCACCATCGCGCTTCAAGCTGTGTTTAATCGGCATCGAATTTAGGCGTTTTGGGCAAGACGTGCCGCTAGGGCAAGAGGCGATCTTTCTGACCCAGCTCGCCAGTTTGCACAGCGATGCTGAAGGCTTTGCGCGCAGCCACGATGGCCGCGTGTTGGAGCAAAACAGCAGTCGGCTAGTGCTCGGGTTTGGCGGCGATGAGAAAGAGCTGCGCGCGCTGCACGCATTGAATATTTTATTGAGCCGAGCAGCATCGCTAGGCCCAGGTGCGGCGCCAGCCGCCGCGTTACACGAAGGCGAAGTCGTACACGGTTCGCTACCTAACTACGAACCGGCAACGGCGGTAATTGGCCTAGGGATTGCACAGCTGCACCGTTTGCTCAGTGAAGCGGGCCCAGGCCAGATTTTGCTTGGACCAGCCAGCGCAAAAGCGATCGCCAGCGTGATTGCACGTGAAGTAAACGTGGCGCTCAGCGCCAGCAGCGGCAAGAAGTTCTATGCACTAACACCTGCTGAATTAGCAGCAATTCCGGCCTTGCCAGCACTCGCGCGCGATCCTAATGCAACCCGAGTCGACAACGAAACTAGAGCCGCAACCGGCGCGGTCAATGAAAACAACGCGCACCGGCTCGCGCCTGGCATGAAGCTCGGCGGCCGCTATGAAATCCAATCGGTGCTCGGCGCTGGTGGCATGGGCGTAGTATACAAAGCGCATGATGTTGAGCTTGACGATGTGGTTGCGCTCAAAATGCTGCGCGGCGCGGCGTTGATGGATCCAGAGCATTTAGATCGCCTAAAAAGCGAGTTGAAGTTAGCCCGTAAAATCACCCACCCGAATATATTGCGCACGCATGATTTTGGTGATGTCAACGGCCAGCCGTTTATCTCGATGGAATACGTGCGCGGCATGACGCTGCGGTATTTAATTGAGCAATCCGGCAAGTTGCCTTTTTCAGCTGGCCTTCGCATTGCCAAGCAGATCAGCGGCGGGCTGTATGCGGCGCATTCGGTTGGCGTTTTACATCGCGATATCAAACCTGAAAACGTCATTCTAGAGTCCACTGGCAACGCCAAGCTGATGGACTTTGGCATTGCGCGCCCGATCCGGCGCACCGCCCCTGGCCACACGCAGCCTGGCATGTTTATTGGCACGCCGAACTATTCCCCGCCCGAAGCATTGGCGGGTGAAGAGGTGGATGCGCGCTCAGATATTTATTCGATGGGCGTGATGTTTTGCGAAATGTTTTGCGGCGCATTGCCCTTCGTTGCGGGCAATACGATGGAGATGTATTTCGCGCATTCGCAACAGGCGCCGATCAAGCCATCAACTCTGTGGCCCGAAATACCCAAAGATTTGGAGAGCATTATATTGCGATGTCTGGAAAAATCTCCGGCTTCGCGTTTCGAGTCCGCTAACGCGCTGCTCGACGCTTTATCCAAGCTCAAAGCCTAAGGATCTGTCGTGAATATTCGCTCATCGCTCAAACCGCTTACCGTGATTTGTTTCGCAATGCTCTGTCAACCTGCACTTGCTCAAACCGCCGATGAAATGAGTTTGCCTGAGTCAGAGTCAGTTACTTGGGTGCCATTTGGCGACGCGCGCTTGCGCTATGAGCGCACCGAGGACATACCGGCGCGGGCTGATGATATTGATCGTGTGCGTGCAAGGGCGCGCGTTGGCTCACTCTATCTGGGTTTGAGCGGCTGGGAACTTGGCATGGCCGCCGAGCTGGCCTTTGGCTCGGATGACAATGTCGACAGCCGCCGCAATAAAGATAACGAGCGCGCTGATGACGTCAATTTAGATCAAGCCTACGCGCGCTACAGCTTGAACGAGCAAAGCGCTTTGCTGATCGGCAAAGCCAGTTTGACTATGCAACTGTCGCCGCTGGTGTGGGATGCGGATTTGCGCCCAGTTGGCGTGAGTTTGCAGTCCAACCACAGTTTGGAAAGTGGCTCAGCCATTTCTTTGAATGCCGGTTATTTTGCGCCGGACTTTATTTTTGATGACGAAAAAACCAGGCTAACTGCGCTGCAAGCGGGCTTTGTTTGGCACGAGGGCCAGCCGACCAGCGTGCAAGCGCTGCTGAGCTATTTGGATTTCAGCAAACTTGATGTGCTGGCTCGAAACGGCGTCGGGCGCACGAATCGGCGTCTTGGGCCACAGTTTTTAAGCGACTACGAACTACTTGATCTCCAACTCATCCTGAATACGCAAGCGTTTGATTGGCCGCTGCGTTTTGCTGTTGAAGGCGTGCAAAACTTGGGCGCCGATGATCTCGCTCAAACAAACGATCTTGATCAAGGCGGCCGAAGCAGCATTGTGCTTGGCGATATGAAATCTGGCGGCTTTGAATTTGGCTTTGCCTACCAGCGCGCGCAGCGCGATGCCGTTTTATCGGCGGCAGCTGACGATGATTGGTGGTTTCAAAGCTTTGCACGCGGTGGCATGCCGTGGATTGGCTATGGATTTAGCCCCAATTTGGCGATGCGCGTCTCGGCTTTTGACGAGCGCCGTGATCAAATTGCAAAAAATACGAAGCGAGTGCTTCTAGATTTGACCGCAAGCTGGTAAAAGGCTTTCATGCGATTACATTTTCCTAATGCCGAACATCCGGACCTATTTTGGGCCGAAGGTCGGCTGTCGTTAGGAAGCCGTGAGCAGCACCGGGTTCGCATCCAACATATGGCGATTCAGCCCGACCACGCGTTGATCGATGTTGATCCCGTGCGTGGCATCGAGCTTTCAGTTTTAGAGCGGCCGTCGGATGTTTACGTTAACGGCCGACACGTGCAAGAGAAAGCCATTTTGCATTTGGGTGATCGATTACAGCTTGGCACGGTGCAAGTGATGTTGAAATCCGACTCCGATGTGCGCGAACAGCCGCCGCTGGCTAGCGATACCGATTTACGCGGCGCACCCATTCGCATCAATTTGCGCGCCATAGCCGGGCCTTATTTTGGCAAAACACTTGCACTCAAATCCCGCAGCGTTTTGGGGCGCGGCACTGATTGCGATATCGTATTGAACGAGCCGCAGCTTTCCAGGCAGCACGCACTGATCGAAAACACCGGGCGCGGTATTTTTCTGCGCGATTTAGGCTCCAGTAACGGCACGCTCGTTAATGGCGTGCTGACCAGAGATGCCGTGCTCAAACTCGGCGATCAAATTGCCTTTGAGCAGAACCGGTTTTTACTGGAATCCGGTGGTGCAAGCCCAATTGATTTGATGATGGCGATCAAATCACCGGTCGCGGCGCAAGCCGGGCCTGTACACACGCAAATTTCGCATAAGCTGGTGCCAGCGCCAGCAGTGCCAAGCGCGGCAGCACACTCTAGCCATGCTGGACAAAGTATTCCACCGCCGCCGCCCATTGATGCAGGCGCTGAAGCAGCGTCAAGTGCTTGGGTAAACAAGCTAGCCAATGCGCTTATGCTGATTGCAGCGCTATTTGCACTCGCCGGTATCGGCTTTTTGCTTTATAGCGAATTGAGCTGATTGCATTTTTGCTAGTTTCTTTACAGAATGGCAATTGCTTTGCACAACATTTGAATCACAACGTTGTTGTTCGTTTACATTTTTTTTCCGAACGCTGCGACGGCGCTTCGTGCATTATCTAGCTCATCCGCATTTCGAGCACCCCACATGCAAGCACGTATCGATTTTAATTTAGACCTCGGTGAATCCTTTGGAATCTGGAAAATGGGCGAGGACGACGCACTATTGCGCTGCGCCACCTCGATCAATATCGCCTGTGGATTTCATGCGGGTGATCCGAACGTTATGCTGCGCACCGTTGAGCGCGCACTGGAGTTTGATTTGTCCATCGGCGCACATCCAGGCCTGCCTGACAAACAAGGTTTCGGGCGCAGAGAAATGGCGCTCTCGGGTTTGGAAGTCTACGCCGATATGCTGTATCAGCTCGGCGCACTCAGCGCGATGGCAAGTGCCAGAGATAGCTGGCTTATGCACGTCAAGCCGCACGGCGCGCTGTATCACATGGCTGAAAAAGACCCGCAAATTGCTTCCGCTATCGTTCGTGCGGTCAAAGCGTTTGACGATCAGCTGATATTGATTGGTTTTTCTGGCGGCAAGTTGCTAGCGCTTGCAGAATCTGAAGGCCTGAAGGTAGCGCATGAAGTATTTGCGGATCGCCGCTATGGCGCCGATGGCAAGCTGCTACCTCGCACGCAGCCTGGCGCGGTCATTGCCACGCCGGAAGAGTCAGCCCACCAAGCCCTGAGCATTGTCAAAAAAGGCGGTGTGGTGCTGTCTGACGGCGCATTCTTGAATTTGCGTGCTGATACTTTGTGCCTACACGGCGATAAAGCCCGCGCTGCAGAAAGTGCGATTGCTGTCCACGCGGCAATTGAAAGTTCGGGGTGCGCGTTGCGGGCTTTGAGTTTGGATGTTTGATCGTGGTCTGATTAAAACACTTGACTCAACTCGCTCGCTCGCGCAGCATTTCTCCAGGCCGAAAACCCAGTGCCAGCGCATCCAAGCCGCGCGTACCACTCGCTGAAAGCCCCCGAGGCCGCATCCTCATGGCTTTGGAGTTGGGTCGGCTTGGTCAAATGTTTCGCCAAGCGAATCCCTACGCGCAATCCGATAGCTCAGCGGCCGCGCAAGAACACCACTCGAGCATCGACGTGGAAATGATTAGCGTCGTTGATCAATCCCGCTAATGCAATGCAACTCGCCGAGCAAGATGCGGCGGTTGCTGAAAATCTAGGCATTAAAACCGCCCTGATTGGTGCCTTGGCTGTCCATATTTGTTAGCCAACATGAAACCGATTCCACCTAGAACTCACGCTAGTACTCTTGATGAGGATGAACTCATTTTGTTCGATGTTCTTTGGCGCATTCGTGTTCCTGAGCGTTTTCTTGATGCAGAGTCACTAAGTGATCGGGTAAAATTTGCGAGGATTCATTTGGCGGCGTTCGGATGCGCTGGCGATGCTGGTGCTGGTGGCTAAAAACGTGTCTTCTAAATGCGCTAGCTAGGCTATTTCGACGTCCGTTGGCGGGGTAAATTGGACTTCCGTAAAGTATCAATCAGTCTAAACTTGTACTTGCTGTAAGTACATTTTATCAATCCACGCAATGCGAAATACTTCGAATCACCAATCAAACCCAACCGTCCAAATTTATCAGGTGACATTTGGCACTCGTTTTGCATACTGTGTGGAAGCACATTCGCTCCAGGTTTGACAGCTTGCCGGTCAAACGCCATGGTTCGCCACCCAGTTCGCCTCTGAGATCACCAAATGACCCTCGAAATTGACTTCGATCGCGCCCGTTTTAATATGGTTGAGCAGCAAATTCGCACTTGGGATGTGCTCGATCACCGCGTTTTGGATGTGCTACATGCACTCCATCGCGAAGCGTTTGTAGGGCCTGAGCATCAAGGCATGGCCTATGCCGACGTTGAGCTGCCGATTGGCTTTGAACAGCGCATGTTTAAGCCGGTAATTGAAGGCCGGATACTGCAAGCCATCAAATTGCAAGGCGCGGAAGATATTCTCGAAATTGGCACGGGTTCGGGATTTTTCACCGCCTGTTTGGCGAAATTGGGCGGTGTTGTCCACAGTATTGAGATTCAAGCTGAGCTCGCCGCGCAGGCGCAAAATCGTTTGGCGCTGCACGCACCGCATAAAACCACGGTGGAAGTGGTGGATGTGCTAGCCCCAGACTTTAGACCGTTACGCCAATTTGACGTGATCGTGGTCGGGGCGGCGTTTACAAATTTGCCTGATTGGAAAAGCTGGCTCAAGCCTGGCGGTCGTCTATTTGCCGTACGCGGACACTCGCCGGTCATGGAAGCAGTGCTATTACATGCCGATGGCCACACCGAAAGCCTGTTTGAAACCGACCTGCCTTATTTAATAGGCGCAGCGCCGGTCAAAAAATTTGTTTTGTAGTCCCGTCTGTGAATTAAATAAATTTGTATTCAATAAACCTGTATTCGATAAAGCAGAGAAAAAAGGAAAAACTCATGCGCTTGACCCCAATTGCCCTTGCTGTGCTTATGTTGACGCTCTCCAGCGTTACCCGTGCAGAAAATTTAAGCGAAGCCTATGCGCTGGCGCGCGCGAATGATCCGCAGCTTCAGCTGGCCGACGCAGCGCAGCGTGTGGCAGACGAAGCCATTGTGCAGGCGCGGAGCGTGCTTTTGCCGCAAGCCAATGCCACCGTAAGCGCAAGTAAATCGGAAGGCTCATCACCGCTACAAAACGATCAGAACGGCCTGATCGGCACAGCAGACGTGAGCTCGACGTCCAAGCAGCTCGATTTACAAGTCAATCAATCGATTTACGATCACGCCGATTACACCGCATTAGCAGCTGCGCGCGCGCGCGCCGAGCGGGCCAACTTTAGCTATCGCGCGGCTGAGCAAGCGCTGATTACCCGCGTGGCGCAAGCCTATTTTCAAGTTTTGACCACGCAAGATTCACTCACCAGCGCGCAGGCAGAAGCCAAAGCGGTTGAGCGTCAGTTGGATCAAGCCGAGCAGCGCTTCAATGTTGGTTTGACTGCCATTACTGACGTGCATGAAGCCAGGGCCCGGCGCGATGGCGCGGTGGCCGCGGCGATTTTGTCGGAAAATGAAGTTGACGATGCTTTTGCCGCGCTAACCGAAATCACTGGCAAAAATATTCAAACGGTGCCGAGCTTGATCGAAACCATTCCGCTGGACCCGCCAAAGCCCGCCGATTGGCAGTCCTGGGTTGACACCGCAATTGCGCAAAATCCAGCATTGGCAGCTCGCTTAGCGGGTGAAAAAGCCGCACAAGCCGACATTAAAACCGCAAAAGCCGGGCACTACCCGACGGTGTCAAGTTTTTTGAACTACAACGATTCTTCGTTTAATCGCGACACCGATATTCCACGCTTTGGCACTACGCCCGCTTTTACCGTGAGCTCGGATACCGACAGCGACAACACGGTGGTCGGTATTCGCTTAAACGTGCCATTATTTTCCGGATTTGCTACCAGCTCACGCGTTAAACAAGCCGTGATTCAAGCCGAATCAGCCAAAGATGAAGCCGAACAGGAGCGCCGCGCGATAACTCGGCAAACCCGCAATGCTTACCGTTCAGTGATTGCCGGCACCTCAGAAGTCAAAGCCCGTAGCCAAGCGCTGGTCAGCGCAAAAGCAGCGCTGGAGGCCACTGAGGCCGGTTTTGAAGTCGGCACCCGCACGCTAGTTGACGTGCTTTTAAGCCAGCAAATTTTGTTTCAAGCCGAACGCGATTACTCCAGAGCGCGGCATAACTACTTACTCAGCAAACTTCGCTTAAAATCCGCCGCTGGCACGATCACCCCGGCAGACTTAAATGACGTCAACGCGCTTTTGCAAGCAAAATAACAAACTAGGCAAGCTAAATAACTTACCCAGCCGGCAACGCAGGCGCGCGTCATGAAGTTCGTTGACGAAGCTAAAATCCACGTTTCCGCCGGCAAAGGCGGCGGTGGCGCGGTGAGTTTCCGGCGTGAGAAATTCATCCCGCTTGGTGGACCGGACGGCGGCGACGGTGGTGGCGGCGGATCGATTTATTTGCGCGCCGACGAAGGCTTAAACACGCTGGTCGATTTTCGCTATTTGCGCCGATTTAATGCCGATAACGGCATCAAAGGCTCGAGTCGCCAGTGCAATGGAGCCTCTGGCGTTGATCTGATCGTGCGCGTGCCGGTTGGTACTCAGGTCAGCGATGTCGACACCGATGAGATCATTGCCGATCTAACACTGCACGGGCAAACCGTGCTGGTAGCTCAGGGCGGTTTTGGCGGCAAAGGCAATATGCACTTTAAGAGCTCGACCAATCGCACGCCCATGCGCGCACTGCCGGGCACGGAAGGCGAAGAACGCGAATTGCAGTTGGAGCTTAAAGTGCTGGCCGATGTCGGTCTGTTGGGATTTCCGAATGCTGGCAAAAGTACGTTAATTCGCTCGATTTCCGCCGCAACCCCGAAAGTAGCTGACTACCCATTTACCACCTTGCACCCAAATTTGGGCGTAGTGCGCATGGAGATTGACCAAAGCTTTGTGGTGGCCGATATTCCCGGCATTATCGAAGGCGCAGCGGATGGCGCTGGGCTTGGCATAACCTTTTTGAAACACGTTCAGCGCACCGGTTTGCTTTGGCATATCGTCGATTTAGCGCCGTTTGATGAAACTCAAAAACCGGTGCAGCAGGTTCGCGCGATAGTCAAAGAGCTGGCGAAATTTGATCCAGAATTGAGCAACAAGCCGCGCTGGCTGGTGTTTAACAAGACCGATTTGTTAGACGAAAAAGAAGCAGAAAAGCGCGCAAAAGCGGCTGTGCGCACCCTGAAATGGACGGGACCTTGGTATCTGATATCCGGCTTAGCCAAAGCCAATCTCGACACACTGCTGTGGGATACCATGAAAACGCTCAATGCCCGCGCAAAAACCGCCACGCCAGCTAGGTTCGAGCGATTTACCCCGCTCGATTGAAGCAACCATCGGATAATTCACGCAATTAGCACCTCATTTGCGCGCTTTCTTAACTGATAGCGCGCAAAGCGCTTCCAAGTTTTGAGCAATCGCCCTAAAATCCCCCCACGAATCCCACAATCTTTCTTTCACCCAATGTTCCCCGGAGGAACCGAACCATCATGAGCAGCATCGAAGAACGCGTCAAAAAAGTAGTCATGAAGCAACTCAGCGTTAAAGAAGAGCAGGTCACGCTTAACGCCTCCTTTGCCGAAGACCTTGGCGCCGACTCGCTCGATCAAGTCGAGCTAGTGATGGAGCTAGAGAATGAGTTTAATTGCGAAATTCCTGACGAAGAAGCCGAAAAGATCACCAACGTCAAGCAAGCGGTTGAATACATTAAAGCGAACACCGCCGCTTAATAGCGCATCCAAGCGACAAAAACGGCGAGCCCAGCGGCTCGCCGTTTTTGTTTGAGCTACCCCAAAAAATTCAGATTGATTTGAGTGAGGTCACGTCACATGAGCAAACGTCGCGTTGTAGTTACAGGCATGGGTATTGTTTCACCGGTCGGCAATACGCTTGCTGGCGCATGGCAAAATGTAGTGGATGGCGTGAGTGGCATCGGCCCAATCGCGCATTTGCAGGCCACCGAACTTGCCGTCAAATTCGGCGGTCCGATTCGGGACTTTGATCCGGCGGCCTATATTTCCCCGAAAGACGTCCGCAAAATGGATCCGTTTATTCATTACGGCATTGCCGCCGCCAGCGATGCGCTTAAAGACAGCGGCTTGGAAGTGACCGATGCCAATCGCGCCCGTATCGGCGTGGCTGTAGGTGCCGGCATTGGCGGCATTCACGGCATCGAAGCCACCTGCGAGATATACTTTAAATCCGGCCCAAAACGCATATCACCGTTCTTTGTGCCGAGCACCATTATCAATATGGCCGCTGGACATATTTCGATTCAATTTGGCCTGCGCGGCCCGAACATCGCCATCGTGACCGCCTGCACCACCGGCACCCACAATATCGGCATGGCCATGCGCTTAATTCAAGCGGGTGACGCTGACGCCATGCTGGCTGGCGGCACCGAACACGGCACCACCCCGACCTCAATGGGCGGATTTATCCAAGCGCGCGCGCTATCGGGCAGCACTGGCGATCCGACCAAGGCATCACGCCCGTGGGATCAGGATCGCGATGGCTTCGTGCTCAGCGATGGCGCTGGCATTTTGATGCTGGAAGAATTCGAACACGCCAAAGCACGCGGTGCCCGCATCTACGCTGAGCTAGTCGGCTTTGGTATGAGCGCCGACGCGCATCACATGACCGCACCGGTGGAAGATGGCTCCGGCGCAGCATTGGCGATGGACAACGCACTGAGAAACGCCGAGCTTGCGCCAGAGTCTGTGGATTACCTAAACGCGCACGCCACCTCCACGCCGATGGGCGACGCCGCTGAAGTGTGCGCCATCAAGCGCAGCCTGGGCGCACACGCGTACAAAACGATGGTCAGCTCGACCAAGAGCGTCACCGGCCATCTTTTGGGCGCTGCGGGCGGCGTTGAAGCTATTTTCAGCGCCTTAGCGATTCACCACGGCATTATTCCGCCGACCATGAACTTAGATAAAGCCTCACCCGACTGCGATTTGGACTTCGTGCCGAAAACCGCGCGCGAAAAGCCCATCAAAGTAGCGATGAGCAATTCGTTTGGATTTGGTGGCACGAATGGGACGCTGATATTTAGTAAGGTTTAGGTTGAATTGAAATTGGCTATTGGAATGCAGTGCTAGGCTCGGCAATCCTGAGGCAGAATCTAGTTTTGTGAACTAGAATTTATTTCTGAGCTGAAGTTTGTGCAACGGCGATGCAAAAAGACGCGAGCGAACGCCGTTCTATTCAGCTAAAACAAGCTCTTTCTTTTAGACATAACTAATTGTTTTTAATTAAGTTTTGCTAGTTTTTTGATGGTTGATGCTAATCGCACTTCGCGCTTTTGCAAAATCCGAGCAGGTCGCAAACCCTTGCCGCTCGGATTTTGCAATACCGCAAAACATGCGCTCAATAAGCTTGCTGAAATCAACCAGCAGACCAAACAGCATGCGCCTAATTCAAACCCTTATTTTTGCCATTGCCTGCGCTAATGCAGCGCCATTGCTTGCCCAAACTGCCGGAGCTGACGGCCCGATCTCGCGTGACATCACTACGCAGTTAAAAGCCGAGCTAACGCGCGCATGCAAAAATTTGGACAACTCCCCGCTTATCACCACGCCGCCTTGTGTGGTCAACTTTCCTGCCCGGGTTATGGTCAATGGAACGCTAATTACCGGCGATATGCCGCCAATTATTGTTGATGATCGGCTTTGGGTCGAAGTGTCATCGTTGCTATCGGCGCTCAACTGGAACATCGCTTGGGACGGCGCTACGCGGCGCGTCACTTCAACGCGTGACGATTTTATTATGCAGCTCACGCACGGTAGTCGAACCGTTAATCGCAAAGTCACGGGGTACAGCGCGCCTGCTTTTTTACTGGACGCAAGCATGACCCCTTTCGCATCCATTCCGCGCGGAAAAACCCTGATACCGCTGGCTGCCATCGCTGATCTGACTGGCACTGATGTGAGCTGGAGTGCCAGTGATCGAACAGCAAGTATCACGCGCGGCACGCCGTATTTCTATGATCGCAAGCCGGATGGGTCAGGCGCTGACATCATGTTCAACAACATGCGCTATGTGGGCCCGGGTGGCAGCAGCGCGTGCGCCGCAGGCAGCAGTTTTGACTGGCGTGTGCGCTATTGTGTTGACAGCGCAAAATTTGCACTCGGCAATTTCCCTGAGCTGTTTCGCGCACGTGCTCGAGAACTCGGGTTTACGGATGCCAACAGCAATCGCTGGCCGATTGAGCAGCTGATCACCGTGATTGACAGTAGTGGGCTGCGCGGGCGCAACACCGAACAGGTCATCGCGGAATTTGAATCGCACACAGAAGTTTTTGGTTTGCCATTTGATAATCATGATATTTCAACCCCGGGTATGTTCTCCGTAACCGGTGGCAACCGAAAGGATTTTAAGCAATCTGAAGCTACCCTCCCGCCGTTTATTATGTCGGGCCGTCGCCAAACGGATCAGATGGTGCGCATGCTCTACGCCATGCTACCGAGCGATGTAACCAGCAAAGTCGCATTCTTGCAAGCGGATCGCGTTGCACAAAACCCGCGTGCTTATCTTGACTATATTCGCAGCAAAGAACGCGCCGTGCTGGTGGGCTCCTTCAAAGGCGCGCGCAGCATTGAAAGTGAGGCTGATGAGTTGCATCAAGCGCTGGTCACTCGGCATCAGCGCGAGTTATTTAAGCTGCGCAACACGCTAGCGCTGCTTAATTCAATGAACATTCCGGTATCAAACGTGCTGTATGGCATGGGCGATTCCAAAACCGTGTTCGCCAATGGCATTCGCAACAGTCTGCAAGTTCGATTCAACAATATCCTCACCGCAGCTGGCTACGCGAACTTGATCGCTAATGGTTCGTCCAAACTGAGCTGGGGCGCTGATGAATTGCAAGCCTCTGCATTTGCTAAAGAATTGTCGAGCTATAAAGTGTTTGTCTACGCCAGCAATCCTGATGCGTTGCACGTATGGGATGCATTGGCCGATACCGAGACGCTGGTGCGAGAGAAAATCGGCACGATGAAACTAACGCGCGTGAATACGGCGGCTGAGGCTGATTTGAAAGTCTACATTTTGAATCGCGAGCCGAGCATTGGCCTGAAAATTCTCAATCGAAACTTAAGCCCTGAAAATTGCCCGGCTGTAGCAGCTGGCAAACCACCGATCGACTGCAGAATTTCAAATGGTGCAAGTTGCATAGCGGGAACAACGGGTTGCAAACGCGTCTATTCTGACGATGGTCGCTTTAGTGATCGCACTTACACGGGCGATCGCGTCAGCTGGACCGTTGAAAATGCCGCGCAAGCCAGCCATGACCAAGCATTCGCCAGCAAACTTGCAGCAATTCCCGCAAGCGAGCGCGCTAGCAGCATCATTATTGACGCCCGCGTACCCAACGGCGCTTGGAACAAAATCGGTGCGCCAGTCAGCACCGATTGGCTGATCTACTCGGCTTGGGGCACGTTTGCTAACAATTTTGGACTAGCGGTTGCGCAGGCCAAAGTACTGCACCATGCAAGAGCAGCTAGTTTGCCTGTCAACGTAGCTGCTAATTCGCGCCGCATGCTGCTTGAAGCAGTCGCACATGACGTATATGCCAATGGGTTTTTCGAAGCTCAACGCGCCAGCTTTGAAACGACGCATCAGAGTTTTACCGAGCGCTTAGCCGCAATTGGCGTTAACTTCGTTCATCAGCAGGGCTACAGCGCGAATGACACTGTCAAAGTTTTCACGCTGCTCAATACCCACGTCAATGAAAAAATGCGCGCACACTTCCCCACGCTGCCAGCGGGCACCAAGCTGCATGTCAGCGCACAGTTTTGGCGCACGTTTGAAAGCGCGGTGCATCTTTATCCGGTCGGCCCGGGCGAGCTGCTTACGCCCGGGTTGTATCGCACCGATGCAAAGTTTGGCAACGCGCAGTCTATGGACAGCGTGCTTTCACCGCTGTTTCCAGCAACAGGTTCTGATGTAATCAATCGGATAACTTTGCAAAGCGCTTCGAACTAACTAAGCGGGTGTGCTTTAAGCAATGTCACTAACTTAAGCTAGCAACTAAAATTTCGTCACCCTGCGCGTAGTCGCAGGGTCCATGGATTCTGCGACTGCGCGCACGGTGACGTGCGCCCCTTTCGCCTAAAGCAGGGTCAACCTGCTACCGCCTATTTGAGCTGCTGCCTTTGATGCCGCGATTTAGCATTGATTTGGTTCGGCAAAAGCTAAGCATCAGCTTTCCCACTGCGAGCGCTGCGGTCAAAATACTGACCGATCTGGGCATAACTTCGGAGCTAACCGGCCAAAAGAAAAACCGCCACTATAGTTATCAATGCTATATCGAATTGCTTTCTAGGCAGGAAAGTTAAACAGCTAAGATGGATTCAGTAGCGGCGAATAACGCAATAGCATTAGTCAAAAAATTTGCGTGGATAGGAAAATTCGATACCGATTTTGAAGCAAATTTCCCTGACCACCCCAAACCCTAGCGCCTTCGAACCGCCACACTCACCATCAAACCGATGGCCAACACCATAAAGCCAAGCGCCCACGGATTGTTAGCCGGTGCTGCCACTACCACACGCGGCGTGCCACCAGTGATCTGACCCGACGTGCCAAAGCGAACGTTGTCAATCGCAAAACCTGCTGGCTCCGCGCCGACCAAACTAAACAGCAGGCCTGCAATGGTTTCAGTGCGATCTGCAGTTGCCAAGCCCAAAAACTCAATGCCGGTACCAATGTTTGAAACCGAGCCTATCACCGTGCCGTCGCGGCGGAATGCGGTGATTGCAGTGCCACCTACAGCATTAAAAAAGCCGCCATCTAAGCCGACCGCCGCTTGGTTGCTACTAAAATGCATTGCGATCGCGCCGTTGAACAGCGGCGTGCCGGACAAAATCGGCGAAGTCGGATTAGAGCCATCGTTTTGGATGAAAGCGTTCGGTGAGCTAGCTAATAAAGTAAGCGGATTGGTCGGCGCGCCCACTACGCAACCTGTTAACGCAGCGCCCGTGGGGCAAGTAGCCGCAGTACCCAAGGATTGCCCCGCGAAAAAGCCCTGAAACGTTACCGTAGGGGAACTAGCACCGCCGCCATAGCTCGCCGCTGGATAGACCGGGTTATTGGTGGCAAGCGGAAACTCAGAAAAGGTAATGCGGCCAGAGCCAGCGGTAAAATCAGCTGCGGTTACGCGAATAATGCCAGCGCCTTGCGGCGCACCAATCAAACTATTGATCGAACGAACATCGCTGGGTTTGAGCGCCAAAGTGCCGCCGCTGTTGCTGGATGCGGACGGCACTTGCGCCGAAGCCGTGCAGGCAGCCGCCAAAAATAAACTACTTGCGATGAAAGAAACTAATTTAGCCATGATGGGTTGCGCTTCGGTTTTGAGAGGCTCAAATCTAGTTGATTTCTTTGTGCCTGCTAACCCCCCGAATGAGGGGGAATAGCGGAGCATCCAAATCACAAACCAAGTAAAAAGTCCTGAAAAAACAAGCAAGAATCCAGGCACCGAGCCTAATGTCATAATAAGTTGTCCGCTATTCCTAAGGCAACGCATCCAAAAAAGCGATGCGAAAACAGTTTCTGGCACACATCATGCTAAAACGATTTCTTAGTCAAACTTAGTCCTCAACCATGATCGAATCTCTACTCAGCATAGCTCGCCGCTTGAGGCGCAATCTGGCCTTCAGTGCACTCAGTATTTTGACGCTGGCGCTGGGCGTGGGCAGCAGCACGGTGCTTTTTTGCATTATTCACGCGGCCTTATTGCAGCCGCTGCCATTTGCGGATGTGGGAAATTTGCGCGCCATCAATGGGATTGAGATCAATCGGCCCGAGCAGCCACTGGGGCTGTCGTTCTTAAATTTGCTGGATTTGCGTACGGGCATGCCAAGCGCTATCGCCGTGGCCGGGTTTAGCTTTAATGATCGTTTGATGAGCACCGGAGCAGACTCTAGTGATGTGCAAGTACGGGTTGCGCTATCGACCAGCCAAATCAGTGCGGTGTATGGCGTGGCGCCGATTTTAGGGCGTGATTTTAGTACGCTCGAGGAAACCCAGCTGGGTGATGATGGCAGTGCGCTAATGTTGCTCAGTGAATCGCTGTGGCGTTCGCGTTTTCAAGCTGATCCGAATATCGTTGGCCGCATGATCAGCATCAATGCCACGTCGCGCCGCGTAATTGGCGTGATGCCCGCAGGTTTGATTGACCAAAATAGTGCGCCGATTGACGTGTGGATCAGCACCGGTGAAGGCGGCAGCCCGTTAAAAACCGGAACTGCGAACGCCAGCCGAGGCTATCCATTTTTAAATTTCGCGCTGGCTCGCTTGCGCCCGGGTGCTGCGCCCGAGCAACTAGCTGCACAGGCCAGCGCGAAGATGGCGCAGTTAGCTAAGCAATACCCTGAAAGTAATGCGCAGCGCAGCGTGATGGTACGCAGCGTGCGCGAATCGCTGCACGCGGCGCAAATGCCAATGCTGCTATTGCTGTTGGCGGTGAACGCCTTGCTATTTGCGATTGTAAGCATCAACTTGGCAAATTTAGTGTTGGCGCATGCGGCGCAGCGCGGCGCTGAGTTTCAAGCGCGCGCCAATTTGGGGGCTAGCATGGGCCAGTTGTTTCGCTATTTGTTATTGGAGAATACGCTGCTGGCTGGCATTGGCGCGGCGCTCGGCTTAGCGCTTGCGCATTTTGCGATTAGGCTGGCGGAGCCGCTGATTCGTTCGCAAATTAACAGCTTGGGGGATTTGCAAATCGGCATTGGCGTCCTGCTATTTGCTTTGCTGCTGGCGTTTTTCACTGCATTGATTGCTAGCCTGGGCGCGTTTTGGTATCTGCGCAAATTAGTCAACCAGCAAAATTTTAGCGCACGTACGGCGCTAGGCAATGCCAGTCAACAGCGCATGCGCAAAGTACTGGTGGTAGCGCAGCTGGTGCTGGCGATGAGCCTACTGTTTGGCACTGCATTGCTGCTGCAAAGCTTGCATCGGCTTTTGCAAGTTGATCCTGGCTTTAACTATCAGCAAACGCTGAGCGCGCGCGTGCTGTTAACCAAGGATCGCTACCCCGATGAGGCTGCACTATTGGCCGCACACGCGCGTATTAAAGCTGCCGTGCGCGCCCAGCCTGGCATTTTAAGCGCAAGCATTGCAGGCTCCGTGCCGCTCGGTGAAACCGATGACAGCACCACGTTTAACATCACCGGTGCACCGTTTGCTAAAGATGCACCCGAGCAGGCGCAACTGCGCTTTGTCGATACCGATTATGCCAACACAATCGGCTTGCAACTATTGGATGGCCGAGGTTTTGCCAGCGAAGATTCACCCGGCGGCGCGCCGGTTACGCTGGTCAATCAGGCCTTTGTAAAGCGCTATTTCCCGGATCAAAATCCACTCGGGCAGTCGTTGAGCCTAGGCTGGGGCGGCGATGCGCCGAAAACCATCGTCGGCGTGCTTAGCGATGTCCGGCATGAAAATCTAAGCGCCCCTCCGCGCCCTGAGTTTTACGTGCCAATGGCGCAATTTCCCTCACGCTCAATCAATATTATTGTGCAAACTAGTGGTGAACCTAAGCAATTTATTGCAAGCATTGCACAAGCAGTGCGCGGCATTGATGCCAAACTGACGCTCCTGAATGCCAAACCGCTGAGCGAACTGCGCAATGAAAAAATGGCTAGCCCGCGCTTTTTGCTTCAGTTGATCGGCTTGGTTTCCGGCAGTGCACTGCTGCTGGGTGCGCTTGGGCTATTTGGGCTAGTCAGCTATTTGATGCATCAGCGTCGGCCAGAATTCGCTTTACGCGCCGCAGTGGGTGCATCCGCTGTGCGGCTGCGCGGATTGCTATTAGGGCAAGCGCTGCGGCTATTGGCTATGGCACTCGTGATCGGCAGCGTAAGCGCTTGGATCTGCGCGAAAGCTCTCCAGCACTGGCTTTACGACGTTAAATCCGATGATCTCAGCAGCTTGGTGCTGGTGGCTGCGGTGCTCAGCTTAACTACACTGCTCGCGTGCGCGTGGCCGGCATATCGAGCTGGACGGGTGGATTTGGTTTCGGCGTTGAATCGGGGGAATTGAGGCTTGGCGCGATGATTATCCCGGCATTCCGGCGAAGGCGGGAATCCAAGCAGTTGCTGTTGCAAACCGATGCCGAAGGCTTGTTAGCGCTTACGACCGAAACGCCACACACAGAGCTCAGTCAATAGGTCAGCGTAGAAGCGCGTGAATCGGCGTACTTGCGCTCTGGTACTAACTAACCAAATTACTCGCGTGCGTGGCAGGCGTACTGCGCTAGTCGGGTAGATTTGATTTCGGCGTTGATCCCTGACTCCTAAACTTTGCGGTGCGCTTGCGGCTCGCTACGAAACCACCTAGAGTCATCGATCCTTCGTAACAAAAATCCTCGCTCATGTTGGGAACAGTTCCTGAGCGCGCAGTCACGCTAGCAACGACTGCGCGCATTCCTAAGACCAAAATTTATGACGCCAAGTATCGTTTCGGCCTGCACCAACCTGCTGTGACGTTCGAGCTGGAACAGTGCCCATTTGAGACGGTTCAAATTGACGTGACGCACCGCTGTAACATGGGCTGTAAAAATTGTTATATACCTAATCGTGACATTCCAGATTTGGACGCGAAATGGATCGAAAGTATGGTGCGGCGCTTACCGCGCGGGCGGTTTTTGCGATTTGTAGGCGCAGAACCGACTATGCGCAGTGATTTGCCTGAACTGATTCACATGGTGCGCCAAGCGAGCCATCATCCGGTTTTGTTGAGCAACGGCTTGAAGCTTGCAGACTTGGACTATATGCGTGAGCTAAAGCGCGCTGGCCTGTCCATTCTCTATCTGTCACTCAACGGCGTCTTTAACGATGATCTTTACAAGGCGGTTGATGGGATGCGCTGTGCCAAAGAAAAGCGGGCCGCGTTTGAAAATGCTGCAGCGGAACGCATATTGACTTCGGTAGGCATGATCGTTGTGCAGGGCATCAGTGAGCCGCATGTAAAGGATTTTTGGCAAGCGGCGCTCAGTAAACGCTCCGTATTAGAAGTACATTTGCGATCTGTCGGACAAGTCGGGCGTTTCATGAAAAATACGCCCTTGAAACTGGATCAACTTATGGACGTTTTTTTAAGCGCCTCAAACGCATCGGAAGCGGATTTGCAAAAGCGCGTACGCACCGCTAGCTCGGTCGATTTTCAGTTTCAACGAAAGCGCGTACAGCTAACGCAATGGCCAGATTTAAACAGCACCACGCGTGGCCGACTAACGTTAGAGGGCAAGGTCGCGCCATTTTTTGAGCACATGATCGAGAATGAAGGGGGCTATTGATGATGCCTAGCCAAACCCTGCGCGCCGCGCTGCACAGTGCAGCGACTGTAAAGAACACTGCGGAATCCGCGTGGGTTCAAGCAGTTCGAGCTGGCACAGCTCCGGTTTGCGAATTGGCACGCTACGCCGGCGTGCTGTGGTCGCTTGCCGATGGCTTTCCAAAACGTCTGAGTAGTGTGCTAGCGCACTGCGACGACCAGGCGATTCGCTTGTCGCTGCTGAAGAACCTATTGGAGGAAGAAGGTGTGCAGCGCTACCAACAGGGCGAGTTGCAGTTCAGCGCTGAACGCGGGCACGGCCCATTGGCGGCGGTTCTCGCAAAGTCACTTGGCCAACACGCCCTGCCAGCAACTGTTCCAAACACTTGGCTAGATACGCAGCTTGCTAGTGGCGCTTGGCGCGCTGCCTTTGCGTTTATGGGCATTGGCTACGAACACAGCGTGCCAGCGACATTTGCGCTGCTGATCAAAGGCCTGCGACAACACTATCGCCTAAGCGAGCCTGCGCTAGAGTTTCTTGAATTGCACTGCGAAGCCGACGCGCGACACGGCGACGAGGCAATTGAGTTGCTCGTTGCCGCATGCCACACCGAGTTGGACGTGGCGCAGGCGCTTAACGGTGCTCGCCGCGGCGCTCTTAGCTGGTGGCTATTGCATGAGCAATTTAATCCTATTGCGCAATCCCGGCGCGCTGCTTGAGCTTTATTGTTGATAGCCTAACCGTTGCTCGTCTAACGCTGGCGCGCGCTTGACTTGGCGCGCTGCCATAGGTCGGTGCCTAGACCGCTTACCCGATCGTTTACGCTACTTCGTTAATTGGCAGCTGATCTGCGCCCTCAGCCGCTCAGCTGCGATGCAGCGCAAGCTCTCAGCAACGCCGCACCTAATGCAAGCCGCTCGCGAACGCGCAGCACTAAGCATCATGCGTCAATTGCAGCTCAAAAAGCCGCTGTTGCATTGGTCTGCATGCCAGCATTTGCGGGCTTTGGAGCGTAGCAACGGCAGGCCGGGCGGGGTATTGCTTGGCGCGCACTTGCCCACAAATCTACAAGTTTTGCGCAACCTCAAAGCGCACAACATGGACGTTGCACTCGTTTCGTTATTCGACGGTGAAAGCCAAAATTTGCCTGGCGTAACGCAAATTATGCCGAACCCACACCTGTATTTTGCAATTCGCCAGCAAGTGCGCAAAGGCGCGTGGGTGCTATTGACTTTGGATCAGTTCAATCCTCTTCCAGGTGCACATAAAATGCGCATGGCTAAGGAATTGCACAGCCGTTTTGTGCAGTCGCTTTACCTGCAAACCACCGCCATTCCGGCGCTGACAAAAATGCAAGTGCCGCTCGCGCTGATGTTCCCACACATATCAAAAACGGGCTTGATAGTTGAGCTTAGCGCACTATCACAAGATCCAGAAACAGCTTTTACTCAGTATGTCGCCGCGTTAAATATTACGCTATTGGCGCAGCATGAGCTTGGCGCCGAACAGACTGTTGGCTAGCAGCGCCGCACATCAAAATAAAGCGCCCTTAAAATGCAAACTGCTCGTTCAATATGCGCTCTTCTAAGTTGTGCGCCGGGTCAAACAATACGTGATAGCGCTCGTTCTCCGCTTCGTGAACCAGCACTTCCACCACATCCCTGATTTCGGTGGAGTCAGCGGTGGCGCTGACCGGGCGCTTGTAGTGATCGAGAATCTCGAACCGCACTTGCGAATCGCGTTTGATGATTGCGCCGCGCCAGCGCCTTGGCCGAAATGGGCTGATCGGCGTGAGCGCAAGTGCTTCGGAATTCAAGGGCAATATCGGTCCGTGCGCGGATAAATTGTAAGCCGTTGACCCGACTGGCGTCGCTAGCATCGCGCCATCGCAAACGAGCTCGTCAACCCGCAGCGTGTCATTAACCCAGATGCGGATTTTCGCAGCCTGTTTGGTTTGCCGAAGCAATGAAACCTCATTGATCGCCAGCGCTTCCGCCATGCCGCCCGATTCAGTCGTCACCGACATACGCAGCGGCCTTAGATGCGCGCCTTGCGCAGCTTCAATTCGTTCAACCAAGCCTTCTTCACTGTACAAATTCATCAAAAATCCGACGGTGCCCTGCTTCATGCCGAACACTGGCTTTTGATACTTACGGGTTTTGTGCAGCGTTTGCAGCATAAAGCCATCACCACCCAAGGCCACCACGACTTCGGCCTGCTCAAACGGCACGTTGCCGTAGCGATCCACCATGACTTTGAGCGCATGCTGCGCCGGTTCTGTTTTGCTGGCGGTAAAGGCAATCGAGGTCACGGGCCATTCACAGATTCGAAGTTGCCAGATAGTGGCAGAGCTGGCGGTTTGCGGCTAGTGCAAATGTTTGTGGGGGGCTGCGCCTAGCCGTAAAATGCCACCGCGCGCATGACATCGGCCGCTTTGCCCATCAAAGCTGGCAGCGGCCAGGGGAGTTTTTTGCCACCTGCGGCCAATGCGGCTTGGCCGTGCGCAGCTTCGTCGCTGCGCATTTGCTGCAAAACTGCCATGCTTTCGGCATCAGCCTCGGGTAATCGTTGGGTGTGGGCTTGCAAATGCGCCTCAACCTGCGCTTCGGTTTCCGCCACGAAACTCAAAGCAAACCGATCACCCATCAGTGCGGATGCCGCGCCCATGGCATAGGCACCGGCGTACCATATTGGCCCGAACAGGCTGGGGCGCGTATTTAATGCACTCAAGCGCTCAGCGCACCAGGCTAAGTGATCACCCTCTTCAGCCGCCGCGTGCAGCATGCGTTGGGCTTGCTGCTCTGTATGCGCGAAGCGTGCATGACCAAAATAAAGCGCCTGTGCGGCGACTTCACCCGCATGATTGATACGCATTAAATTTCCCGCAAGGCGCTCTTGTTCGCGTGACAGCGTTTTCGCATTTTCTGCGTCTGTCAGAACGTGCGTGGGCAATGGCGTTGCGCGCTGCTGCAAACTTTGCGGAGCCAGCAAAGTTCGTAAACTGCGGTCAGCATCGCTGATAAGTTGGTCAAATCGGGTTAGGTTTCGCATAACCAAGTGTAGCCATAAGCCGTGTGAAAATCGCCTCGTCAATGATCGCCGACCGGCGTATACGCATCATCGCTAGTTTGGTTGACAGCTTATCTAGACGCGAATTTGGGGTGCCGTTTTCTTGACAACTCCACACTTGGCAGGCCCACTTACTGCCTGAACCCCTTATCTGCTTAGGCAAACCCGTGCATGACTGATGATGCCGCTGATTCAATGGAAGAGCTGATTTTGCGCACCGCCCAAGGTGATCGAGTCGCCTATGATCAGGTATTCGCGATTGCCTATCAGGATTTACACCGTCTAGCGCACCAAGTGCGTGCCAAGCTTTCCGGTGGCGGCTTAAACACCACCGGCTTGGTGCATGAATGTTATTTGCGTTTGTTGAAAGCACCGCCGAAAGCCGAGGGGCACGCGCATTTTTTAGCGATTATGGCAACCGCCATGCGGCATCTATTGATTGAGCAAGCGCGCGCTGTCACCGCTAACAAGCGCGGAAACGGCCAAGTGCATATTGATATGAAAGCAGTAAATGACATAGCGCCAGACGATGCAGTGCTTGATAACGCAGTTGAACTGATTCAAGTCGATCAGCTGCTGCAAAATCTGGCGCGGCACTCAAGCCAGCAAGTGTCGATTGTCGAATGTCGATATTTCGCCGGCTTTAGCGACCCGGAAACGGCTCATGCGCTTAATCTTCCTTTGCGCACGGTGCAGCGTGAGTGGGCGAGGGTGCGGGGTTGGATGGCCCAGCAAAGCGCGAATTGAACTGGCGTCTACACCCTGGTTTTATCGGTAATTACCTAATCAAAGCACGTTCTTCCGCTAATGCGAGCCTGCGCGAATGCGCCTCGGGCAGCACACTGGATTCTTGTTCGGCGAGCCTGAGTTCGTTGCCAATCTCAGCTTCGCGCCTGGCTGCACGCAGCGCTTGAATCAATAGCAAACGCGTTTTCCCGAAATCGGGTTCGACCGCGGTATCTAGGTGCTCAGGCAGTAGCGCATGCCGGTAGGTGGCAATGGCCTGCACGTGTCGATTTTGCCCTGCCAATGCCCGCCCAAGTTGGCGATGGTAGGCGTTTAAATACCGCAAGCCTTGTTTAACATCGGCGCAGCAGTGCTCAATCGCGCTTCGAATTTCAACTTCTGCTTGCTTACTATCGCCGCGCGCTAGCAGCAGTTCACTCTTGACATAGCGCCAACGGGCGAACTCAGCGTGATTGGGCGGCCAAAGTTTGGCACGCACAACTTGATCCGTTGCGAGCACTTCGGCGGCGGTGTCAAGCTGCCCGGCAGCTATCAGCGTCTGCGCGTAATCCAGCGCTGCACCGCTGCTTGAGGGGTGCAACGCACCGTAGTTTTTATGAGCGGTAGTCATGCTCTGTTCGCGCAGCCTCAATGACTCGGCACTAACCGCATCGTTCAAAAGATCTTCGACATCAGCCTTGTTAATGCGCAACACCGCCTCGTTTGGGGTATCAGTGCCCAAATGCGCTGGTATCTCCAAAATCGCGGCGCTGAATTCATCGATTGCAGGCTGCAATTGGCCAACTTGTAGCAACCTCGAAGCCAAAATATGGCGGGCGTTAAAGTAATGGGAATCACGCTTAAAACCAAAGTCTTGGTGATGTTTGATAGCAGAACGCGCTAAGGCAATCGCTCGCGTACGCTCTGCGCCTTCGTTTAATACAAACGCGAGATAGGCTTCACAGCGGGCCAGCTGCAGTGTATTGACATCGGTTTGCGACAGCACTTTGTAGGCCGCTTCCAAAAGCGGCCGGGCTTTGCTACGCTCGCGGCGCTGCAAATAAATCTCGCCGAAAACATATTGCAGCTCGGCACGCAGCTGCGGTTGATCACGCAATTGCATTTCAATTTTTTGTACGGCATCGGCTAGCGCGTCATCAATGCTAATGGTTTGCCCGCCACTCTTGCTGGGCTTTGCCCACTGCGTCATCTCGGTCACGAATTTTAATGCGGCACCGCTACGCTGTGACGCCGCTTGCGCAATGGCTGCGGATTCTGCCGCCACTTTTGCTGCTAGCTGCGCGGCTTGGTATTGCTGCCAAAAGCTTGCTGCCAGTAAAACAAGCGCGCAGGTTCCGATGACGCCAGAGATGGTGCCCAAAGGATGGCGCTTAAAAAAAAGCGCCCATCGATAGCGCCAGTTTCCATTGACCGCCTGCAAGGGCTGTGCATCCAAATAGTTTTGTAAATCGCTCCGCAGTGCCAGCGCGCTAGCATAGCGCGCAGCGGCATCAAACGCAGTGGCGCACGCCAATATCGGCGTTATTGAGCGCAGTTTTTTGGGCACAGCAGCTAGATTCAGGCGCTGCGCGCGGTGTTGGGGCCAATCATCATTGCGCAGCATTGTAGTCAAGTGTTGATCGGCGGGCAGGTACTCGCTTGCGATGGCCTCAGGGCATAACAAATGCGCTAGCATCAGGCCCAGCTGATAGAAGTCCGAGCCTATGCCCACCGGCAAGCCTTGCCATTGCTCAGGGCTGGCAAAGCTCGGCGTAAACGCGCTGGTTTCAATGCCATCGCTTTGATTGATCAAGCTTGCGATACCAAAATCCAGCAGCTTAACGCGTCCGTTTTGATCCACCAAAACATTCGCTGGCTTGATGTCCCTGTGTACCAGCAACCTAGCATGCGCGGCGGCCAAGGCATCACACAGCGAGATAATCAACTGCACGCGCTGGCGCACGCCTAAGGATTTCTGGTTCGCATAGTCATCGATGCTTTGGCCCTGCACTAGCTCCATCGCAAACCACAGCCCAGCATCGGTGCGGCCGCCGTCAATAAGGCGCGCAATGCCTGGGTGATCCAAGCTTGCCAAGATATTGCGCTCGCGCCGAAATAGCGTTTGTACAATGGTTTCTGTTGGCGGCGCCTGCAGCCATTTCAACGCGACGCGCTGTGAGATTTCCCCATCGCTGCGGGTTGCCAAATAGACAATCGCCATGCCACCGCGCGAAATTTCCGATTCGATGGTGAACGCGCCAATCTGATCGCCCGGCTTTAATTCGACGTCAGGCAACATTGATTTTGCCAATGCTCCGTCTAAAGCGCCGCCGGTTTTTAGATCAATAATCGCCATTTAGACGAGCGCGATCCTGCGCGAAGGTAGGCGTGCTGTTTTGACGAATTCGTTGCGAACCCGCGTGGCATTGCGGGTTTTTGGCAGCCATTGTTCAATCTGAAGCATCATATAGTGGCCTGAAGAATCATATGGCGGTGTTGCGTCCGTTTTTTCGTGGTGCTACTTGCGAGTATAACTAGGAGTTATCGTGTGGTGTTTTGTGTGAACGAAGTTAGGCATGAAGCTTAAAATGTGGAGATTCCCCGTTTTTCAAAAGTTTTTGAGCAAAGCCCATCGATGCACAATAAGCCAGCCCAGGAAATCAGCCGAGCAATGCCCGGGGGCTAGTATGTACATTTCAACCCTTAAAAAGGGCCTCGTGGCCCCGTTGATTGCAATGACAGCTTGCATCTTGCTTGCCTGCAACCCACGCGAAGATCGCAGCCATTTTCTGCGCGCAATCAAGGAAGTTGTCGAACTACGAACGGATGAAAGTCAGCGTTTCAATGCGCTGCCGGACGGCACCCTGGTGGCGATCCATGGCTTTGCCCAAGGCGCTCAATTGCTCACAGATGGCGAAGCTGGCATCAGTGGTGTAGGCTATTTTCTAGAGCGCAAACACGACGTGTTGCAAAAGTCATTCGGCGAAAAAGTGACAGGTAGCGGGCGAAATCAAGTCCGCAGCTATGTGGTAAAGAATCAGTTGACGCCGATCTACGATGGTGAATTTCCAAGCCTTCGTTGGCCGAAGCAACAGGTCTCGATGTTTAGGTTTGGGCCCATTGTTCCAATGCCGCGCACGCCAGGAATATCCGTACCTGTGTTTCCTAACTCAGCGGCGCAGGCGAAACTATACGCACTCGGTTTTCGCAATGGACCCAACCGTTGCTTGGTTAAACTTGGCGACGATGGGCAGGTAACCGAGCGCATTTGCTGGCACTTGCAGCAGGCCCAAGAGCAGACCTATTACGGTGCCAAGCAGGGCCGCAGTTTAGTCGATTGGAAAACCGATTCCGGCACAATCGTGCGTAGGCTGGAACAGCAGCGCATAGACCCGAAAATAGTTTGGCAAAAAGCCTTCGCAGCTCCCGCTGAGTAGTGGAACGGTGTTGCCAGATTGCAGCCAACTGGCCCACTATTAATCCAAACGGGTTTAAAACCCCACGCAGAGCTCGGTAAAAAACAATATAGATCGACCACAATGACGCCTCAAAACCAAACGCCTACAAGGCTAATCGCTACGGTTTTACTAGACCTAATTCGTACTTTGTAGAACGTATTCCAATAGCCCCGATTGAATACCATGCCGTTCTGCAAT
The DNA here is from genome assembly GCA_031422315.1 of Rhodanobacteraceae bacterium. Lineage (GTDB taxonomy): Bacteria > Pseudomonadota > Gammaproteobacteria > Xanthomonadales > SZUA-5 > JANNYA01. Next base: position 46,406 of record JANOQN010000003.1, read on the forward strand.
GGCCCGAGCAGGGGTTTTCCAGGAAACATCCATGATGATTTGACTTGTTCGAACTCACCCAACAATTGCGTCGCCTCAGCGGCCGCGTGCATTGTCCATGACATCGGTAATTGCGCAAAGCGCGTGTGAATGATGGTGGTCCATTCGCACGCGTTACACGTCAGGGTTTTATGCGTTTCAAACATAACTATTTCCTATCTTAAGCACTTAGCATCAAATGGCAGCTTGGAACCTGCGGTTGCGAGCCCAAGACGCCCGGAAGTGCGGCGCAAAAATACAGCGAGAAATTCTAGCGCAAAAGTTCATCTCGATTCTTATCCGCGATTGCGGATTTACTCGAAGCCATTTTTAAACAGTTGATCGCTGTCGTTATCGGCAATCGTGATGGTCACTAGGCTGTTATTGCCCAGCGTCGCCCCGCCACTCGGAACTAGCTGTACCTGGAATGCTTCCGCTGACTCCGGCAGCGCGTCGTCAGTAATGCTGACCCGCAAGTTCTGCACGCCGTTAATTGTGTCTTCCCAAACCACACGGCCTTCAACCACTGCGAAATCGTTAGTCTGAGCTGTGGTCGGCGTGAACGCGGCACTGGCTTCTACCCGTGCTTCGCTACCTAATAATCTTCGCACCGGGATATCAATGGTTCCTGCCGATTCCGACACGGTGAGCGTCGCCCCCGGGAATGACAAATTTCCGGTTTCCAGGTTCAGTTTTTGCACGTCAAAGCGCGCATTGCGATCTGCATCGCTCAAGGGCTGCGTGGTGTTGAGCAAGGCGGTACTGGCTGAGGTGACAAGTACTTTGGAGATTTGCGTTACGCCAAAAAGCGCATCTGACGTGCGCGAAAGCTCGCGTAGCGGGCTACTTGATTCCAGATCATACCGATAGGCGATGGTAATATCGCCCTGCTGCCCGACAAAGCCAAAGTAGCGCGAATCACGCGCGAACTTTGCTGTGCCTTCCAATGGAACGACGTCCATGGGCAGTATGATTTTGCGGCGGGTCAACAGCACGCGATCATAGAGATAGAGCTCGTCGTCGATTACCGAGTTATCGACATGAAAAAGTACCATACGCCCGTCGCTGCTGATGCTGGGGCTGTTGGCCTCTTCTTGCAGCTGCACGCCTTTAAAATCAGCGCTGACGCGAATGGTTGTGGCACTGCTGCGCTGATACAAAAACACATCGCTCGCCCCATTGGTGTCGCCGGAAACTAGATTGGTGGCATCTGAAGAAAATGCGATGAAGGTGCCGTTTTCATCCATGCTGAGCTCATTCGTGTCGCTATCGGCCTGCACGCCCGTTGAGCTGACGCTTATCCGCGTAATCGGCACGCCGGTTGAGCGCCACAAAAACGCGTCGGTTTTGCTATTGCTATCGCCAGCTACAATATTGCTGGCGGTCGAAAGAAACACCACATCAAAACCGCCACTTCCGCTAACTTTTGCCTCAGAAACTCCGCCCGCGGCATTGCCGTCCAAACCCTGGCTAATCAGCCCAAGCGTGCCTGCACCAGCGCCATCCGTTTGCAGGCGATAGGCATCGAATGAGGCATTGGTATCATTCGCCGCCAAGTTGTTGGCGTTAGTTTCGATCGCTGCGAATACGCAGGCTTCTGAACACGAAGAGGAGCGCGTCGTTTGATCTGGCAGCGCGCCGGCTGCGTTGCGCGCCAGCACCTTGGACTGCCCGGTGCTGGGCACGATTTCGGTAACGTAAAACGATCGCACCGCGAGGTTGAACTCCGCAAAACTCTGCGCATCCAGATCGCGGCCGCCGCTGACGTTAATGCGCGCGGCGTCCAGCCCTGAATCGCTCAGGAACACGTCTTGCGCGCTAAACGCACTGGGTATCACGCTGCCCGCAATGGATTGGCGAACGAAACTGTTAGTTACCAAATCGGTGCGATACACGTCGTTAAGCTGGTTCGTGTCATCAGCCTGCAGCGCGCTACTGGTCGAAAAGCAGGCACTTTGCCCATCGCTGCTGCTAGCGTGAGCCCCAGGCACCGCCGCGTTATTGCTGGCTAGCACGACCGTGGTGCCTGACATATCACGCCGATACAGCTGGCTCGGGTTGGTCGGCGCGGGCGTTACCAGATCAGTCGCGTTGCTGCGAAACCAAACGTAGCGGCCATTTTCAGAGATGGACGAATCAAAGCTTGAATTGTTGGCATCAGGGCCCGTAGCGGTGCTTACGCTGACCCGCTGGGTAACGCGCGAGCTCAAGTTGTGTCGGTAAACGTCCCTAAAACCATTGCCGTCGGGCGTGCTGCTGTCCAGATTGCTCGCTGTGGTTTCAAACGAAACAAAATTACCATTGGCGGCGAGGTAGGAATTAAACGAAGTGTCATTGCCGCCTACGCCCGCGTTGTCTTGCGAGGCGCGCAGCACAGTTGCGTTCGTCATATTTTTAACAAACACATCAATGACGCTGGTATCAGCGAGGCTTAAGTTTGTCGCCGCGCTTTCAAACGCTATGAGATTGCCAGTGTCGTCAATGCTAGGCGCGGTGCTGGCACGATTAGCGATCCCACTGAAAGGGTCTGCTGACACCAGCGCAATTGCGCCGGTTTGGCTGTCATAGCGATAGACATCGGTGTTCGTGTTGGAATCTGCGGCGACTAAATTTGCAGCCTCGGTGTCAAACGTGACGTAGCGCCCGTTGCCAGAAATAGCTAGCGTTAGCACCGGTACTGGGGTGCCCGCTAGATCGAACGACGCCCGCTTGAATATGCCGGTTTGGCGATCCAGCCAAAAAGCGGTGTTGCTGACCGCACTTGCATCCCCGAGCAAGTCATCGTCACTGCGAAATGCGACAAAGCGACCGGTGCTGCTGAGTGATGATTTTCCAGAGAAGCCGCGCACATCGCCGCCCGCTGCGCGCCGAGAAATTTTTTGCGTAGCCGCACCGGTGCGTACAAACACATCCGGCAAGCCATTGCGATCATTCGCCACTAGCTGCGTGGCGTCGGTTTCGAAGCCAACAATAGAGCCGTCACCGGAGATCGAACAGCTAAAAACACCGCGATTGGCCTGGGTGCCCCAGATTTGCGGATCTTCAACGCCGCTAATGGGCTCAAACGTGGCGGCAAAGCTGCTGCTGGCAATTAGCAGTGCGAGGGATGGGTAAAGCTTTAGCATAAAGACTCCAATGACGTTTGGATGAGAGATGAGATGGTGAGGCAATGCCATTAACATAAGAAATCGAAGCATAAAAAATTCGTCATCGCGAGGAGCGTAGCGACGTGGCGATCTCCGCTGCCTCAAGTTCTAAAAGAAGAAAAAATCGGTTTTGCTTCTAAACGTAGAGGCGCGGAGATTGCTTCGCTGCGCTCGCAATGACGAGCGCTGGCTTTTCAACTAACTAGAAGCAAACGCCCGCGCCGCCCGCCGGTCCAATTCCTGGCGTGGCATATGCGGTTATGGTGCTAGCCGCACCGGGTGCGGTGGCTAGCCACGTGGTAAGCGCGGTGGCTAGATTAGTCGGCACGCCGGCGACCGGCAGCAGCTGATTGAAGAATCCATCGTTTGAAAGCGTGACATGAGCCTGGCAGCGCGGCGCGAAAATCCCTGATGGAATCCACTGCGCATCACCTATGATCAAGCTGCGCTCCGTTGGATAGCGATTCGAGGTAAATTCGCGGTACATGCTGATTTCTTGCAAGTTCGCCAGCGAACCCGTCGATAGCTCCCACGCGGCAGTGCCGACTGGATAACTGACCGCGCCTGCCACTGGAGGGACGGGGTGCGGAAAGAACCTGCTCAATATTTTTGGATACGCCACACTATCCAAAAGGTCTTGATGAAAAAAGAAACTGGTCGTAATGTGGTGGCGCTGTAGATGCATATGATCGGCGCAGCGAGAACGCAATTCCGCGTTTAAGTCAAAGCAGGTCTCATCCGTGCGCGCGTCCCAGTAGGTAGTCATCATGCTCCACTCTGAGTCCATATCAGCCTGATAGCTGACGAACTTGGCCAGCGCCAGCGAGTAGGGCAGCTCGTTGCGCAGCGGCCCAGAGCCTGCATCAAATACACCACGCACAACGGTGTTGGCATTTACTGCGGTTTGCCCAGCACGAAAAAAATCTAGCGTGTCTTGTGCGCCCTGTGAACCTGCGGAGGAGCCGGTCAGTAGAATATTGGTCGCGCTGTTTAAGGTTGGCATGGTCTGACAAGCAGCACCAGGGCCTGCCGCGCAGGCGGTAAATCCTGCGCGCAAGTCGGCAATCAATCCATCAAAAATATCGGCTCCGCGAAATTGCAGATTGAATGCAACCGCCGCGCCAGCGCGACTAATGCCTGAGTTATTCGTTAGCGGATTTCGACCTATGTGGTTGTCCCTGCTGCAATAGTTTAAGAACACTTTATTCCAGCCCGCGAAGGGGTTTGCGGCCACGTTCGAGAACATGCCGCCGCGTGAAACGCGCGCGGGCGCAACATAAAAAGGTAAACCGCCAATGGTTGCAGCTTCCCATCCGCTCGGTGGGCTAAAAGCTGCAACGCCCAGGCCGCGCGAAGCATTCCAAGTAATGCGGGAAATTTGCGTACTCATTAGCTGAATGCCGCCACCCAAACCTTGCCAACGATCCAAACATTCCTGCGCATTCTTGCAGCTGCCACCACCTTCCATGGCGATAACCCAGTCATTGACGTTGGCGGCATTCGTGGCGGTTTGTACGTAGGCAACCGCGGGTGAGCCGTCATTGCAAAGCGCAATAGATGAGTTAATGATGTGGCGATAGAGCGCGGTGCCCGAGCCGCTGGTGGCATTCCCTGCAGGAATCAGGGTGATGGGCTGCGCGGACGCCAAGCTTGGTGCCAAGATGGCCGTGGTGCCTGCAAACAGCATTGTCGCTAGCAGCAGACGCGTTGTATTTCTTGGTTGTGCGCGCGCTTGTTTAAGCGCGTGGGTTGGGTCGAACATGGTGTGTTTCATCTGATTACTCCGTTGGGGTGGTAACTCAGATGACGAAATTATCGGGCACGTACCGCCAAATCTTTACACAAAATTTAGGGTGGGTAATGTGAGTAGCGCGTCACGTATTTGCACCATCTTTTTGGCGGTACAGCAGCAGATTTATCGTAGGCGGAGCGCAACCGAGCGTATTTACCAAAAAAAAGGTAGCGGCTTTTTGGTGGCGCCCATGTTGCTGCATGTGCGCCAAAAGGGCGTGCAAACCGTGATGCAGGCCTGGATCAGCGCCAATATTGTGGGTCAATGAACCTTGCTACTTCGTAGTCTCGCCGCGCAGGTTTTCAATCACCTTTTCCATTGAAGCGCGTCTTAACTGCACAAGCCCGGTAAAGCCAGCGCTGATTGGCACGAGGGTCATGATCAGGAACAATATGATTTGTGATGGTTGCGGTCCTTCACCGGTGGCCCAACCGATCAATCCGCCGAGCAATAGAACTCCACCAAAGACGATTAATGCAATGCTCCAAAGCAATCCCAGTGCAGGAATCTTGTGCCAAACGGTGCGCAGTATTGAATGCCAAGCGCGCTGCTGCGGCGAGTTTGGCGTAATCGAAAGGGGATCAAGCGTTTGAGCAGCGGGGGAATTAACCATCAAGCGGTTGCCAAATCCAATGAGCATTGCCGCCATTAGCAAGCTTCCGGGCACAATTACCAATGCAATTGCCCAGGATTCTTTGCCACTCAACAAACCTGGCAGCAAAACCAAGGCACTCAACGCAAAGCACACGCCCAGCAAACGAATCAATAGCCCTATCCATTTCATGGTTGATTGCCTTTAAGTCTTTTTGAGACGCGTGCCAACTTATGGCAATTGGCGGGTAACTACAAACACGAAACGACAAGTAACACACCGCCAATTTTTTTGCCCCAAATTTAGGGTGCGTTTTTGTTATGCGAATAAACCGAGCGATCACTTGGCGGTGTTTCAGCAGATTTTTCGTGTCAGTGCTCGACATGCGCAATCTTTCATTTTGTCTCCTGCAGTTCCCAAGCACACCCCCAAGCACATCCCCAAGCACATCCCCAGGCCCACCGATGCAAACCCGCACTGAGATCCGTTTTAACACTAACCCCGCACAGTGGAACATCATTGACCAATGGGCGGCCGATGAAAAATATAAGCTGCAAAGCTCCAGCACAACAGAACGGCACTATCAAAAAGGCACAGGATTTTTAGTGGCGCCGATGATATTGCACATTCGCCAAGACGGCGGGCAAACCGTAATGCAAGGCTGGATCAGCGCCAACACGCTGGTACGCGCTTTCGCGCTGTTTTTATTGCCGCCAGAGATGGGGATTGAATCCGGCGGCCTAAAAGCCATGTTGCCCAGGAAAATCGCGCGCAACGCGGTCAATAAACTGATGGCGCAACTGCAGCTGCCTGCCATTCCCTAACACTTCCAAAACCCTCTCAGGACTAATCAAATGCCTCAATCATCCACATCTAAATCAATATCTATAGGCGCTATTGGACTCGCTATTGTTGCGGCGGTGGGAGCGGTACTTGCCGACCTGTCTGAATCTAAATTGGTGGCATTTAGCTATCTCATCGTGCCACTTTTGGTGTTTGGCGTGGCCGGCCTGAGCGTCGCAAAAGGCAATTTAAAAGGCGCGCTGGCGTTGGCTGGTGTCTCGCTCTTGGCGCTATTTGTTTTCTTGGTCGCGATCTTCCCCATGCTTTAAAAGATCAATTGGTTTGCGTGTCTATTAACGCAAACGGTAGTAAAGCCACATGCAGCGCGCTTGTTTGATGCCGACTCATAACCATTCGCGCTGAGCCTGTCGAGGGGAAAGCGCTCGAAGTTTACCGCCTATAGCTCGGTAAGTGTCGGCAATAGCGCCTGATCTAACGAACGCCACTGAGTTCGAATGGCTGGTTCTGATTGAACTTGCATCAATAAATACCTATGCGCCAGCGCGTTTTCAGCGCGCGTCGCAGCCTAGCGATTAAGCGATCCAGTGTTATGCGTGCGGCTAAAGGGCTGGGTGATGAGTAAACTTCGATCAGCGTTTAAAACAATTGCAAAGCGAATGGATAAACGCCGCAGCACAACCAAAACTGTTAGCGGAAACGCTGACGCTAACGATACCAATAGCAGCGACGGATGCTTAGCCAGTCCAGGCGTCGTCATAGGAATAGTGAGAAATGGTAGGGCGAAGCTAAATACCATGATCGCTGCAATCCAAGCCGGCACGCGCAAGCCTTCAACCGGCGCAGTTTTAAACAGCGCTTTATTGGCGAGCATTTGCTTGCTACCTATCCGGAGAGCGGAAACTGACAATCCGTGAGCCGCTCAAGAAATCCCTGGCTGCTCATTTTTAGCAAGACACCGTCGACATCAAGCTGGAAAAACCACAGCTGATCTGCACGTTGTTCCTCGGCGATCTTGAGTTCATTGCTCCGGGCAATGGCTTCGGCAAATTCACGGCTCGGGTAGAGGAACTGCGGCGCTTGCAGCACCACATAGCGCGATCCATCTTCATTGCCAAGGCGCCAATTGCGCCCATAAATCGCTTCCCAGATTAAATCTGGCGTGTCGGGCGCAAGCGCCTCGCCATCCAGTAAACGCGCGATCGCATATCGCAAAAACACACAGCACTTTGCCTCCGAAACCTTAGTAAAACCGCCGGGCAATTGCAAGCCATCGGCCCAGCGCATGCTCAGGACTCGGTAGGCCATTGTTGGGTTCATCGCTTCAAACATGATTGCTCCTTAATTTAGCTGCTTTTTCAACGCGGGGCATCGGATAGAACGAAATTTCCAGGCGCGCACCGCCAATAGTCAAACGCAAAAATGCAGCCAAACGCAAATGACCGAGCCCAGTGCAGCCATCACGTGGCGGTGTGCCGCATCATTTCTCGTATCAAGCGATTAATCCAAGGCAAACCGACGCTGCAATTTCGCTACGTTGTTATTTTGGCAAATAGGAATCATCATGAAAATCGCAGCAAATCTTTGTCGCGCCTCAATTTTGGCAAGTGTACTAACCATCTTGCTGGGATGCGGTAAAGCGCCCGAACCGAGCGCAGCTGGAGCAACTAGCGCAAATTCCACTACCCAAGCCGAGCCTGGCTTCAGTGAAGTGGCCTTTACCACCTATCAATCGCGTGATGGCTTTCGCTTGGCGTTTTTATCGCCGAGCAAAGTTCGAAAGAGCTGGAACAATATGGGAGGTGATCCGGTAATCGGGCAGTACGCGCAAGTTGGCAAGCAAATCACCGTCACCTGGGATCAAGCCGCAACCCATCATGGCAGCTTGTCTGAAAAGCTGATGCAAACCGGCCCTTGCTCACTGACGCGCTATGAACGAGTCGACCGCGAAAACCAGGTGCACGACGACCAGCCGCAGGTTTACCAGCAAAAAGAACCGATCTGCGATGCGGTGCGGGTGGTTAACTAACGAGCTTGTTAACTAGCGTGCTTTCGAGCTTCCATTCGGCAATGTTTGACTGCCGTAAGCTGATTTAAAAATCACTGCTAAACTCGGCGACGCTGTCCTGGTTTTGTGCGCGCAACTGAAGCGCAAACCTCGGCAGAGAATATTGATAGTTCGCGCTTTGCAAGCAGGAGCAGCATGCAAATTTTGCCATTTTTCTGGGTCGGCGCGGGCGGCGCACTCGGCGCTTGTTTGCGCTACGGGCTTAGCTTAGCGCTGCCAGCAGCGCGTTTTCCAGTCGCTACCTTATGCGCCAATTTAATCGGCTGCGCACTTGCTGGCGCCGCGCTTGCGGCCTGTGAGCGCGGCAGTCTAAGCGGATCAAGTAGACTGTTTCTGATGACCGGTGTGTTGGGCGGATTTACCACGTTTTCGGCCTTCAGCATTGAAACACTTCAGCTGATCCGGGAAGGCTTGGGTACGCAAGCGCTTGGCTACGCGCTGCTTAGCCTGTGCGGCTGCGTGCTTGCCGCAGCGGCTGGATTTTGGGTAGCGCGCGCGGGTTAGTTGAGCGATCAAAGCAGGTACACGAAAACGTAGCGCAAATTCATTGCAAGCAAAATCGCAATATTGAGCGGCTTGCTTTTTGCCACACAGGCTATGATCAATAGAACGATCAGGCCAAGCGTCAATGCTAGCGAGGTTGGTTCGAACAACCTTGCCGCGAGAGTTTGATTTGACGCATAAAAGCCGAGCTGCACCAGCAGTAGTGCAAGCAGAACCGCGTACACAATTTTGCGCACGCGAAAATAGTGCTCATCCAAATCACTGACGATTGCAAGATTATCTGGAAACACCATATGAGCCGCCAAGTAGTAGGCACTGGCAAAGAGCATGGTGCCCATTAAGGTTGCCCCGGATACTGACAATGTATTTCGAACCGTCCAAGCCGCTGACCAAAATGACAGCAGGTCAAGCATCACAAACAGCCCCAGCAACGGCGTAAGCACCCCGATAGTGAGCTTCGCTTTGCCTTCTTCGTCAACGTGCAGGAACGATTTTAACGTACGGCCAAATCCACCCAATATTTCGACCAAGGAAAGCCCGAGCACTAAACTGTAAAGCGAAAAAATGAATTCGAACTGGGACATAGATTGGGCTTCGAAGTTTGAGGATATGAGCGTGGTCAGCGCATCGGGCGTCGCGATTATCACGACGCTCGAATTGTTTTCAATGAAATCACATTGATATGCGCCCTTATTAGCGTGGATTGTATTGAAAACAATTGCCTGCAACGGCGAGCAAGTTAGCCTAAGCCTAAAGCACATTCCCCAAACTAAATCGCGTTGCTTAAACGCGACCTTTCAGCGCCAACGCTTAGCAACTAATCGCCTGGCTCAATTCAATCCAAGTCGGTGATATTCCCCATTCTGATACTTGGTTTCCGGCCAATACTCGCTTGACATCGCGCAGATCTAAATGCGGCGCTAGCGTTTTGAGCAGCAGCGCGGTGTGATCGCGCAGGATTTTCTCCAACGGCAGCACCGCCCAGGCCGTGCATTCTGGAATCTCCACCGGTGCGGGAAGTTGAACTAAATCAGTATCTTGCAGGCTGCTGATTGCCATCTCAGCCAATATGCCGACGCCGATGCCAGAACGGACATAGGTTTTAATCAGATCGGCATCGTGCGCAAACATCGCGAAGTTAGGTCGCAGATCTTGCAGCGCAAACGCTTGCCGTAGCGAGGATGCCTCACTTACGGCCGATTCGTAGCTAATCAGCGGAAAGTCGGCCAAGTGCTTTAGCGTCAGCCTGCGCATGGTGGCTAGTGGGTGCGTTTTGGGCACGACGACCACCCGCTGCCAGCGAAATAGCGGCACCGGAACGCCTTTGCCGGGCAGCTCGCCAGCCGTGCTAAACAGCGCGAAATCAACGTCATTGCGCTCAAGAAGTGCCTGCTCTTGGGTATCGGAAGTGGCTTGGATGTGGATGCTCAAATCAGCAAACTTACGTCGGATTTCTGCAATTGCGGGCGGCAATACGAAACGCGCGTGCGTGTGGGTAGTGGCAATGATGAGCTGCCCTAAGCTATCGCCACGAAAGCTGCTGGCCAAGGAACGGATGCTGTTTGCCTGTATTTGCATCTGCCGGGCATGGATTAGCACCTGCGTGCCCGCCTCAGTCAGCGCTTCCAGGCTGCGGCCTTTACGAATAAACAGCATAAAGCCGAGCTCATCTTCTAGCTGTTTGAGCTGCTTGGAAAGCCCTGGTTGAGTTGCGTGCACCAGCTGCGCGGCCTGGGTGATGTTAAAACCGGCATCGACGATGGCAATAAAGTAGCGAAGTTGGCTGAGGGTCATGATGTTCCTCGTTTGCCAAAGCAAACATGTGCGCTAACGCTATCAATAACCTTTAGTTATTTCACACTATCTTGATAACAAAAACGCATATCTCGACAACCTACGCTTATTTCCCAAACTCAGCGGGCTTGCGCAAGCTTAAGCGTCAATTTTGATGGGGGCACGCCGATGCCTGAGGCAAGTGAGAACGCACTTTTCCCTGCATTTTTGCAGCTCGCTAACCGCTTAGTTGTTGTCATTGGCGGCGGTGAAGTAGCGCTGCGTAAAGTGCAAGCGCTTATTCCAACTGGCGCGCAGATACAGGTCATTGCACCGGAATTTAATTCGGAACTTATCGAACTTGCTCTGCGTAATGCCAGCATAACGCTTTGCACCGAACACTTTACCATTGAGCATTTGACCGACGCGTGGCTGGTGATCGCCGCTACCGATGATGTGGTCGTCAATCAGCAGGTTGCGCAGGCTGCAAACGCACGCAAGCTTTGGGTGAATGTGGTGGACGATCTTGCGCGTTCGACCTTTCAAGTTCCCGCGCGGGTTGAGCGCGGGCCGCTGCAAATCGCGATATCCAGCGGCGGGCATGCGCCGATGCTGGCTCGGCAGATTCGTGAACAGCTTGAGGCAACACTAGATCCAAGCCTTGCTGAGCTAGCGCTGCTGCTGAAAAAGCACCGAGGTGCGATCAAAAACAGCCTGGGCTTGCAAGCTCGGCGTGATTTTTTTGAAGAGATATTGCAGGGCGAAACAGCGCAGCTGCTGCGTTGCTATCAACCAGAACAGGCGCAGACTGAGCTGCTAGCAACGCTAAAGCGCTTTGCACAAAGCTGCGGCGCGCACGAACGCACCGCTAAAATTGGCCGAGTCATTATGGTGGGCGCAGGGCCAGGCGAAGCAGGACTGTTAACGTTGCGCGGCTTGCGCGCACTGAATCAAGCCGACGTGATTTTGCATGATCGGCTGGTCAGCGCTGAAGTTTTACAGCTAGCCAGGCGCGATGCGCAGTTCATTGAAGTCGGCAAGCAGGCGCACCGGCATTTTGTAACGCAAGCTGGGATTCACGCGCTCATGCTCGAACACGCCAAAGCCGGAAAAACCGTGGTTCGACTCAAAGGCGGTGATGGCTTTATTTTCGGGCGCGGCGGTGAAGAATTGGAGTTTTTGCGAAGCCATGGTGTACCGTACGAAGTCGTGCCAGGCATTACCGCAGCGCTTGCCTGCGCGGCTTACGCAGGCATTCCACTCACACATCGAGCACACGCGCAAATGCTGCAGCTGGCGACCGCGCATTTCAGTGCTGAGACTGCAAGCTTTGAGACCGAGAGTATCGATTGGGAAGCGCTGGCGAAAGCCAATCAAACTGCGGTTTTCTACATGGGGCTTTGCGCGCTGGCGCGCGTGAGCAGCAAGCTGATTGGCGTTGGTCGAAGTCCAAACACACCGATTGCGCTGATTGAAAATGGCGCGCGCAGCAATCAGCGGGTAGTGCTTAGTAACTTAACAAGCATGCAGCAAGCGGCAAGTCTGCACCAATTGACCTCACCGGTTTTACTAATAGTAGGGAACGTCACCGCACTGGCGGAAAAGCTGCATTGGTTTGGCGCAAAGCCGATTATTACGGGTAAAACAGACACACTAAGGCGAGATAGTGGTAGCGAGCGCGCTGAAGTTGTCTTGGCAGCTTGAGATTGCCTCGATTGCGCAGCATTTACGCTGTTACAAAAACGGGTTGACAATAGTCAAACGCGTTTCAATCACAAGACTGTGTTGCATGTCTTCCGAATACAAAACGCCTGCGCCTGACAGCGCCGCCGCTGCAACAATCATCGCGTCATAGACCGAAAATCCATACCGTTCGGCAAGCGCTCGCCCGAGATTGTGGGTTTGCAGTGTGAGTGGTGTCACCTCGAACATCGTTTGTAAGGCTGAAATCAGCGCATGCGTTTGCGCCCAGGTGTAGCGCAATTTGCGCTGCGTGATGTTGGTCACTTCGTTCAGAACTTGCACGCTGATCGTGCCTTTTTCGCGCATTAATTGCTGTGCTTTTGATTGCTTTAACGCATCCGAAGACAGCAAATACAAAACAACATTGCTGTCAAAAAACACCCTACCTTGCATTTGCTTCGTCGCGGTTAAAAACAAATCCAGCGGGCAGTTTGGGCAAGGCTTGCAGCGTCGCAAAATAGTCATCAATGTGTTTGGGACGACGAATTTCAAAAATTTTGGGCGCAGCGACGACAATTTCAATATCGTCGCCAGCTTTTAAACTCAGCATCTCCACAACACTGCTAGGCAGACGAACGGCCAAACTATTGCCCCATTTTGCAATTTGCATAAAACCCTCGCGACATAGATATACAAAGATCGAAATGTATATCAATTGGCTTGAGATGCCAATAGGGTTGCGTCCTGCTGCGTTTGACCCTAACCCCCATTCAAATACCGCAAAACCTGCTGTGCCAAGGCGTCCACCGTTTGATCCGCAGTATGCAGATGCAATTCAGGTTTCTTAGGTAACTCATAAGGCGCATCAATGCCGGTGAAGTTTTGAATTTGGCCCGCGCGGGCTTTGGCGTATAGGCCTTTGACATCGCGCGCTTCTGCCAATATCAGTGGTGTGTCGACAAAAATCTCGACAAATTCAACGCCCGCTTGCGCTATCAACGCCCGCGCGGCACCGCGCTCAGCCTGCATGGGTGAAATGCAGCTGACCAATACCAGCAAGCCGGCATCAACCATCAAGCCGGCAACTGCGGCCATGCGGCGGACATTTTCGGCGCGGCCTGCATCGCTAAAATCTAAGTCTTGATTCAAGCCGTGCCGCAGGTTGTCGCCATCCAGCAGGTAGGTATGCAAACCCTGTTGCTGAAGTTCTTGTTCCACCGCGCTCGCCAAGGTGGATTTACCAGCGCCCGATAACCCGGTAAACCAAAGGCAGCGCGGTGTTTGCCGAAGATGCTGCGCCCGCAGCTCGCGATTGACCGTATGTGCATGCCAAACGACGGTTTTAGCGGGTGCCTGCGGCGTTAGAATGGTGCCAGCAGCAACGGTTGCGTTATCCAATCGGTCAATCAAAATGAAGCTGGCCAATGCCGGTGCATAGCCTGATTTCGCAAAACTCGTGCAGGCGATGGCTTGATCCAGTTGCAACACGCAGCTGGCAATTTCATTGAGCCCCAAATGCGCGCTTGAAAGCTTGGCTTGCGTGTTGATATCAAGCTGATGCTGAATTTCAACGACTCGGGCGGCGACTGTTTTAGTCGCAAGTTTGAGCAAATAGCTGCGCCCGATTTCTAGCGGCGCTTCATGCATCCACAGCACGTGCGCAACGAGTTGATCGCTCAATGTCAAACCAGCGGTGCCAGCAGCCATGCTCGGTTCCGGCAAGCCTACAATGCAATCGCCTCGGCTCATGTCATGCTCATCTGCCAAGCATAGCGTGATCGCTTCACCTACCTGCGCGGAAAATTGCGGCGTGCCCGCGCATAGAATTTGACTTACTGTGCTGCGCTTATTGGACGGCAACAAATCTACCGCATCACCTACTGAAATCTGGCCCTGTGCGATCGTTCCTGCATAGCCGCGAAAGCTGGCATTCGGTCGGCTTACCCACTGCACCGGCATTTGAAACAAGCTTTGCTGATTCGCTTGATTGGGCACGATATTCTCTAGCGTTTCAAGCAAGCTAGCGCCATCGTACCAGGGCATTTTGCTGGACAGCTGAGCTAGGTTGTCACCCAACAATGCACTAATGGGAATTGCTTGAACTTGGGTAATGCCAAGTTGCTGCGCGAGCGCTTGATAGTCGTCCACAATGGCTTGAAAAGGTGCCTGCTGGAAGTCAACTAAGTCCATTTTATTAACCGCTAACACCACCTGGCGAATCCCCAGTAGTGCCGCAATAAAGCTGTGCCGACAGGTTTGCTCAAGCAGGCCTTTTCGCGCGTCGACCAATACGATCGCGACATCAGCGGTAGAAGCGCCCGTCGCCATATTGCGGGTGTACTGCGCATGGCCCGGGCAATCCGCCAGAATGAATTTGCGTTTGGCGGTGTCGAAAAATCGGTACGCCACATCAATGGTGATGCCCTGCTCACGCTCGGCCTGCAAGCCATCCACCAGTAAGGCGAAATCAAGCGCGCCGTTTTGCGTGCCAAAGCGCTTGGAATCGCGCCCGAGCGCGGCCATTTGATCGTCCAAAATCAGCTTACTGTCATACAGCAACCTCCCAATCAGCGTACTTTTACCATCATCGACGCTGCCGCAAGTAATCAGCCTTAGCAGTGGTTTTTGCTCATGCTGACGAAAATACTGCTCAACGCTGTGGGCTGCGGTGTCATGCTCAAACATCAGAAGTAGCCCTCTTGCTTTTTCAGTTCCATCGACGCATTGGCGTCTTGATCAATCAAACGGCCCTGGCGCTCGGAGGTGTTCGCCGTGAGCATTTCCGCAATCACTTTTTCTAAGGTGTTGGCCGATGATTCAATCGCACCGGTTAGCGGATAGCAGCCCAGCGTGCGAAAGCGTACATTGCGCCTTTCTAGCGTTTCATTCGCGCGCAGGGTGAGCCGCGCGTCATCTTGCATGATCCACATGCCATCACGCCAAAGCACATCGCGCGGCTTGGCTAAATAGAGCGATGGCACCGCGATTTTTTCCCGGTAAATGTAAAGCCACACGTCAAGCTCGGTCCAGTTAGAAATCGGAAATACCCGCACCGATTCGCCCGCGTGCGTGCGGGTATTGTAAAGCTGCCAAAGTTCAGGCCGCTGGTTTTTTGGATCCCATCGATGTGCGCTGCTTCGAAAGGAAAAGATGCGCTCTTTCGCGCGGGATTTTTCTTCATCCCGGCGGGCTCCGCCAATGGCGGCGTCAAAACCATGCAGATCAAGCGCCTTTTTCAGCGCTTGCGTTTTCATGATGTCGGTATGCAAGCTGGCACCATGGGTTAACGGGCTAAGCTTTAGCGTTTCGCCATCTGGGTTTTTATACACGTGCAATTCTGCGTTATGAATTGCCGCTTGGCGATCTCGAAAACGCAGCATCTCTTGAAACTTCCAGCCGGTGTCTACATGCAAAAGTGGCATGGGAATATTGCCGGGCGCAAACGCCTTTTTCATCAGATGCAGCAGCACCGAGCTGTCTTTGCCGACTGAGTACAAAAGCACCGGCTTGCGAAACTCTGACGCCACTTCGCGGAGGATAAAAATGGCCTCGGCTTCTAAGCGATCTAGATGCGATAGCACGCGCCTTGGTGGCTGCGCTTGCTCTTCAAATTCAACGGCTTCGATGGCCGGAGCGGGTTGTTTGAGGGTCATAATGGGCGCGATCCTTAAGCGTTTAACGAGCGGAAAATAGTTAGGCTACTTAGGCCCATGACGAGTGCGCCTATACAAAACATGAGCGCTCTAGGATTGGCTTTTCCAACAAACCACGCGCCTAGTGGCGCAGCAATAAGCCCGCCAACGGCGAGCGCCGCGACGTAACCCAGATGCGAAAAGCCCACGGTGAATAGAAATACGCTGGACGCTGCGGCAGAAATAAAGAACTCCAGCGCGCTCACGCTGCCCACGGCAAAGCGAAACTCCAGCCCGCGCATCAACAAATTACTGGTCACAATCGGGCCCCAACCACCGCCGCCTGCGCCATCAGCGGCACCGCCAAAAAAACCCAGTACGGATAGATTGCCGCGCCTAATCAGCACCGGCGCGTTAATCGCCGCCTTGATCAAAATGGATACCCCCAGCAGAAATAAGTAGCCAGACACCCATGGCGCTAGAACTTTGCCATCAACTAGGCTGAGCAACAGTGCGCCGGATGCAGCGCCCAACATGCCCGGAATCAGCAAGCGCTTAAACACGCCGCGATCAATGTTGCCAAACGCATGGTGTGACACTGCCGAAGCGCCGCTGGTAAAGCATTCTGCCGCATGCACGGTAGCGCCAACCATGAGCGGCGGCAGGCCAAAGCTCAGCAACAAACTTGACGCCACCACGCCATAGGCCATGCCTAAGGATCCGTCTACCAGCTGTGCGGCAAAACCAATGGCGACTAGCGCAAGTAATAGCTGGATGGTCATTGGGTCCAATGGGGTAAACGCGAATTTGATGCCAGCAATCTAAGCAATCCGCTTTGAATCGCCAAAGCACCAAAGGTTATGGCGCTATAACCAATCGTCCTTTTAGGCACGCAAACGCAAACGCTACCCTAGCCAGATTCTTCTTTGATACGCTGGCATGCCAACAAACTCATCCGCTGCTGTTACTCAGATTGCGCCGCCCGGTGTAGGCGCGTTAGCCCTGCCTGAGCGCACCTTAGCTGAGCTACAGCAGCTGGCCGAATCGCTTGACGCGGCAAAGCTGTGGTGGGTGTCTGGATATTTCGCAGGCTTGGCGCAGGCAAGCGCGTCAATGCAATCTACCAGCCAACTGGCTAAGTTGCCGACTAGCGTGCCCGTGGCGGCTGCGGACTCGCGCCTGGTTACGGTGGTATATGGCTCACAAACCGGCAATGCCAAGCGTATCGCTGAGAACTTAGCGACAGGCTTGAGCGCTGAGCATTTGCCGATGCGTTTGTTGTCAGCGGCAGATTACCCGCATCGTGAGCTTGCTAACGAGCGTTTTCTGGTGGTGGTTATTAGCACGCACGGCGATGGCGATCCGCCCGATGATGCGCGCAGCTTTTTGGATTTTATCGGCAGCCGCCGCGCACCCGCTTTGCCGCAGCTGAGCTACGCCATTTTGGCACTCGGGGATTCTAGCTATCCGCAGTTTTGTGCGGTAGGTAAGCAGCTAGGCGCAAGACTGCATGCACTCGGGGCAAAGCCTTGGACGCCGGTGCAGGAAGCGGATGTGGATATCGCAAAAGTTGCCGAGCCTTGGCATAAACAAGTGCTTCGACTGGCGGCAGAAAACCTGCAACGCCCAACGCTGAGCTTGGTTGCCAGTGCGTCCAAAGAACCAAGCCAAGCTGCTGTGCAAGCCAGCTATTCACGTACCCAGCCTTATTTAGCCGAGCTGATAAGCAATCAAAAAATTACCGCGCGCGGCTCAGATCGCGATATTCGCCACCTTGAACTTGCCTTGGCCGATCACGAGAGCTTGCACTATCAGCCAGGTGATGCGCTCGGCATTTGGGCGCCCAATACCGCAGCGCAAGTTGAGCAAGTGCTAGCGCGAACGCAACTTTCCGGCGCGGCGGCAGTGGTGCTAAACGATCGCACGACAACGCTGCGCCAAGCCCTGCTGGAAGATCGCGAACTGGGCAAGCTGCCGCGCGGATTTTTGGAGCTGCACGCGGCTAGATTGAACTCATCGCCAAGCGCATTTGTAGGCGCTAGTGATTTTCCTCAGCTGCTCGATTTACTCGATCATGCGCCTGCAGCCTGGGAAGCACAGGCACTGATTGATGCGCTGCGGCCCATGCAGCCTAGGCTGTATTCGATTGCATCTAGCATGCGTGAAGTGGGCCATGAAGCGCATTTGTGCGTAGCGCACGTCAGTTATGAAGAACAGGGCAAAACGCGCGTTGGACTTGCCTCTAATTTTTTACGTGAGCAAGTTGCCGGCAGTCAGCTGCGGGTATTTGTCGAGCGCAATGCACGCTTTCGCTTGCCAGTGGATGGCAGCACGGATGTGATTATGATCGGCGCTGGCACCGGCGTTGCGCCGTATCGTGGCTTTTTACAAGAGCGCATCGCCACCGGTGCCAAAGGCCGCAATTGGCTGATCTTCGGCGCGCCGCACGCGCGGCATGATTTTCTCTATCAGCTCGAATGGCAAAAGGCCCTGCAGGCAGGCCAGCTGCATCAGATTGATCTGGCATTTTCACGCGATCAAGCCAGCAAAGTGTATGTGCAAGATCGGCTGCGCGAACAGGGCAGAGCGGTTTTTGACTGGCTAGAAAATGGCGCGCATGTTTACGTGTGTGGTGATGCTAGCCGCATGGCAAAAGCGGTTGAAGCGGATCTGCTAGAGATTATTGAAAAGCATTTAGGTCGATCCCCTAATGACAGTCCAACTGAGCTTGCCTTGGCCTATCTGGACCAACTGCGTCAACAAAAGCGCTACGCGAAGGACGTTTACTAATGAGCACAACTTCGGTTGAGAAAATCAAACAAGGCAGCCAACGCCTGCGCGGCAGCGTGGTGCACTCGCTGGCTGAGCAAGTCACTGGTGCACTAGCCAATAGCGATCAAACCATCATTAAATATCACGGTAGCTATCAGCAAGACGATCGCGACCTTCGCGAAGAACGCCGCTTGCAAAAGCTGGAACCGGCGCACAGCTTTATGATTCGCACCCGCACGCCAGGCGGCGTGCTTACCCCCACGCAGTGGCTAAAGCTTGATCAAATCGCGACGCGCTTTGCCGAACGTGGGCTGCGCATTACCAGTCGGCAAGCGATCCAATTTCACGGCGTGATTAAAACCGAGCTCAAAGCCACCATGCAGGCGATCAACGCGGCGCTGATGGATACGCTCGCGGCCTGTGGCGATGTCAACCGCAATATTGCGGTTTCCACCAGCCCACAGCATGGCGCTCTGCACAGACAAGTTCAGGCACAGGCTTTTGCGCTGTCGGCGGCATTGCTGCCCAATTCGCGGGCTTACTATGAAATTTGGCTGGATGAAACACAGATCAATGGCAGTGGCGCAGAGCCTGACCCGATTTATGGCGAAAGCTATTTGCCGCGCAAATTCAAAATTGCGTTTGCCATTCCACCCGACAATGATGTCGACGTTTTTTCGCAAGATTTGGGCTTTATCGCCATTACCCATGCATCGGGCGAGCTGCTGGGCTACAACGTGAGTATCGGCGGTGGCATGGGCTGCACGCACGGTGATCCGCAAACTTATCCGCGCTTGGCCGATGTGATTGGCTTTATTGAGCCGCATCAGGTTGAAGCAATCGCCAAAGCGGTGCTGACCACCCAGCGCGATTGGGGCAATCGCGACGTGCGCAAATTAGCAAGGCTCAAATACACCATTGATAGCCGCAGCTTGGCGGCATTTAAAGCGGAGGTCGTAAAGCGCGCAGAGGTCACGATCGCCCCGGCAGTATTGTTTCAATTCGAGAAAAACAGTGATCACTTTGGCTGGCGCCAGTCAAGTGATGGCTATTGGAGTTTGGGCCTGCGCATACTCGGCGGACGCATCTGGGATCAAAGCGGGCAAGGCTTGCAAAGCGCGCTGCGGGCCGTTGCGCAGGGCCTGCAAATCCAAACATCCGATGCAACAGCAATTACGCCTGAGTTTCGCTTGACTCCCAATCAAAATGTGCTGATTGCCAACTTGAGCGAGCCGCAAAAATTTGTCGTGCAGCAGCTGCTTAGCGCGCATGCGCAAGAAACTACGAACCTGGAGCGTACGAACCCAGCTAGCAAGCAAATTCCCTCCAAACTAAGCCTGAACGCGATTGCCTGCGTCGCACTTCCAACCTGCGGCCTTGCGATGGCCGAGGCGGAGCGCTATCTACCTGATTTCATCAAACAATTCGAACAGCTGCAGCGCGAATTTGGGCTGCTTGAGCATGATTTTCATCTGCGCATTAGCGGCTGCCCGAATGGCTGCTCACGCCCGTATTTGGGCGAAATCGCGCTCGTCGGCAAAGCGCCCGGGCGCTACAATTTAATGTTAGGCGCAGATCATCGTGGTCAGCGCTTGAACCAGCTGTATCGAGAGAATTTAGACGAACCAAGCATCCTAACAGCGCTGCGCCCCTTGCTAGCGCGCTACGCAAGCGAACAGCACACTGGCGAGCGTTTTGGTGATTTTCTACATCGTGCTGCGTTGCTCGAACCGCCATCAACTGCTGAGGCAGCCGGTGCAGATAACTATGTTTGAGCTTGCCAACCTAAATAGTGATTCACTGCAACGCGCACAGCGTGAGCCCGAGCTGTTGCGCGCCATTAATGCCAAATTGGCGGCGCTGCCGGCCGAGGCGCGCGTCCAGTTTGCACTTGCGCAATTGCCCGGCACACACGCGCTGACCTCAAGCTTCGGTGCACAGGCCGCAGTTTGCTTGCACCTGCTAACCCGGCAGGCACCTAATTTGCCGGTTATCTTGATTGACACTGGCTATTTGTTCCCGGAAACCTATCAGTTTGTCGAGCAGCTGCGGCATCAGCTATCGCTCAATCTCAAGGTTTATCAAGCCCAGCAAAGCCCAGCGTCGATGGAAGCGCAGCACGGCAAGCTATGGGAAAAAGGCGTGCAGGGCATTGAGCTATACAACCAGCTGCGTAAAGTCGAGCCCATGCAGCGCGCCTTGCAAGAACTTTCCGTGCAAACCTGGATAGCCGGCCTGCGCCGGGGCCAAGCCAGCACACGCAGCAGCATTGAGTTTCTAGAATTCAAAAACCAGCGCTGGAAGTTTCATCCAATTGCCGACTGGTCTGACCGTGATATTTGGCATTACCTCAAGCAGCATCAATTGGATTACCACCCGCTCTGGCAGCACAACTACGTGTCAATTGGTGACACCCACACCAGCCGCGCGCTAGCAAGTGAGCAAAGCCCCGAATCCACGCGTTTTTTCGGGCTTAAGCGCGAATGCGGTTTGCATGAAAATTGGGCGACAGCAGGATAAGTTCGCTAACTCATTACTTGGCTGGGCAGTTGCACACATCGTAACCATCATCCAACACAACTCGCCATTTCCCATCTTGCTCCAACCGCCAAGTCGAATAAAAACGCGCGATAATTTTACCGTCCGGAGCCATAACCGGCCCGATTGATTGCGCCAAATTGCCGGAACCAATCACCTCTACAAGCTCTGGCTTCCATGTAAAAGGCGCGTCGGGCCCGGCATAGAATTGCTGCCAATGCGCGCCTACCGCTGCTTTGCCGCGTAGTGGTTTACCACCGTTTAAAAACACCGCATCGTCCGCCACAAAATCCATAAACGCCGCATGGTCACGATCCGCCATGGTTTTCGCGAACGCAATTTCAGCCTCAGTAACCTGTTTAATACGATCTGATTGGCTAGTCATGGATTTAACCGATGCGCAACCCGCTGCAAGCATTGAGACTACGGCGGCAATAAGTAGGTTTTTTTTCATAGCAATCCCGGTTGTTTAATTTAAGTTGGCAGGCGCTGGAATCAGCGACTGAACACCAGCGTCTAACGCGAGAGGACAAATACTAAATGATCGAAGCTTGTTTGTCGCACGTCGCTGGTATGCTTGCGCGCTAGTCTCAATCTAGCCCGTCGTTGGCAAATGGCGTGGCCATTAGCATTTGAGTAACCCTGTCCATTTTTTAGCATAAGATCGCTCTCAATCAATCAATATCGAGCTAGCCCCATGAGCATTACCGAAGCCGAGATACGCGCGCATCTCGCCACATTTATTGACCCGCATTTGGATATCGATATCGTCGCTAGCGGCGCGCTGCGCAGCCTGGCGATTTCCGGGGCAAATGTGGCGCTGGAGCTGCGACTGGGTTATCCAGCGGCAATTTATGGAACGCTTATGCAAGCGCAACTGCACGCGTTTTTATCGAGCTATCCGGGCGTGCAGCACGCGCAAGTGGAGGTGCGCTGGGCGGTGCATGCACATAAAGTGCAGGGTGAGCTAAGCCCGCTGCCCAATATCAAAAACATTATCGCGGTGGCTTCCGGCAAAGGTGGCGTGGGTAAAAGCACTACTGCGGTCAATTTGGCGCTTGCGCTGCATGCTGAGGGGGCTACGGTTGGCATTTTGGATGCGGATATTTACGGGCCAAGCCAAGTCATGATGCTCGGGATTGCCGGGCGCGCAACCAGCACGGACGATGGCTACTCATTACAGCCCAAAAGCAATTATGGCGTTGAGATGATGTCGATGGGTTTAATGGCGGGTGAGGACACCCCAATGGTGCTGCGCGGGCCGATGGTCACTAAAGCCATGATGGAAATGCTTAATCAAACCAACTGGAGCAAGCTGGACTATCTAATCATTGATTTGCCGCCCGGCACCGGTGATATCCAGCTAACGCTCGCGCAGCGCGTGCCAGTGTCGGGCGCGGTAATTGTGACCACGCCGCAAAATATCGCCTTGCTAGATGCGCAGCGCGCCTTAAAAATGTTCGAAAAGGTGAACGTACCGGTGCTCGGCGTAGTCGAGAATATGGCCACCCATATTTGCAGTAATTGCGGGCATGAAGACGCTATTTTCGGCGTGGGCGGCGGCGCGAAAATGTCGGAAAATTATGCGGTGCCGCTGCTCGGCCAGCTACCGCTAGATCGGCACATCCGCGAACAGGCCGATAGCGGCAGGCCAACCGTGGTAGCGGAGCCTGATTCGGAACTGGCGCAGCGTTATCGTATGATTGCGAGGCGCGCCGCCGCAAGGCTGAGCCAACAGGCACGCAATAAGAACATCGCATTTCCAAAAATCGTTATTCATGAGTAGTTATTCACGAAAAACGGGGAACCTCGTCATCCATGCATTTTAATGACCCCAGCTTATTTGAAGCGCTGCTTTCAAGGCTGTATCAGGCGCTGAACCGTTGCGATACGCCCCGCGAATGCGCCTGGGCGATCACCCGGGAAGTTATGCCGTTTATGCAGCTTGATGATTGCGTGATCTATTTGGCTGATGCCGAGCAAACCACGCTTCGGCAATCGGCAGCGTTCGGCCCGAAAATGGCAGCGCAAAACGTGATGGAAACGCATTTGACGCTGAAATTTGGCGAAGGCATCGTCGGTGCATGCGCGGCGAGCCGTGAGTGCGTTATTGTGGCTGACACCCGGCTCGATGCGCGTTACGTGACCGATCAGCAGGCAAAGCTCAGTGAGATCGCTGTGCCAGTGGTGCAAGATGGCTTGGTTTACGCGGTGATTGATTCCGAACACTCAAGCACACACCACTACACGGCCATGCATCAACGCACCCTGGAGACGCTTGCGTTTATCAGTGCACCATTTTTTGCGCGGTTTAACTTTGGGAAGATTAAAGGCTGATTTACAATTGCTGTGACTTGTATCGGTGCCTTGTCGTTGTCGCCGCTATATCGTTGTCGCCGCTGTATCGTCATTCCCGCGCAGGCGGGAATCCAGGCTCACCGAGCTTTTAATGGGCTTGTTGGCGTAAAAATTACGCAGGTTCGGTACTTTTGAACCTCTCGAATATTTGACACCTGCACTGGGTCCCCCGCCTGCGCGGGGATGACGAGGTAGGCTTGAGTTATGAGAAAAATCATGAGCGCGGGGATGATGAGGTGGTGGGTTGAGCTATGAGCAAAACCACGAACTACGCGAAAGCGCGAATCACCCACTCAAAACCCACCTAGATTTTCACCGAACCACGCATCAACTTCGATTAGATGCTAAATTCACCTAAATACCTTGATGAAGCACATGGCCGAGCCCACACAAATACCTGGATACGAGCTGCTGAGACAGCTGGGCAAAGGCGGCATGGCCACCGTTTTTCTGGCGCATCAGGCCTCAGTAGATCGCGAAGTAGCACTCAAATTGATGAGCCGGCACTTGCTGGCCGATCATCGTTTTGCTGACCGATTTTTGCGCGAAGCCCGCATTGCCGCACGCTTGCATCATCGACATGTGGTCAGCATTTTTGATGTCGGCACCTTCGGCGAGCAGCCGTATATTGCAATGGAATACCTTTCCGGCGGCAGCATTATGCCGCAAGAAAACGAGCCCATTGCTGCTACACAGGCACTTAAATCGGTGCGCGAAATCGCCATGGCGCTGGACTACGCGCACGGCAAAGGCTACATCCACCGCGATGTAAAACCCGACAATATTTTACTGCGCGACGATGGATCGTCGGTGTTGAGTGATTTTGGCATTGCGCGCGCGGTCGATGGCACCACCATGATGACCAAGACCGGTTCGGTGGTCGGCACGCCGTATTTTATGAGCCCCGAACAATTACGCGGCCGTGAAATTGATGGCCGCGCTGATTTGTACAGCTTAGGCGTTGTGCTGTACCAGCTGCTAACGGGTAACGTGCCTTATAGCGCAAGCGACAGTTTAGCCATCGGCATCATGCATATGACCGCGCCGCTGCCGCAGCTGCCTGCAGCGTTAAAAGATATTCAGCCGCTGCTAGAGCTGATGATGGCGAAAGAGCTTGAGCACCGGGTAAAAACTGGCGCTGAAATCGCCGCCGCGATTAGCATCATCGAGCGCAATCGTGAGCGCGGCGGTGCCCGCGGTGACGATCCGCGCATGGAGAATCTCCGGCGCACCGATCCGATTATGCAAACCAAGCTTAGCGCGCCGAGCGTTGCAGAGCCGATCAAGCCGACAGCACCTGAGCGTGGCACGCGGATTGAGCCGTCAATGTCACAAGGCATGCTTGGCGGCGGTGCGTATCGACAAGAACCCAGCTTTGAAGCTCCTAAAGCTGCAGTAAAACCTGCGTCTGCGGGCAAACCTGAAATAGCGCTCGGCGCAATTGACCCGGCGATGTCAGCCGCTGTGTGGCAGCGGCCAGCCACAGCGCCCGCTAGATCTTGGTTTTGGCCCGGATTTCTACTCGTTTTAGTCGGCTTGGCAGGTCTAGCATTTTGGCAAAAAGATTGGCTTCAGGCTAAATACTCAGAATATCGAAGCGCAGACGAGCCAGATGCCATCACAAAGGCGCAAACGTTAGAAAAATCCGGGGTGCTTTTTGGTCAAGCTGGCGCACTTGCGGGCTATCAGCTGCTGCTGCGAAATAGTCCGAATGACGCCAACGCCAGAGCGGGCATTGAGCGCATTGCTGCGGTTAGCTTGCAAGCGGTTGAAAGCCTGCCTGCTGATGCATCCGCGAGTGCCAAAGCGGCGCTATTAAACCAAATTGAAGAACTTGCGCTAGCGCTTCCTGATGACGCGCGTTTTGCCGATGCAAGTGCCCGCTTAAAAGGGGCGCCCGTGCAAGATGCGAGCGCGCTGCAGAGCCTAGCCAGCGCCGCAGAAGCGCAAAAGCGCTATCTGGGCGCGGACGGCGCACTGGCGCTCTATCTAGCCTTGCAAACTGCCAATCCAAACAGCATTCCTGGCGAACGCGGCGTGGTGGGAATCGAGCGATTGCTGAGCGCCGAATTTAAACGCTTGCAGCAAAGCAAAGATGCCGCCTCATTAGCAACCTTAGTAGCTAGCTGGCGCAAAGTGCATCCTCAAAGCACGGCGTTGACTGCGCTGGAGCGCCAGTGGAATGCTGTACGCGCCGATTCAGATGAGCGCGCGGCGCAAATTATTCTGCTGCTGCAAGAGGGCGAAGCCGCGCTGGGCCGGGGCGATTTAGTATCGCCCGCTGGCAAAAGCGCGGTGGATCGCTACCGGGCGGTGCTGGCACTTGAGCCAGGCAATATTGCCGCGCAGTCAGGCTTGCAGGCAGCTGCGGCTAAGCTGCTGGCACAGGCGCGCATTGCCATCGCTGAGCGCAAACTCAGTATGGCGGAGAACTTGCTGCAACAAGCGCAGCAGTTAAATGGCGACCCAGATGCGCTCAAGGCGCTGAGCGATAAACTCAACGCCGCAATTGAAGCGCAAGCAAACCCACAAGACAGTCCAAATGAGGAAGATACTGGCAAGCGTGCCAAGCTATTTGCAGACTTTGATAGCGCGCTTGCTGCTAACGACTTGAATGATTCGGTCGGGCGATCTGCATTTGATCGACTTAAGCAACTAGAGAAATATGGCCGCGATGACCCCGAAGTTAGCCGACGGGTTGATGCGCTAGCCGCTGCACTGAGAACGAGGTTTGACGATGCGGTATCCAGAAGCGATTACGAGCGCGCCGCCGACACCTTAGCCAGCGTACGCGCACTCAGGTTAGGCAGCGTATCAGGGGAAATGCGCGCGCAGCTGGCTGAATCGGTGGCTTCTGATATCCGCATTCGCATTGAAAGCGCTGACTATGACGCCGCCGAGCGCAGGCTCGATTTGCTTAAAACTATAGATTCCAAACACTCAGAGCTTGAGTCATTGCGGCTCGCGCTTTTGCAAGCGCGCGGCAGCTAGCTTCTCGCTGTTAAAATATTGAACGCGTTAGCAAAATTAGGGCAACGCCTGCCGATTGACGTGCTGCATGTGGTTTATTGCTACTTGCCAGATGCGCTCGGTGGCACGGAAATTTACGCAAGAAGTTTAGCGGAAGAGCTAGCGAAGCTTGGTGTTGGTTGCGCCATTGCAGCGCCAGGACAGCGCAATGAAGATTATGAGATTGACGGCATGCCGATTGCGCGAATTACCGCCGCACTCTCCACCGATCAGCTTTATGGGCAAGCTAATCCCGAAGCGTTAGCGCGCTGGCAGCAGATTTTGGACAGCCTGCGCCCCAAAATATTGCACGTACATGCCCGCATGCCAATGCTCTCGAGCGAAACGCTCGCTTACGCGCGCAGCATCGGTTGCAAAATTATCTACACGACGCATACGCCTTCCTCTTTTTGCGCACGCGGCACCATGCTGGAAATGGGCAGTTCAGTCTGTGATGGCAAGGTTGCAACCGCGCGCTGCAGCCGCTGCTTATTGCAAAGCTTAGGCGCGCCGAAAATATTAGCTAACTTAGCAAGTGCGCTGCCAGACGGCTTCGCACGCACAGCCTCTGCGTTGGCACCGCAAAAAGTAAAAACGGTGCTGCTGATGCCCCAGCGCATGCAGCGCAGCTTGGGCGAATGTCATGCGTTTTTCGCCGCCTGCGATCACGTTATTGCGGTGTGCGATTGGATACATCAATCGCTATTGAAAAATGGCGTGCCAGCCGAAAAAATCACTTTAAACCGGCAAGGTCTGCGATCAGATATCACAGCTTCAGCTTTCACGCGGAGCAATGTCAAATCGGGCGCACTGCGGGTTTTCGCGCTTGGCCGCGCCGACAAACACAAAGGTTTTGACGTGTTGATAGCAGCCGTGCTCAGCTGCCAGGCCGATGTGCAGTTAGATATTGCGCTGAGCTTTGGTAATGATGACAACGACGGCAAAGCGCTCGCCGAACAGCTCAAGCAGCAGGCGCACGGCAGCGCGCGCGTGCGCATCCACCACAACTTTCAAGGCGACGCATTGAGCCCTCTATTCGCGCAGGCGCATTTGCTCGCTGCACCTTCGACGGGTTTAGAGACTGGCCCGCTGACCCTATTGGAAGGCTACTCGCAAGGCTTGCCCGCCATTGGCAGCGATCAAGGCGGCATCGCCGAGCTGATCACGCATGAGCATAACGGCTGGCTAGTTGAACCTGGAAATGTGCGCGCGTGGCAGCAAAAACTGGACGAGCTTGCGCAAAATCCGGCGCTATTGATTGCCGCAAAAGCCAATATCGGCGCAGTGCGAACGATGCGGCAGGTGGCAAAGGAGCATTTGGGGATTTATCAGCGGGTTTTGGGGCAAGCTCTAGGCTAGGGCCAGCTACAGTAAGACCGAGCTAAGCACTGCCAATCCAAGTAAAACATCATGCTAGCCAAAATTGATCAGTTGTGATCAATCTATGCTGTCTTTTAGGGTGCTGGCAAACTCAATCTCAAACGGCGCCAATTCCTGCAAGTACTTGCGCAGCGGCAACGTCGACACGGCTGGCACTGCGCCTTTAAAAAACACCAAGCCATCAAGCAGTGCGCGCGCAATCGCAATGGATGCCGCAGCCGGAACAGCAGTGCCATGGCCGCTTTTGGCAACCAGCGTCCAGGTGCTGCTGACTTGCTTGCCATCTTCATCAATACCGCTAACAAGCACATGCATCGCGCCGACATCGGTGCCGTAGCGCATAAATAATTCGCTGCTAGATTTAAATAAATCCGCAAAGCGCGCCAAGTTAGGCAGTAATCGAAATCGGCGCAGGCCTGCTAAAAACCAGAGCCCTAAATGCAGCACCCCAAGCTCTAAACCCGCGCCAAAACGCAACGTTTTGAGCGCTGGATAATGTTCAGGCAGCAGCGCTAAGTCCGGCACATCGCAATCTACCAGCCAGCGCTTGCCCGCAGGGAACGGATAGTGAAAACGCCGCAAGCCAAGCCAGCCGATCGCGGACGCGGGTTTCCCATCGCGCCAAGCTGGAATATTCTCGCCCACGTAGCCCAAGATCGCACGCATGGTGGCTAGGCCGCGTTCGGTTTTATTGCCAGGGCTGATGCCAATATCAATATGCTGCACGCTTTGCCAGCCGTTGGTTAGCGCACTAACTACTGCTGAGCTGAGCGCGGGAACGCTGCTGGCGCCGGAAATAACCGCTACGTTTTTTGCAATCGCATCTGCATGCAGTTCACCAATACCCTGCACAAACTCGCGGCCATCAGCCAAATCAATATAGTGCATACCCAGCGCGATGGCGGCTTTTGCAACGCGGTAATCTTGCGCCTGAAACGGGCCGGCGCAATGAATCAGAATTTGCGCATTGGCGCCGGCCAAGCGCTCATTGAAATCAAAGGATTGCCAGTCAATTTTGTACGCGCTTGCTTGATCACCTAATTGTTTCGCGAACAAGCCGGCAGCGGCTAAATCGCGCCCGGCAACCAGCACATGTACGCCATCAATCTTCAACAAGCCTGCACACACGCGCTTACCAAACAGGCCGTAGCCGCCTAGCACTAGAATGGTTTTCATACTTGCCGCGCGGCGCAAGCCATCAAGCTAAATGCCCGCGATACGCCACTAGCAGGCCAACCATCGGCATACGCGCTGACACTTCAAATTGATACACGCCAGCTATCGCAAAGCTGCGTGCAAACACGCCGCGAAACAGCGCTGATGGCATCGGCAAGCTCAAAACGCTTGCGCGTTTGACCTGCCAAGTGAAGCCATCCGAATCTGGCATTAGCTGAAAATCAAAACACACTAGCCCAAGCTTTTCGCGCAGCAAATCAGCATGCTGACTGAGCTTTGAATTCATGACGCTGTTCGCAAAGCGGCGCTGCCAAATTTCCTGGGTACCTTGCACATCAATCTTGACAATTACCGGCGCACTAGGCTGCGCTTTTGGTAGGCGGCTAACCAGCGCACAAAGCGTATTGAGCAAGCCACTGCCACGTTTTACAATCGCCGTGCCTTGTAATTGCAAGCTTAATCCGCCGTGTACGCGCTGCACTTCTATAGGAAGCGCATTAAAAGCTGCCGAGCCTAGAACGCGCTCAATCAGGCCGGGGTTGCTCATGAAAGCTAGAAGTTCATCGCAACCGTGCTGTAGCCGGCGTCGACGTAGGTAATTTCACCCGTCACACCGCTGGCTAAATCCGAGCATAAAAACGCTGCAACATTGCCAACCTCGTCGATCGTGACGCTTCTACGCATCGGTGCGGCCTGCTCGACGTGATCAAGCATTTTGCGAAAGCTCGATATCCCGGCGGCGGCGAGCGTTTTAATCGGGCCGGCGGAAAT
The DNA here is from genome assembly GCA_031422315.1 of Rhodanobacteraceae bacterium. Classification (GTDB taxonomy): domain Bacteria; phylum Pseudomonadota; class Gammaproteobacteria; order Xanthomonadales; family SZUA-5; genus JANNYA01. The sequence goes on from JANOQN010000003.1 coordinate 76,419, forward strand.
GGCATTGACGCGAATGCCATCTGGGCCTAAATCCTGCGCCAAATAGCGTACACAGGATTCCAAGCTGGCTTTGGCTAAGCCCATGACGTTGTAATACGGCAGCGCGCGTTCGGCGCCTAAATAACTGAGCGTCAGCACGCTGGCTTTGCGGCCGGTAAACATCGGCAGCGCGGCTTTGGTGAGTGCGGCTAAGCTGTAAGCGCTGATATCGTGCGCAATTTGAAAACCTTCGCGCGTCACCGCATCGACAAAGCGGCCTTGCAGCTGCTCACGCGGGGCAAAGCCGACCGAGTGCACCAAAATATCGAAGCCGTCCCAGTGTTCTTTTAAGCCGCTGATCAGCGAATCGATTTGATCATCAAACGCCACATCACAGGGCAGCACGATTTTCGAGCCGGTTTCCCGCGCGACTTCATCAACGCGCTCTTTCAAGCGCTCGGTTTGATAGCTAAACGCCAGCTCCGCGCCTTCTCGGTGCATTGCTAACGCTATGCCGTGTGCGATCGAGCGCGAACTTGCTACGCCTACAATGAGTGCGCGTTTACCGGTTAAAAAGCCCATGTGAGTTTCCTTATAATTATTAAATTCTGTTACTTGAATACAATTAGCGTAACCGAAGTTTTTGCTTTAGTTTTAGCACGGTTTTTCGATCAATACCTGGATTCAACGCCATGATTTCTTTGACGCGCATATCGAAGCGGCGCGCGATGATCCAAAGCGAATCGCCGTTTTTGACCTGATAAATTTCCGGCACCTGCACTAGAGTGCGGCTGGTACTGGTTTTGGGCACGACTTTGCTTGTCGTCGCAAGCGTTGCTGCAACATTAGTGCGGTCGGTGCTGCGCGGCGTTTCAAGCTTGACAGGTGCGGGTGTTATCGCCCTATATTTGTCCAAATCACCCAGCGCTGCGAGCAGCTGATTAAACTCACCCGGCGCTAAAAAGCGATCTGCACTGCCCAGCCTTTGCTTTTTGCCTAGTAATGGATGCTGGCTCAGCCAGTTCTGCCCCAAACTACCGCCCAATGCCGCTGCCACTGCTCTAGCCGGAACGCTGGCGCTCGTTTGGGTAATACGAAACTGTTGGCGCTCGCTCAATCCGGGCGGCAATTCAGCGCCGTAGCGCGTCGGGTCAGCAAAAATACAGCCCCAGGCAATTAAGCGGTGCAAATGGTGCTCGGTGGTGCCGGGCAAATTGAGCTGGCTGACGTGCTCGATTTGCCCAGGTGTTAGCCCACGCGCGTTTAGCGCTTTTTGAATGCGTAACCCCCCGACGTTGTAAGCGAAAATTGCCAGCAGCCAATCGCGTTGAAAGCGCTCGCCGTTCGCCTGCATCAGCTTTAATGCGGCGCTCGTAGCCAGCACGGGATCCAAACGCTGATCATTACCGCGCCCGGTGGACATACCAAAATCGCGTGCCGTTTCCGGCATTAGCTGCCACCAGCCGCCGGGGCTGCCGTATGAGCCATAAACTTGTCGGTAATCCGATTCTACTAGCGGCAAAAACGCCACTTCAGCGGGCATATCCAGCGCCTGCGCTTGTCGCCAGACGTAATCTAAATACGGCAAAAAGCGTTCCACGTTGACGCGAAAGCGCTCCTTAGAGCCCACCAAACGCTTCGCCCACATACCGATATCGGGGTCGTAATCGCAATCTTTAAAGCGGCGGGCTTCGCTCAGCTCTGCCCAAAAATCCGACTGCACCGGCGGTGGTTGCAATATCTGTTTGGGCTTTGGCGCAAGTTTTGGTGCTGCAACTTCTGGCGCGGCTAGCGGCGCTGGCTCCACAATCGCTGGCGCGGGAGCGACGCTAACGTTTGGCTGCACTAGAGCGCAGCCTGCACTTATTAGCCACGCGATCAGCAGCATGCAAAAGCCGCGCTGAGTTCGATTTACAAATCCATGGGTAGCGTATGTTTTCATGGCGTGATGCTCGCAGGAACCGAGCGCTTGGGCAACTGCCAATTAATTATTGCTCACGCTACGTCAACGAGTTTTAGCCTTCTTTCGAAAACCGGAGCCGAGTGATGTCTTGCGTAACTGCACCTTCGCTAAAAAGTCAGTTTTAATTTCTGCATCGAAGTTGATCGGCCGCGAAATTTCAATTCTTCTAGGCAACCAGATTCCGAACCCGTGTTGATTGAGTGTCACAGCGCCAAAACTTTGCGAAGCCCGGCATCTACAGTCTGAATAACATGAGCCGGTAGTGATTTGACGCGTTCTGTCAGGCGACTGCGATCAATCGTAGAAAGTTGCGAAACGTTGATGACGGACGGCTGGGGCAGCCCAGAGTCGGCTTTTGCGACTCTCACGTTGCCAGGCGCGGCTGCCAATGCCAAGTTGGATGTAACCGTTGCGACTACTACAGTACTAATTTTGCTGTCGTTAAACGGGTTGGATTGAATGACTAAAACGGGCCTTCGCAACCCAGGGCCTGAGCCAACGGGATCGGGTAGCGACGCCCACCAAACCTCACCACGTTTCACGGCTCAAGACCTCGAACTGGGCGGCTTGCATTGCTGGGTCTAGCTCAGGTGATTGCTGACCATAGACCGCGTTGAGCTGCTCGGTGATTGCTGAAGCACGATTGATTTCAACGTAGCGAGCCAGTGCCTCCGAATAGAGCTGGCTACGCGACTTACCTAAATACGAAGCGAGCTGCTCGGCAGCTGAGAATAAGGGGTCTGGAACTGAGATGGCGACTTTCATCCAAGCAAGGTATCACTGTGGTATGACTACTGCAAGCGTCGTTTGACCTGCCTATTTGAAGTGAGTTGAGGCTCTGAGAAGGGTCTCATTCGTGTTAGTTGTCGCTATATTTTTGGCAATCATCCACACCTCGGCTTCCGTCCCGAGGCCCAGGTACAGCCGCACCGCCTTATTTTATAGAGCTTAAATTTAGGGCTCGCGCGAATGACCGCCATTTCAGAACCGCTTACTGCTGATACCGACGCCGCACTCCGTGCGCTGCTTCCTGCGGCCCTCCAGCAAACCCTGCAGCTGCTGAACTACACCACTTTCACTCCGATTCAGCAGCACGCTTTGCCCATGCTGCTCGCCGGGCGTGACGTACGCGCGCAGGCGAAAACCGGTAGCGGCAAAACCGCAGCTTTTGGCTTAGCACTGCTGACACGCTTAAACCTTGAAAAAATCGCCCTGCAAGGCTTAGTGCTTTGCCCAACCCGGGAGCTAGCCGATCAAGTCGCGGCCGAGCTGCGCCGCTTAGCCAGCGCGCTACCGAATTTGAAAATCCTGACGATTTACGGCGGCGTGGCGATTGCGCCTCGGCAAGCATCGCTGGTCAAACACCCGCCGCATATTATCGTCGGCACGCCGGGGCGCATTTTGGATCATTTTGAAAAAGGCCATCTGGATTTCAGCGGCCTGCACATGTTGGTGTTGGATGAAGCAGATCGCCTGTTGGATATGGGCTTTGCCGATAGCATTAATAAAGTGATTGCCAAGCTGCCCAAACAGCGCCAAAGCATGCTGTTCTCCGCCACCTTCCCCGCAGCGGTCGATGAATTAGCCAGTGATGTACTGACCGATGCGCTAAAAATTGAGACCGATTTAACGCACGACGCCGACACCATCACGCAGCATTTTTACCAAGTATCCGAAGGCGCAAAATCAAGCGCGCTCTTGCAATTACTGACCACCCAACAAGCTCAAGCGGCGCTGGTTTTTTGCAACACCAGGCGAGATGTACAGGCCGTCATGGACGATCTAAAAGCCGCACGCGTGCCAGCGTTAGCGCTGCATGGTGATTTGGATCAGCGTGAGCGCTCGGAAGTGCTGGTGCGCTTTGCGAACGGCAGCGTTCGGGTATTAGTTGCCACCGATGTTGCCGCGCGCGGATTAGATCTAAAAGCGCTCAGCCACGTCATTAGCTATGAACTCGCGCACGATGTCGAAACGCACACGCACCGCATTGGCCGCACCGGCAGAGCCGGCGAAAGCGGCGTGGCGCAACATTTGGTAAGCGGCAAAGAACGCGAACGCTTACAAAAAATTGGCGGCGAGTTAGAGCCGCTTCCCAAAGCCATGGGCCCGAAACTGCTGGCCCCGGCGGCTATGCGCACCTTCATTATTGATGCCGGCAAGACCGACAAGCTGCGCGCAGGCGATGTGCTCGGCGCGCTGACTCAAAGCGCGGGTTTGAGTGCGGATTTGATCGGCAAAATCGACGTGACGCCAACTCGAACCTACGTCGCGATTTCACGTGAGGCCATGGACGGCGCGCTCAAAAAATTATGCTCAGGTACGAACACCGCAAAAATAAAGGGGCGGAATTTTCGGGTTCGGCTGTTTGATGTGTAGCAATCATCAAATGCCGTCAGTTTTGTAATGCTCAATTTTTGTTAGCGCTTGCCTCAGCCTTCAGCGCCGCCTTGAGCCGTTCTAGTGCAACATCCGCGAGCGATGCTGCACAGCTTTTGCGGGTTCGAAACGCTGCCAAACCTTCGCCTGCAACGCTGCGATCATAGCGCTCCCACAGCTTTGATTGATTGGGTGCGGGCTGATCAAAACATTGCATAGCGAAGTTACTAACAACTGAACTTGGCAATAGACCAACAAAAGTTTGACCAATTGCGGATAAGCAAAAGACCAATTAGGTGCAGATTGAGTGCTCCGAACCATCATCAAGTAGTAGAGCCGCTATGAAGGATTTAGATAAAGAAATAAAGCGTGATCGCGTAGTGATTAGCCATCAAATGCTAGCACTTGAGCGACAGGATTTTTACGCCCGTACGTCAATCCATCGCCCCGACTATTTCCCGCCGAATGATGATTACGTTCGACTGAACACAACTGGATCTCAACAAAAGCCAGACAAAAGCCCGATTTGCTAGCGACATCAAACACGCAATCTGAGTTCAGCCCATCAATCCCGATGCGCGTCAATTAAGGAAATTTTATGAAAACCAAAATCACCCTCATCAGCAGCGTTTTTGCAGTTTTTCTTGGCGCAGGGGCAGGCGCTAACGCTGAGACTGAATCAGGCCAATTCTCCGTTCGTGCAGGCTTTGGCGGCGGCGCGAATACCGGTGATTTTCTACCTGGCATTACCGGGCGCGGCGCGCTTAAGACTGACGACGTTTACAAGAGCTCTGCGCAATTTTCACTGGGTTTTGGCTTTGCGCTATCGCCGCAAAGCCAAGTCACATTCGATGTAACACGTCGTCAAGCTGAGGGGAAAAACTTCTTGGCGCGCGTCGGTGGAACACTTAGCGCGCTATCCGATGCGCGTTCAACCAGCGCAATCGTTGGTTTTGAATACATGCCGAGCGGCCTAAACCAATCAGGCTTCGTACTGGGCGCCGGCCTAGGTTATGAGCGGACTGACGCGCTAACGCTGAAAATTTTGCCCGTAGCCAATCGGGAGCTGTTTAAAAAATCCAACGGCTTGACCGCTGACGTGCGCGCTGGCTATCAGTTCGCGCTTTCCGAAAACGCGCTGCTTCGATTGGCAGTAACTCCCACCTTTAGCCCAAAGCGCGAACTCAACAGCACAAACGCCGGATTGCTAGGATTAGGAAAGCCCAAACAAAAGTCATCGATAACCATTCCTGCCACATTGCAATTTGAATATCGGTTTTAAGAGCGCCTTCGGGTAAATTCATTCCGTCAACATGGCGAAAGCGGGGTCCAGCACAAGCGTCCGAGTTCAATCGAACGTTCGTGGCATCTGGATTCCGTTTTCGCTTTTGGGCTTGATCTAGAGGCCTTTCAACGCCAACGGCGTTGTGTACTCCAGCCCAGGGTTGCGCAACGCGCTACCCTGGTAACGATGGTGTAAGAGTTTCAACCCCAACGGGGTTGCGCCATATCGCTTCGACGGGCCCGATTGGACGAAACCGCGTTGCGGTTTAAACAACTTGCACTAGATTCCCTGGGTAGCCCTCATTTCATTCGGACAACCCTGGGCTGGAGGGCGCAAGCCCTTTGGGCTTGAACTGCAATTTTCAAAATAGATTTGCATGGCTCTCCACGTCAGTTCGAATCGCACCCAGGCTTGTCTGGGCTTCACTGCGTTCAGCACCAGCCTACGATTACAGCAACTCTGCTGCTGTTTTTCGCACGTTTTGTGGCTAAATTTTCAGCACCATTTCAAAGTTAGCGCCCTGCCCAAGCTTGCTTTCCACGTTGACAAGGCCGCCATGCTGCTCTGCAATCTGCTGCACGATTGATAGCCCCAGGCCACCACCACGCGTGGTTCGTGCAGCGTCGCCGCGCACGCCGCGCTCAAAGATGTGCGGCAGCAATTCCGCTGCGATGCCTTCGCCGTTATCGCGCACGGCAAGAACTAGCTCGCCGGCAATCAAGCTTGCGTCAATCTCAATCAGCCCGCCAGGATGGGTGTGGCGAATCGCGTTATCTAGCAAATTACGCAACGCCAAAGCCAATCGATCCATATCCAGCCGCGCATCCATGATGCCAATCGCCGGCACGCCTGTTTCAAGTGGCGCGCGGCGCACAACAATGCCCTGCTGCCAGGCGATTTCTTTGAAGGTTGCGATCACATCAACCAGCAGCTGATCGATATCGCAGGCGTGCGCTGCGGGCCGAAGCGCATTGCTCAGCGTGCGGGAATCGCCCTGCGCCAGCTCAAACAGCTGCGTGGTCAAGCGATTTAGCGCACTGGCTTCTCGTGCAATAACCACTAAGTCCGCTTCATCAGGAAGCTTGCGCTGCAGGCGTTCGGTATAGCCCATTACCGCTGCCAGTGGGGTGCGCAAATCATGGCTGATGTCAGCGACAAATTCACGCTGCTTGGCGATCGAGTGCTCCAACGCACGCTGCGTGTTTTGCTGTTCTAACCTGGCGCTGTTCCAGCTTTGCGCCATCGATTGAAAGCGATCGCTTAGCACATGAATTTCAGTAATGTTGCTGGGTTTGGCTTGTACATCGATCTCCCCATCTGCCCAGCGCCCAGCGTTTGCACTTAACACCGATAGCGGTATCGACACGCGGCGCGCTTGCCGTTTGGCAATCTGGTACACCACCGGCAGCGCAATTAAAATAAGCAGTACCAAAAGCACCAACCAAGTGGACAGCAACCCCAAGGCGGCGAATCGCCAAAGCTCAAACTCGGTAAACAAGCGGTTAGGCGACAAAACCGCAAGTCCGCGATTTGCATCAATTCTTATCAACATAATCTCGACACCAAAAGCGCTCAGCTCTTTATCCAGCACACTGTTATCAGAGGGTTCGGTGAGAATCTCACTCGTGCGTGCTTTCGCCAGCGACGTAAGCCAGTAGCTAGGTGCTGGGCCTAACAGTTTGCCGTCCGCAGCAAAGCGCTGACCAAACTCCACCCACTGCGTCAGATTTTCAAACTTCAGCTGACGAATGCGTTGAGGTGTGAAGTCAATGCTAAAGCCACCATCTGCCTCAGATTCAAGCTCGGAGACGGTCAAATATTTCATGACGATAGCGCGCTGCTTACTTGAGGCTTCAGTCAGCAGCTCGCTTATTTCAGGGGCATCTTTCGCCAACAAAAACTGTAAGCGCGCACGATTGCCCTCTGCCGATTGCTCAGCGCGCGTGAGGTAAACAACAACACTCATTAAAATCGCTGAAATCAAGCCGCTAATCCAAACTAACAGCGTGAGCGAGGAACGGACCAGGTGGCTCTCTAAAGGCCGCTGTTTGAGGCACGCCTTCATGGCCGCTCCATCCTGTAGCCCACGCCGCGAATCGCGCTGATTGCGGCGGCAATTTGACTATCCCGGCCTAGCTTTTCCCGCAGCTTCAGCACATGATTGTCCACCGTGCGATCACTGCCATCGTAATCTCGACCCCACACCTGCACCAGCAGCCATTCGCGCGTCAGCACGCGTCCACTGGCATCAATCAAAACGCACAGCAGCTCGAATTCTTTTGCGCTCAGCAAGATGGCTAAGCCTGCCACGCTGGCACGCATGGCAGCACGATCTAGCTCACAGTCGAAAAAACGAGAGATTACGGAATCGCTGTTTGGTGTTGCCGATTCCGGCGCGCGCAGCTGCCAGCCCGCCCGCCGAAGCTGTGCGTGGCAGCGCGCAATTAACTCACGCAGGGAAAACGGTTTGACTAAATAATCATCCGCACCCAGCTCCAGCCCACTGACGCGATCAGCCTCACTACCGCGCGCGGTCAACATCACAATCGGCACGGTGGATACCGCACGAAACCGCTTACAAATCTCTAGCCCGTTCATGCCGGGCAGCATCAAATCCAGTAGCACCAGTGATACCTCGCTATTAAATGCTGCCTCAGCCGCTGCACCATTATTGACCCAGCTGACTAGATGCCCGAAAGCGATTAACTCGTCGCGTACCAAATTAGCCAGCGCTGGGTCGTCTTCAATAAGCAGGATGTGGGTGGTTTGGCTCATGCTGGAAAATTAACCATAAGGATGGACGATAGTTTAACGCAGCTCAGTGCAAGCGCTATTTCGCCGCAGCGGTAGCTGTTTTTTTATTCGCTTCGAATGAGGCTTCAATCGCATCCAGCGCCTTTTCCACAAGTGAATCAATCATCGCTGGCATATCGCTTATTCCTGAAACAACCGGAACCGGACTGGCCATAGAAACCGCGGTTGCGAACACGTTTGCGCCCTTGCCGTGGCGCAATTGAAACAGGGCTAGCTGTTGATCGGTATCGCTGTTTGCCACGATAAAATCAGCAGCAAATCCCATCGTTAAACCACCGACAAGTTTCCCGCCTGGATTAAACTCTTTGATCGTGGTTTTAAGAACCAATCCTTCAGCACACAGGCCGGTTCGCTTAACTACCAGTGGATCTTCCAGCTGCTTTAGCTCAGCGGCCATGCGTTCGGCAAAATAGATTGCCGATACCCGAAGCTCTGCATCATAAATTCGCTCTTTTAGCTCTGTCTTAAAAACGGGGCGCTGGGTGAGTGCGATGCTGGGCGTTTTCACCACCACGCAGTTAACTTTTTCAATATCGATATCCGCCAGTTTTTGCTCGGTGCGCATACCGGCCGAGGGCGTGCAGGCGGACATGGCAAGCGCGCTCGATACTAGCGCTGTCGATCTAAATATTTGAAACATGCGTGTACCTGATTTCATGAAAATTCGCCTTATTGTTGTGTGAGTTGGGCTGGGTTGATGGTTTTTGACTTAGTGCGGGTATTACTATTTAGATGCCAAACTTGGCTCAGCGCTCGGCGCACGTTGATTGCGGCAATGCAGACATCGCGATTGCCTTCAATAGCGGCGAGCGAGCGCTCCAGATATTCGCGCTCGGCGGTACTGGCATCGAGCCGACTATCAATGCCTGCGTTAAACCTTGCCTGCGCCATCTTTTGCAAGTTGTCGCTATCGGCAAGGGCGTCATTTAAGCGCATCGCGCCAGTACTACTTTGCTTTGCACTTGCAATGGCGAAGTCAGTTTCTTCGGCGGCTAACAGCAGCGTTTGCCTATACGCTGCCGCTTGTTCACCCGCTTTCGCCGTGGCCGAATCAGCACTGGCTTGAATGCGACCACCGGCAAATATCTTTTGCAAAATCGATACACCAAAGCCATGTTCAAAGCTCTTGGTAAGCGCAGTAAAAATATCACTATTTTCCTGGCGATTGGTACCAGAAGAACCTGTCAAGCTGATGCTCGGCAAGCGATCTAGCTGCGCGGCATCAGCCTCATTTAATGCGGCGCGTAAACGCCAGAGCGCAGCATTGACATCAGGGCGAGCCGATAAGCTGGCTAGCGGCAGCGCAAAATCGTTTGCCAGCGCACAGGTTTTCGGGGCCGAAGTGTTTTGCAAAAGTGCTAGCGTTTGCTCGCGTGGGCTATCGCTTAAAGCCCGCAAGCGCAGCGTTTGCGCTTCTAACTCCAGCGCATCATTTTCCGCGACGCTGCGCCGAGCCAGCGCTTCAGCACGCACGCGCAACCACTCAGATTTGCTACGAATTCCGCTATCGGCGAGCGCTTTCTCTAACGTTTCAATACGGCTCAACACGCCTAACAGTTGCGCATTTATCGCCAAACGCTCAGTCGCAGCATAGTGCCGCACGAGCGTCTGCTGAAGCTCGGCAGCAACCGCTTGCTGCGCGGCCAGCACGTCTGCCTGACTGGCCTGCATTTCGCTAGACGCTGCTGAAAGCCGTTTACGGCCGGCACCGAACAGATCAAGCTCCCAGCGAAATTCAAGGCTGCCCTGGCGGCGCTGACTGCGCACTGGCAAATCAGCTTCGTCCGTTGCGGGCGTTTGCACGCTGCGCTGACTGATGTCATTTGCGCCGAGATTTGCAGTCAACTCCGGCAGTAAGCTGCCAAGCGCCGAGCGGTTCAACGCGCGCGCTGCTTGTAAGCGCGATTGTGCTATCGCAACCGTCGCACTGCGCTGCACTGCGGCGTCAATCCAAGCCTGCACGGTAGATTCAAACGCAATATCATCTAGCGGCTGGGATACCGTGCTGCTAGCTTCAGCTGTTTGCAGCGGAACCGTTTCAGGGCTCGCCTGTAGTACTCGCTTTTCAATATTCGTGCAGGCGCTCAAGGCTATCGTTGCCAGTAGTACGCTAGCTAACTTAAACATGGCTAGCACTCCTGATCGCATCATCCTGTTTTGCTGTGCGTCGCGATGCGCCCAGCCAGTGCTCAAAATCATCAACCACGGTGTAAATCCACGGCACCAGCAGCAGGCTCAGCACGGTAGATGCCAGCAATCCGCCAATAACTACCACCGCCATCGGCGCACGAAAGCCATCATCAGATCCGATCCCCAGCGCCGCAGGCAGCATGCCGCCAATCATGGCAAGCGTGGTCATGACGATTGGCCGGGCACGCTCGCGCCCGGCCTTAACAATAGCGTCAATGCGACTACTGCCCGCTTTGCGCGCTTCGACAATAAAATCGACCAGCAAAATCGAGTTCTTCGCGACGATGCCAAACAGCATCAAAATGCCGATCATGGTCGACAAATTTAAGGAATGCCCGGTCAGCAGCAGCGCCAGCGCCGCACCGCCGAGCGACATCGGCAGTGCCGCCATAATTGTCAAAGGCTGTAGCCAATCTTGAAAAAGCAGCACTAAAACGGCATACACCAATAGCAACCCCAAGCCCATTGCCAGCCCAAAACCTATAAACATTTCGTCCATGTACGCGCTTTCGCCGTAGTTGGCGGTGCGAATACTGGCGGGCTTATTTTTAAATGCAGGCAGCAAGCGCAGCGCCGCTTCGGCTTCACCAATCGTTGCACCGCTTAAATTCGCAGTGATCGCCAAAGATCGCTTGCGATCAAGCCGATCAATGCGTGATGGCGTACTGGAATTACTCAAGCTGGCAAGGCTGGAAAGTGGCACCACGCCGCTAGCGGTGGCAATTGGCAAATCAGCAATGCGCGCCAAATCAAGCCGCTGACCACCGGCTAAGCGCAGCCTTATCGGCACCAGCTCACCTTGCAGCGGAATGCGGGTCAGCAGCGCATCTAACTCACTCAGCGTTGCTAGGCTTAAGCTATTACTCAGCTCATCCGCGCTAACGCCTAAACGCGCCATTTCATCGCGATTAGGCCTTACATCAACCACCGGCTGTAAATTGCCGCGCGTGTGCTCAACATCGCGAAAAATAGCCAGCGCTGAAGCCTCTGCGCTCAGCGCTTCGATAAATTGATCCAGCGCTACGCCGTCGACGCTTTCAAAGTCTAGGCGAAACTCTTTGCCATCATCGGTCACCAATAAATTGGAGCGAACGTCCAGCAGCTCTGTGGCGGCCATGCGAATTAGTTCTACCGTTTTTTCGCGATCATTTTCGCGTTCATTGGCGGCTCGCAAAACAATCCTTACCGATCCGCCGCTGGCACCTACACTGCTGGCAAACACGTGCTCAATATCAGGAATTTTGATCAGCAGCGCGCGCAGCTGCTCGGATACCGCCACCACGCGATGCAGCTCACTGCCCGGTGGCAGCTGATAGTCCACGGTGATCGCATTGCCACGCGTTTTTGGCAAAAACCCGGTTGGAATCATCGCAAGCAGCGCTATAGACAGCACAAACACGGCGGCGTTTAAGCCAGCAGTACGCCAAGGGTTTTTTATGAGTGACGCCAACAATGCCTCATAGCGCAGCTGCAATTTTCCAGGTGCGTGAACCGCATGCGGTTTAGCAACTAACCAGTGCGCGCACATCAGCGGCGTTACTAATCGAGCAACCACTAATGATGACAAAACCGCAGCGGTGGTGGTCAAACCAAACTCAACGAAGTACTTACCCACCACGCCCTTTATAAAACTAACGGGCAGAAACACCGCCACGATCACCATGGTAATCGCTAGAATTGCCAGGCCAATTTCATCGGCTCCCAGCAGCGCAGCTTGATAGGGCGATTGGCCAGATTGTATGCGTCGCTCAATGTTCTCAACTTCGACAATCGCATCGTCGACCAAAATACCAACCACCAAAATCAGCGCGAGCAGGCTAATTTGATCCAAGTAAAAGCCCATCCAGTACATCGCAGCAAAAGTGGGCAGTAACGATAGTGGAATCGCAAGTGCAGCAACCGCCGTGGCGCGCCAATCGCGCAAAAATAGAAACACCACTAAGATGGTTAGCGCAGTGCCTTCCAGCAGCGTGTCGCGCGCGCCGCGAAATGAATCGCGGGTGGTTTGTGCACCGTCATAATAAAGCTCGAAATCAATACCTGAGCTTTGTGCGCTAAATTCTGCTAGCGCCGCTGCAACCCCATCAGCCATGCTGATTTCACTGCCGCCTCGAGTTTTGTAAATCTCCATCGCTAGCGCGGGCTCACCATCCAGCAGCGCAAAGCTACTGGCCTGACTTGCGCCATCAATCACTTGCGCTATCGAATCAAGCCGCACGCGCTGGCCGGTTTGCCTGCCGGTCAGCGCAATTTGACGCGCTGCCAGCGCCTGCACGTTTTCGCTGGCGGAAAGCACCCGCAATGCCACGCTGGATTCACCGCGCCGCACCGTGCCTGCGGGCAAATTTTGCTCACCGGCACGCAGTTGACGCAACACTTCCTGCACGCTCAATCCCAGCGCACTGAGCTTTTCGGGAATCAGCTCAACCCGCATTTCTCGGGTAGCGCCGCCCTGCAAGCGCACCTGCTGCACGCCATTTACGCCAAGCAATATCGGCTTAAGCTGATCGTCAATCAGCTTTTGCAGCGCTACAGGACTCATACTTGGCGCGCGAATCACATAGGCCAAGAGCGCGCCGCCAGAAGCATCGACGCGCGTCACCAGCGGCTCACCGACTGACTGCGGCAGCTCAGGCCGAACTCTTGCGACTGCTTCACGGACGTCAGAAACGCTGCGATCCAAATCCGCTTCAAGTGCGAACTCAGCGGTCACATCCACAACGCCGTCGCTAATACTGGTGGTTAAATGACGAATTCCAACCAGCGGGCTGAGCGCATTCTCCAGCTTAAGCGCGACATTTTGCTCAAGCTCCTGCGGCTGTGCACCGGGCAGCGCCACTGACACGCTAACGATCGGGAATTCAATTTTAGGAAGGCCGGTAATTGGCAACCGAAAGTAGCTATAAACGCCCATCAAACTGAGCATAACGAACAGTAAAATTACCGGTGTTGGATTGCGGATAGACCAGCTAGAAATAGCAAATTTCATGGGCTTTTTTCCTGCATGTTCGCGGGCAACGTCAGATCAACTAAGACCGGCTTCGCGTCGACAGGCCGGATCAATGCACCCGGGCTCAACAGCGTAGCGGCGCTTGCCACAACCGTTTCCCCTGCGCTCAATCCGCTCAGCACAATGAGCTGATCGCTGGTTCCGTTCGCGCTTAATTTGAGCGCACGGCGCTGCACTCTGGAATTCTTACCCACCACATAAACCCAAGGCTCGGGATCAAAAAGCACCGCCGATGGCGGCAGACTGATGCTGCTTTGCGGCGTTAGCACCAAATTCGCGGTCGCGCTTGCGCCAATCGGCAGCTGATCGGCGTCAACCAGAGCAAAACGCACCGGGCCACGGCGATCACTGCCGCGCACGCTGAGCGCGCGCACCCGCAAATGCGCGCGAAACGGCTGGGTCAGCTGCGCAATTTCCACGCTCGCCTCCGCGCCTTCTGGCAATCGCGCCAACTGATTAAGATCAAGATCGGCTTCAAACTCACGCGCGCCATCCGGCATCAGCATAAACAGCGGTGCATCGCTCATGGATGCAATACTGCCAACCTCAGCTTGGCGATCGCTTAGCGTGCCTGTTACCGGTGCACGAATTTTTAAGCGCGCGCTCCGCTGCACGGTCAGCGCCAAAGCCGCCTGTGCGATACGCTGCTGCGCGAGCGCCGCATTGACGTTCGCCGCCGCCAGCGCCAGCTGATCGCGACCCTGCTGCGCGGCGTTTCGCCGCGCCTCCACATCCTGCGTACTTACCGCACCCTGGCTCAGTACCGATTCGAATCGCTGCTGATCTGCCAATGCTAGCGTTAGCGCACTTTGCGCCTGCGCCTGTTGTGCGCGTGCTTGTAGGAGCGCGGCATTGCTGCTCAAACCCTGCTGCTGCGCCTGCGCAAATTCGGCGTCCATCGTCGCGGAATCTAGCTCAACTAGCACCGCATCTTTTTCGACCCGCTGACCCTGATCGGCTAACACCCGAACAATCCTCAGGCCATCCATCTGCGTGCTGATGCGAATTTGCTCACGCGCGACAATCTGCCCGCTCAACGTCAAGCTTTCTGAGTGCGTGCTAAGGCTCACCGTTAGTACCGAAACTCTCAAGCCAGCCTGCTGGGGCGCTGGGGCTTTTGAATCACCGCATGCGGTCAGTACAACAGCAAAAAGCATACTCAGCGCGATTGTTTTTAACTTAGCGCGCGCCGGGCGGCTAGTTGATGATTTTGAAGCAGAGGCAAAGTGCAGCGCGGACATTCAGAGCTTCCAATAATTGATGGATAGCACTGTAAATAGCGAATGTCGCCCGCAAATCTCGCGTTTGTCAGGGATTAGTTGTGCAAGCAAACTTCCGCAAGCGTTGAAGTCGGTTTTAGCCCCTCTCCCTTGATGGGGTTGGGGAGAGGGTGAAATCCAGGCCTTGAAGTCGGGTTTAGCCCAATATCGATAGATGTTGGACAATCACGGTATTTGCGTGCTGAGCGCACCCTCTCCCCAACCCCTTATCTCTTGAATCAAGAGTAGATTGGATGTCGAGAGCCGGCGTGCTCGACCGAACAGCCCTAGAACGAAACATTCGTGGGAGAGCATGCTCAACACGCCGGTATCTCGTCAACGCTCGAAC
>JANOQN010000004.1:0-11210 GCA_031422315.1 Rhodanobacteraceae bacterium
GGCCTATAGCCACCTTTGTCACGAGGCTTCATCGTATCCAGTTACCCAGACCCAATGCTCGTCAGCTAACAGACTTACCAATACTTATCTGTGTGGTACCTTCCCCCACAAGTTGATTGCGCCCAGTACGGCGCACACCTAGCAGTTCGCAGTTGCTTAGGCACTGATCGGTCAGGGTGTAGCGTACAAGCTTGATGAAACTACCGTTTTGCGCAAACAGCATTGCGCCAAAGCTATCGTCCACTGAGCCTGTGCCAAATCTCAACACAAACGCCTGATTGCCTTGACCGTCCTGCGCCCAGTTCGACGCGCCTGAAGACTTTGACTCAGGCATTGCAATTTCGCGCGTTTCAATCAAAGCGCCATCGGCAGAGTAAAACCGCTGCTGCACTTTGCTAACGTCAAAAAAAAGTATCATCGCACGTTCGTCTGATAGGCCACGCACTCTAATACTTAGATTGCCGCTTATGCCCTCCAGCGGCTTGGACCAGCGCACCGCGCCATTTTCCGCCATACGCGAGAACACATATCCAGAGCCCGAAGGAAATCTGGTCATGAGCAGCACTTCGCGATCAGCACCGACAAATTCAGCGGCAGTCAGAGAAACGTCGCCGGGAACAACAAAGCTGCTAGCTAAAGAACCATCTTCTGAGACCAATCTAGCGGCATCAATGTTAGATATAAGGTACGGCGCGCCGCTACTTTTACTGAGCTTCAATTTGCAGTTGCTCTGGCGCACATTGCGCTCAAATCGCACTACGCCTTCGCGAGTAATGCTGCGCAGAAGGCACCTGGATTCAATTCCACCAGAACTTCCAGTATCAAGCTCCAACACGCCGCCGTCCGCTAACGGAAACAATGCAAATTTGTCTGCATTGTCTGAATCCACTTCGTTCGGCAGCAGCAAAGCGACTGTTCGATTGCCACTTGCATCCAGGCGCAAAAGCTGATGTTGCGGCCTGCCGCCGATCCAGCTCGCTCATGCCACAACCCAAAGCCCGCCATCGCTGGTGCTTGCAGTAATCAGGGCTCTGGGCTGTCGGCTGCGATTAGGTCAAATCGTGAAGTGCCTTCAGCAGCGTTCGCAAACGCAGGTGCGATTAAAACCCAAAGTAACAAAGCGCAAATCTTGATGAGCCGATATCGAAAATACATAGATAAATTCCTAAATGATTGCGTGACTAGCACGATGTAAATCCAAACTCTACAAGCGGCGAGTTAGGCTGCACGCCAGTTCACAATGCTATCGCAAATACCCTAACCCAATGCTCGAGGTGGTTTGCACCCGGTTTTTTGGCCAAGCTTAGACTCGAAATTATTGCTGCATCGGTGTTGTACACTTTAGCCTCCGCGCTTTAAGCACACGTCAAGTTTGGTAGGGCGCTAACTTAAAAAAGGGTCGCGATCAATCCATGTTGGAAAATAACCAAAGCGCGATCGTCGTCGTACCCCTTTACACGGCGGTACTTTCGGTCGATGAAGTGATGGCGCTAACTCGAACTGTCAAAATGCTGGGTCATCACCCGTTCGCCGTTATTTGTCCAGAGGGCCTGGATCTTTCCCCGCTCGACGCACTGCTGGCAACTGCAAGTCCAAAGATTGAGCGCTTTTATCCGAAGTTTTTTGATGGCGTCGCGGGATATAACAAGTTAATGCTATCCGAAACATTGTACGAGCGATTTTTAGACTACGACTATCTACTCATTTGCCAAACAGACGCATTTGTATTTTCTGACCGTCTGAGCGTTTGGTGCGGGCGTGACTATGACTGGATTGGCGCACCATGGGTTGCTGCAAATCAAAATATCTTCAATCGAGCGCTGTTTAGGCTCAACAACCTGTTTCGGCGTCAAAAAAAGCATGATGACTACCTTTTCAAAGTAGGTAACGGTGGATTTTCTTTACGTCGCGTTAGCACTTTGCTCAAGATAGTGCGAGAACAGCGCGACAACATCGCGCATCGATTAGCGAATCCAGATGATAGTTGTCATCACGTCGAAGATCGTTTTTTTTCTATCGTTGCGCCGACCCTGTATCCAGAGCTGCGTATACCAACTTGGCAAGAAGCCGTGGCTTTTTGTATCGATCGTCGGCCTCATCGTGCGCTCGCGATCGCAAACGGCCAGCTCCCTTTCGCCTGCCACGGCTTCAACAAACGCAATGTACGCAAGTTTTGGCAACCCATCTTGGTCAACGCGCTCCAGCGAGAATAGTACTCGTTCGGTTTGGCGATGACTTCGTCGTCGCTGTAGTTTCACAGATCAACTGAGCATTGATCGACTTCAGCAAACGCGCCGCCAAATAGCAGTGTGCCAACAAGGCTTATGATGAGGGCGATTGTGTGCATGATTTAGTTCGCGCTGGCCTCAACCGGGCACGCGCCCAATCGTTGCAAATTGATCGATCCGGTGCGGGCGCGAAACGAGCCGGCGATTAGCGCGTCGTTGAACTGATAGCGGAATACTGCGCTCGAACAGCCCGAGAAGGTGATCGTGCCCTGCCCCAAAATCGCTGTGTTTTGCGTCGGTATGCGCACCAGCGCGCCGTCCAGCACGCGATAGATCACCACCGGCAACACGCCGGCTTGCGCGTTGCTTGGAATCGTTGCCGATAGCGCCAGCCAGTGCTGGGTGGAAGGGTCATTTGGAGTGCCGGCATCGTAAGTAAACCAGCCGCCAAAAAAATCACCCGGCTCAGTAGCAGTTGGTGGTTTGACGTTGAACATAAAACCCTGACCCGAAGTTTGCGGCGCATACCACGAACCGGTTTGGTTGCCCGCAAAACCGCCCCGTGCTGGCCTTGCATCGCGCCCGGGCTGCGTTGTGTTTGCGCCGGTTTGGCAAGGTGCCCAGCCGCCAGTTAAGCGCGACAGCGGCAATACGCCGCCGGTGCCATCGGCTTCGCTATCGTTAAATTTGAATTCCAAAGTAGCATTGTTGCAGTCTTGCGCGCGCAGTGTGGCGGTTCCGACAATCGATGAACGGGTGATCGGCGCGCTATCAAAAACACCGGAGACATTGCTACGGATTTCAAGCTGCACCTCTTTGGCATCAGGTGCTACCGTTCCGCTGAGCGAATACCAGCGCAAGTCGGAAACGCTATCGGAAAGCAGTCTTGGCACGCTGAAGCTTTCGGGTTCAAAGGTAAACCAGGGCGCAAACAACTGCTTGTTTTGCGGAAAATACTCAAAGAAAAACCCCTGCCCTGTGAGCTGAGGCGTGTACCAAGCGCCAGAGATTCCGAGTTGATCAATGCGAACTTGCGGCTTAGTTACCGCAGTATTAGTTTCCGTTAGCACCAGCGAACTGCGGCCCGAACTGACGGCTTCGCTGATCGTGCGAAACGCGCCCAGCCGATCAACAGCCGCCGTCGGAAATCCGCAAGTAGCAGCCGCGCAATCCAAAAATCGCTGTTCTAAAATTTGGCCATCAATGTCGGAGATCTTGTGCAGAAGAGTGCCCAAAGGGTTTGTCAATGCAAGCAATACCTGGTTTTGGCCGCGCGAAGGAATCGTATACGCGTCCGAGTTTTGCAGTCCCTTAAACCGCTGCCTCCAAACGGTTCTACCGTCAGCGAACGATAGCGCTTGCAATTCAAGTTCTGACGCAGGTGGCAATCTGGGATCCCCTAAAAAATTTCGGCGGATCAGGTAAATATCTTTACCAGCATCAGCGAATAAGAAAGGTAATTCACCGGTTTTTGAAACCGTCCAGCGCTGCATGCCACTTTTATCCACAAGAACCACATTTACCGCGTTTCCCGCAACGGTACGATTCGGAGAAATTAGAAACACGTCGTCATTCGCGACTATCCTTCCGGGAAATTGCGCTTGTGAAAAACCGGTTCCGGTTGGACGACGAAATCCAATTTGACCGTTAGGAAGAATTAGCGACCATTCGAAACTTACGACGTTTGCCGCTGATACCCGGTTAGTCAACAACACGCTACCAGAATCACTTATGTCCTGAATCGATTCAACGCGCACGTCGTCAACCCTTAGTTTCGTAATTTGATTAGTGCGACTAAAGTCAATAATCTCTAGCCCGATAGAATCAATAGATATAATTCGAAGGCGGCCATCGCTGAGCATGCGTGCCCGCATACCCATCAAATTTAAGCGAATTGTGGCGCTACCAAGCGACACGCCAGTTCTGCTGTCATAGCACTCAATCGCCGTTTCGCCCCCACCAAGCAAACACACACGTTGGCTATCCGCCAAAGGGTTCATATCACGAGTGCTGCCAGGGTTTATCTTCCAGAGTTTCACCCTATTTGAATCAAAGGCTTCAAGCTGCGTTTTGAAATCGCCATCGGTAAATTCCAACGAAAGCACAAAACTCCAGCCGTTTTCGGCGATTGCCGTGCCTAGAATGCTTCTTGGGGCGATGCCTTTGCCAATCAATGTGGGCACAGGCAAAGCAACGCCATCATGGCTGATCGCGCGTAACGATTCGCTACCAGAAACTACGATACTGTCATTACCGCCGTTTGCAATTCTGGGATAGGAATCACTAGGCAGCGGAACTTCAACGTTGGCAACATTAGAGAGTGCACTTATCAACACTAACTTTCCTTCGCCTCGCGTGCGAAGTGCGACTGCAAAGCCCTGAGTTAATCCCAGTAGCTGACAGTTTCTGGAACACTCATCGGTTGGCGCGTACCGCACAAGCTTGATGAAGCTGCCGTTGGAGGCAAACAAAATTGCGCCAAAACTTTCGTCCATAGAGCCCGTGCGGCGCAATAGCAAAGCGTGATTGCCTTGCGAATCTTGAGCCCAATTCGACCTGTCAGACAACTGCAACGCAGGCAGCGCAATTTCGCGTGTTTCAATCAGTAAGCCTTCAGTTGAATAAAATCGCTGCTGAAGCTTGTCCGTTTCAAAAACTAAAATCATCGCGAGCCCATCAGCAAGCCCGCGAACGCTGACGTCTAAATTCCCGCTTACGCCTTCCAATGGTTTAGACCAGCGCATCGCGCCATTTTCCCCCATACGCGAGAACACATATCCGCTGCCCGATGGAAATCTGGTCATGAGCAGCACTTCGCGATCAGCACCAACGAATTCAGCGGCAATCAAAGAAACGTCCCCGGGCACGACAGAGCTGCTTGCCAGAGAGCCATCTTCTGAGATCAATCTAGCAGCGTCAATGTTAGATACAAGATAAGGTGCACCACCACTTTTACCCAGTTTCAATTTACAGTCGCTTTGCCGCACATTACGTTCAAATCGCACCACGCCTGTGCGCGTGATGCTGCGCAAAAGACAACTTGATTCGATTCGGTCAGGGCGGATGGTGTCAAGTTCCAATACACCACCATCCGCCAACGGGTAGAGGGCGAACCGCTCTGCATTGTCTGAATTCACCCCGTTCGGTAGCAGCAAAGCCACCGTACGATTGCCGTCTGCATCCAAGCGGAACAGTTGATGTTGCGGCGGACTACCACCACTAGCCGAAGCCACAACCCAAAGTCCACCATCGCTGGTGCTGGCGGTAATCAAGGGTTCTGGACTATCGGGCGCGGTCAAGTCAATGCGTATGCTGCCTTCGTCAGCGTTCGCAAATGCAGGTGCGACAAAAAGCCAAGCCAGTAAAGCGAAACGGTTGATGAGAGGATATCGAGGATGCATGGGTGAGTCTCTTGGAATTAGTTTTAAGATTGCCTAGCTCGTCCAAGCTGCGCAGATCAACAGGCAATTGATGACTTAAATGGCTTATCGAGCTGCGCTATCTGCGCAGCCTTCACCTATTGCTATTTTCTCGACAAGCTCAATCGTTGCGCGTTCCATAAACGCGGCTAGCTCGCTCTGATTGCCAAAGAAGTTCAAATTGGTGGTGTCGCCACGGTAGATTCTAGGTGGCGCACCCGGTTCGAGCATTTTGACAACGACGTTGAACGAAAGCGTTGTGCGATTTGTTTCGATATAGGCGCGCAAGAGCCGTGCCTCAAAAACTGCCTTGTTTTCTACCTGCAAAAACCGCCGGTCTAGTTGGCGTTGCAAATAATCAGGATAGTTTTCAAATTGAAATTCTCGAAAACCAATAGTGCCCAGCTCAGCGGACGGACGATTGTCGAACAGCTTCAAATTCAGCGCACAATTTGACTTCGGCAATTTCACATCATCAATCGCGAGTTGGTCGATCTGTATAGGTTTGGTGCTGATGCATCCGGTCAATAGCAAAGCGATTAGCAACAAGCCGACGATCTTATTGCTAATCATAAAGCTGAGTCCAGGCGATGACCGGGCCATATGCCATCAACACGCGCTGCTGCTTAGTCTCGATCAAACTGGCTTTCAACATGATGGTGTTTTGTATCCAAGGCATCCAGAATTTCTGTTTCTTGACTTTCGCGTCATAGGCTAAGGGTGTTGCAAAATCACGCTTGAGTAAGTCAGCAATTTCTTCGGTTGCTAAAACCAATGCGGCACGCGCTAATTTGCCGTCATCAGCCGCCCACAGCTTGACGTTTGCATCAAACTTGCCGTGATTTTTCAGTGGGTGAACCGAATAGTACGCAACGCTTTGATATTTACCCTCCGCGCTTTTGCCCATGTACTTCACTTTAGCCTTCCCGTTTTTGTCGGCTAACAGACCTAAATCCCCGACTTGCATCGTCGCTGCAACGTACAACATGTCGAAATTTGAGCTAAAGGCATAGCGCAGACTGACAAAGCCAAACGATTGACCATTGCGTTCCACGTGCGCTTTCAGCATGTCGTCTGGGTTGCGCGTAATGACCCATTTTTGATCGGGTGCGAATTGTGACTCCGGAAATGCAGCCATCAGCGCGGTTCTGAACTGATTCTCAAAATCCAGCTCTAACAACGTGTCCCGCATCGGAACAATCGCTGCTTGGCGGTTTTTGTCCATTGTCGACTCCACAACGGCTTCGACAATAACCCCAAGTAATCCGCCGCCCGCATTGACGTCTGGCTTATCAACTTGGATTTCTTGCTGATTAACGAAAAACACCGTTTCCTTAGCCCTGGCGTTCTCAGCGAGATTAATGTTTGGCATTCGTTTTGGCGCGGAGCAAGCGCCCAACATGGCGCAAAGAAACAGCAATAAAAGACGATTCATGGGCGTTTTTCCGGTTAGATTATTTTGAATAGCGGTAGTAATTTGAAGCCGTAGCTAAGTGCAGCGCGTCTATCAATTTAATCCCGCGTTTGGGTGAAAGTTCAGCTGCCAGTTAAAAATTGCGGAGCGTGTTTGCGCGCAAGCAACGCTGTCACCTACGCCAAGCGCTAGCGCTTTGCAATATTTTCCTGCTCTGTTTTACCTCATAAACCTCGACCAATGCCAGCAAACGACAGCAGATCGCGTTTGTCTGAAAAGCAATTCTATTGCCCGCTACTCCAATTCAAACGTCACCCCTGCCCTTCTAAGCGCCTTGCGCAGCGGCAAACCCAGCGCGACGGATGGCGTAGGAAAACCAGCAGCGCTTTTACTGGCTGGGTTTTCCAACAGGCAAATCGCGAGTTCACCAATTATTTTCGCAGTCGAGCCATAGCCTGGATCACGGTCGCCCAGCACGGTGCAGCGCAGCTGCTTGCCTGCTGCGGTGGTTCCTACGAATCGCAAGTCGTAAAAACCATTTTCCTGACTGCTTTCACTCGGCCCTTCCCCGGGCGCGGGCAGTACGAAGCGCTGCAGCAGCCAGCGCGTCGGTGGCACCATCGCGGCGGTCATGAATCCAGCAAGCCCGGTAGTGATCGCAAGCGCGCGCAAGCGGCCTTTACTTCCAGTGCCGGTCAGCATGGCTTCGTCGTAGCGAAAATCATTTCCGTAGGTATTTTTTTGTAGGAAATTGCTGCGCAGCACCACCCGAACATTGACCGCGGCCATTACAAACGGCGCGCTCCAAGCCTCGTGATGATCGTCAAATCGCATGCCGCGCTGACTGAATTGCCGGGTCGGATTTTGCACCGTCGCGCCGTTGCCATCCAAACACAGCGAATACGGATTGGCAAAATCACGCCGCTCGGCTTTGTTTTTTGCGGCCGATTCAATCGCGTTCAACATGCTAGCCACGGTGCCGCCTGATGCGCCGCCTTTGATCTCTTTCACGCGCATCGAAATATGTTTGCAGGGCTGGCCAAACTGTTTAAGCGCGGCTTGCTGTAAAAACCAAACGCCCATATCGGAAGGTACCGAATCAAAGCCGCAAGCGTTTACGATACGCGCGCCTGATTTGCGCGCCGCCGCCTGATATTTACCGATCATTTGACGAATCCACTGCGGCTCTCCAGTCAGATCGCAATAGTCAATGCCTGCGTTGACCGCCGCTGCCACCATTGGCTCACCATACAATGCATACGGCCCGACGGTAGAAATCACCAGCCGAGTTTGGCCGCAGAGCGCACCAAGCGATGCCGCATCATTGGCATCGGCGCTGATTAACTCGATTTTTTCGCTCGCCTCACCCAGCTCCGCTTGTAGCGCTTGCAATTTCGCCAGTGAACGCCCGGCCATGGCCCAGCGCACTGAGCCGGCATTGCCAAGGCGCTCCAATAAATAGCGGCAGATGATTTTGCCGACGAAGCTGCTGGCGCCGAATACGACTAGGTCGAAGCGTTTGCGTGATGTCGGGACGGCGGGTTTTGCATTGACGATTTTTGACTGACTTAGGATTTTTGTAGCCGCGCTTTTGCTAACCGATTTGGTTTTGGGTTTTATTTTTTTGATCATTGCTTGCTCCGGGTTTTGACTTGTTTAATTTGACAAACGAGCAGTACTCTAAAAAGCCTGATCAATTTAATCATGCATTGAAGCGAACATGAGCCATATCATCATTCCCGCGCAGGCGGGAACCCAGGTTCCTTACGCGTTTGCTTGAGCTTTGACACCTGTTCTGGGTCCCCGCTTTCGCGGGAATGACGATTCTTCACGTGATGTGAAATATGAAACCCTATCGTTTCTATCAACCCCGGTAAATGACCGCGCGGCAAACCACATCGATTTACCTTGCATCAATAACCCAGCAAACCAGCAATCCACACACCCTACAAATCAACCGGCGGCAGCACGCCCAGCACTTCCTCAATGGTCGTGGTACAGCGCGCGACGTGTTGGGCTGCGCTGATGCGCAATGGCTTCAAGCCATCTTTAATCGCCGCATCATAAAGCACGGTCAAATCCGCATCTTTGACGATAGCAGCGCGCGATACGGCGGCGACTTTGAACATCTCATAGATGCCGGTGCGGCCCAAAAAGCCGGTTTTACGGCATTCCAAACAGCCGACTGGCTTGCCGAATTTCTTCGGTACCGGCACCGTCCACGGGTGCGTTAGCGCGCGCCATTTCGGCTCATCAACCACGTCAGTCACGGTTTTGCAGTGCGGGCACAGCGTGCGCACCAAGCGCTGCGCCATAATGCCAACCAGCGTCGCTTGGATCAAATAATGCGGCACGCCCAAATCGAGCAGGCGCTGAATCGCGCTCGGGGAATCGTTGGTGTGCAACGTCGATAGCACCAAATGCCCGGTCAGCGAAGCTTGAATCGCCATCTGCGCGGTTTCTAGATCGCGAATTTCCCCGACCATAATAATGTCAGGATCCTGCCGCAAGAGTGTGCGCACACCAGCGGCAAAGGTTAGATCGATATTTTGCTGCACCTGCATTTGATTGAGCTCAGGTGCAATCATTTCGATTGGATCTTCCACCGTACACACGTTGACATCCGGCTTCGCCAGATATTTCAGCGTGGAATAAAGGGTGGTGGTTTTACCCGAACCAGTCGGCCCGGTGACCAGCACAATGCCGTTTGGGCGCTCGATCAATTCCTTCCACAGCTTTTCTTCACCGGCGGTGAACCCAAGCTGGCCGAAGGCTTTCACGACGATATCCGGGTCAAAAATTCGCATGACCACTTTTTCACCAAACGCGGTTGGCATCGTCGATAAACGCATTTCCACTTCACGCCCGCTCGGGCTGCGAGTTTTGATGCGGCCATCTTGCGGGCGGCGTTTTTCCGCTAAATCCATGCGGCCTAAAATCTTGATGCGCGAGGTCACTGCCACCATGACCGGCGTGGGCAACTCAAACACTTTGTGCATCACGCCGTCAATTCGAAAGCGCACTTGCGAGGCTTCGCGGCGCGGTTCCAGGTGAATATCACTGGCGCGCTGCTCGAAGGCATACTGCAAAATCCAATCGACAATATGCACCACGTGCGAATCGTCGGCATTGAGGTTCGAGGATTTGCCTAGCTCCAACAGCTGCTCAAAATTCAACAATCCAGAGCGATTATCCGGGCTTAGATCTTTCGCGTCCTTCGCTTTTTGCACCGAACGCGAAACGCCGTAAAACTCCATCAAATAGCGATTAATATCCAGCGGTGACGCAACGACTAACTTGATCGAGCGGCGCAAAATCTGCGTCAAATCTGATTCCCAGAGCTTGAAAAACGGCTCGCTGGTCGCAAACGTCACGCTTTCGGCATCTACCGCAATTGGCAAAATTTTATAGCGCTGTGCGTAGGCCTGGCCGATCACCTGTGTCACTTCGGCCATGTTGATTTTCATGACCTCGATCTTCAAATACGGCAGTTTGGCCTGCTGCGCCAGCCATTCGGTCAAGCCCTCCAGCGTGTGCGCACGCGATGGATGTTTGAGCTGCGGCAGCTTCAAGTTCGCTACCACCACCAGCGGGTGCAGCTCCACCGCTGAGCGCGAAGTGCGAATATCCGCCCGCACCCGCTCGGCATCGGCGTTGGTTATTTGCTCATCCTCCAAAAGCGCCAACAGCACGGTTTCTAGATCTAATTTGCGATTAGCGCCAAAGCGCGCAGCAGCAGTGATTTGTTGAGGACGATTCATGAATAGGCATCGATCAGGGCAAGCGCCAAGGGTAACACTGCGATGTTGCATTTGAGTGTGTGTGGTGGTGAGACCAGCACGCTAAGTTGATTGAGCTATTCAAAAAGAGCCGCGAGCTGTGCTCCTCGCGGTTGAAAGTTCATCGGCCTCGATTTTACCCTTTCCCCAACCCCTCCCATCAAGGGAGAGGGGCTAAACCCAGCTTCAATGCTTGCTTAAGCTTGTTTGCTCCTAAAGCTTGTTTGCTCCCCTCTCCCTTTATGGGAGAGCAATGGTTATTTTCAAGATGGCAAAAACCGATCTCATTGCCTTCATGGCTACCATTGACGCGGCCCTCGCGGGGGCCTTTTTGCGTCAATGTCCGCCGCTCCAGAAATTACGTAATGGG
>JANOQN010000005.1:0-46009 GCA_031422315.1 Rhodanobacteraceae bacterium
TCATCGTTGCCACCGCACACGACCAGGGTAATTCCGGCAGTGAATTCAGTTTTGCGCAAGTGCAATCGCTACAGTTTTTGGCGACACCAACCAGCGCTTTGCTCGGCCTACCTTATCCGGTTTCCGTGCGCGTGCAATCAACCAATACGCCGTTTAAACCCAACGGTATAGTGCGCATTAGTGACGGCCGTGGCGGCAGCTGTGCGATAACCCTGGCACCCACAGCGACCGCAAATCGTTCCGAAGGCAGTTGCCAAATGATTAGCTCGGGTAGCGCTGGTTCCGTGCAGCTAGAGGCAAGCTACTCAACGTTTGAGGCGGCTTTTGCCTTAGCTAACGGCAACTCAATCAGTCCGGTCACGAGCTCGACGATTACCTTGACGCCAGCCCCGGAGAAGGTCAGCTTCGAGTCCTGTATTCAATTTGCGAATGAGCGCGATGGGCAGGTGCAAATTAACGTACTGCGCCAGGGCATTAGCGATGTGGGCGTGCGCTTTGAGCTGGTGCCGGGTGTCGGTACGGCAATCCCCAATGTCGATTTCTCGCCGCCCGCAGATGCTGTGTTTACCTGGCTCGGCAGCGACAGCACGCCGCGCTTGATCACAGTGGCATTTACCAACGACTCAGCCATAGAACAGGATGAGACGTTTCGCTATCGGCTGGTGAATGCCAGTGGTACCACCCTCGATCCGATAGCGCTGGTTGAAGTCAGGATCGTTGATGACGATCGCAATCCGGATTTAGTCATGAGCACTGGCTTTGAATTTGATTGCCCGCTTCCTTTTTAGCTCGCGACTTGGCGATTTCAAGCCGCCGATAGTCAATCTGTGAAATGCGCTGCCAAATGCACAAGCTAAATAAAACCCAAGCCCTCGCGTTTTAATGCAAATTTATTAGTTTGCTAGGCATTTGCGCGGAGTAATTCGCTATTTGAAGGACTTTAGTCCACAAACTAGTGCTTTAGCATGCTCAATTGATCTGCTTGTTCAACGGTTTCACTATGCCGCCAGCGCAAAATGCTAGCTTGGATGACGAGGTGTTGACTGGCTGCCTGTCAGCTTTCTTGTCGATTGATTTAGCCAATAGCGGGCACTACAAATTGCCCACGATTTTGGGGCGCTGCGTCGCAGAAATTGCGTTAATCTAGCCAATAGATCAATTGGAAATGCGCCATGCAAACTCACACACTCAAAGCATTTTTTGGCCTTTTGGCGCTCAGCCTTTGTGGTTTTGTTTCAGCACAGGCACTTTGGAATGGCGGCGGCGGACCGGATACGCGTTGGTCGTTAGGTGAAAATTGGCTTGGAGGCACCCCTCCAACACCGCCAAACGCAGGGGAAAACATTAGGTTTCAAAATTCAGCCATCGGCAACACGGCGCGCTATGACATGGTTTTTACGACCATACCCTCAATCAGTGTGGAAAAATGTGGTTTCAATGCAGTAACTGATTCTGGCAATGTGTCGACAGTAACTGTCCAAGACATTTCCGGCAGCTGCAACGACGTAGGGGCGAACCTCCAAAGCTTGTTGGAGATGCGCCTCACCTTAGGAGCGAACGCGTCCATCAATGCGTTAACCACCGATGCAGGCAATTCAAACACGCGCAGATTTATCGTCAGGCAACCTGGAGGAATGGGTATCAGTGCCGGTGCGAATTTGGTGCTCAATTCCAATTCATCGCTGGGCGCAACCGGTGCGCAATCGATTTTAGACGTGACGTTGGCTATGGGGAACGGAATATTTAAAACGGGCAATGGCCGCGTCGATTTTTTGAATGCCAATACCTACGACGGCGAAACGACGATTTCAACAGGCGTGCTTAATGTGGGCAATGCTCAAGCTTTAGGCGCTTCCGGCCCGGGTAACTTCACCTTGGTACGCTCAGTTGGCACGCTTGCAATAAGTTCCGGTAGTCCAGTAGGAGAGGAAATTCGCTTAGAAGACAATTCTGACGTGGCTGGAGAAGATCCAAATTTGGCAGGCGGCGGTAGTGTTAATCATTCGATTAGTTTGCCCGTTGCCATCACGGGCGTGGCTACCAATCCTACCGGTGTATTCATAGCCAATGGTACGGAACTTCGACTGCTCGGCGGCATTACCGCATCGGCAGCCGCCACGACGCGCGTTGAATACTTGAGTAAAGCCGCAGGTTCAATTATCGTTTTAGGCGGGCCAACCAACCACGGCGGTATGACCCGAATTGGCAACAATGCCACTTTACGGATCAGCGACCCTATCGTTAACAATAATCGGCTTTCCGACAATTCCATTATCAATATTGACACCGGCGGTCAGTTACTTATTGCGCCGAATATGCCCAGCGTTGATACGATTTCCGGGTTGCAAGGTGCAGGTAATGTGCAGCTTTCCAACATAGACTTGACGCTTAACAGTGAAATTGACACCACGTTCTCGGGAAATCTAAGCGGCGGTAGAGTCATCAAGTCTGGCTTCAGTGTTGTCACGCTCAGCGGGGCGTTTAATCCTGAGATATTGAGCATTAACCAAGGTGAAGTTGTGCTGCAAAGCGATTCCACAGCGCGTCTCCAACTGGGTGGTGGAAGGCTGGTAACCGCAGGTTCGCGCAAAGTTCTTGGCCTAGAACTTTTGAGTGCTCCTAGCTCAGTGTTGGATTTAAATGACGGATTTTTTGAAACATTGACGGTTGAGCCAAACGTGATCGCACCCAACGGAATTTCGATAGCAAGTGGCGCAATTGCTTTTAACTTGAGCGCGGGTAGCAGCGATCAAATCATGTTGGCCAATACCAATAATCTGGGCAGCGTTATTTTATCAGGGGGCGTGCTGCAATTTACTGGAAGCACCACCATTGGCGTTCCAACGATTATGCTCAACAATCAACGCCCGCCTGCGAATTTGATCTCAGGCACTTTCGCCGCACCTTTTGACAATCCCTCAGGCGGCACCGCGGTAATCAACAGCAATTCCTACAGCTACACCTACGCTGGCGGTGATGGCAACGATTTCGCGATTACAAGATTGGGTACGCCCGCAACCATTACCACGACGACGTTGCCAGATGCAGTTTTGAATCAACCTTACGTGGGAAACTTCATCGTATCGAGTGGCGGCACTGCGCCTTATTCATATGGCCTTGATTCCGGCGCACTTCCAGCCGGCCTTATGTTGCAGCCAAACGGTCAAATCACCGGTGCGCCGACGGCCTCCGGTACCTTTAACTTCGTAGTAGCAATGGCGGATGCCTCAATTCCCATGCCGCAAACCGACACCCAAGCGTTGACGTTGCGCGTGTTGGGCACCAATTACACCTGGACGGGTGAGGGCTCTACGCCACTTTGGAGCAACATCGGTAATTGGTTGCCTAATGTCGTGCCGCCGGCGGGTTCGAACTTAATTTTTCCATTAGGTGTGCCGACGCCGGATCGTCTAACCAGCAATGATTTAGCAGCAGGAACGATATTCTCGTCGATCACCATCAATGACACCGAGTATCAATTGAGCGGCAATGCCCTTAGCCTCAGCTCGGCTAATCCGATTGTTTACTCGCCGCCCGCTTCGCCGGGCGCGCCCTCTGTGATTGCCCTTGCTGTCAGTGCTACTGCGGTGAACCCGAGGATAAATATCAATCCGACTGGCGGCGCGTTTCAGCCGCAGCTGTTGGATATTGCAACGCCAACCAGCTTGTTGCGCTACATAGGTGAATTGCGAGTTGAAATCGTTTGTGCATCCTGCTCGGCTGAAGCTGATATTGGACTTAAGCTCTCTAGCCCTGCAGGCAGTAGCCTGAGCGTATTTGCCCCCAATGGCGGCGTTGAATTATTTGCCGCTACGCACGATGGCATTGCCCGCATCGAAGCCGGTACGTTAGTTGCCAATACCGCCAGTGCGCTGGGCAGCGTGACCGGTTCGGCGAGCGATGGCACTGAAATTTGGCGCGGTGCACAGCTACTGATCTCGCCCAGCATAACCGCTGAGCACTTGAGCTTTAAAAATTTGGGAACCGGCAATACGCCCATGTTGGTGCCACTGGCAGGCCCGCAAACTTTTGCAGGCCCGATTTTGGTCGAAAATGATTTCAGAATCATGGGATTGCCCGTGCCGTATTTTAATGTCACCTCCGATATGATCGGCGGCGGAAATATCCAAATAGTGCCGCAAGGCACCCCGCTTCGGAGCGCAAGCAGCCGTGAGCGCGCACTTGGCGGGCCAACGGGCGTCAGTTTTAGCGGCACATCGGTAAGTCGAACTGGCGGGTTAAGCGCTGACGCCAACGCGGTATTGCAACTCGATTCCGTTAATAAATTTCCGGCTACTACCAACATTGTTTTGCCGGCGTTTTCGCGCTTAGTTGTCAATGCCGCACAAACAATCGCAGGTCTCACCGGTTCAGGCGCGCTGGAATTCGGCAATGCGACTTTGACCCTAAATCATGACGACACAAAAACGTTTGACGGCTTACTTAGCGGCGTAAACGGCGTGCTCGCCTTTAACAGCAGCGGCGGCACTGGGCGATTGCGGGTAACCAGCCTTGCCCCGTTAAATAGTGCAAGTTACCGCGTGGGTAGCGGCACTTTGGATTTAGAAGGTAACTCATCAACTGGCGCTGTACGCATTGGCAATGGCATTTTGGCGGGCAACGGCGCAACTTCAGGCGTGGTTGAAAATCTGCCAGGCGCAACCGGAAAAATTGCGCCATTGCTGGCAGATTTAGGCACTGGAAATCTCAACATAGGCGCCAGCTTAACCTACGAAGCAACCGTCAATGGCGCACCAGCTGGCGCGCACTCTGAATTGCAAGTTACCGGCTCGGTGGTCATTGGCGCTACCGCTGCGCTGAATGTATTGAGCAGCACCACCATAACCATTGGCACGACGATAACGATTATTAGTAACGATGGCCCGGATCCGGTTATTGGCAATTTTACAGGTTTGCTTGATGGTGCCATCGTTACCGCAAGTAACGGCCAGACTTTTGCCATTGACTATCAAGGCGGTGATGGCAATGACGTGACCCTAACTAGATCCGCAGGCACGATCAACGTCACAATTTCCAATATCAGTGTCACTGAGGGGCTATCCGGCACAACCACCGCAAATATCGAATTTACCCGTAGTGCAAGCGGTTCAACTTTTACAGTGAATGGGCTACTGACCAGCGGCACAGCAGACGCTGCCGACTATGTCGCCGGAGCGGTCGTCGCAAACTTTAGTGCCACGGGGCCAAACATAGTCAGCGTGCCGATTCAAATCACCGGCGACAATATCGTCGAAGGCGCTGAGACTCTCAGCGTGGTTGTTGCTTCAGCACCATCAGGCGTCAATCCAATTACTAGTGGCGTTGTTACTATCCTCAACGACGATACCAGCAGCATTGCCTTCAGCGCCTCGAGCGCCTTAGAAGGCAATGGCGGCGGCACCGGCCCAGCGCCGTTGGTGATTAGCTTGAGCAACCCTATTCAAGGCGTAGTGAGCTTTAATATGGCCAGCACCGGCGGCACCGCGACTTCCGGTTTGGATTACACGGCATTCAATCAAGTGTTGAGTGTGACTTCACCTCTAACGCAAGCGAATCCAACGCTAGATGTTGTGCGCGATGCGATAGTAGAAGCAGATGAGAGCGTTAGTTTCACGCTGTCTGGATTGATTTTGCCTTCTGGAATTTCGCCAGCAGATGTCACGCTGGTGGCTGCCAGCGCTCAGCACCTTATTCAAAACGACGACTCCGCAACTATTAGCGTAACCGCAACGACGCAAGCGGAAGGCAATAGCGCCAATACGCCATTTATTATTGGACTGACACTCAGCGCGCCGGTGCAGGGCGACGTAACTGTTCGCTACACGCCAACACAGCTTGCTGGCGACACCGCGACGCCAATCACTGATTTCGCAACAGCGCCACAGGTAGCGATATTTGGATCGGGCGTTACTAGCACGAGCGTAACCATTCAAGTGGTGGGCGATACCGTCGTAGAACCTGATGAAACCTTCAGCAGCGTGCTCGATCAGCTCACAACAGTTGGTGGCGTAAGTGCCTCAGCCGTTACGTTTGGACTTTTGAATAAAGTCACGATCCAAAACGACGATTTAAACGCAGCGACGACCACGACACTATCAATTAGCCCAAGCCCGAGCACAGCCGGGCAGGCTTACACCGCAACCGCCGTTGTGCGAAACGTGGGGCCAACATTCCCGACCGGCACAGTGATCATCAGCACAGTGCCACCCAGCAGCGAAACCTGTAATACGCCAGCGCTGGTGTTTTTAACCAGTGACACCAGTACCGGCAGCTGCCAAATTACCTCGGCGCTGCCTGGCGTGCGAACGTTCGTCGCGACGTATGTTCCGACTGGCGCGTTTACTGCATCAACCTCTGCCAATGTGCCGCATGTAGTACGCGGCGAAATTGGCAATTTGCAAATCTCAAGCAATTTGCCCGCAGGCGTGGTAACCGGCCAGCCGTACACCATCACGGTTGGATTAGTGCCCACACTTGCAGGCGCGCCCGCGCCTACAGGCAATGTCGCTATCCAACATTTCCCCTCGCCACAATTGGATAGTGGTGCGATGGTGGGCGGCACCGTGAGCATTGCAACCTTCTCTAGCACCGCAGTCATCAAGACGCTGTTTGTCAGCTATACCGACCCAACCGGTGTTTACCCAAATCGTAGCTCGGCGTTCGCGCAGGTGGTCAACAAAGCCGATGTAGCGTTGAGCAGTTTGAACAGCACGCCGCAGCCGTCAACGGTGGGTCAGCCAGTTATCGCGAGCTTTGCATTGAGCGTAGTTGCGCCCGGCCTTGGCATTCCAACCGGTACCGTCACGGTAACCGACGGCGTCGATCAATGCATCGCAACCCTACCTGCAACCAGCTGCGTGATTACCCTGCGCACAGCGGGCAATCGCACGCTGACCTATCGCTACGATGGCAGCATCGACTACAACGCCGGTTTGGCAACCCGCCCGCATACGGTGGGCAATAGCGCAAACGGCTCTGACGTGGAAATCACCGTCAGCAATGGCGTGACGGTTGTGCCGCAAGATCGTTTCGTGCAATACGCAGTGCGCAGCCGTTTGGTAGCCGGCGATGCCGCATCAAACGTACGCATTCAAGCCGCAGTTCCAGCTGGCATCGTCAGCCAAATTTGGAGCTGCGTCGCGGAAAATGGCGCAACTTGCCCGCCGAACAGCACCAATGTAAACGGCGCAATTGATGCGATCGTGACGCTACCGCAAGCGGGCAGCGCGTTGATTGTAGTCAGTGCACTTACCCAAGCCGCCGAAGGCCGCGTACAGTTCAACGCCACCGCCAGCGTGGCGGCACCTGTGATTGATCCAAACCCGCAAAACAATAGCGCGACGGATAATGACGTGATTTCGAATACCGCCACAGAAAGCGGATTTGAGGACGAATAGGGCGTAAAGCTGCTTCTTAGGTCAGTGTTTGCATGAAACTACCCGCCCATTGAGATGGACGGGTAGATCAATTTCGAACTATGCTTTACGAACTCGCGTATTGCGTTCGAAGCGGTCAAATTGATGGCAAAGTTCGACGATATTTACCAGCAGCTTAAAGCCATCGCTAGTCGTGAACTATCGCGCCGACAGCGCGATACGCTCAATACTACCGGCTTGGTGCATGAAGCCTTTATCAAGCTAGCGAGCAGTGATCTTGAGATGGATCGCGTGCATCGTATCAACTTGGTCACCCGGGTGATGCGGCAAATTACCATTGACTATGGGCGCGCAAAAGCTGCGAATAAACGCAGCGGCTTGCCGATAGGGATGGAGATGCTTGAAACGCTGAGCCAAGCCGCGCAGCCAGACGGCTTTGATCAAGCGGCGTTCGAACAATCGCTATCACAGCTGGAAACGCAGCATCCGCGTATGGCGCGCGTGCTTGAGTTATCGTACTTTGCCGGTGTTGATAACGATGAAATTGCCGGGTTGCTGGACATCAACTTGCGCACCGTGCAGCGGGATTTGTTAGCGGCGCGCATTTTGTTGAGCGTGAATGTGTAGCGCATTGCCATCGGGAGCGCTCTTTTGATCAGAAAACCTCTTGCTCAAAATATATCTTCGAGGGTGTCGTTTGCGGGGTGGATTCTCGTAGTAAATCAATAAGCCGCCATTGAAACATTCAAGAATCATGCATCCACTATTGGTACAACTCTTCCGCGATGCGCTTGATCTAGCGCCGCAGGCGCGCAGCGCATATTTAGATGCGCTGGACATCGCGCCTGAGTTGCGCGCTCAGATAGCCGGGCTTTTAAGGATCGCTTAGCATACAGAAGTGCCGCTGCCGGATTTAACGCTGCAACCAGATGTTTTCACGCGTCGAAAAGCTGAACAAGCTGATCGTAGCGGTGAGCAAATTGGTGCGTTTCGCTTGCTAAAACCACTTGGCAGCGGCGGTATGGGCGCAGTGTGGTTGGCCGAGCGCAGCAGCGGATTTAGCCAACAAGTCGCGATCAAATGGCTGCACGCTGGATTAAGTGCATCGGCGCGCCAAAGGTTTGCGCGCGAACGCGAAACGCTGGCTAAGCTCGAGCACCCCGGCATCGCGCGAATCGTTGATGGCGGCAGCGATGGAGACGCGGATTGGTTTGCGATGGAATATGTGCAGGGCGAGGCGTTAGATATCTACGCAAAATCAAAACAGGCGAGCCTGACGGTGCGGGTCGAACTGGTGATCAGTCTGTGCGATGCAGTGCAATACGCGCACCAAAATCTAATCGTGCATCGGGATTTAAAACCCAGCAACGTGCTGGTGGGCGCGTCTGGCCAGCCTAAGCTGCTGGACTTTGGCGTTGCAAAAATCCTGGACGACGCGAATCAAACGGAAAGCCGCGCACCGTTGACCTTTGCCTACGCGGCGCCCGAGCAAATACGCGGCGATCCGATCACGACCGCCACGGATGTCTACGCGCTGGGCGTGATTTTATATGAGCTATTGACTGGGGGGCGGCCGCACAAACCCAAAGGTGATGGCAGCCTCAGCATGCTGCAAGCGATTACCGATACCGATGCAACTGCACCGAGCTCGGCACTGAGCAAGCAAACGCAGAACACTATAAAACCTAGCCAGCTTAAAGGCGATCTAGACACGATCGTGCTGAAAGCGCTGAGCCGCGATCCGGCCAAGCGCTATTTCTCCGCGCAATCATTAAGTGAGGATCTGCAGCGCTATTTGGGCGGGCAGCCAATTAGCGCGCGCAAAATCAGCGTGCAGGATCAAATCAATAAGTGGATTCGCCGCAATAAGCTGGCAAGCGCGGCGCTGGCGCTGGCGGTTCTTGCGATGCTGGCCGGCACCATGGTATCGCTAATTCAGCGCCAGCATGCGATCGCGCAGCAGAAAATTGCTGAGCAAAATGCCGCTAATGCTAAAGCGGTGAAAGAGTTTGTACTGCGCGCCTTTACCGGCGCTAATCGCTGGAAAACCGGGCGCGATGCAACGGCGCTAGAGCTGGCACAGCGGGGCTTTTTAGAAGTGGAAACGCAGCTGAAAGATCAGCCAGCAGCGCAGTTTGAGGTATACAGCACCTTGGCCAATGTGTTCGGACGCAATTCGCCACAGCGCCTTACCATTGCCGCTAGCGAAAAGCGGTTGGCGCTGCTGGATCAGCTGCCAAACGTAACCGAAGCGCAGCGTTTTCTGGCGGAATGTGATCAGGTGAGTTACCTGTGGTGGGCTGAGCGCCTAGATGAGGTGCCTAAGCAAATCGCCCATGTGCGGCAACGTTATCCAACGCTAATTGCAACCAACGCCGCGATGCGTGAAGGCTTGGAAGAAATCGAAACCTTAATGCTAGCAGCTAGGCAGGATTACTCGGCTTTTCGCCAAAGCGCTGTGCAAGCAGTTTTGCGTCGTCCAGGCGAACAAGCCTATGTTGTGGAATCCTATTTGGCTTGGGCAGATGGTGCTGAATTTCGCGTTTCTGATGGCTTAGCAAGACTCGCTCGGATTATTAAGTTCGGTAATGCGTCCGTGGACCCAAGCAGCCCAAACCGCGCGTGGTCGGCGGCTAGCTTTGCAGTGCTTTTGGCCGAATTTATACCCAGCGTACAAACGAAGGCGTTAGACGCGCGCGCGGTGCGCTGGTGTGGAACCTACTTTGGCGCTGACAGTGGCTACTGTGATCGCTTGGCGTTGAGTCATATTCGCGCAGCGCTGGCTGGGGCGCGTGTCGCTGATGCAGAGGCGCACTTTCAGGGCAGCTTTGCGATCAATAATCGCTACCCAGAAGAATCAATTATTGAGCTACAGCCTTTGCTTTATCTAGGTGCAATAACAGCACTCACTGCAGGTAATGCCAAGCTTGCCAGCGATCGCACCGAGCAAGCGCTGAATTTGGGCTTGAGTCTGTGCGGCAAAACAAGCAGCTGCGTGCGCAGCGCCACCGCGCTCAACTTGTGGCTAGCGCGCACGCCGGAAGCGTTGGCTAAACTTGAAAGCCTGAGTGCTGAGCAGCTGCGAAACGATGACGGTGAAGCCTGGCGCAGCAAGATGTGGCTTGCCACTGCGGCGTTGGATCGAGGTGACGATATTGCTGTAAAAAGTCATTTGCAGACGATTGCCCAGTGGCAACTTGCACGTGGTGCAGGCCCGGATGCCGGGCTAGTCAAGCTGTATCAGCGTGCCGGTTTGCCTGTGCCGATCACGCCCCAATATGATGTTACTGAGCTGATCCAAATGATTAATAGCATGCTAAGCGATGGCGAAAAAATGCAGCAGCAGCGGGCGAAGTTGGAGCCGAATAAGGAGTGATCCGGCATTTGCGCCAGCTGCGGCGCCTTAAGAGAACTTATCACCGTGCACGCACTGCCAACACCAAGCCATGGCTAAATCGCCTACCGATACCCCGCCGCCTGCAGCGAAAACAACCGCGCGTATTGACCGTTCGCGGCCATCAGCGTGGCGTGGTCGCCGCGTTCCAAAATGCGGCCGCGCTCAATCACCAGAATTTGATCGGCCATGCGTACGGTGGAAAAACGATGTGAAATCAGGATCGCGATGCGTTCGCGCGTTAGGCTGCGGAAGTGCTCGAAAATGCTCGCCTCGGCGGCGGCGTCCATGGCGGCGGTGGGTTCATCGAGCACTAAAATGTCGGCATCTTGGCGCATGAAAGCGCGCGCTAGCGCAATCTTTTGCCACTGGCCACCGCTCAGTTCACGCCCACCTGCAAACCACTTGCCAAGCTGGGTATTAAAGCCTTCGGGCAGCTGTTCGATAAACGGCGTTGCCATGCCGCGCTCGGCGGCGGTTTTCCAGCGTGCGGCATCGTCAAAAGCGGCAACATCGCCGACGCCAATGTTTTCGCCCACCCGCAGCTGATAGCGGGCAAAGTCCTGAAAGATCACGCCGATGCGCTGGCGTAATTTCGCGCTGTCCCACTGCTGTAAGTCCAGCCCATCCAGCAAAATGCGCCCAGAGGTGGGCTGATAAAGCCGAGTCAGCAATTTGATCAGCGTGGTTTTACCCGAGCCATTTTCCCCAACCAGCGCCAGCGACTGCCCGGGCTGTAAATGCAGGCTGATATCGCTGAGCGCATCAGTATCCGCGCCCGGGTAGCGAAAACTCAACGCCTCAAAACGAATGCCGTCGCCGGGTTTTGGGCCTTGCTCTAGGCCGCCCCGCTGATCCGCCGAAGCGCTGGGCGTGTCCAAATAGGCGTACAGCGTGGATAGATACAAGTTGTCTTCATACAGGCCGCCGATCGCCGACAAACTGGCCGACAGCGCCGACTGGCCTTGGCGAAAAAGCAGCAAATACATCGTCATTTGCCCAAGCGTAATCGCGCCAATCACCGCACTGCTAGCGATCCACGCATAGGCCGCGTACAGCGTCGCGGTGCTGAGCAAACCCAGCGCAAAGCCCCAGCCATTGCGGCGGATGGCTAGCTTGCGATCTTCGCGGTAGAGCTTAGTAAAAATATCCTGATAGCGCCGCAGCAGCAGCGGCCCTAAGTCAAACAGTTTGACCTCTTTGGCGTGATCCTCACGCGCAATCAGGGTTTCCAAATACAGCTGCAGGCGCGTTTCCGGCGAACGCCAGCGAAACAGTCGGAACGCATCTCCCGAGAACTTCGCCTCCACCAAAAACGCCGGCACGGCGGCTACGATCAACACCAGCACCGTCAAAGGTGAAAAATGGAGCAACAGCCCACTAAAACTTAGCAGCGCAATCGCATTTTGTGCCAGTCCAAACGTGCGCATCACCAGCGATAGCGGCCGCGACGACGCTTCACGGCGCGCGCGGGTGAGCTTGTCATAAAACTCCGAGTCCTCGAACTGCACCAAATCCAACGTCAGAGCTTTGTCCAAAATCATCACATTGATGCGCTGACCCAACTGTGCGCGCAGCAAGGCCTGGATCAAATCCAAACCGCGCTGCGTTGCCGCCAAGACCGCCACCAACACGCCTTCCAGCGCCACCCAGCCAAACACCGCGCGCAGCGGCGGCGCTATTCCTGCGGCTTGTTGCTGCATCGCCGCGACCACCGCATCGACCAGATGCGCGCCTACAAACGCCACCGCTGCTGGCAACAAGCCCGCAATCACGGTCAGCCCTGCAAGCGCCAGCGTCAGGCCGCGGTTGGTTTGCCATACCAGGCTCAACGCGCGCCGGCTGTAGCCAAAAAGACCGCGTACGCCGCGGTTTAGATCAGTGTCGGTGGAAATGGCAAAAGCCTCGAAATTTAGGTATTCGATTAATGTTGGGCGCTGTGACGTAAAACCAAGGGTTTAGGGACTTTGGCTGGACCGATTGAACACGCATGTCTGTAAGCTTGTGCATCGAATAGGAGGCTGCGGCGCGCGGTTTTCGCGGACTGCAAAATTTAGGATAAAGCCGCTGTCGTTTCCCCGGGTCACGCTAGTACAGTTCCAACGTGTGAACGTGACCGGCGTGTTCGGCATTGGCGAGATTCAGGGCCGCAGATGAAGTCAAACCTATGTAAATTGATGAACTTTGCGAGCGCTTGAATGCCCTGGAGGCACGGATTTCATAATAACAATTGAGCCGCGCGCAGGGTTTAAATTGGGCTTTTGACACTCAGGTTAAGCCTGCGCGCCGCCTCGATCAAACGACGATCCAGCGTGTAAAGGCAAGCTAGGTTTTCATGTTGTGCGATGGCTAGGTGCAGCGCGTCACCGGCGCGCAGGCCAAGCGCATGTTGCGCAAGATATTCAGCGGCTCGGTCAAACGCGCTGCGCGTCGGCGTGAACACGCACAGGCTGTCAGCGCTTAGTTTTTGCATCAGCGCACAGGCGGTTTGCGCCTGTGCGGGTTTAAGGCCTTTGTCGCGAACTTTGATACCCATGGCGCTGGCAAATTCCGTCAATGTCCAAGCGCTAATCGCAAGCTTTACGCCGGCCGTTTTAGCTGCTTGGGCATCAAACCAGGCTCGAATAGGCGCTGATTGCGGTTCCGGAACAAATAATGGCACCAACACACTGGTGTCCAGATAAAACATCACAGCCCCGGCAGTCACAGCGATTCATCTCGCATGCGCCGGATTAGCGCCACGCTGCGTTCTTCAGTGGCATTCAACGAGGCCCGGAATGCATCAATAGCCTGCAGCCGCAGCGGTTGCATGGAACGCTCAACCCCTGACAAACGCGCGACCGGTGCTCCACGACGGGTAATGAGCACCTCTTGCCCGGCTTCCACTTTCGCCAGAATTTCACTGAAGTGCGCTTTGGCTTGTACTACGGAAACAGTGTTGATATGTTGCTCGCGATGGTCATTTAGATGACTACATTAGCAGCTCCGATGATGACCTCAAAATTATTTTTCCACGCGTGTCGTTTGCAAAAAGAAATCTCGTAATAGTCCCTAAGCCGCTGACTCTTTGGATGGATCGTCCTGCCAAGGCAAGACTTTCAGCGGCGTATGGAGCCTGAGATGTTCAAAACAGCACTTGAAAGCAAACTCAATTGAGCGTGCAGAGCATCAGCACAACAACTGTGCGGCAGCTTTTGCTTGGATTGGTGCAGGACCATCGACATCTGATGGCTGCGCAAATCGCGGGCGCGCTGTTGATGTGCGTGCCTACTTTAGCCATTCTTTGGCGGGGTAATTTGGATTCCCCGGAGGCTATTTTAATGCTGGGGTTTTCTGGGTTGTTCCTGCTGGGCAGCGTCGTATTTTTACTTTCTGCGCGCCGCACCGGAAAGCGCACCGCCGAGCTGCGCGGGTTACAGCAATCCGGCATTGTGCTTGCGGCAACGCTGGTCAAGGTGGGTATGGTCGGCGATCGGGCACAGGCGATGGGCAAGCCCGTGCGTTTTGCGCTAACCCTGCAATGGCAGCATCCGGCCGATCTGACGGTTCGGCAGTTTGAAGCGCTGGCAGCCGCGCCGAAGGCAAACCCACAGAACCACCGACCGGACTGTGGCTTGCAGCTCGCGATCATTGTCCACAGTAGCGACCCGCGCATAGTGCCCGTGCTGATGACCGATGATGCCGGGCGCACGGTTGGTCACGCTTAGGCAGTATCCTCAACGCACCAACACCAACTTCTAGAAACTATGGAAACTATTATGAAGGTTCGTCTGTTTTGCCTTTCGATTTGCCTATCGCTTTGCGCCTGTCAAGCTAGCGAGGCACCCGCGCCAGCGAACTCAGCTTCGGCAACATCAACATCCGCTGATAGCAAAGCTCAAGCTACCGGCGAGCCGTTTTTCACGTTCGAGATTGACGGCAAAGCCATGGCGATTCCCGTTGCGGATATATCCAGTAAAGCCTATGACAGTGGCGAGCTGAAAATTTTCGCCGGTGCGTACCAAGCGCTGAGTGTCAACTTGACCATTCCTGAGATCGCGAAGTGCCCGTGTATAGTGCCAGCTGGCTCGGTTGAACCCGCTAGCCCAATTGGCCAAGGCTCAGTGAGCTTGCAAGGTTTTCCTAATCCAAACAATGGCTTGAACAGCTGGTACGTCGGCCAAGCCGGCGCACCAGCGGCAAACGCCATTGAAATTACCGACGTTGGCAGCGTAGAAAACGGCGCACGCTTGATATCGGGCACGTTTAACGTACGCGTGCTGAAAACCGAAAGTAACGGCGATGGGCCTGAGAATAAAGATTATGAAATCAGCAACGGGCGTTTTCGCATCCAGCATGATGTGCCTGGAAACAGCGGTTTTTAGTGCGATGAGCGGGCTGGAAAAGCCGCAAAACGTCCGCACGCAATTAGTGAATTTTTTGAATGCTGTCGTTTTCAATTGCCTTCGCCGAGCACGCAACGAAACTTTTTTCTTGACCCGTGTCGTTTCGCTACAGTGTTCTCGTAATAAGCCATAACCCGCCAATTTCAGCGGATCATGGAGATTACAATGTTCAGAAATTTGCTAGTTTTTTTATTACTGTTTAGCTCAGCCACACACGCTGCTGATTGGGATTTAGACACCAGTTTTGCCTTTTCGGGCAGACAAACCGTGCCTTTTGACGCTGGCGGCTCGAATACCGATCGTGTTGTCAAAATCTTGCGCTATCCAGACTCGCTAAGCGGAAAATATATTGCAGTAGGATCTGCAAGCTTGCCCGCAGGCGGCATTGGCATCGCACTCGTACGTTTTAACGCCGACGGTACGGTTGACAACAGCTTTGGCGCGAACAACAACGGCCGCGTATTAAAAGACGCCTGTATGAGCAAAGTTGCGCATGCAGCCTTCGATTCGCTGTTTCGAATCATTGTGGTGGGCACTACGCCGTGCTCCGGCAATGCCACCACCGATGCCGCCGTGGTGCGCTTCACCGCTTTTGGTGCGGATGACACCAGCTTCGCCGGTGACGGTGGGTTGGCTTTTGAATACACCGCATTTGATCGCAACGATAATGCTGGCGCGGTGCTGGTGTTAAGTGACGACAGTTTGATCGTAGGCGGAGATACCAGCGGCAATTCAGCGTTTTTACAAAAAGTATCCGCTTCAGGCGTGGTTAGCGCCTTAGCCCCCGCGCAAACAAATTCTGGCGGCGTGCCTCGGCAGATTAAAGATGTCGTGCTTGGGCAGTTCAACTCAAGCTTTTGGCTGATCGCGGAAGTTCAACAGATTGTCAATCGGCCAGGGGCAATCTGGAAAGTGGGCAATGCTTTGCTAGGCAACGACACGGCATTTAGCAGCGTAACTGGCGAACAATCGTTGGTGGTGACTTCAAACGCTGGCACCTTTGCCAGTTGCGGCACCGGGCCCGAACACCGCGTGTCGTCACTGGTGCGCTTTGGCACCCGCATCTACGGCGTTGGCTTCACCAATAGCGGCGTCAGCAGAAGTTTTATGGTGGGCTTTGGTGAAAATGATGGATCGGTACGCACCTACAAATGTTTAGAAGCGGGCGCTACCCCCGTGAACTTCACCGCACTGGCAGCCGAGGGCTCCGGCGATGCGAACGGGTCGATTTATCTTGCTGGTTCGTGCGGCGCACCAGAGAATTTTTGCCTCTGGCGCACGGTGCGCTCTGACGCCTCGAGTACCTCGTTCATACCCGACACCAGCTTCAATGGCGGCGTGCCGGTCAACGTCTCCTTTAGCGCTGGATCGGGCCAAGCGCCCCAGAGCAACGCCTTTAGCATGGTGCGCCACGGCAATAAAACCGTGCTAGCGGGTTTGCGCGTGTTTAATTTGACCAGCGGCGATTTTGATTTTGCGCTGGCACGCTTTGGTTTAGACAGCCCAGAGATATTCAAAAATGGTTTTGAAAACTAGCTGCTTGACAGATATAGATAAGCTATCTTGCCACTATGAATTCTCAGCTAATCAACCTGTTTCGCGAAGAGCTAGATATTGCGCCACTTGAGCGCGCCGCCTATTTGGATGCGCAGCAGCTTTCGCCCGAGCTGCGCGCGCAGCTTGATGCGCTGCTGCTTGCCGCGGAGCAAACCGGATCGAGAGTGATCAAACTCGAGTCCGCGGGCTCAATGGCGCAAATCGCCCAGCTGATGCAGCAAAACACCGCGCTGAAACTGCACGTGGTTGGCCACACCGACAATCAAGGCAGCTTGGACAGTAATTTTG
Organism: Rhodanobacteraceae bacterium; assembly: GCA_031422315.1. GTDB lineage: Bacteria > Pseudomonadota > Gammaproteobacteria > Xanthomonadales > SZUA-5 > JANNYA01. The sequence goes on from JANOQN010000005.1 coordinate 17,001, forward strand.
CGTTGAGTAAGGCCCGCGCCGCAGCGGTATCTGCGGCATTAAGCGCGCAATACGGCATTGCTGCAGCACGCTTGAGCGCCAACGGCGTGAGCTCTTTGGCGCCCGTGGCAAGCAATGCTGACGATGCGGGGCGGGCGAAGAATCGGCGGGTGGAATTGGTGCCGTTTTAGTTTGCTGCAAAAATAAGTGCGATCATTACGGTCATGAATCCAAAACTTGTCCAGCTGTTTAGGGATGCGCTCGATCTTGACGGCGCCGAGCGCGAGGCCTTTTTAGCGCAACACTGCGCAGATGCTGCCGAGCGCGTGCAAATCGATGCGCTACTGAAAGCCACGTTGGAAACAGCGCGGGTATTGCCAGATTTGGCTTTGGATCAGCTGAGCCGCATCGAGCGTGAAGTGGTTGATCGCGCCGGCGAGACTGTTGGCCCGTTTCGCCTAATTGAACCCATCGGCAGCGGCGGTATGGGTGCGGTGTGGCTGGCCGAGCGCGCGGAAGGATTCGCCCAGCAGGTTGCAATCAAATGGGCGCATCCTGCGGGTTTGTCGAGTGCTATGCTGGCGCGTTTTGCGTTGGAGCGCGAGCTGCTGGCGAAACTAGATCACCCAGGCATTGCGCGGATTATTGATGGCGGCGCTGAGCAGGGCGCGCTTTGGTTTGCGATGGAGTACGTCGATGGCTTGCCGTTGGATCGCTACGTTGAGGCGCATCAGCCAGATTTGGCTGATAGAATTACGTTAGTTAGCAAATTATGTTCGGCCGTACACTACGCGCATCAAAACCTGATTGTTCACCGCGATCTCAAACCCAGTAACGTGATAGTGCAAGGCGACGGCAGCCCAAAGCTGTTGGACTTTGGCATTGCCAAACGTTTAGATGGCATCGAAGCGTTGACCCGCAGCCAAGCGCCGATGACCTTTGCCTACGCCGCGCCCGAGCAAATCAAAGGCGATACGATTACCACCACGACCGATGTTTATGCGCTCGGCGTCATCTTGTATGAGCTGCTGACCGGCGAGCGCCCGCACAAAGCCAAAGCGGCAGAATCGGGCGGCTTGAGTTTGCTGCAAGCGATTACTGATACCGATGCAACTGCGCCGAGTTTGGTCATTAACCGCGCCACGCAAATGCAGAGCCGCGTCAAATCCGCGCAGCTCAAAGGGGACTTGGATATTATTGTGCTGAAAGCACTGAATCGAGATCCAGCGCGCCGCTACCCATCAGCGCAAGCTTTGGCCGATGACTTAGCGCGCTATCTTGACGGCCTGCCGATCAGCGCGCGCAAGGATAGTGCGGGCTATCGCTTGGTCAAATTAGTGCGGCGCAATAAATTTGCCACTGCGGCGGTTACCGTTGCAGTTTCTGCATTAATTGCAGCCACCATCGTGTCCACGTTACAAACCCAGCGCGCGAATGAAAAAGTCGCCCATACGTACGCCCAAAGTCAGCGCTATGTTTCTCTAGTTGTACATATGGCAGCGGTGTTAAATCGCGCACGAAGCGCTGGCCCCAGCGTGTCAACCGAACAGCTGTTTGACTGGGTTGCGGATCCAACGCTTGAAGATGCCGCGGCAAACGCTTCCTTAAAGATCGGGATCGCTGGAATCCTCAGATCCACCAGTGATTCCCGGCGCATGCTAAAGCTATACGACTCGATTGGGCCAGAATTGACAGGCGTGCCAATTAGCGATCGAGGTGGCGTACATGCCGATCGCGCCCTGGCGCTGATAGGGCTTGGCCGTTTCGCTGAAGCAAAAATTGCGCTCGATGCCTATGCCAAGCTGAAGTTGGCGCCGAGTATCGACGATGCTTGGGTACAAGACTTGCTCAGTCAAATCCACCATAAACAAGGCAACACAGAAGCTGCCATGGTGGCAACGCTTGAATCAGTACGAATCGCGCGCAGCTTGCCGGACGTTGACCCCAAGCAGATGGGGGGGATTTTGACCAACGCTGCGATTTCTATGTTGGGCGCTGCGCAGCTTGCCAACGCTAAACGTTTTGCGCAAGACGCGCTGGCTGTTTACGACCTAATGGGTATGACGCTCAAATCGGAGTTGAACGTTCCCAATTCGGTGTTGGCAAAAGTGGCATTTGCGCGCGGTAATTTGCTGAACGCACAATCGCAGTTCGCAGCATTTGAGCAAAATGATCCCGGTGAGGTGCCCACCACAAAAGTGTTGCGGCATGCCATGCAAGCACGGGCGCTTGCGCTATTGGCGCAGCCTCAACAGGCCACCACGCTAATACAGGCAGCTAGAGCCGAAATCTGCAACCTCGAATCAACGTCGAGCCCTTACTGTGCACGACTCACACTCGCTTTGGCCGACGTTGCCACAATTAATCAGCAACACGAGGTGGCCAGTGAAGCGCTGAAAAGCATCGATGCAACAAGTTTGAGCGGTATCATAGGCAATCAATTCGCACAAAGCCGGCTGCGGCTAAATTTATTGGCGGCACCCTGCGTAGCAGCAGTGCAAGCGTATAAAAGCTGGGTGCAAACGACGCCCGAAACTGGCTTGGCTTTATTGAACACGCGCCGCTCGCTTTTAATTAGTGCGCAGCAGCTCTGGCTAAAAAATCAGCCAGGGCTTGCCACGCCACTGGCGCAAACAGCACTCGAACTCAGTAAAAACTTGCCAAAAGATTCAGGTGTTGAAGGCGGCATGGATGAAAGCTTGCTCACTATTTGGCAAGCGCGAATTGAAGGCACAGCCACGACGCCTGCGATGCGCACGCAGTTGGCTTTGGCCATGGGCGAAAACCATCCTTGGGTAATGCAGCTAGCGTCATTGTAGTGAGCGAAAAACCGTCTCCACCTTCAAATCGCCAACAGCTTCAAACTCGAAAAGTGCGCACGCAAATAGCCGCGATCTGCGCTTGCCAATTGATCTGCCTGCGTTGCCGCATGGGCGCCGATTAAAAAGTCGGGCACCATGTTTGATCTTGCCCCTCGGTATTCCTCGAAGTAAGCGCTGTAAGCTTACTGCCTTGTATGCGGCGCGGCAAGCCGAAGACTTGGGCGTAAGAAATAGTTTTGAAAATATTTTCTAAGCAGATGTCGTCTCCCCGCCGCTTTCTCGTACTTCCTAATAACCCGCTGATATTCGGCGGCAACTGGGAGTATTCGATGATCAAAATCTGCCTTGTTAGCGCACTACTGCTGGCTGCATCTGCAAGCCACAGCCAATCCCTAACGCCGCCGACCGACGGGCCTTACACCATGACAAAACAAGTGATCGCAGGCGGCGGTGCGCGCGCGAGCGGCGGCGGCTATGTGCTGACCGGCAGCATCGCGCAAGCTAACGCCGGGCCGATAAGCGGCGCTAACTACGTCTTAAACAGCGGTTTTTACGCCGCACAAATACCGGGCAACCAACCGGAAAACATTTTTCGCAACGGTTTTGAAAACTAACCCCACACCCAGGAGATTCCCATGATTCGCAATTGTCTAACGCTCGCCCTGCTCGCGGCTTTATCGACCTCGGCCTTCGCATTAAGTAACACCTTCACCTATCAAGGCAGCCTGCAAGATGGCGCCGCGCCAGCAAACGGCAGCTACGATTTGCAGTTTGCGCTGCAAACCCAGGCTGGCGTGCCGGTAGGTAGCGCCTTATTGCGCGATGATGTTGTCGTCACCGGCGGGGTTTTTACGGTCGAGCTAGATTTTGGCGCCAGCATTAGCAGCGCTGATTTTCAGCTACAAATCGGTGTGCGCCCGGGTGCCTCAGCGGGCGCGTTTACGACTTTAAGCCCAGCCACCAAGATCGCACCCACGCCGCAGGCGCAGGTGGCCGGTTTGGCGCAAGAAGCGATTACCGTTAGCCCGGGTGCGATTGGTGCGGCGCAGATCAATCAGGCGCAGGTGCAAGCGCGTGTGGCATCAAGTTGCCCGGCGGGGCAGTCGATTCGGGTGGTGAATGCGAATGGTACGGTGACGTGTGAGTCGAGTAGTTCTGGGCCAGTGGGGCCTGTCGGGCCTGCGGGTGCTACTGGGGCAACGGGTTTGACGGGTCCAGTAGGGCCAACTGGACCGCAAGGAGCCGCTGGTTCAGCCGACGCTTGGGGAAGAAGCGGAACTTCAGGCACCAATCCAGGGATCAATTTTCTGGGCACCACGGACTTGCAACCACTGAACATTGCAACCAACGGATCAGTTTCACTATTCCTTGAGCCGAGTTCCATTTTATTTGGCGGCGTTTCCATCACTTCTAATATCATTGGTGGTTCGAATCAGAATCGAGCGAGTAGCGGTGTTCGAGGCGCAGCAATCGCCGGTGGCGGCGTGCGGACTGGCGATACTGACCCGGATTTTATTGGTGAAGGTGGCAACCGTGTTTCCGATCACTATGGATTCATCGGAGGCGGATTCAACAATGTAGCGGGCAATCTTTCGGGTACGCTGGCGGATGCAGCATTCAATGTTGTTGGTGGTGGATCTGGTAATTCTGCTGCTGGCAAAAATACTGTGATAGGTGGTGGATTTGGTAACTCTGCCGGCGGTATAAATACTGTGGTAAGCGGCGGATTTAGAAACGCAGCATCTAACGATGCTTCAGTTATCACTGGAGGCAGTGGCAATATTGCCAGCGGGTTCCATTCAATGATTGGCGGCGGGCAAATCAACCAATCGACAGGTAGTTTTAGTAGTGTCGGAGGCGGCAGCGACAACTGCGCCGGAGGCGATTATTCCTGGGCAGGCGGTCGCAATGCCAAAATTCGGCCTGGTAGTTCACCTAACGACGGCACTTGCGTTGCAAATTCAAGCGACGCTGATGGCGACGAAGGCACTTTTGTTTGGGCAGACAGCATAAATACAGGCTTTGCCTCCACTGGCCCGAACCAATTCCTAATCCGCGCCCAAGGCGGCATGGCGATCAACACGAACACGCCAACCGCAAGCGCATCATTGACGGTGGCGCCGCTTACTTCAGGGCTTACTTCAACCAGCATTTCCATGCTTGGCGAGGGAGACAGCTTTGTTGCAGCTCGATTTGGCAACTTGGTTCTCTCAACCGACTCCGGCGGAAAATTTATACGCACGAATGACCGCTTTGGTGTAAATCGACTACCTATAGCAAATCTGTTGGAAGTTGCAGGCGATGCCTCAAAAACCACTGCAGGCGCGTGGCTGGCAAACTCGGATCGCCGAATTAAAACTAGCATCGAAACGATTCCCAATGCGTTAGATCGCCTCAGCGCACTGCGCCCGGTCACGTTTCACTACACGACCGAGTACTTGGCCGCCAATCCAGAAATTAAGGACGTTAGCTACTACAACGTCATCGCGCAGGAGTTTCAAACGGTGTTCCCAGATTCAGTGAAGGGCTCGGGCGAATATTTATCAGGTAAAGCGCAGACGCCTGAGAATGAAATTTTGCAGGTGGATACCTATCCGGCGCAGATCCTCGCCATCGCTGCGATTCAAGAGCTGAATGCGAAGTTGGAGCTGGAAAACGCTGCGCTAAAAAAGAGCGACACGGAACTGCGGGAACGTCTTGCCGCAATCGAAGCGAAATTATCGCGCTAGCGCAACCTTGCCAATCTATTACGGAATCGCCATGCCTATTTTCAAATCTCAACTCCTGCTTGTCGTTCTTGCAAGCTTGGCCGCCTGCCAGCCCGAGCCAAAAGCTGACGGCGGTTCTTCAAGCAGCGCCGCACTCGGCTCAAGCCCGGCACTGATCGATCCACGCGGAGATTATGTGTTGCGCAGCGATCCGGCCATCACCCTAGCACCCGCGCCGGATTTGGTGATCGGCGATGGCGCTGTGCTAACGCTGGGCTACGACGGCAGTAAAGGCACTGGTTTGGGCTATCACCTATTTTTTGTGCGCCCGAATGGCGTAGTGGTGGCGCTAAATACGGCTTCGTTTGACGATCAGGGCGGCGGCAAATTCGCCCGCGATATCGTGGTTTATGATGAAGATGCGGATGGGCGGCCTGGCTTTATGGAACTATCGACGATGTTTACACCGCCGGGCATGCGGCTTACGGAAGCAGTGACAAAAAGCAAGTTCATATCGCTGGGAATGTATCCCGTGCGCTATCGACTCAAAAATAGTGGGTGCGGCCGCGCAAAAAATAACCGTGGCGCACCACAAAATTTAGGGTAAGCCCGCTGTCGTTTGCACACCGCTTTCTCGTACTTCTGAATAGCTGCCGGATTTCGGCAGCCCCTCAATTCAGGAGAATTCGATGAAAGCCTTCAATCTAACGCTGCTTGTTTCTGCACTAATCCTCAGCATCACCGCCAACGCTGCGCCAGCGCTGGACACTACGTTCAGTAGCACGGGCAAGCGCAATATTTGGTTCGACTTGCCCACCGAAAAGTGGGATGAAGGCACTGATGCAGTGGTCCAATCTGACGGCAAAATTGTCATTGTCGGTTTTGCCCGCAAAGCGCCGATTAGCGGCACCGGGGATGTCAGCGATTTAACCGTCGCGCGTTTAAATGCGGATGGCTCCACCGACACCAGTTTCGCGACCAATGGCAAGCTGAGCATGAATCTGGCCGGCAGCGGGCGACAAAATGACCGCGCCAATGCGGTTGCCTTGGACAGTGCCGGGCGTATTTATATTGCTGGAAATAGTGAAGCCGCAGCGTTCGTGCTGCGCCTGCTGCCAAGCGGCGCGGTGGATACCAGCTATGCCTACTTCGGCCGCTTTACTTTTTTAGCGAATCCACAATATCCAGCAACATTCCGCTTTGACGATATCGCCATCGATGCCAGCGGTCGCGCGGTGGTTGTCGGCACCCAAGAGCGCGCAACCGGTTCGCTCAACGATGGCATGGTGTTACGCCTGCTCAGTACCGGGCAACTAGACAGCAGCTTTACCGGCGTACCGGATGCAGGCAATAGTCTCGGCTTTCGCACGCTTTCACTGCTGTACGGCCAAGCCTACAACGATGAAATCAAGCGCGTCGCCATTGCCCCAGACGGCAGCATTTATGCGGCTGGATCGTTCCAAGGCACAGGTAATGATTTTGATTTCATGGTTTACAAAATGAATGGCACGAATGGCGCACTGGTACAAAGCTTTGGCTCAGGCGGTATAAAACGCGCATATCAGGATCAAGGCGATAAATACGATCGCTTGGCCGACATGAAGCTGCTGCAAAATGGCAATTTACGTTTATTAGGAAACTGCCGAGTAACTGGGCTTACTCAAACGCGCGGATGCTTGGTGGGTTTGACGGCTTATGGCGCCTATGACAGCGCATTTAGCAGCTTGCAGGCGGGCTCTTCGTTTCGCAGCTTTCCGCTCAATGCCGAGTGCAACGGCTATGGTGCGCAAGCGCGCGCTTTGGTGACGTATGGCGGCAGCGGCAATCGTGTCGCGGTGGTGGGCGAACAACAGCCACAATTCAGCACGCCGTGCACCGGCATTAGCGCGATGGCTATGCAAACCCACACCGATAGCGTCGGTGTTGATGTCTGTGGCGCGTCCAATGGCACGGATGTGTATGCCAGCGTTTGTGGCGGATCGTACCTGCAGCTTAGCTATTCCAGCCTGGGCTCATGGGCGAATGGTGCGGTGCTTGACGCGCAGGGCCGCCTAATGGTGGTGGGCGCAACCGTTTTGAGCGCCAGCGATACCGATCAGGCTAGCGCCAGAATTTCCGGGTATTAGCAGCATTTGCATCGCCAAGTTAACTCTCTCAATTCTAGGAAATAGTCATGCTCAACGTCAGCCATCCAATCGCGTTTTCCCGCTAAAGTTTTGCGCCCGATGGGATTGGGCCGAACTGAATTGGCCGCTGACTTTACCGAACGCTCTATCGCGCCGTTAACTGAGCACCGCGCTGGCGGCGCAATGTTTGGGTCGGCAAATGCCCATCGCGAGCGCCGATACACGTCTTGACGATTTTGGCATTCAACGTATTTGGTAAACAGTGTAGCCCCGCTTTGACCAACGCTTGCGCTTGGTCAAAGCACTGTGAGGCGCAGTGCAATGCGCGCATCAAAATCAAGTGCGCATCGGGACTTAAAACGCAGCATTGTTTCAGCGTGCGGGCTTACCCATTCCATCGGAGCCGCAGTTTGAGGTTTCAGGTCTTCTGGCAATCAATCACGAATTGCTTAAAGATGCAGAAGCAATGCAGCAGGGGCTAGCCAAGCTCACACCTGGGGCAGATCTCGTAATTTTAATGTCCACGCTGCCGCGCCGCAACCCTCAAATCTTCCCTAGCGCAGCACCGCCGCTGGGTCGCCAAACAGCGTAATTGAGTAATTTGATTCGATGTTTTCTGGATTACTGCTCATTAAATCCGCTTTCGCCGCCATCAATGCCTCACCCAGCGTATTGATTACCTTGCCATTGCGATCACCGATACGGCCATCTTCAACCAAGTCGAAGAAGCGCGTACCTAAGGCCAAGTGGCTGGCATCTTCGGCCAAACTGGTCGAACCGATCACGCTGGACGCCAAGCGATTGCTGCGCAGCAGCAGCGCATGCGCCATAGTGTCTTGATTGGGCAGAACAAAGTAATTGTTCCAGCAACCCCATTGACTGACTACCGCTGGGATTCCTGAGCGGCTGATACTGGCGAGTTGCGATGTATCGAGCAAGTTCTGTGCCGCCCAACGATTTGGGCTGGAATGGCCTAAATAGTTGATCCAATCGGCATCGCCGCCCAAACCTGCCGCTGCTTTGGCGCGCGCCTCAGTAATGCCCAGCTCATCCACCAGCGCGAATTCCTTTGGCTGGCCTTGGCGCAAATACGACAATAGGCTGCGGCTATGAATATCAAAATGCTCCGCCGCATTCGAGGCCCCGGCCACCGCCAAATAGCGCGTCGCCGGCGTATTACCACGTTGCACTATCGAGCTTATTGCCAGCCGCAACTCAGCCACCGTGCGCGCCGGGATTCGCCCAAGCGCACGTTCCGGTGCGCCATCGCCATTCGCATCGCTATACAGCGCATCAGTGGCGGCAAAACGCACGATTTGATCCGCCACGAGATAGAACGTCGGCAGATAGCTTTGCGAGCCCACGCCTAAGTAGTCGTGATAGTCATAGCTGTCACCGCCCACCAGCAGCACAAAGCGCGGGTTGATCTGGCTGATGACCTCGCGGATTGCCTGCGGGCTGGGCGCGTAATCGCTTTTTGCGGCATAAATTTCATCGGTACGCAGCACGCGCACCGAATAACCCCGGCCTTGTTGCAGCGCAATCAATGGCGTTAGCTCGGACTCGAACAATGGGTGGGTAATGATTAGGTAGTCGACTGGGCTGGTGTTGAATGACGCTGGTGTTGCAGCAACTACAGCAGGACGAAGTAATTTAGACGTTTCAGCCAAAATCAATTCGGTAACGCGTGCATCAACAATCGCGCTGCCGTTTACCTCGTCACGCTGAACTGTCGAACCCACCTGCGTCCAAATACTGGCAGCAGCATTAACGCCATTGACTGCAAAACCGCTGCGAACTTCAAAATTACCACCAAAAATGCGATCTGACGCGCCATTGGCGCTGTTTGACACACTGCCGAATTTCAGCTCGCCGGACGCCGCATTGCTTAGGCGTCGGTAATTCACGGTGTAGCCATCCAACAGCACGACGTCAGCGGTAAAGCCCGTGTCCGCATTGACTTTAAGGGTAAGCGTGTTGCTGTCGGTGATCAGGTTTTCAGGCACGTCTAAACGCACACGATGCGCGGTCAGGCCATCAAAGCGCAGCGTTTGCAGCTCCACGCCATTGACGCTAAGCGTAACACTGTGATCAGGCCCAGGTGCGGAAAAATTCAAGCCGCCCCAAATGTCCACATCGATGCTGACCGCGCCCGCGCTGCGTTCGGGCAATACAAAGTTGCGATTAATCGATACCGGTTGAGTGGTTGCCAACACGCGTTCATCAAACCATGGATCATTCCCTGGCGCACTGAAGCTATAAGCGCGGTTCGGTGCCACTTGTAGCTGTGCGGCAACCGTTTTTGCCACTGCCGGGCCATCGGCCAAGGCACCACGAGCAACTGGTTTTGCCAGCTTCTCGTCCACCACGATGGAATAGCTATTCGTTGTCCCATAAAGCGAATCCGAAGCCACACCTAAAAACTCAATGCTGCAGCCCGGGCCAAAGATCGCGCCAGCACATTGAACATGACGCAGCACCGGCGTTGCACCATCCAACATTGCGATTTCGCTCGCTGCGACATTGCTTTCTGACCAACCTGCAGCAACTAAATCAGCAAACTCTACCCGCTGTATGCCGCTGGTTTTGACTTGCAACAACAGCTTTTTCGCACCAGCCGTTTGGATTTGGCGAGTCGGGCTCAATGCGTTTGCTGCACGAATCGCGGTCCAATTGATGGGCGCGTTGATCGCGTCCGCGCCCACGTCGGCACCCACGGTAATTGCGGCACTAAAGCGCGAACGTCCGAGCAAATCAACGTCTTCAATACGGATTTCGGTGCTGCCCGCCGCTGGCACTGAACGCGTGTACGACCTAGCTTTCATGCCATCACCGCCAGTGCTGAAGATCAAATCATCGTGAAGTGCGGTCCAATCGGAACCATCATTCGACCTACCCCAGATGCGGAAGCCTAGGTGGCCAATCTCGGTCGCGGTATTGAAACTAACCTGCAATTGATCGCCGTTCGCCTGCACCGAGGTACGCGCTAAGGTGATAGGTGTGGTGATGAAGTCACCACTGAAGATTGCTGCACCGATTGTTTCGGCACCGTGCGTACGCTCTGCATCAATGTCGGCATCTTCATCCACCCTAACGCCCATGCGGGCAACGCTGCTTCCTGGGCTGGCAAAAGCACAGCGGCGTAGCCAGCCGCCATCGGCTTCTGTGCGGGTTTGCTTACCGGCAAAACCGCGCAGATTGGCAGCAACTACTGTAATTGATCCCGGCATTGTGACGTCGACATCGGTGCACGCATCGGTAACGGTGGCGGTATTGGTTGCCAAACCGACGCTGCCGCCGCCAAGCTGGCCGACGACGCCCGACGTATTGCCTTCAATGGCGACATACCCAATCGTTTCAGCACCGTCTAAGCCAGGCGCGCCAACGTCGTCATCGTCTACCTCGGATGACTCAATGGCGATATCAAAACCGCTCGTCGTCACGTTGCGCGCAACCGTTGTCGCCCAAACCTGAGAGGTACCGCTCAAATTAGGCGTAGAGGTATTCAGATTCAGCCCCTCATTTGCCGGTGCCCAGGTTTGCAAAGTACTTAAGATCACTGGCGGAACAGAAAACGCATTTGGCGCAGGATAACTAACAGTTTGAAAACCAGTGCTTGGCCAGCCGGTAAACCCAGTCGCGCCGCGCTGATTGCTATTGGTTGAAACGGTGCCCGCTTTGATCAAAATTCCGCCGCTACCGCGCGTGGCGGTGGCCTGTAAAAAATAAGACCCAGGTGTGGCGGCCAGCCAATGCACGTCCATGGCGCTACCGGTTCCAGTGCAGCCGGCACAAAAGCCGCCTGGAGCCTCAACCTGTAGGGCATTAAAGCCAGTGCGTGTGACATTAAAAATTCGCACCGCTTGCGGGTCTGCATCAGCATTTGAAGGCTGAACAATGACGACCGGCACGAAGTTAAATGCTTGCGCAAAATTGACGCGAATAATGCTGTTGCTGGTGGTGGTTGCTGGCAACGTGACGGTGCCGACCTGCAAGCCACGGCGATTGTCGACCACGGTTCTTGTAGTAGTGGCACTGCTGCCAGCGTTGCTCGCATCGCCACTGTAACGCGCGATAATGGTTCGCAGCCCTGGCGTGGCGCTCGTTAGTAAGCAGCTAGTCGCCGGTAAAGTGACAGTACAACTGTCGCCCGCGTCATCGCGAACCAAAACCGTACCCGTCGGGCTAGCGCCGCTGACGCTGACGTTGACCGTGTAAGGTACGCCGACCGTTTGATTACCAACAGGGACGATAGAGGTGATCGCGGTGCTGCTGGCAGGACACATACCAACCGCATTTGGGGCAAGATTGGCGTCGATGATTAACCTGGGCGTGATGACATTTTGGTTAAAACTAAACTGTGTCGCCGAACCACCAATGACTTGCTGCACGCCTACCGTGGCTAAAGCCCCGTTTGAGTTCGCGTTTGGGGTCACCGCGCCTGTTTGTAAGTAAAGATACTTAAATGCGCTGCTGTTTTCGTTCAAAAACACAGCGAAATTAACGGTTTGCGTGCTTGCGGGCGCATCGTTATTGGCTGTGCTGCCGAAATGTCGGCCGCGCCATTCCACGATAAACACTCGATTGGGGAAGACGCCAAATGTTTGGGTGTAAATGCCAGCACCCGTGCTATTTAAGTTCAGATCGTCCCAGTAAGGCACGAGAATATTGCTTCCGCCCAGGCTATTCGCCGGTAATGCCGCGTTGAGAAATACGCTTGAAGGCACTCCATTATCGATGCGCAATAGGCCGTTGGTGTCAATGCGCAGATTTGTTCCAAGCGCGCTTCCATACAGGTTAATCGGAAACGGCGCGGTGATAAAAAGAACTGCATCGTCCGCCGCCGAGCCTGGGATCAAAACACCGTTAGGCGGAAGCGTTGGGTTGCCGGTGAAGCTGGTAAAGACATAGCGGCTGCCAGCAACAACACCCGAGGGTCTAGTGAAATTAAATATCTGCGGCGAATTGCCGCCGCTATAATTCACTGTCAATGTAAAATTGATAATAGTGGGAAAGAAGGCACCCGTGCTAATTTGAAACGGCGTGATATTGCTGGCACCGCTCCCCGCGTTCATGGTTGGATACGTTGAGAACCCCTGCGTTATGGTGATTCCAGACGTGCTGCTGGTAAGCGTTGCTGAAATAGCGCTTGCACCAACCTGACTCGTGTTATTGAGCGAAATATTCATCACATTGCAGTCGTTCTGGTCAATCACGCCATCGCCGGTCGGCACAGTAACCGTGTTCAAGGTCAATATTGCACGTGGCACCGCGCCCGTTGCCGCCACGGCTTGAAATGCCTGCAAAATCCCGACCCCAGATCCGGCATCTGAGCCTGCGCTCATAATATCTAAAGCGGTGCTAGTCAAGAAATTGGCGATTTGAGTATTGGTACTCAACGGCGAGCCTTGTTTTACCAACGCCGCAATTGCACCCGCATGGGGTGCTGCGGCTGAGGTACCGTAAAACGGGTTAAGCCCGACGGATGGTAACGTCGTGGCAACCCCGTCGGCCGCTGTGAAATCAGGCTTTTGCCGCAGAATACCGCCAGCCGCTAACAAACTTGCGGTGTAGGGCGCTCCGGCGGCGTTATAGAAAGATCGGCGTGGGCCATCAGAGCTAAAATTCTCGATTTGATTGGTGCCGACAAAAGCACCCGGCGATGGGCCAGGTGGAGTTGGCGCGCCGCCGCTGTCGGCAGCCGGGGTCGCTGCAACGCCAAAAGCATTTGGGCTGGCGCCATGGCCTCGTGTTTGACCGGTGGTGCCATATTGCAACCGTCCACGATTGGTCGATAGGCTAATAAATCTAATCGCCGCTCCGTTCCTTCTTACGACCACAAGGCGTGTGTTTATTCCGGCGGTTACGGATTCAAAGGGATCTTGAGTGCCGGTTTGCGCGTTGGTCGAGGACGCTACAACCGCAGTGAGTGCGGCATTGAGTCTGAATAGATCGTAGTCATTACTTGAACCACCCAATGGATCAGACCACTGCATGGTAATAGGAGCCGTGCTGGAATTTTGTAGCGTATTGCCGACATCCACCCCGTTCCACGCAAGCGCATCGCCCGTGCCAGTAATAATGGCAGGCCGTGTTCCGGTCACGAAATCACCCTCCCATGCGCCAGGCGTGCCTTGCTGCACACTTCCCGAATTACCCGCCGAGGAAAAATATAGTGCGCCATTCGCTGTTACCGCGTTGACTGCCTGGGTGACCAACGCCATATTTTGATTCGATACGGCGGGTTGACCATCGTGCAAACCGGTTTCTACAAAGTAAAAAATATCATCAATAATAATGTCGCAGCCTGGGCTGACATTGCCGAACGCTCCAGGAGAAACGGAAATCCCACGCAATGCACGAATATTCTCGGCAAAATTGGCAAAACTACTAAATGCCTCGGCGAAATAGAGCTGTGCGCCGGGCGCGATATCATGGACGATTTGTACCATCGCCCGGCCTTCGTCGGTGCCGCCTGATGCCAAATCCCCAGTGCCAGCAAAACGTACCGGTATCAGAAAGCCATTTGGGTTGGTCGCGCCGGGTAAATCACCGTTCGTTACGTCAGTTGCTGCTGCGCCTAAGTTATTAAAGCTATCCGACAGCACACCAATACGCAGCCCTGCACCATTCACGCCAAAACGCGTGCGCGCCTCAGCGGCGCGATGTGCGGCATCGCCCTGCGAATTCGCGCTGCCTATTTTGGCCTGCGCCGTCTGGTGCGCTGCTAACGCCTCGATTACTTTGGCTTTAAAGCGGCTTAGCCGTGGGGTCAGTTTTAGCTCGGCGCCCCCGGCGATCATGCCGCGCAGCTGCGGCATGACAAAACGAACGCTGGGCTCGGCCGCGATTTCCTCAATCGTCCCAATTGGCGCTAGTGCCTCAATGGACTGCGCGACGTCATTGTGCCGAACCACGGTGACGCCCAAAGATTTCAGTTTCGTCGCGAGACCAGCCGAATAAGGTGCACGGATTTCAATAGCGACTTCACCACGTTCGTCAATTTCGACGTCAGTTTCTAAGCTTGGAACGCTTGGGGCAATGGGCTGGCGATTAAACCCTTTAGCGGCATAAATGAGCTGCGAGTCAATTTTTTGCTGGGCGGGTGTGCGTGCCTCTTTTTCCGCGATCAGCGCTTGAATTTGTGACTTAGCTGATTCACTGAGTTCGCTGGTTTGTGCGAACGCCACATTTAGCCCAAAAGCCAAGCCTAAAAGGCAGGCAATTCCTTTCAACCACAGGCTTTTAACCCGCGCAAACCCAGTTCGCGGTTCCGAACTTGCCGAAAGAATTGGATATTTCATTGCGTTTTCACCTGTATTTTACCTTATAGATGAAGCAAATTACTCGCATGCACGGTCGGCTGCAAGGAGTTCCTCTGTAGAACGGGCTTTCAGCCCCTAGCAACCCATTGCAAATACGTCCTGGGGAATTGCCACAGCTGGTATGGTTCACGCAGGCGTGGTGCTAGCACCCTGCGTTAGGCGCAACCTAGCTTGCTAAACTACGGCCCATGAACCCACAACTCATTCAACTTTTTCGCGACGCGCTTGATCTACCAATTGACGAGCGCAGCGCCTATCTAGACGCGCAATGCGCCGACCCAGATTTGCGGGCTCAGATTGAAGCGCTTTTGCTCACCGCCGAGGCAACTCAACCGCCGCTAGCCAATCTAGTGCTGCCAACCGATGCGTTTGCGGGCCCCAGTGCGCGCCTTGTTGATCGCAGCGGCGAACTTATCGGCGCGTTTCGCATACTAAAAATTTTAGACGTCTGCGCGTTTGTACCGCTCAAGATTTGCGCTTTGCCGCCAATTCGCGCAAGTTTCGCGCACCTTCGACCGATTCAGGCACTAGCATGACAATTCATAACAGCGTTTTAGAGCTTATCGGCAACACGCCGATGATTCGCGCACAGCACTTAGACACTGGCTGCTGCACGCTTTTCCTGAAGATGGAGAATATGAATCCGGGCGGTTCGATCAAAGATCGCATCGGGCTGTCGATGATTGAAGATGCCGAGCGTAGCGGCTTGCTTAAACCCAGCGGCACGATTGTTGAAGGCACAGCCGGTAATACCGGCTTAGCGCTCGCACTCGTCGCCCAGCAAAAAGGCTATAAGCTGATTTTGGTGGTGCCGGACAAAATGAGCCGCGAAAAAATCTTCAACCTCAAAGCCATGGGCGCCGAAGTGGTACTGACGCGCTCGGATGTCAGCAAGGGCCACCCGGAGTATTACCAAGATCTAGCGCGCACGATTGCCGAGCAAACACCGAACGCGCACTACATCAATCAGTTCGCCAATCCATCGAATCCGTATGCGCATGAATTTGGCACCGGTCCGGAAATTTGGAATCAAATGCAGCACGAAATGGACGCCATGGTATTCGGTGTCGGTTCGGGCGGCACTTTGACCGGATTGACCAAATTCTTTGCACGCGCTGCGCCGCACGTTGATTTGGTGCTGGCAGATCCGCAAGGCTCGGTGCTGGCGAAATACGTTAACGATGGCGTGCTGGACACCAGCGGCGGCAGCTGGCTGGTCGAAGGCATAGGCGGGGATTACCTGACCGCAGTGGGGGATTTTTCCAGAGTTCGCCAGGCATTTGCGATATCTGATGCCGAGAGTTTTGAAGTCGGCCGCGAACTGCTGATGAAAGAGGGCATATTGGGCGGCTCTTCAACCGGCACAGTGATTGCCGCCGCGCTGCGCTATTGCCGCGAACAAACCACGCCGAAGCGCGTTGTCGCATTTGTGTGCGATACCGGCAATAAATATCTATCGAAAATGTACAACGATTACTGGATGCTCGATAACGGCTTCGCCACCCGTGAATCGCACGGTGATTTGCGCGACTTAATCCTGCGGCCATATGGTGATCGTGACACCGTGGTGGTCAAACCGACTGATTTGCTGACCATGGCCTATCAACGCATGAAGCTGTATGACGTCTCGCAATTACCGGTTATGGAGGGTGATTTGATCGTTGGCATTGTCGATGAATCGGATATTCTGATGCACGTGTATGGCGATCAAAACCGCTTCCGCGATCCGGTGTCGACCGCCATGATTAGCGAGCTAACCTTTGTGCAGGTCAACGCGTCAATCAATGCGCTAATGCCGATATTCGACAAAGGCCAAGTCGCGATCGTGATGGACGGCACGCGCTTTATGGGCCTGATTACCCGCATGGATTTGCTGAATTATTTACGGCGGCGCTTGGTTTAAGCATCGAGCAATTTTATCTAACCGCCAAGACGCAGTACCTTCGGTTTATGCGTTCTTGGGGTTAGATAAGTTGCGAGCCAGAAACTGTGCTTTCGTCAATGTTTGATAGCTTTCCTCTGGAGCTGCAAATGCATGCATTAGCGCAGCTTTGAGTTGCTCGAAAGACTGTAGCTCATCGCAATCTTTTTCGAGGATTACCGAATTGCGAACGCTGGAATTCAATTTGGTTTGGCGCATCACTCCTCACTCCTCACTCTCTAAATTAGTAAGCCGCTCAGCAGCAGCAATGCCAAGTTCAAGCGACCAAGCCATTAGCGCCTCAAAGTAATCCGCAAGCGGCGTAAGCTCGCCCGCATCGGCGTTGGCAATGGCGCTGAGGTAGCGGCTGCGATCTCGGCTTTTGATGATGATCGGCAGCAAATCCGCACGCAGCAGCAGATAGTTCAATAACAACCGCACGACCCGGCCATTGCCATCATCAAACGGGTGAATTGAAATAAAAGCGTGATGTGTGCGCGCCAAAAAATACGCCAGCGGCATGCTTGGCGCGGCAAGTTCAGCCCTGAAATCATCCATAAACTTGGCCATTGCCGCAGGCGTCGCCTCAGGTGCAGTGAACTGAAAAATCTCACCCGCCGCAGTTAACACGTGATTGGGCGCGGTTTTATAGTGCCCAGGCTCAATCCACTTGCGGGTTGGTTCACCATCAGCAGTTTGCGCAACGCGCCAAAAACCTTCTTTTAATACAATGCGATTGAGATCGCGCACATCCCCCTCTGAAAGTGGTTGTGATTCACGTGCGAGCGTGCGAACTAACTCAATGGCCACGTCATGCGCGCGCATTTCCTCATATTCGCGCATTAAGTGATCACCTCGGGTACGCCCATGTAATAACAGCAGTAGCGTTTCTCCGTAGGTCAGCGTGTTGCCTTCGATATGGTTGGAGTTGTAATTCCACTCAATCCGAAGCCGTTGCCACAGCTGACGTTCGTGTTCGGCCGGCATGGAACTTACCCGCTGCCATTGTTGGCAGAGCGATTGTAGGGGTTCGGGAAGTGTCGTGATCCAGGTGTTCGGATTAGCCATCACCGACATCCTCCACCATCACAAATCCATTTTTACTGGCCCACTTTTCGAGCGCCTTTTTGGTTTCTGCAGCTTGGTATGCGTACCAGCGATCCAGTAGCCTATTGCGCTCAAGATAGTCTTTTAACTTTGCATAGGCGCCGCGCGCCCTGAAAAACGATTCGATGGTGGATGCATGCTGCGGAAACTGCTCTGCAAATGCGAATACTAAGTTACGGCCAAGATCTAAATCGTTTTTATGCGGCATCGCGATGTAAAGCGATCCATCATCGATATCGTCGGGTAACTCTTCTTCAGTATCGCCGAACGAGGATTGGAAAAAGAGCTCGCCGGTTTCGCGTGCTATAAATGCTTGGTTCTCAAACGGGTCGCCCAAGGACGACCAATCAAGCGCTGACTCCAGCGTGTCAAAGGTAATCGGAACTTGCTTAGGCATGTTTTTTCGACCTAGTTGAATGAATTGGCCCCGCAACGCTATAGGCAAGACTGTTTGGAAGCAAGCCGCTGCGAGCAAGTCATAAAAAACACGCGATTTAATGCTTGACCATGCGCAGGGAGCCGCAAAATTATTCGCAGCGGAAGTTAGTTTAATCAGATTGCGTAATTGTCAATAACCTCATACCATCAGCACATACCATCACTTGGCGTAAAAAATGCAAAGCCATCGCACTACTTTTAGTTTGGATGCTGTCACGGTAGGCAACATGCGCCAGCTCGCCCAAATTTGGCGCACTTCCCAGGCTGGCGTTATCCGGCGCGCGCTTCGTGAAGCTGCAGATGCGCAGCGCCAAAGGCTAAGCCCTGCACAAGCGTTAGCGGTGTTGCGGGCTGGCGCGGTCGAATTAGATTCGGCTCAGCTTGCGCGATGGTTGGACGAAGCCAGAAGTGATCGCCATGAAGTAGACCAACATCGGTCATAGCGCCAATGCAAGCAACAAGATTGATTCATCTAGATACGAACGTGTTGATTGCGCTGCCGCTTTGGGCGCAGAACGCGCATCCGCTTGTTGAACTCATTGAAGCGAGTGCCGCTACGACTGTGAGTGCTGTCGTTTGGTACGAGTTTCTTTGCGGACCGGTAAGCGCTCAGCATCGACTGTTAGCGGCGGCGATCCTAAGCAACTCAGTAGTGCCAGTCTCGCTTGCAATTGCTGAGCGTGCAAGCGAGCTATTTAACGCCGTCGGTAGAGTGCGCCGGATGCGAACCGATGCATTAATCGCCGCCAGCGCTATTGATGCGGGTGCGGAATTCATCACGATCAATCATGCTGACTTTACGCCTTTTATCCCTTACGGCCTGCAGCTGCTAAAAGCCTAACGATTAGCGCCAGCACTACTACACCACCAATTGGCTCTTCACACCATTTAAGCCACACTCCGCGCCCACTCACGCCTTGCGTGGCTAATGTGCTTAAATGCGAGCAGAGAACCAAAAGAGAACCAATATGGCGTTAGATTCGATTGTTATTCGCGGCGCGCGCACGCATAACCTAAAAAACATTGACGTTACGCTGCCGCGTGACAAGCTAATCGTAATTACTGGATTATCGGGCTCGGGCAAGAGCTCGCTAGCGTTTGACACGATTTATGCGGAAGGCCAGCGCCGCTACGTAGAATCGCTATCGGCCTACGCGCGCCAATTCCTGTCGATGATGGAAAAGCCGGATGTTGACACCATCGAAGGCCTTAGCCCGGCGATCTCGATTGAGCAAAAATCCACCTCACAAAACCCGCGTTCTACCGTTGGTACGATCACCGAAATCTATGACTATTTGCGGCTTTTGTACGCCAGAGTCGGCACGCCGTGTTGCCCCGAGCACGGCCAGCCGCTACAGGCGCAAACCGTCTCGCAAATGGTCGACAGCACTTTGGCGCTAAATCCGGAACAGCGCTTTATGCTGTTAGCACCGGTGATTCGCGAGCGCAAAGGCGAGCACGCGCAGGTGTTTGAGCAGCTGCGTGCACAAGGGTTTTTGCGCGCGCGCGTCAATGGTGAAGTGATTGAAGTGGAAAGCCCGCCGAAATTGGCGCTGCGCTCCAAGCACACGATTGAAGCGGTGGTGGATCGTTTTCGCCCGAAAGATGATTTAAAGCAGCGGCTGGCCGAAAGTTTTGAAACCGCGCTGCGCTTGGGTGATGGTCTGGTGCGCGTCGTCAATATTGACGATGCCAAAGAGCCCGAGCAGCTCTATTCCAGCAAGTTTTCTTGCCCGATTTGTGATTACAGTTTGACGGAAATGGAGCCGCGTCTATTCTCCTTCAACTCGCCGATGGGCGCGTGCGCTACTTGCGATGGCTTAGGTGTGACGCAGTTTTTTGATCCGAGCCGCATTGTGCAAAGCCCGCATTTATCGCTGGCGTCGGGGGCAATTCGCGGCTGGGATAGGCGCAATGCCTATTACTTCGCGCTGATTCGGGCGCTCGCCAAGCACTACAAGTTTGACGTTGACACCAAATTCGATCAGCTGACTGAAGCGCAGCGGAATGTTGTATTGCACGGCAGCGGTTCTGAAGAAATTCAAATCGACTATGTCAGTGAAAATACCGGTGCGATCAGCCGACGCACATCGCGCTTTGAAGGCGTGCTGCGCAATTTTGAGCGGCGCTACAAGGAAAGCGAATCGCAGTTAGTGCGCGAAGAAATGACCCGCTATATCAGCGAACGCCCATGCCCGGATTGCGGCGGCGAACGCTTGTGCAAATCGGCTCGGCATGTGTTTGTTGAGCAGCAAAATATCTCGCAGATCTGCGCGCTATCCGTCTCCGATGGCTTGAAGTTTTTTGAAGCGCTGAGCCTGCCCGGTTGGCGCGGCGAAATTGCCAGTAAGATCTTGAAAGAAATTCGCGAACGATTACGATTTTTATTTGATGTCGGGTTGGACTATTTAACGCTAGCCCGCAAAGCCGGCACGCTATCGGGCGGTGAAGCGCAGCGCATTCGGCTCGCCAGCCAAATTGGCGCGGGCTTGGTCGGCGTGATGTACGTGTTAGACGAGCCATCAATCGGCCTGCACCAACGTGACAATGCCCGGTTGCTGAAATCCTTACTCAAGCTGCGCGATTTGGGCAACACGGTAATTGTGGTCGAGCACGATGAAGACGCGATTCGTGCCGCCGATTTCGTGCTCGATATTGGCCCAAAAGCCGGCGTACATGGTGGGCGCATCGTAGCGCAAGGTACGCCAGCCGATATTTTGCTGGCGAAAGATTCACTGACGGCGGACTACTTAAGCGGGCGCCGCAAAATCGAAGTGCCACAGCATCGGCGGCCTTACGATCCCGACAAGGTGTTGCGTTTGGTTGGCGCGACGGGCAACAATCTAAAAAACGTCACGGTGGATATTCCGGCTGGCCTGTTTACCTGCGTCACCGGCGTGTCGGGCTCGGGCAAATCTACGCTGATTAACGACACGCTGATGGCGATTGCCAGCCGTGATCTCAACGGCAGCAGCGAACGGCCTGCGCCGCATGAATCGGTCAGTGGCATGAATTTATTCGATAAGGTAGTTAACATAGATCAAAGCCCAATTGGCCGCACGCCGCGCTCGAACCCGGCGACGTATAGCGGCTTATTTACCCCTATTCGCGATTTGTTTTCCTCAGTGCCCGAATCACGCGCGCGCGGCTACGAGCCGGGCCGCTTTAGCTTTAACGTCAAAGGCGGGCGCTGCGAAGCCTGCCAGGGCGATGGTTTAATCAAAGTCGAAATGCACTTTTTACCGGATGTTTACGTGCCGTGTGACGTGTGTAAAGCCAAGCGCTATAACCGCGAAACACTTGAAATAACCTATAAAACCAAAAACATATCCGAAGTGCTGGCCATGACAGTCGAAGAAGCTTATGTGCTGTTCGAGCCAGTGCCGATGATTGCGCGTAAGCTCAAAACCCTGCTGGATGTGGGCTTGAGCTACATCACACTCGGGCAAAGCGCCACCACCTTATCTGGCGGTGAAGCGCAGCGGGTTAAATTAGCTACCGAACTTTCCAAACGCGATACTGGCCGCACGCTGTACATACTCGATGAGCCCACCACCGGCCTGCATTTTTACGACATCGAACAATTGCTCGGCGTACTGCGCGAACTCAGTGAACGCGGCAATACAGTGGTCGTCATCGAACACAATTTAGACGTGATTAAAACCGCCGACTGGGTGATCGATCTAGGCCCGGAAGGCGGCTTTCGCGGTGGCCAAATTCTAGCGACTGGCACCCCGGAGTACATCGCCGCCACGCCCGGCAGCTACACCGGGGAATTTCTAAAACAGGTACTGCCTGATCCAGCCACGCTGGTGCGAACCCCAGCACCCAAAGTCGTGAAAAAGCTGCTGCTGCGCGATCAAGTCATGCCTGCATCAAAAGCCTCGATTGCAAGAGCGAAAAAAGCGCAGAAGTTGGTGGCGAAGGAGTCAGCACCGCAAAAGCCTGCGAAAGCCAGCACAGTTCACCATAAGCCGACGTAAATTAAACAATCGACCCGATATGCGTAAAGTTGTCTTTCCCCGTGAGCGGGGTGCATTGACCGAACGGTAGTAAAGGCAGGGGCCCGGTGCGTAAGTTGCGACCGCTTGGATCTGTGCGTTAGGCTCGCTGTGAGGCGAGTACCTATCGCGATTTTTGGTTAATTGTTGATCGGATTGTGGCTTAAAAAACCCCGGCTTACCGGTTTTTTTTGCTCGAATTATCGGAGTTTCATCGTTACCGAATTGCCACTACTCATGTTTTTTGACCCAACAGATGTGCTTTTAACTGAGCTAAATCGAGCGCGCCATTGAGTTTGACTTGTAGCTCCGCAGTTGAATCGTTCAAATTGTTTTGCGTAAGTGCTTGCCAAGTTTGTAGCAGCTCGGCATTGTCTGGCAACACCACGAGCGTAGTTTGAGAATCTAGCGCTTGATGCAGCTGCGCAAGCTTGCCAAGCCTTACGTCAAGCTTCCCAAAGCTGTCGTCATCCAAACTGTCGGTAATCAGCGCTTCATTGTCAGACTTCCACTCCGCTAGATCAAATTCGACGTCACCATATAGCTCGCCTAAGCCTAAGCCGGGCAAGTGCAAATAAAGCTCGCCGAGTGCTAATGCGTTCGCGTCGCAGATGTGGCGGCTCATAACGGCGCTGCCTTGTGCGAGTTGCAATATACAAAGCTCACCCACCAGCGGTGTTTTGAAATGAAATGGTTGCGCGCTTAAAAGCTGCTTTGCACAGTGCACTGCAATTTCTGCATAGCGTGTACCGCCTGCTTGTAGGTCGAGCGTTTGAATGTTGTTAGGTAGGGCGTGCGCCAGCAGTGCATCGGTATAGCGCAATAAAATTGAGTTCGGCCAGCGGGTGATCCAGGTATTGACGCGCAATTTCGCGACTTGCTCGGCGCGCTCATTTTCGAAGGCTAGTCGATACGCAATATCGTAGCTCGGACTTGCCGACAGATAGGCTCTTGCGAGTTTGTGTAGCACTAAGGGCCCTGGCACCGGGCCGACAAGCTTGTGCGCATCTGAGGTTTCAAACCACGGGAAATACTCAAACAGACCGCGCGCCATATGTGCCGCCTGGGTCAGATGTGCGCCGCTGGCAACCGGGGCAAGGCTAGGGAAGTAATTCGCTAAAATATGCTCGCGCTGCTGCGGCTCGAAATGACATGCGCCGTCGCTTATCAGCAATGAGACGCGCTCAGGCGCACGCGTTGCAATTTCAATGGCAATTTGCGCGCCGGTTGCCGAGCCATAAATCGCCGTTTTATCGATACCAAGCTGGGTCAACGCGGCCAAAATGGTGTCGGCAAAATCTGAAAGTAATGGCCCTGCACTTAAATCTGAAAGCGCGCTGGAGTGCCCAAAACCTGGTGTGTCAAACGCTATCACGCAAAAATTTGCATCAGCGGCAGTCAAGGCGTGTGCCAATGGTGCCAGTGCTTTGCTCGACATCGGTGAGGCATGCAAAAGCACGATGGGCACGCCAAACTCCGCGCCAAAGTGTCGGCCGTGCAAGGCCTGGCATTGCCCGGTTTGAACGAAAAATCGTGTGCCAAGATCTATTTGTGATGATTGATTTTTGATATTTGATCTCCCTTAAATATCGTCTAATTATCGTATATTTTTGCTTTTGCCAGAGCTAATTCGGTTTGCGATTCCACCTTCAACAATGCGTTTGTTATCGCCCCAAAGATAGAACCCTCACTCTCCCGTGACCAATCACACCAATCAAATGCCGAACTGCCTCTGCTTCACAGGGAAATTGCAAGTCACCATGCGATACTTACGGCTAATTCACCCAGATGTCATGTCATGAATGCACCACACCGCTCAGCGCTAACGCTCTCTAAAACGCTCACGCTGTTTGCACTGGCGATCAGTTCGCCGCTGAGCTTTGCGCAAGATCTACCGCACTACAATTTCGAAAATCACCCGATTCACGCGCTGGATTTAAGCCCGAACAAGCGGCTGCTCGCGATTGCCCACACAGCGGATGCTAGAGTGCAGCTGATGGATGTCAGCAGCGGATTGCCGGTTTCCAACGGCCATGTGGTAGTCGGATACGATCCAGTGTCGGTGCGCTTTCGCAGCGATTCGCAGCTGTGGGTGGTCAATCATGTCTCTGATTCCATCAGCGTGATTGATATCGAAAGCCGCCGCGTCATCGCTACATTAGCCACCGCTGATGAGCCGTTCGACGTGGTATTCGCTGCTGGCAAAGCGTTTGTCAGCTGCTCGCAGGCCAATATGGTGCAGGTGTTTGATATCGCTGATTTGCGCAAAGCGCCGACCAATATTGCCATTGAAGCGGAAGATCCGCGCGCCTTGGCGGTTAGCCCAGACGGGCGCTTTGTGTACGCCGCGATATTTGAATCGGGTAATGCTAGCACCGTGTTAAGCGGTGGATTATCGATGCGCGAAGCCGGTATTCCAAACGCGGTTAGCCATGTTAGCGGCCCGTATGCCGGGCAAAATCCGCCGCCCAATCGCGGGCAAAGCTTTAGCCCGGCGATGAATGCTGGCTCGCCCGCGCCGCCCGCCGTGGGTTTGGTGGTGCGCAAAGGTGCAGATCGGCGCTGGCGAGATGACAACAACCGCGATTGGACCGATCTAGTCAGCGGCCCGCGCGCAGCGCTATCGGGCCGCAAACCCGGCTGGGATATGCCAGATCGCGATATTGCGGTAATCGACACCAGCAATTTAAGCGTGCGCTATGAAACCGGCCTGATGAATATCGGCATGGCTTTAGCAATTAATCCAGCGAATCAAACGCTGACTTTGATTGGCACTGAAGCCTTTAACGAAGTGCGCTTTGAACCGAACGTCAATGGAAAATTTGTGCGCTCGCACATGGCGGTATTGCCATTAAACCGAATCGGCGCAAACGCTGCGCTGCCCGCTAAAATCGTTGATCTCAATCCGCACTTGACCTATCAAACTTCGCAAATCCCGGAAGCGCAGCGCAAGGCTGCCAGCGGCGATCCGCGCAGCATTGTGTGGCAGCAAGATGGCCAGCGCGGTTTTGTGGTCGGCATGGGCTCGAACAACTTAATCGTGATTGATGAGAATGCCAAACGCCTGAGCACATTGCCGGTCGGCGAAGGCCCGGCCGGATTGGCGCTCGATGAAAGCCGAAATCGTTTGTACGTGTGGAATCATTTTTCCGTCACGCTATCGGTAGTCGACACGCTGCAAATGCGCGAGTTGGATCGCAAGCTGGTGTTTAATCCGCTACCGCGCGGCATTCGTGCAGGCAGGCAATATTTATACGATAGCCACAAAACCTCCGGCCTGGGCCACGTAGCGTGCGCGTCCTGCCATGTGGACGCACGTATGGATAAACTCGCCTGGGATTTGGGCGATCCAAGCCAGCTGCCGGCTAAGTTTGATCAGGTCTGCGCGACTTCCGTTATCCGCGCCTGTGAAGATTTCCACGGCATGAAAGGCCCGATGACCACGCAAACCATGCAAGATATTATTGGGCATGAGCCGCACCATTGGCGCGGTGATCGCACCGGAATTCGCGCGTTTAATCCAGCGTACGAAGGCCTGCTGGGCGATGATGAATTGCTAGAAGAAGCCGACATGCAGCAGCTAACGAGCTTCCTAACCAGTATTCGATTTCCACCGAATCCGTTTCGCAATTTAGATAATTCCCTACCTGAAAATTTGCCGCTGCCCGGCCAATACACCAGCGGAAGATTTGCCATGCCGGGCATTGCATTGCCTGCGGGCAACGCCAAACGCGGCGTGGATTTGTACACCAAAGACTTACTTGACTCGCCGTTTCAATGCTCCAGCTGCCACACGCTGCCGACCGGCATGGGCGTGAACGGCGCGGTGTTTTTAGGCCAGCTCGGCGTTCCAGTCGGCATGCGCGGTATTTCGCCAACGGTGCACGGGGAAAATCACTTAGGTATCGTCAGCACCGATGGCTCGACCAATGTGTCAATCAAAACCCCGCATCTGCGCAATATGCACGAGAAAGTCGGCATGGAATTTAGCCAAATCAGCAACGCTGCAGGCTTTGGATTTTTGCACGATGGTTCAGTCGACTCACTTGCTAAATTCCTATCGGCGAACGTGTTTTCACCCAGATCCGATCAAGATGTCGCCGATTTAGTCGCGCTCATGATGGCGTTTTCAGGCTCCGATTTTGGCACCGCTCAGCCGCCCACCAGCGCGCCCGTGCCGCTATCAAAGGATGCGCACGCCGCTGTCGGTCAACAAGTTGAAGTAACGAGCGGCACGCTTTCCGCTCGCGCGCAAACGCTGCTTGGCATTGCAAATGCCGGCAAGATTGATCTAGTCGCCCACAGCAGTGCGGACAGCTTTGTTTACCAGCGTGCCAGTCAAGACTTTAAGCCCTCAGCCGCAGGCGCTGCGGTTAGCGTACAGGCGCTTGCTGCACGCGCCAGCGCTAGCGCACCGCAAATCTGGATGGCCATGCCGCTAGGCTTGGGCGCGCGCTTTGGATTGGACCGTGATGGCGATGGCGTTAGCGATCAAATCGAGCTAGAGCAGGGCTCCAATCCCGCCGAATCGGATTCTAAAACTTTGCGCGCTCGCCCTGGCATGTACTACAACCCGGCCCGCAGCGGGCACGGGTTTGATTTGCAGTACTCAGGCGAGTTCCTATTCATCACCTGGTTCACCTATTTAGACGATGGTTCGCCGGTGTGGTATCAAGCCTCCGCCAAATTAGTGCCCGGCACGCTTTGGCAAGCGCCACTGAATCAATTCAAGTGGGACGCCGCATTAAAACGCGCGGTACCCACGCCAGTAGGCACCGCCAGCGTCGCGCCTAGCAGCGGAAAAAAGCTGCGATTCGACTGGGTTTTGGCTAGCAAATCAGGCTCAGAGCCCATGCAAGTATTGCTGGATGGCTCAGCCCCAAACCCGAATCTAACCGGCGCGTTTTACAACCCGGCGGAATCAGGCTGGGGCATCACCGTGGAAAGCGACGGCGCAACGCGAATTGCAGTCGCGTTTTTCTACGATGGCAACGGCAATCCACGCTGGAATTTGGGCCAAGGCAATAACGCAGCCCGCGAGCTGAATTTGCCGATGCTGAGCTATCGAGGTTTCTGCCCGAGCTGCGCCGCGATTGCCACCACCAACAGCGCAGGCGGCAGTTTGCAGATGTCAGTTGCGGCAGACAACACCTTGTCAGTAGCGGCTGATCTTCGTGATCCTGCCACGCCAAATGCGCCATGGCAAAAGGCAATGGCGGCTTTTCAGCCGCTATCGAGCGCTGAGGTTAGGCCTGAGGATCAGTGAGGTAAAAGTACGATGCCCGCTACAATCAGCAATGCCATTAACTTAAGCTTTAGGTGCCGCTGGGCTAGCGAAATGCAAATGGTTCAAGACGTTCTGGATGTGCAAAGAACATCAAGGCCACCACAAACGGCTCCTTCTCCACGCCCGCTGATTCGAATGGCACCGCGATCTCGGCGCGGGGAAAAGGCGGGGATGAGGGGTCGCGAACACTGCGTAAACTTCCGAAACTGTGGCTAAGTTCGGGGAAATTTAACGGCAGGGGGATTTGCTGCATGAGAGCTCCTCAATGAGCGAATTAAATGGCGGCTGCGGTATCTAAACCGCTAGAATGAGCCTCTTTTTACTTATTGAGGCCACATATGAGCATCATCCCGGCTTACCCCACCATGGGCATCCGCGAATTCAAAGCGAACTTGTCCGCTGTATTAAAGCGTGTGCAGAAAGGTGAACGCATCACGTTGACTAATCATGGTGAGTTGATTGTGGATTTGTCCCCACCCGCTGAAAAACCGGTTGATGAACTAACTTGGGAAGAGGCGAAAGTGAAGCTGGATAAGCTATTCGGGCCAAGGAAAAAACTAGACCTGAGTAAATTTAAGCCTGCGGATATTCCATTCACCGGGCCATCGCTCAGCGACATATTGCTGGAAGATCGGGGTGAACGGTTTTGATCGCGTATGTTGAGTCTTCTGCGCTGGCGAGGCTGGCACTGCGTCAAAGTGGCTTTGCGCAGCTGCGAAAAAGTTTGAACCGCATGGAACAGCAGGTTTGCCATGTGATTGGCTATGTTGAATTGCGAAGCGCAGCAACGCGCATGATCAAGCGTGATCGCATGATCGAATCGCACAGTGCTGAGCTGCTTAGAAGCACAGAGGAATTGTGGGCCGCAACCACGACTCAACCGATCGACGACGCCCAAATTCGCCGCGCAGCAGGATTGTGCGAGCTCTACCAACTGCGCGCCTACGATGCGCTTCACCTCGCCGCCGCCGAGTCACTCATGCGCGTTGTAGGCTCTAAAAACATACGCTGGTTTGGCTTTGATGAGGGGCAAAACAAGGCGGCGGTTGCGATTGGATTGAGGGATGGGATGGTGGAGTGAGGTGAGGTGAGGCGCAAATCGAACGGCTCCCTCTCCACGCCCGAAAATAATAATAAAATCATAATGTTAGTGCGGGGAGAGCAATGGTTATTTTCAAGATGGCAAAAACCGATCTCATTGCCTTCATGGCTACCATTGACGCGGCCCTCGCGGGGGCCTTTTTGCGTCAATGTCCGCCGCTCCAGAAATTACGTAATGGGCTTTGATGCTGTTG
>JANOQN010000006.1:0-17118 GCA_031422315.1 Rhodanobacteraceae bacterium
GGGAATGACGATAAGGGCGTCGAACGCCATCAAGTGAATGCCGAAGCTTCCACCGACCGCCAAGATGATTTGGCTGGCGGTTCCGCTCCACCTCGTCATCCCCGCGCAGGCGGGGATCCAGTGCAGGTGTCAACGGCCGCACCCACTTCAAAAACACCGCAGTCTGAGCATTTTAACGCCGCCGCAGATTCCGGAAGTTCGGCGCACCTGGATTCCCGCCTGCGCGGGAATGACGAGGTAACCGAAGCACAATCACGCTGGTGTGAGCAAGCGCTCAAACTGGCCTTAAAAGGCCCGCCACGTGAGCTAGCCCACAATTTAGCGCTGGCAGATTGGCAAAGTGATCAGCTGATACTTTCACTCGACAGCGCACACGCAGGCTTGGCGAGCAGTACCAATCAGCAGGCGCTGAATCAGGCGTGGCAGCAGCTGGGTCATGCGACGCGCTTAGTCATTGAAATGCAAGATGGCGCCGCCACTTGCCAAACGCCTGCGCAATTTGAGCTAGCGGCGCAGCGGCTGCGGCAAAAGAATTTTGAAGCAAGCGTGCGCGAACACCCGCTAGTCGCTGCGCTGAGCCGTGATTTCGGTGCAGTCATTCGGCCGGGAAGCATGGTGTTGCATTGATAGCTTGCGTGCTAACAAGTGTTTGGTTTCTTCGTTTCGTCAAGACGAAACAAGATAAGACCCTAACTTATTAATTCAATTGGATTTTTAACATGTTTAATCTAAACGATATGATGTCTCAGCTGCAAAAAACGCAAAGCACGATGCGTGAGCAAATGGAGAAGCAGCAGCTTGCGTTGGACCGCACTGAAGTGCTTGGGCAATCTGGCGGCGGTTTGGTGAAAGTGTTCGTCAATGGCCGATTTGCCACACGTCGCGTCGAAGTTGATCGCGCGCTGATGGCCGATGATCCAGAAATGATGGAAGACTTAATTGCCGCTGCTTTTAACGATGCCGCCAATAAAATTCTAGAGCTGCGCGAACAGCAATCTCGCAAGTTAGCCGGCGGCATGGGCGAAGGCTTGAATCTGCCGCCCGGCATGGATTTTTCTAAGCTAACGGATATGTTCCCCGATATGTTTCCGGGCAAGAAACCCTAGCGCGTGGCATTAATTCCTGAGCTTATCGAAGCGCTGCGGCGCTTGCCCGGTGTGGGTCAAAAAACCGCGCAGCGCATGGCATTTCATCTGCTGGAGCGCGATCGGCCAGCGGCAATCGCGCTCTCAGCTGCGCTTTTAGCCGCGGCGAATGGTATCAAACGCTGTGAGCGCTGCCGCAATTTAACTGAGCTTACCCTGTGTACGCTGTGCAGCAATGCGCAGCGTGATCCGAGTTTGCTGTGCGTGCTGGAATCACCATCGGACTTGCAAGCGATTGAAAGCGCAACTGGCTTTCGCGGACATTATTTTGTGCTGCACGGCCGACTATCCCCGATTGACGGGCTTGGCCCGCGCGAGCTGGGCTTTGAGCTGCTGACCCAGCATTTAGGCGAAGGCATAATTACCGAGCTTATCGTAGCCACCAACCCAACCATTGAAGGTGAAGCCACCGCGCATTTCCTGCGTGAGCTTTGCACTGCGGGCGGCATTCGCTGCACCCGAATCGCACACGGCGTGCCGATGGGTGGTGAGTTGGAATACATTGATCGCAGCACCTTAGCGCATGCGTTTCATGCTAGGGGATAGTGCAGGTTTGTTTTGGCTGAAATTCTCTAGGAACAAATTATCTAAATCGCAAGTTCCGCCAAAAATACATCTGCACTCACTAAGCGCACGCCCTCATGTGCAATCTTGTCGACATTCGTTTTCGCAATCACCTGCAATGCCGGAACGTTAGGAAACTTACGGCGAAGGTAAAGCAGCGCTGGACTGATGTTTGTATCGCTAAGCTTGCATTCTACAAATCGAATCGGCAGCTTATTTTCAAGCTGGACAAAGTCGACCTCGCGGCCTTCCACATCGCGAAAAAACCGAAGCTCTAGGTCACGGCCTTCGGTGTCTTCTAGATAGTGACATTCCTTAAGCAAGTGAAAAGCGACAAGATTTTCAAATCGCGCGCCCTCATCTTCAATGGCAAGCCAATCGTACAGATAGTGCTTTCGGCTTTTTTTGACCGACTTGATGCGCGGCGGGCCAAATGGATCAACCCGAAATAGATACATCAGCCGCTCGAAAATATCTAACCAGCGCTCCACCGTTTTATGCGCAACTTGCAAATCCTCACGCAGGCTGTTGATCGACAGCGGCGTACCAATCAGTGCGGGCAATCGAATAGACAAACTTTCAATCGCGCCCATTTCAATGACGCGCTCAAGATCGGCGACATCTTCCCGTACTAATCGAGAGCGATATTGCCTTGACCAGCGTCTAGCCTCAACGAGTGAGCCGCCTAAGAGTGGTTCGGGGAAAGGCCCTAGTGCCATTAATTAAATCTTTGACTCGACAGTTCGCCTCGATTAGCGACAGCGGGTACAGCCGTAAATGATGATAGCGGCCCTGAAGCGAATCACCGCCGCGCCGATAAATATCCAACCGTGCGCTGCCGGTTACCAAAATCTGCAGATTTTCGTGTTCACGGTCATATAGCCCTTTGACCAAATTTCGCCAGCGGCTGTACTTATGCAGCTCGTCAAACACAATCATGCCCTGGTGCGGGAATGCGCCCTGTAAAATGCGGGTGCGCGATTCATCGTCGTCCCAGTTTAAATAGCGTGTCTGCGCGGCGCGCTTACCGCTAGGCAGCAGAGCGCGCGCTAAGGTAGTTTTACCGGATTGGCGCGGGCCTGAAAGCAAGACCATCTTCTTGCTCAAGTCGGCGGCGATTTGTTTTGAAAGTTAGCGATTTTGCATACCGACAGTTTTACGCTCATGTAAATAATCAGGCAATGATTTTCACATGCATGTGAAAATATCGGATTTCAGCTCTTTGTCATTGCGAGCATGTAGTACGCAGAGCGCATACTTTGGGCCAATGAACACGGTTCGTCTCTGCGAGGAGCGCAGCGCCGTGTCAGTCTCCACGAGATTGCTTCGCTGCGCACGCAAAGACGAAGTTCATGTTATCCGGACAGCCGATTTGAGGCTGAAAACGTGCGATGACGAATCGAACCCGCTGATAGCCGGACGAGTAAACCCAGCTATCTCTTCGCCTGCATCAACAGTGCAAACATTTGAGCAAATTTATCGCGCATCTCTCGACGATCTAAGATCATATCGATATGACCGTGTTCGAGTAAAAACTCGCTGCGCTGAAAGCCTGCGGGCAGGGTTTCGCGCACGGTTTGCTCGATTACGCGCGGGCCGGCAAAACCAATCAGCGCGTTCGGTTCTGCGATATTTAAATCACCCAGCATTGCCAAGCTGGCGGACACGCCGCCGGTGGTTGGATGTGTCAGCACGGATACAAATGGCAGGCCAGCTCGGCGCATGCGGGCGATCACAGCGGCGGTTTTCGCCATCTGCATCAAGGAAAACAAACCTTCCTGCATGCGCGCGCCGCCGGATGCGGCAAAGCAGATCATCGGCGCTTTGATCTCCAGTGCGCGCTCGCCGGCTCTGGCAAAGCGTTCCCCGACGACTGAGCCCATCGAGCCGCCCATGAAGCTAAATTCGAATGCGCAGGCTACTAGGTTTTCACCCTTTAGCTTGCCCGCCATGGCAACTAGCGCATCTTTCTCGCCGGTGGCTTTTTGGCTGGCAGTCAAGCGATCTTTGTACTTTTTGCCGTCTTTGAAATTCAGCGGATCGGTCGGGCTAAGCTCCGCGCCGATCTCCTTGCCAATGCCCTCATCAAACAGCTGCTTGAGCCGCTCACGTGCGGCCAGCGGCAAATGGTGCGCGCAGTTCGGGCAGACGAATAAATTGCGTTCCAGTTCGGGTTTATAGAGTGCGGATGCGCAGTTTGGGCACTGTTCCCACACGCCTTCGGGCACCGTGCGTTTTGAAGCGCCCTCGGTGCGAATACGCGAGGGCATTAATTTGCTGAGCCAGCTCGTCATTAACTCAGTGCCTGATCGACGAGGCTTTGCTGTTCCTTCACATGTTGATCAAAGTGCCCACAAGCGGGTGCAGCAGCGCGATCACGCCCGGCGTAACGTAAGCGATGCTGATTGTTTAGCGTCGCTTCCATGTGGTGGCGAATTTGGAACCACGGGCCCTGATTGAGCGGTTCTTCCTGGCACCAAATCACATCCAGCGCGTTCGGAAAGCGTGCTAGCTCGGCCTGTAGCTCATCACGCGGGAACGGGTAGAGTTGCTCTACCCGCACGATCGCGGTGTTAGTTAGCTTACGTTTTGTATGTTCTTCTAACAAATCATAATAAACCTTGCCCGCGCACACCACCACGCGTTCGGCGGTGAACTGATTTTTGACCAGCGTATCGGGTATCAGCGTTTGGAATTCGCCCTGTTCGATCTCTTCCAACGCGCTGACTGACAGTTTGTGCCGCAGCATGGATTTGGGCGTCATCACCACCAGCGGTTTGCGCACAGAGCGGTGCATCTGGCGACGCAGCATATGGAACATTTGCGCCGGCGTGGTGGGCGTACAGACCTGCATATTGCTGAGCGCGCAAAGCTGCAAAAAGCGCTCCAAACGCGCAGAAGAATGCTCAGGGCCCTGGCCCTCAAAGCCGTGCGGTAAGAACAAAACTAAGCCACATAGCCGATCCCACTTAGCTTCACCCGAGCTTAGAAACTGATCGATCACCACCTGCGCGCCGTTGCAAAAATCGCCAAATTGCGCTTCCCAAATGTTCAGCGTTTTCGGTTCAGCGGTTGAATAGCCATACTCAAACGCCATCGCCGCTTCTTCTGACAAGACTGAATCCAAAATCGTTAGGCGTTTAACATCATCAACAAACTGACTAAGCGGCATATGCACCGCTGCGGTGCTTTGCTCATGTAGCACCGCGTGCCGATGAAAGAAGGTGCCGCGCCCAGCGTCTTGACCGGTCAGCCGCAAATCGTAGCCTTCGCTCAGCAGCGTGGCGTAGCCCAGCGTTTCTGCCATGCCCCAATCAAGTGCCAGAGTGCCGGCCGCCATTTTCGCGCGGTCATCATAGATTTTCTGCACGCGCGGATGTAGCTTGAAGCCTTCTGGTAGCGTTAGCAATTTGCTGGCAATCGCGGCAAGTTCGGCTTTGGCAACGCCCGTTACCGCGCGCTCACCCAAATCGCGATTCAAATAAGGCCGCCAGTCGGTGGCTTTGCCATCCTCATCCGGTGTAGTTAGCTCACTCACTACCGGCAGGCCTACATCAAGCGCATCGCGATACTTATCCAGCAGCGATTGCGCGTTGGCCGCGTCAATGACACCAGCGCTTTGCAGCGTATTGGCGTACAGCTCACGCGTGGTTTTGCGGGCGCGAATGTTCTGGTACATGACCGGCTGCGTGGCAGCTGGCTCGTCCGCTTCATTGTGTCCGTGGCGGCGATAGCAAACCAAATCAATCACGATATCGCGTTTAAATTTTTGCCGATAGTCAAACGCCAGCTGCGCACAAAACACCACCGCCTCAGGATCGTCGCCATTGACGTGCAGTACTGGCGCATTGACAATTTTGGCAATGTCGGTGCAGTAAAACGTGCTGCGCGCATCTTCAGGCTTGCTGGTAGTAAAACCGACTTGATTGTTGATGACGATATGAATGGTTCCGCCGACACAATAGCCGCGCGCTTGCGACATATTGAATAGCTCCGCCACCACGCCCTGGCCGGTAAATGCGGCGTCGCCGTGGATTTGCACTGGCAGCACCTTGCTGCGCTCAGCATCGTCACGCCGGATTTGCCGAGCGCGCACCGAACCGGTAATGACCGGATTGATGATTTCTAAATGCGATGGATTAAAGCCGAGCGCCAAATGCACGGTGCCGCCGCTGGTTTTGACATCCGAAGAGAATCCCATGTGGTACTTCACATCGCCCGAATGGAAGGCATCGTGCTCGGCGTGCTTGCCTTCAAAGGCGTCAAATAATGATCTTGGCGGTTTGCCGAGCAA
This sequence comes from Rhodanobacteraceae bacterium, assembly GCA_031422315.1. Classification (GTDB taxonomy): domain Bacteria; phylum Pseudomonadota; class Gammaproteobacteria; order Xanthomonadales; family SZUA-5; genus JANNYA01. Next base: position 6,004 of record JANOQN010000006.1, read on the forward strand.
ATTCACTAGCATATTCAAGCGGCCACGGTGCGCCATACCAATGATGAAATCTTTCACGCCTTGCCCACCAGCGCGGTTTACTAGCTCATCCATCATTGGAATTAGGCTGTCGCCACCCTCCAATGAAAAGCGCTTTTGCCCGACGTATTTGTTGTGTAAGTAGCGCTCAAAGCCCTCTGCTGCGGTCAAGCGCGCCAAAATTCGGCGCTTTTTATCCGCATCAAAACCATAATCACCCGCTGCACCTTCTAAACGCGCCTGAAACCAGTGCCGCTGCTCAACTTCACTGATGTGCATATATTCCGCACCAATCGAGCCTAGGTAAGTCGCCTTCAGCATGGCCACCGTATCGCTCAGCTTGCGCTTGGTTTTGCCGACTAAAATCGGCGCGTCGATTTCGCTTTGCATATCGGCTGTGGCAAATCCGTGAAATTCCAGCGCCAAATCCGGTACTTCGGGCTGTTGCATCATGCCAAGCGGATCAATATTGGCGCGCAAATGGCCGCGGGTTCGATGGCTGTTGATTAAACGCAGAACTGCCGCTTGCTTGGCTGCTTGGGCTTCAGTAATACCGCCGACTACGCCGGCAGCTGCTGGCGCAGTAAGAAGTACCGCTGGATTGCGCTGCCCGGCCAAGGTGATTTGCGCTAAAACCGGGCTGTGCGCGCGGTCAATTCCGCGCCCGCCCCAGGCATCAAACTGCGTACGCCACGAATCGGAAACCGATTGTGGGTCGGTCAAATAAGCTTCGTAAAGTTCTTCAATAAACGCGGCATTGCCGCCCGAGAGTTGCGAGGTCGCGATTTGCTGCTGAAGATTCATGTGCACGAGGTTGAAAGAAGCGGGAATCCGCGAGTATAGGCTGTGCTTTCGCGGGATTGAACACCTTTTGCGGGCGATTTAACTTAGAGGCTTGCGTAGAGCGTGGTTTGAGCAGCGCAACCGCCGCTGAGTGCTTGTCGCCAAACGCCAATGCTTTCGCCAACTCAGTCGCAGTTAGCCTTTAACCATGCTTCAGTGCTCGCAATGTCAGACGCGCGGCTGCTATAGCCCGGCGGCCGCTCGGGCAGGCTTTTGGTGTGCTGCAGATTTTCGCGAGTAATGTTACATACCTGCAGCGAACTCGCTTTGTCTTGTTCGATCGCTTGCAATCGCATTTGGGGATTGCAGCGCTTATTAAGCCGTTCTTGGCGCAATCCTCGATCTTCTGCGTCTAACTTGCCTGCGTCTCGGTCAAATAATCGTTTGTCTTCGGCGCATAAGTTGTCGTACACAAGCAGATTCGGCTGGGAGTGATCGGTATTCGGTGCGCTGCTATCTAAACTGGGCTTGCTGCTCGGCGGCGCAGGTTTGGCAGGCGCTTTGATCGTGGTGGCCGTTTGCCCGGTGCTGCACGCTTTGTCGCTAAACACCACTTTGCCATCTGCACCTACGCATTTGTTGATCGCAGCAAAGGTAGTGACAGGTGTGCCGATTGTGATCAGCAAAGCTAATAGAATGCGGCGGGTGCGGTGTGTCATTTAGATCTCCAGGGCGTTCGGTTTTACCGTCCATACGGCGCGGTTTTTGAGCTTGTCTTACTAAAGCACTTGCCGCACCGGCAGCGGCACATTACAAAGATCAATATAGCCCGCCGGGCGCTTGTACCAGCTGTCTAAGCGATTTCTTCTAGCTTCAATAACTTGAGTAAATTCAGGGCTTTCCACTCGCATCGCCTGCCATTTTGGCTGGGTTTCAACGGGCAAATCGGCGGCAATCTTGGCGGAGGTGATCATGACGTGCCAGCTGGCATCGCCGTAAAAACCCATCGGCGCCGGGCCGCGCGGCGCGGTCGATAAAAACTCCATACCGCTAATCACGCGCCCAATCAATGCAATATTGCGATCTAGCTGGCGCGGCGCATGCCCGGTGACGGCGTAAAGCTCGGCGCCGCTGCCAGATTGCACCGATTCACCCCGGCCCGCGCCGACCATGCCGTAGCAATGCGCTAACCATGCGCTGCCTGCCTTTACATCTCGCGCTGCCGGAAAACCACTGCTAAAACCCACCTCATCTGCGAAGCCATCTAGATCGGGCAATGCGGTAAACGGCAAGCCTGCTGTGGGCCGCTCAAATTCAGCGGGCAAGCTGGATTTCGCAGCGCCCAGCGCGCGCATTTTTGCAGGATCTTCGGCATTTGGATCGCCCCACTGCACAACAAAGTTATCTTGACTGCGCAACAGCGCTAAGCCGTCAAAATAACCCGCGCGCACCAGCGTTTTGATGTTCGCGACGTGTTCGGGCGCGAACTGCGGCGCCAGCTCAATCATTGCTGTGCCGCCGGTAAAATTCATCACCAACAGCTGATTCGCATCGACATCTCGCCAAGCCGAATTGGGGGCGTTTTTGATGATCTCGGCGGCGCTTTGATAGGGTTTGGGCTCCGCTGCGATAGGCTTGACGGGCTTTTGAGTGCAGGCGGATAGCAGTACAAATAGTGATAGCAGAGTGATTTTCATGGGTTTTTTCAGTTCTCGCTAGAGTTTCGGAAATTTTAATATCATCTGACGCGTGTAAGTTTGTGCGCAGTACGTAGTGAGAGCTGCGCGCCAACATGGGCAGGGAAGCAATCAGAGAATCTTATCTGGCCCCCATGATAAGGCAGTTGAACGCCTCTGCAGTAATGGCGTTGCCTTCAATGCTACTAAACTTCGGCAGTCACGCATCTTCTGGCGCATTGTTGCCAGCCGCCAGCCGAACTATGATGCAGCTCAAATATGTATTCGGTAGACCTGTTCGTAAATGACCCAAAGCGCGGCTTCAAAGCTAGTTCAAATAGAGCACATCGACGGCACTCGGCGCGGTGAATCCGTGCGCTTTGAGCAATCCATTGTGATTATCGGGCGCGGTGAAGACTGTGACTTGATCTTCTCCGGCGAGCAAAGCACCTCGACGCATCACGCGCAAATTCGTCAGCGCGACGGCCAATTCGAGCTGGTCGATACCGAAAGCGTCAGCGGCACGTATCTTAACGAGGCGCGCGTAAGTCGCGCGCAACTCAACGATGGCGACGTTTTGCGCTTTGGCGTGCTCGGGCCCATGATTAAAGTGAGTTTTTTGGACGCTGAAACTACCGAGATGCCTATGCACGTCTCAGTCAGCTCTGATAGCCCGCACATTGCAGATGAGGTTGACAGCGGCCGCAGCTTTCGTTTTGTTCGAAACGCCGCAGTGCTGTATTTGGGTGGAGCGGTGGCTTCAGTGCAAGGCTGGGATATTGTGGTAGATCGCTACCACTTGAAAGTACATTGGTTCAGCGTATTTTTGGTGTGGCTGTGCGGTGGTTTTGTATCAACGATGTTGGAAGCCTGGTATCGCGGCGCGCCCGGTGCTCAGCGCATCGTTTGGTGGGAAGTGGCCGTGCACGCCTCGATGGTTGTGTTTTGTTCTGGCTTGACTTGGTTTTTTATTGCTGGTGCAGTGGGCTAGAAGATTAGGCTATCGCCGCGCCATAAGCACGCACACAATTACGCCCGCCGTGTTTTGCCTGATACAGCGCTTGATCAGCATTTTTAAACAGCGCGTCGGATTCAAATTCACCGGCCGGCATGCTGCAAACGCCAATGCTGACGGTAACGCTGCGCATATCCCAGCTCGCGAATTCGACTGCGCTGCGAATTTTTTCGGCGAGTGCGACGGATTCGACAAGCGGCGCAGCGGTCACCACGCAAAATTCTTCACCACCGAAGCGAGCCGCTAAATCTGCCGGCTCAATGCTGTGCTTAATGAGGTTCGCGACTTGGCGAATTGCAATATCGCCGGCGGCATGGCCAAAGCTATCGTTGAAGGATTTGAAATGATCGATATCCAAAACCAACATGGAAATCCAAGTTGCGGCGGAGCGATTTTCCCGCGTGATGACGCTCAAACGCTCGTTAAGCTCGATTCGATTGGCTAGCCCCGTCAGTGGATCTGTGCGATTGCTCGCGCGTAATTGGCGCACGAGTGTTTCTAACTGAGATTGATGCTGTTCGGATTCAAGTTCGGCGCGTCTATTGGTGGTGTAGGCGCGCAGCAGGCCGCTAATCTCAGCGCCTGATTCAGCCCGCGCATCGCGCATGAACATCGTCGCGCACCAGTGGCCGTCTTGCATTTCAAACACCGTGCGTTCTCGGCCGCCCAGCGTTTGAACGCGCCTGATTTTATCAAGCAGTACACGCTTACCTTGATCTTTCACGTTCGCTAGCGCGTGGTCGATTGGGACGGGTGAATCGCTTTTCGCAATGCCGAGTAAATTCCATACCGTCTCATCAGCCAAAAAGCTAGCGTCGGATAGTCGAATTTTGAAAAGCCCGGCTTCGGCGATGTGTAGCGCGGTTTTAAGCTCATGAATACGGTGTTGCTGCGATTGAATTTGCTGAGCTTGCGTTAAAATCGTTGCCGCAACGACGGCATAAGCGTCTAATCGCGTCAAGCTAGCAAGCGTAAAGTGGTCCGATTGCGGCGATTGAATGATGAGATAGCCGTTCGCTTGTCCGGGTACTTCAATGGTCGATACCATCGTGCGCGTTGCTTCAAGCAGGTCAAAGCGCGCACCGCGCAGCAATTGCAGCCAGTTGTAGCGCTGGTAAGGTGGAGCGTGTTTTGCCGAAATCACGCCGAGCTGCGGTAAATCGAAATAGACACCAATAGCGCCAAGCTGGTTTTGCAAAAGATCCGCGAGCACGCCGAGCGGCTTGATGGAATCATGGGATGTTGGCAGCGCAGGCATGCTGGCATCGTGGGGGTTAGTGCGCGTGAGTGCTGCGCTTTTATAATAGATTGACAACGTGTTAAAGGAAAACAATCGTGACGCCCACGCAAGTCATCGCATTTCTTAACAACTATTCGGGCCCGCAGCGCTGGACGCTTGCGCGGGTATCCGTGGCGAGCGGTTCCACGCCTCGAAAAGTCGGCGCGCTCATGGCGATTGCTGATTCCGGACAAACTAGCGGCAGTATTGGTGGCGGCTCGGGCGAAGCACATTTGCTCGCTGCGCTTAAACAAGATCCTGATCTGCGCAATTTGCAAATCGACCTGCGCGGTGGGCCGAAAAGCCTAGGCATTTGCGGCGGCCAGATGCAAATTGAGTTTGCGCGCCCCAATGCCAAGCAGCTTGCCTCAGTGATGGCGAAATTAAACGCGGGCATCGCTATAGCGCCGGCAATGCTGGGCTTTGCCAGCCAAGATGCACCGATGCTTCAACCGCCGCAGGTGCTGGTGATCGGCGGCCTTGGGCACTGCGGGCTGGCACTGGCAGAGCTTGCAAGCCATTTGGGCTATTTGGTTTTCGGCCACGATGATCGTTCTGATGCACTCAGTTCTTCGCCCAGCTGCGAGTGCTTTAGCAGCTGGGCGGCGCTGCTAAAGCGCGTACAAGGCCAAACAAAGCCGCATGTTGTACTGCTGACACGAAACAATGCGCTCGACGTCGATGCACTGCGCAATTTGTACGCGTGGGGCGCTGCGCGCGACGGTGCAGTAGATTGGGTCAGCGCGTTTGGCTATCTCGGCATGATGGGCAGCCAGCGCCGAATTCGCTCCGTGCAAAATGAGCTGGAATTTGAATTGACCGGTATCCATGCGCCAGTTGGTTTGCAGATAGGCGCAGAAACCCCGGCGGAAATTGCGGTCAGTATTGTGGCGGCGCTGATTGCGGCGAAGGCTTGAGTGTGGGAAACATATGAACTAACTTACGCGCAACCTAAAGACGGTTAGAAGTTTCTGATTTCACATTAGACGGTTATTCGTCATCCCCGCGAAGGCGGGGACCCAGTACAGGTGTCAACGTTCAACCAAGTGTTTGAGGCACCTGGGTTCCCGCCTGCGCGGGAATGACGATAAAGAGTTCCTGCAAATTGGTGGTTCTTTGGAAAGCTGCTTGAATGCGTTGGCCTACCGATAAAGCCCCACAAATTTGAATTGAGCGCAATGAAAAACCGCCACGAGGGCGGTTTTTTATAGTGCAACGCTTGTTGGCGCTTACGCTGCTTGTGCGATTACGCTAATCGTTTTGCGATTGGCGGGGCCGCTAATGTGAAACTGAATTTTGCCGCCAACCAATGCGAACAAGGTGTGGTCACGGCCCATACCAACGCCCTTGCCGGGGTGGAATTTGGTGCCGCGCTGACGCACGATGATGTTTCCGGGTTCTGCGGCTTCCCCGCCGTACATTTTGACGCCGAGGTATTTAGGGTTGGAATCGCGACCGTTACGTGTCGAACCACCCGCCTTTTTATGTGCCATGACTGCTCTCCTTAGCTGAGATGATTAACCGCTGATTGCGGTAATTTCAATTTCTGAATAATGCTGGCGATGGCCCATCTGCTTGCGATGGTGCTTACGGCGGCGGAATTTGACGATGCGGATTTTGTCAGCGCGGCCAATCGAAACAACTTTCGCCTCAACCGATGCGCCAGCCAGTAACGGCTCGCCAATTTTCACATCTTCGCCTACACCTAATAACATCACTTCATTAAAAGAGATGCTAGAACCCACTTCGAGGCCGAGCTTCTCAATTTTGAATTTGTCGCCCTTTGTCACGCGGTACTGTTTACCGCCGGTTTTAAATACCGCGTACATGTCGAATCCTTGACTGGTAAAAATCGAATGGCGGAGGATAGTTGCGTGCGTTCAGGCGGTCAAGGCGCTACACTTCCAACGCTGCACCATATTCATAATTTTGACGCTTAAAACTGCACTCTCGTTCCAAATCTGGTGCGAATCTCGTCAAAATGCCATATCACTGTTGAAATTTGAGGTCACGATGCTTGATGTTTTGCTTAAAGAATTAGCAACCCGCTTGAAACTAGGCGATCGCGCTGGCCCGCTACTGACGATGCTGCTCAGCCTGATATTTGACGAAAAACGCGGCGGCTTTTCCGGATTTACCGATCGCTTCCGCGCCAACAATATGGGTGAATTACTGACATCTTGGCTAGGCAACGGTGAAAACCGCGCTTTAACTTTGAGCCAGCTGGAATCCGTGCTGGGCAATAACGTCATGCAACAAATGGCGAGTCGGCTTGATTTGTCGACTGGCACTGTCAGCACTGCGCTTGGGCAGCTGATTCCAACGGTTATCGACAAACTTTCGCCAGACGGCAAGCTGCCCACCGGCAACACAGTTCCTGATTCAGTGCGCGCCTATTTAACCGGCGAGCACGCCAAGTTTTCGCAAATTGCCGTACTGCCGGAAGTACAGGCCAGCAAAGCCGCCGCACACACACTGGCGCACACGCACGCTCCACAAAAGCACAACTGGGCTTGGCTATTGCTGATTCCGGTGCTGTGCGCGCCGCTGCTATTCATGCGCGGCTGCGATAAAGCGCCAGTTGGAACCATGCCCGGTACTGGCGTGAACCAAGACGGCCCAGTTACCATTGGCGAGCTGCAACCGCCTGGCGAAGTCGTCATCCAATCCGAGCCGGTCAAGCCAAAAATAGTGTCTGACGCACCAGCGCCAGTAGCGCCAATCGAAACCATCATGACGCCCGCGCCTGCAGAAGCTGCACTCGATCAATTGGTTTTAGCCAATACGTTCACTACCGCCGAACTCACCACTGCGTTGAATTTGATGGTGGTGTATTTCGATAGCGGCAAGTCCAGCATTAAAGATGTCAGCTTGCCGATTTTGCAAAAGGCAGCTGCTGCGATCAGCAAAGCGCCTGCTGGCACCGAGTTAATCGTCACCGGCCACACCGATTCACGCGGGCCAGAGCCTGAAAACGTCAAACTAAGTCTTGACCGCGCACAATCCGTTATTGCAAAGCTCATTGAGCTAGGTGTTGATATCCAGTCGAAAAAGCTAACCGGCAAAGGCCTCGGCTCCAGTGAACCCGTAGCCAGCAATGAAGATTTAGCCGGGCGTGCAAAGAATCGGCGGATCGTGTTTAGCGTTGCCCAATAGACAGTTAGCTAACTTAGGATCAAGCTCATGCGTCGAATTGTTTCCGCACTTGTCATGTCTTTTTGTGCAGCCACTCAGGCCGCTGAGCTTGATCCAATATTGAAAATCGCATCGGGTTCGAATCCTGCGCTGGTGGTCTTTAAAGGCGAGCTAGCACTTGAGAAATCCAGCGCACTCATAGGCGATGCACGCACCCAAGCAGTATTCGAAGCTGTATTTGCGCGCGATGCAACGCTAAAAGCGCAAGCACAGGCCATTGGCAGGCCTGATGCCGAGCGGCTATGGCTGGTGAACGCATTGTTTTTGGATTTAACCGCTGAGCAAGCTCAGCAGATAGCAGCTCGGGATGATGTTGCGGAAGTTCGCGCTAGCTTGCCCAATCAATCGCAGCTGCCCATTGCGCAGTTCCAAGCCAAACAAGCGCTCGCCATGCCTTATGGCATCACCAAGATTCGTGCGAATGAACTTTGGGCCTTGGGCGTGCGCGGTGCAGGTGTGGTGATTGCCGGCGCCGATACCGGCTATGCGTGGGAGCATCCAGCACTCAAGCACAGCTATCGCGGCTGGAACGGCACGGTAGTCGATCATAACTTTAGCTGGTACGACGGCATTCGTGATACGGCTTTAGGAACCGCGGCAAATAGCACGTGTAGCGGGCCCTCATCAGCGACTGCCTGTGATGACAACTCGCACGGCACCCACACAATGGGCACGATGGTTGGCGACGATTTAGCGAACGAGCAAATCGGCGTAGCGCCCGATGCGCGCTGGATTGGCTGTAGAAACATGAATTTGGGTAACGGCCGCCCAGACACCTATTTGCGCTGCATGCAGTGGCTGCTCGCTCCAACGGATCTAGCTGGCAATAATCCTGATCCGAGTCTTGCGCCGCATGTGGTTAATAATTCGTGGACTTGCCCGCCTTCAGAAAATTGCACGCCCGTTGATGTGCTCCAGCAAGGCATAGCCACATTACGTGCAGCCGGTATTATGTTTGTCGCTTCCGCTGGCAATGCTCAGTTAGTTTGCGCATCAGTTGTAGACCCGCCAGCACTTTATCCCGAATCATTTACCGTAGGGAACACAGAGAGTGGCGACCGCATGGGCGCTTATTCCAGTTTTGGACCGGCTCAATTGCAAGGCACGCTTCTATTAAAGCCGGATGTTGTAGCTCCCGGAACCGAAGTCTGGTCAAGCATTCCGCCTGCAGGCTACACCAATTTTACAGGCACCAGCATGGCATCACCCCACGTAGCCGGTGCAGCCGCGTTGCTTATGAGCGCGTTCCCAACGCTCAAACGCAATCCAGAAGCAGTTGCGCGCCTGTTGCGAGAAACAGCGGTTCCAATTGTCGGCAACACGCAAAGCTGCGGCGGCGTATTGCCAACGTTTTATCCGAACAATGTCGCTGGCATGGGCCGGATTGACGTTTTTGCGGCTTATCAGCGGGCTTTGGCTACGATTGATGCTGGTGGGTTTTTTAGTGGGTTTGAGTTTTAGGGTGGTTTTACATGGCGCACTACAGCCATATTTGACACACGCAAAAACTTTAATTTGAGCAATTTTACAACCTACAGTCTCAACAAGATTTTCCATAGCAGACGCCAAAATTCACCGTAATGACACAAAAAATTGCGAATATTTTTACGAAACTCGCCGATTCTTGGAAAATTATGAAAATTTACGCTTATTGCTCAACGCTCAAACTAGCGTTTTTTTTATTTTTTCTGGGTCTATGGATTACGTTAAGTGCCCAAGCGCAGGGAGTTTTTCCGATCGGAACACCGGATGCCAGCTTGTGTTCAAACACAGCGCCGGTGGCAGAACGCTCCAACGTAACGCCCCCCGGCCACTGGGTAAATCCAGCAAGGCCCGGAACGGGTTGGGAGATGTATTACCTCGAACGAGAATCAGGGCAACCCCTAGGTTCATCGTCGATGTATGCGATTTGGAATACTTACGACTCGAACCGTCGGCCGGTGTGGTACGTAACAGATGTCGTCCAGTGGGGCAACCTCAACTGGGGCTCAAGACTAAATAAACTAACTTGGAGCGATGGTAAAGTTACCTCTACACAGGTTGGCAATGTAGCGTTTACCCTTGTCCCATCGTCACCGGTCAAACTTGCTCTGCGATGGAAGCTAGGCCAAACGGGCATTGAGAACGAGTGCATACAAGATTTTTCCAGAGCTAATTCGCGCACGCCCGAAGCGAACACGACCTTTTCGGGATTATGGTTAGAGCCTGCACTCAATAGCTATTTTGTTTCTTACAACATATTAAATTTTCCAGATCGGTATGAAGAACTTTCAATTGCGCAGCTTTATGACAGCTTGGGTGAACCGGTCTGGGTGCTGGGTCAGCGCACCAACCCCCCGGCAGTACTGCCACCAAACACCACCGTTACGTATCCGCTAAATTACCCATACTCGAATTACTCAGGCGGCATTCCAACCGCTAGTTCGGGCTGTACCAGTGCATGTAATGGGCTCGAAGCAGCCGTTGGAACCTTCACAAGGGAATTTAGCGATTCTACAAACGGGTCGTGGAATCTAAATGTGCCGACATTTCAAAGCTCGAACACGCAGCAAACCATCAATTGGCGTAGGCCTGCATCAGGAGTGGGCAATGTCGTTGTCAGGAAATTTACCCAAGCCACATCAATTGAAGTAAACCGAACTCAGTGTACGCTAGTCGCCGGCACACCCTGCACGGTTTCGGTCAATTGGGGCACGCAGCCCGGTGTGATTGGCTTTCCAATTCGAAAGAACTTTAATAGTTCTGATCCTCCAGTTGCGATTTCTGGCGCAAATAACGTATTTGCTGATCCCATCGCTGCGCTCGGCGTCTACCGATATGAGCTTTTTAGCGCACCCAATGGTGGCGGAATTTACTAGCGCTTTCTGCGGTGTTTCAGGTCATACAAGCCCCGTCGGCGCCGGTGCTTGAAACACTTGCTTCACCACAATTCGCACTGCCACCCGCAGAAGATCTGGCAACCACGGCGGTTGGTGCCCCCCGTGGCACCCCCAAAGTAGATGAAACAGGCCAATTTTTCTACACCATGCCCCTTATGGTCGGCCAAGGCGGTGGGGCCTTCGGGGGGTTGGCGACCTTGTAACTCGGGGCGGCCTCGTTGTGGTCGATGGTGTGGGGGGGCGGGGCTTCTGGGGCGGGGGCGGTCGCGG
>JANOQN010000007.1:0-1988 GCA_031422315.1 Rhodanobacteraceae bacterium
GGTCACGTTACAAAGTTTGCAAGTGTATTAAGCATTGATGAGGACAGAAGGAAGGTTTTGAGGCGCTTTTCGCGGGAAAAGCGCTTTGAAAAGTGGCTCTTGTTGATGAAAGTGGGGGATGTCCGCAGTGCGGGCAGGACACAGCGGCAATTTGGGGGTCGTTTGCACCAATGCTGGCGACGTTAAAAGCGCGAATAACTTCTGCCGTAGCTAAAACTCGGCTGGGGCCGCCGTCAACCAAGGCGTAGCCGTGGTTCGCCTGGGCGCGCTGGCGCAAGTAGCTAATCGCGCTGGCACGCAGCTCGGCTTCGCTGCTCGGCAGTACGCTCAATGCCAGTGCGGTATCGTTGACGTTGGCTTGAAACCACGCGGAACTGGAAAAACCGCCATTGCTTAACGCCGCAGCTTTGAGGATCGCAAGCGCGGTGCTGTGCTCAGGCAGCGCGCGAAGTAACCATGCGGCATCGTCCATCGTGCTGGGCTGCTTCGCTAAAAGTGCCGCAGTTAAACTCGCTACCTGTGCCTCAGTATCCGGAAACTCACGCAAATACATAAGCTTGGCCGCCATCGCGGGGACTGAGCTTAAATAACTTGCGGGCTGCAGGTTCGCTGGATCGTTGCACGGCAAACTGCCCGTCTGTGGCAATGTCAGCCATTTTTTACTGGCTTCGAGTACGTTTGCACCTTCGCTGCTTGCTGGCACCAAGGGGCCGGAACAGCTCGAGTTCACGACCGCGGTTGCAATCGCTTGGGCATTGATTTCAAGTACGCCACGCCCATGGGTCATGGCGCTAAAGCGCTCTTGTGCAGCTAAGCGAAAGCGCTCAAGGCTTGCTAATTGCTGGGAATTGATGACGTCGCTTGGGCGTTGCAATAATACGAACGCAGCGCGAAAGTGCTTTTGCGCGTTTGCGACACCGGGCACGCGCGCGCCGCTGGCTGCGATAATTTGCGAGATGTTAATCTCTTCGCGTGTGCCAGCGGTGGTTGCTGCTAACACGGGATAAGCCGTTGCGCTACCACTGCCGCCGCGAATAAGTGATATTGGCTGAACTTCATTGGCGCCGTAAAAACCGGCCAAATAAAGATCTAAATCGCTATATCGGTGCAATATATCCGCCGCTTGAAATTGACCGCTTAAATCTCTCCAGTCGGAGCCATACATCACAGAAGCATCGGAATCTAGAAAGTAATTCCAATGTACGTTTTCCGCACCGCGCAAATCGTCACTCAGTACGCCAGCACTATTGGTGTATTTAACAAAGACACCAAACGTATGCATTAGCTCATGTGCGAAAATATTTAAATTATTGCGATACGCAGGTGCACCTGGGGCAAAACTCAAACTTTTCATATTGCCCATATCGACAATGCCGCGCAGCCTATCGGCACTACCGTAAAACGAGGCGTTATTAAAAATGGGCAATCCTATGCCTTGCACTTCATTGCGCACGCTGCTGAAAAATGCGTTCGCACCTCCCTTATCAAAATCAAAGGTGGTGAAAACGACTAAATAGTCATACTGGTCGGCCGCTGTTCCGAGCACACCTTTGGCTAAATCTATACGCGCTTGAGCATTTGCACGGTCATAGTTGGCATCAGCCTAAAAAAATCAGTTACTCAACAATCCGACGCGCTTTTTACCCCACCAAAATGGCGGTAGCCGGATAAATTTTGCCATCACATAGTCGATAAACGTCTGCCAGCGACTGACGGATGGCAACTGCTCTGCAATCGTTTTAACGTGAAGTAATGCGTCTCGGATATTGCCGACCAGCGCCATCAACTTGTCTTTCGCGCCGTGCATCGACGTCAAATAAAGTGTTGTTTTCCCAGCATGACTGACCGCCTTCCCAACGCCCGCCAGCAAAAGCGCCCGACTCGTGATCGCCTCCATTCGCGCCGCTGGATTCGCCGCCCGGCAATACCAACTCCACCAGTTGTAAATCAGCGCCACCGCACGTGCACTGCTCTGGCAACGGCCAATA
>JANOQN010000008.1:0-24841 GCA_031422315.1 Rhodanobacteraceae bacterium
GGCACCCCTGTCAACGCTTCGCGCTGCACCTCACGGTTCAACTCGCATGACTCGGGGACAAACATGGTTCGCTACTCCTTTTGTTGTGGGGGACTTTCACCCATTACGCTCTGCCGGTTTGTGCCGGCGCACTTACTCAAACCCATCGCGCAACAGCACATCAGACACCGCCTCAACCGCACCAATATCCGTGCCATCGCTGCCAGGGGCATTGGCGATCTCTGGCAAGTCCCGACGTGATAGACCGCGTTGATCTAACAGACTGTTCCGAATTCCGGCGTCGATCGCCGGGCTACCGACTTGCGGCACATGCGTGCGCGTGCTTCCGCCGTTGGACTGCAATGGCCCGAGCACAGGATTGGCGTTGACCCGATCGCTGCTTTGGTTGAGCAATGGTTCAATGGTGCTCGACAAATTGAAACCACGCGATTCGAAACGCGCATTGGTGCCGCTGTTGGCAATGCTGTCGACGGGAGCGCTGAAGAGCGTGTTTTGCGCCCGGCTGATGGCCGCGCCGGAGCCGGGGGCGATGCTGATCAATGCGCGGGACGTGCTGCTGGCTAGCGTGGTGCTTTCCAGCTCCACAACACTGGCGCCAGTGTCACGGGCGAAGTTGGCGATGGCGCTGCTGGTAGGGCCAATATTGCCGCTGAAGGTGGAATTACGCACTAGCAGCCGCGAGTTATTGCCCAAATAGGCAACGGCGCCATAATTGTTGGTGGCCGAGTTGCCCGCAAAGGTGCTGGATTCAATGACCGCATCGGCATCGGCAATCAACATCGCACCGCCATCGCGGCTGGCTTGGTTGCCGCTGACTTCCAGCGCTGTCAAATGGATTTCAGAACCGAATGCTTCTAAAGCTGGGCCATCGACGCCGCGAAAGTTACTCAAACTCAACCCACTGATGCCCAAATGCCCGGGCGCGGTAAAACTAAACAGTTGATTAGCACTATTACCGCTGAGGGTGAGTTGATTCGCGCCAGGGCCTAGTAGGTTGATTGCGCCGCCGGGAAACGGATTGGGCAAGCGGCTTTGAAGTGTGATTGTGCTGGATGTTGGCAGATCAAACAGCACATCGTCTAAGGCCACGCCGTTGGCATTGGCATCGAGTACCGCTTGCCGCAGGCTGCCTGCGCCGCTGTCGTTGGTGTTGGTTACCAACAATGCCTGCGCTTCTACCGCGCCAATATCGCTGTTATCGCCGTCGGTTGCGGCGGCAATGGTTGCAATGTCGAATGGTGCTTGGCCACGCGCATCCGCGCCTAAGCGCAAACCCTTATCCAAAGCCGGACTGCCAGCTAACGGCGTGCGCGTAGGCACCGGGCCACCGTGATAAGCCAAAGGGCTCAAACGCGCGTTAAGCTGCCCAGAAGTCGTCACTTGGTCGCCTGGGCCGGTGAAGGTGGTGACTTGGGTGCGGCCGACCAAATTGTGCCCAGCGCTGATAAAAGACCCAGCACCCAGGCCAAAGCAATTGACCATGACAGCCCCTTGAAGGATCGAGTTTCGTACAAGCGATCTATGCCCAGTGTCGCTGCATATCGCACCCGAGACCAGCGTGCTATCGGTGATCGTCGCCTCGGCGGTACTGTCTAGCGCAAGCACCGCGGCCAAAACCGTTGAACGTTGCACGGTGAGCGCGCCGCCCTGTTGCCAAATGCCGAAAGCTCCTTCACTCACTGTGCTGCCCAAGAATTCGAGCAGATCAGACTGGGCAAAAATGACGCGCGCCGTCACCGGCATTACGGCAAGCGGATTGCGAAACACGCTTTCCACCAGCGAAACTTGTGTGCCCTGCGCCGCCGCAAAAATCGTACCTTGCCCGTCAGGAACCGTTCCGGTGATTCCGATGCCATTGCCATCGGCCAAAGTCAAACCCGAAATGCTGACACGCCGATTCGGACTGACATACACCACCCGGCTTTGCCGGTTGCCGCTGATCGTCAGATTTTGCGCGCCAAAGCCGTGGATCGAGACATGCTTGTCGATGCTGAGCTGGCCGCTGGTCAGCGTGATTTTTGCAGCGGGCGGCAGGTTCTGGCTAAACAGCACATCGGTAATCGCCGGGGCTACAGGCGCATCTTGCAGCACTTGGCGCAGGCTGCCCGCGCCGCTGTCACCCAGATTGGTGACGAGCAGCGGCGAAAGCTCCACCGCACCAATATCGCCATTGTTGCCGCCGATTACGGGTAGCACATCGACCAAATCCACCAATGCCACTCCGCGCACATCGGCACCCACACGCCGGCCTTTATCCAACAGCGGACTGCCGGGCAGCGGTACATGCACCGGGATCAGCCCGCCGTGGCGGCTGAGCGGGCTTAGGACGGGATTTAACGGCGCAGCACTGGTGCCAGTTTGATCGCTGGCTTGATTGATCGTCGTGACGCTACCGACGTCGCCTATCACGTTGTAGCCCAAGGATTGAAAGCTGCCCGCAACATCCTGACCTCGAGGGGTAGCGCCAGTAGCACGATTGCCAGCAATCACGGTGTTTTGCAAGCGCGCATTGGGCGAGCGAACACCGCCTACCGCATTCGCCCCAGTCGCACGATTGCCGACAATGGTGCAATCCACTAACGTGAGCAAATTAGCGCTAAGTGCATCACTGTTGGCGACATTTCCAGATATTGTGACGCGGCGCAGCGCCAGCGATCCCTCAGCTTGAATATTGGACAAACTTGATCGGTTTGAATGAAAGCTACTGTCATTGATTTCCGCGCCTGCCATTAGGAGTGGCCCGTTAAAGGCGAATTCTGTACCGTGCAGTAGTTGCCCGCCAAAAAGCGTAACACTTGATAAATCAGTGAGTCGCAAGCCGTTTAAGCTCATTCGAAACCCAGACTCTAGGTTACCAAACCTAATCGAATACGCACCGACACCACTCACATTGAGCAAAGTGGCTCCGGGGCCAATCAGGGCAAACGCGCGCTCACTCGGCCCGCCCTGGAAGCTCAATGGCGAAGTCAGAATAATCCGCCTAGGGCTATCAAAAAACGGCCGCGCGAATTCAATGCGATCTACCGAGCTCGCACCATCGCTGGACGCCGTGATCGCCTCACGCAAGGAGCAATCGGCCGGGCTACAGTCGCTATCGTTCGTGTCCTCAATCTTGGTCACAGTACGCGTGTTGCCGGTGCTGCTCAGCGTGATCGAAGCGCTGCTGACATTGCCGATATCGCCTTGCCATCCATCGCGAAAACGCAGTTTCCAGGTGCCATTGGGTGGGCGACGTTGAAACACGCTCAGAATGGACGTGAGCGTCGGCGGATTGGCCACGCCTGGGCCGCCGCTTAGCACCGTGCGCGCTGTAGCGCTGGGGATATTGACATCAGTGACACCCGCCACCGTCCACCAGTTGGGATTGGCCGGAACATCACTGAATGCGTAGCTATTGGCGGCTACCAGATTGGCTGAGCTGCCACCGTCATTATTGGTCGCACCCGTGCGCGCGAACAGCAGATGTTCCTGGCCGTAGGGCGAAATCAGCGTGACTTCTAGATCGCCAACAAAGCTGTGATTCGCGCTAAACGCAATGCTCAGCGTGTCGATGGTGCCATCGGCCACGCCGCTGACTACGATCGGCACATCCAACGGCGCGCCGTAGCTGTTCGCGGCACCGGCGGTGCCATCTGGGATGGGTCCGCCGGTGCCGCTGGTGAAGGTTTGGGCGAGTACCGATGAACTCTGTAAACACAGCAAAATGAGCACTAACAAGCGCATAGAAGTCTCCAAAGTTAATTTGCTTCGACCCGCGAGATGCGGGCACAGTTTTGGCTTGCTAACAGAACGTATTTGAGGCGAAAACTTGAGTGATGGCGGCAGTTTTGGCATAAACGGCGTGGAGTTGCTGGATCATGGCGGGGCTCGCTGGGACGGTCGGAAAGACGATTCGGTTCTGTCCAATATAGTTTGTGCAAAAACTAGGTCAAAAGGGCCAAGGGTTTTTCAGTATTTGATGTTCTGGAGAACTGCACCCTAAATTTTGGGGTTTTAAGAAAGATTTTCGAAATAAAGGGGCGCAGTGGCATTGGCGTAGGAATTCCAAAAACCCTCAGGTCATGGTTCGACAAATACACCGCGCTAGCGCAACTGGCGGATGCAGACCAGCGCGCGTCGCTCGTTCGCGAAGTGGGTAGCATTTATACAAATTAACTTGCATTTAAGCGGCTTGAAATGTACTTTAATTTTATGTCTAAACGTACGCCACCTAGCCACCCGCAGGCGCGTCGCCAAATTGCCGCGCTCGGCATGCGGCTGCGTGCGGCCAGGCTGCGCCGAAAAATGACGCAGCCTATGCTGGCTGAGCGGGTTGGCGTTAGCGTTCCCACGATTGGCAAGTTGGAGGACGGTGAGCCGTCAACTAGCCTAGCCACGATGCTGCGGGTATTGTCGGTGCTGGGGCTGGCAGCCGACATTGATTTGTTGGCAGCACAAGACACCCTAGGCCGCAGCCTGCAAGACAGCGAGCTTAAGCGTGCGATGCCAAAGCGCGCTAAAAGGTCCTGTGACAGTGGCTCGCCAGAGAAGCCAGTAGAGACGTTGACTCGCCATGAATGAACTGGAAGTTTGGCTCGATGATGCAAGCTTAGGCGCAGCAACGCTGGTCGGGCATCTGCATCGAAATACCAGCAAGACCGGCGACACATTGCGCTTTGATTACGCGCAAGCTTGGCTAGAAAATTCCGGTGAAGTTACGGCATTCGCGCTTGATCACGAACTGGGCTTAGTGGCCAGCGCGCATTACGCCAGCACGGGTGCCGATCAGCTGTCCGGCATTTTCTTAGATTGCTCGCCAGATCGCTGGGGCAAAATGCTAATGGAGCGGCGCGAGGTGACCGAAGCGCGCGCGCAAAAGCGCAAAGTGAATTCTCTTCGCAGCTGGGACTTTTTAGTCGGGGTACACGACGAATCCCGCATGGGCGCGCTGCGTTTGAAAGATCCAGCTTCAGGTCAATTTGTCGACTCGCGCAGCTTAAGTGCACCGCCCTTCACAGACCTGCGAGCACTCGAAGCAGCGGCTGCGATGCTTGAACGCGGTGATGACCAACACGTTTCCAAATGGATTAAACTCTTGATCGCCCCCGGCGCTTCCTTAGGCGGTGCCAGGCCCAAAGCCAGCTTTCGCGATTCCGATGGTTCGCTTTGGCTAGCGAAGTTTCCCGCGCTCGAAGATCGCCGCGACGTCGGCCTGTGGGAATACTTGGCCGCCGAGTTATCCAGAGCCGCAGGCATTGCAATGCCGCCGACGCGCGTGCTTGCGCTATCGGGTCGCGGCCATACGTTCGCAGTCCAGCGCTTCGATCGAACACCTGATTCGCGGCGCCTTTATTGTTCTGCCATGACGCGCCTAGCACGCGCTGAGAGTGAGGGCGCTAGCTATTTGGATATCGTTGAGGCAATCGAAAATAGCGGTGCAAGCAGCCAAATTGAGGTGCAGCTGGAGCAGCTGTTTCGCCGCGTGTTGTTTAACATCCTAATCGGCAACCGCGATGATCATTTGCGCAACCACGGCTTTTTGCGCGCGGGCAACGGCTGGACGCTTTCGCCTGCGTTTGATGTCAATCCCAATCCGGACAAAGGCACGCATGTGCTGAGCGTTGATGGCGCGGATACGTCGGCTGATTGCGCGCTGCTGTTCGCAACGGCAGCTTTTTACCGGCTCAAAGCGAGTGCTGTGAATGCCATTGCGCTTGAGGTGCGAAATGCCGTGCGCGGCTGGGATCAAAAAGCCAAGGCCTTAGGATTGGCACGAAGCGAGATTGAATTAATGCGCAGCGTGATTGATGCGGATCGTTGATGCTCGCCTAGCCTAGGGCATCGCCCAAGGTAGGCCCGACCCATACCAGCCTAAGGCATCGCCCTAGGTGGGCCTAATCCTCAAACCCATTTCGAAAGAAGAACTCTGACTCAAACGCACCAACATCAGTGCCATCGCTGGTATTCGCGGGTGCCAAATCCACAATGCGCGGAAACCCTGCACCGCGCTGATCTGTGCTTTGGCCGTTCGCCGTGCCTTTGTCTAGCGCCAAGCTGCCCAGCTTGGGCGATTGCCGGGCAACTAGCCTAATTAGCGCTTAATTCCTGCAGTTCATGATACAGTGGCCCAGAAAAACATTATGGGCACCCATATGAAGACGACTATTGAGCTATCAGATGTTTTGCTGGAATCGGCTAAAAACCACGCACGGCAAAAAAAACTCGACGCTGCGGGCGCTGATCGAAGCGGGCTTGAGCCGAATATTGACTGAGCACGCGTTGACTGCCGCGAAGCCCTATGTGGTGCCAGATTTGAGTGTAGGCGGCGGGCAGATGTTGATCGAACCAGCCCTCTGGCGCGATCTAGAAAGTGAAGCGCTACTGGAATCGCAAGCTATGCGACGACATCTTGAACCTGCTTCTAAATGATCGCGGTTGATACCAACATTTTGGTCTATGCGCACCGTCAAGAAACGCCGTTTCATGCCAATGCCAAAGCACGCATTGAGCAGCTGTGCGTAGGCAATGCCGCATGGGGCATACCGGCTGCGTGCATCAGTGAGTTCTTGAGCGTGACCACCAATGTCCGCGTATTTTCACAGGCAAGCGAATATGGGCGCGCGCTAGCACAGCTAGATGCATGGCTAAGCGCCCCAAGCGCGCAAATTTTGCACTCAGGCGCTTCACACTGGCCCATATTGAAAAAAATTGCGCACGCCGGAAAGCTTGCTGGCGGCCAATTCCACGACGCTCGCATTGCCGCGATTTGCATGGAAAATGCGGCCAATGAACTCTGGAGCGCTGACCGAGATTTCTCCAGATTTCCGCAACTCAAGGTGCGCAATCCGTTGATTCAAGGCGCGTAGTTCGGACGGTATTGCTTCGCTGAGCTTTTTATGGCTCATGTTTGGTCTACCGAGCTTTGCGTCACTTGAGACACTCATACGTAGCCGGCGTCAATCGCCCGGATAGTGTGAGCTATTCCCCTGCCGGTTGGAATCATGTGTGCGGCGCCTTCGCCTTTGCCGCGGCTGCGAATCAGCTTGATGCGAACTTCAATATCAGCAACGCCACGCTGAGCAATCCCATGCTAATTATCAGTAATTGGAGCATCGCCGCGCCCAGCACCATTCGATTTTAATGGCGCGAGCGTGCAGGTAGACGTCGATTATTTCGCATCAACTCGGCCCACACAAAATGCGCTTTGGATTATTTTAAACCGCTCGCTAAGTGGCGCGGTTAACCGGATTGAGGTGTTGCCTTAGCGCAGTAAAGCGATCCGTCAACGATAGGTTACAAAAGACGATTGCTGACGCATTTTTGAGCCTGTACACAACGTTCTTTGGCACCCGCAATCGGATGACCGATTTTCGGTGTTTTTGGACTGCCAGACCCGGCTTGAATCCTATGCTGGACAACGATTGCGCATAGCGCGCATAGTTCTTAGATTAGTCGGTGTTGATTGAATTCTTTGGCCGGAGGCCCAATGCAACAGCTGATGCATAGAATAGGCTTGTTCGTAATGGCATGCACGCTGCTGGCATCCGCGCACCTCTACGGCGGGGTCGTCAAGGTCAATTCTGAAGCTGCAAGCATCGCTTTGGGAACGGAGTTGAAGGTGTTTGCGGATCCTGACAAACTCTTTGACGCAGTGACGGTGCTCAATCCAAGTTTTCCGTTGAAACCTGAGGTTTTTAAGTATCAGCCACCAAACTTGGGTTACCCCAAACATCGCTATTGGGTGCGGTTGAGGCTAACGAACGAATCATCTGTCCCGCTGGAACGACTGATAGTGCTCTGGCGTGGAAGCTCGCATCAGATCCACGTTTATACGAAAACCGAAGAGCAAACGATACAAGATTTAGGTACAGGCGACGATATTCGTTCGCGACATGGCATCACGCGATTGAAACTGCCTGCGCATTCAAGCATCGATCTTGCGGTTCAACTGGATTCGGCGTCGGCATTGGCGATCGATTTGCGGCTAATGACTGAGACTGAACTTGCGCGAATTGATCGACGCGATTATCTGTGGTTTGGTCTTTTTATCGGCATCGTGCTGGCGATTGCGATTTACGTATTCGCGCTGTTTTTAGCATTGCATGACCGGCTGTATTTGTTGTTTGTGAGTTTTGCCGTTGGTAACGTTTGCTACCAATTGCTGAGTGAAGGCTATCTTTATGCCTGGATGCCACTGTCGTTTCGGCCGACTGGCAATGCCTTGGCAAATTTGATGGGAGTGCTGTTTATTGTCTGCCTCATGCTGTTTGTGCGCGGCTATTTACGGCTTTGGGAGAGTGCGCCGAAAAGTGATTCGTACATAATCAAGCCATGGATACTCATTAACTCCTTGGCTTTCCCAATTTACTTGTTCAAGCCTTGGCTGGGAAATTCGCTGATTGCGCTGGGTACCGTTTCGACGGCAGCGATGATGCCGCTAATCTCTTGGCGAGCGATGCGCGCACAACGCCAAGTCTTGTCATTTCACGTTGCGATGATCGTTTTTATGACGTCTGGCTTTGTGCATGTAGCCAAACGCATGGGTTTGATTGGGGACGCGCCGATGCTCTCACTGGTGTTGCAAGTCAGCTCGGCAATGGTGTGTGTCGCGTTTTCCATTGCGGTCTTGGAGCGCGTGCGTCGAATTGCCGAAGAGAATCGTTTGGCACAACAAACCTATGGCGCGCGATTGGAGCGCGAGGTCGAGGAACGCACGCGCGATTTAGACACCGCTAGACGTGCTGCGGAGGCCGCGCTTGCGGACAAGAGGGCAGTGGAGCGCCAGCTGATTGACGCCGAAAAGATGGCTTCACTCGGAGAGATGGTGGCTGGCGTGGCCCATGAAATCAATACACCCATCGGGGTTGCTTACACCGCCGGAACCTTTCTTGCAGATTCCACGCAGCGGGTGAAGCGCGCAGTTGAAAATGGTTCCATGAAGCGCAGCGACCTGGACGAGTACATTCAAGCGGCGTCTGAGTCTTCCTCCATGATTAGCCGCAACCTAGAGCGCGCTGCACAGTTGATCCGCAGCTTCAAACAAGTTTCGGTGGATCGTACGTCTGACGAACGCCGAATCTTTGTAGTTGACCAATATCTGCAGCAACTTATTGACAGCCTGAGGCTGACTTGGAAACATCGCCCGATTACCCTTGATGTTCAATGCCCGGCGGACATCAGTATGGATTCCTTTCCAGGCGCGTTGGGTCAAGTTTTGACAAACCTGATTCAAAACTCGCTGCTGCATGCGTTTGCACCCGATCAAGCTGGGCGCATTTCCATTGTGGTGGTTGTACTTCCAGACCAATGGCTGGAAATTCAGTTTAGCGACGATGGATGTGGTGTTACTGAGGAGCAACTGAAACGTATTTTCGATCCTTTTTACACCACCAAGCGCGACCAGGGTGGTACCGGGCTGGGGCTGCATCTGGTTTACAACTTGGCAAACCAAAAACTGGGAGGGCGCATCAAGGCGAGTAGCGAACCTGGCAAAGGTTTGCGACTATTGATTACATTACCTCGTTCGTTGGAAAAATGAAGACCTAAAGTGGGGTGGCCGTCATAGCTAGGCTTCTCGGATGGGCTCACCGAAACGCCACAGCAGTGTTGGTAGTACTAGCCAAGTTGTAAACAGAAATTGAAGTTGCAAAACCTTGCCATTGCTGAGAAAAAACAGCACAGGGCCGGTAATGCCCAGCAGCAGCGATTTGATTTGTTGATAGCGTTCGAAATGCACCGAAAAATGTTAGCAGCTAAAGACGCTGACAACTAGCCACCACATAAAAGGTAAACTTGAAAAAGGCGAAAAACCTCAACTAATCCGTACGTTTGTCCAGAATTAGAAGCGGTCAACTGAGGTTTTTAGGATTTTAGCTACCCAAAATAGCCTCGGCAGGCGCAAACAGCTCCGCACACACCGGCAACACCCAAACCCCACATTTGAATTCGCCGCAGTCGCCATATTTCAGCGCATCTTTTTCAGTCATGACAATCGGCGAATCAGCATCGTGCAGCTTGGCTAGGCCGTGATCTGCAACGTGGATCGGTTCCACAATGGCACCCGCTTTTTCAAGCGCCGTGTAAAAGCGCGATGGATTACCAATGCCGGCCAGCGCGCGCACACGCGCACCCGCCAATGCGCTGAGCGGCAATTGCGCATCGCCGGCTAGGCTGTGTAATACATCGCCGGTCAGACGCATTCGCCAAGCACCTGGATCATTCGCTACCTTACTTTGCTGAGTTTGACTTTGCTGAGTTTGATCACTCAGATTAATCACCCGCAGCGGATAGCGCGTTTGATAACCATCCACTGCGCTGCGGCACGGCCCGGCGGGCAGCAGGCGCTGGTTGCCAAAGCCGCGAGCGCCATCGATCACTAGTATTTCTACCGATCTTGCAAGCTTTGGATTTTGCAGGCCATCATCGGCGAATAGCAGTTCGCATTCAGCGGCTAATTCGCGCGCTGCGGCCATCCGATCATCGGCAACGTAAACCGGCGCGCCCGTGCGTTTGGCGATTAGCAGCGGCTCATCACCCACTAGGCGCCAATCGGATTCGCTAGTCACCCGCATCAGAATTTTACTAGATCGGCCATAGCCTTTGGAGATTACTCCGACTTTAATACCACGCGCTTTTGCCGCCTCAACCAGCGCAATCAGCAGCGGCGTTTTACCGGCGCCACCGGCGGTTAAATTGCCAACCACCACAATGGGTGGTTGGCCAGCGATTTGTGCGCATTTGGGCGCGCGCGTTTGAACAGCGCGATAAATCGGCTCAAGCGCTGATAAAAACCAGGGCACTGGCCGGCCGCCGTACCATATTGCGTTGAGCCAGCGTTCTAGCCCGGCGCGCACGGCGACTCGATCATTTCGCGCAGTCGATACAGCTCAGCCAACGCGGCTTTCGGGGTTAGCGTGTCCGGATCTATTTGCGCCAAAGCACTGAGCACGCGCTGCGCCGCGCTGGAATCAAGGCTGGGTTCGGGCACGCTTTGCGCAGCCGCTGGCATGTCGAACAAACCTAGCTGCGGTGAATCGGCGGGCTTTGCTCTGGCTTCAAGCTCGCTTAGAATTTTGCGCGCGCGCTTGAGCACCGATTTGGGAATGCCAGCAATCGCCGCGACATTTACACCAAAGCTCTGATTCGCCGGCCCAGCCTGTAATTTGTGCAAAAACAATAGCTTATCGGCGCGCTCTAGCGCTTCCACGTGCACGTTATGCACGCCATCAAGCTGCTGCGCCAGCTCGGTCAGCTCAAAATAATGCGTGGCAAATAGCGCGTAGGCTTGATTGCGACTGGCAAGTTCGACCGCAATCGCTTGCGCCAACGCCAAGCCATCGTAGGTTGAAGTGCCACGCCCAATTTCATCCATCAACACCAGGCTTTGCTCGGTGGCGGAATGCAAAATCGCGGCGGTTTCGGTCATCTCGACCATGAAGGTGCTCTGCCCGCGAGTTAAGTCATCACCCGCGCCAATGCGGGTAAAAATGCGATCAATAGGTCCTAGGCGCACGCGCTCGGCAGGCACAAAACTGCCAATGTGGGCGAGCAGCACAATCAGCGCGTTTTGACGCATGTAGGTGCTTTTACCGCCCATATTCGGCCCAGTTATTACCAGCATTTTGCGCGCGCTGGATAGGTACAAATCATTGGGCTCAAACTTGCCATCCAGCACTTGCTCAACCACCGGATGGCGCCCGGCAACGATCTCGATGATCGGGCTGTCAATAAAATCAGGCCTGCGCCAATTCAAGGCTTCGGCGCGTTCGGCCAGTGCGCACAGCACGTCTAATTCACTAATTGCGCCTGCGAATTTTTTCAGTGGCTCAATCGATTCTCCTAAGGTATCTAACAATCCATCAAACAACCCGCGCTCGCGCATTAACGATCGCTCTTTCGCGCTCAGCACTTTATCTTCGAAGGATTTGAGCTCTTCAGTAATGTAGCGCTCTGCACCTTTGACGGTCTGCCGGCGCGTCCATTCGACCGGCACGCGCTCTAACTGGGTGCGAGTCACCTCAATGTAAAAGCCGTGTACACGGTTGTAAGCGACGCGCAAATTCGCAATGCCGGTGCGTTCGCGCTCGCGTGTTTCCAGCGCAATTAAAAACGCATCGGCATTGGTTGACAGCTGGCGCAGCTCATCAAGCTCGGCATCAAAACCGGTAGCAATCACACCGCCGTCGCGAATCAGCACTGGCGGATCAACCACGATCGCTGTACTTAAAAATGTCGCCAGCGCATCCAGCCCAGTCAAGCTGGCCGAGATTACTTCAGTCCGGTGGCAGCGCACGCTGGCCAGTAAAGCAGCGATTTCAGGCGCCAGCGCAATCGCCCCGGCAAGCGTGGATAAATCCCGAGGCCTTGCACTTTTCAAGCCGATGCGCGCGCAAATACGCTCCAAATCACCGATTTGCCGCAGCAGCTCACGCAGGCCCAAAAAGCCGCCGCCGTGCCGATCCAGCAGCGCAGCTATCGCATCCAAACGCCCGTTCAATTCAAGCCGATCACGAATCGGCTGGCCCAGCCAGCGCCGCAGCAAACGCGCGCCCATCGGCACCACGCAGCTATCCAAAAGCGCCAGCAATGTGTCGGCTTTGCCGTTAGTTTGCTCATCACGCGCGCTGGATTTTTCGAACAGCTCTAAATGCCGACGGGTAGCGGCATCCAGCACCAACAAACTATCTGGGTGCTCCAAACGTATGCCGTCGATATGCGGCACGCGTGCGCGCTGAGTTTCCTCGACATAGGCCAGCAGCGCGCCAGCTGCGGCGGTAGCGAGCGGTTTGTCGTGCAGTGCAAAACCAGTCAAATCCGCGACTTTAAAAAACCGCATCAGCTGGCGCGCCGCGCTTTCTGCATCAAACTGATAGGGCGGTCTTGCGCGCACACTGCTCCAGCTTGATAGCTGTAAAGCGCCGGCTTCAGAGCGTAAAATCTCTACGGGCTGCAAGCGCGCCAACTCTTGCGCGAGCTGCTCGGGGTGAATTTCAGATACCGCAAAACGCCCGGCCGAAAGCTCAAGCCAGGCTAAGCCTAGATAGGGCTCCGCGCCGCGTCGGCCTTCTGCAATCGCCAGCAGCAAATTATCCTTGCGCTGCTCCAACAGCGATTCATCAGTGACGGTTCCAGGCGTGACCACGCGTACAACTTTGCGCTCGACCAAGCCTTTCGAGGTGGCTGGATCGCCGATTTGCTCACAGAGCGCGACCGATTCGCCCAAGCGCAAAAGCTTAGCTAAATAACCATCAAGCGAGCTCACCGGAACCCCAGCCATCGGAATCGGCGAGCCCGCACTTTGCCCGCGCTGTGTCAGCGTAATGTCCAACAATCGCGCGGCTTTGCGGGCATCATCGTAAAACACCTCGTAAAAATCACCCATGCGAAACAGCAGCAGCATGTTTGGATAGTCCGCCTTTGCAGCGAAATATTGCCGCATTAACGGCGTGTGGATGGCGTCGGTAGCCGTATTGATGGCCTTACTCATGTGCTTGGCTCATGTACTCGAACCGACCACCAAGTCCATACCGATCGCTTGCGCCAATGCTGCAAAACTTGGGAAGGACGTCGCTACATTCGCACAGTCTAGAATATTGATAGCCGAGCTGGCGCGCAGGCTAGCAATCGCAAAGCTCATGGCAATTCGATGATCGCCTTTGGCATCAATCTCGACCGTTTGCTTAGGCACTCCCAAACATGGATCACCCTGCTGATTGCCCTGCCCGTTTACCGTTACGCCATCTGGGCTTTCTTCACAGTAGACACCTAGCGCGCGCAAACCGGCCACCATCGCCGATATGCGATCGCTTTCTTTGACTCGCAATTCCGCCGCGCCGGCGACCACGCTAGCACCATTTGCACAGGCTGCGGCAATCAAGAAAATAGGAAACTCATCAATCATATCCGCCACGCGCGCAGCAGGCACGGCCACTCCGTTAAGTGCCGCGCCGCGCACGCGAATATCCGCGACTGGTTCACCACACAGCTCACGCAGATTCTCAAACGCAATCTGTGCACCCATATCCTTTAGCGTGTCGAAAATGCCGGTACGCCGAGGGTTCACACAAACGTCCATCAATAGCAATTCAGCGCCCGGCACAATCGCCGCCGCTGTGGCAAAAAACGCGGCTGAAGATGGGTCGGCTGGCACCCGCACCGAGCAGCCGCGCAAAGTAGGATTCGGCTGCACCTGCACCCGCAAAGCCTGTACCAAAACGCTGCCGCCAAAGCTGCGCAGCATGCGTTCCGTGTGATCGCGCGTGGGTTCGGGCTCGGTCACGGAACTTATGCCATCCGCATACAGCCCAGCCAAAAGCACACACGATTTGACCTGCGCGCTCGCCACTGGGCTTAGGTAATCAATCGCGGCAAGCGCTTTACCGATCGGATGAATACGCAGCGGCGCAGTGTCATTCGCGGTGCCTTGAATATCCGCCTGCATTAGCCTAAGCGGCGCCAACACCCGGCGCATCGGCCGCGCGCTTAACGATGCATCGCCAATCAGCGTGCTAGCAAAAGCTTGCCCAGCCAACAAACCCGCCAACAGCCGCATGCCGGTGCCGGCATTGCCACAATCAAGCGGCTGAGCTGCGGCTTTTAGGCCGTGCAATCCCACGCCGGAGACAACCAGCGTACGCGCATCAATTTCGCGAATGCCAGCGCCGAGCTGGCGTAAAATGCTCGCGGTATGGCGGGTATCCTCACCGTGCAAAAAGCCGGTGATTTCGCTCTCACCCAATGCAATCGAAGCCAGCATCACCGCCCGGTGTGAGATGGATTTATCACCATCCACCCGCACGGACTGACTCACGATTGGCTTACGCTTACCCGAATCAGGGCTTTGATTTAAATGGAAAATCGTCACTACACACTCTGCCTTGCTGAACTGGCGTCAGATTGACGCAGTGCGCGATAGTGCCGGGTATATTTAGGTTTGACAAATAAGCCGTGCTATATGGCTCAAAATCCGGAAAAATCGCAGATGTAAAGCGTTCAATAGCTGGCACGATGCCCGAACCTAAATCACAAATCAGAGAGTTTCAATTTTTGTGCCGCAGGAAACCCTACCTCAAAGGCCACCTTAAACTAACCACCGTCGGATTAGCCATCGAGCTAACCTCCAATTGGCCGGCGAATCGCAGACATAGCCGAGCGGCAATGGCTAAACCCATGCCGCTTTGATAGTTGCCGGATCGCTGTGGGCCGTTTTGCTTAAATGGCCGCATTGGATCGTTTGCGAACGAGTCTGGGATGCCTGCGCCGTGATCGGTGATGCTCAAATTTAGCCAGCCATTGGATGAGGTAAGTGCAAGCGCAAACGGTGCTTTGCCGTGCCGCTCTGCGTTATCTAAAACATTGATTACGGCACGTTTAAAGCTGCTGATGGGAAGCTGAGTGTGCAAGTTTGGCGGTACTTGCAATGCCCATTTAAATCGACGCGCGGCTACATATTGGCTAAGTTCAGCGTTTAAATCGACATCACTTGGCAACTGCAATCCATTTTCGCGCGCACTCGATAAAAATCCGCCGATTATCTGATCCATTTCATTCAAATCACCGGTCAGCGCATCCAACTGAGCGGCATCTTGCACGTCGCCCAATTCAAGCGCCATGCGCAGCCGTGCCAGCGGGGTGCGCAAATCATGTGAGATACCTACCAATAGCAGCTCGCGCTCTTTTGCTACGCTGGCGAGCTGCGCTGCCGCCGCCTGCAGCGCCTGCACTAAGGCATGTACTTCAGCCGGTTGATTCGCGCTAGCTTGCCAATGCGTGAGCCCGGCAACCAGTGCAGGCGCTCGCAAAGTCAGCTGTTCCAGCGGTTTAGTAAGCTGGCGCGCCATGGCGCTGGCAGCCAACAGCACCAACCCTGCAGCCAATGCCAATACGAGCAATGCACTGGCTGCTAAATACTTGCGATCTGGCTCAATAGCGATGCCCAACCAACTACCCGGGCGGGCGCTGCTGCTTATCCATATAACAATCAGCGGAGTGGGAAGCGCGCCATTCATGCTAACCCGGACACGGGCGTCGGAAAGTTGCGTGCGCAAGTACGTTTTGATGCGCCGCGCGACGGCTGGCAGCTGCTCTGCGTCCATTGGCGCAGCACTACGTAACAAAATTCCGGCGTTTTGTAGCTGCTCGGGCGGTGATTCAGCGCCCAACGCGGCATCCGCGCTCAGCAATGCGGCGTGTACAAAACGACCGGCGTGTTCGCCGCTACCACGCACGGTGTGCCAAGCCATGACCGCCACTGCGCTGAGCAACACGGCCGCCACGGTGAGCGCCAACAGCAGCGTCAAGCGGCTGCGGTAGCTGCGCTTGCTGGCTAATTTTGGTGATTGAGTTTTATCGCCTAACGCAATCATGGCGCTTGCTCGGTGGGCCGCGCATCGGCCTGGTCTGTAGATTTTCCAGACTTTTTCCCATCCGGCACAAATACATAGCCGCTGCCCCACAGCGTTTGAATAAAGCGCGGCAGCTTTGGATTGACTTCTACAATTCGGCGCAGCCGACTAATCATGACATCGATGCTGCGATCATTGGCTTCGTGATCGCGTCCGAACGCCAGATTCAATAGTTGATCTCGGCTCAGCGACCGATTCGGGTGCGAAACAAGCGCCCAAAGGAGTGCAAATTCACCCGAACTGAGCGGCTCAGAACGGCCAGCGCGTGTTAGCGTGCGCGCGGCTGGGTCGAGCGTATTGTCGCCAAACTGCACGGATTTTTGATCGTTACGCGGCAAACTGCCAGCGCCAGATTGGCTGCGCCGCAACACTGCTTTGATACGGGCGATCAGCTCCCTAGGATTGCTCGGTTTGCCTAAATAGTCATCCGCGCCTAATTCAAGGCCCACAATGCGATCAATTTCATCGCCGCGCGCGGTCAGAATAATGACCGGCGTATTGATTTGCTGAGCCCGCAAATCCTGGCAGGCATGCAAGCCATCGCCATCGGGCAGCATTAAATCGAGCACGATTAAATCCACGTGATTTAGCTTTAACTGCGCTCGCATGCCAGCTAAATTCGCGACGCTACACACGCGAAAACCTTGCTGTACCAAATAGCGATCGGTCAGTTCACGCAGACGAGAATCGTCTTCCACTAGCAATATCAGGGGATTATTCATACGGCAATCATGAAGCGGCGATTGCGCGCTTACAAGCCAGCGAGCTGCAAAATTGTAAGCAGATGTTGCAAAACTACGCGTTTGATGCACTTTGCAAACTTCAGGCGATTTTGTGTAACCACTTGCTTACACCTTCAGTCCAGCATGGCCGCACTCGCTACTTTGGCGATCTTGGAGCTCATCATGCGAAACAAACCTGTGCAATCACACCGTTCGTGGCTTAGCCTGTCGTGGCTTAACCTGCTGCGGAGCATCACCATCGCGCTTTGCTTTTTGAGCGTGCCAGTCAGCGCGCTTGCGCAAGACACTATTTTCACGGACGGCTTCGAACTCACTGCTCCGCAGACCGACGCTGAAGCCGCGCGCTTTTTAACCCAAGCGAGCTTTGGCCCGAACCCAGCGCAAATTGCTGATCTGCGCGCGCAAAGCTACGCCAGCTGGTTCGCTGCCCAGCGCGCCGCGCCAATCACTTTGCAGCGGCCCACGGTGGAGCTTGAGATCGCCGCACTCGCCCAAGCTAATCCGCAGCCAGGCCCGGCATATCGGCGCGTGCGATTGGATAAATGGTGGGACACCGCCATTAACGGCCCGGATCAACTGCGTCAGCGCATGGCGTTTGCGCTTTCGCAAATCATGGTGATTTCTGATGTGTCGGGCACGCTGTTTGGCATCGCGCCGATGGTGGCGGAATACCACGACATTCTAGCCCGCAACGCGCTGGGGAATTTTCGCGTGCTGCTCGAGGAGGTATCGCGCAGCCCGATGATGGGCATTTACTTGAGCCACTATCGCAATCCAAAGACTGATTGGACGATTGTCAATGGCGTGACAACACCCAGCGCATTGCAGCCAGATGAAAATTATGCGCGCGAAATCATGCAGCTGTTTACCGTCGGATTGATCGAGCGCAACCGAGATTTCTCGCCGATTTTAAGTGGCGGTCTAACCGTGCCAACCTACGATCAAAACATCATAACCAGCACCGCCAAAGTGTTAACGGGTTTAAGCTCACAGTGTACCGGAAATGCCAATATCGGCGGCATTGTATTGAATCGCAACTGCGGCTGCTCCGGTATTGCTTGCCAGTTTTCAACGACCAGTTTTTTTGCGGTGCCACCGGTATTTTCCGCCGGGCCAAACCTGATGGGCGCGGTGATCCATCCAGATGGCTACGCGCCGATGCTGTGCTTCCCGCGCTATGCCGACACTGGCCGCAGCGCAACGTCGCAGGATGGCTATGCGATATTGCCCGCGCCATTTAACAGCAAGACCTTGATCGCGGGCGTGCCCGTAGGCCCCAGCCCTGCGGCCTGCCACAGCGGCACGCCTGCGGCAGATCAGCAAGGCTGCATCAACTATTGTGACGATCAAATCGACACGCTTTTGGATGCGCTATTTCTGCACCCGAACACCCCGCCAATGGTGGCACGGCAGCTGATTCAGCGCTTTACCACCAGCAACCCGAGCCCGGCTTACATCGAACGCGTTGCACGGGTGTTCGAGCGCGATAGCCAGGGCCAGCGCGGCAATCTAGCCGCGACGATTGAAGCGGTGCTGCTGGACGAACAAGCGCGCGGAACGCCCGATGCCAACTTTGGCAAACTGCGCGAACCCATTTTGAAACTGACAGCGCTGTGGCGCGCGTTCGGCGCTGATCAAGGCAGCTCCGGCACCTATTTAGTCAACACACCTGAAACTGCGCTGTTGCAACGCCCACTTGGCGCACCCAGTGTGTTTAATTTTTATCAGCCTGACTACATTCCTGCCGGTGAATTCACCACGCTCGGGCTGTATGCGCCGGAGCTGCAAATACTCAGTGAAGCCACTAGCGTATCGGCGGCTGATTTTTTATACACGCGGGTTTTTGCTGGCTACAACACCGCCAATCCAAACAGCACCAGCTTCACCACACCACCGGCTGCACATTTGCCACCTGCTTTTATTGACGCACTACCGGTTGAGGCCAACCTGCTGATTGATGTGCTCAATACGCGGCTGATGTACGGCGCGATGTCAGCCGGCATGCGCAGCCGTTTAATTAGTTTGTTAACAGGGCCGATGGCGGGCGCCGATGCGCGCCGCAAAGCACTCAGCACAATCCACTTGATTTTGATTTCCCCTGAATTTTCCGCTCAACGCTAAGGAAACTGCCATGTCATTCATTACGAAAACACCCCAAGATCGTCGCAATTTTTTGAAAACGCTAAGCGGCGGCATAGCTTCTGCCGCTGCATGGAGCACCGCAGCACAGCTCGGCCTTATACCAAGCGCCGCAGCTCAGAATGCCAATCAGGGCAGTGGCTACAAAGCGTTAGTTTGCGTCTACTTAGCCGGTGCCAACGATGCCTTCAATTGGCTTGCGCCGCGCGATAGCACGACTGCCGGCAGCCGCTATGACAGCTACCAGCGTTCGCGTGGCGGCATTTATGGCTCTGGCAATAACAGTGGCTTAGCCATTGATTTCCAATCGCTGCTGCCGATTGCACCCAGCAATCAAAGCATCAGTTTCGGGTTACATCCGGCGCATATCGATTCAAGCACGGCTAATCAAAGCCACTTAGGGCTTAAATCGCTGTTTGATCAAAATAAGCTCGCGTTTGTCTGCAACACCGGCCCACTGTTAGAGCCCTTAACGAAAGTAAGCTATCTAGGCGCAGGGCGCAAACCCGCACAGCTTTTTTCCCACAACGATCAGGAAAATCTGTGGCATTTGGGCTTTGCCGATAACACCTTGCCGCTATCGCGCACCGGCTGGGGCGGGCGTTTAGCGCAAGCTTTAGCTGGTAACTTAGCCAATGGCTTATCGCCCAGCATCTCAATTGCAGGTCAATCCAGGTTCTTAACCGGCAGTGCCATCGTGCCCTACCAACTCGCCGCTAGCGGCGTGGATACGCTAGATAACTACAGCGCCAGCAGCACTGCTAACTTTCAGAGCGCACGCCGCTCGGTATTAGGCGACTTGCTCGCCAGCAGCTCAGAATCGCCGTTCGTGCGGGAGTATTCGCGCACCATGAGCCGAAGTTTATCGGTCGGCGAAAGCTTGGCGGGCTTGCTCAGCGCCGCCGATGGGCAAATCAATACCGAATTTTCCGCAGGTTCCTTATCAGATCAGCTCAAGTTAGTCGCGCGCATGATTAAAGTCAGCCGCACAACTTTAGGCGCGACGCGGCAGGTTTTCTACGTCAGATTGGGCGGGTTTGATTTGCACGACGGCATGTTCGTCAATGGCCAGCCGATTGCCACCACCGGCCACGGAGAGCTATTGACACAGCTCAACCAAGCGCTCGGTTCGTTTTGGAGCGCGCTCGGGGAAGTCAACGCACGCAGTGAGGTCACCACATTCACGATGAGCGATTTTGGTCGCACACTCAGCGGCAATGGCAACGGCACTGACCATGCCTGGGGCAGCAATATGCTAGTCATGGGCGATTCGGTGCTGGGCGGAAAATTGTATGGGCGCTACCCGCAGCTGATCCTAGATAACGATGATGCCAGCAATATGGATTACAGCCTCTCGCGCGGGCAATACATCCCGACCACCAGCGTCGAGCAAGTAGCCGCCACGCTAGCGCGCTGGATGGGGGTCACCGATTCCAGCGCACTGGACGCCATGTTCCCGCTACTCGGTAATTTTTCAAGTTCAAATTTGGGGTTTATGGGGTAGATCAGTTTTCGAGTCGTTCGCCGTGGACACCCTCTCTCCCAACCTCTCCCATCATTTGTCTGGGCTTCGTTTGAGGCCATAAATCAGTTCGTGCCTGGCGGCATAAGCTACCGGATTTAGCCCCTCTCCCTTGATGGTAGGGGTTGGGGAGAGGGTTTTCTCGGAGTGCCTCCAAACTTCAGCGCCTCAAGAGGTTTAAAAATTCACCCCAGCATGACGAATGCCCGCTTTCGTTTTGCCAGCAAATTCGGCACTCTCAACGCCAATTATTTTTAGAGCTAGGCGAAAACAATGGCCAATGTAGGCGATGCAGCACCGAAATTTAAACTAATGAATCAAAACGGCGTTGAGGTCAGCAGTGCCAGCCTCAAAGGCGAGCGCTATGTGCTGTATTTCTACCCCAAAGATGACACCCCAGGCTGCACTAAAGAAGCCTGTGCCTTTCGAGATTTGTTACCAGATTTCAGCGTAATCAACGTGCGGGTATTTGGCGTAAGCGCTGATTCGGTCGCGGCACACAAAAAATTTGTCGATAAATATCAACTCACTTTCGAGCTGCTGGCTGATCCAACCCGCGCGCTAATTGAAGCGCTAGGCTTTTGGGTAGAAAAAAGCATGTACGGCAAAAAATACATGGGCATTCAGCGCGCGACGGTCGTCATCGGCAGTAACGGCAAAATTGAGCACGTTTGGCCGAAAGTGTCGCCAGAAAAACATGCCGAAGAAGTCGCGAAGTTTTTGAAAAGCTAGTTCGAGTTCGCTGATGTCATCGCCCTCGCTCTCCATGATGCAGTTTCGCTACATGCTAATCGCGCTGGTGGGCGCGGCACTGCCTTGCGTGCTATGGCTGGATGCCGGCAATTCCGCGCTGCTGTTTGCGATTGTTGCGGCGCGCTATTTTAGCGTGCGCAGCAATCCTAAGCCCTGGCCGGCCTGGTTGCGGGTTGGGCTAACAATTGCTTTGACAGCGGGAATTTGGTTCCAATTCGGCACGCTATTTGGACGCGCACCGGGCGGTGCGCTGCTGCTCAGTATGTTGGCGATGAAAAGCACTGAAAGCGCAAAACGCCGCGATGCCAGAGTGTTAGTCACGACTTGTTTGTTCGTCATTGTGGCGAGCTTTCTGATGAACCAATCGGTCGCGGCGCTTGTTTTGAGCGTAATCGGATCAATTGCTTGTTTTGCCGCACTTGAAGTATTGAGCCGCCCGGCACTGGGCCCGACGCACTCGCCGTTTGGCAGCTTGGGTTTTTCCGATGCTGGCTGGCTATTAATGCTAGCGTTGCCGATTACTGTGCTGCTATGGCTGTTTGTGCCTAGGCTAGGCACGCCGCTGTGGGGCACCACGCAAGGCAATAATGGCCGCACCGGATTATCGGATCGTATGTTGCCCGGTTCGGTAGCGGAATTGCTGGCCGATGACACGCCAAATATGCGCATCTTTTTTGAAGGCGCGCGGCCCAATCCAAACGCGCTGTATTTTCGCGGCCCGGTGCTGTGGAATCTCAATGAGCTAGGCGAGTGGACCACCAATAACGCCATGCGCTACACCAGCGGTCGCCCTGCCCCAGCTCAACCAAGTGATATTCGTTACCGCGTAACGCTAGAGCCGAACGATCAGCGCTTTTTATTCGTCGCAGATCAAGCCATTTCGGTCAGTGAAGGCGCGCGATTTACGTTTGAGCAGCGCTTCGAGCGCTTTAGGCCGGTCAATGATTTGCTTAGCTACACGGCCACTTCAAGGCTCCGCATAGAGATTGAGGTGCCGAACCTGCCAAAAATGCAAACCTCCGCCGGTTTGCAGCTGCCGCCCGGCAATCCTAGAACCCGCGAGATGGCGGCGAAATGGCGTGAAGAGACGCAGGATCCGCGCGCCTTAGTTGAGAAGGGACTTAACTTTCTGCGCGTCGAGAATTTTCGCTACAACTTAGCGCCGGCGGACATCACTTCACTTGAGCGCGTTGATGATTTTCTATTTCGAACGCAAGAGGGTTATTGCGAGCACTATTCGGGCTCGTTTGCGTTCTTGATGCGCGCGCTTGGCGTGCCGACCCGGGTAGTTACCGGTTTTGCCGGCGGCAGCTATCCGAGCAATGCAGAGTATCTACTAGTACGCAATTCCGATGCGCACGCCTGGAACGAGGTGTATATCGATGGCAAGTGGATTCGAGTTGACCCCACTTCAGTATTGCCGCGCGAGCGCATTATCGGTAGACCACCGAGATCACCTGTTGATCAAGGCATGTTCAACGCTTTTAGCGATTTGAGCGATCGCATGGCGGAATGGTGGAACCGGGCGGTTTTGGGATTCAACGCGAATCGGCAAATGACATTGCTGAGCCCGTTTGGCATTGAAAACGCCGATTGGCGAGATTTAATCCGCGTGCTGGGCGTCGGCATTTTAATTGTAGTGCTGATCGGCGCAGGGATTTTATATTGGCGCAGGCCGCGCTCAAATGAGGCAGCTGCCGTGAAAGCCTACCGAAGCCTGCTGCGCAAGCTAACAAAACACGGTTTGAGCAGCACCGCAAGCGAGCCCCCAAGTGCTGTTTTACAGCGCGCCGCAAAAAAATTTCCGCAATCAGCGCTTGAGCTATTACGCCTAGCCGGGGAATTTGAGCGGCTGCAATATAGTCAAGAAAACCCTGCTGAGCCGGCCGCGCAGGCATTTGTAAAAACGGCGAAATTGGTTGCGAGAAAGCTGAGCAATAAGCTTAAGTGAACCTCTCGTCACTCCTGCCGCTGAGCGCTTTGATTCAACAACTACTCAATTGACTGCGACTTTGAAGCATTTAACTCCGAAATCCCATTAGCCGACGCGCCCTCGCTAGTCTTTTGGGATTTTCGGGTTAAACGATATGCTTTGGAAGCGACAGCGTGCGAACGATTTCATCGGACATAAAACCTACCGCACCACAACTGCGCGCATTGGGGATAATCGCTGTGTCGAACAGTTCTTCAATGACGCCGTCAAGGCGCAGCTCGTGGGCAACTTCACCGCGCCTTAAATCAATCACTTGAATTGCGCAGCGTGCGGACACACCTCGAACGGCCAGCTGATGATCCAAAACTAGATCGCTGAAAGTGCGGTTTTGTCGTTGCTTAGATATGCCGACGATTGCGAAATCACCCACAAAGCTTAGGCCGCGCAAAAAACCGGGGCAAAATACGATGGGCATAAATTTCCCTGATTGAAAATCTACGTAACCCAATTCACCGCTGCCAGCATTGAGCAAATACAATCGACCTTGATGCCAGCGCGGAGAATGCGGCATCGAGAGGCCGCCGCAGACGATGTCGTTATTTGAGATGTCGATGATCAAACCACCCGCACGACGGTGTTCGCGCCAGCCATCATTGACGTCGCTTCGACCAACGCAACTAACAAACGCAGCGGCGCCATCGCGCATTGCTAGGCCGTTGAGGTGACAGCGATCTTCCGCAACGTACTTCGACACGAATGCTGGTTTCCAAATCGGATCAAAGCTGTATCTCGGATCCGGCTTGGCGAGGCAGGAAAACAAAGTGCTGACGAATACCGGGTCGCCGTTTGCAGTCACACCTACATCATGTACGTCGATATCGCCAGTTGTATACGCCAGTTGTGGTACGAAGTAGCGATCAAATGCACCATGCGTTTCACCCGGTTTGAGCGCGTTTTCAAAACGCCAAAGTTGCCAAAGCGTTGCCACCCAAAGCGATTGCTCGTGTACTGCAATGCCCATAACACGTGCCAGATTACGATTAAAAATCGCAAGCTCGCCTTGAGCATTCAGGCCGACGAAAAAGAGCTTGCCTGCTTGATATGTCGTGAACGCAATGCTGGCATTTTGCCCAGCAAGCCACGATACGAAAAGGCGCGACGCGGTAATGTCAACTTTGGGTTCAGTGGCACTGCTTGACATTGGCTTCTCTAAAATCACGGCTTGAATGAATCGCGGTAGGAATGCGCCTTACAGCGCACCCCCCGCACAGATCCCGGCGGGCGCAACTTACGCACCGGGCTCCTGCCTTGGATGTTTGACGAGAAAGCGCATATTTGGCCACGGGTGCAGAATGCGCGGCATCGGAAG
>JANOQN010000009.1:0-6924 GCA_031422315.1 Rhodanobacteraceae bacterium
ACTGAATTCACTGCCGGAATTACCCTGGTCGTGTGCGGTGGCAACGATGACCTCATCCTGGCCCAAACTAATGCCGTTTGGAAGCGTCAGGGCAATGGCCTTGACGGTTTGTGCTTGGCCGGCGGTATAGCTGTCACTGCCCAAATACACCGCGCCTTCATCACCATCGGCCAAGTAAAAATCAACATCGAGCGGATAGCGTTGATTGGTGGCCGCGCTATCCACGCGATAGCTCAAATTAAGCGTATTGCCATTGACGGCGAACGCCGAAATCTCAGGAAAATTTTGCAACGTACCCAACCCGCCACTTTGGGATAAGTCGTCAGCATCAGCTAGATCATTTGGATCGCGACCGGCGTTTTTCGGCTGCTCAATACCAAGCCCAGCGCTGTGACGGAATATACGATTTCCACGCACAACGGTCTCGTTGTTACTGCTCACTTTTATCCCGCTTCTGAAGTTACCCGCGATGAGATTACCTTCGCCCGCGCCGATCCCGCCAATGCGGTGTGGCCGCGTGTTACTGCCGTTGCCGCCAATAAATATCGCAGAGACAGCAAGATTTCCGCCGTTCGCCATACTGGGCTGGACAAGCCCAGCCACATCCACACCAATAAAGTTGCCCTGAATTCGAGCGCCCGCTGTGAGCCCGCAGTTATTGCCAATTTGAATCGCGGCACCGCGGTTCGCAGAAAGCACATTGCGCGCCGCTGCTGAATTGCCGCCAATTTCGGCGTCAAAGCCGCTGCTGTTGCCGCAACCTGAAATGGTAATCCCGTCTGCATTGGCAAGTGCGCCGGTGCCTTCGGCGTTTGTGCCGATCAAATTTCCTTGAATCAGCATGCGGGTGCCGTTACCGGTAACGCCTGGTCCGGTATTGCCACTGATCACATTGCGCTGTGCAGGCAAGAGGCCACCAATACGCACATCAAATGGCTGCGAGCCCGCAAAGGGGTTACCCGAAACATTGACACCGAAGGAATTTGGCACAGCGATCATGCCGGTCGCGTCAGTCCCCAAAAAGTTACCTTCTACGATGCTTGAATTGGCATTGTTGAGGCCAATGCCAATGGCGCTGTTGCCGCCAAATCCGCCGATGGCAAGCCCGCGAATCACGACCGTTTCAGTCGCGGTTAAAGCATCAGTCAGGGCGGCCGTGCCGCTGCCGCGCAATTGGATTTTGATCTGGGCATTGCTACCGCCCTGCCCGGGAGTCTGGGTATTGGCGCTGGCACCGGGCTGGGTGTAGCCATCCACGATCAGTTTTTGCTCGATCATGCGCCCAGCTGCGTTGAGGATGGTGAAGGTGCAAACGCCAGTCGTAGCGATGCAGCCCGGATCACTCATCGGCACATTGAAGTGAATGTTGTCGGTCACGCTATCAATATTGGCGCGGCCGATGGCGCCAGTCAGCGAACAATCGCCCGCCGCCGCCGTGCAGCTACTGACTTGTGCCTCGTCGGTGCGATCAACGACAAATGTGGCGGC
Source organism: Rhodanobacteraceae bacterium (assembly GCA_031422315.1). Classification (GTDB taxonomy): domain Bacteria; phylum Pseudomonadota; class Gammaproteobacteria; order Xanthomonadales; family SZUA-5; genus JANNYA01. The sequence goes on from JANOQN010000009.1 coordinate 1,489, forward strand.
CTGCGTTAGCGGCGAAAGCATCAATACGGTCAAAAACAGGCTAGTTCGCGGCATGGCTGAGTTCTCTGACTAAAGTACCGTTAGTTTCGATGCAGCTAGCCTGCAGACATACCCCAAGTTGGGGTGTTGCGTGCTGCTTATTCGGCCAAATCAGTCGAGCAAAGGCATCCATAAACGCACAGCGAGAGCGGCCACTCCGCGGCGACGCACTCACTGAAAACCATTGGCAAAAATTCGATCTAGATTCGGTAAATCCACGCGCCATAGTTCGCTGCCAGAGACACCATCGTTGGCCCTAAAGTAAATGCTGTCGCCATCGACTAGAAAACTCGCTGGTGCACTGGCGGTGCTTCCAGGCGCGACATCACCGCCGGCGAGCGCCAAAAGTTGGCGATTGAACAGCACGCGAATCTCTTCACCCTCGTTGACGGGCGCGCTTCGGGTGGCGCTGAAAACCACGGCACCGCTCTGCGTGACAGCGAATTCTGTGCCCAAACCACGCAGCGCTATTGCCGCAGAATCGTAGGCGCATTGGGTACCGGCGGCGCTGCCATCAGATTCAAATAAAATGCAGTTGGGCTGCGTGCTGCTCAGGCCGCTGAAATAGACTTTGCCGCCCGCCACGCCCAGCAGCTCTCGGCTGATGCCGCTGCCGAAACCTGCGAACAAATCAATCACCCGCACGGTTCCTGCGGCCGTGCCATCACTGACGTAAAGTTCGCGGCCGGAGGCGGGCGTGAAGGCGGTGAAAAACACTTTGCTAGCCACGCGCAGAAAGCCTTTGGGATCGCTACTGCCCGCGCCGGGATTGATATCGCTAATCCGCTGAGTGCTTTGCGCGGTGCCACCGGTAACCCAAATTTCATCGCCAAATACACCGTCATTCGCCCGGAATACCACGACATCGGGCAGCGCACCGCGCGCGGTCAAAGTAGTCAGGCCGCCGAGACGGCTAGTACTGCTGCCTGGGTTGATATCGAGCACTAAGCTTGTGGCGTCGCTGGCATTTAATGCGAAGAGCTCCAAACCACAGACGCCGTCACTGGCTTCAAACAGCAGCTTATCGCCCAACGCGGCAAGGTGGCGAAACTCACCGGAAAAGCAAAACGAATCCAAACCTGAGTTCGGCCCGGTGGCTAAGTTAGTCACTGCCACCGTGCCTGCCGCCGTGCCGTCGCTTTTGTAGATTTCGGGATTAACATCGCCGGGCCCTTGGGCGGTAAAATAGATAAAGCCGCCACGCTCAATCATGCAGCCTGGATCGGAGACCCTAGGATCAATGCCAGGGGCGCTGACCGTGCCAGCAACAGTGCCATCGCTAAATGCCAAATCAAAAGCATTCCGCAGCCACAATTTGCCGAAAAACACGCTGAAAATATCGTTCACTGAAACGAAGTTTAGTAGCGGCGTGCCGGCACCGATGGGCAGCGTGCGGCTGCCGCCCGTGCCATCAATGGTGGCGTTGAAGATCAAGCGTTGGTTGATGCTGGCTAAGGGGCTGGCGAAGCTATCGCCTGCATCGCTGATAAAATTGCCCAGCGCTAAAGTTCCACCGTTGACGCCGGTGGCAAAAAAGGGCTCGCCATTGCCACTGGACCGGCGCTCATAGCCCAAGACCGCCGCCGCCCCGCCGGTTGGCATAATGAATAAGCGCCCTGAGTCGGTGATTTGATTGCCGGATATTTCTACTGTTCCAGCGGGCGTGGTATCACTAATCCAAAGCTGGGTAGCGTTACTGAAGGAAGGGTTTTGGAAGGACAAAAACAGCCGCGAAGCGCTGGCGCGTATTATTGTATTGAAACTTGCATCATCAATGCCGGTGCTGCCGCTGACCAGTTCTTTCAGAAGGCCAGTCCCGGTAATGGTGCCATCGCTGCTGAAAAGTTCGCGACCGGCGCTTGCTGTTTGGCCTACAAATAGCAAACGATTACCGACGCTGAAAATGCCCCGGGGTGCAACAGTGGCGCTGGCTATCGTTGTGGTGCCGGCAGGCGTGCCGTCGCTGACTTTCAGCGCACTATTGTTGGTGTAGAACATCTTAAACAGCGCCACATTGGGGGTCAGCACGCCAAAACCTGTGCTGGTGTCAAGTAAGATGCTGGTTGCGGCGCTGCTGCCAAACACACGCAATTGAGCGGCGGCGGTGCCCACACGTATTTGGTAAAAGGTGTTCGACCCAAGCGTCAACAAGTCACTCGTGGTGACATTGCTCGTTGGGAAGTCGCCGATCGTGCTGACACCGGTGGGCACTGCAGTGGCGGAGGTATATGTCAGGAACCTAACATCTGATTGCCCATCCTTTTTTGCAATGAAACAGATCTGCGAATTGGCGCAGGTTTGCATACGGATTGGATCGGAAGACAGCACGCCCGCTCGTATATCCAGCTCCAACGCCGCTGAGGGTGCTGCGCCATCAATTAATCGCCACAGCTCGCGGCCAATATCGTCCCGCAAGGCGTTGAAATAGGTGCGATTGACAGCCGATCCGTTGACGACAAACGCAGCACGCCGAAATTGACTTGGACTAGAACCATTGGCGCCTGGATTCAAGTCGGCCAGCAACACCGGGCTAGAGGCACCGGCCGCCAAACGCCACAGCTCGCGGCCATGCACGCCATCATCGGCTGCGAAATACATATTATTGCCTTCGATGTAGAACTCGATGGCAAAGGTATTCATGCCGCCGCACTGGCCAGGGCAAATATCGGCAAATAGACGGGTATTGGGCGCGGTGCCGTCGGTAACCCATAGCTCGGTGCCTGATTCTGCCGTGCGCATGGTGAAAAACGTCTTGCCATCAAAAAAAGTAGCTTTATCAAAATCGCTTACGCCACCGGCCAGAAAGCCGTTACTGCCGGTGTTGAGATCGGCCACTCGGGTAACGCTACCTTGCGCGAAACCCAGCGTGCTTGCGCATAGCCCGAGGCAAAATGTGGCGAAGCGCAAAAAACTCGAAAATGTGTTCATGGAACTCCTTATGCCGGTTCTAGATCAACTCAACGGAATGACAAAGCTAGCGCTCTGCGTAAGATTGCCGCCAGTCACCAGCTTGCCAAATGCGCTGGTAAAGGTCTTGTGCACCGCGTTGTTCGTGTTCGCCCCGGCTGCGCCAAAATTCGCCAATACGCAGCGCTCAGTTCTGGTCAGTGCCGTGGTTTTGGGAATTAGCGTAAGCTCGCACGTCGAATCACGGCTTTCGCTCAAACGCACATTACCGTTCGGTTTGAACAGCGGGCTGCTGGCGCGCACGCTGATTTCAGTTTCCCGCATGGCTGGGCTCTTTCAATAAAGTATTCGTAGTTTCAATGCAGTTGACCCGCAGACATACCCCAAGTTGGGGTGTCGTGTGCTGCTTATTCGCCCAAAGGGATCCATAAACTCAAGCGTGTACCACGGCTATCGGAGTGCAGCTCAAACGTCGCATTCAGCGCGGCGGCACGCTGCTGCAAATGCCGTAGCCCGCGCCCATCGGCGGCTTTGTGCGGAGCAAAGCCGCGCCCATTGTCGGAGATGCTTAGCGCCAATGTCGCTGATTTTTCCTCGCCTTTTTGCGGCTGTAAAAGTAATGCTGCGTGCAAAACGACAAGCGTGGCGTGGCTGTGCTTCAGCGCATTCTGCAGCGCCTCGTCGCAGAAGCGAAACAGCTGCAACAAGTGCGCTGGCGTCATCGCAACGCCATCGGGCAAATCATCACTGACAAGATTAAACGCAACTCCTGCCTGTTCAAACATCGGCTGTACGCGCGCGGAAAAATTACCCAGTGCCACGGCTAGCTCGCTGACAATTTCTGCATCTAACGAATCGATCATCCAGCGCAAGTCGCGTAGCGCCGCGGTGGCATTGGTTCTAAGCTGTATCGCGGAAAAATCCTTGTGCTCAGTGGCGGCGATCAATGCGATCAAGCGCCCGCCTACACCATCGTGCATGTCACGCAGGATGCGCTCACGCTCGCCGTCCAACGTGCGCTTTCGCTCCAGCTCAACGTGCTCGGCGTACAGTGTTTCTAAGGCCGCAGCCTTGGCTTGTACGCGAATATCTAATTGCTCATTAAGCAGTTTTGCTGCCTGTAACGCGCGGCCATATCGCAAGACAATCACCGCGCCCATACTGGTCAACGCAACCGGCAGCCCCACGCCGATCAGGGCAATCGGGGTGTCGATCAACTGCGCAAAACTAAGCGCATCGTGCACGCCCAACAGCAGTCCAGACAGTGCTGTACTAGCAAGCAAAGCGCGCGCCACATCGCTCTGCGCGCGCGCATAGCATGTCAATTCCCAAAAAATCACAGCGCCAAACGCTAATAGCACCAGCCGATGCGCGCCGCTGACGGTTAAATACACCGTTTGAATGCCAAAAATTAGATATGAAACTAACAGCAGCGCCGCAGCGATGCCGGCCAGTAGACAAAGTAGCCGATCAAAACCTAGCCAAGCTTTGCCCGCAAAACGCCGCGCGAACAGCGCAATGCACAGCACAAATCCTTGCAGGAATAGGTGCGCTAAAATTTGGCTGAATTTGAGCGAAATAACCAGGTTTCCCGCGCCCACCAGTATCGAATACGCCGCCCAAAACAGCACACCGAGTGCAAATAATAAAAACTCCTGCGCATGGCGCCTAGTCAACCAAATGCCCGCCAACATCAAAATCAACGTGATGCTGGCGGCAGCATTAGCAATGGCAAACTGCGGGCTGCTTTGTTGCTGAATAAAGCCGGTCAGCGCGCTTGCCGGGTACAACGTAAGATTTGCCAGCGTGGCTTGACCTTGCTGCAAATGCCATTGCAGCTCATTGGTGCCGGCGCGCAAAGCACTCTGCGGCAACAGAATTTGGCTGTCGCGCGCGCGCTGCCAAGCGGATAGCTTTGGTGCCACCACGGTTTGCCCGTTCAAGCTTAAGGTAAATGCGCCAGTAAGCTGCCGCGCTTTCAGCACCAAAGGTTCGTAGGCGACTTGCGCAGGCAACTCTGGCAAATCAAAGCGCGCGATCAGCAGCATTGGCGCGCCGCGATCCCGATCGAACCGATCACGGTACAGCCAAACATCCGGGCCGGGTGCGATGCCATCAATTTGCAAAACAACTTTTGCCACTTCCGCAGGTTCAGTTGCAGGCCACGCCAGCAATACCGCAATGACTGTGAGCAGCAAAGGCATCAGCCATGCGAGCAAGCTCTGCCACGCCCGCAGGGGCGGCGAATTTACCAGCGCAATTGGAATAGGCAATGAGGAGCGGCTTTGCATGAGCGAAATATCGTGCATATCCAGTTGCCTTGGATACCCCAATCGCGGGTATTTGATCACTGAGAATTGTCTACCCAGCCGGTCACTCGGGTTCAATCAGGCCTAAGCGCACCGCGCGTTGGACGGCCTCCAAGCGGCAGTGCGCCTCAAGTTTGCGATAGATTGTTTTGACATAACTGGCGATCGTGGACGCTTTTAG
>JANOQN010000010.1:0-55109 GCA_031422315.1 Rhodanobacteraceae bacterium
GGCCTATCGGCACCCCTGTCAACGCTTCGCGCTGCACCTCACGGTTCAACTCGCATGACTCGGGGACAAACATGGTTCGCTACTCCTTTTGTTGTGGGGGACTTTCACCCATTACGCTCTGCCGGTTTGTGCCGGCGCACTCACTCAAAACCCTACATCCAAAATATATGAGGCGAATTTTTCAAGGATATTCAGCAGCTGCCCGGCTATATTTTTACGCATGATTTGGTAGTTGTGACTAAGCAATAGCACAATGACGCGCCCATGCCAAACCGCCGCAAGGCGCACCGCGACCAAGGGTTCGTTGACTATGGCGGGCGGGCAACTGGCAGTTGGCACGAGGCCTTTCGAAGCTCACGGCCTCAAACTGGATGCGCCGCAAATTTTGCGTTCGAGGCTCCGTGGTTCGACAAGCTCACCACGAATGGAGACTCGGGCTCAGCACGAACGGAACGTGGCTCGATGTCGCAAGCAAAGTCGCAATGAGGGCTTCCAAATCGGCTAATTTTCGATACTTCTCCAGCATATTGCTGGACCTGCCAACTCGCAGGCAAGCTCGAAAAAAAGTTCGAGGTGCAGTCTGTATGCAAGATACCGATACTCATTTAAATCGTCGCCGCTTGTTACAAGCCGCATTGACTTCTGCTGCATGTGTAGCTTGCAGGCCCGAAGCATCAGATGGCCCAATTGTCGTGCATGATGTGAGCCAAATAGACGAATTTCGCGTGGCCCAAATCGCTAACCCGCGCAGCAGCGCCGAAGTGAGCGAACTGCTACGCAGCTGGCATGGCCCGATTTGCGTTGGTGGTGCGCGCTACAGTATGGGTGGGCAAATCGCATCTGCTACCGCGCTGCATTTGGACATGCGCAAAATGTGCGCACTCATCGGGCTTGACCCCATCGCCAAAACCGTGCGCGTGCAAGCAGGAATGCATTGGCGTCAGCTGTTGGATTACTTAGATCCTTTCGGGCTTTCCGTTCAAATCATGCAAAGCTACGCCAATTTTTCGATTGGCGGTTCGGTATCGGTCAACTGCCACGGGCGCTACGTTGGCAAAGGGGCAATCGCGCATTCAGTTATAGCACTGACCATAGTGATGGCAAATGGCAAAATCTTTAAAGCAAATCGCAGCCAAAACCCAGCGCTTTTTGCTGCTGCAATCGGTGGTTATGGCGGCATTGGCGTCATTACCGAAGTGGAGTTAGCGCTGGCCGACAACACCCCAATGCAACGCAGCGTTGCGCTTGTACCTTTGCATGATTACCCAGAATGGTTCGCCAAAAACGTTCTGGGTTCGGTGGCAAATTCAGACGCGGTGCTGATGCACAATGCCGATTTAATTCCGCCCGATTTTGATCAGCCTTTAGCGATCAGCTGGTACAAATCGGCGGCTGTGCCAACTGTGGCACTGCGGCTTCGTACGCAGAACGCCAGCTACCCGCACGACCAAAATGCTATCTGGGCCGCATCGGAATTACCGGGCGCGTCGACATTGCGAAAACGCGAACAACAATCAGAGCTCAAGCAGCCCGCGCCGATTGTCTGGCGCAATTTTGAAGCAAGCTTAGATGTCGCTTCGTTAGAGCCGCGCACTCGCGCTTTTTCGACTTATCTGCTGCAAGAATATTTCATCCCGGTTCAGCACTTCAGCGCCTTTGTGAGCGGCTTGCAGCTTGTAATCCGCAAATCGGGCGCGAACGTGCTCAATGTATCGATTCGGCACGCGCCGCCCGATCATTTGACGCTGATGCGCTGGGCACCCAGCGAGGTATTTTGTTTCGTGTTGTACTTTAAGCAGCGCAACACGCAGGCGGCTGATGCGATAACCGCACGCTGGACACGCGAGCTGATCGACTTGGCGCTGCGTTTCGGCGGCCGTTACTACCTGCCCTATCGCTTACACGCCAGCGTTTCGCAATTTCAGCAAGCCTATCCCGAGCATCAGCAATTCAGCGCGCTAAAACGCGAAGTGGATCCAAGCAATCGATTGCGGAACAATTTGTGGGATAGGTATTTGGGCTCAGCGCTAGTTTGAGTTGCATCGCGGCAAAGACGGTCTGATTTTCGCAGGCTTGAATTGTGTTTGCGTTACACATTGTCGAAATTCGCTTGGCATCTATTGGCACGCTCGTACTGCAACAGACCGGTTTTTCGCCATTTCGTCGGCTCAGTACAAGCTTAGGGATATCCAACCCTAGATTTTGCAAAAGCAACAGCATTGAAAACACAAGGATTCTCGAATTTCAAAATGTAAATAAACGCGATTTAGCGTTGCAGTTCTCATTTCAATCAGAAACGATGGTTGCGGCAGGATGCAATTGCCGCGCCTGGTTCAGAAACGTCTAATTTCTGAACGAGCATCAGAATACCGCGCTCACTGCATCCTGTTGGCTTTTTCACCTAACAAAGGAGCGCTATTTACAATGAGATACAAACAAAGATGCAAACTCCCAGCCCTGGTCGCGGTGGCCTTGGGTATTGGGCTTTCCTCCGCAGCGTGGAGCGCGGCCACCGGCAATAGCAGTACAGCGCTCAATTTAACCGGCCGTTTGGCGGTGCTTTCTTACTACAGTAATTTGGCGGTTGACTTGCCACTTACTCAGCTTGCGCCAACGAACTGTACCGCCGATACGCCGAATGATTTTGAGTGCGCGAACACGGCCTTGCGAACCCGAACAACGACGCGTGTGGGCGGTGAATTACGCGCTAATTTCAATCCTGTAACCGGATTGTTGAACGTCAATTTTCCAGTCAATCTGATCAACGCGCCTTTGATTTTGCAAAACGTGTGGGCGGTGCGAACCATTGGCGGAACCGGTCTGTTGGGCGCTACCAGCTCGCTTACCTTAGCGCTTTTAAATCCGCTCACGCCGCTTAGCAATGGCGCATCTCAGGTCGGTTTAGCGACGCTATCGGTACCGGGTTTGATTCACAACGATACCAGCGGCGTCATTGGCAACAACACGCCGGTCACGGGCTTTACCGACGCGGGCTTGGTCAATGCCCGTACCGGCTCGGTTCGGATCAATCTCAATTTTCTAAACACCACGCTGAGTGGCAATCACACGCGCGCGGGTTCTGAGTATCGACTGACGCTCACCAACCTCTAAGCCAATATGCACCATCAAAACCAGTAACTAGACTCTCACTAATCAATAGGAAACTCATTTATGAAAACGAAAATGATCGCTCTTTCCGCCGCACTGCTCGCCTCGGGTTCGGTATTCGCGCAAGCCGTTGGCGAAACCACACTCGATATCAACCTCACAGGGGAGCTGGCAATTTTGTCGTACTACAGCACGCTGCAAGTTGACCTGCCGCTAACCCAGCTCGCGCCGACAGGCTGCACGGCAGATACCGCTAATGACTTTGAATGCGCGACCGCTGCGCTGCAAACTGCTACCGCCACCGTTTCCGGCGGCAATATCAATGCGGGTTTTACTGCGCCGCCAGCGCCGACTTTTCCAGTCGTGCTGACCAATGCGCCGTTGATTTTGCAAAACGTTTGGGCGGTGCGCTCGATTGGTGGCGCAACCGCTAATGCAACGCTTGCCGTTACCCAGGGTAATGTCAATCTAACCGGGCCTGGTGCTTCCGCGATTGGCATCATTGCCGCTGCGGTGCAATCAGCAGGTTCGACCAATGACGATACCGCCACGATTACCTTTGCTGATCCAGGCTTAGTAGTTCCACGCGTGGGCAATGTGCGTTTGAATCTTGATTTGACCAACGCGACGCGCTCTGGCGTGCATGCGGCTGCCGGCTCGGAATATACCTTGACGCTTACCAACATCTAATCAACAGCTAGCAAAGCAACGCTGCCTCCGGTTTTCCAATCGTAGGCAGCGTCTAGATAAACCCACTCATGACGACTGTGCATATGAAGCAAACGCGTTTTTCTAAGTGCGTCCAGCGATGGACGGCTTTATTCGCTATTGGCCTATCGATCGCCTGCATTTCCAGCGCTCACCCAAACATCCACATTGAAGTGCTGCGCCCCTACGTGCAGCTTGAGCCTGTGCGAGTTAATGAGCTATCTAATGTTAGTCAGCAGAGCACCGGCAGCCGGCGCAGCAGTGTGATCGTCGTCAACGGCAGTTTAGTTGCCGGTGGCAAGCCGCCGCCTGAGCTCGGCGGTGAACTGCTGCCGATTCGCCGCACGCTTAAGAACGCATTTCGCATGCGAGTTGATCAGCTCAGCCAGATTCCCACGCTGCGTGTCAGTTTAAAAAGCCGGAGCGGGGCGAAAAACCAGTTCAATGCGCTGAGCGATAGCGCCGCCGGTGCGCACCTGCCCGCAGCCGCTAGCATTACCGGACTTCGCTTCGAAGAGCGCCTGGGCCAACGCTGGATGACCGGTGACGTTGAGCTGTTGATTGACGCCGCAGCCGCACCGCGCATGGGCGCGTTTCGGGGTCAGCTCAGCTATGAAATTGAATCTTTCTAGTGTTTCACGATATTAATTCGTTAGCTAACAACGTTGTATCTACTCATGCAATCCAGGAACTTCTACGTGCTTGATCCTAAATTTAACTGCTTCAATCTTTCGCGCCGTTTAAGCGGCGTACTGCACACTTTGCGCCAGCTTTTTATGGGCGTGTTACTGGCATTGACGCTCGTTAACAGCGTGCTTGCTCAGCAGAGCGGCCCGGCAATGGCTGAGGTGGGCATCAGCCCGCCTTACCTTGATTTGCCGATGAGCGCGGCACAAAAAACTCAGAGCTTTCGTTTTTTCAATATCAATGGCAAGCCAACCAACGTGAAAGTCAGCGTACTGCCTTGGACATTAACAGCCGAAGGCAAAGTTGAATTTCTTGCCTCAAGCGCTGAATCGATTGATCAGTGGGTGGTCGTCAATCCTTCTCGCTTTTCGACCGAAGCTGGCAAGTCCCAAGTGGTGCGTTTTAGCGTGCGCCCGGCTACTGAATTGAGCACAGGTGAGCATCGCTTCATGATGATATTCGAGCAAGAAGATCAGTCCAGCGAAGATACCGCTGATGCTGAATCAGAGGGCATGATGCAGGCGTTATTTCGTTTGGAATCAGCGGTTTATGTGCAAGTAGGCGATAGCACCCGTAGCGCCGAGCTGAGCCTTCTGGACAGCATGCCCAGCCAATTGCGGCTAGGCCTAAAAGCGAGCGGATCAGCCAATACCCGCGTTATCGGTCAAGCGGCAATCTACCCAGCTGCGCAGTTTCCTGGGGCTGAAAAAACTAAGGAACTGCCGGGTGTGCAAAACCCAGATTTTGTAAAACCCGAGCCCATGCTTTGGACGCAAATCATGCCGAGCGCACCGGTTTTACCCGGCAGCGCGCGCGAATTGCCGCTGTTGATTGCGCCCAAGCTGCTGCCCGGGCGCTACGTTTTGGATTTGAACGGCACAATCGGTGATGCCGTGCTTGATCGTGCATTTGAATTTGAGATCATGCCTACGCCATGAGGGTCTATAGCATATGTAAGACGGCAAGCTTGGTCATCTTGGCGTTGGTGGCGCTGGCGCAGACGCAAACTGCGAGCGCGGCGCAGTTAGCGGGTGATCCTTCGCAAGCGCAAACAAAGGTTTTAGCCGCCGAGCCGAGCTTGGCCGGTGTTCGGCTTAATCAGCGCGACTTACCGGATGTTTCCGTTGCAATATTCAACCCGGATTCGCCTGATCATGTTTTGGTGTCGGTAGCAGGGTTCGCTGATGTGCTCGGTTTAGCTTGGAAAGCGCCCGAAGCAGGCGCTGCGGGCACCCTACAAACGCCCATTGGCCTCGCGGAAATTCCTGCCGATGCACTGCAAATGATACAAGGCGAGGCATTTGCGCCAATCGCACTTTTAGCGGAAAAGCTAGCCAGTCAAATCAACTTTGATCCGGGCGAATTTGCACTGCTGTGTGAAGTGCCCTGGCGCGAGCAATCAGGCACATCGGCGCGAAAATCCAATTTATTAACACCCGACGTCTTCGCGCCTAATTTATCGCTATCGCGAACGCGCACGTCGCTGTCAGGCTCGCGCATCAATGGCCGCACCAATGCCTCGGTTGATCAGCAGTTTGCCGGTATTTTAGGGCCGGGCATATGGAATACCCAGTTTAGTCGTGGCCTGCTCGATAGTGGGAGTGATACGCGTTTGGAGTCGCTTTGGTGGCTTTACGAACGCGGCTCGCACCGCAATTTGCTGGGCTTTGATCGGGTTAATCTTAATCCTTTGCTCAACGGCTTTAGGCTATCTGGCGTGCAATATTCGTACACCAATAATCCGGCTCAGGTATACCAAACGCAGCGTGGCTACACCGGCCAGCTAGTCGCCAGTGCCGGTCAGTCCAGCAATACTTTGCAAGGTCAAGGGCCAGCCGGTGGCACGGCGGAGCTGCGTGTGGCGGGCCTTGTATTGCAGCGGCAAATTATCGGTTTGGACGGCCGGTACGAGTTTTACAATGTGCCTACCGGTGCTGGCCAGGGCATTGATGTGGAGGTTGCGCTGTATGAGTTTGCTCGGCCGGGATTGCCCGTGCGGGTCGAGCAATTTTTATCGCAAGCCAGCGCCTATCAGCTTGCAAAGGGCACGTATTTTCACTACTTCGGCGTGGGCCAGTTAGGCGATCCATTGCGCCGTGATCAGCAAAACGAGCGCTACTCAATCCGCGGTGATTTGGAGCAAGGCAGAGGTGCTTTCTATCAAAGCCGCTACGGCATATCAGATCGAATGACCGTGGAGGCCGCGACGCAATCGTTGAACGGCGTGCGGCAAAATCTAGTCGGCTCGGCGTTTAATCTCGGGCGCTTGGGCAGCTGGGCGAGCTACTTGGCACAAGGCGCAAACAGTACGCGCGCCTATCAAATTTTTGGCGATGGTGAATATGGTGATTTTCGCTGGCGCGCCGATATGATTGATCGAGAAGCAGGCTTTCAAGGCAGTGAAGATCGCGCCGTTCGCGCCCAGCGTGCGGAAGTCTTGTACGAGCCCAATGTTCGGCTTGAGCTTGGATTGGTTTACGGACTAACTGAAAACGAGCTTGAAGCACGCCGCTCGTTCCTAAAGCCCTCGCTGCGCTACAGCCCGACCGAGCAGCTGAGCTTTAGAGCAAAACCTAGTTTTGACGGCGAGTACAGCTATGACATCGACTGGATCATCAACGAGCGCTCGCGTTTGAGTGTCGGCCGTTTTGGCGAGCAAACGCAAGCGGAGTATCAGTACGCCATAAATCCATCGCATCGAATACGCGCGCTCGCGATTGAATCTAAACCTCCGCAGGACAATCTAACAAAACTCGGTACACAGCGCCGCACCGCACTGATCCTGGACTCAAATTGGGGCGGGCGCGGACGCACGGTCACCTCGATTGGTTTGGTCGGCGGCGGTAATCGCACTGGCTATTTAGCGGAACTATCGCATGAGCTAACACCCGGCTTAGACGCGCGCGTCAGAGTCGAGCGCGACGGCCTTTTTGGCGCAAGCTCAGATTTGCTCGTGCAGTTTTTCGTAGTCGGTGACTTTGCCGTCAGCGGTACTCGGCTGCTGCCAAACTATGGTGCAAGCAGCATCTTGGGTAGCGAAGGCAGTATTGCCGGCGCGCTTGAATCGGATTCGGCGAGTATTGTCGATGATCTTGATTTAGGCCAGTTGCCGATTTTGATCGATGGCCAAATTCGCGGCTACACGATGCCGGGCGGTAAATTTTCGCTCGATGAGCTTGCGCCGGGCGTCTATCGCGTTGAGATGGATGGTGAAGGTTTGCCGATTGAAGTCGCCATTGCAAACCCGGCGCGCAACGTGCAAGTGCGCCGGGGCGGCGTAACTGATCTAACTTTCGATCTGGAAATTCTGCTTGGCTTTGCTGGAAAAGCCGTGCTGCCCGGCGTGTCAGAGCTGGCCAATCTGCGGGTGGAAGTGTTGGATGCCAGCGGCGCGCTAGCTCAGAAAACTACATTGAATCGCTTTGGCTATTATCGCGTGGATAACCTAAAGCCCGGGCAGTATCGAGTGCAGCTATTGGATAAAAATGGCAAAGTCTTGGCATCGCTTGACTCGGTAACGCTGGTGGATACTTTTGTGTTTGGGCAGAATTTGCAGTGAGACTCGACTAGCGACGGGTTACCGGATCGGCCCTCGGCCCTGGCTTTCGGATTTATTTTACTGTGCGGCATCCAACGCCACCCGCGCAGTTGAAACCCGTAGCGCGCCAATAGGTTCTAAAACCAACAAATCGGCATCGCCGCTCACAATAGCGCAAGCACCTGCCTCTGCAACTCGCAACCGGCCCTACCCCGGCAAAACCACCACACACTGCTCACTCAAACTCAAATGCAAACACGCTCCCCGTACACCTGGATTTGCCAAGCGCCAGCTAGCAATGGCGTTGACGATATTTTGCTCGATCGCGCGCTGCAGGGGGCGCGCGCCGTATCGCGCATCGAAGCCAGTTTTTACCAGTAGATCAACGATCGCTTCATCCCAGCTCAGCGTAAGCTGATGCGCAGCTAGACCCTCGCGGTTTTGTAGGTCAGCTAACTCTTTTTCGGCAATGCTGCGCACGCTGCTGGCATCCAGTGCATGAAACGGCACGACTGCGTCTAAGCGATTGAAGAACTCGGGCCGGAAGAATTTGCTGACCGCGCTGCTGGCATCTGCGGTATTGCTGTGAAAGCCTGCGCTCGCTTTTAGATTGCCGCCAATATTGGAGGTCAAAATAATAATCGCGGAGCGAAAATCAAAGCGGTGCCCGTATGGATCAGTCAGGCGGCCTTCGTCTAGCACGCCAAGCATGAGATCAAAAATATCCGGGCTGGCTTTTTCAATTTCATCAAATAGCAGCACCGAAAACGGCTGTGCGTCGACTTGCTGCAACCAGCGCGCGGGCTGGCCCTGTTCCGCGCTCAAAAAACGCGCGGCGGCGTCAAAACCTTGGTATTCGCTCAAATCCAGCCGTATTAGCCGAGCTTCGCTCTGTGCGCTGGCATCGGCGGCGAAACAATAGCGCGCCAATGCTCTGGCGAGCGCGGTTTTTCCGGTGCCGGTCGGCCCAGAAAACAGCAGCACGGCCACCGGGCGAGTCGGGTCATTGAGCCCGGCTTTGAGGGTAATGACGCCTTGGGCGGTTGCGGCAACTGCCGCTTGCTGCCCAATTACGGAGCTGGCCAGCGCAGCGTGTACGTCGGCAAACGCGAGCGGTAGCTCATCTTGCAGCAGCGTCAGTGGCAGTCCGCTGAGCTGGGCAAATTCTTGATAAATACGCGCACGATCAACGCGTTCGGTTTTTGCGCAACGCGCCATTTTTCGAAGGAATCGCACAGCCGGGCCTGGAATAACGGCTTGCGGCAAAAAACGCGCGAAAAGATTAAATATGAGATCGGGAATCGTGTTGCGAAGCCTGCCAGCGCCGGCATGATGCGCTAGCGCATCGCCGGTTTCGCTGGAAGCATTCGGCACGCTTTGAGTGCTACTACTGCCTAAGGAAACGGCCACTTCGCGCAGCACTGCAAGCCCGTTGACGGCATCAAAAGCAGGCACGACTAGCTGCTCAAATTGATCTAGCAAGCCGGGCAGCAAACGCCTGAGCGCCTGTACTTCCTCGGCCGTGGCCTCCGCCACCATGCGCAGCTCGCCGCGCTGCAAATAGGGCAGCAAAAACGCACCGACGCTGCTCTCAGGGCTATCGCCGCCGGTGCGAATCAGCTCCAACAAACTATCCGCCGCCAGCTGGCCTTGCACTATGGCAAGCGCGGCAATCATGGCTTCGACGCGTTCTTCCCACTGGCCCAAATAGCGCATCCCAGCGATTACGCGCGCACCGCTCACGCGCCAAAAGCGATAGTCACGCAGCCCATGCAGCTGCTCATCATTGTTACTGCGCATGGCTTTGCGAACGGCCTCACTGAGCAGCGTGGTTTTGCCCACGCCGCGCGGCCCAACCAGCAAAATATTGCCTCGGCTAGCACTCAAACGCTGCGCTAGATCAGCTGAGCTCTGCTGCCTACCGAAGGCTGCGCCAAAACTGCGCCGGTCCTTTAATAGTGGCTCAGCAACCTCAAACAGCACGCGTAAATCGCCGCGCTGTTCGGGCGCCATGCGGGCAAAGTTTCGCAGCTTGACGCTCACGGAAATAAATTCGACGTTGTAAAGCGTCGGCGGCAACCGCTGTGCCAGTTCCCAAGGCGTTTGCGCGCGCAGTGCTTCGGCGGCATAGTGTTCGATAAGCCCGCGCAGCTCAGAATCCTGATCAAAGTTAAAGCTCAGTCCCAAATGCGGCTGCACGCACAGCTTATAGCCGTACTCACTTTCCAAACGCACGCAAGGAATTTTGACGCTGATAGACTGCCCCACCGGCACCGTGCGTGGGCCATCTTGATAGCGCGGTCTAGCTTTGACGCGCACGCTGATACTGCTTGCCTGTTCCCAATCGCTTTCAATGCGCCAATCGGCGTGCTCCAGCAGCCAGTGCGCCAAATCAGTCAGCTGATTGCGCACACCCGCTAAATCGCAATCGAGCGCAGTGGCCACTTCGCTATCGCCCAAAATAACGCCAAAATGCATGCCTTGGCTGTTGCTCCAGGTGGCAATCGGTATGCGTACTTGGCTCATGGGCTGGGCTCCGAAAGTCTTTCCAACGTTGCCGCTAGCGCCAAATTAAGCGCTGCTGGCAGCGGCAAATGCGCCAGCCAAAAATCGAGATACTCATTGGGTTTACTTTGACTTGCCAAGCGCAGATTGCTGCGCAAATCAACAAAGCCGTCAGTAGTTTGCTTTCGAATAATGATGGCTGAGGCGTCCTCGTCAGGCGCGTTAATTTCTTTTCGACTTGCTAGTCGGCTCAGCTGCAAGCCTGATTCTGGCAAGCTAAGCGTCCAGCCTTGCGCAACTTGCAAAAGCGCATCCAAGGCAAAGCCTTCAATGTGTAGTGCTGCGGACCTGCTTGTTTCGCTATCGCCGATATCGCTTGGCGCGGCCACTAAATGCGTTTGCTGGCAGCCAGGCAAAAGCTTTAGCGCCTCGGCCATGTTGGCTAGCAATCCGCCGGCAGTTGCATCGGTACCAAGCGGCGTCGGCAGGCGTACGAAATTCAAAAATCGCGTTTCAAGCTCGACGTTTGCATTCAACAAAATCGCAAACCAGCTGATCGCACTAATGAGCATGCGAAGATTATCTTGCAGTATTAACGCTTCACGCGTGGGCCCGGCACTGCTAAAGCCTTGCGCTGCGCTTGCTTCAGCGCTACCAATCTCCGACAGCTGCGAAATCAATGCCTCACCCTGCTTAGCACGCGCACCTGCACCGGCGTATTCGCTGCGCGCTGAACTCGCGCGCGCATGCACTAGCTTGTGCGGCCTGCCGAGTGGTTTCCCGGTTTGCGCCCTTGTCAACCGTTCCAAAGCGCGCTGCACATAACTTTGCTGTTCGCGGCAAGCAAAATAATGCTGCGCTTTGCTGGAGATCGCACCTAAAGCAATGCTGCCGCTAGCGCTCATCGCATCTAGTTGAATTTCAAATTGTGCTAGCAGATCGGTACACGCATCGAATACGTCAGCTAACTGATCCAGAGATACGATGTGCCGAAAATCAGCCACGGTGCGCGCCGCGTAGGCGAACTCTTCTAGCGCAATGCTCAAGCTTTCTGCTACGCCAGTCAGCGTAATGCGCAGCGGCTGGCGCACATTAAGCACTGACAAATAGCGTGCCAGCGGCTGCACCAGCGCGCGTTCAATGCCGCGCTTGATCGCACGCGCGCCTAAGTTAGGATCCTGCCCAATTTGTGCGAGTGCGGCGATCGCAGAGGATTCTAGCGCAACCAAACAATGGCGCGCGCGAATGCCTGCACGCGCCAGCGCTTGCTGCACAAGTAAAGTGGTGATCTCGCGCAGCTCGCTGGCGTTGAAGGGGCGAAAGCCGATGACATCATCTAAGCGATTAAAAAATTCAGGCCGGAAGAATTTTTTAGCGGCGTCCTGATAGAAATCTTGCTGGTGCGCCAGCGCGGTAAAGCCCAACTGCACACCGGCTTCCCGCGCGCCCAAATTGCTGGTCATTAAAATAAACGCCCGCGTAAAATCAGCCACGCGTCCATGCGCATCGGTCAATCGGCCTTCGTCCAGAAGCGACAGCAACAAGTCAAACACTTCTGGATTGGCCTTTTCGATCTCATCAAACAGCACCACGCTGGTGGGCTGGCGGCGAATGGCAGCAGTCAATATGCCATCGGGCTGTGCCCAAGTACCAACCAGACGCGCAGCATCGCCAAACTCGGAGTATTCGTTCAAATCAATACGAATAAGCGCATCGACATTCGGGCTAACCAGCTTTGCCAAGGCTTTCGCACACTGCGTTTTACCCACGCCAGTCGGGCCTAGCAACAGCATCACCGCGAGCGGCCGCTTCGGATCGTTCAAGCCAGTTTTACAGCGCAGCACAGCATTCGTCAGTGCGCTGATGGCACTGGCTTGACCTTTAAGATACTGACGTAGCTGGGCTTCAATATCAGCTGCAAGCAGCGTTTTCCGTGCGTCAAGCAAATCCAAACTCAAGCCGAGCCTCTGCGAAAAATCTTGGGTGACATCATCACGGGTAATGCGCGCTTTCGCTGGCGCGCGTGCGGCCAACCTGCGCAGCTGATCAGCGACGTTGCCCGGAAATTCGCGCTCCCCGGCATAGCGTGTGCATAGCTCCACAGCACACGGCACAGCGTGCAGATCAAACTGAATGTCGTGCGCCATGGATAGCTCACGCGTAAGCGCTGCCAACACAGCCCAGCGCTTAGCATCCGGCAGCGGATGCACCGGCTGCACCTGCCACAGATCAGCAAAATCACGGCGGCGTTCGCGCAGCACGCGCCAGGTTTCTGGCGTCATTTCTGCGAGCGCGTGCACTTGGCGTTTCTCCAGCCAGGGCAGCAATAAATCGCCGACCGTTAGGTCACTTCCAGAATGCTTGCCCGCGCTAAATAGTGCCAATACGTCGTCAAAATATAAAATCAGATTGCGCTGTTCGGCGTACTTTAAAATGGCTAACAGGCGCGCTTCCCATTCGCCTAGATAGCTCATACCGCTGATCAAACGCTGCGGTGAAATCAGCCAAATGCGCGGCTGTAGCTTCGCGTCTGCTGCTAGCTTCATCAAGCGAATTGCTTCAAAAATCACCATGGTTTTACCTACGCCGCTAGCGCCTAGCAAAAGCTGCGCTTCGCGCTTTGGGCTTAGCCACGCTTGCATGAGCCGTAGCGCTTCGTTTTGTATGCCGATGCCGCGCGGCATACCTTCCAAGTAGTTCGCATTCAACTGCCGCCCGACTTTGCTAAGCTCAGCTGCGCCATCGGGCTGGCGATCAGCACCACCCATGCCCGCAAGATCAAGCTTGCCGGCCTTGACGGACGCTTGCGTTGGATTGATGTCCAGCTCCAGCAGGCTCAAGCGCACTTGGCAATCATCTGGAATTGCCAAATCGTCAAACTCGATATAGTTACCCGCCTGCGTAAAATTTTCTTGAGCCTGAGTAGTGCTGCTTTTGCGGGCTTGTTTTAGCCATTGACTCATTACCAGCGGCAAACGCTCCGTCATGTGTTCAAGGCTGTCAATCTCAATGTGCGCGTGCGGCAATTTTGGGGTAAACAGCAGCAAGCGATCCAGCGCACGGTAGCTGATCCAAATAAAATCGCCAACCCGCTCACGCTCGCCATCATGTACGCGCAGTTTCAAACGATGGCTTTGATAATTCGGCAAATCGAGCCACGGCAGCAAGCCATCATGATCCGGCGCGCGCGATAGCGCCAGCAACTTTTGCTGCAGCTCGTTTTGCAAATTGCCTAGTGCGCGTTCGACACTTTGCGCGCGCACGATGGGCGCGGCAAAAAACAGCGGCTGTGCGCTGGCGCTGGGCACTGCATTGGCATCCTTAGCACGGGTTATTTCGATATAGAGCGGAATAATGACCACCATTTAGCCCTGCCCCGCTGATTGGCCTGAGGATTGATCTGCAGCTTGCGATTGATCAATCTGATCAATCGCGCGCGCAAGCGCCGCGCGTGCCAGTGTGCTGATTTCCAGCTGCACCGGGGCAAGCCGCCAGGGCGCGCGACTAGGCTCGCTTTGGCTATCAAACAGCTCCTGCTTTTCCACTTGAAACGCACGCCGACGCGGCGCTGTGATCGAAGTCAGCGCGCCTGCTTTGGCAAGTTCACTGCGCGCTTGATAGTGAACGCCCGCCGGTTCAACCAACGCAACCCGTTCAAGGCCTTGTTCTTTGACCGGCTTGTAAAAATGCAGGCCAAATTCACCGGCAAATAGTGGGCCAAATAGGTCGCCGCGCAGCTCCAGCACTACGCCTAAAACGTGCGCCAATTGACTGGTGAATATGCGCTCGGGCTTCTCGAACTTCGCCACCTCAAGCATGCGCGGGCTGGCGTTGCTAGGCTTGCCGCTTGCGCTAGCCACGCGCTCAATCACGCTGATAATTTCCAAACTGCCAGCTTGGGCTAAACAGATCGCTCGGTACGCCAAAAGTAGCTCTTGCAGCCAGCTAGCGTGTTCACTGCACACGGCAAACCGAAGCGTATCGGGCTGCCGGAAGCCGACGCGGAAAATCACTCGTTTTAGCGCATTCAATCGCTGCTCGAGCGCAGCTAGCTGCGGCGCTAGCGCCGCTGCAGCCTCATCCTGATTTTGCCCATACACGCTATCAATCTGCTGCCAATATTCAGCACTGAGCCTATCTTCCAGCGCAAAGGTTTGCTCGCGCAGCGCCGCCAGTTCAGCCAGCGGCGCTGCAATCGAGCTTTCACGCTTGAGATCAAGCGGATCAGGCTGCTGGCGTTTTTTTTGCGCGCGCCGCATGCGCACATTCAGCAGTGTCAGCTCATCTGCCAAGCTATTTTTCCGATCACTGCATTGCAAGGCTTCAAGCTTGCCGCGCAGCAGTTGTACGCGCTGAATCGGCAGCTGCGTGCTTGCGTCTAGTTTGGCACTGGTATTGTTGGGCGCAGGGTTGATGTGCAGCTGCCCAGCGTTTGCATCAATTAGCCAAGTGAGCGTTTGCGTGCTTTGCATTTCACTTCGTGACGTCATGCTAAGCGCCTGTGCTAAGGGCAGCACCAGCAATTTTTCTACGCTGCGCTTAAGCGCGCGCGCGCCATAATTCGGATCAAAACCCTGATCACTCAGCAGTGCAATCGCAGCTTTACTGGCACTGAGCTGCACGCCGCGCGTGCGCAGCCCTTCTCTAGCGTTCAAGCGCTGCACTTCACGCTCAGCAATGGCGTGGATATGCGCAGCGCTAAGCGCGGCAAACGGAATAATCGCGTCGAAGCGGTTGTAAAGCTCAGGCCGCACGAAGCTCTGTAGTGCCGCCTCAAAGTGCTGCTGAGCGCTCGCGGTATTGCTGCCAAATCCGATACTGGCTCGGCTCGCCTGCTGCGCGCCCAAGTTCGACGTCAGCAACACCACCGCGTTGGAAAAATCGGCAACTCGGCCCGAGCCATCGCTCAAGCGGCCTTCGCCCAGCAGCTGTAGCAGCAGATCAAAAAAACTCGGATGCGCTTTCTCGAACTCATCCAGCAGCAAAACTGAAAACGGCTGCTCGCGAATTTTCGCGGTCAGCAGACCTTCGCTGCTGCCAAACGCGGCGCTGCCAATTAAGCGCTGCACCGCACCGGCATCGCTGGCTTGCGATAGATCGAAGCGGGTCAAGCGGGTACTGCTGGAGAATAAAAACTCCGCCAGCGCC
The DNA here is from genome assembly GCA_031422315.1 of Rhodanobacteraceae bacterium. GTDB lineage: Bacteria > Pseudomonadota > Gammaproteobacteria > Xanthomonadales > SZUA-5 > JANNYA01. The sequence goes on from JANOQN010000010.1 coordinate 15,695, forward strand.
TTGGCGATTTCGGTTTTACCGGTGCCGGTTGGGCCAATCATCAGTAAGCTAGCTAATGGTTTTCCAGGTCGGTGCAATTGCGCTTTGATTTGCGCGATGCGATCCACCACGGCGCTTACCGCTTTATCTTGCCCCAGGACGCGCGCGCTAAAAAACTGGATTACGTCGCTGCGGACAAACGTTTGCGCGTCATCCAAAAGCAACGCAGGCAGCCCGCTTTCGCGCTGAAATGCCTGGGTAACTTCAGCCACGCTTAAATGCGTATCGGCGGCAAGCGTGCTGCATAACGCACGAAGAAAACGCAACGCGCGTGCAGGCTGCGCAGCATAGCTGGCGTAGCGCCGGTGCAACCTAGCCAGCCAGTTTAGCGCTGCAGCCGAAGCACCCGCGCGCGCATCCCCCAGCAAGTGCGCGCAGTCCGCTGTCAAAATGGCATCGCTGCGGGCGCTATCTGGCGCGGCGATCATGTGTACGTGAAACGCGGCAACTAAACCGGGCTCAGCGCGCTCAATCGCCAGCAGCTGCTCGGGCGTGCATTCGGCCAGCACGGTAATGGTGCCCTGAGCAATCTCACGGCGCAAAAATCCGGCAATGCTTTGCTCGCCCGCGTGGGTTTTGCCCACCTGCATCAGCTCATGTAGCTGGCCTAGGTGCAAAATCGTAGTCTTTGCTTTTGCCAACTCCCGGCACAATTCTTGGCAACGTTTTTGCCACATGCCAAAGCCGCTTTGCCCAGCCACCAAGCGCGCTCCGCTAGTTTGCCAAAGGCTGTGCTCTAGCATGCCAAAGTCCTGCTTGCGCTTCGCCAATGCGCAGACCAACGTGGTTTTACCGCAGCCTGCAGGCCCCACGAGCAACACGCTGCGCGCTGAGGCACCGCTCAGCAATTCCGCTAGTTTTGCCAGATCGGCATCTAGGCACCACCCCGGCACCTTCGCGAGGCTCAAATCTTGCGCCGCGTCGGCTAATACCGATTTGGCCAGCGGCTTGTCTTTGGCCTGGTCGCGCTGCTTGGCACTCAATAGATCTAACGCCAAATGAGCGGGCTCGGCAATGCTAAATCGCAAGCGCGCCAGTTGCGCCAAGCGCATCAATCCAACCCGTGCCGATTTGCGGGTCAACCAAAGCTGCGCATTTTGCACCAGCTGCGCAGACATCGCCTCAGGCGTCTCAGATAAAATATGCAAACCCAACGCGGGAATTGCGCCGTGGCATCGATCCGGGCTTTCTTGCCACTGAAAAGCGTCCAAGGTAAGCGTGACAGGGCTAATCCAATCCGCGCGCAGCAGGCTGGCAGCCGACCGCGTTTTCGGCGGTGCCAGCACGATCTCAAGCACCAGCGCAGTAATCGGATCCGGCAGCGCCGCACGATAAAGCCCGAGCGCCGCCACATTTTGCGGATCCCGCCAAAGCAGCTGTAGCTCATCCAACAGCACCCGGCGCGCTTTATCTTCACGCGCGCCCAAGCGCGAAACTTCACGCGGACCGAGCGGGCGCAAATACACAAACTCATCAAATTCACATCGGAGTATTTGCAACGTCAAAGGCAAAGCGGGCATAGATCAACGTAATGGCAAAGGCGCCGTGATCATACCAATGCCGTCAACTTATTAACCCTAACGTTAGTAAAGCCACACGCAGAGTTTGGGCAAACGAGCGGTATAGGCTGCCAGAACTTATTGCAGATGCCAGAGTATATTTTTGGCGAACCCTCCGTCCGGGCGCTTTCATATCAAAGCCAGCTGCAAATCCATGAGCTCAGCTTGCCACTGCGCCCGCTGTTTGACCTCGCTACTGTGCAAATTGCCCGGCTTTTGCAAGCACAACTTGTGCGGACTACCTTGCTTGATCACTGAGCTGCTTACGCCAGTCGCGCTGTCATGCAGCATACGGATGATGTGGGCGCGGCGCGCTTCGGCGAGCGCGATCTGGGTTGGAATCGCGGTGGCGCTTTCAGCCCACCCCCTCACTGACATGCAATCTGTGCAAGCACACGTCCACAGGACACCGCGCAAGGCATGGTCGTTGGCTGCGCGCGTGGGCGCCGCGATTGCGCTGTTCAGGGCAAGCGTAATTGCTGCGATGAAAGCTTGCTCAGTCCGAAAGCTCTGAGCTTCGGCTAGGCAGGCTTTGGCGATCGGCACTAGTGCCGTTTTCGAATAATTGTTGAGCAAGTGACTGAATAAATCCCGCAGCAGATCGGTATTCGTTGCAGCGCCGCGCTGTACGGTTTTGATTGCACGGGCGAGCCCTTGCACGCTGCGCAGGTGCTCTGCGAAGTCGGCCTGCTGCGCTATTGGTGTTTTGCGTGCCCGCAGTTCATCGCAGCGATATAGCTTGGTTAGCAGGGTTTGCAAGCTTAGATTTTGCCATGCTGTGCTGACGCCAGCTTGCTCACACGCCTGCATGAAGCACGTTAAGTCAGCCGACCAGATCGCACTGGCACAAGTAACCGATGCGGATATTCGGTTTGACCAGCTAGCCAACCAAGCTTGCATGCGCTCGTCACCAAACCTTGCTTCCAGCTGCGCCAAAGATTGAGCGTCAATCGGACTAAAGCTGTTGATCGCAAATACTTGCAGCAGACTTTGTGCGAGCTCACTTTCCCCCAGCGCAATCGCAAGCTTTGCGTACTGTGCAAATAGCGGGGCAAGTGGCGCTGCAGTCGAAGAGTCAAGTGATGCAGGCTCCGGCATTTCACTCAAGCGCTCGGCCTGCTGGCGCCGCTGCCTTTGCCATACTTCAGCGCGCTGAAGCAACTCGCCTTGCGCTGCTGCAACCTGCGCGTGCAGCTGAAGTTTAGCGCTGGCATCATTTCGCTCGGCAAGACGCAGCAATTCGCCCAATGCGCTGGCAAAATCAGTCTTGAATCGAGTGCGCAAATATGCAACTGGCGATTGCAGCACCAGCGCGGCGCGGCGATACCAATACTGCAGCGTTTCGCCGTAGTTGCCCATGTAGCCTTCGTACTCGCTGTTCGTCAAATAGCGCTCATCGGTTTCGCTCAAACAAAGCACTTGATTGGAATTGAGTGCCAAGCTGCCGGTGCTGCTGCTACTTTCGCGATCAACCCAGTAGTCCAAGCTCAGCATTGACTCTATCAAATCGCCTTTTTCGACATCATCAGCATCTAACTCACGGTTGTAATAAGCGCCGCGGCCACGATACTCAGGCTGGAATTGCACGCTGGCGCTCCATGTTTCTTCGATTGCCGCCAGCGCTAAGTGCGCGATCAAACCCAGCTGATCGGCTGAGGCAAGCAGCTGCCTTACTCTGAGGCGGTCAACTCCTTTCAAGCATTCCCAAGTAAGGCCGTGTTCGCTGTACTCGTGTTCGAGCGCGATCACCAAGGGAGCGGTTGAAACGCGCTCGTTGGGGGCCGAGTCCGCGGGCTTTGAGCCAAAATCATCAGCGAAATAGCGCGCAAGTTCCGCAGTTATTTGCGCATTGGCGGGTGGTTGCAGCTCAGTGTTGGGCCTGATCACCAACAAGTCAAACGTCAGCGCCAAACGATAGCCATCGGTAACCGGTAATACTTCATGCCTACAGTCGGCAAAAAAAGCGCACCAACGCAGGTCATCGCCCGAGTAGTGCTGTGCCGTACGACTCCCAGGCGGAGCGCGAGAAATCGAACTCAATTGCTGTGAAACAAAGCGCTGCTGCGATTCGCCATGTTCAATACAAAGCTCACCGCCAATATGCGCCGACGGCCAAATAATAACCAAAGTTGCGACCATGCCCGGGTGCTTTTCGGTATCTTGATGCGGCTTAAAGAATCCACCCGGCCCATAAATCGAAAGCTCATGTGCGTGCGCTTCTAGCCCCGCTAGCCCGAAGCTCTGCGCGATAGTTTGCAAAAGCTCGGTCCGTGCAGCTAAGTCCCAGTTCAAGTTGAGCTGTTCGGCGGGAATTTTTTGGCTATTGCGTACGTGCTGGTCGAGCAAAGTTTTCTCCCGCAGGCCAAATGCGGCGGGCGCGCCGATCAGCGCAAGCTCAACCGCAGTATCCATCGGCAATGGATTCGCCAGCGGGCCGAAGTTCGCCACCTCAACGCGAAGCGCTGCGGCCGAAATCTTACCCGTCGCAGCGAACTCCGGCGCAGACTCATCCGTGCTTAACTCGGCAAGCAGTTTCAATAGTTGATTTGACATAGGTAAAGTCACTCCATCGGGGGAAAAATTCATATTGAACGTGCGCACCGACGCGCGTTCAAGCGCGCAGCGCGCGGCAGCGGCAGGTTAGAAGAACATGGCTTTGAACGGTTCGTTTAGGCGCAGAGTAAAAGCCAAGCGACCGAACAACGCAACGGCATCGGCAAACATTTTGCTAAAGTCTGGAAAGCCGAAATGCCGACTAACTTTATAAGGCGCGATTGGCGAGCAACTCCTCAACGAGGTCATCGAATGCCAAACTGTTGGATTATTGCCGGACCCAATGGAGCGGGCAAAACGACTTTTGCGCTGGAGTACTTGTTAAAACTCGCGCTGTGTTCGCGTTTTATCAATGCGGATTTAATTGCTGCCGGATTGGCGCCGTTGGCGCCGGAGCGCGAACTTTTGACCGCTAGCCGCTTGTTTTTAAGGGAAATTGGCTCGGCCATCGCAGCGCGATACGACTTTGCCCTAGAAACCACGTTGGCTGGGCGCAGCTATTTACAGCTTGTGCGACGTTTACGCGCCGATCGTTGGCCAGTTGTTCTGATTTATCTAGCCCTGCCCAACATCGCGATGTCTAAACAGCGAGTCGCCGAGCGGGTTACCCATGGTGGCCACAACATTCCCACCGCCGACATCGAACGGCGTTTTCCCCGCAGCTTGGCCAATTTGCTGAACGTTTTTTGCGCAGAAGTTGATGCATGCCAATGCTTTATGAACAGCGGAACGTTCCCGGAATTGGTGTTTGAACAGGCAGGCGAAATACGCAATGTTATTCACACCCAGCACTAGCAACACCTACTGAAGGAAGCCCTGTCATGACGCTTATATCTAACACACCCTCGCCAGAAGCACAGGCCACGCTGCAAGCTTTGCAAAACGCGGTGTTAAAATGCCTTGAGCGAAAACGAAAACTGGGCGAATACGCCGTCATCTGGCAAAACGGCCAGCCAGTGCGCATCGGTGCGGATGCGCCAAAAGTGGGCGAGTGAGCTGCGATTAGGGTGAGCGCCCGGCCCGCACCAAGCGCACGGCTTTTTCATCACCCGCACCAATCACTGCTTGACCAAATATCTGACCATAGTCATAATTCTGGTTTGGCGAAAATAGGACACCCCGATGACCTTTATTCAAGCATCCGTGTTTAAAGCACGCTGCCTAGCGCTAATGGACGACATCGCGCGCTCTGGTGAATCGCTTGTAATTACCAAAAATGGCAAACCGGTTGCCGAATTGAAGCCCTATCAACCGCCACGCGCACAGACCCTTTTTGGTTTGACGGCGTCTCAAGGAGAAATTTTGGGCGATATTATTGCGCCTGTAGCGCTCGATTGGGATGCGTTGAATTGATTGTTCTAGATTCGCACGTATTGCTTTGGAGCCAATTTCAGCAAAATAAGCTTGGTAAAAAGACGTTAGCGCTCATCGAACGCCGCTGGCACCAAGGCGAGGTCGTAGTGCCGACAATTGCATTTTGGGAAATTGGCATGCTCGAGGATCGCGGGCGTTTTCGACTAAAGATACCGCTTGCCGAGTGGCGTCAGCAGCTTCTAAACGCTGGCCTTAAAGAAATTGCACTCAACGGCGAAATTGCACTGCGCGCGCTAGATTTCGCGCAGCTGCCCGCAGATCCGGCGGATCGATTTATTGCCGCTACAGCGCTAGTCAACCATGCAACGCTGCTTACCGCTGATGACCAACTGCTTGCATGGCGCCACGGCTTGCTGCGGCAAGATGCGCGCACGTGACACTGAAATATTGCGTCGGACGCGTTAGGCGCGCGCACGGAACCTCAGGCGTTTTCATCAACCGCTAACGGCACCGCGCCTTGAGCTAGTTCAGAAACGGCGCCGAAGCTATAGGGGTGGACGCTGCCACCGTAAGCGGATGCACAGAACTTAACATCGAGGATTTGAACTCGGGCGAAGTAATCCACGGTGTCAAGCTAGTTAATCCCTTTGCTTAGCCGCATGCGCAACTTGGAGTGTGGTCGGCTGATGGGCTGATTTAATCGGCGACACGCGCGGTAACCAGCTCAAAAAACCCTGAACAAGCTGCTAAACCTTTACGCAGTCGCTTTATCTCTCTATCGCGATAAAGCGATAAACTCGGGAAATTGTTTGCGAAAGAGCCTTGCATGAGCCTAGATTTAGATTCCCAACCGCGCCCGCGCTACACAAGGCTTTCCGGGCTTGAGCCATTAGTGTTAACGCCGGAGCTGAATTTCATCAACGTGGGTGAGCGTTGCAATGTGACCGGCTCTGCCGCGTTTAAGAAGCTGATTAAGGATGATCGCTACGCCGAAGCGGTCGAAGTGGCGCGCCAACAGGTGCAAAACGGCGCGCAGATTCTCGATATCAACATGGACGAAGGCCTGATCGACGCCGAATATGCGATGCAGACTTTCCTCAATTTAATCGCCGCCGAGCCTGACATTGCGCGCCTGCCGGTAATGGTAGATAGCTCTAAGTGGAGCGTGATCGAAACGGGGCTCAAGTGCTTGCAAGGCAAAGGCATTGTCAATTCGATCAGCCTAAAAGAGGGTGAAGCCAGCTTTTTGGAGCAAGCCCATAAAGTTCTAGCTTACGGCGCGGCGGTTGTAGTAATGGCGTTTGACGAGCAAGGTCAGGCCGACACTAAAGCGCGCAAAGTTGAAATTTGCACGCGCGCGTACCGGATTTTGGTCGATCAAATCGGCTTTCCACCGGAAGATATTATTTTCGATCCGAATATTTTTGCGATTGCAACCGGCATTGATGAGCACAATAACTACGCGGTGGATTTCATTGAAGCCACCCGCGAAATTAAGCGCACGTTGCCGCACTGCCATATTTCTGGCGGCGTGTCGAATGTCAGCTTTAGCTTTCGCGGAAATAATCCGGTGCGCGAAGCGATCCATAGCGTGTTTTTGCTACATGCAATTGCGGCCGGCATGGACATGGGCATCGTCAACGCTGGCATTTTGCCGATCTATGATGATCTGCCAGATGACCTGCGTGAGCGCGTCGAAGATGTGGTGTTAAATCGCCGCGCTGATGCAACCGAGCGCCTATTGGAGATCGCCGATCAGTTCAAAAAAACCGGTGAAAAGGCTGAAGTCAAAACCGAAGCCTGGCGTGAATTGGAAGTATCCAAACGCATTGAATACGCACTGATTCACGGCATTGACGCGTTTGTCGAAATCGATGCGGAAGAGGCGCGCATGGGTTTTAGCAAGCCACTCGAAGTGATCGAAGGCCCGCTGATGTCGGGCATGAACGTGGTAGGCGATTTATTTGGCGCGGGCCGGATGTTTTTGCCGCAGGTAGTGAAATCGGCGCGCGTCATGAAAAAAGCGGTCGCGTATCTGATTCCGTTTATCGAAGAAGAGAAAAAGCGCAGTGGGGATGTGCGCAAATCGAACGGCAAAATTATTATGGCGACCGTGAAGGGCGATGTGCATGACATCGGCAAAAACATCGTCGGCGTGGTGCTGGCCTGCAATAACTTTGACATCATCGATTTAGGCGTCATGGTGCCGACGCAAAAAATTATCGACGCTGCCAAAGAACATAACGCTGACATTATTGGTCTGTCAGGTTTGATCACCCCGAGCTTGGACGAGATGAGTCATTTCGCTAAAGAAATGACCCGGCAAGGCTTAACTTGCCCGGTCATGATTGGCGGCGCCACCACCAGCCGTGCGCACACCGCGCTAAAAATTGATCCGCACTACAAAGCCCCGACCGTGTGGGTCAAAGATGCTTCGCGCGCGGTCGGCGTTGCGCAAAACTTGATCAGCAAAGAGCACCGCGAAAAATTCCTGGCGGATATTGACGCAGATTACGCCGAAGTGCGCGAGCGCCACAAAGACAAAAGCGGTGCTAAACGCCTAGTTTCCTTGACCGCCGCGCGCGCGAACGGGCTGAAAATTGACTGGCAAAGCTACGATCCGCCGGTGCCCAAACAGCTTGGCGTACAAAGCTTTGCCGACTACGATTTGGCCGAGCTAGCGCAAAGCATAGACTGGACGCCGTTTTTTAACACCTGGGAGCTAGCCGGGCGCTATCCGCAGATTCTAAGCGATGCGATCGTCGGGCAAGAAGCCACCAAGCTATTTGCCGACGCACAGGCAATGCTCAAGCGAATCGTTGATGAGCGCTGGCTCAGCGCTCACGGTGTGATTGGGCTATTTGAAGCTCAGCGCATCGGTGATGATATTGCGCTGGCAAATGGCACCACCCTGCACTGCTTGCGTCAACAAGCGGACAAGCCACCGGGCCGGCCGAATTTATGTTTGGCCGATTTTATCGCGCCTAAATCTAGCGGCAAAATCGATTACGTTGGCGCGTTTGCCGTGCAGGCGGGCGGCGGCGAATTTTTAGCAAGGGTAGCCGCGTTTGAAGCGGAATTAGATGACTACAACGCCATCATGCTCAAAGCCTTAGCGGATCGCTTAGCGGAAAGCTTTGCCGAACGCATGCATCAGCGGATACGCACCGAATTTTGGGGCTACACGGAAGAAGGCGCATTAGATGTCGATGCGCTAATCGCGGAAAAATATCAAGGCATACGCCCCGCACCGGGCTATCCGGCCTGCCCAGATCACACCGAAAAACGCAGCATTTTTAAGCTGTTAGACGCCGAGAACAACGCCAGCATGACACTCACCGAATCCTGCGCCATGTGGCCCGCAGCGGCCGTTAGCGGGCTGTACTTTAGCCACCCGGAAAGCCAATATTTTGTAGTCGGGCGCGTTAGCCTGGAGCAAGTCGAGGAATATGCTAAGCGCAAGGCTTATACTTTGGCGGACACTGAAAGGTGGTTAGCACCGATTCTTGATTATGATCCGGAGTAGATTTCTGGCTTTCATCAGCTTCAATGTCACGCCGGGCACCCTCTCCCCCAACCCCTCTCCCATGAAGGGAGAGGGGAGTTTTCTCAGGCTCGAGCTAGCGCATAAGTCGGTTTCTAACCCCTCTCCCTTTATGGGAGAGGGGTTGGGGAGAGGGTAATAGAGAGGGAACCGCTTGAGGTTTTTCGAGCATCGATTTTGTTTTTGAAGCATATTTTAACAAGGGCAAACCCACCACTTGATTGAAACCGCTCTACCGCTGACTGCGCTGGGTATCAACCACCAAAGCGCACCTATTGCGATCCGCGAAAAACTGGCGTTTAGCCCGGATGACGCGCCAAAAATTCTGCGCGATTTGTGCGGCTTTGGCGGCGTTAAAGGCGCGATTTTGCTGTCGACTTGCAACCGCACTGAGTTTTACTTGCAGGGCGATAGCGACGCGCAAACACCCGCCATCAGCCAGATGCTACTTCAGCGCGGCTTGAGTATCGGCCAGTTCGAGCCGTTTTGGTTTGCACGGCACGGTGAAAGCGCGGTGCGGCACGTGTTTCGCGTTGCTACCGGCTTAGACTCGCTGGTGTTAGGCGAGCCGCAGATTTTAGGACAGCTCAAGCAAGCCTATCAGCTAGCGAAAACCCAGGCGAGCCTCACGCCGGATTTGGAGCGCATGCTGCAAAGCAGCTTCGCGGTGGCGAAACACATCCGCAGTGATACTGGGCTGGGCGAAAATTCGGTGTCGATTGCGTCAAGCGCAATCAAGCTTAGCCGACGTTTCTACGATGATTTCGAACAGCGCAGCGCGCTAATAATCGGCGCTGGTGAAACCGCTACGCTGTTTGCCAAACACCTGCGCGCGGCCGGCATTCAACGGCTGCTGATTGCCAATCGCACGCTCAGCCGCGCACAGGCTTTAGCGCACGAACAAGGCGGGCTGGCATTGCCGCTATCGGATATCGCCCAGCACCTGCGCGATGTTGATTTGATCGTTTCCGCCACCTCAAGCAGCGTGCCGGTGCTGCGCGCCGATCAGCTGCAAGCAGCGATCGCGCAGCGACGGCGCAAAACGCTGCTTCTGATTGATTTGGGGGTACCGCGCGATTTTGAACCGGCCTGTGCAAATCTGCGCGATTGTTATTTGTATAGCATTGATGATCTCAAGCAAGTCGCTGAAGAAGGCCAAGCGCTGCGCAAACTCGCCGCGCGCGATGCGGAAATTACCATCGATGCCGAAGTCCAAAGCTTCATGAGCAGCCTGCATACACGGCACCACACCGAACCGGTGCTAGCACTTCGAAAACACTGCGAAGCCCAAGCGGACGCCGTGTTGGCGCACGTGCGTGCGAAAATCCAAAGCGGTGCAGACACCGAAACATTGCTCAAACTACTGCATGCACAAATGCTGCAAAAATTCCTGCACCAACCGACGCTAGCCATGAAAGCTGCGGTGGCGTCCGATGATACAGCGGCTATCGAAAGCTACCGAAAATTGTTTGGGATTGAGGACACGCATTAGTACCGCTTCATCACATCAACGTTCGCAAACGAACTGAACTTAGTTTCTAGCGACAGTATCCTCATCCGACTATAGAATTGGTGAGTATGTGAAATGTTAGGAACAATATTAATAATCGTGTTGGTGTTGATGCTGGTTGGCGCTGTGCCTAGCTGGTCACACAGCAAAAATTGGGGCTATGCACCGAGCGGCGGGATAGGGCTTTTGTTGATCATACTGTTAGTTTTGTTGTTGACGGGCAGAATTTAATGCTGCGACGAACCTGATTTTAGTGTTGCTAGCGAGAGTGATTCCATAGCATGCGTTCGCGCTTGTTAAGCATGGGGCTTTTGTCGACTTTGGCGCTTATAAGTGCCTGCGCTAAGCTGCCGCGTATCGTGCCGGATTTATCTCGACAAACGCGCGCGCCGGTCCAGATCGTTGGTGCTGATGGGCCAATGTCGAATGCACAGAGTCAGCGTATTATCCAACGCCTACAGGGCGCAGAAACTAAATCAACGATTGCCAGCGGTGATGCAAAGCGCAATATTTTTAAGCGACATTTAGCGCTGGAAGAAGCTATTGTTGGAAGTCCGCTAACCGCAGGCAATGAAGTTATTTTGCTACAAGATGGCCCGGCGACCTACGCCGCGATGCTGAGCGCGATCGCGAATGCGCGCGCTCATATTAATATGGAAACTTACATATTAGATGACGACCACGTCGGTCAAGAATTCTCCCGCGCGCTCATCGCTAAGCAGCAGCAGGGAGTGCAGGTTAATCTGATTCGCGATAGCGCCGGAACCTACAGCACGCCCACACAGTTTTTTCAAACGCTGATAGATCAAGGCGTGAACGTGCTTGAATTTAATCCGGTCAATCCACTAGCAGCTCGAAAAACGTGGGCGTTGAATCAACGTGATCACCGTAAATTATTGATTATTGACGGGAAAATCGTGTTTTTGGGCGGCATCAACATCAGCTCAGTGTACTCAGGCGGCTCATTTGGCTCAGGCGGAAAAATCCGTCGCACTAAGTCTGCCCGTCGCGAATCTGGCGCCAAAGCCAATGCCAAGAATTCCGTCAGCGCGCAGGCCGCCGAGCAAAAACCCGCTATCGCTTGGCGAGATACTGACTTACAGCTGCGTGGCCCGGTGGTCGCGGAGTTTCAAAAACTGTTTATCGATACTTGGCAAAAGCAAGGCGGACGCAAGCTGCCAGATCTTGATTATTTTCCGCAGCTTGAAGCGGTTGGGAACCAAGTCGTGCGCGCGATTGGCAGCGCGCCTGAGGATCCGTTTAGCCTGATCTATGCCACGCTTATTTCGGCGATTAGCAACGCTGAGGCGAGCGTCTATATAACGAACGCGTACTTCGTGCCAGACCCGCAACTATTGAGTGCGTTGAAGGCCGCGGCGGGGCGCGGCGTGGATGTCAGGCTGATTTTGCCGAGCCAAACCGATTCGTGGCTGGTATTTCACGCAGGCCGACGCTACTACGCGAGGCTACTGCGGGCCGGCGTCAAAATATACCAGCGGCGCGGCGTCATTTTGCACTCGAAAACCGCATTGATCGACGGCGTGTGGTCGACTGTGGGCTCAACCAATCTAGATTGGCGCAGTTTTTTGCACAATCAGGAAGTCAATGCGGTCGTGCTGGGGCCCGAGTTCGGTGCGCAAGTCAAAGCCATGTTTGACAAAGATTTAGCAGAGTCCGAGGAGATCACCCGAGCAAAATGGCGCCGGCGCGGGCCGGTTCTGCGCTTAAAAGAGCTGTTTGCGCAGCTGTGGGAATATTGGCTTTAGCCTTTTCAAAACGGGCTTAACACTGCTTTTTTTTACAAGCAACACACCCATCGTTGCAGAGGTTTTGCGATTGACTCAGGTCCACCGCGACGCACATTTCGGGATCGAGAAAATGTGATCTAGTTCCGGTTTTGGGCCACTTTTCTTGACTGAGCGCATCGTCTGAAACTCGTTATTGAGCCTGAGGCGTCTAAAACATATGTACTTCATTTTGTTTTAGAAGCTCGCTATTTCATTTCAATAAGGACGTCTTTTATGCAGGCTCAAAGCGCAACACCGCAATTCCAACCCGCCACTATCAGTCTCGCGCTACCAAAAATGAGTTTGCTTGAGCAAGCGCTAGCGCAATTGGAACAAGTCGGCACGCAAGCACACTCCTACCGACTTTGGGGATACACGCGCCTGTCGATCACGATACGCCCAGAAACGCAGGACGCCTGTCTTCATATTGAGGGTGAAGTCACTTCACGCGCTCGTGTTTTGTACATGTTGCGATCGCCAAATCGCGCATTTCGATTGACACCATGCGTTACGTGCCCACTTCAATTTGAGAATGACGTAATTTTGAGTCTCAAAGAACTGTATTGGTATTTGTCGATATGCCTCAGTGAAGCAAAGCTCATTCCGGCGCTGGCTCTTGTTGAAACGTTCAAGCTTTCGCACTGGCCTAATTTCGGTGCGCTAGGGCGCAGCCCTGCGCACATGCGAATCAGCGCATTGCTCAATGCGCGCAAAAGAACGTTCGCTGAAATTCAAAGCATTACGCAGGCTAATCCGGCTGACATTGTGGCCTTTCTTAATGGCGCTTACCTCGTAAGCTGTCTAACCCTTAACGGCATAGATGCTGGGCAAAATAGCGGCAGCAAAGCCTCCAACGTTGTCACGACCCGAAGGCTTCAGCCAGTCGGAGTTACATTGTTTAGCCGATTACGCACCGCGTTTTTGTCGGTCACAACACCACACGCCTAAAGCAAGGTGTTCAACCCATAGATCGATGATTTTTCCTTGCGTTTTCTTAATTGATTTGTACGCTCTTGGCTGCACGTGATCACGCAATGCCAATTTCCAAAAAAGCCCGCAGAGAGCCTCGCTGCGGGCTTTTGCGGTGCGTAAAAGGAAGCTCACAACGTGCGAAAGAGCTGCTCAGAATTAGCGTTATGTATCAAACTGGAAAAAATCGTCGCTTAAAATAAAGTCGCGCATTTTATGCTTTAAGCAGAGTAGGCTAAGCGCATAACCGCGCAAATTAGGATTCAATTGCAAGCCGCCAAAGCCGCCGTTCCTTACACTGACATATCGGAATTTTTGACGCGTTGGAACTCGGGCGATCTTACGGTCGAGCCTGAGCTTATGGCGCATCTCTATCCGGTGTTAAGAGCGGTTGCACAAAAGCAGTTGCGAACCTTTGGGCCCGTGACATTGCAAGCAACGGAATTGGCGAACGAGGCGTTCATCAGGCTGCGCGAGCGAAGTGGCCCCACGTGTGTAGAAAACCAAGCGCAATTCATCACTTTTTGCGCGCGCATGCTGCGTAACTTGATCACCGATCACATCCGTGGTCGTTCGACGGATAAGCGCGGCGGCAACTTAAAGCGCGTCGATATTGCTGAATTATCAGAAATGCGCGCCGAGGAACCTGAAGAGTTTAATGTCGACTGGCTCAAACTGGACGAGGCCATGATCGCTTTGGAAAGAGAGGATCCAAAGTGCGTGCGCTTAGTCGAGCTACGGTATTTTTTAGGCTACGGCATGGAAAAATGCGCGCAGCAGCTCGAAGTGTCGCTGTCGACCGCGACCCGCATGTGGCGGTTCTCCAAAGCGTTTCTCGCAGATTTCTTAGCGCAAAACCCAGCTTAGCCAACAAAGCCGATGCAGCCGTTCCCATGAATCTGTACGAGATGTTTGATCACCTCAGCGAGTGCAATACCGGCCAGCGCGCCGATTTCTTAACCGATCTTGCCAAGCGCGACGCCAAGCGCGCTGAAACACTGGCACGTATGCTGATAGCCGACAAAGCCGATGCGCTGCCCGAGCCCAGTATGGATGCGCTGCTCAACGTGACACAAGAAATCCAGGTGCCTATCGCCCCAGTTGAAGGGCGGGTGATTGGCGGTTTCGCTTTGTTGCGTTCACTCGGCCGGGGTGGCATGGGCGAAGTGTGGCTCGCACAGCGCCAAGCCGGTAGTGCCGTGCAACAAGTTGCGATCAAAATACTGCGCGTTGATATCCGGAACCACGAAGCCAAGCTGCGCTTTTCGCTCGAGCAGCGCCTTATTGCAAGTTTAGATCACCCGTTCGTTGCCCGCATGATCGATGCTGGGGATGCAGATGGCGCGCCATGGATTGCGATGGAGTACGTCGATGGTGCGCCAATCCTAAGCTGGTGCGATGAACACAAACTAGGCGTGCGCGCACGCATCGCGTTGATGCTGCAAGTGCTCGAAGCGGTAGCACACGCGCACGATCATTTAATCGTGCACCGTGACTTGAAATCCAGCAATGTGATGGTGACGAGCGATGGTCGACCCAAACTGCTCGATTTTGGCATCGCCAAAGTCATTGGCGATACTAAAGCGACATCGACGGCACAGCGGTTTTTTTCACTAGGTTCGGTAGCGCCAGAGCAATACAGCGGCGAACGTACTTCCATTGCAACCGACGTCTATCAGCTCGGCATTTTGCTATTCGAGCTACTCGTTGGAGCGGCGCCTTACCCAATGGAGGGCCTATCACCTGAGCAAATCCAAACGCTGATCATGTATCGGCCGCCTGAGTTACCCAGCCGTTCGGTGCCGCCGGAAGCGGCCTCGCTGCGTGGCTTGGCTCGCGCGGGGCAGCTAGCGAGAGTTCTAGAAGGCGAGTTGGATCTAATTTTGATGTACGCGCTGCGCAAAAACCCGACTGAACGCTATCGTTCAACGGTCGATTTTGCACGTGACTTGCAAGCGTTTTTGGACGGCCGACCTGTGCTGGCTTCAGGCCAGAGCGCCGGTTATCGGGCAAAGAAGTTTTTGCGTCGGCACTGGCTTCCGACCAGTCTGGCGGCGACTGCTTTAGCCTGCTTATTGGGGCTAGTGCTACAGTTGGTTATGCGCGATGCAGCCCTTAGCAAAGCCCGCATTGAAGCAGTAGCGGCGAGGGATCAAGCGCAGCAAGAACGCGATAAAGCCAATAATCTAAACTCTTTTTTGCTTGAATTATTTCGCGCCGCTAACCCCACCGCCAGCGTAAAAAAGGACCTGCCTAGCATTGTGAGCGATGCAATTGCGCTTGAGCTGAATAGGCAACAGTACACGCGCGATCCCGGCACCGCCATCGCCCTAGTGAAAGCCGCGTTAGGTTTAGGCGAACTTGCGCAAGCACGAAAATTGACGAATGAGCTGCAGCGATCGAGTAGTCGATATTCGAACGATGAGCAGCGGCAGATTTTGTTTTTACGCGCCAATATTGCCAATATCAACGCAGATTTCCCGCTACTCATTCAAATCAATGCCGATCTTGCGCGCAATATTAGTGGCGCAAGTTTAGAGCAGCAGGTCTTATTTATTGGCTATGTTGGGCAAACGCAGCTCAAAAGCCACCCGGAAAAGGTACTGCAAATCACCGCCATTTCGCCGCTGCCAGCGACTTTGATTCGGCTCCGCGCGCGTGCGTTGACGCAGCTTGGTCGTGATAACGATGCCGTGTCACTGCTAAAAGACGCGAGTGCTAGCAAGGAGCTAACCCCGTTAGAGCGTCTTGGCATCCTCCAGAGCTTAACCCTCGGATACCTATCTATCGACCAAGTGCAGCCGGCATTGAGCGCAAGCACAGCTATGATTGGGGCCGCTAAGGCGCTTTTTGGCACAAGCAGCAAGCGTCTAGCACCTTATTTAAACACTCAAGCTCGTGTATTCATTGAAGCAAAAAAGCTTCATGCGGCGATCCAGATTTTTGACTCCATTTTAGCCACTCCCGCAATTGACAATAATATGCGGCTCGCGGTGCAGTGCAATCGCGCATTGCTCGGCACCATGCAAGATCAGATTGATGACAAAAGCAAAGATTTTGTACGTACCTTGTGGCAGCATTCTGCCGCAATGGATCCACCTGCTAGAAAGCGTATACAGTTAAGCGCGCTGCGGGTTGCGGCTTCAGAGCAGCTTTTAACGAGTGCCTTGGCAATTGCATCAGTGCAGATTAATAATGTAGAAGTCGAAGAACCGACCAATACCGAACTCAAAATCTGGATGGAAGCGCTGCGGCAAAGCAGGCCGCAGGCCGCGCAAATCGAAGATTGGAAACTAAGTCTTAGCAACGTACGCAGCCAGGATGTGCAATTGATTCAATTTTTAAATAAATAAACCATCTTGAATAGAAAAATTTTTAGCAACTTGAATTGCTACGGGCTTTTTTGACTCTTTTTTATGTGAGATCTCGTTCTAGGGGTACCCCAACCAAGGATACCCCCATGAAAACTTTGATTCTCGCTACCGCAATTTGTTTCAGCAACTTTGCCTTTGGATGGTGCGACGTTGTCGAGGATCCGCCAGTAAATGGTGCGACTTGCCAGCAGGAGACACTGCGCATGCCAGTGGGCGGCGAATGGACCGAGGTTTCACACAATGCAAGCGCGAACGGTTTGTATGCGAATGGCAGCCTCAGCGTGACTGCCACTGTCGACTTAACCGGCAGCTCTGCACTAGTGGCAAAAGTGACATCAAGAATTGCCGCAGTCGTATCCACTGAGGCTAAAGCAGTTGACCAAAACGATGTGTGGGTCGATGTGCTGCTCAAACAAGATAGCAGCGGTCAGCGCTTGATGGAACTAAAAACCTTCCGCTACGTAGGTGGATCATTGCAAATGGTGGCCGCTTCAGCCGACATTAGCCTGGGAAGCGCGGCAATCACGAGCTACCAATTGGCTTATACCTATGCAACAGGCGGAATAACGATCAACATTAAAAACGCCAGCGGCAGCCTACTCGCCAGCCAGACAATTGCGAACTTTGGTAACGTGCTTCCGATGGTGACCCTACGCCGAGGCCCTCAAACGTCTTCGTCTGGCGTCGCAAGCGCAACATTTGAAACACTGAACTACTCTAGTAATTGATTTGTAAATCAAGCAGATAAACGACTTAGCTAATGTCAAATTGAGTCAAAAATGCACGCCGGGCACCCAATTGTGCCCGGCGGTTTCTTATCGTTTCACTGCTAAATCCGGGTCAATTCAGCTGACTTGGTTTTTTTGCATTTTACGTTCTAGAGGTAGCAAAGCACTCAGGAGCCAAAATGCGCATGCCATCCAAGTTCGCGTCGGACTTCGACCCAGATTCGCACTCTTCGGCGGAAAACAACGTCCCGTTTCAGCCTGAGGCGCCAACCCCAGATGCCCGTCATAACCTGCTCGATCCGCGTCTTGTTGAGCTAGTCAAAGATTCGCAAATGACGGTTAAAGGGTCAAAAGACGACGGCTGGCTACTACTTTCCCACTTAGGAAAGTCAGTTCGACCTGCTTGTGATGCATCGGAATACGAACCGAATGGGCAGCGATTTTCCTGTGTATCAGACGTGGTTGCACATGCTGCACATTTTCCACTGATTCAATGCCTTGCGCGAGATGATGGTGCCGACCCGCTCGATTTATCAGAGGCACAGGCCTGGGCCGATGTCACCCTTTGCCGCGCACCTTCGCAATTCCATGCGAACGCGCTATTCACGACGGTGGAATTTTCCGAATTTCGGCGCCGTAATGGACAAGCGGTGCTTGAGCGTAAGCTTCGATCTTTTCCAATGCCACTAGGCCTTATGAATAGTTTTACGGTTGACGTCAATTTTGGCGAGAACGGTGTGGTGATCAAAATTGGGCTAGAGCATGAATTCGCCTTTAGTTCAATCGCCATACCGGAGTTTGGCGCTCAAATGCCGAATCTTCGTCTGCGAGATGGCATCCAGAACGATATCTGGGGCAGCACCCGCGCACGGCTACGCGCTGCAAGCTATCAGCTTTTATGGCCTGATCATGCTGAAAACCATGGCAGACCCAAAACGATCGTCAATATCCGCGGACACCGTTGGGTTCAAGCCCTAGCCCAAAGTAACGCTTAGCTTTCTGGGGATCAGTGTCGCCGAATACCTGCCCAGAGCGCATAGGTGAGGCCGAACAAACCGGTTAAAAAACAGCAAAATACTTAAGATATTGACGAACAAGTTTTAAGGCAACTGAGCGATCAATCGCACCTACCTCCGCCAACCGGAAAAAGCCGCCAAAGCGGATTCTCGCGTATCCTTCAAATCAATCACTGGATTCGGGTAGCCGCGCACGCCGCCGATTTTCCAGGGCTGGTGGATGCTAGCGCCGCTGAGCTTGGCAAGCTCCGGTACAAATCGACGTACATAATCGCCGCGCGGGTCAAACTTTTCGCCTTGGGTAACCGGATTAAAAATCCGAAAATACGGCGCGGCGTCGGCGCCACAGCCTGCGGCCCACTGCCAGCCTTGGGTATTGCTGGCTAAATCAGCGTCAACCAGCGTGTTCCAAAACCAGCGCGCGCCGTGCAGCCAGTGCAGGCGCAAGTTTTTAGTAAGGTAGCTTGCCACCAGCATGCGCACGCGATTGTGCATCCAACCGGTTTGCCACAGCTCACGCATACCGGCGTCAATCATCGGAATGCCCGTCTGGCCCATTTTCCAGGCGCTTAATTGTCTGCGAGCGGCATCAGTTTGATCGTCATTCCACGGAAATTCGGCGTATTTGGCATTCAATGGCGCATCGCTAATAGCTGGGAAGTGATACAGCAACTGGTGCGAAAAATCCCGCCAGCCAAGCTCGCGCAGATAGAACTCGGCTTCAGCTGCGGGCGCGCCGGAGCTCAAATTGGCAGCAGCAGCCTGGGTAACAGAAATTTCGCCAAAATGCAGCGCCGCGGATAGCCTTGACGTGCCAGCTTGATCCGGGCGATCACGCCCCAGCGTGTAATTGGATAGCGCGCCCTCTTCGAACTGACTAATTGCCGCCTGCGCGCCCGCTTCACCGGGGCTGATCTCGGTGAAAAACGGCGCGTCCCAGCCGCGCCTGATGGTATCGGCAGAACGCAAACGCAGCTCGGCAAGCGTTGCGCTCGGCACTGGCTTGATCGGCGAATCAAGCCTTGTGGGCGCCGGCTGCGGAGCAAATCCGGCGAGCTTGGCGCGCGCATTGCGCCAGTACGGCGTGAACACCCGATAGACATCACCCGCGCCGGTTTGCAGCTGCCAGGGCTCGTGCAATAAATAGCCGGAAAAGCTCTCGGCCTGCACGCCGGCCTGCTTGAGCTGCGCCTTAATCTGGGTATCACGCGCGGTAATCGCGGGCTCATACAGGCGATTCCAAAACACCGCTTTCGCGCCCGTTTCGCCAATCAATTGCGTGAGCATGTCCGCACTGTTGGCGATTTTTGACGTGCGCAATATGAGTGGCGCGCCCAGCTTCGCACTAGAAGCCGCCAGCGCGTCCAGCGAACGCTCCAGCCAGACGTTCGACGCCGCACCCGCGCGCCAGCGCCCTTCTTCATGCGGTGCGTGAAGGTATACCGGAATAACAGGCAAGCCAGTGGCAACCGCTGCCAGCAAGGCTGGGTTATCGGCTAGCCGTAGATCGCGGCGAATCCACCAAATCGCGGCGCTCATGTCAGGCGCGCACGTAAGGGCGAATGGCAGAAAAGCCGCCGTCTAGGTGCAAAATTTGCCCGGTAATCCAGCCCGATTGCTCACTCAAGAGCCAAGCGGCGGCCTGCGCGCCATCGGCGGCATCGCCAAAGCGGCCGAGCGGGTATTGCGCAGCGATTTGTTTTTCCGCCGATTCCGAACCCAGCATGCGCGCCGTCATCGGTGAGCGCATTAACCCGGGTGCGACGCAATTAACGCGAACACCCTGCCCGGAAAAATCCGCCGCTAAGCTGCGGGTCAGCGCCTCAATCGCGCCTTTTGCTGCGGCGATTGCAGCGTGGTTATTGACACCCATTCCGGCTACTACCGAGCTAAAAAACACCAGCGAACCCGGTTGTTTTGCTTCGGCACATTGCGCTAAAAAAGCTTGTGCGCTAAAAAATGCCGAGCCCACATTCGCCGCCATGCAGCCTTGAAACTGCGCCTCGGTGGTGCGGCCAATCGGGGCGATGACGGTGCTGCCGGCGCAGTGCGCCAACGCATCCGGAGCACCGGAAAGCTGCGCTTTCACCGCAGTAAAAGCTTGCTGCGCGCCGGCCTGCGTGCTGACATCGGCCGCGATACAGATGTCCCCCGCTTCTGGACTCAGCTTGCTGACATCACGGCTAATCAGCACACAGCGATCCCCACGAGCGCGCAAAATCGCCGCGAGTGCCTGCGCTACGCCACCGCTTGCGCCAGTGATAACTACGTTTGCCATGATTTTTTACTCCGCGTGGATAGTCAGGTGAAGTTAGCGTTTTGGCTGTCGAGTTTGGGTGAGCGGCTCACAAATCAAACTGATTTGCCGTTTCTCTGCGCCGTGCCCGCATCGCTTGGCGCTAGTAAAGCTAAAAAAATCTAACCTTGACACCGGGCAGCGATTGAATGACCGCAGCATACGGCGGCGCACGTAGCAAGAGTTCCGCAGCGTGTAGCTGAGAGCGGGAGCTGCTAGCAATTGCCTATTCGAACAAAGCAAAACGCGATGTATTTTTTATGATTTTGAGTGTCATTTTTTAGGCGCATCTGCAAACAAGTCTGCGGCCACCACAATTCCTTGCTTTCATAAAGCACTTTTAAAATTTGAGTGAATAGCAACAAAAGCAGCTGCCAACGCCCTGCTTTACCAGGTTACCTTACACGGGTGCCGCGCTTTCAGTGCATACGTCGCAAGGTTCAATTCGCAGTACATGACAAACGCGCGCAAAGCATCCCACCCAGCAGATCAAATTCGAAACAGCCGATTAAGTAAACCAAAGCCATCGCACCCAAATTTTAGGACTCACGCAAGTCAGCTCATCGCTTAGAGTAGGCGCGCACACTTCGTGCCTGCCAAAGGGAAATACCATGAACTCCATTTTGAAACTGACTATCACCGCGATGTTCGCTTTGTGTTTAAGCACCGCTGGTTATGCAGACGATGCCGAATTGGCACAAGCCGAGTCGGAATTGGCAGATGCGGAATCAGAGCTTGCCGATGCGGAATCAGAGCTCGCAGACGCTGAGCTTGCCGAAGCGGAACAGGAGCTTGCAGAGGCCGAGCTTGATGTTGCTGAGGCGGAGTTAGATGTTGCCGAGGCCGAGCTAGAAGAAGCTGAAGCAGCCGCTGACGAAGAATAGCCGTTAAAAGTAGTGCTGGGAATTAGCCGACACATTAGCGTTGGAATCCCCTTGAACGGCACCAAACTCCCCACGATCCACTTAGCCACCCCGCGCAGCCTTCCCAAACCGAATAAGTTAGGTCAGCGCGTGGTGGTTTTGGATATCGCGTTTGCATCAAGCGCCGGTGGGCAAAGTTTCGAAACGGTGACTTTGCCGTTTATTGAAGCGCTCGGCGCGCGTTTGGTGCGATGGATTGACCATCACGATAGTGTGCATCACGCGCAGTTTGCCGACGATGCGCGTTTTTTGCTGCGCCGCAAAGCGCAACACCCGGCCTGCCCTGAATTGATTCTTGAAACAGTCGTGGCGAACGCCGGAGAAATCGACACCATTGTTTGCCACGGCGATTTTGACGGGCTGGCGAGCGCAGCAAAATGGCTACGCGGCGGCGTGGAGTGTTACCCAGGCTGCGATGCCGACGCGCGCGCTATTGATAGCCGAATTGGCGAATGCTCAGCAATTGGTGCGCGCATTGATCGCGGCATTCGCGGCGCGCCCAAGGACACAGCTTTGCATCGCGCAATTATTGAGCACCTGCACGGCGGTGCGAATGACCCGTCTATTTGGGCGCGCATTGATGCAGCTAGTGCTGATTTGGCGCTGTTAGAAACTGCTTCCCTGGCGTATGCGCAGTTGTACCTAAACATTGGAACCTGTTCGGTTTGGCTGGAAGTGCCGCCAGATCGCAGACCATATGACAAAACCTGGCTGTTGCTAGAAGGCCAAAAGCAAGCGCGGATCGCGCTGGTGGTGGATGGTGAAACGTTGACGCTCGCGGCTGCATTTGATAGTGGCATTGATTTTTTGCAGATGTTTGACATTTCAGGCGGCATGCCCACGGTGCTTTCGCTCAAAAGAGAGCGTTTGTCAGAAGTGCTGGAGCGGCTCGCGATTTTGTAAAATTGTCTAGTGAAAACGTGCAAAATAAACGCAGCCAAACTTAAGCGAATACCATGACACCGAACGACGTACTTCGCAGCATTCGCTACATGCTCGACTTAAGCGATATACAGATCATCAAGCTGGCTCAGCTTGCCAATGCCGACGTGAGCTTTGACACCGACAGCATCAAAGCCATGCAAAAGCGCGAAGGCGAAGCGGATTACCTGGCCTGCAGCGATGCGTTGCTGCTTGATTTTCTAGACGGCCTGGTGATTCACCGACGCGGCCACAGAGAGAACGCAGCCGCTCCGCCAAAAGAATTGCGCGCGAGCAACAATGTGATCCTTAAAAAGCTGCGAATTGCGTTCGAATTAAAAGATATTGACCTACAAAAAGCGTTTGCTGATGCAGGCTTCCCGCTTGGTAAGCCCGAGCTATCCGCGCTATTTCGCCAGTCCGATCACCGCAATTACCGTGCTTGCGGTGATCAAGTACTGCGCAATTTTTTGAAAGGCTTGACGCTAAATTTCCGGAATGGCTAGCGATCGGAACGTTTACTCCCGCCCAAACGCCAGGCTTCCGAAATTCAGATACACCGCATCATCACCGCTGCTGGCGCGCCCGAAACCCAAATACATCGGCCCTAAAATAGTGTCAACGCCGAAGAAAATCGAGCCAGCTGTCAGCATATCGCAGCCGCATATATCGTCGATTGATCGCCAAACATTGCCACGCTCGATGGAGGCTCCCAGGTAAACCGGCGCATCGAAAAGCTTGTCTGCGGCAACAAATCTACGATAGTAAATAGCCCGCGCGAGCATGCTTGAGCTGCCAAATAGCCGCGCGTCGGTAACGCCGCTTAGGTTCGTCAAGCCACCTAAACTTTGCAATGTGGCGACTCGCAAGCCGATGTCTTCGTCGTCTAGCTGGGTGCCGGCGCTGATTCCAAATAGCAGCGTATGCTCGTCAAAACTCATCGCGCGATCAAAGCTGATTTCTGCTAGTCCAGTTTGGCTAGCGCTCGGATTAGTAGCGTCAGCTTGAAACGCGAATGCGGTCGTTTTGGCAGTAAAACGCGCGCCGGAACGCGGAAATTGCGAATCGTCCAGCGTGTCATACAAAAATCCGAGCGCGAAACGAACGTGCTCAGTCTGAGGCGCGAATGCGTTTTCACCCTCTCCTAGAATCACGCGCGAATAGTCGCGGCCCGTTGCTAATTCTGCGTAATATCTTCTATGCGCATTTTGATCAAAACCTAATTGCGCTCCTAAGCTATAGCGCCGATTTCGATACTCAACTTCCGTTTCATCCGGCTCGCCGCCGCGCCGAACGCGCACGCGCAGATCTACAAACGGCCTAACAAAAATGCTGCTGCGCGCGCCGTAGGGCTGGAAGAACTCGCTACGAATGCCGGTTTCTTTTCCCAGATCCAAACGATTGCGCCATTCGCCACCGTGTTTATTTCTGCCTGTCATACGCAGCTCAGCGCGCAAACGGTAACTGCTTTCACCTTCAAAATCGTCGTCTAGCGCTAAACCAAAGCGCAAAAAATTCGGGCCCCAGCCTTTATCAACCGGCAACACCGTTAACCCTAGGCGGCCTTGCTTATCGCGCTCAGTGCTGTAGCTGATGCGTTCGTAGCGCGCATCGCCAAAGGCATTGCCGATGCTGGTATTTATCATTGCTGGGTCAAACGGTTGCCCAACCAAATCGGAAAGCTGACGTTCGACCATGGCCGCAGAGCGACTACGCGTCTGCCTAACTTTAACAAACGCAATGCGCTCGTCGCCTACCGCGCGAGTTGGCAGCTGATGCGTGCGGGAAAACTGCGCATATTGCGCTTCGCTGACGCTAAAACGCCGAATATCTGCAATCGCGGCTTCTGCAGCTTGCTCGCCAATTTTAATGATGGCCGGTGTTTTTGGGAAATCAGCCGTGCTCGTGGCACCGAGCTGTGGGCGAATCAATAGATCATTAGGCCCAAGTTTTTCAAGCTGCTCTTGGGTATTCCGATTCAACAAAATCGACAGGACCTGATTGGTAACGCTCAAAGGCGAATTGATGTCTTTAACGTCGGTCAATGCTTCACCCACATCAACCACAATGAGCCGCGTAGCGCCCATGGCGCGGGCGACATCCACCGGCACGTTTGCCGCTAACATCCCATCGACCAGCAGCCGGCGCTGCTCGTCACGCACCGGCTGAAAAACGCCAGGGACACTGGCGCTGGCGCGGATAGCAAACGCCAAGTCGCCCTCTTCAAAAATTACCGCTGAACCATCCGCAAGATTACTGGCGACGCAGCGAAAGGGAATAGAAAGCTGATCAAAATGGACGATTTCAGATACCGGCAACAAGTGCTGGCGAAAAGTCAAAAGTAGTTTTTGACCCTGAATGAGCCCGCGCGGCAGTTTAATTCCATCCGCACCGATCCCAAACTGCACGCGCTCAAGCAGCTGAAAGCTGTCATTTTTGCGCTCCATTGGAATATCCCGGCGCGCACTATCGTCGCGCAACACGTCATTCCAATCGGTGCCTGCTAATCGACGCTCGACCTCATCAGCGCTATATCCAGCCGCATAAAGCCCACCCACTATTGCGCCCATTGAAGTGCCAGCGATAAAGGCGATTGGAACTTTTTCGCGCTCAAGCACTTTCAAAACGCCAACATGCGCTGCGCCACGTGCACCGCCACCGCCTAACACTAGGCCAATTTTTTCAACTGGCTGCTCGGCTTGCGCGTGCAACTCGCTGGTGAGACAGAACGTCACGCTGATACAGCACAGGAAAAACCACCTATTAAAACGCATGACCATTTCCGCTCTCCTTCTTCAAATGTCAGCAACCCGCCATAACGCAGACGAAAAAAAACCGGCGTAAGCCGGCTTTTTTCGACAGCAGGTTAGAGATTACTCATTGCCTGCTGCACCTGGACGATCCACGAGTTCGACATACGCCATCGGCGCATTATCACCATCACGGAAACCGCACTTCAGCACGCGCAAATAGCCGCCCGGACGAGCGCGATAACGTGGGCCTAATTCAACAAACAGTTTGCCAACCGTTTCTTTGTCACGCAAGCGCGAGAAGGCCAAACGGCGATTCGCAACGCCATCGGTCTTTGCCAAGGTGATCATTGGCTCGGCAAAACGACGCAGCTCTTTTGCCTTTGGCAAAGTCGTCTTGATGAGTTCTTCGCGAAACAGCGCAATCATCATGTTCTTAAACAACGCTTTGCGGTGCGAGCTTGTTCGATTTAATTTACGACCTGAATTTCCGTGACGCATTACCTAGCTCCTCTAGCCGCCAAAACCCGCGCTCATCAAGCCAGCGGGCGGCCAATTATCTAACTTCATGCCAAGCGACAAACCCTTCTGCGCCAGCACATCCTTAATTTCTGTAAGCGATTTCTTGCCCAAGTTCGGCGTCTTCAACAGCTCGACTTCTGTACGTTGAATCAAATCACCAATATAGTAGATGCTTTCCGCTTTCAGGCAGTTAGCTGACCGAACTGTAAGCTCCAAATCATCGATTGGGCGCAACAAGATCGGATCAAACTCTTGACGGCTTTGAATCGGTGCAGCAGCTTCCACGCGTTTAACATCAACAAACACGGCCATTTGATCCACCAAGATGTTCGCTGCACGCTTGACCGCTTCGACTGGATCCACCGTACTGTTGGTTTCGATATCGAGAACTAACTTGTCAAGATCCGTGCGTTGCTCAACGCGAGCAGCCTCAACCGCATAAGAAACGCGACGAATCGGCGAGAAAGATGCGTCAATCTGCAAGCGGCCAATCGGGCGTGCTTCGTCATCTGGCAAGCGACGCGCGGTCGCAGGCTCATAACCAACGCCCTTTTGCACTTTCAAACGCATTGACAAGGAAATGTCTTTGTTCAAATGGCAGATGATGTGGTTTGGGTTGCAGATCTCAACCGTGTGGTCAACTTGGATATCGCCAGCCGTAACCACACCGCGACCCTTTTTGGTCAAAGTCAAAGTTGCGCCCGTACCCTGGTGCAGGCGAAGTGCAACTTCTTTTAGGTTCAACAAAACGTCTAAAACGTCTTCCTGCATGCCTTCAACTGAGCTGAATTCATGGACGACGCCATCAATTTCAACTTCCGTAATTGCAGCACCCGGAATGGATGACAGCAACACGCGACGAAGCGCGTTGCCAAGCGTGTGCCCAAAGCCGCGTTCCAGCGGTTCTAGTGTGACACGCGAGCGTGTGCTAGAAATATTCTCAACTGAGATATTACTAGGACGCAAAAGTGAACTTGACGACATGAAAACTCCTGAAAAACGAGATTACTTCGAGTACAACTCGACGATCAGATTCTCGTTGATGTCGGCGCTTAAATCGGCGCGCTCAGGTGCATTTTTAAAGATGCCCGCGAACTTACCGAAATCAACGTCACACCAGCCAGGAACCGAGTCAATTTGCTGAGCCAGCGTCATTGCTTCTTTGATTCGGAGCTGCTGCTTGCCGCTCTCAGAGATCTCAACCGAATCGCCACCTCTAACCTGATAAGACGCTAAATCGACGCGCTTACCATTGATGAAAATTGCGCCGTGTGAAACCAACTGGCGGGCCTGAGCCCGAGTCACCGCAAAACCCATACGATAGACAACGTTATCAAGCCGACTTTCGAGCAGCTTCAACAAATTCTCACCGGTTGCACCCTTTTGAGTCGATGCTTTCGCGTAATAGTTACGGAACTGACGCTCTAACAAACCATAGATACGACGAACCTTTTGCTTCTCACGCAACTGCACAGCGTAATCAGAATTCTTTGCCTTCTTTGCTGCGCCATGCTGACCTGGGCGCTGCTCAAGTTTACATTTGGAATCTAACGCGCGTGCAGCGCTCTTTAAAAATAAATCAGTGCCTTCGCGACGCGCGAGTTTGCACTTAGGACCAATATACCGTGCCATATAACCCTCAGACTCGACGACGTTTAGGAGGACGGCAGCCGTTGTGTGGTATAGGCGTGACATCAATAATGTTAATCACCTTATACCCAACAGCATTCAGTGCACGCACCGCGCTTTCGCGACCGGGGCCTGGACCTTTGATCCGAACTTCGACGTTTTTCACGCCATAATCGAGCGCGACGCGCCCGGCTTTCTCAGCCGCGACTTGCGCAGCGAACGGCGTGCTCTTGCGCGAACCACGAAAACCCGCACCGCCGGACGTTGCCCAAGAAAGCGCATTCCCCTGACGGTCCGTCATCGTGATGATCGTGTTATTAAACGACGCATGTACGTGACAAATAGCGTCAGTAACTACACGACGCACTTTCTTCTTTACTTTGGAGCCCGCTGCAGGCTTATTCATGCTCTGATCCCTGAGACTTGTTAAATCTTACTTCTTGATGGCTTTACGCGGACCTTTGCGGGTACGGGCATTCGTCTTAGTACGCTGACCACGCAGTGGTAAACCACGGCGATGGCGCATTCCGCGATAACAACCTAAGTCAATCAAGCGCTTAATACTAATTGCGAGCTCACGGCGAAGATCACCTTCGACCGTGAACTTTGCGACTTCCGCTCGAATACGCTCAACCTCAACCTCGGTCAAATCCTTGACGCGAGTTGACGGGTTGACGTTGGCAGATTGGCAAACCTTACGAGATCGTGTTCGGCCGACGCCGAAAATGCTAGTAAGACCGATCCAAGCATGCTTACTAACGGGTATATTCACCCCCGCGATACGTGCCATTAATACTCTCCATTTTTCTAATGCGAACAGCAAGTCGACCAGAATAACATGCCAGCGCCGCCAATCCATCTACCAGCGCTAGAATGTTCATTTTCAGCTCATTGCTTAATACCGGTGCGACCGATGCCTTTAAAATTTGCCTTACGCAAAACACTTTCATATTGATGCGACATCAAGTGTGTCTGCACCTGCGCCATAAAATCCATCACTACGACCACTACAATCAACAGCGACGTACCACCCAAATAGAACGGCACGTTGTAATACCTGATCAACAAGCTCGGCAACGTACAAACAAGCACCAAATACAGCGCGCCTATAAGGGTCAATCGCGTTAGAACCTTATCAATATAGACAGCAGTTGCTCGACCAGGGCGAATGCCCGGTATCAACGCGCCGGACTTTTTAAGGTTATCGGCGGTTTCTGTCGAGTTAAAAACCATCGCAGTGTAAAAGAACGCGAAAGCAACGATTAAAACGCCGTCGAGAATTAAATATAGCGGCTCTCCTGGAGACAACACACTCGCGACATTCTGTAACCAGCCCCAACCTTGTACATTTCCGAACCATTGCGCGGCACTGGCAGGAAACAAAATCAAACTCGAAGCGAAAATCGCGGGAATCACGCCAGCCATATTTAACTTAAGTGGCAAATGCGAACTCTGATTCATGTACGCCTGACGACCACCCGCTTTCCTAGCGTAGTTAACAGTAATCCGTCGCTGAGCGCGCTCCATGAAAACAACAAAACCCGTCACACCAATAGCCAAAACCGTGACCAAAATAACCGAAAGCCAAGACAACTGCTCCGTAGACGCTAGTTCTAGGGTCGCACCAATTGCGCTAGGCAGGCCTGCAACAATGCCCGCGAAGATAATCATTGAAATGCCGTTACCAATACCACGTTCGGTGATCTGTTCGCCCAACCACATTAGAAACATCGTTCCGGCAGTGAGACCGACAACCGCAGTAAAAATAAAAGCGGGGCCAGGGTTAACTACCGCCGAGATCGAACCAAACGCCTGCGCCTGCGCAGCTTGTGCGATTCCGAAAGACTGAAATATGGCTAGACCTAAGGCACCGTACCTCGTGTACTGGTTAAGCTTGCGCCTGCCAGACTCGCCCTCTTTACGAAGCGCCTGCCACTGCGGGATGGTTGTTGCAAGCAGCTGCACAACAATCGATGCTGATATGTAGGGCATTACGCCTAAAGCAAACAGTGAGAAGCGGCCTAAAGCACCACCCGAAAACATGTTAAACAGGTCAAGAATCGTCCCCTCTTGCTGTTTCATGATGTCGAGCATTACGCCTGGATCTACGCCAGGAACAGGAATAAAAGAACCAAGCCGAAACACTATCAGTGCGCCGATCAGAAACATAATTCGCTGTCGAAGCTCTTTTAGACGCCCGGCTCCAGCAATGCCCGCCGTGGCGGTGTTGTTAGCCAACTGCTTACTCCACTTTTCCGCCGGCTGCAATAATGGCTGCCGTAGCGCCTACCGTTGCAACCAAACCTTTAATCGTAATAGCACGCGTCAACGTACCGCGCGAAACCACTTTGATCCGCTTAGCAGCTGCATGAATCAAACCAGCTGCGTGAAGAACCTGCGCATCTATTTCAATTGCTTCGAGCATTTCCAACTCATACAAAAAAACTTCGGCGCGGCTCGCTTTGATCTTGGAGCGAAAGCCCACTTTAGGCAAGCGACGCTGCAAAGGCATCTGTCCGCCTTCAAAGCCGGCCTTAATTTTTCCCTTACCGGTACGTGCGTACGAACCCTTGTGCCCGCGACCGCAGGTTTTTCCAATGCCAGAGCCAATTCCGCGACCTACGCGATCACTGACTGGGCGCGAACCCGGTGCAGGCTGTAGAGTATTCAAATCCATAGCTAATCCTTAGGTCAATCGCTATTCAACAGCCACCAAGTACCGGACCTTTTCAATCAGGCCGCGAACTTGAGGACTATCAATAAGCACTCGCGTGCTATTCATCTTTCCAAGGCCAAGTGCTTTGACGCAAAGGCGGTGGATACGTGGGGTCGAATTCGTGCTGCGCACGAGCCGAACGGTTACTGTTTTTGCATCACTCATCGCTGCCGCCACCTGTTATTTCTTTGACTGATTTGCCGCGTTTCGCCGCAATTTCAGATGGCGAAGACAACATGCTGAGGCCTTTTATGGTTGCACGCACCAAGTTAATGGGATTACGTGACCCGTACGCTTTCGCCAACACGTTGCTGACACCAACAACTTCAAATACTGCGCGCATGGCACCACCCGCGATGACGCCGGTACCCTCACTCGCTGGCTGCATGAAAACCTTCGCAGCGCCATGATTGCTCTTTACTGGAAACCACAAAGTTCCATTCTGCAGGCTGACGCGGGTCATGGCACGCCGGGCGCGCTCCATTGCCTTCGCTATCGCAGCCGGCACTTCGCGTGCCTTGCCATAGCCGAATCCAACCCGGCCATTGCCGTCGCCAACCACAGTTAGTGCGGTGAAACTAAAGATGCGTCCGCCTTTAACGACCTTTGCAACTCGATTAACGGCCACAAGCTTTTCAAGCATGCCGTCACTGTTTTCTCGTTCTTGATTTGACATTAGCCTATCCGTGGCAATTAGAACTGCAGACCCGCTTCACGCGCAGCATCAGCCAGGGCCTTTATTCGGCCGTGATATCTGAAACCAGAACGATCAAACGCAACTTTGGTGACGCCTTTTGCCAAGCTTCGCTCAGCAATTGAGCGACCCACAGCCACAGCGGCATCCTTATTTTTTGTATTCTTCAAGCCTTCAGCAACCGCCGACTGCACGGTAGAAGCACAAGCTAACACCATTCCGGTATTGTCGATCACTTGAGCGTACAAGTGTTGGCCCGTGCGATGCACCGTCAACCGAGTAGCGCCCAAACCGCGAATGTGCATCCGAGTCGACTTTGCGCGACGTATGCGCGAAATTTTCTTATCCATAAAGTTCTCCTCAAATACCCATTACGCTTTCTTGACTTCTTTCAGCGTGATCTTCTCGCCGCTGTACTTAATACCTTTGCCTTTATAGGGCTCTGGTGGTCGAAACGCTCTAATCTTCGCAGCAACTTCACCAACACGTTGCTTGTCCAAGCCTTTAATCATGACTTCAGTCTGCGTCGGCGTCTCGATTGAGATGCCCTCAGGTGCTTTGAACAGCACCGGATGCGAGAAACCAATTGTCAAGTTTAAATCTTTGCCGACCATGGCCGCGCGAAAACCAACTCCAACCAACTCTAATTTTCTTTCAAAGCCCTTGCTTACGCCTTCAACCAAGTTCTTCAGCAACGCACGAATCGTGCCCGCCATCATGGTTGAACCCGCTAACGTAGATACCTGTAATGTACCATCGGACTTATTAATACCCACATCGGTAGAGTGTTTTAATGACAAAACACCCTTAGGACCTTTTACCGAAACAACGCCATCAGCGATAGTTACATCGACGCCTGCAGGCAATGGCACTGGCATTTTAGCTACACGTGACATGTCTGCTCCTTAAGCGACTAAACAAATAACTTCGCCACCAAGACCAAGCTCTCGGGCCTTAGCGTCTGTCATCACACCTTTAGAGGTGGAGACAATCGCAGCACCGAGACCGTTTTGGACTCGAGGGATAGCGTCTTTAGCGCGGTACTTTCGCAGACCCGGGCGGCTGACCCGCTCCAGGCGCTCAATAACGGCCTTACCTTTGTAATACTTCAGCTTGATTTCCATTGTCTTTTTAACTTCCGTCGGATTAACCACCGACGCGTCTTCAATGAAACCTTCAGCTTTCAACACTTCGGCTAACGCCAACTTAAAGGTTGACGAAGGCAGCCGTACAATTGCTTTACCAACCATCTGCGCATTGCGAATTCGCGTCAGCATATCGGCAATAGGATCTGTCATGCTCATTCTAGTTCTCCTTACCAGCTAGCTTTGCGAAGGCCGGGCACGTCACCGCGCATCGTTGCTTCTCGTAGCTTGTTGCGGCCGAGACCGAATTTCGCATAGACGCCTTTCGACCGGCCTGTAAGCTGGCATCGGTTAGTCTTGCGAACTGCAGATGAATCACGTGGAAGCTTGCTCAGTTGAGCGACAGCAACTTCTTTTGCTTCATACGCTGAGGTTACGCTGCTGATGATTTTCTTTAATTCCGCGCGTTTCGCTGCAAACTTTTTGACAAGCTTGGCTCGCTTAACTTCGCGGTTAACCATGCATTTCTTTGCCATGTCCTAATATCCCTCGAAGTTAATTGCGGAATGGGAAGCCAAAACCTTCTAAAAGCGCTTTCGCCTCTTTATCGGTCTTGGCTGTGGTGGTGATTGCAACATCCATACCGCGGATTGCGTCAACCAGATCAAAATCAATTTCTGGGAAAATAATCTGTTCTTTCACACCAAAATTGTAGCTGCCTCTGCCGTCGAATGACCGACCCGATAGTCCGCGGAAATCTCGGACGCGCGGCAACGACACGTTGATCAAACGGTCCAAAAACTCGTACATGTGCGCCCGTCGGAGCGTAACCTTGCAACCAATCGGCCAATTCTCACGAATTTTGAAGTTGGCAATGGACTTCTTCGACAATGTGATGATCGGTTTTTGGCCGGCAATCTTCGTCATGTCTTCAACTGCTTTATCGAGCTTCTTCTTGTCGGTAGCCGCTTCGCCTACACCCATATTGAGCGTAACCTTTACGAGACGAGGAATCTCCATAACATTTTTGTAGCTGAATTTCTCTTTCAGCGCAGCTGCAACTGTTTCTTTGTAGTGCGTGTGTAAACGTGTCATAGCTTAGCCCTTTCCATCGACGACTTCGCCGTTTGAACGAAACACGCGTACCTTCTTACCGTCCGAGAGCACCTTGAACCCAATGCGATCCGGCCTTTTGGTAGCTGGGTTGAACAGCATCACATTCGATATGTGAATCGACGCTTCTTTCTCGATTATGCCGCCTGGCTGATTCGCAGCAGGATTTGGCTTGGTGTGCTTCTTAGCCATATTCAAGCCTTCGACGAATACCCGCTCGCCGTCGACTTCCAATACAGTTCCTTGCATACCTTTGACTTGTTTGTTACCAGCGATCACGACCACGCGATCACCTTTCTTAATCCGATTCATGAGATTCCTTAGAGCACTTCAGGAGCCAGAGATACGATCTTCATGAACTGCTCAGTTCGAAGCTCGCGCGTAACTGGCCCGAAAATTCGGGTACCAATTGGCTCTAGCTTGTTGTTGAGCAGCACAGCAGCGTTGCCTTCGAATCGAATGACAGAACCGTCTGGCCTACGAACGCCTTTCGCGGTGCGAACCACGACTGCATTATAGACTTCGCCTTTCTTCACTTTTCCTCTAGGAATCGCTTCTCGTATACTAACTTTGATGACATCGCCGATATGCGCATAACGACGCTTGGATCCACCAAGCACCTTAATGCACATCAGTTCACGAGCCCCGCTATTGTCAGCGGCGGCCAGCAGTGTTTGCATTTGAATCATTGCCGAACCTCCGTTTAACTAGCTTTGCTCAACACCTCGACCAACGTCCAAGACTTCGTCTTAGACAATGGCCGACATGGTGTAATACGCACGGTATCGCCGATACCTGCATGACCACTTTCGTCATGTACATGGAACTTCGTCGAACGACGAATGTACTTGCCGTAAAGCGGATGTTTTTCTACACGTTCAACGAGAACGGTGATTGTTTTATTCATTTTGTCGCTGAGCACTCGCCCTTCAAGGGTTCGCACTACCTTTGTTTCAGTACTCATCTCTTCACCTGTGCACGTACCAGCTCAGCAAGCACCATCTTTATGCGCGCGACGTTTCTACGAACGACGCGGAACTGATGACTTTGGTTGAGCTGCCCTTGAGCACGCTGCATCCGAAGGTTGAACTGCTCTTGCCGCAGGTCAATAAGTTGTTCATTTAACTGCGCGGGCGACTTCGCCCGAAGATCATTAATTTCCATTTCTAGAGCACCGCACGCGACACAAACGTTGTTTTAACGCTAAGTTTCGCTGCGGCTAGCGTAAATGCTTCACGCGCCTGAGCTTCACTTATCCCTTCAATTTCGAACAAAACCGAACCCGGCTGCACCAAATGCACCCAGTACTCGACGCTACCTTTGCCGTTACCCATTCGAACTTCAATAGGTTTCTTGGTGATCGGCTTGTCTGGAAAGACGCGAATCCACTGCTTACCGCCGCGCTTAACATAGCGCGAGATTGTACGACGTGCGGACTCAATCTGACGAGCTGACAAACGACCGTGCTCCACTGCTTTCAGGCCGAATTCACCAAAACTGACTTCATTTCCGACCCACGCGAGACCGCGGTTACGGCCTTTGTGCTGTTTTCTGTACTTAGTACGACTTGGCTGCAACATAAATCACCTCAGGAACGGTTGCTTCCGCGTGGCTCAGGTTTCCCTTCTGCCACGGGTGCATACAAATCGAAAATTTCGCCTTTATAAATCCAGGTTTTGACGCCAATCACACCATACGTCGTGTGCGCTTCCGCAAAACCATAATCTATGTCGGCGCGCAGCGTATGAAGCGGGACGCGACCTTCGCGATACCACTCAGTACGTGCAATTTCAGCACCGTTCAGTCGACCCGCTACATTTACTTTGATACCCAATGCGCCAAGGCGCATGGCATTTTGTACTGCGCGCTTCATTGCGCGTCGGAACATAATTCGTCGCTCGAGCTGCTGCGCGATGCTTTCGGCAACGAGCTGCGCTTCAATCTCCGGCTTACGAACTTCAACAACAGACAAGTGCGTAGGTACGCCCATAATCGCCGTTGCGTCAGCTCGCAATTTATCGATATCTTCGCCTTTCTTACCAATGACAACACCTGGACGGGCGGTGTGAATCGTGATGCGCGCGGTTTTTGCGGGCCTCTCAATCTGAATTCGACTGACACCCGCTTGCGCAAGCTTTTCGCGCAACATTTCGCGTACACGGATGTCGGCAATCAAATATTTAGCGAAATCTTTCTTCGTGGCGAACCATTTAGAATTGAAATCTCGTGAGATACCTAGGCGAATGCCGATAGGGTTTACTTTGTGTCCCATAATCGAATCCTTATCGCTTGTCGCCGACGACGACGGTAATGTGGCTGGTTGGCTTGATGATGCGTGAGCCACGACCCTTTGCACGAGCATGCATGCGTTTGAGCACCGCACCTTGATCAACGAAGATTTGGGTTACCTTGAGGCTATCAACGTCAGCACCGAAACTGCTCTCAGCGTTTGACATTGCCGACCAGACAACTTTGTAGATGATCCCAGCGGCTTTTTTGTCGCTAAACTTCAGCAGCTGAAGCGCACTTGCGACACCCATGCCACGAACCTGATCCGCTACGAGGCGGGCTTTCTGCGGAGAAAGCCGAACCATACGAAGAATTGAACGAGCTTCCATGCTTACTTACCACCCGATTTTTTGTCGCCGCCGTGGCCTTTGAAGGTTCGCGTTAGTGCGAACTCACCAAGCTTATGGCCGACCATGTTTTCGTTAATCATGACCGGGACATGCGCCCGACCGTTGTGAACCGCGATGGTCAGACCGACCATTTCAGGCAACACCATTGAACGTCGCGACCAAGTTTTAATTGGCTTTTTACTGCTGGTTTGGACCGCTACTTGAACCTTCTTTGCGAGATGGTCATCGATAAACGGGCCTTTCTTTAATGAACGCGCCATGTTGTTACCCCATTAACCTTTGCGACGACGAACGATCATGCGATCGGTGCGCTTGTTTTTGCGAGTCTTGTAACCCTTTGCCGGCGTGCCCCATGGCGACACTGGATGTGGATTACCTTGACCGCTTTTGCCTTCACCACCACCGTGAGGGTGATCGACTGGATTCATAACCACACCGCGAACGGTTGGGCGAATACCGCGCCAGCGCTTCGCGCCCGCTTTGCCGATTTGCTCTAAGTTGTGCTCTGAATGACTGACTTCGCCAACTACCGCGCGACAATCAGCAGGAACGCGGCGCATCTCGCCTGAACGAAGACGAAGGGTCGCATAGCCATCCTCCCGAGCGACAAGCGCGATCGATGCGCCTGCGCTACGACCCATCTGAG
Organism: Rhodanobacteraceae bacterium; assembly: GCA_031422315.1. GTDB lineage: Bacteria > Pseudomonadota > Gammaproteobacteria > Xanthomonadales > SZUA-5 > JANNYA01. The sequence continues at coordinate 52,022 of JANOQN010000010.1, forward strand.
CGCCGCCGCCAATTTTTAATTCAACGCAGTGAACAATGCTGCCGATAGGAATATTGCGAAGCGGCAGGCAATTGCCCGTTTTCATACCGGCTTCGCGACCCGACATAACCACATCGCCGGACTTTAAACCTTTCGGCGCAATAATATAGCGGCGTTCGCCATCGGCGTAACAGATCAGCGCAATGTGCGCAGTACGATTTGGGTCATACTCAATGCGCTCGACATTACCTGGGATACCGTCTTTCTGGCGCTTGAAATCAATCAAACGATAGTGCTGGCGTGGACCACCACCTCGGTGACGGGTTGTAATGCGACCGTGGTTATTACGACCACCGGTGTTGCTTTGTTTTTCCAGCAGCGCTTTAACCGGTGCACCTTTGTGCAAATCTGGCGTGTGGATCTTCACCATCCCGCGGCGACCTGGGGAGGTGGGTTTCATTATCATTATAGTCATGAGAAGTCCAGATTATGCCTTCACGCCAAGTTCAATCGATTGGCCTTCGGCGAGCGTTACATAGGCTTTACGAATGCCCTGACGCTGGCCTTGGCGACCTCGAAATGCTTTGGTCTTACCCTTGGTGTTAAGCACTTGAACCGCAGTAACTTTCACCTTAAACATCGCCTCAACGGCGGCCTTGACATCCAACTTCGTCGAGCCAGAGGCAACTTCAAAGGTGTACTGATTCAAATCCGATTGGATACGAGCCGTTTTTTCAGATACACGTGGCGCAACCAGCGTTAAAAATAGCTTTTCGGTCATCATGACAGCCACTCCTGAACTTTTTGCACGGCGCCAGCAGTCATAATCACCTGCTTCGCGCGAATGAGGCTTACTGGGTCAATGCCTGCGATATCACTAATTGCCAAATTTGGAATGTTTCGCGAAGCGAGATACAAATTCTGACTCACTTCATCGCTAATCAAGAGCGCATTAGAGACACCCAACTCGTTGAGCTTTGCAATCATTAATTTGGTTTTTGGCGCGGAGACATCTAGCGAACTCACAACTCTCAAGCGATCGTTTCGAATCAACTCAGAGAAAATCGCTTGTAGGGCACCGCGAAACATTTTGCGATTGACTTTTTGTTCAAAGCTGCGAGGTCTTGCTGCGAAAGTACGACCACCACCAACAAAGATTGGCGCGCGATAATCGCCGTGACGAGCGCCGCCGCCTTTTTGCTTTTTAAACTTCTTGGTTGTGCCTGACATGTCAGAGCGAGATTTTTGCGCTTTGGTGCCTGCGCGGCCCGCTGCCTGATATGCGGTTACGACTTGATGCACCAAATCTTCAGAGTAATGACGACCGAAAACAACTTCCGACACGCGCATTGGCTTGCCGCCGATAACTTGTAATTCCATAGCTAAGCTCCCTTTCTCTTCGCGGCTGGGCGAACGATGACATCGCCATTTGCTGCGCCAGGAACAGCGCCCTGAATCATGATCAAATTTCGCTCAACATCAATTCGAATCACGCGGAGGTTCTGCGTAGTCTGACGCACGTCACCCATATGACCGGCCATCTTCTTGCCTGGAAACACACGGCCCGGCGTTTGCCGCTGACCCAACGAGCCCGGCTGACGATGACTCAAAGAGTTACCGTGCGTAGCGTCGCCCATCGTAAAGTTGTATCGCTTGATCGTGCCCTGAAAGCCTTTTCCTTTGGTCGTGCCCGTTACGTCAACGACGTCGCCGACATTGAACGCGTCAGTCTTTATTTCAGTGCCAACTGCATACGAACCAACCTGTGAGTCTTCCAACCGAAATTCCCAGAGACCGCGGCCTGAGCCAGCGCCAGCCTTTGCGAAATGGCCTTTCTCAGGCTTGTTCAGCAAATTTGCGCGGATTGCGCCTTTGGTGACCTGAATAGCGTTGTAGCCATCCGTTTCCACGGATTTAACCTGGGTAACTCGGTTTGGTTCGGCCAAAATAACCGTTACGCCAACACCGACGCCAGCTTCATTAAAGATTCTCGTCATACCGCACTTGCGGCCAACAATTCCAATTGTCATAGCCACCTCTAGTACAACTTGATCTGCACGTCGACGCCGGCAGCCAGGTCGAGGTCTTTCAAAGCGTCAACGGTTTTGTCATTTGGATCGACAATATCGAGTACGCGCTTATGTGTGCGGGTTTCGTACTGATCACGCGCGTCTTTGTCGACGTGCGGCGAAGTCAATACAGTGAACCGTTCAATTTTGGTTGGAAGCGGAATTGGACCCCGAACCTGAGCGCCTGTGCGCTTCGCGGTTTCTACAATTTCACTTGCTGAGCGATCGATCAAACGATGGTCGAACGCCTTCAGGCGTATACGAATACGCGGCTGTGCTGCCATAAATATCCTTGTGCGCATCTCGCGCAATTTACTAGAAAGAACAGACCGGCTACATCCCGCAGCCGGATCGGTGTAAAACAGCCGCAAAGTATACAATACTTCTGTGTACTTCAACTTAACAAAACGGCCCTTGAAATTGGTCTTTAGACATTAGATTCAGAGTGGAATCAAGGCAGAGCAAAGCTCTTGTTTTTTATCCAACTCAGAAACTTAACAGTGGAAAAAGCGACGCATTTAATGTGCGTCGCCCATAACACGACTTACTTGATAATTTTAGCAACCACGCCGGCGCCAACAGTGCGGCCGCCTTCGCGAATCGCAAATCGCAGACCTTCATCCATCGCGATTGGCTGGATCAGCTGCACAACGATTTTGATGTTGTCACCGGGCATGACCATCTCAACGCCTTCTGGCAACTGGCAATCGCCGGTTACGTCGGTGGTGCGGAAATAAAACTGTGGGCGGTAGCCTTTGAAGAATGGCGTATGACGGCCACCTTCTTCTTTGCTCAACACATAAATCTCAGCTTCGAACTCGGTGTGTGGCTTGGTCGATGCCGGCTTGCACAGCACTTGGCCGCGCTCAACGTCATCACGCTTGGTGCCGCGTAGCAAAAGTCCTACGTTGTCGCCAGCTTGACCCTGATCCAACAGCTTGCGGAACATTTCAACGCCGGTGACGATGGTTTTTTGCGTATCGCGCAGACCAACAATCTCGATTTCTTCGCCAACTTTCACGATTCCGCGTTCAATACGG
>JANOQN010000011.1:0-214812 GCA_031422315.1 Rhodanobacteraceae bacterium
TGAATCCAGCTGATTGGTGACGGCCAAGGCAGTAAAATCCACGACCGGCGATTCATAGGAACCGCGGTCCGGGCGGCTGCCCATAATGCGCGCGTTGCCTTCAATGTCGGTGGCAGGCAAGCCGCCTAACACCACGATTTCGGCGCTGTTGATGGCCGGTGAAGCGCTTGCAAGGCGATAGTTGCCGTTCACTGGATCAATCCAGCCGGGTGCTGCGGTGATTGGGTTTACCACACTGCGATTGATGCCCGGCGCAATCGCCCGATGAATGCTGTTAACAATCCTAATCAACGGGTTAGGGGCAGCCGCGATGAATTCGAGCGCTGAGTTGCTGTTGTCCGATGCCCAAACAATGCTGTTGTTGAGAAACACCTGCGCGGTGTCGCCGTTGCCAATGTTGCCCGTTTTGATGCAAAACTTTCGATCATTGCGAATGTCAGCGGTCAAGTGATTAATGAGGATTGTGGCGTCTTGGATGCCGCCCACGGTCAACGCACAGTTGTTGGGCGAATTATTGCCGACGCTGATGTTATCGATCTGCACGTTATCCAAGTTGAGCTCGCCACCGTCTACTGCGAAGTCCAGCGGGCTTGATGCGCCTGAAAGCTGGGTAAAACGCGAGCGACTGACGTAAAGGCTGCCATCCGTGCCACCCGACGACCCGTGGGCTCCGCCAATTATTACAATGCCATTTGCATTGCTAAAGGTGATGCCGTCAATGCTGATCTGCGCCTGTGGTATCGCGCCAGATTGTTGTAAAAAAATTGTGTGGCCCGGTGCACTAACCATGGTGTTTGCAGGGTTCACTACCCGTGCGGCGCAGGCGTTGGTATAGCCACCTTCTATGGTCAATGGCCGGACTGACGAATAGGACCAATCTTGAGTGGTCACATAGGTGCCCTGCACCATTTTGATGGTGGTGGGTTCAGTGGATAGAATCGTGCTGAGAGATAGCGCGTTTTCTAGCGTAGCAACGTTATTAACGCAAAACGTCGTGGCCTGTGCCGATGAGCAGGCTAGCAGCGCAGGAAAAAGCAGTGCGAGCGTTTTGGCGAGCGGGTGTAGCGATAGGGTTTTCATGGATTGGCTTCCGTTTGTGGGTTGTTATTCCTTTAAACGGGGCGCGCGGGCAAAACCGAACTTTTTATTTACGAGCTGTGCGTACCCACGGCGCGAAACTCCTGCAGCCAGCGTTGCTGTACTTCACTCGGCACGCTCGATATTGGCAAGGTCATTACTACCCTGCGATCCGACAATAAAACCCAATAGCCTGGAAAACGTAGCAACTTGTTGATGCGTGCCAGCGGCATATCCGTGTTGCCCAAGGCGGATGCTAGGTGCAAACGTGCGGCTAAAATATCAACGCTGAGCTTGCCACGATCAAGCTCACGCAGTCGCCGCAATGCCGATTTTGTGTGGTGCTGTAGTTGCAGCAACGGCACGATGATGCCCAGTGCAAAGACGGTTGTAGTCAGGCCGAAGAACCAATCGCGGCTGCCCAGCACCATGCCAATGCTGATCGAAGCGCCAAGGCAAAGCATGGCAACGAGATACAGCAGGCCAAGATTGCGCACAATGCTTTGCCGCGCAACTTGGCGAATAAAGGCTTCGGTGTATAGAATTTCCTGCATGGATGCGGTCATGGTTTCGCAATTATTGGGTTGACGCCTGGATACACACTTTGATGTCCGCTTCGATCCATTCCGCCAGTGCTTGCCATAGCGCATCATTTCCATTGCGAAAGTAGCCAAAATGACCGATTCGCGATGCACCTACATCAGCCGGGGTCATGATTTTGCTGTCAATTTGTGCCGAGGTAAATTTACTGAGTAAATGAGCAACAGCAGCAGGGGGCGCAAAGCCGGTGTCATCACTGAACCCACGCGCGTAGATTCGGCCTGGAAAGCGTCCATAGCCCGCCGAATTGACGCTTGCGTCATCAAATAGGTACTCGGTCATCAGACTCCAATCTCGCCAGTCTTGCGCCACGCCCTTAGGCAAGTCATGGCCGACACCCAAGCTGCCCGGCATATAACCCTTAAAAACATGGAGCATCAAAGGAACCAACAAACACCATGCCGCCAGCATGCGAGGTTGCTGCGCCAACGGATAGCGGCGCCAATAGCAGGTGCCTGATGCGATGAGAACCAGTCGCGGCACCCTTTGCAGGCTGGGTGCCAACGCCGCTAAATGGCCGCCCGAGCTGTGCCCCAGCACGGTGAATTTCGCCCAATTCGGTTCCAGCGTTGCGGCTACCCAAGTCAAAATGGCCTCTAAATCCTGCGTGCCCCAGTCGCGCATGCGTGCCGTATCGGCTGCTGGCGCACCGGTGCGCGACTCCCCAATTCCGCGCGCATCCCACGTCACCACGGTAAAGCCACGCCCAGCAAAGTAGTTTGCCAACGCATCGTAGAAGCTTCGCTTGACGCCGGTAGCTGAATTGATGACTAGCACACCGCGATGTGGCGACCGGGTGGCATCAGATATGTTGGCGTGAAATACCGATAACGCTATTTGGCGCTTATCAGCGCAGCTGATCATGGTTGTTTCAGGTAAAAGTTTCATTTTTTAAACTCCAAAATAGGTGTTGATTGAGCTGTTTGCCAAGGGCAAAACATCATTTATGAAAGTGCAGCTTGCAAACACGTCCAACGTAAATTTCCTTGAAAGTTGGAAGTGACTTCGCTGTTTTTGGTCGCAATCCTTAAATAAAAGCGGGCTATACCGTTCTCATAAGTGTTGGCGAAGCGGGTGCCGATTAGGGCGCTGCGGCAATCATGGTGTCTGCAATAAATTCATAGATCTTTTCCCAAGCGGTACTTACCTCCGGCGTCCATGCACCGCCTAAGCCTTGCGCCAGGGTCAACAATAGCGCTGCACCGACCACTTGATAGTGCGCGGGCAACACGCCGTACCCGCGATGGCGCCGACCTAAATTTTCAAGAGCCGGCAGCAACACCGTTAGGTCGTTGAGCTTGGATACGGCAACATCGATCATCTGCACGAGCTTTGCTGCTTGTTGCTCCATGTCACCTTTGAATAATTGCCTAAGGCTAGGGTCGGCGGTAAAAAGATGCTGATAAAACAATTTTCCAGCATCTGCGCCCATAGGCGCTATGCGCTGCCAAGAGTGTTGTACTTGCGCCATCATTACTTGATTCATAGAAGTCTCCATTTATTGCCAGGGAGAACGTGTCTCCAGATTAATTGGTAGTGCGCGGCAAAACATGCAGAGTTCAGCGCCGCCACATCTACTTCAACGCCAGCACGATGGAAAAACGAACAAGTAAAATGCCAATTTTCCTTTGCTCGCTTCATGGGCGGGCAACGGCACGATGATGCCCAGTGCAAAAACGGTTGTAGTGAGGCCGAAGAACCAATCGCGGCTGCCCAGCACGATGCCAATGCTGATCGAGGCGCTGAGGCAAAGCATGGCAATGAGATACAGCAGGCCAAGATTGCGCACGATGGTTTGCCGCGCAACGCGGCGGATAAAGGCTTCGGTGTATAGAATTTCCTGCATGGATTCGGTCATGGTGTCGCGATTGTTGGGTTGACGCCAGATAAGCGCGAAGCAGGGGTGAAAACGAACAAATCCTTAGAGAAAAGCGGCTTGAGCACTGACATCAACGGAAGTTAGCGTTTTTGCCTGATGTGAGCGCGTTTTTTCGGGGCTCGCCTTTCAGCAGCAGTGTTTGATTTTCTCGTTTGCCAAGGCAAACAAGCTATGTTGACGTTTCAACGCGCAGCACAACCGCCGTCACATTATCGCTGCCGCCGCCCGCGAGTGCCGCGTTAATCAGTGTGTCTACCACCCCTTGTGTGAGCGATTTAGTGCTCAAAATCTCACCAATTTCGACATCACTCACATGCTCGGTTAAGCCATCACTACACAATAAAAACTGCATGCCTGGCCGCAGCGTGCCGCGCAGGCTGTCAATTTGCAGCTCAGCCGCCGCAGTTACCCCAAGCGCCTGGGTGACGACGTTGCGATAGCGATTCGTTTTCGCTTGCGCGGGGCTTAAAATTCCTGCGCTAATCAGTTCTTGCATAAAGGTGTGGTCAGTCGAGAGCTGCTTTAAATCGCCGCTTATGGCTAGATAGCAGCGGCTATCACCGACCCAGGCGAGTTCAAAATCAGCGCCGGAAATATGCAGTGCAACCACGGTGCTTCCCATGCTGCGGGTACAGCTTTGCAAGCGGCCTTGCGTACCGATTTCGCGGTTCGCGATCGCAATTGCATGCGCTAAATCCCGGCCATCAATGATTTCACCGACGATACATTCACGCGCCATCGCACTGGCACGCGCACCGTCCGCATGGCCGCCCATGCCATCCGCTACCAGCCACAGGCCTAGCCTTGCATCACTAAAATAGCAATCTTGGTTTTGCGTCCGCTGCAAACCAATATGGCTAACAGCGCCGCAATCAAACTGAAACATGGCGCCTTCAGGGGCATTATTTGCACACAGCGCAGCCTCGATCACATCCCAATTGGGTTCAACGGACGCGGGCATAGCTGCCTCGAATTATCGGGCAGCAATAACAGATTGATTTCGCGGGCATGGTAACTTTCCTTTTGACATAGATATGCAAGGTGCAATTACGCTTTAAACGTAGCGAATGGCGAAAACCGAACAAGATATTGAGCCGCGATTTTTTGTGTCGTGCCAGGTAAAAACCCAGGTAAATCGCTGGATTACGCTTTTATGGGGCACAGCACCGTGGCAAATTCGACTATGCTCATGTACTCGAATGGCAGAGAACGCGCGATGGAACCTACGCAACATTTAGAGCTGCCCGATGCGCTAGCTGTTAAAAATGAATCCACCGGAACGTTGTTGAATCTGGTGCGCAGCGGTGATGGCATTGCCAAAGACCGACTTTGCGCGCTTTACCTGCCGATTTTGCAACGCTGGGCCGCTGGGCAAATGCCGCGTCAGCACCGGGATTTGGTCGACACCGCTGATTTGACGCAAATCACGCTAATCCGGGTGTTGGATCAAATCGATAGCTTTCAGCCACGCCACAAGGGCGCATTTCTGGCCTATTTGCGGCAAGCATTGCTCAATGCAATTCGCGATGAAATCCGCCGCTCTATCGTGCGTGGCGGTGGCAGAAGCGACGATATTGATGACGTTGAATGGCGCCCGATGATGGCCGAGTCGGTCGGCTTGGAGACGCTGGTCGAATATGAGCAAGCCTTGGCAAAATTATCGGCTGATGATCGGGAAGCGGTACTACTGCGGTTTGAGTTTGGCCTATCGTTTCAAGAAATTGCCGAGGCCACTGAACGCGCATCGCCGGATGCCGCCCGAATGGCGGTAAAGCGCGCCTTAGCGGCTTTAGCCAAGTTGCTAAATTGATCCAAATTCATGAAGCCTGCCGAACTTGCCTATACGACGCAAATAATTCTCGCCGAACCAGCGAAAGTGATAGCAATCAAGACTGCGCAGCCTGAGCTTGAGATTGATGATGCCTGGCTAGAGGCAATGCTGGATGCGCGTCCGCTTGCAAATGCTTCGAGCGCTGATGCCCCGGAACTTCAAGGCGGCATTGCGAAGCTTTCGATGTTGCAAAACGCCTTTGCACAGCTGCAATGGGCGGAACTAGAAGTGCCGCTTGCTGAGTCGCCTGAGTTGTTCAAGTGGCGGCATTTGCGGGTGCTTTCGCAACTCGACTCGGGTGGCAACGCCGATGTTTTTCGCGCCTTTGATCCGATGCTGCAGCGGGAGGTGGCGTTGAAACTGCAGCGCGTGCTAGCCGCTGAAGCAGTCAACGATTTGGACGCTCAGTTCATCGCAAAAGCCAGCCGCTTGGCGCAAATTCGACAGTCAAACCTGCTGGCTGTACATGGTGCAGCGCAAGATCAAGGGCGCGCTGGCTTTTGGATGGAGCTAATCGAAGGCGAAACGCTGGCCGAGCGCGTCGCAAGGTTAGGCGCACTCGCACCGGAAATGTTGTTAAGGCTATTAACCGAGCTAGCTGGCGCAGTGCATGCCTTGCACGCAAAAGCTCTAGCGCACGGCGCGGTGCGGGCTGACAATATCAGGTGCGAAGCGGGCATTGCCGAGCGATTTGTGCTGATGGATATTGCCAGTAATGACCATGGCTTGGCTGTAGCCGATATGCCGGAAATGCTGCAAGTGGCACGCCCCGCCGATGACATCGCAGCATTGGCCGCAGTGCTATTGTTTGCCAGTGGCAAAAAAAACACAGGCAATACCACGCGCTTATCGAAAGGCTTATCTGCGCTTTTGCGATCGATGCAGCACTCTATTGCGCAGCAGCGGCCCAGTGCAAAAAAACTACTCGCGGCCGCGCATGCGCTAATTGCCGAACCCGAACGCCAGATGCGCCAGCGCTTGCGCACGGCCCTGATGGCGGCTTTAGTCGGCGGCGTTTTGGCAAGTACTTTTGCCTTGCTGTATGCGCTAAACATGCGGTCATTGGCGCAAGTACAGCGCAATCAGGCGCAAGCGACGCAGGATTTTTTGCTCAGCGTATTGCGCAGTCCAAACCCGGCACAAAATCTAAACGCGGCTAAGGGCGTGGTACAAGTATTCGAGCAGGCTGTGTTGGCCGTGCCCAAGGCATTCAGTGCCGATGACCATACTGCTGCGCAGCTTTTGGTGCAATTTGGCCGCGCATTGCAAGGTGCAGAACAGCATGACACCGCGCTGGCAGCGCTTACCCAGGCAGATCAACTGCTGGCACAAACCGGCGCAGCGCGCAGCGACACCAGCCGCATCGAGGCACAGGCTTTTATGATCACGGGCTATCGGGCACTGCGTCAGTATGGGCAAAGTTTAAAACTTGCGAATGCGCAAGCATCATTGTGCGTGCCACCAAGCGCGGTTTCGACGGCAAGATGCCTGGGTATTTTTAATGATCAGATTTTGGCCCAGGAATCACATGCGCCACTTTCAATGGTGCTCGATTTGGTGGCACAAAACCTTGCGCGTGCGGACGCCGCAGGCCTCAATTTGGATGCGCGCAAGGGCAACACTCTGGTAATGCAGGGCTTGTTTCGGCGTGAGTTAGGGCAATCACGCGGTGCTTTAACGTCATATTTAGCGCTGACCGAAATCTTACTGGCAGCACCGTCAAGCCAACCTGGCTCTGGGGTATTGGATGCATTGGGCCCGCTGGCTTTGAGCGCCGATGAGCTTGCCGATGTCGGGTTGGCTAGGCAACTCAATGATGCCGCATTGGCTGGGTTAACAGCACTGTATGGCGGTGACTCGCGGCGCACCGCCAGGCTAGAATTGCAGGCGGCAAACTTGGCTTTGCATGCAAACGATGCTGCGGGCGCCCGTATGCGATTACGTCGGTTATTAGCGCTACCAAATACACAGGCGAATACGACTTGGCGCGAACAAGCGCGCTTGCTGAGCGCCTTGGCGAACGACGGTGCGATTAGCGATGAGCAATTAGCGCAAGCCGAACAAAGCCGGCAGACCGCGTTAGGGGAAGGCGCACGCGCGCTCGCCGAATTTAGGCTGGGCTTGGCTACAGTGGCACTGAAACGCAAAAACCTTGCACTGGCAAAGCGGCTATTGGAAAAAACGAAGCCGCTAATCGACTCCGACGATGGTGCAGGCATGCGCCCACTTTATTGGGCGCTGGCGTTCAATCTAGCGCATCAACAAGGCGAACTCGATTCCTCAAATGCAAGCCAACTGCAGGTACAAATTGCGCAATTACTTGCGGCGCAAGGGCGCCAGCTATTTGACCCCGTACGTGGCGTTTGGCTAGGTGCACCTGTGCCCGATGCACCCGCACGTTTGGCCAAAATTAACGCGGCAGCCGGGCAAATTTTTGCGCGCAGGCAGGTGCGTACACCATGAGCCACACGCCCATGCAAACCCAGCTGCTAGCTGGGCACCCGAGCATCGAAGCGGCTGACTTCGCGCACGCATTTGCGCAGATGCATCAGCACGAGGCTGCGCCAACCGCGGCAGCGGTGCGCTTTAAGTGGTGCCACTTAATGGTGTTTGATCAGCTGGGTGCGGGCGGTTTCGGCGAGGTATTTCGCGCTTTTGATGCCACCCTAAAGCGTGAAGTGGCGCTCAAACTGCGGCGTTCAAACCATCAATTCGCCCCGGCTGCGGGCCGTGCGTTTATCGAAGAAGCGCGGCGCTTGGCGCAGGTACGCCACCCTAATGTGCTGGCCGTGCATGGTGCTGGGGTGGATAACGTTTTGGATCACGGGCGCGTTGGCATATGGACCGATTTAATCATCGGTGAAACCTTAGGCGAGCGGATCGCCCGCGATGGCCCAATGGCAGCGGTTGATCTGCTTCGATTGCTAACTGAGCTCAGCGCGGCTTTGGCGGCAGTGCACGCCAAAGCGATTGTGCACGGTGATTTGAAGCCAGCGAATGTCATGCAAGAAGCCGGGCAAGCGGGCCGCTTCGTACTCATGGATTTCGGCGCTGGGGCCAAGCTTGATGATCACGGGCAGGCGCGCTTAACTGCTGGGTCCATGCACTTTATGGCGCCAGAGCAGCGTATTGGCAAGCCATTGGGCACCGCCGCCGATCTTTATGCTTTGGGCGCAACCATCTTCTTTGCCGCGACCGGTCAAACATTAGCGCTTTTTGAAAACACACCAGCTACTGAACTGGCGCATTCGGTCAAGCTGCATTTGCTACGCAGCATGGCTGAAAATGCAAAACAGCTAGATCCAAAATGGCTTAACGCGCCCTTGGCGCAGCTTGTGGGTGAACTCCTGGCGCCCGAGCCTGAGGCTAGGCCGACTGCCGCCGTGTTTCTCAAGCGCTGCTATGCGCTGGCAAGCGCGCCCGCACGCCGCCAGCGCCAACGGCTTTACCGGGCGTTGACCGCCGTTTTGCTGCTTGCGCTGCTGGCAATCTCGGCGGCGCTGATGTTCACCCTGCACGCGCGCGATGCAATTGTTTTGGAACGTAATCGCGCGTTGAGCGTAAGGGACTTTTTGCTGTCCATTGTGCGCAACGCGGATCCATTGCAATCCGCGAATCCGACCCGCAATCTGACGGTGCTGTTTGAAAATGCAGTAATTGCGCTACCCCAGGCTTTCCCTGATGATCCGCGCTCAGAGGCGCAGCTACTAAATCAATTCGGCCGCAGCCTACTGGTGTTGGATCAAGATGCCGCAGGCTTAGCCGCGCTGACCCGAGCGGATGCTTTGCTTGAACGTGCAGGAGTGGCCCACACCGACGTTGGGCGCATTGACACTCGCTCCTATCTGGGGCGGGCCTATCGCATTCGCCGTGAATATGGGCCCGCGGCGCTGCTGGCGAATGCACAAGCAAAATTGTGTACAGGTAATGTCCAAGCGCCTGCAAGCAGCTGCCTGCAAATCGTCAATGATCAAATTCAAGCGGTGGGTTACGGCGGAGATCCCGCGCGCGCCTTGGTGTTGGTGGAAGAAAATCTTGCGCGCGCAAACGCTGCGGATTTAGTCGGCCATGACCGCGCCGCTTTTAGTCAGTTTCTGCAAAGCTATATGCGCCGCGACTTGGCCGATTACGCCGGTGCGCGTGCCGCCATCATTAAGCTGATTGATCGCACCTTGAACGCATCCGAAGTTAACGCGCCCGGCATGCTGTTTGGCTTGATGTGGTTGGCCTTAAGCGCCGATGACTTGGGCAATGTCACACTGGCTAGATCGATCAACAATGATGCGTTGATCGGCTACGAGGCGCTCTATGGCAAAACATCGCACTACACCACCAGCGTACGGATACGTGCCGCAACTTTAGCCCTGCACGCGGGCGATACCCTTGCGGCGCGCCAGCTTGCACAGACTTTGATGAGGTTGCCGAAAAGCGCGACTTACGCGCCTGTTATTGAGGCTGCGACCGTGCTGGCCGCACTCGCCGATGATGCATCGATCAGTGATAGCGCACTCGATCTGGCGCTAAGTAGCCGCCAGCTGGCCCTGGGTGAACACGCCGCAATGGTGCTGGAGATGCGCATTGATCTCGCTGCGGTTGCAATCAAACGCCAACAATGGCTGCGCGCAGAGCGTTTCTTGGAAACTGTGCGCGCCGATGTACACCAGCCCAGATACACTGCGTTGCAACCCATGTATAACCAGCAGACACACAATTTAGCAACGCGCGGGCCAAGCAAAAACCTGGAGCTTGCGGCAACGGCGAAAGCCAAAGTGCTTGCGCTATTAGCCGGGCAACAACGCCAAATATTTGATCCAGTCAGTGCTGATTGGGTTGGTCAATCGGTTCCAAATGCGGCAGCAAGTTCGCTTGAAATCGAGCAGGCGGCGGCCCGAATTCGTGCGGGCTACCCAAAAAGCAAGTGATTAGAACTAGTGCAAGTGGCGCTAAGGCCCCCGATAGCGCAACACATCAATCGGAAAAATGCAGCGAAAACAACTGCCTACTCCCTGTTCGCTGCTGATCTCTAACCTAGCTTGATGTGCATTCAGCACGTGATTGACGATCGCCAAGCCAAGCCCAGTGCCGCCCGAATCGCGCGATCGGCTGCTGGAAACGCGATAGAACCGTTCGGTCAAGCGCCCCAAATGCTGGCTTGGGATGCCAATCCCGCTGTCTTGCACTACTAACTGCCCGCCGCCGCTATGCCAAATCCATCGCACGTCAATCCGGCCACCGGCTGGCGTGTAGCGCACAGCGTTGCTCAGCACATTTGAAAACGCGCTGCGCAGGTCTTTTTCGTCACCCAGAATATCCATATCCAGGCTATTTTCTAACGAAATTAGATGCTTGCCTTGGCTGAGCGCTTGCGCATCTTGGATCACCGCGTGCAATAGCTGCACGGTGGCAACCACGTTTTTCTGCGGGTTTGCGCTTAGATCTTGCGCATTTTCCAAGCGCGCCAAAATAAGTAAATCCTCCACGATACGGATCATTCTGGTATTTTGCCGACGCATCTCATCAAACATCGCGTTGTATTCTGGCAGCTCATCGGGCTCTAGCGTGTCCAAATAACCGTGCAGAACCGTCAGTGGCGTGCGCAATTCGTGGCTGACATTCGCGACAAAATCACGCCGAACTTGCTCTAGGCGCATCAGCAAAGTGACGTCTCTGGCCACCAGTAGCCGCTCAGATGCGGGCAAATTCACCACGCGAAAACTCAAATTGATGTTCGCGTCTAATGGCGAAACCATCCTAAACATTGCGCTGCTGTCTTGCTGATCCAGCCATATCCGAAAACGCGGATCGCTCAGCCAATCTAACTGCTGCGCAGGCTGATTCGGCGCACGCTTGCGCAACCCCAGCAGCGTTTTCGCATTGCGGTTATGCCAAATTACCTGGCAATCCGCGTCCAACACCAGCATTGCATCTGGCACCGAGCGCCCCAGCGTACGCACACTGCCGAGTAGGCGCCGCAGCCTTTGATTTTGTGTTTGCGTGCGGCTTAGTCTGCGATTAAATCGCCTCGTAAGCCAACCAACAATGCCAAATGCGTAAACGCGCGGACGCTCGCTGTGCGTGAGCGTGTAAGCAATCCAGACGGCACACAACAGCTCGTAAGCTAGCCAGCCAAGCACGCCCACAAATAGTTCAACTGCGTATTGCGTGAGGAAATCAGACATTCTGGGGGCAAAACCTATGCGAATACGCACAGTTCCAGGAAATACCGCAAACCGCTACACGTAATCCAACCAACCGAGGCGATCTTCAGTCGTGCCTTTGAACAGGCCAAAGAAACGCTCTTGCACCATGCGGGTTATCGGGCCCGGGTTTCCAGGGCCAACGACACGCCGATCAACCGAGCGAATCGGCGTGATTTCGGCGGCGGTGCCGGTCATGAATAGCTCGTCGGCAAGATAGAGCATTTCGCGTGGAATGGTTTGCTCGACGACTTGAATGCCTTCATGGCGCAGGATTTTGATGGCGGTGTCGCGCGTGATGCCGTGCAGGATTGACGAGGCAATCGCAGGCGTGTGGACTACGCCGTCCATGACGATAAAGATGTTCTCACCGGCGCCTTCACTGACGAAACCGTCAACTGTCAGTGCAATACCCTCTTGAAAGCCCAAACGCTTGGCTTCTCTGGAAATCAAGATGCTGGATAAATAGTTGCCGCCCGCTTTCGCTGTGGTCGGTAAGGTATTTGCGGCTACTCGCTGCCAAGTTGAAATGCATGCGTCAATGCCATCGGTAACCGCATTCGCGCCTAAATACGGGCCCCACACCCAGGCGGCAATCGCGGTTGAGGTAGGATTGTCTGCGCCCAAGCCAAAGCCACCGGCACCGCGCCAAGCAATCGGGCGCAAATAGGCGGAAGTCAGATTATTGATTTTGAGAATTTCGCGGCAGGCAGCATTGATGTCATCAGGCGTGTGCTGAATTTCTAAATCGTACATGCGCGCCGAGTTGAAAAAGCGTTTGGTGTGATCTTTCAGGCGGAAAATGGCCGGGCCTTTGGGCGTGTCATAGCAGCGCACGCCTTCAAATACGCTGGAGCCATAGTGCAATGCATGCGTCATGACGTGTACATTGGCTTCAGCCCAGGGAACCATCTTGCCGTTGAACCAGATAAATGGAGGTGTGTTGCTCATGATAAATTCCTAGCGTTGACATAAATTAGGCGAGGATCATAACGCGCAGGTCACGTCGATGGCGGCTTTTGATCGCCTAAAGGCAAATTTTTGAACTTAGGGCGCACCTGTTTGGCTATTTTACCGCTAGGCTTTGTGCGCTTTTGCTTGTTTGGATTTCATTTGAACGCAATGTGGATACTTTTAGTGGCGCTGGCGTACTCGAGCGTTGGGCACGGTGGCGCTTCGGGCTATTTGGCGGTGATGGCGCTGCTCGGCACGCCGGCGGCGCAAATGCGGCCTAGCGCGTTGATCTTAAACATTCTAGTGGCGTGTATTGCCGCTGCGATGTTCACCAAAGTGCAACCGCTAGCGAAGTCAAGCAAGCTAACGCTTGCGCTGTTGTGCAGCACCTCGGTGCCTTGCGCTTTTTTAGGTGGTCGGTTGACGCTACCTGTGCAAATCTTTGAAGCGCTGCTGGCAGCATTTTTAGCCATAGCCGCAGCACAGCTGCTGCGGCCGATAAGGACTGAAGAAAAGGTCAATGCCGTGCGCTCACTGCCTGCCCCGGCTGCACTGATGCTAGGCGCGCTGCTTGGGCTATTGGCGGGCTTGACCGGCATTGGCGGAGGCGTTTTACTGTCGCCGATTTTGGTGCTCGGACGCTTCGCGTGTTTGCGGCAAGCCGCCGCAATGTCGGCGGTTTTTATCGCACTGAACTCTGCTGCGGGGCTAGCTGCGCTGTTTTCACGCGACGCGATTCTGTTGCCAGCAGATTTTTGGCTTTGGCTAGTTGCTGGCGCAACCGGGGCAATTTTTGGCGCGCGCATCGGCTCGATTTGGTTGGCGCCGCTAGCCATGCGAGTGGCGTTGGCGGCAGTACTTTTATTGGCGGCGCTGCGCTTGCTAGGTTGAAGTGAGTTTGAGCCGGTAGTCGAATTCGTCCGGTCGGTTCGCGCCGTGTTGATATGTATTTGTGTAACAATCGCGCACGAGTTGTGATTTCCCCTTTCATTTAATTTTGGGCTTCAATATGGATTTTTTGCCGTTTGCCAAACTGAGCAATGTGTCAGTGCCGCCTAGAGTGCGCAGCATTTTAGAGTCGGCCTACCAGGTGCTTTGGAAAGCGAGTGAACCCAAGCTCAAAGCCGCGCTGGATGAGTTCGAAAGAGATTTATTTCGTCTCGCTGAAAAAGCCGGCACCAATGACGCGCAAAACCGCATTTTTGAAGCGCTGAAAGATTGCCGTAAAAAGAATTCGCAGGTCATCATTCGCTTTCGCAATGCCATTCAAACCGCCAGCCTTGCTTTGTTGACACCGCGAGCTGTTGAAGCGAAATCTGGACAAAAGCGCGCTACGCTCTCTTTGGTTGAAAATGCCGCGCTAGAAGAGGAACTGGCAGTATCGGAAATTTCAGCGCGCAGCGAAATCAAATGCACGCAGCAGCTGACTTATTTGGCTGTACGTTTTGCGGTATTAACCGGCGGCGCGCCGGTGGCGATTGACACGCTACCTTGCGGCCCGAAAATCATCATGCGGTCGGTCGCAACCGGCGCGGAAATTTTTGAAATGCCGCCTGCGCTCAAAGTGGACTTCTTGCGAACGTTTGATCGCCAGTTCATGGCGAAGCTGCCTGATTTGCTTGACAAAATTAACGAGCAGATGCGCGAACAGCGGGTTTTTGCGAATTTGGATTTGGGCTTAAATCGACGTTCCGCCAGCGAGCCGAAAGCGAACGAGGCGAAAGTAGAAGCAAAACCTATCGAGGCTAAAGTAGAGTCAAAGCCTATCGAGGCCAACGTAGAAAATCTTGACAAACCCGAACCGCCATTTGAAACACCAATAAGCCAAGCTCGCAATCCATTTACCCAAACACTTGGCCCTGCACCCAGTTCAGCAGCTAAACCCTTCGCATCGCCTGCACTACCCAAAGTAGAGCCGGCGCCGAGTGCGCCAATGCCTTCACATGATTTTGGTTTTGCAGGCGCGTTCGACTCGGGGTTTGGCGAGAATGCGCAGGATTTTGCAGGCGACAATCCGCAACCTAAGTTAGACGCGCGCGCACCTGCGCGTGCAACGCAAGCTGAGCCAAATGCACCCGCGCCAAGCAACGCAGCAAGCGCACGGCACGGCTTTTCAGGTTTTCCAAATTTTGCAGCAGCGCCACCAGCAGCGCCACCATCCGGCGCGCCAAAACCAGCCGACCCAAGCAATGGCGCGAATTCCCAGCCCAAGCAATCGAACTCAGAGGCAAGTGATACCGACACTGAGCTATTTTCTACGCTGCGTGAATTGCTGGGCGGCAAACGCTCGCATGCCCAGCCGGCCGACGATGCGACCGTGCCGATCGCTAGCCCGGAAGATCTGCAATCCGTATTGACCGTACTGCAAAGTCAAACGGGGGCGCCAGTGATGGCAAACGGGCGCTGGGTTACCCGCCGCGTATCTCATATCAAGCAAGACTTGCAGAGCCAGCTGCGCCAGCTCAACGGCGGCAAAGCGATCAAGCTCAAAGCTGAAGATTCCGACACCTGCGATTTGGTCGGTATGTTGTTTGATCATTTGCTGCAAGACATTAAACCCAGTGCCAGCTCGCATACGCTAATTAACAAGTTGCAAGTGCCGGTCATGAAAGTCGCGCTCAGCGACAAGAGCTTTTTTAGCCGCCGCAATCACCCCGCGCGCCGATTGCTCAATTCAATTTCCGAAACCAGTCTGTTTTGGATGGAAGACGAAGTTGATCAGCCGCTGCTTGAGCGCATGCACATGGTGGTGGATCGCGTTATTTCCGATTACGACCAGGATCACGGCATTTTCGAAACGATGCTCGGCGATTTAAATCGACACGTCAACACGCTGCAGCGTAAAGCCGAAGTGTCAGAAAAGCGCTACATCGACGCCGCAAAAGGCCGCGAACGCTTAGAAGTTGCCCGGCAAACTGCGACACTTGAGATTGAAAAACAAACTCGCGGAAAATTACTGCCAGAGCTGGTTTTGCACCTGCTCGAAAGCGCCTGGGCCGATGTGTTAGCGCTTACCCAACTGCGCGAAGGCGTCGATTCTGCTGATTTCCAAGAGCGTTTGTTAGCCGCCGAACAAGTGTCGCGCTGTTTTGATTTGGATAATCCGGTTTCAAAATCAGACTTCCAAGATGTACGTCCGGTGTTAGAAGATGGTATGGGTTTGGTGGGCTTTCACCCCGCTGAAATCGAGCGCACGCTCAACGCGGTTGAGGAGTTAGTGGTTGATGGCGAAGCGATTTTACCCACTTTAGAACCTGCAGAAGAACGCGTCGTTACCGAGTTGGTCAAGAGCAAATCCAGGCTTGGTGCGGCGCGGGAAGACAAGCCTGCAGATACAGTTGCCATCTCCGGTGGCGAATCGGTATTGGACGCGATTCAAACCGAGCGCCAAACGCTGCTCAGCCATTTACGCGGCAAAGAAAGCAAGCTGCCGCTCGGCGTGAAAGAGCAGCAAATGTTCGAAAAAATTAAGCAATTGCCGTTTGGTACTTGGTTCGAATTTACCGTAAATCAACAAGGCGAAAAAGTACGGCGCAAGCTCAGCTGGTTTTCACCGGTGACTTCCAAATGCCTGTTCGTTAACGCGCGCGGCGCCAAAGCCGAAGAGCGCTCACTCGAGCAGCTCGCGCGCGATTTGGTCCGCGGCAACGCCGAGATTTGGGAACAAGAAGATTTATCGCTGATTGATCGCGCCTGGCGCTCCATCAAAGACACTCTAAAAGGCATTACTGGCCGCAACACCAATGGCGACGAAGTATTCACTGAGGCAACCGCATGAGCCACGCACACAAACGCAAATCGGCTCGCAAACGAGTCGCGCAAGTTATTATGGTCACGAATAGTTTTTCCGGCGAAAGCATAGGCCGAGTCGGCAATCTATCCAATGAAGGTTTGATGTTGCTGGCCCCAAAAGAATTGCCGGAAGAACATTATTATCAAATTGGCTTCAGTTTAGGCCCAGCCAATACCAACAAGATTGAAATAGGCATTCAATCACTGTGGTGCGATCAAGCCAAAAGCGCAAACACCTATTGGGTAGGCTGCAAAATCATCGACATTAGCCCTGAGGACACTTTGCTATTGCAACGTTGGGTTGAATTGGCTGCGGAGACGGTGCGCTAACGGGTCAAACTTGCGGTCTATCAGGTGAAACCACATGAATCTACTGCCAAGCGCGTCCCAATTTCTAGTTGTACTCATTACATTGGCCAGTACTTTTGCGGCTGTCATGCTGCACTACGAATCTGGGCGGTTTTTAAGTCAATTGATTGAGCGCTCAAAGCGCCCGCATCGCCAGCGTATTTTGTATTTACTGTTTGGCTTGATCGCAGCGCATGTGGCCTCGATTTGGATATTCGCCGTTGCTTGTTGGGGTCTGATCGCGGTAGGCGTTAACGGTGAAATCACAGGTTACAGCAGCTTCAACTTGCTGGATTTCGTGTATCTATCATCCATTACCTACAGCACCGTGGGTTATGGTGATTTGATTCCAAACGGCGATATCCGATTTTTGCTGGGTACGGAGGCGCTTGTTGGCATGACACTGATAACCTGGACCGCATCGCTGACATTTGTCGAAATGCAGCGGCACTGGCAGAGGGATTGATTGTGATTGAATTTCCGCTTTTCTGTGGCGCTCGCGTATGTAACGAGTACACCTCGCTCGTATTGCCTTGACCAGAGCGCCGACGGACGCGTTGCAAGTGGCTTACTAAACAATACGGCTTGCCAGTTCAAATCCCCTAAAACTTGACTTGCCCAAACAACAAGTCCAACTTTTGCTCGTAATTCATATAGCCCAGCACCTCATAAAGCTCCTTTCGGGTTTGCATACTAGCTACGCTGTTTGCCTGAGTGCCTTCTTGCCGGATGTTCGTGTAGACGGCTTCGGCGGCGCGGCTCATGGCGCGAAAAGCGCTGAGCGGGTAAATAATCATGCTGATATCAATGCTTTTTAAATCATCGACAGTGAAGTAGGGCGTTTGCCCAAATTCGGTCAAGTTCGCCAATATCGGTGCTTTGACCTCATTTACGAAGCGCGAATATTCCGCCAGCGTGGTGCAGGCTTCGGCGAAAATTACATCAGCACCGGCAGCCACACAGGCCTGCGCGCGCTCAATGGCGCTATCAATGCCTTCGACGGCAAGCGCGTCGGTGCGCGCAACCAGTACAAAATTGGCATCGGTGCGGCCGTCAGTGGCGGCCTTAATGCGATCCACCATATCGTCAATCGGCACAATCGCTTTGCCAGGCCGGTGCCCGCAGCGCTTGGCCTGCACTTGATCTTCAATATGGCAGGCACCTGCGCCCGCGCGAATCAGCTCGGCAACTGTGCGCGATACATTAAACGCGCTGCCCCAGCCGGTATCGGCGTCCACCAAAATCGGCAGTTGGGTGGCACCGGAAATGCGGCGGATGTCCTCACACACATCATTCAAGCTCGTCATGCCCAAATCCGGTAAACCAAAGCTGGCGTTCGCAATACCTGCGCCGGAAACGTATAGCGCTTTAAAGCCCGCGCGCTCGGCCAATAACGCCGCGTAGGCATTGATCGCGCCTGGCATTTGCAGTGGTTTTTCGGCGGCCATGGCGGCGCGCAGGCGTGTGCCTGCGGATTGGGATTGAGTCATATCGGATCCAGAGTTGTTGGGTGCTTTTAAAGTAACAATAAAGTAGCAAAATTTGCGCCTGTTTGTCATTGCAGCCATTTTGAAGTTGACTAGCAAGTGGGTTTGCTAGGGGTGTTGTCTCATGGGGCTCGCACGATTGCAAAAAAATGCTAGCGTTCACGCTCTATCGCGACATTATTTGAGCCTTTATGCAGCTAGTTTTCTCACTAAATTCCAAGCTGGTTTTACTAAGTTTTGCGCTATTTTTTAGTCCAGCACACGCAAAGACAGACAAAAGCAACTTAAAGCCCGATGAAATCGTGCAGCTCGCCAACGGCACCGCCCGCGTTGATGGGGAAGCTGCGCTGACGCGCGTGCATGCTTATGTTTTTGAGCGCGAACGCCGCCCAGGTGCGCGCTATGCGTTTGAGCAATATTTGGACATTGACGTGGATGCGCTAAGCCCTGATCAACGAAAAAATTACCATGACCGTACCTCACTGATGCTGATTGACGCCGAACGTGACAAACAGCTTTTTCTGCAAGGCGAATCTGGGCATGCCATGCAACTTCGGCGCACTGATAGCGAGGGTGTAACGAGCTCGTCGGCTTGGCTGCCATTTACGGCTCAAGCAAAAAACTCAGGCTGGATAACCTACAGCGTTAGCGGGCCAAATCAACGCTTTACCGGGCGCGCGCAGATCGTGCCGGATTTGGGCACGTCAATCATTTCAGATATTGACGATACGATTCGCGATACCCACGTGCTTGATACCCGCGAGATGCTGATGAACACTTTTGTGCGGCAGCTCAAAGCGGTGCCGGGCATGGCGGCGCTGTATCAAAGTGCGCTGCGAACCCAGGGCGTTCGCATTCACTATCTTTCGAATGCGCCGCACGCGCTATACCCACTTTTGCAGCAGTTTTTTACGGAGGCCGGTTTTCCAGAGGGCTCGGTGCATCCGCGCGCAATCAGTGCAAGTAGTGCCAGCTGGGCCAAGCTATTTAAAGCGGATTTATTGGATAGCCACAAGGCCAAGGTGATCAAATCCTTGATGCAGGATTTCCCTAAGCGCAGCTTTGTGCTGATTGGCGACACCGGTGAGCAAGACCCGGCGATTTATGGCGCGATTGCCCGCAAATACCCAGAGCGCGTGCGGATGATTTTGCTGCGCGATGTAACCGGCGAAGCGCGCGAAAGTCCGCGCTATGCCAAAGAGCTGCGCGGCATTGCACCTGGCAATTGGCAGCTGTTTCAGCAGGCGAGTGCGCTAACGCTAGCCGATCTTAAGCTTGAGCAGGCAAGCCAATGAGCGATCAACGCAATCGCGATTTGTTTGAAACTTTCGCAAAACCGGGCGTGGTTGGGCTTGCCGGCGGCGCGCATTTTATTGACCGCACGATTCGCAAAGTGCAGCGGCATTGGCGCGCAGATGCCCCGCGCAGCCTGTATTCGCATGCGTTTATTTGCAGCGGCAAGCGTGCGGACAATCAGCATTGGGTATTGGAATCAGATTTAGAAATCCGCCATAAACAAATTCGCCTCGGCGTACAAGAAAACCGCGCCGCGCGATTTTTTAATGCACTCGACTACCCAAATTTGGCGCTACTCGATTTTCAACTGGATGACGTTCAAACCACCAGCGTGCTAACCCTGGCACTCGATTTATTGGCAGGTTCAGCGACCTATTCGCTGCGCGAACTGCTCGGCACTTTGATCGCATTGCAACGCCCGACACTTCGAAGCCGGGAAAACCTATTGAGCAGAGAAGGCGCGGTGTTTTGCTCGGCGATGGTGCAGCACTGCTATCAGCCCATCGGCATTGAATTCGCATCTGGCGTAAGCGTGAAAAACACGACGCCGGAGGATATTGCTAGCACCTTGCACCCGCATACTTTGAATCGGGTAATTAGAGCTGAGTAAATTAGGTGACGCGCGCTAACTAGTTCATTGAGCTTGAAGATTACTTGCCGCTGGGAATTTACTTACAACAAAACGAGCCCGGCAGTTTTTTCTACTAAATATTGAAACGACGGCATTGCGCCGCTGGTAAGGGCTTTTCTAACTTCAACTAGTTTTGCCGCTTTCCGAAACAAAATATCTCGCTCAAGATGATTCTTGTGCGTAATTGCGTTCGTCAATTGATCCTCAGGAAAATTCGCGCCATAACGCTGAGATATAAGCAAAACATCCTCTAAGTTCTGATCCAAAAGTACGAATGCGTTGGATGATGGTTTTGCTACGATCTCCCAAAATGCCTGCCTTAGCACTATTTTGCAGCTCTTGGCGGGCAGATTAAACTGACGATTAGCTTTATCCGAATCCAAACATACAACCGGTGCGATACGAGCATTGTTGAACGAGTCTATGTGTTTTTTCAGCTGTCTCGTTACGTTTGCGTCTCCCTTGCATGGCATAGGTGCCACTTGTTTTCCAAGCTCGTAGAGATCGACAAAGCACGCTCTAATGTCAGCCCTATCGAATAGGCAATTAAGCAATAAACGATGCGGCGCGTAGTCTCTGATTTCGCAGTTGCCCGCTAGCTGATCCTCGTACAAAACCTTAACCTTCATAGAAAAACTTCGCTAGCAAATCCATCCGATAAAAGCGCCCCCAGGCCTTCGTAGTCCCTGAGCCAGAGTTTAAGCGCATCGGCATTTACGCGCTTCAGCACAGTTTGACCAAGCGAGTTAAGCTCACACAAAACCGCTTGTTCGGCGGGGGCGCTCAAGCCGTTCAAAATACTGCGTGAATGGGTTGCGAGTATTACTTGGGTTTTACGCGCAGTGATTTCCGCCATACTTACCATATGGGGAATCAACGCTGGATGTAAATGAATTTCTGGCTCATCAATAGCAAGTAGCCCGCGGTTCTCACCCGACATAAATGCCGCCACCAGTGCAATGTAAGCGAGCTGGCCATCGCTCATTGAACGCGCTGAAACCGGGCGATCAAGCCCACGAAACTGTGCGTGTAGCTGCACCCGTCCGGAACCTGCTGCCGGAAATCGCAACCCCTCAAATCGCTCGCCAAACGCGAGTTCTAAGCGCTCATTGATGGTTCGCTCAACCTTGGCATTTCCTTGGGTAAAGTTATAAAGGACTGAGGTGAGGTTGTCATAGGTGGCGCTGAGCACTTCAGAATTGCCAAGCTCTTGTGATTGCCGAAGCGGTTGATCGGCTTTCAGCGCGCGCGCAACCCAAGCCGCAGTCGTATTGACTGCACCGTGAATTTGTATGCTTGCTAGTGCTTCTTTCGCCGCAACTATTTTCAGAATCAAATTGGCGTCATCATCAGGCACTGTCAAAAATTGCAATCCCGAAGTGCTTAGAATGGTTTCATTCGGGTCAACGTGTACTGATTCAAGTTTGCCTTTAGATTCTTTCCTAGGCACAAACACGGTGGCTTCATTGAAAATTCTGCTGAATCGAATTAGGGGAGACGGCACATTGTATTTTTGATGCAGAGTCTCTTTGGCGATTGCGAAAAATTCGCCGCGTGCCTGTAAGCATATTTCGTAGTCAAATCGATCTTGGCCCTCTTCAACCGCAGCTTTGATAGTTAGCTGCGTTGCACCTGATGCCAATAGCGCTGGAATTCCACCATGAATTTCATTGATCGCTGATAGGAAGTCGCTTTTTGTACAGCGACGTAGAATCTCAAACGCCTCAAGTAACGTGCTTTTGCCACTGCCATTTTCGCCGATTAAAACTGTCAAACCATTTAAGTCGAGTTTTGCATTGGTAATGGATCGCATCCCGACAATTTCGATAGAGGTAAGTTTCATTTTTTGTAGTCTTCGCGATACGGACGTTTATATCTTACGTGTTTTGCTACCGGTGATTCGGGCGCAGTAAGGTTCCACAGCTAATGTTGTCAACGAGGCTGCTAAGCCAACGCCAGCCGCATCAACTTCGGCAACCGCGCCAACGCGATTGGATCAGGCGCAAGCAATTGTGCTAAGTCAGGCTTTTCAATATGCGCGGCAATGTGTTTGCTGAAATGCTGTACTAGCGCATCTTCGCGCCAGTCTGCGCGTTCGCTCAGCTGGAAAAATGCCGCGCGCGATTCCAGCGCTTCGCCGACGCACTCGAACGGTTTTTGCGCGCCGTTCCACTCCATTAGCGCTGCAAATTCTGGCGCTAATTCAATGTCGTCTAGCAAATTTCTGCCGAATATTTTCAGCAAACGTGGCTTTGCGACAAACGGCGCGAGCGCTAAAAATACGAAGTGGCATTTCGGGCATTGGCCGCACCAGCGGCTGGTGGGTTTGTCGGCCAGAATTCGAAAATTGCGATTGCAGCTGGAAAATAGTGCGTCGTAGCGATCAGTTTGCGCGAATTTTTGCGTGACGGCTAGCTCCGAATACGGCCGCAGCAGCGAAAAATAGGCAAGATCCTGCGCGACTTCGGCTTTGATCAACGCACTAAATGCGTTTTCAAACGCCCAGGATTTGCTCCATTGATGATTTACTGCAGCGCCTTCGTGGATCAGCGTGGCGGCGCTGGCGGAGCGTTCGTTGCTGAAAATGACTTGGTTATAGTCATACAAAATGGCTGCAAGGCTCAGGATCGCTGAGTTAATCGCCGTCACTGGCACATGGCCGTTGAGTGCGCCTTTGGCGTTGAGCGAGAATAATTCAGGGGCAATTTCCCGGCTGATATTAAGCATCGGCAGGCCGCTGGCTTTGGCAGTTGCAGCGATCAATTCTGAGCGCCCAATCCACACCGCACAGGCCGGCGTACCGGCGCGTTTCAAGGCTTCGACGCTGACGAGCGAATCTTTGCCACCGCCAAGCGCCACCATCGCGCGCGCACTCAAGCCCAGCGCAGGCGCGGTCGCTCGCGCTGCACTCGCTTCAAACTTCAGTGTTAGCTTGAGCTTGTTCTGATAGGCGAACTCAGCTAGGCCTTCGGTGTAAACCGATGTGGCTAATTCCGCAAGCGCAGGGCTGAGCGGCAATGTGGTGACAAGGCTCGGTGGCACTAAGGCCTTGTAATAGCTGGTGCCTGCCAAAACATGCAGCAGCGCTAGCGCGCGATGCGCCGCCAATGCGCGCGCGGACGGCAAATTTGCCAACTCTGGCGCGCCCGGAAATCGAACGGTTTCGACCAGATCAATCGTTTGTGGCTCGCCATTTTCAACAAAGCGCAGCTGATAGCAAAGCTGTGCGCAACCCTGCAGCAGTTTAGCGGTAACGAACTCAAATTCGCCTTGAGCCAGCGGTAAAATCGCAGTTAGCATGTGGGTTCCTTATTCTCGAGCGCGTCCAGAAAAATTTCGCCTAGAAAGACTTCTTTGGCAGGCTCACGCAAGTTGTAACTTGATGCCATTACTGCGCCATACGCGCCAGCTTCGGCAATCAGCATGACATCGCCCTCAAGGCACTCGGGCAGTTTGCGCTGCAGCCCGAGCACATCGCCGGTCTCGCAAATCGGCCCGACGATTGTGCAGGGCGCATCAATTGCAGGCTGATTCAGTGCCGATAGATTGACGATGTCATGGTAGGCATCATAAAGCGCCGGGCGAATCAAGGAATTCATGCCGGTATCGACGCCAATAAAGCGGCCCTTGCCTTTGCTTTTAACTTGGGTGACTCTACACAGCAGCACCGTTGATTCCGCGACAGGATAACGCCCCGGTTCCATCCGAACTCGCAAATGCGGATAGTGCGAGCGCAGCGATAAAAGCCGCTGATTCAGCGCGGCTAGATCAAGCGGCGGCTCGCAATCTGAGTGCGGTACCGCCAGTCCGCCGCCTAAGTTAAGCGTTCGCACGCTCGGCAAGCGCTCGGCGATTGAAGCAAGTTCAGTGTACACACGCGGCCAGTGTTCGATATCTGAAATGCCGCTGCCAAGGTGTGCGTGCAGGCCGCTGATCTGAACATCCAATACGCGTGCCAATGCGGTAAATTCCTGCAAATCCATCAGCGCAAGCCCGAACTTTGAGCGCTCGCCGCCGGTATTGACTTTGGCGTGGTGGCCGCCGCCAAAGCCTAAGTCAAGCCGCAATTGAATTGATTGACCGCGCACCAGTTCAGGCCAATGCTTGAGCGCAAAAGTGGAATCGAGCGTTAACTGCACGCCTTTGTCAATGGCGGCTTGATACTCCGCGCGCGGCGCAAAGTTTGGGCTAAACAAGATGCGCTCGGCCGGCAAATCCGGGAAGGCGCGCTGCACATGTTCGATCTCCGGCAGTGACACGCATTCCAGTCCAAAGTCTGAATCCAATAACACCGCTAAAATCGGCGTGGCAGCGTTGGCTTTAATGGCGTAGTACCACTCATCAACGGCGTTCATTGCGATTAGCCGACGAGCGCGCTCGGCTACAATCGGCAAGGCGCACACATAGCTCGGCCCGCTTTGTGCAAGCGCTATCAGCTGTGTGCGCGCGGCTTTCCACCAAGCGGGCGGCAGCGCGGGAGCCATAAGCTCGTTCGCCGCATGATGCATTTGCGCCCAACTCGGGCCGAGCACATCCGGCTCATCCAGCGGCAATAAGCGCTCAGCGATCAAACACTGATGCACCGCTGGCAATAGCGCATCGGCGCGATCATCATCAATCACAAAAGTTAGGTTCAAATCATTGCTTGATTGCGTTAATAAATGCACCCGGCCAGCGCCGACTTCCGCGCATACTTGACTCAATCGATGCAGCAGGCTGCGAATGCCACGCCCGACTAGCGTCAGGGCAGAGCAGGGCGCGATGACTTTGACTTTGCAGACTTGTGCTAAGTCCTCACACAGGCGCTGCAAGACATCGGCGCTGAGCAAGTTTTCGCTCGGGTCGAGTGATACTGTTACGTTAGTTTCCGAACTGCCAATCAAGTCAATCGACAGTCCGTGCGCTTTGAAAAACCCAAACACGTCGGCCAAAAAACCAACCTGCTGCCACATGCCCAGCGATTCCATTGATACCAAGGTAATGCCTGAGCGAATCGAGATGGCTTTCACGCTGGGCGGGCTGGCGAGCGATATCGGGCCGATCAAGGTGCCAGCCAGCTCAGGCCGATCAGTGTCTTTAATTCGTAGCGGAATCTCAGCTTCACGCAGTGGAATTAGGCAGCGCGGATGCAGCACTTTCGCGCCGGTAGCGGCGATTTCCTGCGCTTCGTCAAAGTCAAGCCGCTGCAATAATCGAGCGCTAGGTACGCGTCTTGGATTGGCGCTAAACATGCCGGGTACGTCAGTCCAAATTTGCACTTCGGCAGCGTTAAGCTGTGCACCGAAATAGCCGGCCGAGGTATCCGAGCCGCCGCGCCCCAACAACACAGTTTGGCCGTTCGCATTGCTGGCAATAAAGCCTTGGGTAATAAAGGCCAAACCTTGCTGAGCCAGCCGCTGCTGCAACGCCTTATCGGCCTGGGTTTGACAGCCCGCAGACAGAAACTGCGCCCAAACACTATCGTTTGCATTAGCGCTGGCAACGAGATGCTGGCGCGCATCTAGCCATTGAATCGGCACGCCAAGCGCGCTTAAATAATGTGCGCCCAGGGTGCTTGAAAGCAGCTCGCCAAAACACAGTAGCTCAGCTTGCCATGCAAAGAGCGCGCTATCAGCAGGGTCAGGGCGCTGCGTCAAGTGCGCTTTGAGTGCGGTAAAACGCGCTTCCAACGCAAATTTACAATCGGGCAAACTAGCATCAAACGCCAAATCGCTTAGCAACTCAAAGTGCTTTTCGGCAATGCTTTGCACGATCGTATCCGCCGCCTCGCTATTGTCTACCAGCTCGGAGAGGTGTTTGAGCTTATCCGTCACGCCAGTCAAAGCGCTGACCACCACCAATACGCGCCGGGTTGCAAGCTCGCCATTGACGAGCTTTGCGATGGTGTTCCAGCGCGCTTTCTTAGACACGCTGGTACCGCCAAATTTAAGCACTACCCAGCCATTTTGCACGCTAGTCATCGCGTTTTGAGCCCTGTCAGCTTGGTTTTGCATTGTGAGCCCTGTCAGCTTGGTTTTGCATTGTTGTTGTCGATCCAAAGGCTAGGGCAGTGCGCCCCTGCAAGCCCACCATTGTGGTGTATGCGGGCGATGCGCTCAAGTGGTGAACTAGGCTTAAAAGCGCACCCTCTCCCCAACCCCTCTCCCATGAAGGGAGAGGGGCTAAATCCGGCAGCTAATTGTTGCCAGGCAAAAACCGACTTATGCCATCAGTTAAAGCCCAGACAAGCTCCCCTCTCCCTTTATGGGAGAGGGGTTGGGGGAGAGGGTTTAGATTTCCTTGAACGCCATTTCTACCTAACCTAATCGCTCCAACTCAGCTCAAATCACGCTCCTTAACCCCGCCAACCAACCCAGCCACCACCAATTGCCTGTAAACTTTGACCATGGCAAAACATTTCAATACCGCAGGCCCGAATGAGGCTGATCTGCATTATCAAATCGACCCACTTGCAAGGGTGGATTTAGCAGCTTTGCTCGATTTTATTGCCCAGCGGCGCTACTTTGTGCTGCACGCACCCAGGCAAACCGGCAAAACGACGTGTATACGGGCGTTGAGCAAGTATCTGAACGTGGCGGGTGATTACGCTGCGCTGTACGTCAATATTGAAGGCGCACAGGCTGCGCGCGGAGATGTCGCGGCAGGGATGAAAGCGATCACAGCTGAAATTGGCTCACACGCAAAGCTGCGCCTAGGGCTTAGCGATTTCGCGGGCACAATACCCGGTATTTTGGCAACTAGTGGCCCACAGGCAGCGCTTTCAGAAGTTTTGCGCCAGCTTAGCGCTTCGCTAACAAAACCTCTGGTGCTGTTGTTAGATGAGGTCGATGCCTTAGTTGGGGATACCTTAATTTCCTTACTACGGCAAATTCGCGCGGGTTACACCGATCGACCGGATTATTTCCCGCAAACCGTGGTGCTGTGCGGCGTGCGCGATGTGCGGGATTACCGCATGACCATGGCCGATGGTGAAGTGATTACCGGCGGCAGCGCGTTTAATATCAAGGCCGAAAGTTTGCGGCTTGGGGACTTTAGTCGCGCAGAGATGACCGCGCTTTATCAACAGCACACTGAGGCCACCGGTCAGACGTTTAGCGATGAAGCACTGGAACTTGCTTGGACTTCAACTCAAGGGCAGCCCTGGCTGGTGAATGCGTTGGCCGAGCAAGCGGTCTGGAAAACCAAAGAAAATCGTGATCGAACGATAGAAATTGATTTACAGCGCATGCGCGATGCCCGTGAGGCGCTCATATTGCGCAACGACACCCATTTGGATCAGCTAGCCGCTAAGTTAAACGAGCCGCGTGTGCGCTCGGTAATTGAGCCCATGCTGATGGGCGAGCGTGCCGCCGCGGATGAAACAGACGAGCAGTATGTAATCGATTTGGGGCTCATACGTAAGGATGCTGGCCGCAAAACCACTGTTCCTGCAAATGCCATTTACGCTGAAGTTTTGCCGCGCGTGCTGAGTCGCGTAGCGCAAACATCGTTGCACCCTGATGATGTGCGCGCTAGTTGGCAGGACGTCTTCGGGCGTCTAAACCAACGTCAATTTTTGTTGAACTTTCTTGATTTTTGGCGCGAGCACGGGGAAACGATGATGCAATCGGTGCCCTACGATGAAGCTGCGCCGCACCTCGTCTTAATGGCCTATTTGCAAAGAGTTATAAATGGGGGAGGCCGAATTGAGCGCGAGTACGCCGCTGGCGCTGGTCGTTTGGATTTGCTAGTGATAGTCGGCAATCAGCAGATGGCCATTGAAGTGAAAGTCTGGCGCAATGGCCGTAAAGATCCGCTGATAGAGGGCTTGCAACAAATGCAGCGCTATTTGCACCGCTTAGATCTCGATCAAGGTTTTTTGGTTGTTTTCGATCAGCGCGCTGATGCAGCCAATTGGGAAGCGCGCATGCAGGTTGAAGAGGCGCGTACCGCCGATGGCAAAGCGGTTATGGTACTGCGGGCTTGAGATGGAAGGGCTCAGCATGCGCAGATTGAAAAAATACCTGACATATTTGCTCTGCTTTGCGCTATTTGCTGCGCAGGCAGTCAACGCATTAGAGCCCGAGCGCATTCGCTTTCAGCGCTTGAGCTTAGTGGATGGGCTGAGTCAAGTGACCGTACGCGCAATTACCCAGGATTCGCGCGGTTTTATGTGGTTTGGTACGCAAGATGGGCTTAATCGATTTGATGGCTATCGGTTTCGCAGCTTTTACAGTGAAGCTGAGCGTGCGCATTCGCTGTCGGATAATCATATTTTGGTATTGAAGGCGGATCACAAACGCCACGGAATTTGGGTGGGGACGCAATCGCGCGGCTTAAATTTTTTTGACATCCGAAGCGAAAAATTTGACGTCGTGCCAACGGGATCGGTGGCCGGTTCGCTTGCCAGCGCAAACGGGGTTTACGCTATCGCAATCGCGAACGACGGCACGGTTTGGGCGGCCAGCGCAGATTTTATTGAGCGCTATGATCCTGAGCAAAAAAAGGTGCTCGAGCGCATCGAAATTTCGGGGATTAATGCGTTAGCGCTGGATGCAAAAAATCGGCCTATTTTGGGTGCGCGCAGCGGCATTTATACTGAGCAAAATGGACAAATGGCGCGCCTTGGTGACAAGGATTGGACGTATGGCGCGGTGACTACGCTGCTGCGTGATGTTAAAGGCCGGCTTTGGGTCGGTTTACAGCAAGGCGGGCTGCTGCGATATACAGGTGCTGGCGCGTTTGAGCAGCACTTTCGCGCCGGTGAAGCAGAAAACACTTTGCCAAGTGATGAAATATTGTCGCTGCTTCAGCTCAAAAATGGTGAGATTTGGGTAGGCAGCATGGCGGGCACAGCGGTGTTTGCACCTGGCAACGATGCCGTTGTGCGCTTCCAACACGATGACGCTGACGTCAATTCAATCCCGGCAAATCGCGTACCTGCGCTTTTTGAAGATCGCTCCGGCAGTTTGTGGGTTGGCTCTTGGACGGCAGGCATAGCGCTGCATCATCCGCCGACCCGCGCAATCGCCATCGTGCGCAAGCAGCAGCGTCCAAATTCGCTGCCCTCCAGCACCGTGCGCTGTATCTGGCGCGACTCTGACGATACGCTTTGGCTAGGGCTGATGGAAGGCGGCGGGCTGGTGCATTTTGATCCTAAAAAAGGCGTGCTGGCGCGCTTTGTACACGATGTAAAAAATCCGACGTCGCTCAGCCATAATCAGGTTCAACGGATTTTACGCGCGCGCTCGGGCAAACTGCTGATTGCCACGATGGGCGGTGGCTTAAATGAGCTGCAAAGCAATGGTAGTTTTCAGCGCGTACCTGGGCTTAAAAGTAAACTAATCGGCTCGGTTTTTGAGGATCAAGATGGCACGCTGTGGGTTGGCACGGATGATATCGGCGTGCAGTTTCGCTGCCCAAATTGCACAGCATTTGAGCCGCTTATTTCCCCCGATGGCTTAGCGCTGCCCAACGTCATCAATTCCATCACCCGCAGTCGCGATGGCACGCTGTGGATCGCCTCGCAGGGCCAGGGTTTAGTGGCTTTCAATGCCAGCCAGCAAATCGTGCGGTTTCGCAAAAAAGACGGAGATCCAGCCAGCTTAAGCCATGATTCGGTGACGTCAATATTTGAAGCGAGCGACGGTGCACTATGGCTGGGTACGCAAGGCGGCGGCTTAAACCAAGTAAAACGCACTTCCGCTGGGCTGGTGCAATCGGATAACGTCAGCTTTAGCGCAATTAGAAAGCGTGATGGGCTGATCGCCGATGCGATTGGCGCAATTCAAGAAGATAAGAGCGGCAAATTGTGGATTTCCACCACCGCAGGTATTAGCGCCTACCGCCCTGGCTCGGATCGCGCTTCCTCGCTTACAGAAAGCGAAGGTGTTAACCAAAGCGGATATTACATAGGCTCGACCGAGCGCGATCCAGATGGCAGTATTTTATTCGGCGGGCTAACCGGCCTAACGCGCTTTGATCCGACTGCGCTGAAACCGCCTACGCAAAGCCCGAATGTGGAGCTCTCAGGCCTGCACCTATTCAACGTGCCGGTCAAGCTCGCTTGGCAAGACAGCACGGCACCGATTGCTGAAAACATCGGCTGGCTTGAACAACTCACTTTGACTCATGCACAAAGCATGTTCTCGCTTGAATTCTCTGCGCTTGATTTTGGCTATTTGCAAGCGGCGCGCTATCAGTTTCGGTTATTGGGTCAATCCGATTCCTGGATCGACACCACCCCCGGGCTGAATATTGCGACCTTTACCCAGTTGCCGCCTGGAAATTACACGCTGCAAGTGCGCGCGCAGCTGTTGAGCCAGCTCAGCAATCAGGGCTTTGGCCCGATTCGCCAGCTCAAAGTTGCAATAAAGCCACCTTTATGGCGTTCGAGCGCGGCGTATTTGCTGTATGCCGCGCTGAGCACAATGTTGCTGCTGGGTATTTTTCGCTGGCGCCAGCGTGCTTGGTCAGATCGAAATACGCAGCTTGAACGCGTCGCGGCCAGTGAAACGAGCCTGAAAAATGCGCTGTGGGGCTCGCGCGATGAATTGTGGGCGCTTGATTTGCGCTCAGGCACGATGGAGAGTATTAATCCGCTGCCACAGCTTTTACGGCACGGCAATTTCAAACTGCGCAATCTGGACGACATTGCCGAGATCGCGCATCCGGATGATCGCGAACGGCTCAGGCTGGCGCTGCACGCACACATTATCGAAGGCACTGATTATTACGAAGCGGCTTTTCGAATGCGTACGACTGATGATGACTGGGCTTGGGTCATGAGCCGTGGCCGCACCATTTTGTTTGACGATGCTGGCAAAGCCGTAAAGCTGTCCGGCACGCTGCGCGATATTTCCGACGTAAAAGCAGTAGAAGATGAGCTTCGGCGCGTCAATGAAAGCCTAGAACATCGGGTTGACGTGCGCACCGCGGATTTGCTCGATAGCAATAAAGAGCTCAATCGAACCTTAGATCAGCTCAAGCAAACGCAGCGCCAGCTGGTGGCGAGCGAAAAAATGGCATCTTTAGGTAATTTGGTCGCCGGTGTGGCGCATGAAATCAACACGCCGCTTGGCATTGGTGTAACCGCTGCATCACATTTGCGCTCTGAAAGTGAGCGGCTGTTGCGCAATTTAGAAGCGAATCGCTTGAGTAAATCGGACTTGCAAGAATTCGCTGGTGTAGCCGTCGAAAGCAGCGATTTAGTGCTGAAAAACTTAGATCGTGCCAGCAAATTGGTGCGCAGTTTCAAGCTTGTCGCAGTCGATCAAAGCTCGGAAGAACGCCGCCTTGTACCGATGCGGGCCTATATCGAAGAAGTGGTATTTACCCTCAAACCGCGTTTGAAGCGCACCCAGCACCAGCTGCGCGTGACCGGTTCGCCCGATATTGTCTTGCAGACCTATCCTGGCTCTGTCTCGCAAATATTTCTGAATTTGATCACCAATTCATTGACGCACGCGTTTGGCGATCACGAAGAAGGCACGATTGAGATCGAAATTACCGAAACGCCGGCGGCAGTGGTGATCTATTACAGCGATTCCGGTGTCGGAATGGATGAGTCGGTCAGAGATCGCGTATTTGAGCCGTTTTTTACGACTAAACGCGGGCAGGGTGGCTCTGGGCTTGGTATGCATATCGTTTATAACGTCGTTACTCAGCTGATGCGCGGCGAAATTAGCTGTGAAAGCACGCCTGGCAAAGGTGTGCGCTTTACAATCACGCTGCCGAAAATCTAAAGTAGAAATCTAAAGTAGAAATCTAAAGTGGAAGTTTAAATGGAATCTCGAGTTGAAACCCAGGTTGAATCTAGGGGAACCGCGCGCGCTATGCAAAAGCGTCTACCCGCAATTATTGCACCATCCATACTTTCTGCCGATTTCGCCAGATTAGGCGCGGACACCCAAGCGGTGCTAGATGCCGGTGCCGACTGGGTCCATTTTGATGTGATGGACAATCATTACGTGCCCAATCTAACCATTGGCCCGCTCGTATGCCAAGCGTTGCGAAACTTTGGCATTAGCGCGCCGATTGACGTGCATTTGATGGTCAAACCGGTGGATCGCCTGATTGTCGATTTTGCTAAAGCCGGTGCATCGATCATTTCGATTCACCCGGAAAGTACTGAGCATCTTCATCGCAGCCTTGCACTCATCAAAGAAAATGGTTGCCAGGCAGGATTGGTGCTAAATCCAGCGACGCCGCTTAGCGTGTTGGATTGGGTGCTCGAGCATTTGGATTTAGTGCTGATCATGAGCGTTAACCCAGGCTTTGGTGGGCAAAAATTCATTGAGAGCAGCCTGACAAAAATCAGCGCCGTGCGCGCTCGCCTTGATGCACACCTAAATGAAAAGGGCAAAGCGGTGCGCTTACAGGTCGATGGGGGCATAAAAGTTGATAACATCGGCGCCGCTGCGGCAGCTGGCGCCGACACTTTCGTCGCAGGCTCGGCCATTTTCTCCAATCCAAACTACGCTGCAACCATTGCCGCCATGCGCGCGAGCATTGGCTAAAAACTAATTCCTAGGGAACCTCTAAAACCCAATTTTCGTTGTGAAGGCTCAAAGCTCAAGAAAAAATGTCGTTATATATCAACCATATAACGCCTCCATTTTTGTCATTCGCGCCTAGCTTGACTTAGTTGTGAGGTTTTTAGAGGTTTCCCCCACTCGCTAACACCTGATTGCCTAGACTGGGCGACGGACGATATGACACCCAATTTAATGCCAAATAATTCATCAGATGAAGTTTTAAACGAATCGGCAATACTCAACCAATTACTACCCGAATCCAAGATATTTGTCGCCGGGCACCGTGGTTTAGTAGGCAGCGCAATCGTATCAATGCTCAAGGCGCGCGGATTCTCCAATATTCTTATTGCGGCCAAAACCGAACTGGATCTAACTCAAACTGAGGCTGTTAGTGAATTTTTTGCACGCGAAAAACCTACGCACGTATTTATGGCAGCCGCAAAGGTGGGTGGAATACTAGCCAATGATACCTATCCTGTTGAATTTTTAGATATCAATTTAAGAATTCAAAGCAATATTATTAGATCAAGCTTTGAGTCTGGGGTAAAGAAATTCGTTTTTTTGGGCAGCTGCTGCATTTATCCAAAGCTATGCCCCCAGCCTATCAAAGAAGAATATTTATTGACTGGGCCGTTAGAACCGACCAATGAATGGTATGCCATTGCGAAAATCGCCGGCGTAAAGTTGTGTCAAGCGTATCGCAAACAATATGGTTTTGATGCGATAAGCCTTATGCCCACCAACTTGTACGGCCCGAATGATAATTTTGATTTGCAAACCTCACACGTTTTGCCCGCGCTCTTGCGAAAATTCCACGATGCCAAAGTTAAAAAGGAGGAGCGCATTACGATGTGGGGCTCTGGCATGCCGAGGCGGGAATTTTTATACGTTGACGATATGGCAGATGCCGCTATTTTTCTTATGCAAAATTATAGTCACGCCGATGTTAT
This sequence comes from Rhodanobacteraceae bacterium, assembly GCA_031422315.1. GTDB lineage: Bacteria > Pseudomonadota > Gammaproteobacteria > Xanthomonadales > SZUA-5 > JANNYA01. The sequence goes on from JANOQN010000011.1 coordinate 33,558, forward strand.
TAATGTCGGCACTGGCGTTGACATTACCATACGCGGTTTAGCTGAGAAAATTGCTGAAGCGGTTGGTTTTAACGGCGGCATTGAGCTTGATTTGTCCAAACCCGACGGCACGCCATTGCGGCGCATTGATGTTACACGGCTATTTGCACTCGGCTGGCGGCCAAGTGTCAGTTTAGATGAAGGAATATCGCGTACCTATGATTGGTATCGAACGAATTTTGCAGGCGCGCGGCATTGATTGTATTTGTAAACCGATTTTTTGCGCCCGATATATCTGCAACCTCGCAAATGCTGAGCGATCTAACCTCAGCTTTGGTTCTTAAGAACTATTCCGTTACTGTTATCACGAGCCGATTGCGCTATGACCGAGCAGCGGAAGTTTTACAAAAAAGAGAAATTTGGCGAGGTGTATCGGTTTTGCGAATCTGGAGCACCGCATTCGGTCGCAAGTCACTACCGAGCCGCGCCATGGACTACTTGACGTTTTATTTAAGTGCCATGTTGGCAATACTCATTCACGGGCGCCGTGGTCACGTATTGGTGGCACTTACCGATCCGCCCATGATTGGCACGGTACTGCACGTGTTCGCACGCTTGCGCGGTATGCGGGTCGTGCATTGGCTGCAAGATATTTTCCCTGAAGTGGCTCAGGCTCTGCTGCCCAATGCGAAAAGCGCGTGGGTTTTTCGGATGGCAAAATCGCTTCGCAACATCAGTCTAAAGCGTTCCGATGCCGTTGTTGTGCTGGGCGAGCGTATGGCCGAACGCGTGATCTTGCAGGGCGTTGCAGCTGCAAAAATCCACCAAATCAGCAACTGGGCTGACGAAACCAGCCTTGCGCCGATTGCGCCTGAGCAGAACCCGCTGCGGCAATCTTGGCGCTTACACGGCAAGCTAGTGGTTGGCTATTCCGGCAATCTTGGCCGCGCACACGAATTTGAAACGATCATCCAAGCCATAGTTTTGACTCGAGAAGTAGAAAATCTCAAATTTCTATTCATTGGCGATGGTGCACAGCTAGCGCCATTGAAGCAGCGCCTGCAAACCTTAGAATTATTGGATCGTGTGCATTTTGAAGGCTACCAACCGCGAGAAAACCTCAGCGCATCGCTTTCCGCTGCCGATGTGCATTTGGTTAGTTTGCAGCCCGAGCTGGAGGGGCTAATTGTGCCAAGTAAGCTCTACGGTGCTTTAGCGGTAGGCCGACCAGTTTTATTTATTGGTGATTTAGATGGTGAAGTCGCGCGTGTGCTTAATCGCAATCAGTGTGGGCTTAGCGTGGCGGTGGGGGATTCAAAAACCCTTGCACAGGCTATTCAAAGTTATCTAGACACTACCGTACTTTCAGCTTCGGGTGCATTAGCTCGACAGGCATTTTTACAAAACCACACGTGTGCAGCTGCCGTTATGCGCTGGGAATCGCTTTTACGGCGTTAAACGATAAAACTTATCTGCTTGGAATTCTATGAATTTAACTAACAACAAAGCGCAACAAATAGATAGCAAGCCAATTCGCTTGTTGGTCATCGGTGGTGGCGCTATTGTTTCAGAATGTCATCTACCTGCGATGCAACAAATAGGTCAAAGCAAATCGGCAGCGATAGTTGATATTTCAGCAGAGAATTTGGCGCGGTTGCGCGCGATCGATGCTGAAGTGGAACTAATTCAACAAGATTTTCGCGAAGTTCTAGCGCGGCCTGGCCTTTCTAATCGTTTTGACGCTGCATTAATCACGTTGCCCAATGCCATGCATGACGAGGCGGTAATGCTGTGTTTTGCGGCGGGGCTTGACGTTCTTTGTGAGAAGCCGTTAGCCAATACGTCGCTTAGATGCGAAATACTCGCAGCTCATGCAGCACAGTCTAGGCGCAAATTAGCGATTGCAATGGTGCGTCGATACGTGCCTGCGTTTTTAGTACTTAAAGACTCAATTGCATCGGGGCGCATCGGAAAAGTTATTCGCCTTACCGTAACGCACGGTGCCAAATTTGCTTGGCCTGCAAATTCTGGCTTTTACTTTCGTAAAGCGCATGGTGGTTTGTTGTTAAATATGGGTGTGCACTATCTAGATCAACTGCAAAGCATATTTGGAGAATTGATCCCAACAGAATACACCGATGATGCCGATGGCGGGGTTGAATCTAATTTCAAACTAACGCTTAAAACTACGCAAGGTGTAGTGATTACTTTGCAGCTCAGCTATACCCATACTTTAGAAAATTTGCTCGTTTGTGAAGGCGAATTGGGTTCGCTGAGTTATCCAGTGGGTCAATTTGACGCAGTTGACTGGAAGCCCGCTAATTCGCCCATGCAGGGCACGCTTGTCCATACCAAGCCGTTTGAATCAGGCGACTGGCAGCACACATTTGAGTCGTGTTTTATCGAGCAGCTAGCGGATTTTAGTGCGGCGGTTAAAGGTGAAAAAGCGGTTCTGGTCGATGCCGAGAGTGCAATCGTTAGCGCGCGGCTAATCGAGCGCTGTTATGCGCTGAAATCGCATGCGAGTGCGCCTGTGCAGCGAACTGATTCGGCGCTAAGGCCGATGCTTGCGCCCGGCAAAGTGTTTGTAACCGGTGGAACGGGTTTTGTCGGCGGAAAGCTATTTGAGCGGCTTGCGCAAATGCCTGATTTAACCCTCACGGCAGCTATCCGTAGCTTTATGAATGCCGCGCCGGTAGCTCGCTTTGATGTCGATTTTCAACAGATTTCGCTCACTTCCCCCGAGCAATTACGCGCTGGTATGAAAGGCTGTCGCTATGCGTTTCATCTAGCTTATGGGGCGGACGGCGCTGACGGCGCTAGGTTCACGGTTGAAAGCACGCGCGCAGTTGTGGAAGCAGCGATAGCGTGCGAGCTTGAAAGTATTGTCGTGGTCAGTACTTGCTCAGTGTTCGGTACGCAAGCCGGACGGGTCGACGAAAACTCATCCAATGCGCCGAGCTTAGGGCTCTACGGTTCGAGCAAAGCACAGGCAGAGCGTGTTGCACTACAGTTGGGCGCCGAAAGTAAAAAAACTCGCGTCATTGTTATTTGTCCGTCGGCAGTCTACGGGCCTAGTGGGCCTACCTTTACTGAAATGCCCGTTAAAATGGCCAAAGCAGGAAGTTTTTGCTGGGTCGATGGCGGTGCTGGCGCTGCAAATTACGTATACGTTGACAATTTAGTCGATGCGCTGGTGCTTGCGGCTGGCAATGCGGCCGCCCATGCAAAGCGTTTTATCATAAGTGATGGCGTTTGCAGCTGGCGGCAATTTCTTGAGCCGTTGTTAAAAGATTTTCCTGAGCTTCCGGATTTTACCGCAGAGCAGCTGCGAGGGAGCGGCGGTAAACGTAGCCAACCTAGTGTCCGTCAACTGGTAAGTGCGTTAATTATTCAGAACACCGCGTTCATGGCGTTGGCGAGTGAGCATCGGGTTTTAGGCGCGCTAAAATCTGGTCTAATGCGCATGCCTGGCGTGCAAAAGGGTGTTCAAGCAGCACGCAAAGTAAAACCATCTTTTTCTAATGATAAATCTACAACAGCAGCACCCGCTGCTTGGCTGGCTGATTTGTTCGGCTTAATTAAAATCGAGTATGTTTCAGATCGAGCGCGGGCTGAACTTGGGTGGCAATCGTTAGTGCCGTTAGACGAGGGTCAACGACGCGCGCTACAATGGCTGCAGCATATGGGTTTGAGCAATAGGCGCTCAACGTGATAAGTAAATTAAGAGTGTTTGCTAAGAAGTTACGGTATTCCTATTTACCGCTAATCGCGGGAAAATATTGCTATTTTGGCACTGACGTACACTTTTCGCCTGGTGCTTATATTTTCGATATCGTCGCAGAGGAAGGCATTTACGAAGCTGAGCTTTTGAAACAAATTCATGTGTTTTTGCGGCCGAATAGTACCTATCTTGATGTCGGCGCGAACGTAGGGTTTATGTCAGTACCGATTTTATACACAAGGCCGGATGTGCAAGTTATTTCTTTTGAGCCTTCACCGAATTCACTGCCCTATTTGCAACGCACACACAGCGGGTCCCAATATAAGTCAAAGTGGCAAGTAATTGGCAAAGCCTTAGGCGAAATGCCGGGTACGGTATCGTTTTCAGTTTCCCACAAAAATTTTGGCGGGTACGATGGCTTGAAATTTACCGACCGAGCACCGAGTGGTAAACAAGTCGAAGTTGAAATGACGACTTTTGACATAGAATGGGAGCGGCTCGGAAAACCTGATGTGGGTATTATAAAGATGGATATTGAAGGCGCTGAAATTCCCGCACTTCGCGGAGCGCATCAATTATTAACCACCTGCCGTCCCGCAATCGTGCTCGAGTGGTATGAACTAAATTTTAAGTGCTTTGGCGTGACAGTGAGTGATCTTTTCGAATTTGTTGAGAAATATCGCTACCAAATTATTGCAACGCCTAACTTATTTGAAGTTAAAACGCCGACTCACCTAAAGATGGTTATGGCAACCACCGGCAACATCGCGCTAATTCCGCTTCCATAAGCCGCAATTTGAAAAAGGGCAATATAAATGACTAAAAAACGCGCACTCATTACCGGTATTACAGGTCAAGATGGTGCTTATTTGACCGAGCTATTGCTGGGTAAAGGCTATGAAGTACACGGCATCAAACGCCGTGCGTCGTCTATTAATACCGATCGAATTGATCATTTGTATGAAGATCCACACGTAGAAACACGCAATTTGTTTTTGCACTATGGCGATATGACTGACAGCCTGAGTTTAGTGCGCACCATTGGCGATGTGCAGCCGGACGAGCTTTATAACTTAGCTGCGCAAAGCCACGTTGCGGTATCGTTTGAAGAGCCAGAATATACGGCAAACGCTGACGGCATGGGGGCATTGCGCTGTTTAGAGGCGATTCGCATCTTAAAGCTTAAAGACAAAACCCGATATTATCAGGCTTCAACGAGCGAGCTTTATGGCTTAGTGCAGCAAGTGCCGCAATCAGAAGCGACGCCGTTCTATCCGCGCTCTCCCTATGCAGTCGCTAAACTCTATGCGCATTGGATAACCATTAATTATCGCGAAGCTTATGGTATGTACGCGTGTAGCGGCATTTTATTTAACCATGAATCACCACTACGCGGTGAAACTTTCGTTACTCGTAAAATTACGCGCGGCTTAGCGCGCATTGCCTGTGGCTTAGAGCCCTGCTTATATTTGGGAAATATGGATGCGTTGCGAGATTGGGGCCACGCACGTGACTATGTCGAAATGCAATGGCTTATGTTGCAGCAAGAAAAGCCCCGCGATTTTGTAATTGCTACAGGCGTGCAATATTCAGTGCGCGAGTTTGTCAATCAAGCGGCCCAAGCGCTTGGAATTACCTTAAGTTGGCACGGTGTTGGCGTTGATGAGTGCGCTGAAATCAGCGCGGCGCCCGCGAGCTGCAAAGCGCCAGTTGGCACGGTTATTGTTAAAGTTGATCCACGTTACTACCGCGCCACGGAAGTGGAAACGCTTCTGGGGGATGCCGCGCAAGCACGGGTAGCACTGGGCTGGACGCCAAGCACGTCGTTTGCTCAGTTGGTTGCAGAAATGGCGCAAGCGGATTACACGCTCGCACTACAAGAAGCTACCAGTGGGCCGCCCCGCAGACATTTGTGGACTCGCAGACCTTAGACTCGCAGGTTTGCAGGTGATTGACCCCCACCCCGCACTGGCGAGCGCTTTAACCGAGCAAGCGCAGCTGCACAGCGCGAAGCTGCTGTGCCGATTGCGCTCTGGCAGCCACGCGTACGGGCTAGCCGGCCCACAAAGTGATGTGGATGAGCGCGGCATATTTGTTATTCCGAGCGTGTACTACGCTAGCTTGTCGGCACTGCCCAAACAAATTAGCGATGCCAAGTCTGACAATGTGTATTACAGCGTGCAGCGCGTTTTCGAGCTGTTGGCGGAGTCCAATCCGGCGATGGTAGAGCTGCTTTACACGCCGCAAGATTGCATTTTGGCATGTGATAGTGCGCTGCAAATGCTATTTGAAGCGCGCCCGTTACTGGTCACCCAAGCCCTGGTTAGGGCGAAGATTGGCTACGCCATGGGCCAAATCAAAAAAGCGCGCGGCCAAAAAAAATGGATTAATCAGCCGCAGCCCGAGGCACCGCCGCAGGTTGAGCAGTTTTGCTATTGGATACCGGATGCGCGTACGGGCAACGTGCAAACCTTGCCCGCGCGGCCAAGGCCGCTGATTGAGCTGCCCGTTCCGCTTGCGCATTGCCATGTGGCTCGGGTTGAACACGGCGGGCAAATGTACCGGCTCTATCATATCGGCGCGCAGGCGCGCGGCGTGTTTCGCGGTGGTTTGCCGGTGTGTGAATCCATCACGAAAACGCAAGAGCTGGATAGCTTTCTTGGGCTGCTGTTATTTAACGAGCAGGGTTTTCAGCGCGCCAAGCTGGATCATCACAATTATTGGCGCTGGCGCGCCGAGCGCAACGATGCGCGCTGGGTTGCTCAAGAAAGCGGTCAGCTTGATTACGATGCCAAGAATTTGATGCACTGCATGCGATTGCTTTTTTCTGCTCGGCAAATGCTGGATGGTGCCGGGCCTTTGGTGCGGGTGAGCGGCGCGCTAAGATCTGAATTGCTTGATATACGCAGTGGCAAGTTTAGCTATCGCCAGTTAATTGAGCGCGCCGATGCCTTGGTGGCAAGTTGCGAAGCGGATTTGCGCTTAAGCGCACTGCCAGTTGCTGTTGATTTATTCAAGCTCAATGCGCTATGCCTGGCTGTCAACGCAGTTTGTAGTGAAGGAGTGCCTTGTGGCTGAACTGGGAAAAATTCGTATTGCCGTGCCATCGGCGCAATCGAGTGCACCAGATCCGGCCTTAGGGGTCAATCTTGGCGTGAGTGATGCCATGCACGCTGAAATTGTCCAGCATTTGGCGCAGCTTGAGCAGGATTTGTCGATACGCGTGCTTTTTGCCGCAGAATCGGGCTCGCGCGCGTGGGGTTTTGCTTCGCCCAACTCGGATTTTGATGTGCGTTTTGTTTACGTGCCAAAGCCGGATTGGTATTTCACTGTCAGTGCCAAGCGCGATGTGATCGAACGCATGTTGCCGAACGATGTTGATCTGTCGGGCTGGGAGCTGCGCAAAGCATTGCGCTTATTTAAACGCTATAACGCGGCGCTGAATGAGTGGCTTGGCTCGCCAATTCAATACCGTGCGCCAAGCCTTGCCGCGAATCAAATGCGTGCATTGTTGCCGCAATTTTTCAAGCCTGCGGCGGCGCTGCATCATTACGGCTCAATGGCCAATTCTGCACTTCAAGCCATGCCAGATTCGGCAGAAGTTAGCGCTAAAAAGCTGTGCTACATGCTGCGCGCGGTGTTCGCCTGTAGGCACGTGTTAGCCACGCAAACCCAGCCGCCGACACAGTTTCAACCGATGTTGATGACTTTACACGCATCCAAAGCAGAGCTCGCCTGGATTTTGCAAACGCTGCACGACAAAGCTTTGGCACCGGAAAAAGCGTTGACCGAGTTGAGCCCGGTCATGCGCGCTGATTTTGCGAGAGAAATTGCTGATGCGCTTGCGGCTAGAGCAACGATTGGGCGCGGAAAGCGAGCGCCGGTCGCAGAGCTTGATCAACTATTGCGTTTGGCGGTGAATGGCTCGGAAAATTGATAGCGAGAAACCCAAAGCTGAAAATCTACCCCGCGCAGGTTAGACTGCGGGCATGACTAATTGCTCACACGCGCACCATTATCACGACAGCGCTTCGCTGCTTGCGCACGCGCGGCAATATTGCGAATCGCACAATTTACGTTTAACGCCGCTGCGTGAGCAGGTTCTCACGCTGATTGCTGACTCCAGCGGGCCGGCCAAAGCGTATGCGCTGCTTGATCAGCTCAAGCAAAATCATGATGCCGCAGCGCCGCCTACGATATATCGCGCGGTAGATTTTTTGCTAGAGCACGGTTTCATCCACAAAATTGAAAGCATCAACGCCTTTGTTGCTTGCCCGCACCCAGGGCAAAGCCACGTCGCGCAATTTTTGTTGTGTGATCAGTGTAAGAACGCAGTAGAAATTGACAGCAGCCAGCTGCCTGAGCTGTTACTCGGCATCGCAAAGGCGCAAAACTTCAGCGCGAAAAAACTGGTCGTTGAAGTACATGGTTTGTGCAGCCAATGTCGGCCAGCTTAAATGGCAGCGCATCGCCAAGCGCTGCTTGACGCTATACGCGCTACTGCGCTGCGCGCTAAGACGGAACAGCTATCCTTAGATGAAGTGCTGCACGAGTTAAAAGATGCCAGCTTCGCGATTGTCGCGATTCTGATGTGCCTGCCGTTCGTGTTTCCCGTCAGTATTTTAGGGCCATTGACGATTCCCGGCGGTTTGGCGATTGCTGCGCTTGGCTGGCAAATGTTTCGCGCTGCCCCGGAGCTTAAATTGCCAGCAAAATTGGCGAAAGTGAAGCTAGGTGAAGCGGCTTGGCGCGCACTATTAAAGGCTTGCGAGGCGGTCATCCGCGTATGTGAGCGCTTTGCCAAACCTAGGCTAGAACGTTGGACGCATCCGCCGCAAGGCGAAAAAATGGCTGGTTTGTTTGTGTTTGTCAGCGGCGTTTTGCTAGCCATTCCGATGGGCGGCGTGGTGCCTTTTAATAACACGCTGCCCGCGTTGGCCGCCATTTGCGCCTGTATTGCGCTGCTAGAGCGAGATGGTCTGTGGTTTATTTTTGCTGCATTTTGGCTATTGCTGACGCTGCTTTACTTTGGCCTGATCGCGTATTTGCTGCTGTATTTTGGTGTCGAGTTCAAGAGCTGGCTAGCGCTGAATTTGCCAAGCTGGATACCGCTTTAGCATCTCGATGTATTTAGCGCACTTTCAATTGGATGCCGCGCCGTTTTCCATTACGCCGGATCCGCGCTTTGTATATTTGAGCGCGCAGCATCAAGACGCTTTAGCGCACTTGCGTTTTGGACTAGGGCAGGGCGGTAGTGGCGGATTTGTTGTGTTGACCGGTGAAGTCGGCACTGGTAAAACCACGCTGAGCCGGCTAGCGATGGAGCAATTGCCGCCGGGCACCGATGCAGCCTTGATTTTGAATCCGAATTTGGATGCGCGTGAACTGCTAGAAGCCATCACGGAGGAGCTTGGCATTGTGCCAATAGCTGCCAATCCTGAGGCGCCAACGATGCAAGCTCCGCTCAGCGCAAAGCAGCTCACTGATCAGCTCAATGTGTATTTACTGGCGCGCTATCAAGCCGGGCGGCGCGTGGTTGTCATACTTGACGAAGCGCAAAACTTGCCGCGTGACACGCTGGAACAAATTCGTTTGCTTACCAATTTAGAAACTGACACGCAAAAGCTGCTGCAAATTATTTTGCTCGGCCAGCCAGAATTAAATACGCTGCTCGCTCGGCAAGATCTGCGCCAGCTGGCACAACGCATCACTGCGCGTTTTCATTTGTATGCGCTCAACGCAGGTGAATCAAGGTCCTACCTTACCCATCGGCTGCAAGTTGCGGGTGCTGGGCGCGATATTATTAGCGCACCTGCGGCGTGCTTGCTGCATAAGCTCAGCCAAGGCGTGCCGCGCGTGCTTAGCACCTTGGCAGATCGCGCACTCTTAGCGGCCTACACGCAAAATAGCCACCACGTTGAAGTTAGCCACGTGCGCGCGGCGGCTCAGGAAGTGCTGCCAAAACGTCAAACCGCTAGCCAGCGCGCAAAACCTTGGCTGCTTGCGGCTGCAGCGGGCATTTTGCTCGCGGCGGGGTTTGCCGCGCGGCACTTTATCGATAGCAATCCAGTTCAGCCCAGCACCGTGTTGCAACAGCCCGCCGCTAGGCCGTCAACGAATCCGGGCCAAGAAAGGAACACTCAGGTTTCGGTCGCCGCGCCTACGCAGGCGCAGATCATTGAAAGTTGGCTAAAAGGCGCGGGCTTGCCTGCACGTGAAGTCTATCTGAGTCTAGCCAGCCGCTGCCCTGACACGTTTGACGCACCTGTGCGCACGCCTGCAAACCCATTGCGCTGCGGACGCGGGCGCGAATCAGCGCGCGTGCTGCAAGCCATGCAGCCAGCGGTTTTGCTACAAACGAATCGTGGTTTTCGACTCTCTAGTTCGCTAGACGAAAGCCACGGTGATCAACGCTTTGCCTTTGTCGCGCTGTTTGCGCTGCCTTTAAATATTCCACAAACTTTCGGTCTGGGCTATTCCGGCCCCGGTGTAGCAAGGCTTGCCAAAAAGCTCGCACAGTTTGATCAAGGCCCAGAAAACCAGCGAATCTTCGGCCCGAAAATGCAGGCTAGATTGCAAGCATGGCAGGCCCAAAACGGGCTTGAGGCGGACGGGATTGTCGGGCCGAGTACGTGGCTGGTGTTGAGTGATCACTGAAAAATTTTTGGAATAATCTGGGTACGAAGTTATTTCTGGATTCCCCTTGCGCTTATGCTTATGACGATTAGACATCCTGCAATTTTTCTGCAATCCGCTGTGATTTATTTGCAATAACTTCTTCGCGCTTGGGTTTACAGTGCGCGCCATCGGCAAAATCATCAAGGCGCGCAATGCAGAAACGAAAATTATCTAGCAGGCTAAAGCCGTTGGTTTGGCTGGCACTGTTTGGATGCTTGATCGGTGCCGGGTTTTACTGGGGTGATTTCTTGGCAAAACCTAAGTTAGATCACACGCAAATCAACGCTGATGCTACCGAGGCGCTTGCCGCCGTTGCAGCAGTTCGGCAACCGCCGGAAACATCTCAGCATGCCGCGCATACTCACGATGTGCCGATCGCGCTGCGCTTTCAAAGCGATGATGATTTCAAACAAAATAAACACTGGTTTGAGGCCGGAAAAATCCAGTCGAGCGGGAATTTTCAAGCCAGCATGACGCCGCTGGTGTTGGATAAAAGCTGCGCTGCAAACCTGCATGTGCAGCACCCAAGCTTAGAAGCCGCGATTTCCGAGCAGCTGGGTTTTGATGTCTCACAAGCTGTGCCAGAAGATATTTTGGTCGAAGATTTTGCCCAGTTTTGGACGCAAAACGGCCGCTATTTTAAATTGGGTGCACGCTGGGACAAGCGTTTGCCCGCGCTGTATGAGCTGAATCTTTTTAGCGCTGCGGATGCGGCATTTGCGAGTGATGTGCAAAACCTGCCGCTGCCGATGGCGCAGACCGGCAAACTGGATGTAATTTCATTTGGCGAATTCGTCGAACGGGTGCTGGCACAGGCGGAAAAATCCGGCGCCGTGCGTGGCGCTCGCTTGGTACATGCGCGGCCGAATATGCAGGGCCCAGCGCACGATCTAAAGCTAAATAACGGTAGGCCGGTCAGCTGGGCGTTCGGCACTGGCCGCTGCCAGCTGCGCAATTCTGGCAGCGCATTTTGCAAGTGCGCAATGGGTGCAGAGCTCGCCGCGATTGATCATTCCGCAGTAACCGTAGTCGATATAAACGCACGCAAGACGATTAACCCCGAAGCTAAACCCAAAGCCCCAGCCCAACAGGATGAGAACTATGTCATTGACTAATATTGTTCGCGGATTTACCTGCATCAGCGCACTCGCGCTCGCACCCGCTGCCAGCGCCGCCTTGCTGCTAATCGCACAGGATACCTTTATTAAAACCACTACTGCGCAAGCATCCAGCTTGCCTGCGGCGAGCAAATGTTTGATCGCCAAAGGGGTAGCGCTGCAGGTTAATAGCTCGACCTTGGATGCGGCGGATCACATCAAGGTAACGCTGCCGCGCGCCTATGTAGGCTGCGCTTTAACCACTGGATTTATCTATCAGCCGCATACCTCGACTGAGGCAAACGCGCTCAGCGTGATTAGCGCCACGGTATTCAAAAAAACCACGGCAAGTTCCAGCACGCTGCCCGCAGCTAGTAAATGTGATATGCCGGTCGGTGCTTATGGACTATCCAGCGGCGTGGTAGCGGAAACCGGGCATTTGAAAGTGAATCTCAAAGCGATTTTACCCAGCTGCAGCTTTTCTTTAGGGTATGTTTTTGACGGCCATGCGAAAGCCGGCATTCAAACACTGAGCTTGGCAGGCAGCACCTTTTTCAAGAAAACCACCGCCGATTCCAGCGCACTTCCGGCCGCGGATAAATGCCAGCTGCCAGTCGGCAATTACGCGCTCACCAAAGCCGCGACGACCAGCGGTTCGCACTACAGCATAACGCTGGCTAAAGCCGTGGCAGGCTGCGGATTTACCAGTGGTTTTGTATTTTTCCAGCCCACCTATTTGGCAGAACCCAATGCAGCGCCCGCGCCGACCAGCTATCAAATTCCAATGCCAAGCGGATTTGCGTTGGGCGGCGGATTTGGCTGGTGCGTATGCCGTAACGTCGGTACCAGTCCGCATATTGGTCAAGACTGGAATGCCGACGTTGCGGAAAAATCAGTCGCATTGGCGAACGGAACGATCATTGAAAAGTTTTTCGATGACGAATGTGGGCACGGATTAGTTTTGCGCGATACCAGCGGCGCGAATTGGGTTTACAACCATCTCAATAGCAATCCAATTGCAGTGAATCAAAATGTGACTAAAGGTCAGTTTTTCGGCAATCACAGCAGCTACCCCACGCCAGGCTGTGGCACGGGTCCTCACTTGCATTTAGAACGCGAAACGGCAGGGGGATTCGCCGATACGGCGCGCTTCAAATCCTGTGAAGCCGGTCCTGAGCCATGCAAGTTCGATCCTAATAAACCGTTTGTCGCAAAATCACTGCAAATGAGTGAAGCTGGCAGTTTAGTTGTAAGCGATTTAGCCAGCGAAGTCGAAACTCTCAAACCTGCACAGTGCCGCACGAACCCAGCAGGTTATCCAGAAGTGGACGCCGCTTTATTAGCAAACTACCCACTAGCGGGCAGCGGTATCAGCGCAGTGGCGATTGCTGAAGCGGTTGGCGATCAACGCCAGCTGACGATTGGCGCTGCGATTTCCGGCAATAGCGCCAATGCCTGTAAGTTAGGTAACTGCCTAAGTGCGATCTCTGTAGTTGCTGAACTCAGCGATGGCACGCTCAAACGCGTCCTGCACGATGGCACGATTAAAAATCGCGCCGCCGCCATCTTGGCCGAAGAAGCCAACTGCATGCCGCCTAGCGCTACCGGCAAAATCTATTTGCTGCTGAAAGATCAAAGCGGTGCGAAATTCCGTAAAGAAGTTACGCTCTAGCGCATGGTTGCTACTACCGCCAAACCGATTTTGGTTTGGCGGTGGTGTTGGTAGATTGGGCTGCATAGTACCTGCCAACCCGTTCTCGGCTCGCGTGTACAGCTTTAAACTACGGGTTAAAGGTCATAGCTGCCAACCCTGAAATTAACTTGGGGTTAATCTAGTTTCACCAATTTCAAGTCCGTTTTCTCAGCGATCCTCACAAAGTCACGGTCTTTGGCCAGCAGTGCCTGAGCGTCGCGAAGGCAGAGCTGAGCAATCACGCAGTCGATGGTTGAGCGGATCGTCACGCCTTTGGCCCGGCAAGCACGGTACAGCGCGGCGGCAGTCATGTAGTCTTTGCGGCTTGGCTCGGGTATTTCGGTAAATGCCTCCAGCAGTTGCGCGATGCGCTTGGCCTCCGTATCGTTTTTCAAACCCAGCAATATTTCAGTTAGCACCAAGCCGGGTAGGCCAATGGGCTCGTTGTCTTTAATTGCGCGGCTCAAGCGCTGTGCCTGGTCGGACGAATGACCGTTGAAAAAATCAATCCAGACAGAGGTATCAACAATCATTCGGCGGTTGCATCGTTTAGCCGTGGCCTGCGCAACTCGTCCAAATTGCCCTGCCAAGCTACTTTGCCACGCAGCGCGAGCAATTGCTTGCGTTTGAGCGATTGAGCCAGTTCAACCAGGGCTGTATTGACAGCCGCTTTTTTACTAATGAACTGACCTAAATCCATTACTTGGTCGATGACATCGCGATCCAGTTCAATATGTGTACGCATGATTCACACTCTTTTAGGCGCATAGAAAAATCTATTTTACGCGCACAAGTTTAACTGAATCCTGCATCACAACTGGTTTGTAGTGTGGTGATCAAAAAACCCGCTGACGTCACCGTTAGCGGGTTTCTATTGGAAAACCAGCATCAAGACAAGATGGCTATTGCTCGATTGAATTCGGAGGAAACGTTGCTTTTCCCGCCAGCAGACGGGTTGCTTGGCGGTGGATTCAAGTGACTGCAAATATATGGCCTGTTTAAGCTTGCCCTGTTACGAATATCGTCGTAGTATTTTACTTCTCAGCTGATTGGCTTAGGAGCAAGCGATGCAAATACTAAAAACGAGCATTGCGGTAGGTGCAGTTCTGCTGGCGGCGATGATGCCGCGCAGTGCGGCCGATGCATGCGCGCTAGTTTACGACCGAAACGAAATCAGGGTTCACGCCAAAGCGGTCGAACCACGCTGGGTTGGCCCGGCGATGTCAGGTTCTTGGTATAGCGCAAGCCGTTCTGGCGAAGGATTCGTGCTGCAAATTTTACCCGATGGCGAAGCGCTAGCGATTTGGTTTACCTACCCGCCCAAAGGCTCGGCCGCCAAGCAAGCTTGGATTTTGGGGCAAAACGGCAAAATCAACGGCAATCGGATTCAATTTACTAACGCTTACACCACGCGCGGGCCCAAATTTGGGCCCAGCTTTAATCCCAGCTTGGTGCAGCGGCCCATTTGGGGTGAGTTTTCATTTGAGTTCAGCGACTGCAATAACGTCATGTTGCGCTATGCCGGCCCTGCGGCATGGGGCTCAGGCGAACGCGCCTTAACAAGGTTGACTGAGATTGACGAGCTAGGCTGTAGTGCAAAAACTAAGCTGACTTCCAGCGGCGCTCGCACCATCAGCAGCTTAAAACAGCGCAGCGCAGCTTGGTTTGACCGCACCCACAGCGGCGAAGGCTGGTTTTTAGAGGAGTTAGCCAACAATCGCTCGCTGCTGTATTGGTTTACCTATGACGATGCCGGCGAACAAGTGTGGACGGTCGGCAGCAGTAGCCAGCCCGGCGATCAGCGGTCTTTCGATGCGATGTTGCGGCCTATCGGCACCAACTTTGGCGCAGATTTCAAAGCCAGCGATGTCAATCGCACCGCTTGGGGCAGCTTGAATTTGGATTTCAGCAGCTGCGATCAAGCCAGCTTGCGCTATCAAGCACCTGCGCCATTTGGTGCTGGCGCGCTTGCGCCTGAGCGCCTTACCTCACTCGCCAGCACCGTATGCCGAGATAAAGCCGCGCCAAGTCAAGCCGTTGGCGCATGGGGGCAGCTGGCAGTGCTACCCGTCAAACAATCCGAGTATGGATTTGCGCGCATCGGCGATGAGGTTTTTATGATGGGCAGCTTAGGGCCGGGCGCTAATGCGGCAACGTCGTTTAATCTTGTTACTCAGCAAAGCACTAATCTTCCGAACTTGCCAGGATCACGCGATCACCCAGTGGCACTGGCGATTGGCGGGGAGATTTTGGTGGCAGGTGGATATGTATCAAGCGCGCTAGGCGGCGATTTGCTGAGCACCGGCTTTCGAATCCGCCCCGGCGCTGCGCAGTGGTCAATCGACAACGCATTGCCGCCGGTAGTGGCTAGCGGCGCGGCGGTGGTGAACAATTTCGCGTATTTTAGCGACGCCAGCGGCTCGGTCTACCAATACGATCCGCGCGCCAAGCGCTATCGACAACTGCCGCAAGCCCCGGAAATTCCGCGTGATCATTCACAACTGGTGGAATTTCAAGGCGAGCTGTGGCAATTGGGTGGGCGCGACGAGCGATTCAGTGAAACGAATCGGGTCGCCATATTTGACCCATCCAGTGAAACGTGGCGCATCGGCCCAAGCTCGGCTTTCCCGCGTGCGGGTTTTGCAGCAGCCAGCAACGCGGATCGAATCGTGATTGCCGGTGGAGAGTTAATCTTTGGAGGCACCGCATTGGTCGCTTCTGTGGAAGCTATCGCTGTAGGCGCCAATCAATTCGAAAGACTGCCCAACCTGCCCAGGCCGGTACACGGCATGAGCGCTGCGTTTGTCGGTAAAAAGCTCTATGTGCTTGGCGGATCAAGGCAGGCGGGTGTTGCGCGCAATTTTGGCGATGTACAAGTGCTGGAGTTTGAGCAATAGCGCGTACGATCAGGTTTTCTTAAGCGGCACCATCGATGCGAACCGAATACGATAGTTTTGGCCCGATCGATGTACCTGACGACGCGCGCTGGGGCGCGCAAACTGCGCGCAGCCTGAAGTTTTTTGCGATAGGCGATCAGCGGATGCCGATCTTGGTGGTGCGCGCGCTGGCGTGGATCAAGTGGGCAGCGGCAGAAGTCAATGGTGAACTAGGATTGCTAACGGCTGAGACCTCCGCAGCAATAAGCGCAGCTGGGCTGCGGGTGGCGGCAGGCGAGTTTGATGGCGAATTTCCGCTGTCGGTTTTTCAAACCGGCTCAGGTAC
This sequence comes from Rhodanobacteraceae bacterium, assembly GCA_031422315.1. GTDB lineage: Bacteria > Pseudomonadota > Gammaproteobacteria > Xanthomonadales > SZUA-5 > JANNYA01. The sequence continues at coordinate 49,951 of JANOQN010000011.1, forward strand.
GCAAAGCAATATGAATGTCAATGAAGTCGTGGCTAGTTTGGCAAGCGAAGCATTGGGTAAAAAAATTCACCCGAACGACGACGTCAACCTCGGGCAGTCTTCCAATGATGTATTCCCGAGCGCTATGCATATCGCAGTGGTTATGGCGAGCAAAGCCATGCTGTTGCCCATGTTGGCGGACTTGATTGTGGCTATGCGCGCTAAAGCTGCGTCATTTGTATCAATTATCAAAATTGGCCGAACGCATTTGCAAGATGCAACCCCGATCACGTTGGGCCAAGAATTTAGCGGCTACCGCGCGCAGCTGGAATTTTGTCAGCAGCAAATCGATCACGCGCTGCTCGGTTTACGTGCACTTGCATTGGGCGGCACCGCAGTCGGCACCGGTTTGAACACGCACCCGGAGTTTGCCAAGCGTGCAATTTTTCTGCTATCGGAAAAATTGAGCTGCTCATTCGTACAAGCGGATAATTTATTCGCCGCTATGGCAGGCCATGAAGCGTTAGTTAGCTTCCACAGCAGTTTGAAACTCTTGGCAATCACGCTGACCAAAATTGCCGGCGATATTCGCCTGATGGGCAGCGGACCGCGCGCAGGCCTAGGCGAGCTTGCACTGCCCGAGAATGAACCTGGAAGCTCGATTATGCCGGGCAAAGTCAACCCGACCCAAATCGAAGCGCTGACCATGGTGTGCGCTCAGGTGTTTGGTCATGACGCCGCCATCAGCTTTGCCGCCAGCCAAGGCCAGTTCGAACTCAACGTCTACAAGCCGCTGATCGTGCTGGATGTATTAGACAGCGTGCAACTGCTGAGCGATGCCATGCATAGCTTTACCCAGCATTGCGTGCAAGGGATTACCGCAAATGAGCCACGCATTGCCGAGCTTTTGAACGAATCTTTGATGCTGGTGACGGCACTTGCACCGCATATCGGCTACCAGCGTGCCGCCAAAATTGCCAAACACGCGCATCAAAATAAGTTGAGCCTTCGAGAAGCTGCACTCGATTTAGCCGAAGTGACTGCTGAGCAGTTTGATGCGTGGGTGGTGCCTAGATTGATGCTAAGCCCGGGTTAGCGCGGCCCGCACGCCACAAAAAATCTGCAACAGTACGGCGTCCTCGTCCAACGCGTTCACCAACATCATCAATCAAGGCAATTTTTTGAGCTGGACAATTCCCAGAACAGCACAGAACAGCACGAGTTGGCGGCGGGCTTGGGTCATGTGATCAGCTTGGCGTGTCGACGCTCGCGGGGCAATAAGCAATTTGTGCAGAAGCGTGTCGGATGATTCTTACAAAGTTGCGTGTCCGCGCGTCATCCGAGCGTCATCGCGGTTCTCCGCGCGTCATCTTTGAGCCCTAGGCATAATGCCCGCATTGCTTTAACCGTATATCATTACTCAGCACTCAAGACTTGAGGTCATATGGTCACAGTAGGTTCGTTATCGCGTGAGGAAGCTGCTGAGCGTTTTCCATTCCTGGCAGCTCAATACACCGGAAGGCGATCCGCGATTAAGGCGTTTACCCATAGAGCGCCTGAGTTCGTATTCTGGATTTTCCCAGAAGGAAAACTTTTTGATGCAAAAGACGCGCATCGAAAAAATCTACCCAAAGGCTTTGAGTACATATTAAAAGATGAACCAGATTACGGCGGTTTTCTTCGTGGCCGCGTGGTGCGCTCGATGGATGGCTTTCAGCTGGTAGTAGTCTATTGCCGTGCGGAAGCATTGGTGCTTCAAGGAGCGCAATCGCAGCAGTTGCTTTTCGGGCTTTCGCAATTGCCAATTCCGCTCGATGGCGAAGCTTTGGTTGTAAGCGACAACGCGGATATCTATGGCACAGTGTCAGATTTGAGGGCGCGGTGAGGTTTGATAGGGTCGACTGGCTAAAGATTGCTGGTCAATAACGGCATCGCGCGACTACTCCTTTGCAGGACAGATGTTGGCTAGATTTATAGTTTTCCAGCAGGAGAAAATATGCTTGGTTGGGAAGTAACAGTGTATCGAGACCTTAAAGAAAGCGCTTGGCAGTCCACAGTGCGCTGGTTTAATAGAACCGTCTTCAAGGTGCACCGAAAAGCAAAGCTAGGGCCAGTTGTAGCAGATTGGAAAACTAGTTTTTTCGGTATCAGCTGGATCGACGAGCTCGTGAAAGAAGGTAAAGCGACCTATCATGGTGGCTATGGCTATCCATCCAAGTTCACTATGAAGGCTAATGTTTTACTGCCTATCCTCAACGTCGGATTGCCAGCTAACAATAGCCCACTTCTGATTGGCGATGATTATTTTGTGCCGGAAAAATGGAGCGGCGAAGTGATCTGGAATCATGAGGTTGCTGCAGCTTGCCATCCCGATGAAACATTGATTTTGCATGCATGGGATCAAAGTTAAGTGTTACCTTCTAGCACTATGGCCGCAATGCTCAAAATCCGAGCCAATCCAATCCCAAATAGCGTGCGCTGCGCCATTTTTTTAGCCTTGTAGATCAACTTTTTCCAATTCACCAACAACGCGTGTATTTCCCGCCCTGTGAAATCAACTAAGTCGATATATTCGGCAGCGGTCAGTGTTGGCACATTGAATGATTTGACACCAATCAGTGGCATCAATGGTTCGCTAGCCTTGCTTTGATCGCGCAAAATTTCAGATTTCGCGCTTTGATGCTGGTGTAGCGCGAAGTGCTGATAACTTCCTTCCGCTTAGCTGCTCAGCGTTTGATCGCGTTGGCGGCAGTGCCGCCAACGCGATCGCTCTCACCCTCAACGCGCCCGAACCTCCTGCACCTTATCACTCACGACAAACACCCTTGAATAATCGCGCTGGTTGACGGTAAAGCCGCCGGTAAAACTGCCAAACGAGGGAATCAGCGCTTGCTGCTGGGCAAAGCAAAAGGCTGGCAAGCGCAAATTGCCGGCGGCCATGCGCAGGCTAATGCAAGGGTGAATATGGCCGGCAAAGGAGTAAAAACCGGGCTTGGTGCTGGGCTCGTGGGTGAATCGAAATGGATGTATTTCATGCGAATCGATCAGCCAATCCCAATCCGGCAGTGCGTTGTTTCGGTGCCGATCATGATTGCCAGCGATGATTTGGCAGCGCATCGGTGCATGAGCGATCCTAAATTCGCTAAGTGCTGCTATCCACGGTTCATCAGCTGCCGGCTTGCTGTGCATTAAATCGCCAAGAATCAATAGTTTATCTGGCTGAAATCGCGTGACGAGTGCGCGCATGCGCGCCAAATCCTGCTCGGTTTGCCCGCTCGGCACCGCGATGCCCGCTCTTCTGAAGCTCATAGCTTTGCCAAAATGCACGTCCGCCAAAAAAAGCAGGCGCTGCTGCACCCAAAAAATCGCGCGTTCGGGGCTTAAAATCAGCGTTTGATCTTGCCAGCGCAGCGTGTGTTCAAGCAATTGAAAACTCAAACCAGACGCGCCAAAGCGCGCCGCAAATTCGCTTTGGCGGCCGCAGTTTTTTCACTAAAAAAATCGCTGTGATACAGCATTTCAGCATCTAAAAAGTGCTGTAAAACCCGGCAGCGTCCGATTTTGTAATCCGCATCGGGCACAAACTCATATTCAAGCCGTATCGCACTGTCGTAGGCGTCAAACTCCTCGATGCTGGCTCCCAAGATGGCCAAGTCAATATCCAAAAGCAGCGCAGTTTGCGCATCCGGCGCACCGCTGTGATGCTGGGTCGCCAGGATGAGTCGCTGCACGCAATCCCGAAGCGGGGCAAAGTTCCCAAGCTGGCCCAGCAGCACAATATCCGCCCACTTGGCCGACATTGCCTCGTTTTCATTGGATTGCGGGTCATAGATCGAATCATGAAAATACAGCGCATATTCAATGACATCAAGCGCGTTCGCATCTAAAACATCGGCGCTGAGGCTTTTTTCAGCCGTTGGATACGCATCCCGATACTTATCTAGCTGATCTAAACAGCTCTGTAAGTGGTTGATGCTGTGATAGTGCCGCTGCGGCTTGCGGTAAGCCGCGACCAGCGTGGAAGCTGAGCGCTTTAAAGCGTCTAAATCGCTAAGCGCTGCGCCGTTTGCCGCTGCCATTCGCTTCATAAGATCGACAAATCGCCATACCAAATCACTGGAATCGGGTGTGTTTATCGTCAGATGTGAGGGGTGAATTGCTGACATGTTTGCATCGCATACGCTCATTCAGATGCGCTCAAGCATAAACTGCATGCGCTCTGGTCTGCATTTGTTCTGACAATAGGCCTGCGCTCGTTTATTCTTCAGGATTCGCTGAGCAAGCTAGTCCGCTCAACGCTTACGCCCGCCAAAACCTAAAACAAGGATCACCCGCGCATGTCGCAAACGGAAATTCGAATCGTGCTTGCCCTGGTCGGTGCGGTGGTGCTGTTTTTAGTCTACTGGTACGGCCGCCCGCGTAAAGCGCCAGTGCCGCGCGCCGACCCGAAAATGCCCTGGGGCCGCAATGATCCAGAATCGCCGCAAGGCACGCCACTTTCGGAGCAGTTTGGCCCCGCCGATGGCTATGAAGATCCGGATGCAGAAGCGCCGTCGGACTATCGCGCGGTAGAATCTGCTACACCTGCGAACCCGCAGCAGAATGCCGATTTGCCCGAGCCTGGCACAAGGGCCACGCTCGATTTCGACATGATTGTCAGCCTCCACGTCATGGCGAAAGATGGCGGCGAGCTAAGCGGCCCGGAATTGACGGTTGCCGCCGAGAAAACCAGCCTAGTTTATGGCGCGCAGGGCTTGTTTCATCGCCTGCCGGATAGCCATGGGGCCATCGAGCCGGTGTTTAGCATGGTTAATCGCGTCATGCCCGGTTCGTTCGAACTATCTGACATGCTTGAGCTGCGCACGCCCGGCGTAAGCTTCTTCATGACGCTGCCTAATCCGCTGCCCGCATTGGAAGCTTGGGACAAGCTGTTACCTGCCGCACAGCGTTTGGCCGGCTTGCTCAATGCGGATATTTGCGATGATGAAATGAACTTGCTGGGCCGCCAGCGCATGGCCGCGATTCGCGAAGATATGCGCAATTACGATCGGAAGACGGGTAGGCTGGCGCGCTGAGTTGCTCTGGCGGCCGGGCAAATTAGGCCCGTCAGTTTCTGCCAGATGACGTTTTGAGCTTGTAAGCCAGTATCCTTATGGATACTATCTCCCTAACATGAAACTCTTTAAAACCGATGAATACGATGCTTGGCTGAGGGGGCTCAAGGATATCCAGGGCCGCGCGCGTATTCATTCAAGGATCAACCGATTGCTCGAAGGCAATCCAGGGAAATACCGCGCGTTGACCGGCGGTGTTTGTGAGTTGAAAATTGATGCGGGCCCTGGCTATCGGGTTTACTACACCGAGCGCAACCAAACACTGGTCATTCTGCTTTGCGGCGGCGACAAGTCGACGCAAGACAGCGATATCAGCACCGCACTTGCCCTTGCACAAGGACTATGAGCCATGACTAAAACCAGAACTTCCCCGTACGACGTTGCTGATTATTTGAATACCCCAGAAGATTGCGCCGCTTATCTTGATGCCTGTATCGCTGAGAGCCAAGGCGATCCTGCTTTCATCGCCAGAGCCATCGGAGACATTGCCCGCGCGAAAGGCATGAGCGAACTGGCCCGCGAAACAGGAATGGGCCGAGAAAGCCTATACAAAGCGCTATCTGGTGAACGTAACCCAGAATTTGGCACGATTTTGAAGGTGCTTAAAGCGCTGGGGTTGGAACTACACACAACCGTGGCTACCCCTTAAAATTAGCGTTCTTGCAATCAACTCAAGCGCGTTGTTTCCATGGCACTTTGAAACCTAACTTGAACATCCAACACATCGCCTTTTATCGCTTCGTGCCAATCGCCGACCCACTCAGGGTTGTCGAGCAGCTAAAACTAGTAGCTCAGAAGCTATTGGGCTCAGTATTAGTGGCCAAAGAAGGCATCAACGGCACGCTCGCGGGTGATCCTGATGATTTGGACGCTTTCGAGCTTGCTTTGACGCAAGGAATTGACTTTGCCGTGCTATTCAGCGGCATGCGATTTCAGCGCACCTCATGCGCGCGCGCGCCGTTTGCCAAGCTTAAAATTCGCGTGCGGCCGGAAATTGTTGATATCGGCGTACCGAAGTTTGAGCCAATAGGCGATGGCATTGATGTTAGCCCTGACGCGTGGGATGCACTCATTGCAGGGAATGACGTCGTGCTGCTGGATAATCGCAATCACTTCGAATACGCGTTTGGACATTTCACTGGCGCGATTGATCCAGGCGTTTTCAACTACCGCGATTTTGCCAGCTACATTGAGCAAAACCTGCCGGATTGGCAAAAAAGCGGCAAACGCATTGCGATGTACTGCACCGGCGGCATCCGCTGTGAAAAAACCAGTCAGTGGCTGGCCGCGCAGGGCGTGCAAGCGCTGCAATTGCAGGGCGGAATATTGAATTATCTGCGCCACAAGCAATCCAGCGAAAAAACTGGCGAGAACGAAGTTTGGCAGGGCGATTGCTTTGTGTTCGACAACCGCATGGCGCTTGATAGTCAGCTGCAAGAAAAGGCGATCAACCCCGAGCAGGTTTACACGCATGAGCGCGACGCATGGCGCTTGAATCGGGCGCGAAGATTGGAAGCTGCGGTTGAGTGATCTCCGAATTCAAAGCGGGTAGCTAAAGTGCGCCCGCAGCTTGCTAAAGCTTACGAAAAGCGAAATAAAAACAGCTTCAGTGCTAGAGTTTGGCGTGGCAATAACCCGAAAACCAATGCGCACAAAATTGATGCCGAATGAGGCGCTTAATCGCTACGCGGCGCGAATGAATGCCGCACTTGATTTTATTTCTTCACACCTCAACGGCGAACTCTCGCTCGATCGGGTTGCCGATGCCGCACACTTTTCGCCGTTTCATTTTCACCGGCTTTTTCAATGCCATACCGGTGAAACGCTAGGCGCTTTCGTAACACGTGTACGTTTGGAACGTGCGCTATTTCTGGTCAGAACCGTGCCCGGAAAACCTTTTACGGATATCGCGTTCGACTGTGGTTTTAATTCAGCATCCAACTTTTCGCGAACGTTTAAACGGGCTTACGGCGTCAGCTTGGCTAAAGCTAAGGCTGATCTGCCAACGCATTTGAATCCGCGCAAGATCAGTGAATCGCTAAACTCATTAGAAAAGCGAGTTAGCCATGACGTAGCGATCTGCCAATTTCAACACGGCCAAGTGCGTATCGAGCGTTGGCGCGCTATGCGACTTGCCTATGTAAGGGTTACTGGCGGATATCTTGCGCCGGAAAAACTAATCGCTGGTCATCAAGCGCTAGCGTCATGGGCAAACAAAGCCAGCATTAATTCCAATTTTGATTTAAGCGGCTCGCGTTTGATCGGCATGTCAATGGACGATCCAGAAATTACCCCGCTAGCAAAATGCCGTTACGATTTTTGTCGGACTGTCCCCGCAGATTTGCCTGTCACTAAGGGCATTTCATTTTCAACACTCGCATCTCATGAATGGGCAGTACTCGCGTGCTCGGGCACCATGGCCGATGTCGAAAAGGCTTGGAATTTTCTTTTCCGCGAATGGTTGCCAAACTCTGGGTTTGAGCCGGCGTCAATGCCAGCGCTAGAAATATTTCTAAAGCAGCCTGAAGAAATCGGGTGGGATCGTTTTGATCTTGAGTGTTGCATTCCGGTTGTAGTTGCTCGTTGGAAGCCACGAAAAAGCGCAAGATCGGTCAAGCCGATAGATAAGGGCTCGGGTAATGTCAGTAGCACCAAGACGTATGGAGAAAGCTATGCTCAGAAAGATTAGCGCAACTGTTGTGGGAGTTTTAGCTGCGTTTTCCTGCGTGCTCTTGGTCGAAACGATCGGCCATTCGATTTGGCCGATCAGTTTAGATGATGGCAAAAAAATGGACCTTGCTGCACTGCCTGTGGGTGCATTGATCTTTGTGCTGGCTGGCTGGGTTCTCGCCGTTTTTGTCGGTGTAGCGCTCGCCGCTGCAATTGCCAAAGGGCAATCACCGTGGCCACCGCGGATCACTTCCGTCTTATTTCTCGGGGCCTGCACGTTCAATTCAACCGCAATTGCGCACCCTGCTTGGTTTCTCTGGTTAGCGGCGCTTGCGATGCCAATCACGCTCGTTGTAGCTTTCACAGTCATCAAACGAAGGGATAATTCAGCATGAGTATCGCCATGAACAATGAATTAGACGGCACATTTGCAGCGCTGAAACGCATCTTGGTCAAGCTAGCTGCCGGTCGCAGCGTAGTCCACGATGACAGTACGCACTATTACCTTAACTCGGCACGTTCCGACGCTAAAGGCAAGCCGGTATTTTTCGCGGCGGTAAAAATAGGCGCGAAAAAAGTAGCGTTTCATTTGATGCCGGTTTACGAAAATCCTTCGCTGTTAGAAGGTGCATCGATTGAACTCAAGCGGCGCATGCAAGGCAAATCTTGCTTTAATTTCAATGCCCCAGACGAGGCATTGATGAAAGAACTTGAAGCCTTGGCGCAGTCCTGTGCCAAGGCTGATATTGCGGCGCAGAAGTATTAGCCGTTGCTTCTCGCTTTCTTGAATTTTGACATGGTGTGCATTCAATCCGTAATCCACGAAGGCTTAGCCTTTGGTCATCGCGCGCCAGCTGAGCGCCGCTGACTTTCGGGCAAGTGCTTTGTTGGCAATGAGTCCTCCTCTCCTTGCGCGCAGCTTGCGATATGCACCGGCTAAGCCTTTGTCGAACTATTGCCTCAGCGAGTGCCATTGTGCAAAACAGCCGCCCCGTCCTGTTGCACCGCCGCGATTCGTTACGGCTTCGTTTTCCGCGTTGTTTTGATGCAGGCGCTAAACCGATCCACGCGGTAAAGTGAATGACGGTCACGTCGTAACGGCGTTAAGCGATGTGGTTGGTCAACTGCGTTTGGGTATGCCCGAAGACCTCGGGTTACCGTTGGATGCCTTTGCACTGGTGATCGCATTAGCATTTGGCACACGGCCAGGTTGGCCTAGATGCTTACTTGCGGAGGTGTCACTCAGCAAACCTTCGGCGCGCGCACCGTAACAAAGCGTTGAACTGTGTCAATCAAATAAAATAGCGCCAACTCTTGCGGACACTTCGTCAATCAGTGCTTGCGGGGTGCTTTCCTTAAATCGCGCTTTGCGCCCCTTCCAATCTAGCGCTTTTAACTGATGGCAATGAATCGCGCCTTGGGTGTCTAGCCCTAAACCCATCAATGAAACTACTGTACCGTAAGTGCGCGCTGACGCAGCAGCGCCTTGAGAAATTGGGCACACAACCGCAAGGCCATGCTGATTAAACAGTCGTCCACTCAGCACAAATGCAAAATGAGGTCCTTTCATTTCAAGTCCCGTTGCAGGATCAAATTCTAGGTGCAGGATATCCCCTCGATTTGGAAGGTAGCTCATCAATCTTGCTCAAGCCCAACTGCAGAAAGTGCTTCCCAGCGGTCAACGCGCGGCAATCCGTCCGGCATTTCCGCCATTAGGTCAGCTAAGCGATAACGTGGAGGATTAGGCGCTTCAACGCTTAGCGTGGTGCCCGATAAATACAGCGTTACTTGGGCACCATCAAATAGGCGATTTTGTTCGACAAACGCCTTTGGAATAGTCATCACCAGGGACCCGCCAGCTTTTCGCAGTGACTGCAGCATAATTTTCTCTGAGGCATAAAGTTCTATTTTAGTAGGATTTTCCGTGCTCGTCAATTTGAACACGCAAAGAAGCGCTATCAAAATAACTAGCGCGCCGGTGAAAAGCGTCATCTCAATGCAACTCAAATCGGTCGCCACGCACCGGATAGCGCCCGTCAAACAAAATCGGCAGCGGATCACCAGCAAACGACGCGTTGGCAGGCCCTGGGCGCTTACAAAGCTTGGCTTTGCTTCGCGTTGAGCAACAACGCGGAATTGAAGGCGCTTGGTGTGCGTGTCTCATCGTGATTAAGGTCTAAGACCTGCCTCGAACGGCTCCTTCTCCCCACTATTAGGTTTGTTCGGAGCCTAATTGGAATATGGGGAGAAGGTTGGGATGAGGGGAATACATGAAAATTGACGCGTCGATCACCCAGTCAAAAGCAGTTTTCTGCAGCACAAAGCTCGTCGCAGGTTGTACTGATCGTGCTGACGCCTCAAGATTGAAGCCAGCTTTGTTAGGCCGAACGACACTCATGACCATCCTCCTACCCAATATCGCCATCTCAGGCTACCGAAGCTTTGGCGCCAAGCCAGCTTATTTCGACACGTTTTCGAATATCAATATCTTTATAGGTAAGAACAATGCAGGTAAGTCAAATGTGTTGCGCCTGTTAAAGGAAGTTCTGCCGTTTGCGAGTGAGCGTACGGCGATCAATTTCGAATCCAACGCGCAGCAATTACCTGGAAAGCCGCCGATAAGAATGGCCCTTGGAGAAGCAGTCGAATCGAATTCTTATGGGCCATGTCTGCCCGCAGAAGGGATGCGCGCAAAACTCATACCAGAAGCAAATCGCGGTCATGTCTCGAAAGTCGTAGCGCTCGCTCTCCAGCACAAGATCGATATTGATGGTACTGCTTTGGCATGGTCATTCACGACATTTCCAGATCGCAATTTGATGGACGACACTTGGCTAGCAGCGGTCAAGAAATTGTCAAATGATAATCTAGCTTTTCTGTGGAGCAGTTTGACCAGACAAACTGGAGGTGACAGAAATCAGCATTGGGAGCCACAGACCGTTGCTTACCTGCGACTGAAAATTTCAAGTATGGAAGTTGCCTTAATCCCTGCGATCAGACGCATTGGTGAGCATGGCACCCAGTCTGAAGGATTCGACGGCGATGGAATCATTGACCGACTCGCAAGACTTGAGCGTCCCGATGCCGATAGTCAATCCGAAAAACTTAGATTCGAAGCAATCAACGATTTTCTCCGCGATGTTACTGATCGACCGAGCGCACGAATTGAGATTCCTTATGCGCGCGACACAATTTTGATTCACATGGACGACAAAGTTCTGCCAATCGAATGTCTAGGATCCGGTTTGCACGAAGTGATCATTTTGGCCGCTGCTGCAACAACGCTCGACAAGCAAATTGTGTGCATTGAAGAACCCGAACTTCACCTCAATCCAATACTTCAGAAAAAGCTGATGCGGTATTTGAGTACTAAGACCAGCAATCAGTATTTCATCACTACGCATTCGGCGGCACTCATGGACACGCCCGGTGCTGAGGTTTATCACATTACGCTGCAAGATGGCGCGTCTTGCGCTGAGCGTGTCACAACAGATTCAAGCAAGCGCGCTGTATGTGAGGATTTAGGATATCACCCGTCTGATTTGCTGCAGGCCAATTGCATCATTTGGGTCGAAGGCCCGTCTGATCGGCTGTACGTTAATTGGTGGCTAAAGTCGCTGGGCATTGAATTCCAGGAAGGCATTCACTACTGCGTTATGTTTTACGGTGGGAAGCTTGCAGCGCACGTATCAAATGAAGAGACGCCCAATCAGCTCGAGGATTTCATCATGCTTCGGCAGCTAAATCGACGCGGTGTAATTCTAATTGATAGCGACAAGTCTTCCACTCACAGCTATATCAATGAGACCAAAAAGCGGCTGAAAACTGAGTTTGAAAAAGGTCCCGGTTATGCATGGATAACCAAAGGTCGCGAAGTTGAAAATTACCTACCAGCCCAGCAGGTTTTGACGGCTATCAAAGCTGTCCTACCAAGCGCCACGCACAAGGGCGGAATTGGTCAGTTCGACAACATTCTCAAAATAACGCGTAAAAATGAAAAAGACGCGCAGGCTTCCAAGGTCGAGGTGGCGAGGCATATCATTGCAAACAATGCCGCCGACCTAGGTGCGTTCGATTTGAACGCACAGGTTGAAAAGCTATGTAGATTCATACGCGATTCTAATCCGCTTCCAACTTAGTTTTGCACCGCAAAAACTCGACGTTCGAGCGCTAATAGCTGACCTATGCCCGCACCAGCGAAGTCTCGTTAAATCCCATAGTTGCCCCTTACCCCAACCTCGCCACGCACCGGATAGCGCCCGTCAATCAGAATCGGCAGCGGATCACCAGCAAACGGCGCATTGGCGTGCCTTGGGCGCTGCGCATGCACGTGTAGGTGTGGCTCGCCAGCGTTGCCCGAATTGTCGACCGAGCCTAGCCTGTCGCCCACACCGTAGAACAACACCCAAACGACGTTCGCAAGCATCAGCAGTAGTGGAATGATGGCGCCTGAGTTCATGAGTTGGGTTGCTCAGCATGCAGCCGAGGTAATCTGGGAGCCAACACACGCTTGTCGCTACAGCGTGCGGGTTGCCAAGCTTTGAGCATCGTCTCAAATGCGCTAATCGAATCACATCTACAGCATGCCAGCCTATGTAGATAAAACCTGCAAACTTGGCGCGTCTTGCGATTTACTTTCGCCCTGCCTTAACTAGTCCAAAGCCGAACCCGTTTGCGCTTATCGGCGGGGTTGGCCTCGGTTTGATCAACGAGCTTGGCGGCAACTGCTGCGGTTTGGTAAACGCCGGGGTTGTTGCGCACTTCGCAGCTTACCAGCACGGTAGCTGCAGCGTTGGCGTAGCCGATTTCATCGGAGATTTGTGCGATCACGGCGGGGGTTAGCAGATAATCAATGAAGGCGTGTGAGCCGTAAAATCTACTATAGCGACCGCGTCCTTCCGCCATCTACTGGCAAGTTAATCCCGTTGATGTAGCCCGCCATTGGTGAGCACAAAAACGCAATAGCGGCGGCGATCTCACTCGCTTCGGCGAAACGGTTCGCGGGCACGTCTGCAAGCATCGCTTGCTCAACTTCAGTTCGGGTGCGCGCGAGTTTTTGCGTGCGATTAGTGATGATCTGCTCGAGCCTTGCGGTGCGCGTGTAGCCGGGTAGAACGTTGTTGACAGTAATGCCGTACGGGCCGACTTCGCCGGCTAGCGTTTTGGCCCAGCTGGCCACGGCGGCGCGAATGGTGTTTGATACGCCCAAATCTTTCAGCGGCTCTTTCACTGAGGTTGAAATGACGTTAACTATCCGGCCGAAGCCGCGCGCTTGCATGCCGGGCAGCAGCGCTTGCACCAGTGCGTGTGCCCCTAGCAGCTGCTGTTGAAAGGTTTGGATGAATTCGTTTTGTTTTGCCGAATGCACCGGTCCGGGTGCGGGGCCGCCGGAATTGTTGATCAATATCGTAATGGCATCTGTTACGGTTTCGCTTACCAATCCGGCTTTACTTAGCTGCTCAGCGACGTTTATATCGCTCATATCCAGCACTAAATAGCGATGCTTTTGATTAGCCAGCGGCGCAGGCAATGAATGAAGCGCGGCGGCGAGCGTTGATTCAGTGCGCGCTGCCAAAATAACGCTCGCACCCAGGTCAGCAAGCGCTTGTGCGCTAGCCAAGCCGATGCCCGCACTGGCACCGGTGATCAGCGCGCGGTGGCCTTCAAGCGACAACATAGCCGTTATTTATCGCGCAGTTCGCGCCGCAAAATTTTGCCGACGTTGCTTTTGGGCAGATCATCCCTAAACACAATGAACTTAGGTTTTTTGTAGCCGGTGAGCTGTTCTTTGCAAAATTCTTGGATGTCTTCAGCGGTCAAATTAGGATCTTTTTTGACGACGAACAAGCGCACTGCTTCACCTGAGTTTTTATCAGGCACGCCTACCGCTGCGCATTCTAAAACGCCAGGATGTTGCACCACAACTTCCTCAATTTCATTCGGGTAGACGTTAAAGCCGGACACCAAAATCATATCCTTCTTGCGATCAACGATTTTAATGAAGCCAGTATTATCCATGATGGCAATATCGCCGCTTTTGAAATAGCCAGCTTTGGTAAAGTGCTGTGGATTTTCATGCGCGCGCTGCCAGTATTCGCGCATGACCATCGCGCCTTTCATACAAATTTCGCCGCGTTCGCCAATCGCCACCGGGTTGCCATCATCGTCGCAAATTTGCACATCCGCGCCCGGCATGGGCACGCCAACGGTGCCGGTGTATTCACGGCTGTTCGCCGGGTTGCAAGTAATACCGGAGGAGGTTTCGGTCATGCCAAAGCCTTCAATAATCGGGCAGTTGGTAATTTTCATCCAGCGCTCAGCAACCGCCGCTTGCACCGCCATGCCGCCGCCATTGCTGACTCGCAGCGAGCTAAAGTCGACTTCAGCAAAACTGGGCTGATTGATCAAGCCGTTGAATAGCGTGTTGACCGCCGGGAACACATGGAAGCGGTGCTTTTTCAGCTCCGCAATCATGCCGGGTAAATCACGCGGATTAGTAATCAGCAGATTGCAGCCGCCGGTGCGCATGCCGAGCAAGCAGCAGGTAACCAATGCAAACACGTGATAAAGCGGCAGTGCCGTAACGATCAGTGGGCTGTCGATTTTCGGTTCCACATCCAACACTGGTTTGAGCCAGGCATGCGACGACAGCAATGCGCCGATCAGTGTGCTATGCAAAAGCACCGCGCCTTTGGATACGCCAGTCGTGCCGCCGGTGTATTGCAAAAAGGCAATGTCAGTCGCCTTGCTGCTGACCTTGGCAAAGCCCGCCGCTTTGCCCTGCGCAAGCGCAGCATTAAAGCCAATCGATTTAGGCAAGCTAAAGCTAGGAATCAGCTTTTTGACATAGCGAATCGCAAAATTGGTAATCAAGCCTTTAGGAAAGCCAAGCTGATCGCCTACTTTCGCCAGCACCACTTGCTCAATTTGGGTTTTGCCAATGACTTCAGCCAGCGTGTTCGCCACATTTTCCAGCACCACAATAATCTTGGCACCTGAGTCTTTCATTTGGTGCTCAAGCTCGCGCGGGGTGTAAAGCGGATTGACATTGACCACCACCATGCCAGCTCTCAAAACGCCGCACAGCGCAATCGGGTATTGCAATAGATTCGGCATCATTAGCGCGACGCGATCGCCGGCTTTTAAACCTTGACTTTGCAAAAATCCAGCAAATTGCTGCGACTTGGAATCCAACTCGGCATAGCTGAGTTTGACGCCCATATTTTCAAATGCCGTGCGCGGGCCGAATTTGTCGAAGCTTTCTTGGAAGAGATGATTCAGCGATTCATATGCGCTGGTGTCAATGTCGGCAGGAACGCCGGCGGGATAGCTCTTAATCCAGGGTTTTTCCATGTGCTTCTCGCTCAAAGTGCTTTCAAAGTAGGCTTTCGCAGGGTGATCAATCGGTCTTGCCGGTTTCGTCACGGAATATACCGCTTCGCAAGAAAAAAATGACGTGTTTTCTTACCTTTGCATCGCTGGGCAGCCAAGTGTGTTTGATCGGCAGTTGTAAATGCGCGGCTTGCCCAGCTAAATGCGTGCTGGCGACGGTGACTTTGCCATCGTGCGGCATGGGTAATTTCGGCAACAGCCAGTTTTGGTTGGCTGCAACCCCGGCAATCACGCCAAAGTGCAGCGGTAAGCCGGGCAGGGTGCTTAAATAGCCATCGGCCTTGGTGCCGAGCGAAGTGCCCGCGGGCCCGTTGGTCAGCTTGAAATACCAGCGATCTTTTAACTGATCAACAATTTCACTGCCTTGATTAGGTGGGCCAAGCAAAACCGCGCGGTGAAAACTGATTTGCTCGGGCGCGCTAAAATTTGGATTGGCAAAATAGCTGCGCAGTAAAATCGCGCCCATTGAATGTGTCACAAAATTGATTCGCAGCGGATGCGCGTTTAGTTTCATTGATGGTGCCAAGGTTTGACATTGCAAAACTGCTTGCTTGACGTACAGGCTCAGCTCCGGAATCGGCAGCTTGCGCGATGGATAGCCCTGGTTGACAACCAAATAACCCGCATGACGTAAATCGTTTGCCAGCCAAATCATGGAAGCTGCAGTTCGGCCTAAGCCGTGCAGCAATACGACGCATTCAACGGGTGGCGCGTGTTCTGTGGTGGTCATTTAATCGCCTACAATTTGCGGAATCATCCTACACGATCCTAAACCTTTTGATACTTTCGAGGCCGCTTGATATGGGCCAACGTGCGTCAAAGTGGTCTATGGACGCCGAAAAATTGTGTCGCATCAACCGAACGCTATCGCGTTGACGGTTAAAAAAGTTGGCCAGCAGTTCATTCAACCCTGTGCTGCTTCCAGCTCAATTAAAACCGGAAAGCGCCTCACTCCAGCAACACCGCCATGCGATCCAGATCACGCAGCAGCTCGCTGACGGTAACATCGCTCAGCAAGTTAAAGCTTCGTTTGCCGGCATCGTTCCAACTGTTCGCCGCCATGAGCGTAAGCTCACCGACCGTTTGCTTTGGCTCGTAGCTCGGATCGCCCGCCGACAGTCCGGGTTCGAGCGCGATTTGCGCTTCCAGGTTATCGGGCAACGCTTTGTCAAACCAGCCAATCCAGCCCCCGTCTTGCGCGCCACCGCTGCGCCAGCCCTTGTGCGCCAAGCCATACACGCTGCCGGATGCAACACGCTTGCCTTTGAAACGCAGTAGGACTTTGCTTTGGCGTTCGTCATCACTGAGGCGATAGACCTCACGCCCGAGCTGTGGAAACGGCTGGATGATCTCGTAATCGGTGAACACTTGCCCAAACGCTGCGGCCTGCACATCAGAAATATCCAGCACATGCGGCAGGGCGATTTCAGTGCCCGCGGGCAGCTTGATTTCACGATCTTCGAAGTCGGCGTAGCTTAAATCTTCAGCAACGCGAAACAGCTGCTGTTCACCGTTTGCATCAATACTGGCCCAACACAGCCGCCTGACTAGATGCCGTAAGAGTGGATGTTGCACAAAGAATTGCTCGAATACCGCCAATGGCCAGCGCCGCGATTGGCACATGGCAAATTCCAGCCGCTGCATTTGATTTTGTGCGATCGCTTTGACGTCTTTTTTCAGGCCTTTCCAGCGCTCGCTGGCTGGATTTGCTTTTTCGGCATCATCGGTCTTGTTCGGTTTGGGCAAATCTTTTAGGCGTGCACCGCTGGCATCTAAGGCAAACGGACGCAGTGCTTCATCAAAGCCGACGGTAAATTGGCGCGGTCCAAAATCCAACGTGCAAGTACCGTTGTCATCCAAGTCCAAATCCGGCACCAGTCGATCCGCTAGCTCATCGCTGCTCAAACCGCGCGCATCCGCAATCGCTTGGATTTTTCTGACTGCGTTTTCTTGCAGGCCTTTGAATTTGGCTTTTTGCGATATGCCGTGTAGCTGCATGAGTGCGTAGTCGCTGCCGATAGCGGTCAATACGTCCAAGCCTATCACTGCCCGCGCGTGCTGCGATTCACCGGGCCACGCGCGAATCAGTGGCGTTAGATTGCGCGCACACAAATCGCCGCCTAATAACCCGCAGCTCAAAAACGCCCAATTTTCTTTCGACGGCGCGCCGCTGGAATTCCATGCAGTGAATAAATCCCACGCGAAAGTATCTAGCGATTCGGGTGTGCAGGCGGCTTTGACGATCTCAAGCCCGGCATAAGGGTCATCCAGGGCGGACACTTGCAGCATGGTGCCGAGCGCTTTCATAGCGCTAAGCGGCAGCAAATCACCGTTCAATAGGCGCGGGCGCGCCAAGCCGCCGGGCACGTAAAAGCTGGCGAGCTCACGCGGCTTTTGCGGCAGCGTGGCGAGCGGATCTTGCGCGAAAATAGCGTCCAGTAGCGCCTTTCCCGGCTCGCCCTGCAGACGTGCGCCCGCTTCAATGCGCGCCAGATCAGCATTGTTGCGTAGCCAGCGCAGCGCAAATTCAGCAGCGGCTTTAGTCTTGTTTGAGATTGTCTGTGTGTCTATCAGCAACACCGCAACGCTGTCTTCCACGTGCAACCTTAGCCACGCGCCCGCCAGCGCACGGTGTTTTTTGTTGGTGTGCAGCAGCGCTGCGATTTGCGTAACCAATTCAGGGGCAAACACTGGCCCGGCCGCGTTTAAGCCGCTTGGCACATGCACGCGAATCAGGTTTTGCAGGCCGGGCAGGGCGTCTAAGCCATGCAGCGCGATAATGCCGCGCGGCGCGCCATCGTTTTGCCAGCCCGCACCGGTAAATAGAAAATGATTCCACATCAGCAGGCGCGCGGTGGGTGATAACACCGCCAAACCACTGATATGCGTGTAAGTTTCCCAATCGATTTTCGCTGGCGTGGCGGCGGTAAACTCTGCAAGGCATTGGGCGTAGTCATCGTGCCCAGACGTTATCAGCACGTTTCGCATCGCCTGATTGATGCCGTTCATGTGCTGAAAAATGAGCGCCGCTTCTTTATGTGCTTTGACGCCTTCGAGCCGCGCCATATTGGGTTTGGGCATTTTGCTGAGCCAAGCCGCTAGTTCGTTTGTGGCCCAGGTGATTTTGGCAGCGGGTAAAGTCCAATTTTTAAGCTCGGGCCGAACGATTTTGGGCTGCGGTTTTAGCCAAGGCGCATCGCGCAAAACCACTGGCAAACTATCCAGCGGGGCTTCTTGAGCGCTTAAGTCATCACCGCGTAAGCGCTCCAGAATTTTCTGCGCCGCTTCGCTCAGCTGCGCATTCAAAGCATCGATATCCAAGCCTGATGCCAGCCAGCGCTTGCACACGCTCTCCAAGGTTTTATTCTTTCCAGCCGCGCACAGCTCAAGCGCGGCTTTTGTGGCCAGCATCGGATGCTCGGAGAAGAAATCATCCGCCAAACCTTGATGCACTTTGTCGTCAATGCGTTTTAAGATTTCTTGATACGCCGCTTGGGTATTAAGTGCGGCGATCACTTCGCCAAATTTACGTTTTACCTCGCTAGTCGATTGGTTCTCCAGCAGCCGTAGCAGCATCGGTAGCGCGCGCTCGCCAAAGTGATAGGCTAAATTCACCGCCACCACGCGCAGCGGCTCGTAGTAATACGAATATTCAACTTGCCGCTCAAACACGCGCTGCGCTTGTTCAAAGCTCAGCTTGGCGTGGATCAGCTCAAAACCGTGCACTTGTTGGGTGGGCAAATCATCCAGTACGGCGATGGCGCTTTCGAGCAGCGCGGGCTCGGTGTTAAAGATCGCTCCAATCACATACTGGATCGGTTTGATGTCAGGCCAAGTCGCGGATTCGGCTAGCAAGTCTTGATAGTCGGTATCGCTGCATTTGGCGAGCGCGTCCGCAAAAATTTCTAAGCGTGAAAAATGCTGAAAATAAGTGTTTTCGCCCAATTCGGAATAGCTGGCGTGTAGGTAGTGAATAAACTGCGCAAGCGCAAACCGCAGGCCGTGTTTGGCAATCGCGAATTTGGTCAACGTGCATTCGCCAGCCTGCATGTAGTTAACGCCGGCATAGGCAAAAATGGCCTGCCAAGCGGCGGGGTCAGTTGAAAGTAAATTGGATTTACTGACCGCCTGTTCGCGCTTTGGAAACTGTGCCAAAAACGCGGTGCCGCGTGGATCGTTGCGCTGCATCCAGTGCATGCTGTGGTTGTGGTTGGAAAATTGCACCGCCAGCAATTCATCCACGCTTTTACCCGCAGGGCTTTTCCAAGCTAGGCCGCGCTGCGCGAAGAATATGCGCTTCCAAGCCGGCGTCATGACAAACCCAGTCGGTGCTGCTGAGGCTTTTGCTACGCTGCGCGGGCTAGCGCTCGGAGTTGGAGGCGTTTGAGGCGCTCTATTGGTCTCAGCGCTGCTCGGCTCATCAGGGCTTGCTTTTACCGGTTTGGCAGCACTCTTTTTGGTGCTGGCAACGGCGCTGGCTGGCGCGGCTGGTTGTGCTGCAGCGCTCGCGTCCACACCCACTTCGGTGTAGCCTTTACCAGTTTTTTCACGAATCAGTTTAGCTACTTCAACTTCTGCTTTCGCATCGCTATCTGCGGATTTGCTTAAGCTCTGCCCGTTCGCACCAATACGACCATAGCGCACTGTGTAATCGCTTCCAGAATGCTCAATTTCCCAAAATTTTGCGGCTGTACCTTCTACGAGTTCAAAACGGCGCATGGTCGAATCCTTACTGATTTTTTAAAAAAATGGTGTGATGGAAATTGAAGTTGCGGATTGCCTTTACGAATCATCAAATTCTAAATTACTTAGCCCATGCTCGGCCAACCCCGCGTAGACTTGTAAATCGAAGAGCGCTGCCATCAACTCAACTTTTTCAATGGCTGCTTGATTCGCTAACACGGCAATCAATCGATCCAGCAAGCTTGATCCAAGCAGCAAACCAACTTGGCGCAGTTGAAGTGAACATGCCACACACCCTGCGCGCGTTGTGTTTGAGCTTAATGCACCATCGCGAAGCAGCGCAATCAGGCACTCATTGAGGGCCACAAGCGCTATCGCAATTGGGTCAAGCGCGCTCTGAATTTGCCCGAGTAACGCTTGACCCAATGCTTTTGATTTTGCGGCCAGATCGGGCACTAAAAATGTCCCTGTGGCTTTGCCTAAATCAGCGGCGGCTGGATCAATCAAACACAGCGCCCAAGGCTCCACCACGCATTCGCCGTGTTCAATGCGCACTGGGCCGCAAATGTAGCGAATTTGAATCGCAGAATCGGCAGTGGCATCTAATAAAGCCTTGGCTAAGGCATCCAATGCGCCGGGTGCGGCGGCGTTGTATTCGCGTTTGATGAGCCAAGTCGCTTCACTTTGATCTTGCACCCGTGCGCACAGGCACTGATTCGCGGCATCAAAAAATACTGAGTTAACTTGGCTTACCGCCAACACATGGAAATTGCGCAGCAAGATTCTCGCGCCTAGCTCTGGCGGCAATGCTAGCTGGCGTTGGCGTAGATAATCTTGCTGGTTATTGATCAACAAGGGTGTGCGCAGCGTGGAAAAATCCCCCGAATGCGGCGTTACCGCAGCTTTGCCAGAAAAACTCTGCCCGAGTTTTAACTCACCATTGGCACGCCGTTTGGCGGTGGTAGTGATCAAGCTGCCTTTGGCTAAGCTGCTCATACGGAGCGTGCCAATGCGCTGGTTTTCAGTCAATGCCAGCTCGCTCATTTCGCTTTCGCCGCTGCGCTGCCAGCTTTTTTGCAGCACCATTAGCGTTTGCGTGTCGGTATCTACGACTGCAAGCATGGCGGTGCGCTCAGAGCCATCGTTTTGAACGCGCAGCCCTAAGGAGACTAACGAAAGTCGATCCAACGGGCTTTCCATCGCCTCGCTCATACCCAGCACGGCCTGCATGGAAAGTGCAAGTGCAGCAGGCTCACCCTCGTTACGCGGGCGCAGCGCTCTGGCGCGCATGGCCAACTCGCGCGTTAGCGCTAAGGCATCGTGAAAGCTAAATGCTGCGCTGCGGGATTGATAGTTAGCTAAGCAGGCTTCTAAATCATCCAGCGCCATGCTGATCCAGGTCGCGCCGACTTTCTTGGCGCTTTGATGGCAGCTGCTTAATGCTTGTGCGCAATGATTTGCTGCATCAAATGCAAGTCCGTGTTCGAAGAGCGCGCGTTGCAGCGTGTGTAAGCTGGTATCTAGTACGCGTAGCTCGGCCTGCTGAGCATTCGAGATAGCGTGCGCCGCGCCAATTTCAACCGTAGCCGAGTTCATCTGCTCACTAATTTGGCCTGATGCTAGCACTGCACGAATGGCCATTGCGCCCAGGCCCATATGCACGCAGCGCTGCTGCTGTACACAATCGCAGCGTGCAATCGCTAAATCTGCGCCCGCATAAAAGCGCACGCTAGCTTGCGAGAGCCTTGCGGTGTAGACCGTGCTGCCGCTTTGATTTTGTACGTCAATATTGATCAGCACGGGCTTTTGCAGCTCGGTTTGTACTTGCTTCCATACACTGGGAGCAAGCACTTTGGCGAGCAAATCGTCGGTCAAATCTACGAAGGTTGGCAGCTTTGGCGCGGGCAAGGCTTTTGAAGGCGATGCGCTTTGTGAGCTGCTATTTCGGTAGTGCAGTACGGCTGCGATGCGGTGCCGACACATCGGCGCATTGCAGCTGCAGCTTGACTCTTTTAAGCCAGCGCTGGGCGCAAATAGGCAACGTGTGCCATCTGGAAACATCGCGCTTAAAGTGCGCTCATCAACTGTAATCGTCGGCACAATGCCTTCGTCTAAATCACGCTGCGCCCGTTTAAGCAGGCCCATATTGGTAAGCTGCGCCAGCGCTTCTGGGGTTAGCCTAAGCAAATCTTCCCGCATGCTATTTGCCTCGTAATTTGTCGCTGAGCCAGCTGGCGAGCTGGCCCGGCGTCATCGCACCCACTTCAGCGCCAAGCTCTACCATCAAGCGCGCAGTTTCATGGTCATATTGCGGTACCGCGTGTTGATCTAGCGCTGCCAATCCCAGCACTTTGCTGCCCTGGCTGATCAGCTCTTTGGTGATTCGCAGCAGCGATTGGTTCGAGCCGCCTTCATAAAAATCGCTGACCAGCACGACGATTGCGCGCTTTGGTGCTTCTATTAAATCGGCGCCGTAGCGCATGGCTTTTTGAATATCGGTGCCGCCACCGAGCTGTACTTTCATGAGCAGTTCGACCGGATCGCTGGCTTCTTCGGTCAAATCCACCACGTTGGTGTCAAACGCAATTAGGTGCGTTTTCACGCCGGGCAGCGAGCGCAAACAAGAGGCGGTGACCGCCGAATGAATAACGCTTGATACCATGCTGCCGGATTGATCCACCAGCAGCACAATTTGCCAGCGCTCCATATGTTTGCTGTTGCGGCTATTGAACAGCGCGCGCTCAATGACTAACTTTTTCTGTTCAGGCTGGAAGTTTTTTAAATTCGCGCGCAGCGTGGCCTGCGGATCAAAGTTGCGCGCATTGGCAAATCGACTCAGCTGGCGACGATTGCGAATCCCTGAAAAGGCCTGCGTAATTTGCACGGCCAGCGCTTCCATAAGCTGCCTAACTACCTCTTGCACTAGCTGACGCGCCATCGCAAGCACTTCTGGGTTCATTAGGTGCTTGCTGCGCATAACAGCTTCCAGCAGCGCCTGACTGGGTTTTACCCTAGCGAGCACCTCAGCGCTGGTCACTAACTCGTTGATTTTGTAGCGCTCAACCGCATCGCGCTCGATGCGTTCAATGGTTTCTTTGGGGAATAGTTTGTGGACTTGATTAATCCAATCCGGCACGCTGAGCTGGCTTTCGCTTAAGTCACCGCTGCGCTCAGTGCTCAGCACACCGCGGCCATCAGATTCATTCTCACGGCCATAAAGCCATTCCAAGGATTGATCCATGGCAGCTGCGGTTTCGCCGAGCTCACCTGCACCGCCCAAAGCGCTATCGCTAGCTTTGCCAAGCAATAACCGCCAGCGTTCTAAACCGGTAAGTTCGAGTGTGCTCATGCTATTCCTTGCAAGCTTTCATATCGCAAAGCGCGCGCGGGCAAGTACGATTCGCTTTTCAAGCAAAGCGGCACGTGCGAAATCTTCCGCGCTCAGGGCTATATTAAGCAGGTCAATATTTTCATCGCCATAGCCGCGCGCAATCGTTTTGGCAATCTGCGCGCGCTCGCGTGGCGGGAAGAAATGAAAAGCTTGCCGAAGTGCGGGCAGGCCGTTCAAAAAATCATCGGTTGGCATGTTCGCGATGACAATATCGAGCGCGCTTAGCAAAGATTGCGCGCGCGCGCACTCATTGCGAGCAATCGCAAACAGGCCGGCTAAAAAATCACCCAGCGCCTGCGCTTGACTAAACCCACGCGCGCAATCGCTCAAATGCGTTTCGATGTTGCTGATGTCCGCGTGCCGCCAAAGTACGGCAAACGCCGCGCCTCTGAGCGCGGGCGGCGCTTCTGCATATTGGCTAATACGCTGCAAAACGGCGCTTGTGTGCTGAATGTCAGCGTTCTGTTGCGGGCTTGAATCAGGCTCAATCTGCGGTTGCGCGGTATCAGCAAACTGGACAACAAACCGGTCTGCAAATTGGCTGTCGATAAAACGCAGCGCTTCGATATCGGCCTGCGCTAGCGGCGCGATTGCACCGCTCAAGCCTTCAATCAGCCACAGCAAGCGCGATTGCATGCGCCGCAAAATCGGGCTAATCACCGCCGAACAATCCAAGCCCCAAAAGCCATGCCGTGCCAAGGAATGCAACCTTGTGCCGGCCAATCCAAGCGCGCCGTGTGCGTGGCAAGCGTCGATTGCCACGCTGATTTGCGGCAATAGTGCACCCTGTAATTCGGCAAAACCCGCCCGCACTGCCGTCACGAACGCATCCGCCAGCACGTCAATCTCAGTGCTGTTTTGCATCTGATCCAAAAGGCGCGCGCTTGCTGCATTGAACAAGCTTGCGCCCCAAGCGCTGGCTTCAATAAGCTCAACTAGCCTTGCGGGCGAATCACTTAGCGCCCAGGTTTCTTGGAAATATTGATCCGGCAGCAGCTGGCGCGCTGCGCCCGGCGCCGCAGATTTGCTGAGCTGTACGCCGCTGATATTCAAAATCTTCAGCCGCCAAAGCACGATGGCGGCTTCGACGTCACCGGCTTTACGCCGATCCAGTACCGCGTTTTGCTTGCCGCTCAAACCCAAATTTTCAAGCAGCTGCTGCACTTCCAGCACCAGTGGCGGCATGGGCGTTGCTGCGTTCAAACACCCGCTGCGCAGGCCAGTCAGCGCTAATAAGGCCTCACGCACGTTTGGATTGATCTGCGGCGTCAGCCGTGCCCCGCTTTGCGTCCATGGCACCGGTGCGTTTAGATCGCCCGCGCAAATGGTATCGAGCAGGCCGTCTAAAATATCGATGCGTAGCGGTAGCACATGGCCGCGCAGCCGCGCCAGCAGCGTGATTTTGCTTTGTGCAGCGATCAAGCTGGCGGTGCTAACGGGCAGCTTGTGTTCGCGCAGGCGCTGAACAATACCAGTCATTGCGAAATCGTTTACCGCTTCAATGCCTGATTCAAACAGCACACGATAAAAAGCTGGTGACGGCATGCCCGCGCCATAGCCAGCGTAGGACTCAAGCCTTCGTTCGCTATACGGAATCAAATACATTCCGTGCCGCTGAAAATTAAACTGCTTTGGCGAAATGGCCTGCGTGGCCGGCTCGGCGCTGCGCCAACTGGCATCCAATACTGGCTTATGCCAACCGCCGCAGATCACCAAAACGCGGGAAAAGCGTTCACTTGCCGCCCTGATAAGCGAAGCCATCCAGGCTTCGCGCGCGGTGTCGCTTGAATCGCCAAGCTCGCCTTCGCGAAGCTCAGCAAAGTAGGTAGCTAGGCGATGCGCAAGCTGATCAAGCGGTAATTCTTGCTCGAATAAATGATCCCAAAGTGCATCGGTGCCTTCAATCTGCAGCCGCGCCGCCAGCAGTGCTTCGCGCGCATGCCAGCGCGCGCTTGCTTGTTGATCCGCTAGCCGCTGAGAATGTCCCCGACCTTGTGGGTGCCAATAGGGCAGGTCGATGAATTCAATATGCGCATCAATGGCTTTGGCGCATTGTAAGGCCTGCCACTCGGGTGAATTGAGCGCAAACGGCGCATAGCTTTGCTGGGCGTCGGCATAGCAAAACAGCGCGATTGGAAGTTCGTGGCCTAGAAAAAATTCACCGATGCGGCCATTGAAATCACTCGGCCCTTCGATCAACACCGCATCGGGGCGCCAACCATCAATGCGCGCCCGTATCAAACCAGCGCAGGCCGGGCTGAAATGGCGTACGCCGATGATTTCTACTTCGGGTGTTGGCTTGCTAGGCATGGTTTAAGTCGACTTGAGCTGTGCTTTAAGCCGACGGTAGCAAATGCCTTGCTTCATAAAAAGCGCGCCAAGCAGCGCCTTTGCGCTTGCTGACCCGCTGCTCCAAGTAGCGGCGCAGCTTTTTCAAATCTTCGGCATTGTCTTTTACCGCCGTGCCGGCTAGTGCTTCGACAATATCACCCGGCTCGCCTCGATCATTTCGCAAATAATAGCCGCGCAGTCCAACTGCATACGCTACGCTGACCGCCTCGGCGGTTGACAAAACCGTCGATAGTTTTTCCATACCGCCGCCTTCGCCATCTAAGCCCTGGCGCAATTCGCGGAAACTCGACACCAACACTTCCAACACGTCATCCGGCACGGTAATCGCCACGCCAGAATCCGCGAGCAGCCTTGCTGATTCGCGCTTGACCAAGGCCAGCTCATCTTCGAGCTTGGCAATCGGAAATACGGTTTCAAACGAAAAGCGGCGCTTCAGTGCTGCGCTCATTTCATTAACGCCGCGATCGCGCGTATTGGCCGTTGCAATCACGTTAAAGCCAGGCTTAGCGTAAACCGTGCTTGCTTCGCCGGATAGCTCAGGAATCATCAGCACGCGCTCGGATAGGATTGACAACAAGCCATCTTGCACCTCCGCCGGACAGCGAGTGATTTCCTCAAAGCGCGCAATTTTACCTTCCCGCATTGCGCGCAAAATAGGCGCTTCAACTAGCGCGCGCGGGCTAGGCCCGTCATTGAGCAACAAGGCGTAGTTCCAGCCGTATTTAATTTGATCTTCATTGGTCGCTGCGCCGCCTTGAACGGTCAAAGTGCTGGTGCCGCTAATCGCTGCTGCCAGTAGTTCACTGAGCAATGATTTTGCCGTGCCCGGTTCACCCACCAATAGCAATGCGCGGTTGCTGGCTAAAGTGACCATCGCCCGATCAATCATGCTGATCGGCACCATCAGTTTCGCGGGTAGCTGCGCTGTGGCGTCGCCCAAAATAAATCGACGCACCGCCAGCATCGATAAAGCCCAGCCGGGCGGCTTTTGTGCAGTGTCGGATTTTTGCAGCGCGGCAAGCTCGCTGGCGTGCTGCACTTCGGCGGGTGGGCGTTGAATTTGTTGGGATTTCGGCATGATTCGCATCCTTTTTCACATGACTGGCTAACCTGAAATAGCCAAGCGTTCTGCTGTTTTGATCTCAAACTTCAACATGAATCGGGGTGGCTACCAATCGCACACCCAATGCCATGCAAACTCGGTTGACGGTATCAAATCTGGGCGCACTATCTGGCCGTAACGCTTTGTAAAGTGCCTCACGAGTGATGCCGGCAGTTTTGGCAATCTCAGTCATGCCGCGAGCCCTTGCGATATCCCCCAAGGCTGCCGCAAGCAGTGACGAATCGTTAGCTTCCAAAATGTCGGTTAGGTATGCAGCTACTGCTTCTTCGGTGCCCAAATAGGGCGCAGCATCGAAGTCGGGCAGGTCGTCAATTTTGATGCGTTTAGTCATAGTGTGCTCCAGTCAATCTAACAGCGCAGCGAGTGCTTTCGCGCGCTTGATGTCTTGCGTTTGTGTGCGCTTACTTCCACCCGCCAACAAAATTGCTAACGACGTTCCGCGTTGAGTAAAGTAAATTCGCCAGCCTGAGCCTATGTGTATGCGAAGTTCAGAAATACCTTCACCTACTGGCTGTACGTCTCCGGGTAAGCCGCGTTCTAATCGCTTCAGGCGAGCGGCGATGACCGACCTAACTGCGACATCTGCAAGCGAGTCCAACCAAGCGGTAAAATCGGGAAGTGGTTTTAGAGTTAGCACGCTGTCAGCGTAATCGAACGATTACGAATTTGCAATACGTAAACAAAACTTCGACTTTTACGATAGATAAAGTAGTGGCTTGAGGTGACTTCAATTTTTTTTGCGAATTCTGTGTGATCGTTGCCTAAATCATCACCAATCCGTTGTAAAAAACCGAGCAAATAGCGCATACGCCGCGACGTTTTGCTTCAGCGCTTCGGGCTCGACTTTATCTAGTGTGTCTTCGGCGGTGTGGTGAATATCAAAATAGTTCGTGCCATCTTGTGCCAGCTCGGCCATGGGTACGCCCAGCGCTGCCATGGCGGTCAAATCAGGGCCGCCGCGCGCTAGATTGTCGCCCGCTACAATGCCCAGCCCAGCAAAAGCACCGTGTAGTGGCGCCAAGCGCCCCAGGGCGGCTTCGGGTAATTTGGTGTCAAACTGATAAATACGACCAGCGCCAAAATCGCTTTCGGCGGCAATAATATGGGTTGCCAAAATAGTGCCAGCGTTTGCCTTGGCATATTGATTGCCGCCGTGTAACCCCTGTTCTTCATTGGCAAAAGCGATTACCCGCAGCGTGCGTTTGAGCGGCTTTTTGCTTGCAATTGCGTCGGCTTTGGCTAACGCCCCAGCCATCATGGTGATCACCACGCCAGCGCCATCATCCAGCGCGCCATTGCCTAAATCCCAGGAGTCTAAATGCCCGCCGATGACCACGATTTCATTAGCTTGCTTGCTACCGGTGAGCTCGCCGATCACGTTCGCGCCGGTGTAATCGCCCTTGCGAATGCGTGCGTCAAGCCGCAGCTGAAATTGCACTGGGGCTTTACGTTTCAGCATATTCGATAGCAAATCCGCATCAATATGGCTGAGCGCGGCGGCTGGTATTCGGGTTGGCGTGTTGTCATAGCGCATCATGCCGGTGTGTGGATTGCGGCTGGTGCTATCGGTGCCAATCGAGCGAATCAGCAGCGCTAGCGCGCCTTTTTTCGCTGCAGCCGATGCGCCGGCGGATCTGGCGATCACGGCTTTGCCGTAGCCAGCACCATCACGCGAGCGCTCCATGCGATTGCTGATGTAGGCGATTTTGCCGCGCACGGATTCATCCGGTGCAGCTTGTAGCGCGGCATAATCGGCAAATTCCACCACAACCCCGGTGATGCCTTTTTTCGACGTGCCCACGCTGCCGCCGAGCGCAGTCAGCTGCATCTTTTGCGGAAACGGGCTGATCACCGCGCCAGTTTCCACGCCGCGCTCCCACACTGGATACGTCACCGCTTCGGTGTAGGTTTTATCGTAACCGAGCGCCTTAAATGTCTTTACCGCCCATGCCACGCCGAGCGCATCGCCCGGCGTACCCGGCATGCGCGGGCCGACTTCGGTAGTCAATGATTCGAGAAGTTCATACGCTTTATCGGATTTGAGCGCAGCGGCGGTGAGCTCGGGGTAGATGGGTTTGCTGGAAGGTGTTGTAGCGAATGCGAGCTGGGTTAGTAACAGGCAGCAGGCGAGTGTGTGTAGGCGTTTGAAGGGGTTGTAGTGAGACACTGAGAATTAGTCCGTAATGAGGTTAACAATGATGGAATATTGGCGCGTGCCGATTGCAAGGTTCCCCATAGCACCCTCTCCCCCAACCCCTCTCCCATAAAGGGAGAGGGGAGCATTGAAGATTCGGTCTGCGCAGAAGTGGGTTTAGGCCCCTCTCCAATAATGGAAGAGGGAGCATTGAAGATTCGGTCTGCGTAGAAGTGGGTTTAAGCCCCTCTCCCTTTATGGGAGAGAGGGGTTGGGGAGAGGGTAAAAAGGACGCAATAGAACCACTACTTCGCCTTCTCCTCCGACAAAAAATCATTCTGCAAATACTCGGTTTTGCGAAACGGCCAGAGACTGAAAATGGGTTCGTGGTGAATTGGGCCGTCCACCCACAGCCCGCTGACGTACTGCTGCACGACCCAGTGGTAGCGCGCGCCGAGCCTGGAAAACACTTTCAAGCGGCAATCTTTCGACAAGCCAAGCGCAAAGCAGGCTAAGGCCTGGGTCGCGTCGTTGAACGTTTCCTGCCAGCGATCAAAGCCGACAGTAAATTTGCGGCCTTTTTCTTCGCGAATCCACAGTTTGTAGCCCGAATTGCTGCTCGGCAAGATTGCGAAAGTGTTGTCGGTGATTTCAGTTTTCAAACCCTCTCGGTTGGAAAACTTGTCGATAAGCTGGTCTAAGATCATGGCGTGTCGAGTAGGTAGGCTTGAGTCGATTTCACAATAGCATCAATGGCTTTTAAGCTGAGCAACAATTCTTCCATTCGATGCATCGGCCATGCGTTTGGGCCATCGGATAATGCTTTGGACGGGTCTGGATGGCTTTCCATGAACACGCCCGCCACGCCCGCAGCCACGGCCGAACGCGCCAACACCGGTACGAACTCGCGCTGGCCGCCGCTGGTGGCGCCCATACCGCCGGGTTGTTGCACCGAGTGCGTCGCGTCAAACACCACCGGGCATTCGGTTTTGCGCATGATCACCAGCCCGCGCATATCGGAGATCAGTGTGTTGTAGCCAAAGCTGACGCCGCGCTCGCACACCATAATGTCTTGATTGCCGGTGGCTTTGGCTTTGTCTACCACGTTTTGCATATCGCTAGGCGCTAAAAACTGGCCTTTTTTGATGTTGACCGGCTTGCCAGCGCGCGCAACATTTTGAATAAAGTTAGTTTGCCGGCACAAAAACGCCGGGGTTTGCAGCACGTCCACTACGCTCGCTACCTCGGTAAACGGGGTGTCTTCGTGCACATCGGTCAGCACCGGCACGCCAATTTGCCTTTTAACGCGCTCAAGAATCTTTAAGCCCGCATCAATGCCAGGGCCACGAAAGCTGCTAGTCGAGCTGCGATTGGCTTTGTCAAAGCTAGATTTATAAATAAACGGAATATCAAGCTTGGCGCAGAGTTCTTTTAAGTAGCCAGCGGTGTCGAGCGCGAGCTGCTCCGATTCAATCACGCACGGGCCGCTGATCAGAAAAAATGGCTGCTCAATGCCGACTTCAAAGCCGCAGAGTTTCATGATTTATCCTTGTCTTTTGCTGAAGCCGTTGCCGTTGCCGCAGATTTTTCGGGCGACTTGTCAGATGATTTGCGCAATTTTTTGTACTCTCTGGCGGCCGAAATAAAGTGAATAAACAGCGGATGGCCTTCGCGTACGGTAGATTGAAATTCCGGGTGCGCTTGGCATGCGACAAACCACGGGTGATCGGTGCGCTCAATCATTTCTACTAGCTCACCGTCGGTGCTAAAACCCGACAAGATCAAGCCGTGCGTGGCGATTCGCTCGCGGTAGCGATTGTTGAATTCGTAGCGGTGCCGATGCCGTTCGCGCACGCTCGCTTGCCCATAAATCGTGCGTGCTTTAGTGCCTTCCTGCAGCACGCATTCAAAGCTGCCCAAGCGCATGGTGCCGCCTAAATCTGAGTTTTCCGTACGCTGCTCAGTGCCGCTGGCGCTTTGCCATTCGGTAATTAGTGCTATGACTGGATGCGGGCTGCTAGGGTCGTTTTCCGTGGTGTTTGCGCCGCTCAATGCTACACAGTTGCGCGCATGTTCAACCACCGCAGCCTGCATGCCATAGCAAATCCCGAAGTACGGAATCAGCCGCTCACGTGCCAGTTTTGCCGCAGACACTTTTCCTTCGAAACCGCGTGCGCCAAAGCCACCTGGCACCAAAATGCCGTGAGCGCGCTCAAGCTGAGCCAATAGTGGCGCGCTATGTTCGGCGGATTCGAGTTCTTCAGAGTCCAGCCAAATCAACTCAACCGCCGTCTTTTGTTTAATGCCGCCGTGTTTGAGCGCTTCGCCTAAGGACTTATAGGCATCTTTGTGTTCGACGTATTTACCAACAATGGCAATACGCACGCTATCGATCGGCTTTTCAGAGGCATCAACCACCTGCTTCCATTCCGATAGATCCGCGCGCTTGGCGCGAAAGCGTAAGCGCTCACACACAATCTGATCAAGCTTTTGCGCATGAAACCAAGCAGGCAGTTTGAGAATGTTGTCGACGTCAATCGCAGAAATAACCGCCTCAAGCGGCACGTTGGTGAACAGGGCGATTTTTTTGCGATCCGCTTCGGGCAGCGGGGTTTCGCCTCGGCACAGCAAAATATCCGGCTGAATACCAATCGAGCGCAGCTGCGCCACGGAGTGTTGAGTCGGCTTGGTTTTATGCTCACCCGCGGCGGTAATGTAAGGCACCAGGGTCAGGTGCATAAAAATTGCACCATCGGGCCCTTGCTCGATCCGCAGTTGGCGAATCGCTTCTAAAAACGGTAGCGATTCAATATCGCCAACCGTGCCGCCAATCTCTACGATCCCGACGTCGAAACCATCGGTTGCTGCCAAAACGCAGCGCTTGATCTCATCGGTAATATGCGGAATCACTTGCACCGTCGCGCCGAGGTATTCACCTTTGCGCTCTTTGCGAATCACGGTTTCATAAATCCGGCCAGAGGTGATGCTGTTAAGCCTGGACATACGCGTGCGAATGAAACGTTCGTAATGGCCCAAGTCCAAATCTGTTTCAGCGCCATCGTCAGTGACGAACACTTCGCCATGTTGATAGGGGCTCATCGTGCCAGGATCTACGTTGATGTACGGGTCGAGCTTCATCATCGTAACGCGTAGGCCGCGCGCTTCTAAAATGGCGGCGAGTGAGGCAGCTGCAATGCCTTTGCCTAACGACGACACTACGCCGCCGGTTACAAATATAAGAGGTGTCATGCCGCTCCGGCTTTATTTCAATAGTCCGGGGCCGCATGCTAGCGTCCGGGCTGCGGCGCGTCCAATTAAATCGAATTGTCGGTTAACTTGATGCATCATTCTAATTTGGAAACTAATTAGCGCCAGTGCGCTCGCTGCGCCAAGCTGAACGATTGGTTTGATAGTGCACATATTCTACGCGCTGACCCTAGATTGCACGCTGTGCCGAGCCAGCAGTGGTTCTGTTAATTGATTCCGGGAGGCACAACGGGCGCAGAACTTCCTGCGGTGCGGAATCTTATCCAACTAGCAACTTACAAGGGCAAACATCATGGCAATCAAAAACACAAAAAAAACCGGCTCAGACGAATCAAATCTTAAAGGCATGGCTGGCAAGATTATGGAATCCGGCCAACAAATTTGGCTCGCAGGTTTAGGCGCATTCGCCAAAGCACAAGAAGAAGGCAGCAAGCTGTATGACTCACTGATCAAAGAAGGCAGCGCATTGGAAAAGATCACCAGCAAATACACCACCGCGAAAGTTAGCGAAGTGCGTGGCGCAGTTGAAACCACCGTCAATCAAGTCAAAGATCGCGCAACCGACACGCTCAGCAAGTTAGAGAAAGTGTTCGAAGATCGCGTTTCTGGCGCGCTCGGCGCACTCGGCATTCCAGGCCGTGAAGAATTAAACGATTTAAGCCGTAAAGTTGAAGAGCTGAACCGCTTAGTTAAAGGCATCAACGGCGGCAAAGGCGCTGCTAAAGCTGCCCCAAGTAAGCCTGCGGCAAAACCGGTTGTTAAAGCGGCAGTGAAGCCAGCCGCTAAAGCGGTCAAAGCGCCAGCCAAGCCGGTCGTTAAAGTAGCTGCTAAAAAAGTAGCGGCAAAGCCGGCCGTCAAAGCCACCAAGCCTGTTAGCGGCCTGCAAAAAGTGCAAGCCAGCGCGCAGAAGATCGCAAAAAGCGTAGAAACACAAGCCAAGGTTGCGGTCAAAAGCGCCAGCAAAAGCGCAAAAGCAACGCTCGCAAAAGCTAGCGCAGTCGCAAAAGACGCGGTGAAAACCGTCTCTGATGTAGTTAGCGATATCACCAAGTAAAAAGGAAATACGTCTAAAGCAGCCAAAAACTCTGCTTTAGACGGCATCAAAGCGTTTTTAGAACTCGTTCAAGCGAATCAAACAAAAACAAACGCTAGATTTATCAGGGCCCGCCTATTGCCTGAGCGCTAGCGCCGGCAGGGCCCGATCCCTTTAGGCCACTCGATTGGCCTTGCTGCAAAGCCCGCCAGTCAATCAAAAACCGATCGTCCTCCCCGAACGGCTGATTGGCGGGTCCTTTTTAGCTGAATGAGGGTTTAAGTTCAAGGATTAAGTTTGCCGCGACAAAAACTAGCTGCTTTCCCGCGCCAACTTTTCCACTCTTTGCCGCTCAATCAAGCGATACACCGAATTTCGAGCTTTAGCCTCCGTCCATCCCAAAAGCTTGCC
Source organism: Rhodanobacteraceae bacterium (assembly GCA_031422315.1). Classification (GTDB taxonomy): domain Bacteria; phylum Pseudomonadota; class Gammaproteobacteria; order Xanthomonadales; family SZUA-5; genus JANNYA01. The sequence goes on from JANOQN010000011.1 coordinate 83,500, forward strand.
GATTTCATCGGTGCTAAAGCCCTGCAAGTAAAGTGACATCGCCTGTGCGGTTTCCGGGTGCGACTGCATCAGCGCGGCTGCCACTTGTGCTAGCTCAACGCGATATTCCATCGCTTCGTGCGCCATGGGGTCGGCGCCCAATAGCTCGTGGCTATCTGGCTCGCTTAGGCTGGAATGTGGCGCATCACCACCGCGCACGATGCGTTTGCGGGCGGCGTCGATAGATACGTTGAGCACCAGCTTTCGAATAAACGCGGCGGGTTTGTCGAACTGGCCTTCGCTGATCAACACGTTCCAAAGCTTGAGCCGTACATCTTGCTCTAGTTCTTCTAAATCTACATGGCTGATGCGCGGATCAATTTGCCGCAGCGTGGCGCGCACGAAGTTTGACCAGTTTTCGATGACGTCTTTGAACGCGCGCTCTTGTTGGCGCCGTTTGGAGAAAATTTGGGTAAAGAACAAACGGCTATGCTCGAACGCGATCAAGCGCGGCCAGCAGCTTGGCGTTCTCTTGCGTCGTACCAACAGTAAAACGCAAAAACTGCGGCAATCCGTATGGCTTCATAGGCCGCACGACTACGCCCAACTGCAGCAGCGCCGCAGCAATTGGCGCGGTTTCAACTTGAAAATTGATCAGCAAAAAATTGCCCTGGGATGGCAAAACGTGCAAGCCTCGCTGGCTAAGTTTTTCCTGTAGCTGCTGGCGCTGCTGCGCATTTTGCTTGCGTACGCTGGCGATATGCGTTTGATCTGCAATCGCCAGCGCCGCTGCGCGCAGTGCGATGCCATTAACGTTAAAGCTAAGCCGGGTTCGCTCCAAAATCTGTGCAAAATCCGGATGCGCGATGGTGTAGCCGATTCGCAAATTTGCCAATCCATAAGCTTTGGAAAACGTGCGCGCGACGATCAATTGTGGGTGCTGCGCCAGTAGCGCTGGGCCCTGCGGGAAATCTGGCGCATCGGCAAATTCGGCGTAGGCTTCATCTAATACGAACAACACGTGCGCGGGCAACGCGTCCAAAAACTTTGACAGCGCCCCATGATTCCAGTAGCTGCCGGTTGGATTGTTTGGATTGGCCAAATAAATTAACTTGGTGGCGGGTGTAATCGCCGCCAACAGCGCTTCTGGTGCAATGGAAAAATCTGCCGCAACGGCTGCAATTTGTGGAACCGCACCCGCGCCTTTGGCCGCCAGCGAATAAACCGCAAAACCATATTGCGCGTGCAAAACCGCATCGCCCGGGTTGCAAAATGTTTCCGCAATCAGCGTGAGCAGCTCATGCGTGCCGTTGCCAAGCGTGATTTGCGCGGGCTCAAAGGTTTGCCCGTAGGCATTGGTTAGCTGCTCGGCAATCGCACGCTTCAATAGGCGCCCGCCAGCGTCTGGATAGCGGTGCGCGAGTGCATCGCTTTGCGGGCCGTAGGGCGCGGCTAAAAACGCGCAAACGCTCGGTGCGGGGCCGTAACAGTTCTCGTTTGAGCCCAATTCCACCATTTCGCTTAAACCCAGCTGGCGCTTGATGTCACTAGGCTCAAAACCCGGGTCGTAGGCCGTTAGTTTTTGAATGTGCGGCGGGGCGAAGGCTTCAAAGAGATTGGGTTTTAGCCCCTCTCCCTTTATGGGAGAGGGGTTGGGGAGAGGGTTAGGCGTTAGCTCTGAAATCACGCATCACTCCAAGCCCGAGGATACGAGCCCAAAATCTTCAGCTGGCCGACCAAATGCCCCATTTGGCTTAGCGCAATTTTAAGCTGCTCGTCTTTGATGTGGCCGTGGACGTCAATAAAAAACGCGTATTCCCAGCGCCCGGTGCGCATAGGGCGCGATTCAATCCGGGTCATGCTAACCCCCGCGCGCGCGAGCGGATCAAGCAGCTGATACAGCAAACCTGGTTCATCTTTGCCCGCTAAAAGCAAGGAGGTTTTATCGTGCCCGGAGGGCTCAAACAGCTGGCGGCCCAGCACGATAAAGCGGGTGCGATTATCAGCCCTATCTTCGACATTTCTGCGCAGTATTTTTAAGCCATAAATGCTGGCAGCGGCTTCAGGCGCGATGGCGGCCGCTTCGGGTGCGCCTCTGGCCCTGCGCGCGGCCTCGGCGTTGGAGCTAACCGCAATTAACTCTGCGCGCGGCAGGTTTTTCTTCAGCCACATTTTGCACTGGCCGAGCGATTGCTGATGCGAATACACTCGCTCGATTTTAGCCAATGCATCGCCGGAGCTCATCAAATGCTGCTCAATCCGCAGCTCAATCTCCCCGCATATTTTAAGCGGTGAATTGACCAGCAGATCTTGCGCGTTATGCACCGAGCCTTCGGTAGAATTTTCAATCGGCACCACGCCAAAATCAGCATCTTTTTCATCGACGGCTTGAAATACATCGTCCAGCGCCGCCATTGGCAGGGCTTGCACCGATTGACCAAAATGTTTTTGCACCGCCGCTTGGCTAAAGGTGCCCTCGGGGCCCAAAAAGGCAATCTTCAGCTTGTTTTGCTGCGCCAAACAGGCCGACATAATCTCTCTAAACACCCGCACTAGCTCAGGATTGCTCAGCGGCCCGACATTGCGCTGCACCACCATCCGTAGCACCTGGCTTTCGCGCTCGGGCCGGTAGTAATCAATTGCCGCGCTAAGCGGGCCTTTGACTAAACCTACCCGACGCGCATAGCGCGCGCGTTCGCAAATCAAGCTCTGAATTTGCACGTCGATTTGATCAATGCGCTGGCGCAGCTCGCTTAAATTGACTGGCGCACGCTGCGGTTTAGCGCTGGCTTTCCCGGGTTTGACCTTTCCGGGCTTAGCTTTTCCTGGCGTCTTTTTTGCAGCGAGCTTGGTTTTTGGTGCGGTAACTTTCAATACCCGCTTGATTTCTTTTTTGACGAGCAGCTTCGCTTTTTTCGGGCTGGGCAGGGCGTTTTGCAAGCCGTTGGCTTTGTCAGCCGATGACTTCGCGCTTTTTCGCTTAGCGCTTGGTTTTGGCTTTGCGTTTGCCGCACTCGCCTCAACACTGGCTGGAATTTTTTTGGACATATCTGACCCTTGGGCTCAAACTAGCGCCTGAGTTTACTTGCAAACCCCACTCGAATGAGCAATCAAGACATCCACTCGCCTGGCGTGCACAGCGCGGCAGAACAAATTTTACCGCTGAATGTTGATTTTGATAGGCAAATCATTGAATTTGTCCAGCTGTTAGAGCCGCAACTAGATGCTAGTCTTTTACAAGCGCGTGTGGGTGCGATGCGCGCGCAAAGCGCTGAATTTATTGGTGTTTTTGATGCTGGTTTAGTGCAGGCGCTGCTTGGCATTGCAGCGGTCTCGATCCGAACGCATTGCTTTTCCGGCAAAGTGGCGTATGTCGAGAACGTGGTGTTTTTGCCAGAGGCGCGCCAGCGCGGCCTGGGCGAGCTGCTGATGAACTGGCTTGAGAACTACGGAAAAAACCATGCATGTAGCATGATTACCTTGGACGCCTACCATCGCAATACGCGCGCGCGCACTTTTTATGAGCGTTTGGGCTACGATCCGCGCGGTGTTCACTTTGTGAAATCACTCTAGCGAACGTGTTTGACAGTTGTTTTTCGCATTGGCATAGCCAGTTGCTTCCCTGACGCTTATCAATTTTATCCGCTCGGAGGCGGCCCCCATGCTTTTAGCGCATCTTTATCAAAACGAGCTGAAGTTTGACGTCGCAATCGAGCACAGCCCGCAATTTTTGCTAAGCAAAGCCAGCGCCCTGCAGCTGCAGCGCTTTTTTCAGCTTTGGCATTTGCGTGCTGAAGCGTCAAACCAAGCACCCGCATTGCTGTATTTTCACGGCCCATCAGGCACTGGCAAAACCACGCTCATGCGCTATATCGCCGGGTTGGATTCGACAAATATAGACGCCGTGCAGCGCCTGCCCGGGGTTGACGAGGGGCATTTGCCCAGCCATATCGATTCATTTCGCGCGCAGCCGCCGCGTATTTTGGCGATCAGCGCTGCGCAAACTGCGCCGCTGGACGCGCATGTGGAATCGCCGAGCAGCTTGGCGCTCTCATTAATTATTGCGTCGTTGAATCAGGCTGAGGGGCTGTCGTTTAGCTCGCTCGCCTTGGCTGAGTTAGAGCGCATGCTGACCCTGCGTCAATCATTTGACGCGTTTGTAAGGGGCTTTCAAGCCCGCACCGGCCTGAGCTGGACTAATGCGCGCGATAGCGAAAGGGTGCTGCGCGAAGATATCGTCAAATCCATCTCAGCAGCAACTCAAGAAGGCCGCGAAGCCGCCGAAGCGCTATTCAATCAAGCGAACGCCACGCATACCAACCTCGCTGATTATCTACAGTCGCGCATATTGGCATTGCAGGGGCAAGCTGCAAAAGCGCGAACGTTGGTGTTGTTTGATGATTTGCATAGCCGCTTCAGTGCCGCTGAACTTGCCGAAGTTCTGCCGCAGCTCGCCAAGCTTTGCCTTGGCTGCAACGGCGCGCTAATCATATGCGGATTCGGGCAGCACCCAATGGAAGCAGTCCAATCCGTAATCGACGCCGCTGCCATTAGTGCCTTGGAACGAACAGCTGATTCCCAGAGTGAGCCTGCCGCCACGTTTGAAATAAACCACGTTGCACTACATGCGCGCGATGCGCTGGTGATGCTGCAGGCGGGCGTGCTCAAGCCGAATTCGATGGCCAATTTGCAGCTAGCTATGTTTGCGCCGCCAACTAGCCACCCGTTTTCCAATGATATGCTGCGTTGGCTGGATGAATTAAGCGCGCAGCAGCCCCAGCTTAACGTGCGCACTGTTCTGCTTGAAACGTTGCGCAACAGCCGCGATTTACCGGCCTTAGCGCTGCTGACGCCCGCGCACGTCTGGCCGCAGTTTGCCGCGCTACTGCCCGAAACTACCCGCGCGCAGGTTGATGAAGCGCTCGGCGAGCGCGAAGGCGTGCAGGCCGCGCTGCTGGCCGCACTCGCTTTAGCGCCGCTTGCGGGCACGGCGACCGTGCCGGAAGCTAGATTAATTGAGCTGTGCCAAATCAAGCTAGGCGATCCTGTAGTGCCGACACAATCGCTCGCGCTACTAGAAGCCGCCGGTTGGATGCGCCGAATCGAACAGGGCGCGGCGCTGAATTTGCCGGAAAGCGCGGTGCGTCATGTGGGCGGTGAAATCACTAGCCTATCGACCCGCGAAAAAATGCGGGTAATGGCGGATTTGGTCTACAACGGCGTGTTGAATGAGCAAGACTGCGTCGATCATGCCAATGGCCGCAGCTACGGTTTTAATCGGCTCTGCGATGCGCATGCGCTGGGTAGTGCAAGCCATGAATTGACGCTGATGTTGATCACCCCGTTATCGGGCGATTACGTCGATTTCGACGAGTTTCGCGCCGTGCTGCGCAGCGCGGAAGGCGGCGGGCAGGTCGTTATGAAGCTAGCGAATATGCCAAACCTGCATCAGCAGCTCAATGAACTAGAACGCGCACGCGGCGCCGATTTAGTCAACAAACGGGGTGATCTGATCCAGCAAATCAAACAGGCCATGCTGGCCGGAGAAGTGTTTGTAGCTGGCAAAGCGCTAAAAAATACCGCCGCACTCGTGCAGTTCCAAGTGGAGGCAGCACTAACCAAGCTGATTGATTCGGTTTATCCGCAAGTGGCACTGCTCTCGCATCCGCAAAATGATGTGCTAGCCATGATTCGCGTGGTGCTTGGCGGGCGCGATTTGCCAGCTTTTGAAAATGCCGATGCGCTTGTGATGGTTCGGGAATATCTAGAGCAGCGTACCGGCCAGCTAGTATCGCTCAATGATTTAGTGCAGCGCTTTCGCCGCCGCCCGCTCGGCTGGCCGGATTTAGAAGTCGTGCTGCTGGTCGCGCGTTTGGTTAACGCGCGCTTGGTATCGGTGCGAATTGACGCGCACGCCGCGCGCCCGGCCGAAGCGGCGGAAGCGTTCACTAATGCAGCGCTGTGGTCCAAAGTCATGCTAGTGCGCATGGCACCCGGCGTTACTGAAGCCATGCTGGCCAGTAGCGAGCTAGCGCAGCGGCTTTTTGGCACGCCATTTCCGCTGGACTCGGCCAATAATTTAGCCGCACGCATTCGCGCCGAGCTTGAACACTGGCGCGTTGAGCTATCCGCCATGGCCAGCAGCAGCGAAGCCTTTAGCGGCGTGCACGATGCGCGTGAAGCGTTAACTGAGCTGCGCAAGCTCGGCATACTGCGCGAAGTCGGCGAGTTTTTAGAGCAGTTTGTTGATTTGGGTGAGCTGCTCGAAGATATCGGCGCAGATTTGGCAGAGCTTCGCAAAACCCGCCAGCAAAACGGCCCGGTCTACGCGCTACTGCGCAAATTACTGGTCGAAATTCAGCCGAATTTGACCTCGCTCAGCCGAGACGCGGATGGCTTTAAAGACATCGAACGCCTGCGCCAGCTGCAAACTGCACCTAGCGCGACTGAGGCCATCAGCGAAATTGAACAGCTTTGCGCGCGCGTGGTTGGCCGAAATTTCGAGCTGATTGCCAGCGCGCGCGATACCGCGATGGCGAAAATCGATGAAGCGCTCGCGCAAGTCGAAGAAACGCTCAGCAAGCTAACGCCCGCGCCGCTGGTTGAAGAACGCTGCAAACGCGGCCTGCTCGCGCTGCGTGAGCGCGTCGAGATGGAGCATTCGCACTCGAGTTTGATCGGGTTGTTAGAAGAAGCAAGGCAAGAACGCGATAGCGCACTCGATGCGCTGAATCGGCAAATCACCACCGAACGCCCGGCCATTGCCAGCCAAGCGCAGCTGCTAACAGTGGTGCGGCTCAGCCATTTGAGCGGCGATATGGCACTCGAACAAGAAGCAGATTTAGACGTGTTTTTTGATCGCGTGCGCACCGCCGTGGTGCCCATGCTGCTGATGGGCATGCGGGTTCGGCTCGAGTAAACCAGCGCGTGAACCCCACCACCCGAATTATCGGTATTGATCCAGGTTCAAGGCGCACTGGCGTCGGAATTATTGACGTGCGGCCCGGTTATTCCAAACACGTCTGCCATGAAGTAGTTGCTACATTTGATGAGGCATTTCCGCTGCGTTTAAAAGATATTTTCGACGGCGTAAGCGCACTGATCAAACTTTGGCAGCCCGATGAATGCGCGATTGAAACGGTATTTCTAGCGAAAAATCCCTCCAGCGCATTGAAGTTAGGGCAGGCGAGGGGCGCTGCAATCTGCGCAGCCGTAAATGCCAACTTACCGGTATTTGAATACGCCCCGCGCGCCATCAAGTTGGCGGTGGTTGGCACCGGAGCTGCGGAAAAAACCCAGGTGCAATACATGGTCGGCATACTTTTAAACCTGCAAAACCAAACGCTACAAGCCGACGCCGCTGATGGCCTGGCCGTCGCACTCACGCACGGGCAAGTGCGCGCTACCGCGCAGCGTTTTGGGGTTAATGCGGCGCTGTTTCGGTGAGTGGGTCGCATCTTGTTGCCTGATACTTCGCAAAACCATAAATGCCAATTCAGTGATCGGGCTATGTCATAAATTTTTTGACTTAGGCGAACGATTTACTCGAGCGTATGCTTTCCTTATCGTCATCCCCGCGAAGGCGGGGATCCAGTACAGGTGTCAAAAACTCTCACAACAGCGTTCGAAACCCGGGTTCGTCGAGAGCTTGCGCCTTTTACGCAAGCGTATGGCCCGCCTCATCGTCATTCCCGCGAAAGCGGGAACCCAGTACAGGTGTCAAAAATTCTCGCAACTCCGTTAGAAACCCGGGTTCGTCGAGAGCTTGCGCCGACTGTTAATGTCTTCACGTAATACCGTCTAACTAAGGTGCGCAATTGTGGCACCGGAACTTGTTGACCTAGGCGCGAGCAGAGGAATAATCTTTGTCGTCTAATTCAAAGTTGGGTGCCTATCGTGCATATCCCAGATCTAAGTACAAATTGCTACGGTGCGTCTGGCGATGCGTTGAGATCAGTGGGATGGCTGGATACCGGCCATGAATTCCCGACAGGCGGATCATCAGCTGAGTTCATCTCAGCGTTGCACGGGCACTTGGCCAACCCTTTCGGCGTCTGGGCTTTTATGGGTAGCCATCAATGCGAGCTATGCCCTACTGATCAAGGGCCATTCGGCAATGGGGAACTCTTTATTCCAACTGCGAAACTGTGCTACGTCGCGCCATTGATGATTGCCCAATAAATCTCGCTATGTATGACGCTGGCGAAGTATTTATTTCTTTGAGTAAGTCAAAATGCGTCGCTGGTCTAAAATCTGGAACAGCAGAAGACCGAAAGGACCGCGAAGTTTTCTTTGACCTTGCCGCGATACTGTGTGCAGGATTGGTTAGTGAGCAGCTTGCAAGCCAGCGAAATGGAAATCTGAGCCCAAACAGTAAATGTGCAATCCCAGATCAAAAATTAGCGCGTCAGCAGCTTGGCGAAGCAAATCTATCAAAGAAGCTTGAAGTGCACGAAAAGGTCGAAAAGGCGGCTAGAGATCTTTTGCAATTGAAGTGGCAAGAGGTCGAGCATTTAGCCGAGTTCCTGTTCGAAGTAACTAGTGCGCAACCCGACGAGATTCTGAACGTCATAGAAGGTTCCAAACATTAAGCTCAAGCCGACCGCCGAAAACTATGGTCGCATCAACCGAACGCTATCGCGCGGTCGGCCTAGAAAATTGTTGGTCATCAATTGATACATCGCGGAAATTGAGATGAAAGACGTTAGACCTGAAATTCCTGCGCTTGCCTTCATCACTGCTCAGATTATCCAAGAGGCCCATAACTCGGATGCACTGAGCAACGCGACCCGTTGTGTTGAGAATAAATACCAAGTGCCTGTTCGCTCATGTAGCGTCATGAATCCCGCGCACATTCTCGGACTTCTGTATTGCCTCATCGTGGTTCCGAAAGAGTATTGGCTCCACGATAAAGAACATCCAATTGTTGCGAAAATTGATGCTGATAAACTACTCCGCCTTGTGTCTGTTTCGCTGAAATCGAAGGCGTTCGAGACGAATCCGGTCTATGCTCTTTTGCGTCACCTACGAAATGCGGTAGCACATGTCTGTTTCACCTTGGAAGACGACAATTTCACTTTCTGGGATCAAGACCAACATACAAAGCAAGTAACTTTTCGCGGCACTTTTACACACTAAGTTTGAGCGAGTTTCTGTCGACAGTGGGCGCCTTGCTAGCAAATCTCAGAAACGCACAGCCAAACGTCCACTAGCTCGCACGCCTTGATGTCCAACAATAAATTGCAGGCCGACCATTCGGCATTTGGCGGTATCGCGCTACCATTGGTTTTCGGACCGTATGTCGGCTGAATTAAACGTTAGACCTTTCTGAGAGGAACGCTGAATGTCGAGTATCTATTTCAATCCCTGGATTGGCTCCAAGTACGGTCATCGAAGCTGTTTTGGATGTTCGGTTCTTGTCTTGGGTGAAGCGCACTATGGCAGCCTCGGTGACCGAACGAGTACTGAATTCACGACTGAGATCGTCAATTGGCTCGGGCAAGAAGACAGAAACGCATTTTTTACGAAGATTGCGAAAATGCTGCTTGGAAAAGATGGAAAAGCTTGGCTGGACAACGAAACGCGAGCAGATTTGTACGAAAATATAGCGTTCTACAACTACGTTCAGTGCTTCGTAAGTGGTCCACGCGTTGCGCCTACCCAAGAACAATGGCGAATCTCCCATCCTGCTTTTCCTGAGGTGCTGTCGTTGTTAAAGCCGGAAGTTATTGTTGTCTTGGGTGATCGTTTGGATCAGCACATGGTTCCAGTTCCGCCAGAAATAAAGAGCTGTGTTGTTATGCATCCGTCTTCAAGTCGCTTTTCATACAGAGAATGGAATCTCGAGTTCAAGAATTGCGTCCAAGCTGCGCTCTCGGGAAGAATAGTCTAACTAATCGCCCAACCGGACGCCGGGGAGGCACTGCTTGCCGGCCCGGCCGGTTAGCTTGGTAGTTAGGCCAGAAACAGGAGAGGAATTAATGAACGATCGAGTCAGTGCGGCAATCGTGAATCCGATTAGGAAAATTACAGCCGCGTTTGCTAACAAAACTACTCAATGGATCATGGCCCCAATCTTGTGCTGCGGTATTCTTTCTGGGTGTGAGAGTCGTGCGGAGCTTAAAGATATCGAACCCATAATTCGTGAAGCCTGGTCAACTTGCAGTTTTGTGAAGGTTGAAAACCTGCGCAAAGTCAACGGACTCAGCCGGGGCGAAGAATATGTGCTATCGATTGGATACGATCTCATTGTGCAGTATGAAGTGGTGCCCAATAGTGACAAGTTGGGTAGCACTTCTGCCTTTACCCAAACCTGTAAGGGCGGCGCTCAGAGGATCGCTCTGGCTAGGCTTACGGTGCAGCAATTTGGTTACCAAAAAGGTTCGAAAAAAGGGCAAGCGCTTGCTGTAGCAGGTGAATACACTTTCGTTCACCCCGAAAACGGCTGGGTTCTATCCAGTGCGCGCTAGTGAAGGCTAAATTAGGAGTTGAGTTATGTCTAAGTGGAATGATCTGGATCTTGCAAGATTGATTACCGAAATTCTTCTTGCGGTGCAATACGCTGAGGCGGATCACCACCTAGGAAGGCCATTTCAAACCGCCTATCAATTGGCTATCGCGCTAAAGTTCCGATACCCCGAAGTGTTTCGGCAAATTGGGTTGCCCGTGGGAGGTATAGGGTCGAGTTCTAAAGTCTCTTTGGCGCAGTATTTGGCACGGGAAATTTCCCGAAGCATCGAAAATGGAACTCTAGCCAATGTCGAAGGTGGCTTTCTTTGCAACAACCATTTGTCGTCGCTGCAATTCAAAGACGGCGACACCATCATCGAGTCATCAATGACCAACCAAGGTGAGCGAGGGGTTTCGTTGTTTAGAATGAGCTGTAGCACGCCTAGGGTGTGCCGAATGCCCTAACATCAAATTGCAGGCCGACCACGCGGCCCTCTGCGGTATCGTGCTATCGTAGTTTTTCGGGCCGCATGTCGGCTGAATTAAACGTTAGGCATTGCCTATGAGTAATCCAGTTACGCCTGAGGTCGTTGTTGAAATCACACTCCTTTCGTCCGAGGCTGGCGGTAGAAATGGCGCAATCTTGCGAGGTGAATATCGCGGGGTTCTAGGTATTGGCTCAGACAACTTCTCTGTTCGGTTTTTTGTTCCTCTTGAGGGCGGTTTATTGCCAAATCAAAGAACAATATTTGGTGTCCAGTTTCTTGTGCCTGAGGCTGCACTGCCGCACTTTGCTGTTGGCACAACTTTCACCGTCTGGGAGGGGAAAGTAATTGGCAATGGTCGAGTCCTTGAGGTCTTGTACCATGCCTAACATGGCGCTCGAAGGACGGCGCTACAGCGCCGCAGGTTAGACACGCTTTCAATGAAACTTTCAGCTTCGAACGTCTACTGCCATGTTTGCGGTGTGCCATTGGGCACTACGTCACCTTGGGGTGCAGATGGGAAAAATCCAGACTTCTCAATCTGTGAATGTTGCGGCGTGGAATTCGGTTATGAAGACGCAACGATGACCTCAGCGCTGAGTCACCGCGAGAAGTGGCTCAACAGTGGCGCAAACTGGTTTTCACCACGCGCTAAGCCTGCAAATTGGTCGCTATCAGAACAGCTCGCGCGGCTTCCAGTTATCTTTCCAGCCGGCATCGTCGCCCTAGGGTCGCCCGAAGCCTAACGAATCAGCTTAGATCGCGCGCAGCCGCGATCTAACCCGTTTGTTGGACAAGCCCGGTCTGCCCGAGTGCGATTTGCCTCACGCGCTATAGAAAATATATTTTTGAGCACGCTTTGAGCGTGTAATTTCAAACGGCTCGTCTGCTATTTTGAGGTAGGTAGCGAGCGTTTTTGCGTATATTTCGGTGGTTCAACCCAGCGTTGGCGATGTAAGCGCTACTTTTAAGACGAGCAAGATCGCAGCGCTGGCGAGTGCCGATATTCTGGAATAGCGCTGACGTTAAAAGGTGTGCCGCCGTCGATGCGAAAAGGCCTGCCTTGATCTACGAAAAACGCTTGCGTCAGCTCGGCATTCGCGCGATCTTGATCACCCACAAACAAACCGGAGTAAACCCTATGAGCGTGCAATTAGTCGATCTTTGGATGCCTATCTTGCTGGGTAGTTTTTTGGCTTGGATGGCGAGTGCGCTAATTCATATGGCGCTGAAGTATCACAATAGCGATTATCAAGAGCTCACGAATGAAGACGAAGTGGCCCAAAGCATCAGCAAAGGCGCACCGAAACTGGGCGTGCACGCGATTCCGTATTGCGTCGATATGGGCAAAATGAGTGCGCCTGAGATGCAGGCAAAGTTCACTAAAGGCCCGGTTGCCTTCGTGACGGTATTTCCAAATGGCATGCCGCAAATGGGCAAATTGATTTCGCAACAAGTGCTGTATTTTTTGGTCGGCTGCATCCTGATTGCCTGGTGCGCAACGCTTGCCTTGGCTCCGGGTGCGGACTACATGAAAGTGTTCAAGTTTATAGCGCCGGTCGCCTTTCTTGCATTTGGTTGGGCAGTGGTGCCGTTCTCGATCTGGTACGGTCATCGTTGGTCTACCACAGCAAAATACTTTTTAGATGCGCTGATTTACAGCCTGCTAGTGGCCGGAAGCTTTGCTTGGCTTTGGCCGAAAATGGTTTAGGCAGCTCTTAGTCTGCGCCACGCATTTATTGCAGCGGGAATTGCAATTCCCGCTCAACGGCGTGTTCGTGCCCGCGCTTAACTTTGCTTTCAAAGCGCGACGTACCGCTTTCGCGTAGAATCAATTTGCGCTTTGCGCAGTTCCTTGTTCACCATCAGAGGCAGGCCAATGATCCAATCTCAAGACGACAATCGTTTATTCGACCCCTTCGAACTGTCCGCCGCGATCTTGCTCGGCATCGGTGCCATTGCGACCTCGGTTGCCAGTCACCAAAATAATCTTTGGGGTGGACAGAGCGTGGCAGCTTATGGTGATGCAGCGACTATGACGAGCAAGGCAACGGCAACTTTCAACAATGAGCAGTCCACCTTCAACACGGACGCCGAAGTTGAACGTCGCGCCAAAGAATTGATTTGGGAGTCGCAGGAAGTCAAAGACGAAGTCCAATCTAACCGTAGTTCCGCTATGGCCGCCTGGATGCTGTTGTCGCAGTTGTCCGAAACTGCCTACAAGAATTTAGGTCTACCCGAGGAAGTTCGCAAAGCCTACTGGGAGGGTAGTGGCGATTTTCGCCTGACGCCAGAGCAATTGGACACGGCCTTGGAGGCTGATCTCAACCAGGCTTACGTCGCTGAGTTGTTCGTTGACAGCTCGGCCGAATTCGACGAGGCCGACAAGCGCTTCGCCCAGGGGAACGACGCCAATTCCAAGGGCGACCAGTTCTCGTTGGCCGCGGTTATCTGCACGGTGGCGCTTTTTTTCGCCGGCTTGTCGTTGGTCTTCAAAACTAGGCTGCGCTGGGGCTTTCTCGGCCTTGGCACTGCCGTGTTAGTTGCTGGAATGGGCTACATGGCGAGTCTAACCTGGGCTTGACAGAAATTAATACCAGGCAGGTGAAGCTCAGGGTCAATCCCGCAGAGATGGATTGCCGTCGGGTGGAAGTGATGCCGGAGGACCATCGCCCGGCTGATTACCGTCGTTAAGATCAAACGCACCCCTGGCCGGCGTAGCAGTTTCGGTCGGAGGCTTTTCGACAGCGGAAGCGGTAGCAGGTTCGGTCGGCGGCGTTTCGACAGCGGGAGCGTCAGCAGTTTCGGTTGGCGGCGGTTCGACAGCGGGAGCGTCAGCAGCGGCTTCAACTACCTGCTCAGGAGCCTCCTCCTCGTTGCTCATCTGCGCTTCGTCGTCCTCGCCGAAGCTTTCGTCTTCTTCCGCCCAAGCTATAGGTGCGGCCATCAAAGTTGCCCATACACAAACCAGAGCTATCTGTCTGAACATCGTCTACCCCTCGAATACGCGGCGTGAATTCGCCGCTGCCCATTGATCCTAAGCCGCAAGTTTGTTTGTGTCCACGGAATCACCCAAATTTAGGGGAAGATAAGGAGCCAGGAGATAAAGCGCCCTGACACCCTCAGCTTTACCTATACGATTCCAAGTCGTTAGCCGATGTTTTTGCGCGGCCGAAACCGCCAAATTCAGCGCATGACACCCAAGCCACGCTGGCACTTATCGCTGCATCAATCGTTGCGTGCACAGCTCTTGGCTTTTCGGTGTGGACGAATACACCGGCAAGTCTTTTGAACATCGAAAACGCTGGGTCGAGAAGCGTCATGGAATTTAGGCGAATACCGATTTCGATTGACTAATTTGTCGTGGTTGATGAAATCACTCAGCGAACCCATTGCGCGCTTGGCAAATGCCGAAGATAAAGACGGATGTCAATGGCTTACAACGCTGCTGAAGCTGGCTTCTGGCTATTAAGGTGCGGCAAAGCTCAAAATCACTCGGAGCCTAAAGGTTTCACTGACGTCTCCTATACCATCTTTTGATCCAGCAGAGCATCAATGCGATAAAGCCTCGTAGCTCGGCGTGAACCAGTTCGTATTGGTCTTCGTCGACCCGCTTCAAACGTCTCATATAGCCATCGGAAGCTTCAATGTCTGCGGGCTGGCCTTGGCCGAGTTTGGTCATTCGCGCCAAATCTGCTAAAGCTTGGACATCGTCTGGATTTTGCGCCAAGGCTTCGTGCAGGTATGCCAGCGCCTGGTCAAAGTTCACTGGCGTGCCTTGACCCCAGTAGTGCATGCGCGCCAAGTAAGCGAGCGCGCGTGGCTCATCAAACTTTTCGGCCAAGGAAAAAAACGCAAAGGCTTTTCTCGGGTCTTTAGTCGTGCCATGGTCTCCGCTCCAATAAGTCAAGCCCAAGTAGTAGGCAGAATTACCATCGCCATAGCGTGTTCCTTGGCGCAGCAATGACAGAATTTTCGCCGAGTCATAGGCCAGCGCTTCACCGTTGATGTGGCGAGTAGCCTGATAATAAAACGCGAGACCAGCGTGCTGCCGCATGCCATGTTCAAGCATGCGGTCAACACGCTGATAAAGTTGGGGGTCAGTGGCTCTCTCGCGCGCCTCAAAGCGCAGATGATGCTCTGCCCAACAGGCGGCAGCATGGCCTTCGCCATAGAGTGTGGCGCGCTCGTAGGCTGCTATCGCGCCTTTTTGATCGTTGCGTTCGGCATCTAAAACATAACCCAGTTCACCCAGCGCTCTGGCGCTCGGCGCAATAGCAACGAGCTCTCGCAAATAAGCCTCAGCCGCGTCAATTTGATGCCAATGTCGGCAGATTATCGCCGCGGTAGTAAGCACCCGCGGCATGCTTCGATCTATAGCAACCGCCTGAGCAACCAAGCGCAAGGCATCATCACGATTCTCAGCAAACCACATTACATCGGCGCATTCAATCGTGTAGCAGGCGTCGAGCTTTGCGCGCTCCGAATGGGTCCAGTTGGAAGCGCTGACTTCTTGATAGAACCAATTCATCGCGTTCTCATCGTTGCTCCACTTCCGATTAAGCAGGGGCAACACTCCGCACGCTAACTCGATGTGTTGTTGAGCATTTTGTTTTGCAAGAGCTAAGTAATCTCTGTTTGTTTTTACGGGTCCCGCGGCTTGTAACCAGCACGCACTAGCGAGCAGCGCATACGGTTTTTCCTGCAGCCCCAGTCCAATTTCGATGTAGGGTAATGCGCGCTGAAGGTAATCCGCCATGAGCGCGAACTGCTCATTGCTTACGCGATACGCGCGCGCTGGCGTGCGCGCTTCCCATGCAACTCCAACCAAAGTGCGAACCAATGTCAGGTGTGCGCCGTAACTCTTTGGAAATTGATGCACCCAAGCCTCAAATGACGCAAGCAAATCCGCACGTTGAATCTGCAAAACGGGATGATTGGTAAATGCATCGTCGTCTAAACAAGCATTGAGATGCTGATCTAGCTCAGCAAATCGCCGGTTTTGGAGGCGCGATAGGGTGTCTTGTAAGAGGTCCATTTATTGCTTCTATATCACGATCAAAATTGGAACATTACACAAAAGTTCCGCCGGTAATCCCCCCCAAAATCCGCAATGCTGAAAAGTGGAGAGGTTAAATGCAGAGATATCCTGTGATAAGGATGATAGCGTCAAGATCGCGCAGGTGCGCAGCGAAATCTTGACGCTCCAGATTGAAATAGGCTTGAGTGAGCACGAATGTCAGGATGGACATTCGACCTGCTCACGCTGTTGCACAGGTGTCAGGCTGCCATTTCCCCTATGCGGGCGCCGATGGTCATAGCGCCAAAGCCGCGCCGTTGTGTGGGCTTGTGCCTGTTCGATGGATTCAAGCCGTTGATGCCACTGATTTGCGTCAATTCATTCAATGTGCCGACTTTGACCGCTGCCGAATGTATCGACCTAGTCGACTTCATTGGGAGAGAAATACACGCGGGCATGCGAGGCAAAATTGAAGCGTCTGAGCCCAAAGCGCTGCGAAAACTTGGTCTTGATAAAGATCATTGGACAACGAGAGTCAAAGACATTGGTTCGGGCTATTGGCGTTTTGTGGGCGAACTGGAGGAATTAATCGACAAGGCAAAGGAAACGGGGTAGCGAACGTTGTTTGGGACGGGTTTGGCGCTAATTTTGAGCAAGATTTAGGTTCATTGCAGTATTTTATTGCCGCGACAGCGGCTGGAGGCATTGGGCTCGGAAATGATTATGAAGCTCGGTTTAGGCTTTAAAGTTAGGAAACAGATTAATTTCAGGTCATTGAGGTTTTTTCGGTTTTTGAGAGTGGAAATGGTTGTCGCATGTTGTTTTTGGCAGCTTTGGAGCTGCCGCTTGTGTTTACGAGGTGTGGGTGTCCAGGCGATTTTTCCGGCTCGGCATCGGCAATGGCTACGAAGCGATAAAACAAGAGCCGCCTTTGATTGGAACCAACGGTAAATTTTGTCCGAGCAGGTGTCGGCCAATTCAATAAACCGATATGCTCAGACTAAACAGTTATTGCATAGAATTTTCAAATCTGTGATCGGCAAGTTTCCCCGGGCACCGTCGCTTTCAAACCCATTGGTTGCAGGAGAAAGTTAATTGTTAAATAAATTAGTTTTGCAAGGCGAAACCAGTCTGCACCCGAGGCCACGCACACCGTCGCATAGGAAAGGTGCTCCGTTAATCCGCAAGCTACTTTTCGCAGCCATTGCCCTTGTTGGCTTTGCGCAAGCCCAATCGCCCAGCGGCGGCGTTTATGTCATCACCAAACAAGCCATTGCGGGCGGCGGCGGTGCCAGCAGTGCTGGGCCGTATGTTTTGGTGGGCACGCTCGGACAAGCAAATGCCGGCGTCGCAAGCGGCGGCACGTACAGCGCGCAGATCGGCTTCCAAACTGCACCAATCAATCAGCCAGACCCGTTGTTTAGCAACGGCTTCGAAAATTAAGGGGATCGCCATGAAAAATAAACTGCTTGGATTTCTGCTGCTTGCGCTGTCAACATCGACGCTTGCGGTCACCAACACCTTCACCTACCAAGGCAGCCTAAACGACGCCGGCGTTCCGGCGAACGGCAGCTATGATTTGCAATTTCAGCTGCAAGATGCCACAGGTACAGATGTAGGTAGCCCGCTGTTACGGGACAATGTCGCGGTCGAAGGCGGCATCTTTTCTGTCGAGCTAAATTTTGCCGCCGCCATTACCTCGGCAGACTTCTTCTTAAAAATTGGCGTTCGCCCCGGCGTTTCCGTTGGCGCATTCACCACCTTGGCCCCCACCACCGCGATCCGCCCAACGCCGCAAGCGCAGGTTGCAGGCATTGCCGCCGAGGCCATCACCGTCAGCCCCGGCGCGATTGGCAGCGCTCAAATCAATACCGCGCAAGTGCAACGTCGCATCAGCAACAGCTGTACAGCGGGCAATTCGATTCGAGTCATTAACGCCGATGGCACGGTAAGCTGCGAAGCAAGTATTCCCGGCCCAACTGGGCCTCAAGGTGCTACTGGGCCCATTGGTTTGACCGGCGCAACCGGCCTGACCGGCGCTACTGGTTTGACCGGCGCTGCGGGCCCAACAGGCTTAACCGGCCCAACGGGTTCGACAGGCCCAGTAGGTTTGACCGGCCCAGCGGGTAACGATGGCGCTGTGGGGTTGACGGGCTTAACTGGACCTGCAGGTGTGGCTGGCCCCACAGGTGCAGCGGGCCCGACCGGCTTAACAGGTGCAACGGGCTTGACCGGCTCTGCGGGTGCCGCTGGCCCTGCAGGTGTCGCAGGCCCAACCGGCACCACGGGTGCAACCGGCCTAACCGGCCCTGCCGGTGCGATTGGCCCTTCAGGCGCGTCTGGCCCCGCTGGGCCAACAGGTGGCACAGGCTTAACAGGCGCAACCGGCTTAACTGGCCCTGTAGGTGCAACAGGGCCCGCAGGTGTCGCGGGCCCAACCGGAACCACCGGTGCAACTGGCCCAATCGGCCCGGCAGGTGCGATTGGCCCAGCCGGGCCAACAGGTAGCACAGGCGCAACCGGCCTGACCGGCCCTGCTGGTACAACAGGCCCCGCAGGTGTCGCAGGCCCAACTGGAACCACGGGTGCAACGGGATTGACCGGCCCTGCAGGTGCTGCTGGTCCTACAGGTTTGACCGGCCCAGCAGGCGCGATTGGCCCACCAGGGCCAACGGGTAGCACCGGATCAACCGGCCCTGCAGGTCCAGCAGGTCCAACCGGTGCTTCAGGAGCGGGTTCTGTGTTTATCTCGCGGTTCACCTCCCCGGTTGCTTCCCCGAGCTTTGTTAGCATCGGCGGTGGCACCCCAAATGTCGCGTTTGGCCCCGTTGCCATTCAAATGCCAGGAGGCTGCACGTTTAACGCCATGTATGTGAATGGCACAATTACAAGTGCTGCCGCTGCAGACACAATTACGATGACAATGGTCAAAAATGGCGTCGCAACCACAATGGCTGCATCGATTACTGTGTCGGTACTTGGCACACTAGTATCCGGCAACACCACTGCAAACCCGGTCACCGTTGTTGCAGGAGATAACGTAGCCTTGCAAATAACGCAGACCAACAGTGCCCCAATAGTCTCAATGGCCGTAACTACGCGTTGCCTTTGATTCGTTGCTTTGCGTTGAGTTTGGAAGCGACTACGCCCATTACTGCGCCTTGCTGGTTGATCAGCGGGCCACCGCTATTGCCAGCTTGCACCGGAACAGACATCTGATAGGTTCTGGGGTCGTCTCGGAAACCGAAACGGCTACTAATCACACCCGTTGAAAGCTTGGGTTTGGTGCCCAGTAGTTCCGGCTGCGGAAATCCGACGGTGAAGACCTCTGCGCCAAGCCCCGCTTCGGCACTCGCGATCTTTAATCGTGTTGGCCATTCCGCGCCCATTACACGAAGTATTGCTAAGTCGTGCTCCACATCTTGCGCAATCACATCAGCGCTTAGCGAATCTCCTTTGGCGTCAGTTATTCGAATACGTGAAGCATTCTTGACGACGTGCCAACTGGTTGCAACGCGATTGCTGTCTACCCAAAATCCAGTGCCGCTGCCCATTGATGTTCTTGTGGATGCTTGCGGAACAACTTCTTTTTTTGCGTCAAAATTACCAAAGCGACCGATTAAACATGCATTTTTTCACTTCAAGCTGCGCTTGCTGAAAGTTGGCATAGTTTTGTTCGTCCGCTTTAAACGCGTAGAGCATTCCAAGTAAGCGTTTAAAGTTCGTATCGTCCATTCCGTTTTCCGCGAGGCGATCGTCGACTTCGTTACCCACCTCGCTTGCTTCACTTGCGCTCAGCGTTCTACGCAATCCGTACATGAGCTTCCGCACCGCAGCGGCAACTGCATTGCAAGCGACCTCCAATCCGGCAGTGGAGCCTTGTACGCCTAGTACTTTAGCGTTGCGAAGTTGCTCAGGAGGTGGGCGGTCAGAATATTGCACCTGGCCTTGCGCGTGGGTCCATTTATAGACTTTTGCATGTACTTCAAACGCGATGCCAACTAGCATCACAACTATCAAAAAAACCGCGTCATAACGTTCCCCAACTCTGACCGCAAAAGAGCTTTTTCGCGGCTGCGAAACATAACTCGGTGCCGTTGAGTACTGGCAAGAATGTTAAAGGAAACGATCGCAGCAAACTTCAGGAAGCACATTTACGGACAGCAACCGCTAAGGGCTACCACGGAGGGCAACCACTGGAGTGCATCAATCGCTGTGTGTGCCGATCTTGGCTATGCGGCAAAGACGAGCTCACGAAGAAGCGCTTCGAACACCTAAAAACCAAGGGTCGAAAAGCGCATTTTAGCGCTAGGCACCATTTTCGCCTGCGGCATCTGGCGGGCCGCAGCGCGGGCAAGTGCGTTTCAGACTGCGCTATGATTGCGGGATATTTTGTAATACCACCGAAGGCGAAATGATGCTTTCGCTTGATTTTCTAGGGTAATAAAACAATTAGAAATCTCAAAATTTGCGCCGCTTTGCTGGCATTTACCAATTTCAGCATGGCCGAAACCTACTTGGTAACGGATACGGAGAAGGTCAAAAAGGTATTGTTGCCAATGTTAGTCGGTAGCGTTCAAATTGAATCCGTGACGCTGCGTGAGTCACGATCCGTGGTTAGCGGCATCGCAGCAGGCGACGATGTTTCCGATTTTATGCGTAAGATCAATAGCTCAGCGGTATTTACCAAGCTACATTTAGAGAGCATCAAGCAAAACGGCGACCGCGTGCAATATGTGTTAAGTGCTGAATTGCACTGCCCAAAAGATGCCAGTGCCGCAAAAAATCCGTGCGAACCGAGTGCTTCAAAGCCACAGTCTGTTTATAAATGCGAAGTCAATGGCAGCAAGGTTTTTCAAGATAAGCCTTGTAAGGCGTGACCTTGCGCTGCGCGCCGGTATCGATTGATTCCTGGGAGACGAACGCGCCACGCGCACGAAATCCGCGCAGAACATTTATGGACCCAACCGGAACTATTTAAGTGTCAGGCTCTGTGGTCTGAAAAATCGATTCTGGCGGCAATGACGTACGTCGACTTGAACCAAAGAAAAGGCGCAACGCGCGCTGTTCGGTACTGGACTAGGAGCATTGCTTGTTTAAAAGAAAATTGGCCAGATTCAATTTAATTAAAGTGGAAAACCAGCCATTTTGAAGCCGCTGGTTTTTATCTGCTTTTTAATAGTGAAAAATGCGTGTCGTGCGTTGTTGTTCCAAATCGTCAGCGCGAATGGCGGCAGCGATTCAATCGATGCGCTGAGCAAAATGATTTGCTCAGCTGCAAAACAGAGTGAGCACATTTAATCTGCGCGGTTGGCCCAAGCGAGTAAACGGTCACTTTCGCTAGATTCGATCTCAGCTGCAGGCCTTGATCCTGGAATTTCTTCATTTGGATCAAACCCTAATTCCCTGGCTAGAACGTCAGCGTGTTCTTGATACCGTTTTTCCCTGACTTGTTGATTCTTGAATTGGACTTCAAGTTTGGAGAATTCTACTAAAATCTCGTTGGATTGGATCCCATGCTCCTGCAGGGAATCAAACAACTCTGAGGCATTGCTGTTGGGCGTTAGAATAGAGCCCTCGTCAGGTTCTATTGGATCGTCTGAAGCGCTTTCATCGCCCCGCCACCATTGTAAATATCTCTGGACGCTTGGCCGAAAAACTTGCGCGCCTTCGCCGATGCTTTCTATTAATTGCATGATTTCCCAATCCAAATTTGCATCGATTGATCGGTCATCAATTAGCCTGATAATCTCTGTTTTTGCAAGCACTGCAAAAGTGCCATAACGCGCTAAAGCGTCCATCGCGCGTTTGTGCGGGAAGCCGTCGTACCCTTCAAAATCCCCCAGTCTACCAGCGACAGCACAAACCAAAGCTGGGCTCGGCTCGCTGACAAGTGCAGCTGCGCACAATGCCCAGTCGCGAACTTCCCAGTCTGCGTCTGTCAATAGCGCAATTAAAGACTCGCTTGGGCCAAAATGGGCGAAAGCATGTGCTGACGCGCCGCGTTTCGCAGCGGAAGCGCTGCGCATCATGGTGGCTGCTTTTGCACAAAGCTGTTTAGAGTGATTTCCCTCCAATCGCGCACTTAATGCGCAAGCACAGGCGAAAAGTTGATAAGTATTGACTTTAGTGTTCTTGGCTTTCAATTTATCAATTACAGCGTGCAGCCAGTCTTCTCTCGCCGGAAAAAAATTGAATACTTGGCACGCGAACGCGACTCGCTGATCGGCAATGTTTTCTTGAAAATCGTTATACAACTGCTCGATTGCGCTCGGAAATTTACTGCACATTTCAAATAGCAGATTTCGGGCGCTTGGGTAGCCATAGTTGCTTCCCTCCGAATACAAGTACACCAAAACACGGCGTGTTTCGTGCGGGTACTTCGCTAGGATTTCTAGCGATGTCGCTCTCGTTGTTGGATTGGGATGCGTTAGCCCTGCGCGAAAATGCCCGGTGAGCGCAATGAATTCCGTGTCCAAAAAACGCAATAGCAAGTTTGTGCCTTGACCGAACATATCTGGAAAAAAAACGGGTTCCAACGTCGAATCAAGTTCAAATTGAATCGTATTTGGGCTTGGCAAGGTTTCGCCGAGCATGTCGTTTGGCAATCGCCAGTTGGAGACTCTCTGGCCTAGCGGCTCAAGCATGCGATCATGCGATTTTGCGGTGGAATTGAGCCACCAAGCCACCAATTCAGACAAATATTCCGAGCGATTGTCTAAATTCAAAAGGGCGTCTATAAGTAAAATGCGTAATGGAGCCTGGTCTTCTACAGAAACCAACAATTGCCAAAGCAATTTATCTGCAATTAGCCTTTCACTCAGCGTTGGTGCCAACAGTTGCAAAAGTAGTGAATGCAAACGCGCTGGTGTGAAGCTAGTCATAAATTCGTGCCTGTTCTGATTTAACGTCAATAAAAAAGTATGTTCGCAAGCGGCGATTTTGTGTGCCGGCCTGTTACCGGCCTGGACATCCCTCAGATTCATCCTACACGAACCAATCTGAGCGCCTCACAGAATCGTTGCGTGCGCCGCTCTTAGCTGTGCGGGGATGACAAATACACCGGCAAGTCTTTCGAGCCCCGCAAGCGTTGGGTAGAAAAAAGTAACTTGGAACTCGGCGATATTCTTGCCTGCGGAATTTATTCGTGGGCCGTCATGAGCAATCACTTGCATATTGTGGTTCACATGAGCCCTCAAGCTTCAATTGCTTGAACTAAAGAAGAAGTTGCAGAGCGTTTGGGTGAAAACGGGTGTTTTGGCCGCACTACCGCTGGACCGTTTGAAATAGATTCACTCTAGTCGGCGTGTCTTCCGCCGATTCTCGGCTATTAAAACCGTTAACCTTTCCAAGGGCCAAGACATCCTGCTAATCAATCGTCTCAAATCCACTTTGGAATAGATCAATTTCGTGAAGATAGACTGCTCCAACATTTGAGTCCCCTGTTGAGTAAATGCTTTCAACACTTGGCGAACCCAACAAAACAGTATCACTAGATAAGCTAAGGGAATTGGCAAAAAAATCGCCCTCTTTCAAGTCAATTGGCTTTATCTCAGTTTTCAGGCTCCAGACACCTCCGTTTCGCACGAAGACAAACGCTGACCCATTGAAAGGTGGAGTAGCGGAAAAGGCCCGAGTAACGACTGCGGTCTCGCCGTCAAGCGCAACATGAGTGCCAAACCTTTCTCCACTATTTAAACTGCTAGCGAAGAGTTTTGCCTGTTCAATCCATGCGTTTTCAGCGCCAATGAAAACATAAGCTGCCCCCGATTCAAGCGCAATTGATGAGTCACTGAGCGACGCGCCAACTAAAATTTCTGTCGGAGATCGCAACATCGCCACCGAAGAAGTCATTCGCAGAGCTATCAGTTGCGGTCAGTTTTGACTGTTGAGCCCATACAGCATCCTCGCGCGTAACAAACCCGGCATATTCGACAGGCAATACGCCGCAAAACCGCGCATCGTATCGCTCGTGTGCATGCGAAACTGCAAACCAGCGGCAAGAGACGAGTCAATTCGGAAACTTGACGTTTGGGTCGCAATTGCCAGCAAAAAAATAAATGTTTGGTTCTTTGCGGCGCAATACTCACCCTGCCTTTACTCTCGTTAATAACTTACTGAATTCACCCACATTTTTCTGATCAGGCAGTTGTTTAACCGCGCGGCTTAACTCGGAAATCAATCCGGGCAGTACGCCGACTTTCAACAATAGCGTGCTGAATTTAGCGTCTAAATCTTGGATGTTCAGTGGCAGCGCCGGATCGCCCCAGGCATCTTTCACCGCAGCCTCGATTTTTTCACCGGTGTTGAGCGTGGCTTCAATGCGCGCGCCGTAGTGATTCGGATAGCTGCGCGTTAATTCCGGATCGACATGCAAGCTAACTAACTTTCGCAGCGCAATGATTTTCGGATTATCGAATGGCGGTGAAAAATCATCCAAGTTGGGTTTGATTTTGACTAGCGCGACCGCTACTGCATGCTGGATCGAGAACTTCGCTTCAATTTCCACGCGCGGTTCGGGCTTGTCGCAAAAGGTAATTGCATCGCTATACGTATGAACCGCAATGCTGCTGATCTCAGCGCCGGCGGGCAGGCTAGCTTTCAATTTCAGCGCGGCATCTATTGCAGGATGCGCATGTCTACAAGCAGGCCAAGGCTTGAAACTGACGTCTAAAATTCGAAACGGTGCTTCCGGCTCTAGAATGATTTCTATCGGGCTGCCATCGGGGGCAATCGCTTTGAACAAGCCTTGCGGGCCTTCCAGAATGTGTTTGGGGCCGGTGAAATTGCGCTTGGCGAGCAGCGCCGCCAACATGCCCGATTGCGCGGCTAAACCTGCGTGCAGCGATTTGCTCATGCAGGGCTCGTGGCGCATTTGCCAAAAACCGCCGGTTCTAGTGCCCGCGTTGCCAAGCGCCCAAATGAACTGCTCGTCGGTCAATTCCAGCAAATCCGCCGCCGCTGCTGCCGCGCCAAAACTGCCGGCGGTGGAAGTATTGTGGAAAAACGCGTAGTGCTTCGGGCCTAAAAACTGCCCAATCCGAATCATGACCTCATAGCCGCGTACGATGGCGTCCAACATCCGCGCGCCGCTCGCACCGGTATGTTCGGCGATGGCAAGGGCCACGGGAATCACCACCGGGCCCGGGTGCAAAATGGAGCTGCGGTGCACATCGTCCATCTCTGCTACATTGCCCAGGCAGGCATTGTGAAACGCGGCTTGTTCGAAGTATTTTTTGCCAGCGCCCAAGGCATTTGCGCTGCCTTCGGGCACATCACGCAAATAGTTCAGCAGCGATTTGCCGTGCAAATAGCGCAGCCCATAAACCGCGCAGCCAAGCCAATCTAATACGTGCAGCGCAGCTTTCAAGCGTACGTCCATCGGCACTTCGCGGCGGCACATCGCCACGATTTCTTGCGTCAGCGGATTCAAAATCATAGGGGTTTTCGGCTTATTTCGTGTTTAGTAATTTGCTTTAACTTCATTATCAAAGCCCCGCTTGGCAATCAGCATGGTGCGATTAAATACGCAGACCAATTTGCCGTCTTGGTTTTTGCCGTTGGTACGCACCGTCACGATGCCGGCCTGCGGCCTAGAATTCGATTCGCGCTTATCCAGCACTTCGCTATCGGCGTAGAGCGTGTCTCCGGCAAATACGGGTGCGGTCAACTTGATCTCAGACCAGCCCAAATTAGCAATCGCCTTTTGCGAAACGTCCGTTACGCTCATGCCCACCATCAGCGCTACGGTAAACGGGCTGCACACAATGCAGCGGCCAAATTCCGAATGCTTAGCGTATTCCTTATCAAAATGCATCGGATGGGTATTCATGGTCAGCAGCGTGAACCAAGTGTTGTCAGCCTCGCTAATCGTGCGGCCTGGCCGGTGTTCGTAGCGATCACCGACCGCAAAATCCTCAAAATACCGACCAAATCGTTCGCGGTAATGTTGTGGGCCTAGTTCGGCTGCGTTTTGCATAAGGTTCCTTGAGTTTTGTTCGTGCGTTTTTGACCTGCCACTTTATCGAGTGCAACGCGTCGGCGCTAGCCTTATTGCGGTTTGGAATATTGATTAAGAACTTCAGCCCGGAACATTCGTATTCAAACCTGCTAAAACGCATTCCGCTGACGTGTTGAAAGGCATGTTTTGGCCTGCCAAGAAAGTCGTTTCAATTGAGGAAATGAACGCCGCTATTGCGGCGCGCGGTGCCTCAGCAAACTGATCTGACTTGACATTACTCATGGTCAAATTAGCGCGCGCCAAAAATACCAGAACCAACCCGCACCAGCGTAGCGCCATATGTACATGCCAGCTCAAAATCATCGCTCATGCCCATCGATAAGCTATCGCATAGGTTGCGCTGATCTGGAAATTCATCCTGCATTTGCGATTGTAGCGAATGAAAAAGACGCTGCATGGCGGCGAAGCTTTGCCCTAAATCTCCGGCGGGATTTGGGATGGCCATCAGCCCGCGCAAGGCTAAGCGTTCGTGCTTTGCAATCAAGCGGGCAAGCGGCGCAATGTCTGTAACGGCGCAGCCGGATTTTGTTGCTTCGGCGTCGATATTGACTTGAATCAGCACATTCAGTGGCGGCTTTGATACGGGTCTAGCATTGGCCAACAATGGCGCGAGTTTGGCCCGATCAAGGGTGTGCAGCCAGTCAAAATTCTCAGCTATTTCTCGGCATTTATTCGATTGCAGCGGGCCGATGAAATGCCATTCGAGCTGAGCTGCAATCGCAGGATTTGACGCACATAGCTCGGCCTGTTTGGCGAGTGCTTCTTGTACGTAATTTTCGCCAAACAAGCGCTGGCCTGCATCCGTAGCGGCCATGACATCGCTGGCGGGTTTGGTTTTACTGACGGCAATGAGCTTGACGTGTGCGGGAAGGCGCTCGCGTAATGCAGTTAGGTTTTGGGTGATTTCTATGGTTCGGGTATTTAGTGTCAATTCCAACTGCTCCAGCGGTTAGCTTATCGGGACGCAAACATTTGCTTGGTTTTGCATTTAAGTATCAGCAACTCACTTCCACCTCGTCATCCTGGATACGCGGGAACTCAGTACAGGTGTCAAAAAATCGTAGAGTTTCAAGAGTGCCTAAACCTGCGCATTTTTATGCCAACAAGCATATCTAAAACTCGGGGAGCCTGGGTCCCCGCCTGCGCGGGGATGACGGTAAGCTCGTTGAACTTGATCAAGGCGATGACGGCGTGTTTTTTCAACGCTAAATATTGAACGATGGTTTTAGCGCTGAAGCACTAGGTCAAACCTGCACCGGCAGATGCCAATCTATCGCTCCAATGCCATGTTCCTGCAAATACGCATTGGCTTTAGAAAAATGCTGACAGCCAAAAAAGCCGCTATGCGCGGACAGTGGCGATGGATGTGCGGCTTCCAAAACTAGGTGGCGAGTCCGGTCAATGCGAGCGCCTTTGAGCTTGGCATTGCGGCCCCACAGCAAAAATACGACGTGCTCGCGCTCGGTATTGACCAAGTCAACCACTGCATCGGTCAGCACTTCCCAGCCTCGGCCTTTGTGGCTATCGGGCTGGCCGGCTTCGACGCTTAAAACCGCATTGAGCAACAAAACCCCGCGTTCTGCCCAGGCTTGCAAATAGCCATGTTTGACTGGCACAAATGCTACATCGCGGGCGAGCTCTTGATAGATATTGACCAATGATCTAGGCACTGCAACGCCGGGTTTGACTGAAAAACTTAAGCCGTGCGCTTGGCCTGCGCCAGGGTAAGGGTCTTGCCCTAAAATAACCAGTTTAACTGCGCTCAGCGGCGTGGCATTGAGTGCATTGAGCGATTCACTGAGCGGTGGATAGATGCGCTTGCCTGCAGTGATTTCGCTCTTTAAAAACGCGCGCAGGTCTTGTATCGCTTCGCTTGCAAAAACAGGCGCGAGCGGCTCTGCCCAGCTTGAATCAAGCTTTGGATTGGGCTTGTCGCTCGCGCCTGAATTCATTGGCATGAGATTACCGGCGTGAGATCACTGAACCTAACGCTGATTGCCGTCAGGCTTAGTTTCACTGGCTGGCAGCACTTCACTTGAATTGAAGGTGCCGTCTAGCTGTGGAACTTCGATAGGCGCGGGCAGGGCATCTTCGGCGTAGTTCGGTGCACCGCTAAAGCGCGCGTTTTTCACCAATTCCCAACCGCGCACGCTGATTTGTTCTGCTGCAAGTTCACTGACTTTGCCGGATACATCTATCCGAACGCGCTTTTCACGCAGCTGTGGCTCGCCTAAAAATGCGCGAAATTTAGCGTTCAAATGTACGTAATCTACCGGCGCTGGCACCAGAACACGACCATCAGCAAGCTCGAACGCTGGCGTTACGCCGACAAGCATCACGCCGGTCACAGCGGGCTGCGCGAGGTGTTGTTGCTGCGCCATACGCATCGCGTTGACGATAAAGCGCGCCTCTAATTCCGAGTCAACGTAGCGCAAATAGCTGAGCAAATCCTTCCAGCCGTTGGCGGTCCAATTTTGCGCGATCGCATCGACAATTTCAGTCTGTAAGGTCGGTGTGAAAGTGCTGTTGCGCAAAAAATTACGCGCGACATCGCCGTCGATACCGATTTTCTTAAGCTCTTTGGCGTTTCGCTTGCGCACATCTTCGGGTGGCAAGTCGTACACAATGCTGTTGATTTTTCTAGCTCGGCTGACCACAAAACTCGCGCCGCCGGTGATCGCGCCCAGCGTTAACCCGGTTGCTTTGCCACCTGCCAAATAGCTCCAGGCGAAGGCATCTAAGCGATCTTCAATTTGCGGATTGCTGGTGTATGGGTCAACTTCCAAGGTTTTAGTTAGCTCGCGCCGCGCGCTGTTATAGCCGATGTACGAAAGCCCAAACTTGCGGCCCTGATTTTGCGCGCGATCTTCCCAGGTTTTCTCAGCTGATGCGGGCGGATCAGGCAAGAACGCGTTGAACTCAGGTGGCGCTTCTTCGCCGCGAATTTTGCCGCGCGCGTCGTCGCTTAGCTCTTTGCCTTTGAGTTTGATGCTATCCCAAGTGCTGGAAATTTTATTGCGAATGCCCTCGGGAATTGCTTTGGCGGTGGCTTCTGGATCGCGAAATACGTTGTACAGCGCAGTGCCGGTGCGCTTGAGCGACGTAGCAGCGGCTTTGCCGAAAACTTTGAGCTCGCTCATGCGTTCAAGCTGGGCCAAGGCTGAAATCTCGTGGATACGTTGCTCGGCGATCTCTGCGCTAACTGCATCAAGCCGGCCATAGTCGCTTTTGATCAAAAACTCCGCTTGATGACCTTGGAAGCGCACTTCCGGCGCTACCTGGAACTGCTCGCCAGATAGCATGCTCGGCTGCAGTAAGTCTAAAGCGTACAGCTTTGGAATTTCAGCGCCAGCTATTCGTAGCGCGCTAGCGTCAGCGGTTGCTGCTTTTGCTATTTCTGTGGCGGGCGCGGCGGGTGCTACCCGCACCGATCTTGGCTTACTACAAGCCACCAAGCTTGCCATGATAGCGATGGAAATCGCGGTTTTTAGTACGGCTGAGCCAGTCAGCGCAGAGAATTTAGCCGTGATAAGGCGCATAGATACCCCAAAATTTAGGTGGAAGACGAATCAATATTAGCAAGCAAACCCGCGCAAATGCAGGCGCTGCCGCACTTTCGGACAAGTTGCAAGGGTTACACAGTGCGCCTGAATCAATCAATCGCTACTTTGAATTCGCCAACTGATTGGCGGAATGTAACTTAAGTTTGCGCCAAATTAGCGTCACTCAAAGCGAAACACTGGCTTCGAAAAAAAATATAGATATCCCATTGCTCGTTTCTTCTAAAATCCAAGTCAGAGAAAATTTATGAAAACTTATTTAAACGTCTTAGCCGTGATTGTCCTCTTTGCAGCAAGTACAAGTATCGTTTCTGCCGCGCCATCGCGCATCAACCCTTCGCAAACGCTGGAAGGCCAAATCGGTAAATTTTTAGAGCCAGGTTTATTTTGGCTGACTGAAAAAGACGGTACGCGAACACTGGTTTATAGCGATGGTGAATCCACCAAGTCATTCAAAAGCGGACAAAATGTGCGTGTAACCGGAACCCAGCCGCTTGATTGGGCGCGCTTGGCAGAATCAGAGTTAAGCGCACAGAAAATCGAGTTAGTGCGCTTCTAGAGATTGGATGTTTGCGCAATTTATTTTGCGCACCCTTAACCCCAATGCCATGTGCGCTTCGTGTTGAGCTGGGCTTACCCGCCCACACTCATCAGGAGCCGCTCAAATGCACGCACAAAATCGCCGTTCGAATTTAAACACGACCCCAAAGCGCAGCTTGCTTGCCAACGCACTTGCTTTGGCAATGCTGGCCGCCAGTTTTACTGGATGTATGTCAAAAACGAGCGCACCGCAACAAGATGTTGCTGCACGCAGAGATGGCCGCGCCGCCGCGCCCGCCATTGTCGAAGCCAAGAAAGATACCGAAGCGCTCGACGAAGTTGTGGTGACAGGCTCCAGAGTTAAGCGCTCGGAATTAGAACAAGCAGCACCACTGATGAGCGAACCAGTGGCAGACAAAGCCGCTGCACCGCCCGAGTACGCGCTGGGTGTGGCTCAAGCCGAGTCTGCCAAACCCGTCATGCATACACATGGTCCGATGCCAGAAGCAACTGCAGCGGCAACCGTTAGCGCGCGGGAAGCCGATCTAGTTGTTAATACCGAGAACTACGCCGATAGCGAGTTCAATCCGATTAAACAAACCGTTCTGGAGCCAGTATCTACGTTTAGTGTCGACGTTGACACTGGGTCGTACACCAATGTACGCCGCATGCTGGCGCAAGAAAATCGATTGCCACCGGTTGATGCGGTGCGTGCGGAAGAGTTCATCAATTATTTTGATTATGGTTATCCGCAACCAGCCAATCGTGCACAGCCATTCTCCGTAACGATGGAGCTTGGCGCTGCGCCTTGGAACAGTGATCGTGAGCTTTTACTGGTTGGGCTAAAAGGCTTTGAGATGCAAAAATCTGAAATTCCGCCGGCCAATTTGGTGTTCTTAATTGACGTCAGCGGTTCAATGAATGAGCCGAACAAACTGCCACTAGTTAAGCAATCCTTGACGCAAATGATTGAGCGGCTTGGCGAGCGCGATCGCGTGTCGATCGTGGTTTACGCGGGTGCAGCCGGATTGGTGTTAGAAGCAGCGTCGGGTTCGGATAAAGCCACAATTTTAGCTGCGCTGAATCGATTGCAGGCCGGTGGTTCGACGAATGGCGGCGAAGGCATTGCCTTAGCTTACAAAATTGCCAAGGAGAATCTAATCAAGGGCGGCGTCAATCGCATTGTTTTGGCTTCCGATGGCGATTTCAACGTCGGCCAATTTAGCCCCGACGCGCTAAAGGAATACATCAGCAAGCAGCGTGATAGCGGCGTATCGTTTTCTACACTCGGCTTTGGCGCTTATAACTATAACGATGAAATGGCTGAGCAGCTCGCCGATGTAGGCAACGGAAAATACGCTTACATTGATAGCTTAGAAGAGGGTGAGCGCGTGTTGGGCCGAGAAATTGCCGGCAGCCTTTTCACAATTGCCAGCGATGTGAAAATCCAAATGGAATTCAATCCAGCGGTGGTGTCGGAATATCGCTTGGTCGGCTACAGCAATCGAATGCTAGCGAACGAGGATTTCAACAACGATAAGATCGACGCCGGTGATATTGGCGTGGGCCACAGCGTAACGGCGCTTTACGAAATTACCCGAGTCGGCGCGAAAGCCAGCGTTGATCCGCTGCGCTATACACCTAAATCGGAAGACAGCAGAGCAACTTCCAATGAACTGGGTTTTCTCAAATTACGGTACAAGCTTCCCAATGCCAGCGCCAGCACGCTGATTTCCAAAGCGATACCGAATGTAGCAACAGCAGGTCCGAGATTGTTGGCAGCAGCATCGGTTGCGGCATTTGCAGAAAAGCTGCAGGGTGGCAAATACCTGGGCGACTTCGATATGGCAGCGATCAATCAGCTCGCACAGCAAAGCGTTTTGAATACTGAGGCCAAGGCTGAACTCGGTGATTTGATTGAGCAAGCGAGTGCGCTTTTGCAAAGCGCAGCACCGATTGAGATATCAGCAAACTAGTAGCGCTATGCAATCGAATACATTGCAAATTTGAGCAAATCCTCCAAAGTTCAAGTTTGTTTACCGTTAGAGTTCGCGCACCGCACCGCAAGCCAATGCTTGCGGTGTTTTTTTGTTTCGTTGACTTAGTCGATAGTCTGTTTGCCAAGTGTTGTCGCTTTTCCTCGTCATCCCCGCGAAGGCGGGGATCCAGTACAGGTGTCAAAGGTCAAGCAAACGTATAAGGAACCTGGATTCCCGCCTGCGCGGGAATGACGATATGGCAACGCTAGCTTTGAAATAATGCAAGTAAATTAACAATCGATTCTGGGAGGAATTTGTTATGTCGATCAAGCAAAAATGCGCGGCCGCGGTAGTTGCGCTGGCACTTATTGGCAGCACTAAACCCGCAAGCGCGGATGTGATCTTGCATGCCTTTAACTGGCGCTACGCCGACGTAACCGCCAGAGCCGCAGCTATCCAATCGGCAGGCTACAAAGTGGTGATGGTGGCGCCAGCTTATCGCTCTGAAGGCACCGCTTGGTGGGCGCGCTATCAGCCGCAGGATTATCGAGTTATTCAACATCCACTCGGCAACACAACTACTTTCAAAGCCATGATCGCGGCATTGACGCAGCGCGGCATTCGGGTCTATGCCGACGTACTACTCAATCACATGGCGAACGAATCGAGTCAGCGCGCGGATTTGAACTATCCAGGCCAGCGGATTCTAAATATCTACAGCAGTAGCAGCAGTTTTTACGGCACCCAAAAGCTGTTTGGCAATTTAGCGAGTAACTTTCTCAGTGCCGGTGATTTCGGCCAAGCGCGCTGCATTGGCGATTACAACAACACGTATGAGGTGCAAAATTATCGCCTGTGCGGCGGTGGCGGCGACGTCGGTTTGCCGGATTTGACCGCCAACACCTATGTCATCGGGCAGCAGCAGGCATATTTGCGCGCGCTTAAAACGCTGGGCGTGAAAGGCTTTCGAATTGATGCCGCCAAACATATGACGAACTATCACATGAATCAGGTTTTGACGGCCGATATTAAATCCGGCATGCATGTGTTTGGTGAGCTCATCACTTCAGGCGGCGCGGGCACCGGTGAATATGATAATTTTCTTGCGCCATATCTGCGTGACACCGATCACGCGGCCTATGATTTTCCGCTGTTTAATTCAATTCGAAATGCGTTTAGCTTGAATGGCTCGATGAATTCGTTGGTTGATCCGGGCGCATATGGCCAAGCTTTGGCCGGACCGCGTGCAGTCACGTTTACCGTCACGCATGACATTCCAAATAACAGCGGCTTTCGCTATTTAATCTTGGATGGCACCGATGAAACGCTGGCTTATGCCTACATTTTGGGCCGAAATGGCGGCACACCGATGGTGTATTCCGACAATAACGAAAGCAACGACAACAATCGCTGGGTCAATGCCTATCAGCGCGCCGATTTGAGCAAGATGATCGGCTTTCATAACGCTATGCAAGGCAGCGATATGCAGGTGCTTTCAAACGGTACCTGCCATTTGATATTTCGGCGCGGCAATCAAGGCATCGTCGGGATAAATAAGTGCGGCTCAGCGGTCAACGCCAGCGTTAATATGAATGGCAGTGTTTTGTGGTGGAACGTCAATTACACCGATGTGCTTTCCAGTGGCAGCGTGGTCAATATCCAAAATGGCAACTACACATTTAGTTTGCCGGCGCGCAGTGCAAGAATGTGGAAGCGATAGTTTTATTGATCGCCCCAGTTTAGATTACGCCATGACCTCAAAATTGCGCCATTGCCACGCGAACCTCCACAGCGGGTGGACTCTCGGCGCCGAGTTTTATCGCTTCAGTCAAGGCCGTTTGCAGGCTTACTTTTGCCGCCGAGGTATTGCCTTCAGCCTGCTGTACAAGTCCTAGCGCATAATGGCTGGACCATAAATGCGTAGGCACAGCGCGTGTGCTGGTTGATAGCGCTATTGAGTGCGCCGCTGCGGCGCGGGCTTTGCTCAGATTGCCAGTTTCCAGCGCGCATTTGGTCAAGTTGAGTAGCGTGGGCTGTAGGTCAAACGAGCTTTTCGGATGATCTTCGCGCGCCAAAATTCGTTCGTAAACTTCCAATGCGCGGCTAATTCGGCCGCGCTTTCGGTAGATTTCTGCAATTCTGGATTCTGCGCTTGAAAGTCTGCGCATGCGCAATCCTTCAGGCAGCGTTTGGATCAGCTCGATGGTTTTTTCCATCACTTTGCTGGCTTCGTCCAAACGGTTCGAGCGGATGTAAATGGTGCTCAATATGTTGCGGCTTTCGAGCACTAGAATCGCGTTGGGCTTAAATATCTGGCTGCGGGTCGCTAGTACTTCACGCGTGAGCTTCAATGCGCCTTCGTAATCGCCGCGCATCACTTTAATGGTGCTCAGCGATGATTTTATTGTGGCGACTGCATAATGTTGATCACCGTGCTCTTGTAGGCCATCTGCGAGTGCTTTATTCAAAGCGTTCTCGGCCATTTCGGTATTACCGCTGCGCAGCTGGTGAAACGCCAACTCATCCCTGGCAATTAGCGTTTCAGGGTGTGCAACGCCCAATAGATCGATATACGTTTGCGTTGAGTCCGCCAATAATTTACCGGCGCGAATGCGATCACTGGAGATCTCTAACGCGGTTGCTAGCAGTCTTTGCGTATTTGCCACTTGCGTGTGGCGTGGCCCTTTGCTGGCGAGCAATTTTTGCAAGCTTGCTTCCAATAAGGTGACGGCCTCGGCATTGCGATCAGTTGCGATGTACAGCTTCGCCATCGATAGCGTCAGCTTTTGTTCGTCTCCAACTTGGCTTGGCATGGCGGCTTGCAACGTGGCTTCTGCGGTTTGGTAATCGCCTTGCTGCGTTTCAATCTCCGCGAGTTCAAACGCAAAATTCATCGTGTGTTCGGGAGTTTGGGCGAGCTTTAAAGAATCACTCGCCAGCTTTTTCGCGGCGTTCAATTCGCCCAATCCGCTCAGCGCGCGAATGCGGGTAAGCGCTGCGCTGGGGTTTGCATAGGTCTTGGTAGCGTCCAGTAGGGCGATCGCGCGCTTAAATTCGCCCAAATTGACATACGCCGCTGCAATGCCCATTTGAATCTCTGCCAATGCCTGCGGCTTACCACGCCAAGTTTCATTGGCGGCTTTGGTTTGCTCCGCGCTGACATCTAAAAGCTCGCGCACGCTAATGTTTGACGCGCCAATCGCATTCGGGTTGCTGGCGGTAAAAATTTCCAGCATAAAGTTTTTTACCGCGTCGGCATTTTCAGCCTGCACGCGCGCTTGTCTCGTTAAAAAAATACTGGTCGCAAACGCGATGATCAACGCTGAAAATGCCACGCCGATCGCAAAGCTTGCCACGGGGTTGCGCCGCACCAGCATCTTTAATCGATAGTGCCAGCGATCGCCGCGTGCGCTGATCGGCCGGCCCGCCAAATAGGCGCGTACATCTTTGGCCATCGCCTCAGCAGAGCCGTAGCGACGAATGGGTTCGCGCTGCATGGCGGTAAGCGCAATCAAATCTAAATCTTCTGCGATGGGTTCAAGCCGATACAGATTTCCGGGCTCATTGTCGGGCGGCTTTGCTGCGCGCGCTTGCCTTGCCAACGCGAGCGCGCGACTCGGGCTGGGCACTGCGCTATCAAGCATTTGCACCAGCTCAAACACGCTTGCACCCTGGCGCGGGCGCGCATCCGTCAGTAGCTCAAAAAGCAGCACGCCGAGCGCGTACACGTCGGTTAAGGTCGACACAGGCAGCCCAAGCAGCTGCTCGGGCGCGGCATATGCAGGCGTCATGGCGGCAGCGGTGGTCTGTTCGGTATTCGAGCCAGAGATGATTTTTGCGATTCCAAAATCCAGCAGTTTCGGCTCGCCATTAGCTTCCACTAAAATATTTCCGGGCTTTAGATCACGATGCACCACTAACTGCTGATGCGCGTACTGTACGGCGTCGCAAATTTTCAAAAATAAGGTTAGCCGGCCAATTTGCGGCAAAGGTTTTGCCTCTGCGTGGGTGCTATTCACGCCGGATATGCCCTGCACAAATGCCATCAGCGGCGTGCCGTGAACGAGTTCCATCGCAAAATAAGGCGCGCCAGCATCCGTCAAACCACCATCAATCAGCGCGGCGATGTGCGGATGCTTCATGCGCGCTAGGATTTGCCGCTCCTGCACAAAGCGCGGGCGATCATCAGGATTGGCCCAGCGCGGCATTACTTTGAGCGCAACGGGCTGGGAGAACTCGCTATCTTCGCGCTTCGCCAAAAAAACCTCGCCCATGCCGCCGCGCCCCAACAGCGCGCTGGCTAAATACGGGCCAATTCGAAGCGGGAATTCAGCCGCAAAATACGCTGAAGCGCCCGCGTTAGTCGCTTGCGTGCTGTCATCCGACGATAGTTTGACCGTTTCTGGAACGCTCGAGCTAGAGGGATTAAACCGGGGCATACAGGCTCATAGGGGCTCATGTGGGCTGAGATGGCTTCGATATTGCGTTAGTTTCAGGCTCGCGGCTTGGTAATGCAGCCTAAAAATTGCGATTGTACGCAGCATAGCTCGGGTTGGTCACGCTATCTTCGCAATGCTTAAACTGTTTCATCACAAAGATAAAACTGTGACAATAGCCTCCGCACCCGAGTCCTTTTCATTCTCACAAGGAATAAACCATGCCCAACTTTAGCGCACGCTGCATTGCAATACTTTTATGGGTTTGGGCAGATATTGCCTGCGCCCAGCCCGTCAACGACGCTTACGCGGGGCGAATCATCATTCCGCTCGCTAGCCTTAATGCTGGATTTGTCGATACGCAAACCGAAATAGGCCAAGCCACCGTCGATGCCAGCGATCCGACGGTTGTGTGTAAAGTGGGCGATTCGAATCAGCGCGGCAATACGGTTTGGTATGAAATCACTACTGCCACCGCACCGGTGTTTGTCAATGTCGGCGCCGGGGTTTCCTATGACAACAGTATTTCGATTTTCACGGGTAATCCCGGTGCGTTCGTCAATATTGTCGGCGGCTGCAATGACGATGGCGGTGCTGCAAATTTAGGCGCTCGCGTCGATGGATTGAGGCTCCAAGCAAACACGCGCTACAGCATCATGATTGCGCGCCCAGGCCCCAGCACCGATGCGACCACGCTGAGCTTTAGCGCCGGGTTAGCGACGGTGCGCCGAGTCAGCAAGCTCACCGACAGTAATGACGGCGCTTGTGATGCAGATTGCTCGCTGCGCGAAGCCATTTTCGCCGGCAGCGGCGCGATTGACTTACCCGCGGGCAACTACACGCTAAGCCTGAGCGGAACTGATAATTTGACCGGTGATATTGACGTTATTAACCGCAATGTATACCTCTATGGCAGCGGCGCGACTACCACGCGCATTGCACCTGCGGCTGGATTTGTTGATCGCATTTTTGATCTTGATCCGGCTGGCACGCAATTTGGCGGCACTTTTTTATTGGCGGATGTAACGATCGCAGGCGGCACTACCGGCGCTTCAGGCGGCTGCATTCAACTGCCTGGCAATGGTTTTGCGGGCACGCCGAATGAATATCTAGTGTTGGACAACACGGTTGTTACCGGCTGCACGGCAGGCATCGTCGGTGGCGCGATCGCAAACCCAGGCGCGCCGATGTTGATTCGCCAATCGAGCATCACTAACAGCACCTCAGGTTCAGGCGGTGGCGGGCTGCGCTACGGGCAAGTCGGTTCAAACGTGGCGGTGCAGAGCGTTATATTGCAATCCACCTTCAGCGGCAACACCGCGAATTCGAATTTTTCAAACGGCGGTGGCGGCATGGAAGTGCAGGGCAATTTAGTGCTGCTGAGCTCAACGGTTTATGGTAACCGCGCGCGCCAAAGCGGCGGCGGCGTATTAGTTACCACTTCAACCGGGCGCATCTTGATTGATAGCAGCACCATTGCTAATAACACCGCTAACTATGACGACGATGGCAGCAATGGCCTAGGCGGCGGCTTGCGCGTTGAAGTAGCAAGCACTAGCGCCTACACGCTTGGCAATTCTGTGCTCGCAAATAACGTAATCGGTACGGCTACGCCAGTAGCGCAAGATTGCCACGGCATCACTGGCGCAATCATCCAAGGCGATAGCAGCTGGATTCAAACCAACGCAACCTGCACTTTTGCGCAAACAACGCACGTTTTGAATCAACCCGCGAATTTAGGCGTGCTGGCGAATAACGGTGGTGTGACCCAAACTGCCAGTCCGCTAACCGGCAGTCCATTGATTGATCGAACCAACGCTGCCGCATTTTGCCCCAGCGCCGACCAGCGCGGTTTGCCAAGGCCAGTTGATGGTGATTCAAACGGATCAGCGATTTGCGACATTGGCGCGGTGGAAGTAGCGGCATCTGATCTGATTTTGCAAAATGGGTTTGAGGGCGATTGACGCTCGTGTTTCGATCCAAGATTGCGTGAAAGCGCTCGGTTAACCCTTCGTACGTCGCTTTGCACTAGCATCAACCCATGACTGAATTCGAATTTATTGCTTGGATCAAAACCCAGGTGCAAGCTGGCGGCTTGCCAAATTTGCCCGCAGATATCGTGCTTGGCATGGGCGATGATTGCGCACTGATTCGCGCTGATCCAGCTGAGCTGATGGCCATTAGTACCGACACGCTGGTCGAGGGCACGCATTTTTACCCGAGCACAGATCCGCTCGCCATTGGCCACAAAGCCGCCGCCAGCAATCTCAGCGATTTGGCGGCGATGGGTGCTAAGCCGGTGTGGTGCACGTTAGCGCTTACACTGCCGGGGTGGGATGAAAAGCTGGCCTGCGGCATCGTCAACGGTGTTTTGCAGGTCTTGCATCGCAGTGGCGCGGTGCTGATCGGCGGTGATACCACGCGCGGGCCGTTGAGCGTTACGTTGACGGTCGGTGGTAGTGTTCCAGAGGCTTTGGCGCTGCGCCGTTCGGGGGCAAAAATCGGCGATTTGGTGTTTGTAACGGGCACGCTGGGCGATGCTGGCGGTGGTTTAATTTTGCGGCGTCTGCAGCGTTCGGAGATCACAACTGCGGAGCTTGACCTTGTTGGCTTGCGGGCCGATGCGAGCGCGGAGGCCCGCGCAACGCTGTTGGCTAGATTGGATCGGCCGACTGCGCGTGTGCTGTTTGGGCAACGCTTGCGCGGCATCGCCAGCGCTGCGCTCGATATCTCCGATGGGTTTTTGCAAGATTTGCAGCACCTGTGTGCGCAAAGCGGCGTTGGCGCGTTGATTGACATCGCGGCACTGCCGTTATCCGATAGCTTGACGTCCTGCTTCAATCTCATCGGAGCACGCCAGCTTGCTTCCACTGCCGGGGAAGATTACGAACTTTGCTTGACTGCGGGAAGTCAGCATTTAGACTCACTGAAGCAAGCCGCAGAAGATTGCGGCATTGCGCTTACGCAAGTTGGGATTATTTGCACTGCGCCGATCAATCCACCGCGAGTGCAATGCTGGAGTACTGATAAAATCATGCCTGAACTTAGTGGCTTTGGATTTTCCCACTTTTAAACTATCAACCAGAGAACCCGCATGAGCGCTACCCTTTTCAGCAAAATTATTGACCGAAGCATCCCGGCCGACATCATTTATGAAGATGCTGATGTGTTGGGCTTTAAAGATATTGCCCCGCACGCGCCGATGCATGTGCTGTTCGTGCCCAAACGCGCCATTGCTACGCTCAATGACGCCACTGAAGCGGATGCGCTCATGCTAGGCAAAATGATGCTCGCGGCCAGTCAATACGCCAAACAGCAGGGTTTTGCCGAGCAAGGCTACCGCGTCGTTATGAACTGTAATGGCGATGCCGGGCAGACGGTTTTTCATATTCATTTGCATCTGTTGGCCGGGCGCAAATTGGCTTGGCCGCCGGGTTGAGTCGGTTGTGACTCACAAGCCGCTATCTTCAACGCCACCTCGCGCAGCAGCGCGTAAACCACACCGCCCAAGGAATCATCAATATGACCGACGCATTACTACTTATCACCAATCGCGGCGGCGTTCGCACGATTACGCTGAACCGGCCTGACAAACTCAACGCGCTCAACAGCGCCACTATTGCCGCGCTGCACGTCGCGTTTTTAGACGCGCAGAAAACCGAGTCAGTGCGCTGCATTATTTTAACCGGTGCCGGGCCGAAAGCTTTTGTGGCGGGCGCCGATATCAGCGAATTTGCTGGCTTACCACCGATTACCGCGCGTGATTTCTCGCTCGCAGGCCAAAAAGCATTTCGCGCGATTGAAACCTTAGGCAAACCAGTTTTGGCCGCAGTTAATGGGTTTTGTTTGGGCGGCGGCATGGAGCTAGCCATGGCATGCAGCCTGCGCATCGCGGCAGACAGTGCAAAATTCGGCCAGCCAGAAGTCAATTTAGGCATTATTCCAGGCTTTGGCGGCACGCAAAGGCTGCCACGCTTGGTGGGCCGCTCGGCTGCGCTGGAATTATGTTTGACCGGCGCGCCGATCAATGCCGAGCGCGCCTATCAGCTCGGGATTGTGAGTAAAGTGGTGCCTGCCGCTGAGTTGATGGGCGAGGTTGAATTGCTTGCCGATAAGCTGGCAGCAGCCGCACCTTTAGCGCTGCGCGGCGTGTTAGATGCCGTTATATATGGCGAAGATATGCCGCTGGAAATTGGCCTTGATTACGAATCGCAGTGCTTCGGATTGCTTACTTCCACGGATGATATGCGCGAAGGTACACTCGCGTTTATGGAAAAGCGGAAGGCGGTTTTTCGGGGCAAGTAGCGAGTACGAGTTTGTTGCCGAAATGATGAATCGGCTAATATGTTCAAGAGACACTTAGACGGAATGCAACATGCGAACGAATATCGTCATAGACGACAACCTTATGGCCAACACACTTCGTGCCACAGGACTTAAATCCAAGCGCGAAGTAGTCGAACTCGGATTACAAACGCTTTTACGGTTAAGGCAGCAGTCGGAAATCAGGACGCTGCGCGGAAGCATCACTTGGGAAGGCGATTTGGATGCGATGAGGCGCGACAAGCCCCAAACCGGTGAGGATAGCGGCGCAGCGAGCACGTGATCCTGGTAGATTCAAGCGTCTGGATCGATTATTTCAAAGCTAGGCAGACCCCACAAACTATGCTCCTTGATGGTTTACTCGATTCTCGTGAATTAGCGATTGGCGATTTGATTTTTATTGAAGTGCTTCAGGGCTGCAGAATTGAAAAGGAATTCAACCAAGTACGTTACTTACTTGGCCGACTACAGTTGATCGAGCTTGGGGGCGCAGATATCGTCTTGCCAGCAGCCAAGAACTACTCAAAGCTGCGTCAGCTGGGAGTGACTGTACGCGGCACGATTGATGTAATTTTAGCGACTAGATGTTTGGTCAATGGGCTGAGCTTGTTGCACAGTGACCGGGATTTTGACGCATTCGAGACGCATCTGGGTTTGCGGGTAGTGCGATGAAACGACAGTCGTTTCAACGAAACCGAACTAAACCGCCTCCAATCGCATTTTCAAATCCGCGACCAGCGCCTCACCTCGTGCGATAGACAGAGGCTCACCATAGGCTTCACTGATCTGAAAGAAATCCTCGACGCGCTCGCCAAAGGTGGCTATGCGCGCGGTGTGGACTCGGATTTTGTGTTCGAACAAAGTAATGGCGGCTCTGGCCAAAAGCCCAAAACTATCCGGGCAGACGATGGTCAGCGTCTGTAATTTCTGTTCGCTAACAGTCTCTGAATTGGCTGGGCTGATTGCGTCAGTCTGGCTCAAATCTTCAAATTCAGTGATCTCGACTTGCGCTGGAAAACGAAAATGTTTTTGCTGACGAGTCGCAGCGCGTTTGGAAACTTTCGGGCGGTATTCGCTTTGCGATAGCGCCAAGCGCAGCTGCATTTGTAAATCCAGCGCGCGCGCGCGGCTGGACTGGCCGACATTTTGGCTATCGCTTGTTTGGCTATCAAGCAATTGAAATACATCATGCGTTAGCCCGGTGGGCGTGCTGTAAATGCGCGCGCCGATCACGCTCATGCCAAGTTTGTCGAGCGTGCTCGTGATCATCGCAAAAATGCCCAGCCGATCCGGCACGCGCACAAATAGCTCGAAGGTTCCTGCATCGGTACCGGGCATTGGGCGAATCGCCAACACCAAATTATCGTTGGCGCGCTGATGCGCCAACACGGCTTGGGTTTGGAAGCGCGCTTCATCAGCGGTTTGCCGCAAAAGCGCGCGCTCTGGAAAACTGGCCCATACCTGATTGACCTGCGCGCGTCCCGCGCCTTCCCCAACTAACAGCTCCATCGCGCTGGCACGCGCGGCTTGCAAGCGCTCACTCGCGTGCACCGGATTCTCCAGCCCGCGCCGCAGCACAAAGCGGGTTGACCCATACAAATCCGCCAGCAATTTAGCTTTCCAGCCGTTCCACAGTTTTGGATTGGTGCCCATAATATCGGCGCAAGTCAAAAGGTACAGGTGATCCAAACGCTCACGCTCAGACACTAAAAGGGCAAATTGGCGCACCACCGCCGGATCTTGGATGTCGCGCTTTTGCGCGGTGGTGCTCATGGTTAAATGTTGCTCGACTAGCCAAGCGACCAAATCCGACTCACTGCCCGGCAGCCCGAGCGCGCTTAGAAATTCGCGCGCCTCCGCGCCGCCTAGCTCAGAATGATCGCCGCCTCGGCCTTTGGCAATATCGTGAAATAGCGCGGCGAAAAACAACAATGCGGGCTTGCGGATGCGCGCAAACACCTCATATGCCAGCGGATGCCGCTCTAGCGCACTCGGTTCGCGCAGCGCTTCTAATTTTTCCAGCACAAACAGCGTGTGTTGATCGACCGTGTAAGCGTGAAACAGATCGTACTGCATGCGCCCGGTTACGCGCGCGAATGCCGGGATCAACGCACCCAGCAGGCCAGTTTGGGCGGCCTGCGCCAGTGTTTTTGCGACCCGCTCTGGTGCGTTGAAAATCGCGAGCAGCTCGTCCATGTAGTCAGCGGGCGCAGGCGGCGCTCGACCGATTCGCTGAACAAGCTCAGCAAACTGCGCCAACAAATGGCCGCCCAAACCTTCAGCAGCTTCGCAAACCTGAAATGCCGCCAGCGCGCGCAAAGCTTGGCATACCTTTAACGGCTGCGTGCTGCCTGCGCCTTGCGCGCGTTCAATTTGCCCGCGCACCAGCACAAAATCCGCGTTGATTGGCAAGTGATCACTCTGCGCGCCCGGCGCCGCAAATAATAAGTCAGCTAATCGCTTGAGCAGTAGCTCGCTCAGCCGCTGCACTTCCCGAACGCTGCGAAAATAGCGCTGCATGAGCTGTTCAACCGCGCGATCGGTCGGGCCATTATCGTGGTAGCCAAAACGCTCCGCCAAGCTAATTTGATGATCAAACAGCAAGCGTTCCTCCTTGCGCTGGCAAAGCTCGTGCAGCGCAAATCGGTAGCTCGAAAGCTCCAGCTCAACTGCTTCTAAGCGCGCTTGCAGCGGCGCGTCAATAAAGCCAGTGGCGGCCAATTGCGCCCAGTGCCTCACGCCAAAATGGCGCTGTAAAACCCACGCAATCGTATGTAAATCGCGCAATCCACCCGGGCCCTCTTTAACGTTGGGTTCCAGGTTGTAACCCGTGTCAGAGAAGCGCTCATGGCGGGCGCGCTGTTCCGCTACTTTGGCGGCAAAAAAATCTACGCTGTTGAACACTTTGGCGGGCGCGATCAAAGCCAACAATTTTTTTAACTGGGTGCCTTTTCCAGCCAGCAGACGTTGATCCAATAAGCTGGTCATAAAGCTCAAGTCTTCTTGCGCAAACTGCGCTGCAGAATCGGGCGTATGGGTGCTGGCGGCTATTTCGATTTTTAACGACCAACATTCGGTAAAAAACTCAGCGATTGCTGCGCTCAGCGCCGCCTCCTGTTTAAGGGACACCAGCACCAGCACATCCACATCGGATTTGGGGAACAGTGCCGCTCTTCCAAAGCCGCCCACAGCAACTAGCTCTACCGCCAAACTGGCATTGAAGTGCTTGCGCCACAGCTGCAGCAGCATAGCTTCAACCGACAGCGCGCGCGCCAATAGTTCGTGTTTGATATGCATGTTGGTGGCCTTCTGGTTTTTCCTAGGGCGTTGCCCTAAGCGGGTATTCGGACGCGCCTCTGGCGCTTTAATTTGTGGAAACCTCTAAAAACCCCATTTTCGTCGTGAAGCGTCGTTGCTCAAGAAAAATATTTCGTTATATATCAACCATATACTGCCTTAATATTTGTCTTTCGCGTCTAGCTTGACTTAGAAAATGAGGTGTTTAGAGGTTCCCTTGTAGCTTCGACTAACGTCAGCCTCTTAACATACAACAATCGGCTTTTTGAGCGCCAACGGCGCGATTGCAAACCAGCCTAGGGCAGCGCCCTAGGAAAAGGGGTCGGAACTACCCAACAGTAAAGCCTTGTGAATCGCTACAAATAGTGAAAATCAACCGCTTGTTTAGTTTAGTCTTTGCGTGAGTTATCAACGCGTGGCTGCGGCATCGGTTTATGGCACTTTTTCTGCTTTTATTACAAGGATTGGTGCTGTTTGGTGCGCTACTCGGTGCTTTTTCTGCACGCCGTATTTTCGGGCTCGCGCCGTTGTTTTTAGTATTGGGACTGGCTGAAGGCCTTAAATATTCCGTCGCTATTCGAATAAACGTTGACGTTGCCATTTTAGGCAGTGTCAATTTGGGCTCTGCGGTTTATTTTACCGCGAGCTTGGCGATTATTCTGGTGGTTTACCTGCGCGAAGGCGTCGCGGCGGTGCGCCCGATGGCTTGGAGCTTAGTCTTTTTGAGTTTTGTGGCTGC
Organism: Rhodanobacteraceae bacterium; assembly: GCA_031422315.1. GTDB lineage: Bacteria > Pseudomonadota > Gammaproteobacteria > Xanthomonadales > SZUA-5 > JANNYA01. The sequence continues at coordinate 128,328 of JANOQN010000011.1, forward strand.
GGCGCTCACACTGCTGTTTTTTGAGTCGGCGATGCAGGTGGAATCTAGCGCTGTGACGCGCATTGCGTTTAGGCATTCGATGCTGGCCTTGGCGGTGGGTTCTGCACTGCTGTTCGTCGATATCATTGCGCTGCTGATGATATTTAACAAACTACGCTCTAGACGCATTAATCTTGGTTTTGCGCTGGTGTTTACCATGCTGCTGGTGGTCAGCTTTGATACGCTGGCTTACGATGCGATCGTCAGATTCACTGACTTAAATGGTTGGGCGCTGCTATCGGGTATCGCATCAAAATCTGCGTTTGTGGCGCTTTATGCGGCGATGACGCTATTTTACCTACGGCTGTTTGAGCGCAATTCCCGTTTTGATTTTGAAAAACAAGATAAAAGCATTGACCTATTTTCGCTGCTCACTTATCAAGATCAAGTTAACCGCTTAGAACAGCAGCTCAATGAAGATGCACTTACCGGCGCGTTTAATCGACGATTCTTAGATAGCTGGCTACCTGAGCAACTTGCCCTCAATAAGCGCCGCGCGCTATCGACCGCGCTGCTTATGCTGGATATGGATCACTTTAAATCAGTTAATGATCAATATGGGCATTTGGTTGGCGATGTGGCATTGAAGCACGCCGTAAGCCGCGCGCGCTCACAGCTGCGGCGCGGCGACACCTTATGCAGATATGGCGGCGAAGAGTTCGCTATCGTGCTTAGCAGCTCAAACTGGGCTGAAGCCTTGCATGTCGCGGAAAGAATCCGCTCTGAGATAGCGCAATCGCCGCTGTTTTTGCCAGATTCGGGCTTACCGCTGGCGCTCAGCGTCTCAATCGGCGTGGCAATGAGCCCTGATGATGGCGACAGCGCGTTGAGCTTAATTCGCGCTGCTGATAAAAGGCTATATCAAGCCAAACGCGGCGGGCGTAATCGTGTTGAGGGTGCGCAAGTGGTGTTGGCCGAAGCGGTTTGAAGTTCGAAAATTGGCGCCACAAGCGATTGCGAGGCACTTTGGTATCCCTGCACGGCGAGTTCAACGCCCTCGGCATTAACGATAGCGCGGTAACCCATCAGAACCGGTGCCCAACAGCACCACAGCGATACTCTGGCTAACACGCTTAGTCACCGTCTCAGTTGATTTCGCAAAATACCCCAACTTGACACACCCCCATTTCGACAAGCCTAATGCCAGCTCAATTTTAATATGTCGAGCGAATCTACATGCGCAGCCAAGCCATTAAAGCCTTTCCCGAACGCGCGCCGGCGCGTGCCATGCTCAAAGCGACCGGCTTGACCGATGCTGATCTAGAAAAACCGCTGATTTGCATTGCCAATACGTGGACGGATATGACGCCTTGCAATATGCACCTGCGTGAGCTTGCCAAGCACGTGCGCGCCGGAATTTTGGACGCGGGCGGTATACCCGTCGAAATGAACACGATTGCGATTAGCGATGGCATCAGCATGGGCACGCCGGGCATGCGTTCAAGCCTGATGAGCCGGGAGATTATTGCTGATTCAATTGAAGTGTTCGTGCGTGGGCATTCGCTGGATGGCGTGATTGCGCTAGTCGGCTGCGATAAAACCATTCCCGCTGCCGCCATGGCTTTGGCGCGCTTGGATATGCCGGGTATGGTGCTGTACGGCGGCTCGATTATGCCCGGTCAATTTCGCGGCAAAGATGTGACCATTCAAGATATGTTCGAAGGCGTGGGCGCGTGCGCGGCAGGTAAAATAAGCGCCACTGAATTGCGCGAGCTAGAAAACGCCGCTTGCCCGGGCGCGGGCGCGTGCGGTGGGCAATTTACCGCCAATACCATGGCGACGGCTCTCGCATTTTTAGGCTTGGCACCCATGCCCGATGGCGATTTGCCTGCGCTGCACCACGCCAAAGCGGCCAGCGCAAGGGCGGCCGGTACGCAAATAATGTCGCTGTATCGGCATGATGTGCGCACCCGCACGCTGTTAACGCGCGAGAGCTTTTTTAACGCGATTGCCGCCTGCTGCATGACTGGCGGTTCCACCAATATGGTTTTGCATTTACTCGCGATTGCTTACGAAGCCGGGATTGATCTGCGCTTGGCGGATTTTGATCGCATTGCCGCACAAACCCCGCTGTTGGCTGATATGAAGCCAGGCGGCAGATTCGCTGCGCCCGATATGCAAACTGCCGGCGGCTATCGTTTACTGGCGCAGCGCATGAAGTCAGCCGGGCTGCTTTATGATCGCCCGACAATCTCGCTAAAAAGCACGCACGCCGAGGCCGCACTGGCGCGCGAAACGCTTGGGCAAGAAGTATTGCGGGCACTTGAAAAGCCGCTGAAAACCACGCCTGCGATTGCGGTGCTGTACGGCTCACTCGCGCCTGAAGGCTGCGTGGTTAAATTAGTCGGCGATGCCGCGCAGGGGCATTCGGGCCCGGCAAAAGTATTCGACAGCGAAGACGCTGCGTTTCAAGCCGTGCAGGCCGGCGAAATCCTGGCAGGTGATGTGATCATTATCCGCAACGTTGGCCCCAAAGGCGCACCCGGAATGCCGGAAATGCTGGCAGTTACCGCCGCATTAGTCGGGCGCGGTTTGGGCGCAACGTGCGCGCTGATTACCGACGGGCGCTTTAGCGGCGCTAGCCACGGCTTGATGGTCGGCCATGTATCCCCAGAAGCCGCTGCCGGCGGGCCAATCGGGCGTGTGCAAAATGGCGATTTGATCGTGCTTGATGTCGAACGCCGCCGCCTGGATGTGCAGGCTGATCTAAGCCAACGCGAGCAAATAGGAACGGTCAGTGAAGAAAAAGGCGCGTATGGAAAATATGCGAAGTTGGTGCAGAGTGCGTCGCTGGGGGCGGTGACGAGTTAGATCATACAAGCGATAGTGTTTGCTCACTCAAACCGTCCGGCACCTCATCGTCATCCCTGCGAACGCGGGGTGGCGCATGTCCGCTCTAAATTCTGCTCTTTGCCATCGTCATCTAAAGGGCAGGTCTCTAAATCGAATCTGCGATTCGGTCACGGTTATTGCAACTCCGCTCCGCACTTTTTACGCAACAAGTGGCCAAATGCGCTCAATTAAATCAACAAAGTTCTGCGCTTTTAAGCCTTCGATTCGAATGCGCATGACCGAAGGTCGTTTTAGCTTGGTTGACGGCTAGCAAGGTATGAAAATCGCCGTCAAGTGTCACAACCATTGCGTTAATCGCATGCGCATGTATAAGGATTTCTTGATCTGAAAGACTTCCCATACCTAGCTCGCCGACATGATCAACATGCCAGCCGCGTTGCCGCAAAATGACTGAACTCTAACGTGGCTGCCTACGCCGCTTGCCAAAACGTAACTTCGCTATCCAGCGAAGCCGCCGCGTAATTTAGCGCTTGACTCAACACCGAGTCGGTCAGCTCGGGAAATTCTCGTTGTAGTTCGGTGCGATCTGGATATTGCGCAACAAGTTGCAAAGCTCGGCGCACCGTTATTCGCGTGCCTCGAATACAAGGTTGTCCTGAAAGTCGGGTTGGATCTGATTCGATTGCTTCAAAATTCATACCGTTGTTCCAAGGTAAGCACATCAGAGTGTATTTTGAACGTGAGCCCACAGCGGCGCAAGTGATTTGGCGGAAGCACTCACGCCTGACTAAACCGCTCAGCACTGCCAATCCACCTTCGAATGAGCGCTTTGCAGCGATCTTCTCCTGCGCTGCCTTTTTCCGCCAACATCAAATCGGCGGCGGCGCGAACGTCGTCTAATAAATCAGCGTCTCTGGCTAGATCGGCGATTCTAAAATTGGCATCTCCGGTTTGTTTGGTTCCTAATAGCTCACCTGGGCCGCGCAGTTCTAGATCACGCTCGGCGATTACAAAGCCATCGGTACTTTCGCGCAGAATATTGAGCCTAGCTTTTGCGTTGTTGGAAAGCGGCGCTTGATAGATTAAAACGCAGCTGGATTTTGCCACGCCCCGGCCGACGCGGCCGCGCAGTTGATGCAGCTGTGAAAGGCCTAAGCGCTCGGCATTGTCGATCAGCATCAAGCTGGCGTTGGGTACGTCTACGCCTACTTCAATCACGGTGGTTGCTACCAGCAGCTGAATTTCGTGCTTGGCAAAAGCCTGCATGACGGCGGCTTTTTCTTTGGCTTTCATGCGCCCGTGCACTAACCCTACGGATATACCGGGCAGCGCAAGTGTCAGTTCTTCCCAGCTCTTTTGCGCGGCTTGCGCTTCTAACAAATCACTTTCTTCGATCAGCGTACACACCCAATAGGCCTGCCGGCCTGCGCTGCATGCGCCCTGGATTCGGGCGATTAACTCATCGCGCCTTGCATTTGATAGCACCACCGTTTGCACGGGTGTGCGCCCAGGCGGTAGCTCGTCGATGACGGACACGTCTAAATCGGCGTAGCTAACCATCGCGAGCGTACGCGGAATTGGCGTGGCGGTCATGACGAGCTGATGCGGTACGAGCTGACCTTTTGCGCCTTTATCGCGCAGGCTGAGGCGCTGGCGAACGCCAAAGCGGTGCTGCTCATCGACGATACAAAGCCCAAGTTGGGCGAACTGCACGGCTTCGCTCATCAGTGCGTGGGTGCCGATAACGATGCCAGCCCCGGCTTGAATTTTGCTCAGCGCCAGCGCGCGCGCTTTGCCCTGTACTTTGCCGGCTAGCCAAACTAACTCAATGCCCAAAGGCTCAAACCATCGGCTGAAATTACGAAAATGCTGTTCTGCTAGCAGCTCAGTAGGAGCGACTAACGCGGCCTGCATGCCGCATTCAATGGTCAGCGCTGCCGCAAGTGCTGCAACAATGGTTTTACCGCAGCCCACATCGCCCTGCACCAAACGTAGCATGGGTTTGCCGCGCGCCAAATCTGCGGCAATTTCGCTAAACACGCGCTGCTGCGCATGCGTAAGCGCAAAGCCCAATGCGGCTAACAAACGTGCTTGCAGCTCGCCTTTGCAGCGCAGCGTGGGCGCGCGCTTGAGCGCATTGCGCGCGCGATTGAGCCGCATACTGAGCTGATGCGCGAGTAATTCTTCACCCGCCAATCGGCGCTGTGATGGATGTAATTTAAGCTCAAGCGATTCTATCGCGGCGCTTGGCGGCGGTGCATGGACAAAGCGCAGCGCATCGCTTAGCGCAGGCCAATTCAAGTTTTTGCGCACAGCGTCTGGTACAAGTTCCAGCGTTTCACTTGCAGGTAGCAGCTGCACTGCAGCGCTGACCACTTTGCGCAAGCGCTCATCGCCTAAGCCTTCAGTCTTGGGGTAAACCGGAGTTAGATTTTGTTCGAGTACGCTTTCTAGTTCGGTCAAAAACCGCAATTCTGGATGCACGATTTCCAGGCCCACGCTGCTCATGCGCAGCTCGCCAAACGCGCGCACTTGCGGGCTTAAATTGAACGCATCCAGTTGTGCTTGACGAAAATGAAAAAACCGCAAACGCACTCTGGCCGTGCCATCAAACAAGCTCGCCACCAGCATGCGCTTGCCGCGCATGACGATCTCAGCGTGCTCGATTTGACCTTCGATTAGGCAATCTTTACCCACAATTGCCTGCCTAATGGGCACAACGCAGGTGCGATCTTGATAGTGCAGCGGCAGGTGAAACCATAGATCACCTAGCGTGTGGATATCGAGCTTGGTTTGTAGCAGCTCCGCCAGCTTGGGGCCCACGCCGGATAAAAATTGCACCGGCCGCGCCTCGACCGGCAATGCGATGGCTTGCGCGGCTTTCATCGGTGTGGGATTGGCGGTTGGCGTGCTCACTGAGTCAACAAAACCCACGCATGCCTAATTCGAAAGCTCCAACACAGCATCGATTTCAACGCGCGCGCCGCGTGGCAGTGAAGCAACTTGAATCGTCGAGCGGGCAGGGAAGGGCTGTGGCACGTACTCGGCCATAATTTCGTTGAGCTTGGCAAAATCGCCCAAATCAGTCACGTAAACGCCAAGCCGTACCACATCGGCCAAACTGCCACCGGCAGCATTTGCAACTGAGATCAGGTTCTTGAAAATTTGGCGAATTTCCGAGTCCAAATCCCCGGTGACTAACTCGCCAGTTTCAGGATTCAGCGGCACTTGGCCTGACATATAAACGGTGCGGCCGACTTTTATGGCTTGGCTGTAAGGTCCGATGGCTTTAGGTGCAGCGTCGGAATGAACTACGATTTTGCTCATGATTTGCTCGGCTTAGGAAAAATAGAATTTACGCTGTCAAGTCAGCTGAGCTTTTGCCCACGCAGCCAACTGCTCGCGATTGATTTTTGCATTGTGCCGGATATCCACCGGGAAGGCGCGCGGATAGTGCAAAAAATGCTGGATGTGTCTTGTACGGCTATCACTGGCGGCGATGTGTTTTAGTTCGCTTAAAATCTGCGGCATTGCCAACGTTTCCGGCTTCATCAGTTCAATCAGTATGACCGGCGTGGCGGAATTGCTAGGTTGTGATTTGCTGGTAATCCCCACCAATGCCGTTCTCAGAACCGCGTTATGTTGATTGAACAGCGCCTCAATACACTCAGTGAACATGGGGCCTTGCGCGGATTCCACCCGATGCGATTTGCGCCCGCAATACCACAGCAATCCATCGTCATCGAGATAACCGACATCACCCATGCGGTGCACGATGTGTCCGTCGATATCAATGATTTTGGCGGCGGCAGTTTTTTCTGGCGCAAACGCGTAAGCCTCGGTAACGGATGGCCCACGCACGGTGATCTCGCCAATTTCGCCGGTAGAACATAGCAATGCATCTTGCATGTGTGCGATTGGCGCATCCGATATTCCAATAATGCGCACTGAATTTTCGGGCAGCACGCGGCCTATACAAATGCCCATACCCGCTTCCGATTTCGCCCTGGCCGGGCCGAGCAGCGTGTGATCGTCCACCACGGCAACCGGTAGCGCTTCAGTAGCGCCGTACGGGGTGAAAACGCGCGCGTTTGGCAACACTTGTTTAGCGAGTTCGACTAAATCCGGCGGCACCGGCGCGCCTGCGCTCATCACAGTTTTAAGTTCGGTAATTTTTTCGCCAGTTTGCTGTAAGTATCGGCACAGCGTTCGAAGTAGCGCTGGCGAGCCAAACATTTGCTGGATGTTAAATTGCAAAATGGCGCTAATTAATTTGCGCGGATCGGCCTTGGCGGGCTGAGTGGCGTCCATCATCGGGATTACGCTGGTGCAACCCAGCGCAGGGTCAAATAGCGCAAACGGCGGAAAAGTTGGCAGGTTAAAAGTGCCAGGCGCGATTTGAAACGCACTACGCAGCAGCGCTACTTGCGCGACAAACATGCGGTGCTGATATTCAACCCCTTTGGGCACGCCAGTGGAGCCGGAAGTAAACAAAATAGCCGCGAGTGAATCAGGCGGCGTGGTGCGTATTTGCTCATCAAGCTGCGGCAGCAGGTTCGATTTTGCAGCACCGATCGCTTCAATCTGCGACAGCTGTGCGCCACCCCAAAACCAGCGTCGCCCGACCGTTACACAATGAGTTATCGTCGGCTTGCTCCAGCCCAAAATCTTACGCGCCGCTTGCGCCAGCGATATGCCGATAAATGCGCTCGGCTGCACATTGGCGAGGCACTGCTTCAACGCTTTTTTATCAATACCCGGATCGACCAAAACCGGCACTGCGCGTGCTTTGAGCAGCGCGAACATGATCAGAAAAAACTCAGCGCTCGGCCGCACCATAACAACTGCGCGTACGCCGAAGCCAATCCCATATTCGGCAAATCCCAACGCCAAGTGCGAACTACGCAAATCCAGTTCGGCAAAGCTCATGGCTTGATAGTCTACCTTGCCTGCTGAGAAACGCTGCGGCAGCATTAGGGCCGGGCGATTCGGTGATTCTTGCGCGCGTTCGCTTAGCGCTTGGGCTATGTTGTTCAAGTTTTTGACTAGGCCCGCTAGCGTAACGCTAGTTCGATTCTTGAAAAAACTTGATTCGAATGAGCGTTTCCTTTAATTCGCACTCACCCGCGAACTGGGTAACCCACTTATTGCTGCCGCCTTCAATTCCGCCTACATGCGCGCAGTGTTCATTGCGAAAATTAAGCCACGCGGCTTGCGCTTTTTCAAGCTGAAGTTTCATTTTTCGATTGTCTTCCGGATGCGAATCAGGGAGCTTGGCAAGTGCGTCTTTGAAGCGTTGGTTGAGCTCACCTTCTGCAGATTGAATTTTTAGGTCTAGGCACTCCAATTCGTTGCCCTCGCGCGAACAAGTATCGTCGACAGCGAAAACGACGCAAGGAAAAAATATTGAGGCAATAACGCTGGCTAGCTTATTTTTCATGACGGCTCATTGTTAAGGTTGATTAGGTGATCAAACGCCAAGCAAATCGCGCAGGTGATTGACGTGCTCATTAGTTACTGGAACTCCGCCACTAATCGGTATGAAACCATAGAACGCTTTGGGTTCACGACCACAGTTTTGAGTGAGCGGATTTAAAACACTTTCTATACCAATTCGCGCTAGCTTGGGAATGACTTCGCTCACCGTGGGTTTCTGTCGCCCAGCTAGTTATTCTATTTCGATGGAAATGTCGTTTTCTTTTTTGGATTCGATTTTCATGCTTCTATTGCTTTTGCACTTGATGGTTTTTCCACAACCGCACGCAAACGATAAAACTCCTGGACAAACTCAGTAAAGCGCTGCTCGCTAATGGCATCCCGAATCTGCTGCATCAATTCTTGGTAGTAGTGCAGATTGTGGATCGTGCCTAGGCGCGCACCTAAAATTTCATGGCATTTGTCCAGATGTCGCAAATAGGCTCTGGAGAAATTTTGACAGGTGTAGCAGCTACACTGGGGATCGATCGGGCCAGTGTCTAATTCATGCTGTGCGTTTCGAATGCGCACGACGCCAAAACGGGTGAAATAGTGCCCGTTGCGGGCGTTACGGGTGGGCATGACGCAATCAAACATATCCACGCCACGCGCTACGGCTTCGACGATATCTTCCGGGCGGCCGACGCCCATCAGGTAACGCGGTTTGTCCATCGGCAGCATCGGCAAGGTGAAATCGAGCGTTTTATTGCGCTCTTCCTCGGGTTCGCCAACGGCTAAACCGCCGACGGCATAGCCGTGAAAATCAATCTCTTGCAACGCTTTTGCGCTCTGCTCGCGGAGCGCTTCATAAGTGCTGCCTTGGACGATGCCAAACAGCGCATTCGGGTTTTGCAAAACATCGAACTCAGATTTTGAGCGCTGAGCCCAGCGCAAGCTGAGCTGCATGGATTTTTCTGCGGTGACGTAGTCAGCCGGGTAGGGTGTGCATTCATCAAAAATCATCGCAATGTCGGAGTTTAGCGTGCGCTGAATTTGCATGCTGATTTCAGGGGATAAAAATACGCTGCTGCCGTCAACCGGTGAGGCGAATTTGACCCCGGCCTCGGTGATTTTGCGCATCTTCGCGAGGCTAAACACTTGAAAGCCGCCGGAGTCAGTCAAGATTGGCTTGTGCCAGCCCATAAATTGATGCAAGCCGCCATGCGCCTCAATGACCTTTAAACCGGGCCGTAGCCAAAGATGGAAGGTATTGCCGAGCACGATCTCTGCGCCGATCTGCTCAAGCTCAACCGGCGACATCGCTTTTACCGTGCCGTAGGTGCCCACCGGCATGAAAGCCGGCGTTTGGATGCTGCCGTGGTTGAGCGTGAGCGTTCCGCGCCGTGCTCTGGCATCGCTTGCTAAAAGGGTAAATTTAATACTCACTTATTATCTCGGCCACCCAAATCAAAACAATAAATAAAAAACGGCGACTATCACTGCTGTGGTAAACACCCCAAATATGAGGATATTAACAATCCACACCAGCACTGAAGGCGCACCTGCGTCTGCACTTTTACGCAGCACAACCGAGCCCGCCACCATATCGTGCAGCGTTTGCCGCCGCTGCGTGAAGGGTTGAAACCAATAGCTCAAGCCCAACGGAATCACCGCGATGATTCGCGCAATTTCGCGAATTATTGCCTGCGGCAATTCGATGCGCTGGTGCGTTTGAGCGTTCAGCGTGACCATACCAAACAGCATCTTGCCGGGTGACGCGGCGTAAACGCTGGCGTGCCAAAACGCAAAATAGCCGGACATAAACAGCGCGCCAAACCACGATTCAGGTGAGCCGGCGATACCGGTGAATTCGAAAAGCACGCCAAAGGTTCGAAAGCCGTTGAACCCTAGGATCGCAAATGGGATCGATAAAATCCCCAAGACAATCATCACCATCACTAAATCGATGATTAGCGCTGCGCTACGACGCCAAAAACCGGCCTCAACCGCATCGTGACCGACTATTTCGCTAGTTGCTGGCGCTAAAGCGGTGCTGTAGGCGCTAAATATCGGTGCAGTATGTGCTGCGGCAAAAGCAGGCGGTGGCGGCGCGCTGTGGTGTGCGTGCAGCGCATTCGCGAGTGCGGGTATTGCGCTAATATCGACCCAAGCTGGCATGCCTTCGATCCAGCCGCGATCATGGCTGCGAAAGCGCCCCTCGCTGATGTGCTGACGCGCTACAGCCTCGGTGAAGGGGCCAAATTGTTGATTGTCACGTTCTAGGTAGATTTTCATGTTGGCAGTGTGGTGTCTGGCTTTTGAATCATGGCAAAACTTAAAAGTCCTTGGCCCTAACCCACAATTTGATTGTGCTCAGCGCGCAATAGCTGCGTCGTTTCAATGGCGGGCAGCGCTGGGCTAAATAGAAATCCTTGCGCTTGATGGCAGCCAAGCTCAATCAAAAGCTCGCGCTGCGCCTGGCTTTCCACGCCTTCTGCCACCACTTCTAAATCAAGCGCTTTTGCAAGGGCAATAATCGAGCGCACGATGGCTTGATCGTCAGCGTCGATGACGATGTCTCGCACAAAGGCTTTGTCGATTTTTAGCTTATCCAGTGGCAGGCGTTTTAAATAGGCAAGCGACGAATAGCCCGTGCCAAAATCATCGACGGCAATTTGAATGCCTAGAGCGCTAATCTCGTTCAATACCGCGATGGATTCGTCTGGATTCGCCATGACTAGCGATTCGGTCAGCTCTAAGGTCAATCGATGCCCTGGAATGGCGTACTTTTTCAGCAATTCAGGCAGTTTTTGCGCCAGCTGGCCGCGTGCGAGTTGAATCAGCGAAAGATTGACGGATATAAAAAGCTCGGTCAAACCAACGCGCTCCCAGGCTTTAAGCTGCGAAAGTGACTCGTGCAGTACCCATTCGCCAACCGCCACAATTAAGCCGCTATCTTCCAGAATCGGGATGAACACGTCAGGCGTTACCAAGCCGCGAATCGGATCGCGCCAGCGCAATAGCGCCTCAACGCCGACAATTTTGCCGCTCAGCAAGCTGTAACTGGGTTGGAAGTACACGTCAAACTGATCGCGCTCTAACGCGACTCGCAATTGGCGCTCGAGCGCAGCACGTTCCAGCGCGGTTTTGCTCTGCTCGGCGCTATAGACGCGTACCGTATTGCGCCCGGCGGCTTTCGCCGAATACATCGCTAAATCTGCGCATTTCAGCAAGTCTTCTGGGCGCAATGCGTCGCGTGGAAATACCGCCACGCCAATACTGGGGCTGACGACGACATCGGTGCCGAGCAAATTAAATGGCTCAACGAATTGCTCCAACACGCGTTTGGCGGCCAGCTCGGCGTCTTCCGCTGTCGCTAATTCTTCCAGTAGCAAAACGAATTCATCGCCCGACATTCTGGCTGCGGTGTCGATTTCACGCACTGTTTTGCGAAGCCGATCTGCGACCGCGCGCAATAGTTCATCGCCAGCCGCATGGCCTAAACTGTCGTTGATTTGCTTGAAGCGATCCAAATCCAAAAAAACTACCGCAATCGGATAGTTATGCCGTTTGCAGCGTGCGATTGCGCGCGACAGCTGCTGCAACAGCATGCTGCGGTTCGGTAATCCAGTCAGCGAATCAAAGTTCGCTCGAAAGCGCAGTTCTTCTTCCGCGCGCTTGCGATCGGTAATATCAGAAAACACCCAGACTCGCAGCGTTTCATCCAAACCCTGGCCTTCGAGACGATTGATCTCCATATTCACCAGCACGTCTGAGCCGTTTTTGCGCGCCAGCCACAGTTCACCGCGCCAGCGGCCATCACGTTTTACGACATCGACAATGCTTTGAAACTGCAACTCATCATGCCTGGGCGAACGCAGATAGCCGATTTGCAAATTGATGACCTCTAGCTCGTTCAAGCCCAGCATTTGCTCAAACGCCGGGTTCACTTTTACGATTGTGCCAATTTCATTAGTGACCACGACGCCATCGGATATTCGATCAACCACGCGATCCGCAATCGCAAGATCCCTTGCATTGGTGCGCGCTGTTTCAATGTTTCTAGACGTGCCGGCTAGCCGAAGCGGTTTGCCATCAGCACCTCTAGCAACCACATGCCCGCGCGCGGAAACCCACACCCATTTGCCGGATTTATCCCGTAGCCGATGCTCGAAATAGCACTCATCGGCGCCCTCAGAAATAGTTTTTTGAAAGCTAGCAATGACAACCTTTTGATCTTCAGGGTGAACTTCGCTTTTAAGATACGGCGCAATCGGAAAAACGCCGTTGCTGCCTTCACCCAGCACCGGTTCACAGGCATCGCGCAGCAGCATTTGGGTTTTAACATCGTAATCCCAATACAAATCCCGGCTGCCTGAAAGGCTTAGCCGCAGCCTAAGTTCGCGTTCTTTAAGCGCATTGAGCATGGCGCTCTCGGAACGCTGCCGCTTACGTCGATAGAACAAAAAGCCTGTAGTTGCAGCGAGCGCAAGCAATGCATAGCTAAGATGCGCAAAAGGATGGCGCCACCAAGGCGGCAAAATGCGTACCGGGATGCGAAGCTCTTGCGGGCCCCACACGCGATCACGATTGCTGCCCCGCACTAACAGCGCATACTTGCCTGGTTCTAGATTGGTGTAAGTCGCAACGCCTAAGCCTTGACCGAACACCCAGCCTTCGTCAAAGCCTTCTAATTTGTAGGCAAATTGGGTGCTATTTGGCGCAATGAAATCAAGCGCGGCAAATTGAAAACTAAAAACGCGATCGGTAAAGGGCGCTACAAAAGGGCGAGTCGGCCCTAGGTTTTGCAGCGAAAAGCCGCGATTTCGCCCGCGCTGTACGCCCAAAAGCCGAACTGGAGCCTGTTCTTCGGAAAGCGCAAGTTCGCGCGGCTGCACGATGTTGATGCCATTGATGCCACCGAAAACTAGCTCGCCAGTTGCGAGCGCCGTCACGGCATTGCCGTTAAATTCTAAGCTTTGTAGGCCATCTTCAATGCCAAGACTGCGCCACCGACCCACGTTCGGGGAAAATAATACGATTCCACGATTGCTGGACAGCCAAATGCGGCCTAGCTCGTCCTCGGAAACGCTGTAGATCGTGCTATTGGGTAGTCCGTCGCGCGCAGAATATCTAGAAAACACCGCGCGTTCTTGGCTCGCACCGGTATTTGCATCGCGAGTCTCAAATCGATCAATGCGCGCCAGCCCAGAATGCGTGGCAATCCAAACTTTGCGATCTTGGCTTTGCGTGAAACTTCGAACTAGGTTTCCAGGAATCGCGCGCGGATTGCCCTCTTCCGATTGATAGCTTTGCCAACTTCCGTTTGATTTTATCGCCAGCCCGTTGCGTGTTCCCACATAAAGCCGGCCGTCTTGATCTTCAAACAGCGCGAGTACCATGTCATCAGGAAGCGACTGCGGGCTCGCCTTGGTATGCGAGATAAGCGCGCCATCTTTATCAAAATGCAGCAAGCCATTATCGGTGCCCACCAGCAAAGATTCATCCGCTGATATTCGAAGCGCACGCACCGTTTTTACTTCAGGCGCAAATTGGCGAAATTGCCCAATTCGCTGATTTTCAAGCAAATTTGCCCGAAACAAGCCTGCGCTTGTGCCCGCGAACAGGGTTTCCCCGCGTTTTACCAAGGCATGGATTCGAAGCCCTTGCAGGCTGATTTTTTCAGCAGCCTTGGCAGGATCGACTAGCCTTACTTCTTGCGTAACCGAGCCATTGCTTTGGTGCAAGCGAACGATTCCTGATTCACCACCTGAGTAAAAGCCGGCTTCGCTAGCCGCTAGCGCGCGAATATTGTTTTGTAGCGGTGCGGACAGATTGCCCGCTTCAGCGGGATTCAGGACATGTATAAATGCGTTTTTTTGGGTGTTGGAAATCATCAAACCTTGCGTTTTCGTGCCAGCCCACAGCAATCCAGCGCGATCGATCATCAAGCTGCTAAAGCCTCGATCTGGATTGCCAGCCTCAACACCATAGCCAAAAGTGAATGTTTCTAGCTGAGCAAGGCCGGGGTCAAGCCGCGTCAAGCCTTTAGATTCGGTATTCATCCATATCGCACCATCTTGACCAATCGCGATCTGAGATGTCGGCAAACGAACCGCGTCAATCTGGGCGAGTGATTTTCGACCTGGCAGTAAAACATGCAGCCCACGCGTGCTGGAGGCAAAAACACGCCCGGATTTATCCACCGCAATGGTTTGAATCGCTGGAATGTCGGTTGATCCGTCGGCGTCAGGCTCAAAATCGATGCCGCGCAATTTCCCAGATTTATGGTGATAGAGCCCACTGCGCTCGGTGGCGATGTAAATGCCGCCTTCGTCATCGCTCGCAAGCGCACTCACCACATCAGCAGAGCCGACTTCAAAGTGAAACAGTGTTTCGGCGTTCTCTGGCTGATAGTTTGGCCAAAAACTCAAACTGCGCGAATCGGCAACCCACAGCCCAAGCCCTGGAACATCAAGCAGCGCCATGATTCGTTTGAAGCGATCAACTTTGTCTCTTGCGCTCTGTGCGTAGTGTTGGATGGCACCACTTTCGACTAAAATTGACGCGACGCCCGCGCTTTCAGTGCCAATCCAAAGCCGTCCTTTTGCCCCCATGTGCAGCACGGTAACCAGACTATCCGGCAATGAGTTGGCTTGCCCAGGATCGTGCTGGAATAGTCGCAGTGCAAAGCCATCATAACGGTGCAATCCACCCTGGGTGCCGATCCAGACGAAACTCTGCGGATCTTGTGCCAGCGAATTCACCGTGTTTTGCACCAGACCTGATTGCCCGTCGAGAGTCTTGAAAATAAGCGCGCGCGCATCCGACCTGCTGACAAAAGACAGCAGCAGCAAAAACGTTAAAATCAGGCGTTCGGAAATTCGCAAACAGACCAAGCTCGATAACTCGTTCATTCATCTTAAATGAATCGAGCGCCATTCGCACGGATTGCGCATGTTTTACATTGCACAGAATGCGCTTTTGCCTTGTTTTTAGGGTGCAAGTTGAGCCTACTGGTCAGTGAGCTTGCCGAGCTGTGCTCTGCGCTAGCGCGATGTTTTAAGATGCTAGATTAAGCTGCAAAATGCCAAATTCAATTTGGCGATCCATTAAGTGCTCGACCTAAAAGATATCGCTATTAAGGCATTGCTATTAAGTGATTCAATTTACAAACAGCATTACATTCGAATCAGGTATCATTGCGTTGCAATTTCGCACGACATTTTTGAAACGGCGCGCTTTTCATGATCGCAAAGCCCAATCGCCGCCAGCCTAGCTTGGCGAGGCGTTTGTTTTATTCGCATTTGATCTGCTCGCTGCTGGTAGTCAGCGCGGTCGCGGTTTTTTTGTATTTGGTCGTGCGGGATAGCTTAAACGACGAGCTCAATACTCGCATGATTGAAAGCGTTAAAAAAACGACAGCGGCGCTAAGTGCTGGATCGGGTAGTGCTGAGCTTGCCAGTCAGCAAGCGGGCTTAGTTAAAATTGACAGCGATGCTTGGCAGCAAAAATTGGCAGCGTCACTGCGCAACCAGCCTGAGCTTCAAGGTATAGCGCTAATGCTGCGAGGTGATGTTTTAGCACGTGTTGGCAACATTGCTTTGCCGCAAAACGCTGCACTTACCGGCATATTTGACGCAAACAGTCAGCGGCTTTACAGCCATGAATGGACTGACGCAAACGGCCGAACTCTGGCGCGAGTGATTGGCGCGGCAGATATGTCGGGCCTTATTGCCAGGCTTGAACACACTCGCAATTTGGCCATGCTGGGTTTTATCGGCGCTGTTTTGCTGTCTTTAGCATTTTCTCAATGGTTAATGCGTCAAACACGCAGCTTAGTCAAAGCGCTGGTGGATCGCTTCACGCAAATTGCCAATGGCCGGTTTGACGTCAAACTTGATGAATTAGGCGACCCGGATTTGAACTTGCTGGGGCAATCTTTCAACACCATGGCGCAGCGGCTCAATACCAGCTTAAGCGAACGCGAGCGCGCGCTCAGTGAGCTAAAATGCGCACGCGATAGGCTAGAGCAAAGTGTGAAAGATCGCTCAAGTGAGCTTGATCGCATCAACGTACTTTTGCGCAATGAGCATGAGCAGCGCGCGCAAATTGAGGCCAACTTAGCCGAAGCAGCCGCGACGGATCCTTTGACCAAGCTGTTAAATCGGCGCGCGATGTTAGAGTTGATCAGCCATGTCGGCCAGCACCTAAAAAAGGTGCATAAACGCTGTGCGTTTGTCATTTTAGATATCGACTACTTCAAAAAAATCAATGATCGCTATGGCCATAACCAAGGAGATGTGGTGCTCTGCGCAATTGCGGAGGTGATTCGGCTTGAGCTGCGCGCCGATGAAGCAGCGGCGCGCTGGGGTGGTGAAGAATTTTTGCTGCTTTGGCCCGAACAAACGCTGCTGGTTGCGCAGCAGCGCGCGAACCGGCTGCGTGAGCTTTTGGCCGCGCAAATCATTTCAGGCAACATTAAAATTACCGCCAGTTTTGGCGTAGCGGAGTTCAACGGCGACGATGCCGAGGCAGCGATCAACTGCGCGGATCAGTGTCTTTACAAAGCCAAAGCAGCAGGGCGCAATCTCGTGGTGATTGACTCTTGTAACCATCCTTTGATTGGTTGATGCAAATTAGTTTTCATGCTTTTTCGCCATCAAAATCGACTAAAAAATGATGCCGACGAACAGTCGCTGTTCGCTGCGCGTGCGTTGCAAGCGCTGCTAGTGGTCGCTATTTGCTTGAGCCTTTTGTTGGCACGATTTGGCTGGCTGCAAGTGTTTGCGCATGACGAATACACCGCAAAATCAGAGAACAATCGCATTCGGATGCGCGCCTTAGCCCCACCGCGCGGGCTAATTTTTGATCGAAACGGCCTGTTGCTTGCGGAAAATCAGCTCGCTTATCGGCTTGAAATGGTGCCCGAGCAAGCCCGCAAAATGGAGGGCGGTATTGACGCACTGTGGCAGCGGTTGAGCCAAATCGTCGCGTTAGATGAGGATGCGCGCGTTGATTTCGAAAAATCACGCACGCAGCACCGGCATTTTGAAGGCGTGCCGGTCAAGTTACGTTTAAGTGAGGAAGAAGTTGCGCGCATCAACGTCGCGCTGTTTCGATTACCCGGCGTACAGATTACGCCCTATTTAACGCGTCGCTATCTTTACGGCCCTGAATTTGCCCATGTACTGGGCTATGTCGGTCGGATATCGGTGGAGGATTTGCAAGAATTGGACGCTAAACGCTACGAAGGCACAAGCTACCGCGGCAAGTCGGGTATTGAAGCATTTTATGAGCATGTGCTGCATGGCGAACCTGGCTATGAGCGCGTTGAAGTCGATGCGGCCGGGCGGACCGTGCGCGTGCTTAAGCGCGTGCTGCCCAAAGCGGGCAAAAATCTAGTGCTGAGCATTGATGCAGCGCTACAGCGTGCGGTGATCCAGGCATATGGCGTGCAAACCGGGGCGGCAGTCGCGATTGACCCTGATAATGGCGCGGTTTTAGCCTTTGTTAGCTTGCCGAGCTTTGATCCGAATCTATTCGTTAACGGTATTTCGCAGCGCAACTATCAAGCACTGTTGGCTGACCCGCTGCGGCCGACGTTTAATCGGGCGCTCAATGGCGTTTACCCGCCCGGCTCTACCTTCAAACCGTTCATGGCGATGGCAGGGCTAGAGCTAGGTTTGCGCACACCGGAATCCACGGTAAATTCGCGCGGCATATTTTATTTGCAAGGTGACAAGCGGGGCTTTCGTGATTGGCGCGCGGGCGGTCATGGCGTGGTGAACTTGCAAGAAGCCATGGCGCAAAGTGTGAATACTTATTTTTATCAGCTGGCGTTTGAGCTAGGCATTGACCGCATGCACGACTACATCCAACAATTTGGCTTAGGCACGCCAACCGGGCTCGATTTATTGGGTGAATCGACCGGCTTGCTGCCCAACAAAGCATGGAAATTGCGTGTTAAAAAGCAGCCCTGGTATCCGGGTGAAACGGTGGTGTGCGGGATTGGTCAAGGCCAAATCAGCGTTACCATCACGCAGCTGGCGCACGCAGGTGCAGCGCTTGCGGCCGCAGGGGTACGCTACACGCCAAGCTTGCTGTTGGCGATCGAAGATCCGGCGACTGCCGCGCGCGTTTCAGCGCTCAAACCAGCCTCAAACGCCAGTTTTATTAGCAACCTTAGCAACGTAACCAGCGTGCAAAGCAGCATGCAAGCAGTGCTGCACGGCCCAACCGGCACCGCACGCGCAGTAGGAAACAACAGCCAGTATTGGATGGCCGGAAAAACTGGCACGGCGCAGCAAGTCGCTACGGTAAGGCAAGCAGTTGCGGGCGCTACGGTAAGCCGATTTAAGAATCAGGCGCTATTTGTTGGTTTCGCACCCGCTGGGCGGGCACTCGATTCAACTACGAAATCAAAGCAGCAGAGAATCGCGGTGGGCTTAGTCGTCGAGCAAGGCGGTAGCGGCGCGCATGCCGCAGCACCGGTCGCGCGCGCGATTTTTGACAGCTATCTGATTGACGGCAAACGCCTACTGCCAGAGTCTGCCCGTACAAGTTTTGTGGCAACCACGCCGCCCCCGCCCGCACTGATTGACCCAGACGCCGCGCTTGAGCAGCTCGAGCTTGAATCGCTATCTGTACCAACGGTATCACCGGCAAGTCCGCCAGACATGCCTGAGCCACAACGATGATACCCGGCAGTGCTAACACCGAACAGCGCCTGCTGTATTTTCTGCGCTGGCAAGTGCTGGCGCGCCTGCCTCTGCCGCATATTGATGGTCTTTTACTATTCCTGATACTGCTAACCTGTGGGGTTAGTTTGCTCACGCTCTACTCTGCTGGTGGCAGCGATTTTCGCTATGCCTTCAACCAAGGCGTTCGCTTCGCAATAGGCTTTGCCGCAATGGCAGTTTTGGCCTCAACCACACCGCAACAGCTGCGGCGCATCGCGCCATGGCTTTACGGCGTCACACTGTTCCTACTTGTGCTAGTGACGCTTTTTGGTGAAGGCCGAGGTGCGCACCGCTGGCTGGATTTGAAGATCATTCGTTTTCAACCCTCAGAAATCATGAAGCTGGCGCTGCCCATGCTTTTGGCCTGGTATTTTCACCGACGCGTATTGCCGCCGACTTGGAAGCAATTGGGCATGTGCGCTGTTTTGGTCGGCGTTCCTGCATTGTTAGTGGCTGAACAACCCGATTTAGGCACGGCGCTTTTGATTGCTGGCGCGGGCGCATTCGTTATATTTTTAGCTGGGCTTTCGTGGGCGAAAATCGCCATTATTTTGACGAGCGCGGCGCTCAGTGTGCCGCTACTGTGGCAGCACTTACACACCTATCAGCGCAACCGCGTATTGGTGTTGCTTGATCCAGAAGCCGATCCGCTCGGCAACGGCTGGCACATTATTCAAAGCAAAATAGCGGTAGGCTCGGGCGGTTTGTTTGGCAAAGGCCTAGGGCAGGGCAGTCAATCCCAATTGGCATTTTTGCCGGAAAAACACACCGATTTTATCCTGGCAGTATTTAGTGAGGACTTTGGCTGGATCGGCGTGGCGCTTTTGTTATTGCTATATTTTGCCATTATTGCGCGCTCGCTTTGGATTGCAATGCAGGCCGGCGATACTTTTTCAAGGCTGCTCGCTGGTGCGTTATCGATGAGCTTTTTCGTCTACGTCGCTGTCAACAGCGGCATGATCGCAGGCGTTTTGCCGGTCGTTGGCGTGCCGCTGCCACTAGTGAGCTACGGCGGCACGTCAGCGGTTTCGGTGCTCGCCAGCTTTGGTATTTTGATGTCAATTCACGGTAATCGACAAAGAATTGGCAGACGCAGTGGATAATCCACCCGCGACCAGCAAGCGATGGAAATAGATGAGCACTTACCGAACCAGAACCGCGTTTTTATTTAAGCTAACCGCTTGCTCTATTGCGATAATCTTGATTGCTGCCAGCACTGCGATGGCGATGGTGGCGCTCAATGGCAGTAATTTTGATCGTAACTGGTTATTTGCACCGGCTTTAATGTTGGTCGTAATCGCGGCGTTTTTCTTGACCGCCAAAGCGCTCACTGATAACTGGCGCGGTGCGCTGTGGTTAGCGCTTGCCTGCTCTTTGCTGCCGCTGGCGGTGCATCCGTTTCGCGCGATTGGGCTATTTATTGCGCCGGTTTTGCTGTTTCATACGATTAAGGCTTGGCAGGAGGGTTGAGTTTCAAGGCGCGATTCCCTAGGCAAGGTTGTAATTCTCCAAGGCCGTTGCCCTAGGAAAAAAGCCCGCCCTTTTGTACCAATCGGCCTATAAATCAAACAACCCAACCTGCATCACCGCTTGCACAGGCGCGTAGCTTTTTCGATGCACCTCACACGCGCCGAATTGTTTAAGCAAAGCCAAGTGCAACGGTGTCGGATAGCCCTTGTGCACCGCAAATTGGTATAGCGGGAAGCGCAGATCAAGCGCCGACATCAGCGCATCTCGATGCGTTTTCGCCAAAATCGAAGCTGCTGAAATAGCGGGCTCAGTCGCATCGCCTTTAACGATAGCGCGCGCGGGGCAGCACAGGATTTTTGGTAAGCGATTACCGTCAATCAGCGCAAATTCGGGCACTGGCCGCAGCTGGCTAAGTGCGAGTGACATGCCGTGCAGCGTCGCTTGCAGAATATTAAGTCGATCAATTTCAGCAGCGGACACTTCAACAATCGAAAATGCCAATGCGTGCGCTCTAATCTCCAGCGCAAGCAACTCGCGCGCATTCGCGGTCAGCACTTTAGAGTCCTGTAGTCCGACAATTGGGCGCTTTGGATCAAGGATCACCGCCGCGCAGACCACCGGCCCGGCGAGCGGTCCGCGCCCGGCTTCATCAACGCCCGCAACGCGTTGATGCGTGGTCACGGCCTTGGGCCGCCAAATTTGACGCCGACACACTCAGCAATCGCATCGGCGGCGCGTTCATCGGCGTTTTGTCGCAACGTCAGATGCATATCCAAATAGCTCAGCACCCGTTCGCCATCTTCAGCGTTTTCAATGCCGCTGATAAATTTACGCTGCAAAACTGGGATCAGCAGATCAGCTATGGCCTTGCCGGTCACTTGTTGCTGTTCAAGCTCAGGCACCAATCGGCGGCCCGCTAATTTGTTGGGCAGCGAGAAAAACGCCGATTTAAGCATGCCCAACTTGCGTGCCAGAAAATAAGTAATCGGGTGCAGTTTGTAGGCCACCACCATCGGTTTGCGCGCTAACGCCGCTTCCAAAGCGGCGGTGCCACTCGCAACAATCACCACATCGGCGGCTTGCAAGGCTAGCTGCGCTTGACCGGTAATTTTGACTACGCTGTGGTGCGGCAATAGCTGGCGATCAAACACCGCTTCGGTGCGCGCATTGGCCATCGGTGAGATCACCGTCAGCTTCGGGAATTCTGCTTTGATCAGCGCTGCAGCGTCTAGAAATGCAGTGGCAAGGCGCTGCACTTCGCCGCTGCGCGAACCGGGTAGTAGCGCCAAGATCGGCCCGCTGAGCGGCAAGCCGAGCGTGGCTCTGGCAAACGTTGGTGAAGGCTCCAGCGGAAAATGATCTGCAAGTGGGTGCCCGACAAACTCTGCCGCTACGCCAAATTGATGGTAAAGCGCAGGCTCAAACGGGAATAAACACAGCACTTTATCGGCGCTCAGGCCAATTTTTTGCGCGCGATTTTGCCGCCAAGCCCAGATTGACGGGCTGACATAATGTACCGTGCAGATACCGCGCGCTTTGAGGTTTTTCTCAATTGCTAAATTGAAATCGGGCGCATCAATGCCGATATACACGTCGGGCTGCAGTGCCAAACTGCGCTGGATGACCTGCTTTCGGCGGCGCAGCAATCTGGGCAAATGCGCCAGCACTTCGAACAAACCCATCACGGCTAGCTCATCAGCTTCAAACCACAGATCAAGCCCCGCTGCAAGCATACAAGCGCCACCTACTCCGCTGAACTTTGCCGATGGAAACCTTGTTTTCAGTGATTCGATTAGCCCCGCACCGAGTTGGTCGCCCGAGGCTTCTCCGGCGACCAGTACAAAATGCGGGGCGAAATGCGGGGTAAAATGGGGCGCAGAATGTGGCACGCTATGCAAAGCAGTCAATGCGCAAAGTTTCGTGCGTCAAACCACGCAGCGCTATTCCAGCGCATCAGCCGCAGCTTGCTGGTCAAGATATTCCATGGCGTCGCTTGGCTTAAGCGCACTCGCTTGCTCGAAAAACGCGGCGGATTCTGCGGCTTTTTTCTTGCCGTACAAAAGCTGTAAGCCGCGCCCTGATTCCAAATAAACCACCGGGCTTTTCGGCGCTAACTTGCGCGCACCCTCTAACAGCTTGACCGCTTCATCGGCAGAGGCACCGTAAGTTAGCTTACCAATCATGCCGCCAATTTTATTGATGATTTCCGCGTGGTACATCGCCATCGCCAAATGCGCTTCGGCATGCTTTGGCGATAATTCCAGCGCAGTTTTTAAGCTAGCTTTAATTTTACCGCCTAAGCCTTGCGCTAAGGCTTTAGTGATGCTGATGCATTGCGAATATCGGCCTAGCGCAAAGGCGTGGAAATAATGCGCGTTGGCGTCATCTGGCAACAGCAAGCAAGCCGCTTCACAGCGCTCAGCCGCCTCTTGCAGCAGCGTTTTCTTCTCGAGCTCGTCTTCACTGACGCTGCTCGCATAAATACCGGCCGCTTTCGCCGCCACCACCGCGCCAAATGCACCGAGCGCATCGCCGCGCTTAAAAGCGTCTTGAAACTCGCCCGCATGAAAGCTGCGCCAGGCCTGTTCAAGCTCTGCCGCCACGGCTGCTGCATCACCCTTTTTTATTTTCTTCAGGCTTGCATCATCCGACATCAGCGCCGATATTTTTTTCATATCCGGGTAAGGCTCTTGATCGCCTGCGTGCAATCTCGCCCAGTTCTTTTTTAAGCTAGCGCCGTCATAGCTGAAATCAGTTGCGTCCGCGGCAAACGCGGTCCATTTTTTTGCGGCCATGCTGCGCTCCTTCGGTAGAGATGGGGCGTCAAGCATTGTGCAAGTGCGGCGCAAGCGCAAGGGGTTAAACAAAAACGAATCGATACTCTCAATCGTCATCTGCCATTCGTCACCCCCGCAAAGGCGATTCAATACGCGCCCGCAAGATATGTAAACCCTCTTCAACACTCACCTGGGCCCGATACCCCAAATCCCGTTTTATCGCACTAATGTCATACCAGTGTGCGGTGGATAGCTGTTCGGCTAAAAAGCGCGTCATGATTGGCTCGCCTTTGATGGGCAGCAATGTGTAAGCCAATTCAAGCAGCGCACCTACCGCATAGGCAATCGGATACGGCACACGCCGATTGACTGGCGCAATATCTACGCAAGCCAGCAGCTTGTTCACCATAACATCAAGCGCGATTGGCTCGTCATTACTTAAAAAATAAGCCTTGCCAGCACAGGCTGCGCCGGGCCCCAGCTGATCTAGCGCCAGCAGATGCGCCTGCACCGCGTTGTCGATAAAAATGGTGTCGATCAGCTGGCTTTTGCCGACAAATTTGAGCTTGCCAGCGCGCGCCCTGGCAATCAAGCGGGGCAATAGATGATTATCACCCGGCCCCCAAATCAAATGCGGGCGTAGTGCGCAAGTCGCCAAACTAGCGCCATTCGCGGCCAGTACGGCGGCTTCAGCAATCGCTTTGGTGGCCGGGTAATGCGCGCGAAAATGGGTAGGAATCGGCGCGTTTTCGTCAACGCCAGCAAGATCTCCGCCCGCGTGCGCCACGCTAGGTGTAGAGGTGTAAACCAGCTTGCCGATGTGATGCAATCGGCAGGCTTCCAGCACCCGTTCGGTACCTAAAACATTGGCGCGGTAATAATCTTCATAGCGGCCCCAATGTCCAGGCAGCGCCGCCACGTGCATGATTGCATCGAAAGCCTCTGCGGCGCGATTTAGTACGCTAGGCTCGGCAATATCGCCTAGAATTTGCTGCGCGCCGATGGCATCCAACTTCGGATAGTGTGATCGATTCACCGCGACAACTTGATCGCCCCGTAAAATCAGCGCTCTGGCAATAGCAAAGCCCAAAAAACCACCGGCACCCGTGACAAGCACGCGCATTATTGCGCGCCCTCAGCGCGTTGAAGTAACGAAATCGACTGCTGCAAAAGCCGATCGAGCGCGCCGCGCTCGCTGGCGAAAACCTTTTTGCCAGCTTCGCCCATCTGCTTGCGCAGCGCGCTATCCGTCATTAGTCGGCTCAATTCTGCGCCCAAATCGGCCCCGGATTGAACTCGCACCGCGGCTTTGTGATCAATCATGCGCCTGGAAATCTCCTCGAAATTTTGCGTGTGCGGGCCCATCAAAACCGGCACGCCCAAACTCGCGGGCTCCAGCATATTGTGCCCGCCAATATTAGCCAAACTACCGCCGACAAACGCTAAATCGCAGGCAGCATAAAACTGCATCAGCTCGCCCATGGTATCGACAATAAAACACTGCGTCGCTGCTTGTGGCACTTTTTGCTCACTACGAGTAGCGGTGCTAAAGCCAATGCCTTTACATAGCGCAAGTGCTTGTTTGAAGCGTTCTGGGTGGCGCGGCGCGAGCAACAGCAGTGCATCGGGAAAACGCCGCAATAGCACCGCATGCGCCTGCAAAATTGCCGTTTCTTCGGCTTCATGCGTACTCGCTGCAACCCAAACTGGGCGCAGTTCGCCCCAGGCCCTGCGATGCATTAGTCCAATCGCGGGCAAGTCAGGATCCACTTCCATATCAAACTTAATATTTCCGACTAGCTCGAGCCGATTTGGATCAGCTCCAAGGCGTAAAAAACGCTCCGCATCGATTTGGCTTTGCGCAGCAATCCATGCGGCTTGCCGAACGCAGTGCCCGGCCAAAGCAATCGCCGGGCCATAGCCTTTTAAGCTGCGCTCACTCAATCTGGCGTTCGCAATCAAGATCGGAATGCCAAGCTTCGAGCAACTCAAATACAAATTCGGCCAAATCTCCGTTTCCATCACCACCGCCAAAATCGGTTTGGTGCGCTGCAGGAATCGCTGCACTGAGGCGGGCAAGTCGTACGGCAAATAGACGTGGAAAACCTTATCGCCGAGCACTTTTCGGATGCGCTCAGAACCGGTCGGGGTAATACTGGTGACCACAAACGGATGCGCAGGAAACTTATCCATTAGCGCATGAATCAGCGGGATTGAAGCATTAAACTCACCGACGCTTACTGCGTGAATCCAAATCGAGCGTTTAGCGAAATTAGGCGCTTTGAACCAGCCAAAACGCTCACGCCAGCGCCAAAAATACTCGCGGTTACGCAATCCACGAAACGCCAGTCGATAGATAATCACCGGCGTTACTAAGTACATCAGCGCGGTATAGATAATCTGCAGTAGCCGGACTTTGAGTTTCAAAAGTGGGATATCGCACAGCAAAGTCGAATCACACAGCGCAAATTAGAACGATACATTTATTCCAGGCTTTCCGGCGTTAGCCGATCAAATGGGTGGGCAAGCGCCGGAAATCTCGCTTGGCTACATCGTCATCCCCGCGTAGGCGGGGATCCAGAACAGGTTTCAACGTGGTCTGAAAGCCTATGGAACCTGGATTCCCGCCTACGCGGAATGACGATGAGGGTATAGGAACTTCCCGACGGGCCAAATTATACGTGCCATTGCCTTACTTCGCTGAATTAAACACCAATTCATACAATTTTAGCGGCGAATCTGGGTGCGCTGCGGGTCATTCGCGGGCACAATCCCCACCAATTTCACCAGCTTTAGAGGAATTTTTATGGCAATTAAGATTGCAATCAACGGATTTGGTCGAATCGGCAGAAATATCGCGCGTGCACTGTTTGAAAGCGGCCGCAATGGCGAGTTCGACATTGTCGCGATCAACGATTTAGGCGATGCCGAAACCAACGCACATTTGCTGCAATATGACACCGCACACGGGCGCTTTCCGTTTGACGTTTCGGTCGACAATGGCGATTTAGTGGTCAAAGGTGATCGCATCAAGGTATTTGCCGAGCGCGATCCCGCCAAACTACCGTGGGGCCAACACGGTGTTGACGTGGTGCTTGAATGCACCGGGCTGTTCACCAGCAAAGCCAAAGCCTATGCACACATTAACGGCGGCGCGAAAAAGGTGGTTATTTCTTCACCAGGTGAGTCGGATGTCGATGCCACCATCGTTTATGGCGTCAATCACCAAACGCTCAAAGCTTCCGATACCGTTATTTCAAACGCGTCCTGCACAACCAATTGCCTAGCACCGCTGGCGCAAGCGCTGCATCAAAAACTCGGCATTGTGCACGGGCTGATGACGACGATTCACAGTTACACCAACGATCAAGTCCTAACCGATGTGTTCCACAAAGACCTGCGACGCGCACGCTCCGCCACCATGAGCCAAATCCCCACCAAAACCGGCGCGGCGGCCGCAGTCGGCTTGGTTTTGCCAGAGCTCAATGGCAAGCTGGACGGGTTTGCCATGCGCGTGCCGACCATCAACGTATCAGTCGTCGATCTGTGCTTCGTCGCCGCTCGCGCAACCAGCAAAGAAGAGATTGATGCGATCGTGCTAGAAGCCTCACAAGGCGCGCTGAAAGGCATATTGACCACCAATACCAAGCCGCTGGTCAGCGTTGATTTCAACCACAACACGCATTCCTCAATTTACGACGCCAC
Organism: Rhodanobacteraceae bacterium; assembly: GCA_031422315.1. GTDB lineage: Bacteria > Pseudomonadota > Gammaproteobacteria > Xanthomonadales > SZUA-5 > JANNYA01. Next base: position 155,269 of record JANOQN010000011.1, read on the forward strand.
CTTGACCAAAGTCGTTGGCGGCACCTTCGTAAAAGTCTGCGCCTGGTATGACAACGAATGGGCGTTTAGTAATCGCATGCTAGACACTGCAAAAGCGCTGTTGTTAGCGCGCTAATTCGCTGACCAAAGCCGATAGGCGAGCCGAATTCAAGCGGTTGAGAATAGGCTGCTTAATGAACATACGAGGCTACACAGCGGTTGATTGAACTTTCAACCGCTAAATTGACTCCGCTTGACTTGATGCGCGCGCCACCTCGTCATCCTTACGCAGGCGGGGATCCAGCACCGGCGTCAAAACTCTTCCGAACCTTTACGCGCCTAGATTTGTTGTCAAAGCGCCAAGCTCAAACGAGAACTCGATCATGCAGCTCAATTCCGGACGCAAAAATCAAACCCGTCGACTAATTTTGACCTTGACTATCACTGCCACACTCATCGCTTGCAACGATCAACCCACCGGCAGGGATTTCGTCGATCCAGCTGCGCCGGTTAGCACCAATGCAATACCCGCGACGCCGACTGCCGACCCAGCTGCTTCTACTCAATCCATGGAAGCCGCGCGCATAGCGCTGCTGAAGTCGAAAATGCCAAAGCCGCAGCTCATCGGCAATCCATTTGAAGACGCCAGAGCAAAACTCCAGCCTGGCCAGCACTTTAAGTTTGTCGCGGAATACACCCATGGCGGGCAAAACTGGCGCGCAACCGGGCAATACAACGGCCGATCTTTGGCCTACCAGCTAGTCACGAAGGAGGAAAATCTCGCTGGTGATTGGCTAGTCAGTGGCGAAACTGATGGTTTTCATAAAACCGGGCAAAACAACTACCAGCGCAAAGGCTTTCAGCCCGATGTACAGAAACTGCTCATGCAAGCGATCAAAACCGTACCCATTAGCCAGACTAGCTTGACCCGTGCAAAAGATGATTTTGCCGGTGGCGCAGTAGCCGCAAAATTTTCCACGCAGACGCCAGTCGGCACCTTGGACATGTGGCTAGACGAACGCAAAAGCGAGTTCCGTAAATTCAGTTTGTTAGGTAGCGATCAAAGCCTGTTTACCGTTGAATTGAGTGAGTTAGGCGAGCCGCAAGTGCTGCCTTCGCCGCCGAAAAGCCAGCCTTGGTAAAGTGGTCAGGAGTGGCAAAAGGGCACCTCTACAACCCCATTTTCGCCTTGAATGCTCAAGCTCAAAAAAATATTTCGTGTTGACCATTTATCGCCATAGCGACTTGAAGTTTGGTCCGCCAGAAACAGTACGCGCCACAGGCATGGTGCCTTTGCAAGCGCTAGAGGGCTTTCGCTTGGATTTGAATTTTATCGACGAGATATATGGCATGGGAATTCGTTTGTTGCTGAAGTTTCGAACCAAAGTTTCATCGACGTCTACAAAAATAATGAGTGGTCTAGTCATTGGCTCAATTTTCCTATTTCCGAGCCAAAGCCTATTCGATTGCCATCCAGGTCAGCCACTCTAAAATCCTGCATGCCCCAAGGCCGTTTACCAAGTTCGAGTACGAACGCAACCCCGCGAGCTTTGCACGAAGCATAGTAAGACTCCACATCAATCATGTGGCAATAAACAACCGATGGCCCTGGCGGAGCGCCTGCGCCCGCGCAGTCAAGTTGTATTTCAATGCCGCCCAGCGATACGCCAGCCCTAGTGGTGGGGTTGCCCCAAGTCCAAGCCAATGTAAAGCCCAGCAAATTTTGGTAAAAACTGATCGCGGCAGCCAGATCACGCACCGCGAACACTGGAAATAGCTTGGCAATCTCAGGCTTATTGATCTCAGGCATATGGTTTTAATGCTCCATTACTGTAGCGACTTGTTCGAACTTTCAGGATAACCGATCTCACTTGCGTCAGCGAAGGTATCGCTTAACTCAGCCCTAGGATTCAACGCCTTAATCATGTCCTCATCGAGCGGGCAATGCGCATAAACCGCAGTGACCACTTCAAGGGCAACTGGAACTTCATAGTATTCCTCAGCCCATGCTAGATAGGCAGACGGCCCAGCGATGAGTAGCTCAAGCAAGTCGCGTGAACCGTCGTCAGATTTCATTGGCGGAACTTGCTTCCATAAGATCTCGCTATGCAGGCACCAATAGCAAAAAGTGGCATTACTCATCGAAAACGCCGGCTCTTGAAGGAACGACGAGAATTCTTTAGGAACAATGCTTTGAATTGATTGAGCAAATTGAGCGCCGCTTGCTAGCTCATGCGCAAATCCTTTTAGCGCAGCGCCAGCAGAGCAAAACAACAAAAACCAATCGTCGCCACAGCCATTACGCATTGAAGTCATCGCTTCACCGGCAGACCAATTGCAGTTAAAGCTGTAGTAGCGGCTCTCCCATTCTGGGCAAATAATTGCATCAAGCATCGCCAGCGATTGCGTGAGCCGCCGCAGTTCGCCAATGGATGGCAGCGCAGCAGCGGGAAGTGATTGGTTTGGCATTTGGAAGGTACCTATTGCTTCAACATTGGCTAAAGGAGTGTGGTTTGGCCTAAAGATCGCCGAATAGCTTTTCTCTATAAGTGTCCATTGTTTGGCCTTCGCATTCGTTGGGGTGAACTTGCAAAAGATAGCGCCAGTCTTGAATGTGCATGTCGTCGATCATGACGTCGGGTTTGGGCAAAAAGCCAATGAAGCACTCCAACAAACCAAACTCTATTGCGCTCCGCCAGAACTCCAGCAGTATATTAGCGCGCCTTGAAATTTGAGTTCTTTAATATGTTGAATGACGTTCGGCATCGGAATTCGTTTGCTGCCAAAATTTCGAACAAACGTCTCGTCGAGGTCTGATGGCTCATGTGAACGAAAAAATGCAGGTGGTTGCTCATCACTGCGCACGAATAAATGCTGCAGGCGAAAATGGTGCCCAGCTCTAAAATTCGATGTTCGACCGATTGTTTGCGGTCTCGTAGCTCTTTTTCGTGAGCTTGACTTCGCTACAAAGCCAAGATCGGCGTACGCAGCGATTGATACAGTGGAAAGTGCCAAATTGGGTTGGGTCTACTAGTTGGCGGCGGGCTTGAGTCATGTGATCAGCTCGGCGTGTCGGCGCTCGCGGGGCGAGAAGCAATTTATGCAAAAGCGTGTCGGATGATTCTCACAAAGCTGCATGCCCGCGCTTTAATTAGAATTGCAATAACGATAGCCCTTACGTCGAATCTGCTTTTGGAACGCTGAAGTATCGCCCTTATATGCCGCTCAAGTCCTTTGCGGACTTGGCAGCAGCGCGTGCGTGGGTTGCCGCATTGCTTTGGTACGATGATGAGCACTGATACTGCGGCATTCGGTTTATCACGCCTGTTCAACGTCATGCGCGCTTGGATCAAGCGCTGCCTAAGCAAAGCCATTCGCTGTATCAAGCCGCAAAAGTGTGCAATCCGGCTCGTCGCTCTGAAAAAAATAGAAGCTAGCAACGCATGAATTGCGTTGATTTAAATTCACAAACAGCAAAAGGCGTCCGAATGAATCAAGAACATTCACCTATCCTCTCTAAAAGCGCAAACTGGCTTGACAGCTGTCGTTTGCGTTCCGATTGTGCAACCGTCAAAGGGCGCTGGGCGAAATATATCGCCCAACGCTTTGGACTATCTAGAGCGCGTCGTCACAAGATGGAATGATTTGGGGTGGAAAGGTGTTTGACTCGCCGCTGAATTCAAGCATCACTGGGACTACACCACAAGATAGCGGCGATCCGTCAAAACCCGCGCTAATCGATCCGGTGACAAACGCCTTCGTGCAACCGATAAAGGACTGCGACACGCTCGCGCCTACTCGCGATGTGTACATTCCGGATGGGGTTTTAGGTGCTCGATAGCGAAATGTTTCGACCTGCGACGAACGAGACAACGGGTTTTTCGCGATTGCGTACATATTGCCCTGCACGAATGCATCGAAGCTACTGTTTATCGAAGCATAAGAGGCTACATCCATGCCTAGAACTCCGCCTGGCCCACTACCATTAGTCAGTGCGATGGTTAGCGATTGGCCGCATCCATAGAGTGTCGCCGATTGATTTGGCGAATTGACGGTTACCGAATTTTGCGATTTAGGCTCTGGTTCTAACAGCAATTTGCTCAGCGTAGCGCGGCGTTCAACCAACCATTCAAGCTCCTTGCGGTCCGACTTGCCTTCCAAAACAGCTCGGGAAGTATCTGCAATGACCGTTTCGATGATTTCTAGTTCTTTTTGCACTGCGGCATGTCCGCGATGAATCACTACGCTGCTAGGCGTAGCGGCGAGCGCACTTGGCTCTGCTAAAACCTGCGCAGTGGCAACGCCTGCCGTAAGATTGCATACCGCTAATAATATTGCTGCATGTAGTCCGATAAGTTTCATGGTGGTCTCAAAATTAAGTGAGCGAAAGTGCCCACTTGGAATTAGTCGGAAATTCAGGGAAAACTCGATCACGCCTCTAGACCAAATCGGGGAGGCCAGCAACATCCTCGAGCCAATCTTCGATTCTAAACGGCGTCCAAAACCCCAGTGCAACAGGCTTGTACCTCAAGTCATTGGAAACTGAACCGCCCGCAAATTCTTTATTTTACGGTGCGCAAGCACAATCTAGCCAGAAAAAGACGACACGGGACACGAAGACAGCACGGGACAATCTTCGGCGTTGGCTTTGCGCGCAATCGGTTCGCTTAAGGATTTCATTAACCACGATAAATTGGTCAATCTGGAGCGATATTCGGAGATTAGTGCTGGATTTTCGACTATTGCGGCGGCTTTTTGAGCGCACAGTTCGGCCGTGTGCGCGAGGTAAAGTCGAACCCAGCGCGCAGCGATATTATCAAGCGTCCAAACATTGGAAGTCTGCGGACTAAGGTGAACCACCAAATGCAAGTGGTTGCTCATCACCGCGCACGAATACATGCCGCAGGCGAAAATCGTGCCTAGCTCCAAAATGCGATTTTCGACCCAAGCTTGTGGCGCTCGAAACTTTTTCCGGTGTATTCGTCTTCGTCGCAAAGACAATACCGCCGCAATCAGCGATTAATGCAGTGGAATGTGCCTGCGTGCGTTGGATCTAGTTGGCGGCGGGCTTGAGTCATGTGATCCGGTTGGTGCGTCGGCGCTCGCGGGGCGAGAAGCAGTTTAGGCAGAAGCGTGTCGGATGATTCTTACAAAGCTGCATGTCCACGCGTCGCTGCTTAACGCGGGTTTCCGATACTGCTTTCAGACCGAGTTAAAGGCTTCGAACGTAATCGCCGAGAAGCGCGCGAGGCTGAACGATGTTAACGCTCTGATCAACATTTGATGGGGTTTCGGCGAGTTTTTCGACTTCGCTAAGGCGATTTGAGAGCGCTGAAAAACTGTCGATTTATCTGAAAACAAAAAGCTAAAGTGAGTAAAATGAAAACCAAATTCAAAATTTTTGAAATAATAATTGCAGCGTGGGCCACACTTTCTATCCCTGACCTTGCTTCTTCTGCAAGCGTCCTAGTGAATAAAACACAGGATACGTCAGACGGAATTTGCGACGCACAAGATTGCAGCCTGCGAGAAGCAATGTTTGCTGCTGCATCTGGCGATATTGTAGAGTTTTCTGAATTATTTAACGCGCCACAAACCATAACTCTAAGCGGATCAAATTTAGTTTTTTCGAGTGACATTACGCTAAAAGGGCCGGGGAGCGATCTTTTGACGATTTCTGGCAATCAGATTAGCCGGGTTTTTTTGATTCCGGCATCCCACAACGTATCGATAAGTGACCTGAGTATTCGTAACGGATCTTCATTTAATGCTGGAGGCGGCATTCAAGTCGAAGGAACCTTGAGCCTGCAGAACGCTATTATTGCAAATAATCGGGTTTTTGCAGAGAACAACCCAGCGGGGCGAAATGGTGGAGGAATAAATTGCGTTGGATCCCTTAATGCCAAAAATATTATCGTATCGGACAATCAAGCTTTAAACAAAGGAGCAGGGATTTATATTCGGTCTCCAACCGTTGGGTTCATTAGCAATAGCAGTATCACCAATAACTTTGGCGCTGATCGGGGTGGAGGCATTTTTATTGATGGAAGCTCACTTACTACCGTTGGAAGTACAATTGGCAACAACAGTACTTTAAATTTTGGTGGTGGCATCTACGTCAGCGGCGGCGCTTTGATTTTGAATGAGAGTACAATTGTCGGAAACATGACAAATAATGAAAGCACAGCCGCTGGCGTTGATAATTTTTTTGGACGACTAGAAATTCTTAACTCGACATTTAGTGGCAATAATATTGCTAACAACAATTTGAGTTTTCAATCCGCTGGTGCACTGTGGACTTCGGGCCCGACAACTATTACCAACTCGACATTTACCGAAAACTTTGCACCAACGGGAACTGCAAATGCGTCAGGCATTTACCATTCCGCAGGCACATTGATCATTAGGGCACTATCGTTGCTGGGAATTCGAACATTAGCGGCGCTAATGACATAAATTCAGTCTCGCCAGCCTTACTAACGTCTCAAGGCCATAATTTTATAGGCGATCCTGGAAACGCCGTTTTTAATGGCATGTTTGATCAAGTCGGCTCGACTGCATCACCAAGCAATCCAATGCTGTTACCGCTCGCCAATAATGGCGGGCCAACGTTGACGCACGCTCCGCAATTAGATAGCCCGGTGATAGACCGCGGATTTAGTTTTGCGTCAAACCGCGATCAGCGCGGGAGTAGCCGCCCAGAAAACAATCCAAATATTTCAGATGCTAGTGACGGTGCTGACATTGGTTCATTTGAGTTACGCCAAGGTTTTATTTTTTCCGATAGCTTTGAAGGCATTCTGGGAAAATAGCTGCTAAAGAACGATGCAAAAGCGCAGGACACGTAGTACGCTGAAAAATAGTACTTTTTTGCCAAACGAGTTTATAACCTAACGGGACATGACACTTACTTAAGCCTGGGAGATAGCAAAGAAAATGAGGCGCCGTTATGTTTTCATTCGCTTCAAAACGAGCATTCAATAATGCGTGGCTTACTTTGCAATTTACGAAAATAGCTCAAAATGGACTTGAATTTTCATGACTAAACACGTTTGGTTTGCACATTTAGTGGCGCTTTCGCACAGTGAACGTAAAGACGAACTTGCGGCATTGCAGCAAATCAATCCTGCTATGGCGCATGAATTGATTGGTTTATTGGCGCATGATTTTGCCGTAAACGCAGCGTTAGACGACCTGTCGGCGGGTGATTTAACGGATGCGCTAAGCCAAGCAGTGCAGGCAAAAACCAGCGTGCCGAATTTCAAACTAATGGGTTTGCTGGGTCAGGGTGGTATGGGTGAAGTTTGGCGTGCCGAACGAATAGTTGCAGGCGTTTCGCAAACTCTGGCGCTCAAATTACTGAAGCACGAATGCAATAACGCAGAGCTGCACGAGCGCTTTATTCAAGAGCAGCGCATCCTGCTCCAGCTTGCGCACCCAAATATTGCACGTTTGTTAGATGCAGGAACGGCGGGTGATGGCCGCCCGCGGATCGCGATGGAGTTGGTCGAAGGCTTGCCAATTACCACTTTTTGCGATAAGAATAAACTTAGTATCAAAGCCCGAATAAAACTTTTTCGTCAAGTGCTGGGCGCCGTGCAATACGCCCACGATTTTTTGGTCGTGCACCGCGATATTAAGCCTGATAACGTTTGGGTTAGCATTGATGGAGTGGTGAAACTTTTAGATTTTGGTATTGCCAAATCGATTGATCGGCATGCGCCACAAACGCTTACGCAGCAGCGTTTCTTGTCGCTCTATGCGACTGCACCGGAACAGCTGCTCGGCGGCGCGGTTTGTGTGGGAACTGATGTATATGCACTCGGCGGTCTGCTTTACGAGCTGCTCAGCGGGGCGCAGCTAATGGGTTCAGAGTTAAAAACTCCGACCCAGCTAGAAACGTTCATCGTGCAAAAAACCCCAATTTTGCCAAGCAAACGCGCCACGCTGGAAGCTGCGGGCCAACGAAAGCTTGGCAGCGCATTGGTACTCAGCAGGCAGCTTGCGGGTGATCTTGATCGGATTGTGCTGCATGCGCTGCGCAAGCTGCCGAATGAGCGCTACGCCAGCGCCCGCGAATTTGATGAGGACTTGCAGGCTTACCTTGAGCTTCGCCCAGTGAAAGCGGCAGGCCAAGGGCGCCGCTACCGTACAGAGAAGTTTTTGCGGCGGCACTGGCTTGCAGTCGCAGGCAGTAGCGCCGTTATCATAAGTTTGCTGGCACTAATCACTATGTTGGCGATAGGGTGGGTTGATTTGCAACGGGCTAATAGACTTGCGTTGGCCAATCAAAGCCGCGCGGAAGCCCAACAGCGCAGCGCCGAGGACGCGCGCGCGGCAGCTGAATCAGTGAATGACTTTTTGGTAGATGTTTTTAAGCGTGCGGATCCATTGGCGACGGAACGCGGCGATAAAAGCTTGAGCGTGATGATTGATGCCAGCTTCGCTGAAATTAAAGAACGGCAGAATGTTGACCCAGCGAGCGCGCCGCTGCTGATTGCACTAGCTCGGGGTTTAACAGCGCTGGGGAAAACTGAGCGCGCAGGCGCAATGATTAGTGAAATTGAACGGAAAATCCCGCTTAGCCAACAGCATAAGCTGGAGTGTTTGTTTTTAGCGGCTGAGATTGCTTCTATTGAAAGGGAAACAACTGACCTTGGTGCCTTTTTGATTGCTTTGAAAGAACTTAATTTGGATTTCAGTTTAGATGAGACGCGCCGATTTCAGTTATTGGAAGTAAACTATTTTGTGTTGTCTGGGCAATCTGACAGAATATTGAAAATCCTTCCTGCACAAATATTAAGCTCCGCTGCGGAAGCAATTAGGATAGATGTGCTAATAAAAAACTCAAAATTAAAAGAAGCACAATTGGCTTTAGTAATTGCGCTAGACAACAGCAAATCGATTAAGGAGAAAATTGTTTTGCTTGGCAAGCAGGCTGCATTAAGTCAACAATTTGAGCAATACGAAGAAGTTTTGCATTTGCGTTCGCAAATAAAAGCCATGGCAGTTCCCCTCTTGGGTCCAGATCATTCCTCAATCTTGGCATATGATAACGACTTAGCTAGCGCGCTGATGAAATTGGGTCGCTTTGAGGAGGCAGAAATCTTGTATGAAGCGATTAGCCAAAAGACGCTTATTCAGTTTAAACTAGACGATCCTAGGCACAATTATTTGGCTTTTAACATGGCAATAATGCAAGCCAAGCAGGGCAAGTTAGTGCCTAAGTATTATCAAAGATTGCTTCGTGCAGCTGATGGAGGAATCAGCATTCTATCGATGGGCGCTAACGTTGCGCTCGCTAGAAACGCTTATCTTATCGGCAATAAGGCTGAGTTTTCTTCGCGCATTTTGAGATTTGACTGCTATCAAAGCCCAGAAATAAGAGTTACTCGGGAGATGATTTTTTGGAGGAGCGTCCAGAATGGTAAGCTAGGTGAAATTGTAAAAGCGGCCAGCGAAATGGAGCACTACGACCCAATCGTATTAAGAATAAAAAATTGTCGCATAAAAGACCCAAAGCGCTTCAGTTGTTGAGTTTTTCTTGTGCAAATAGTTGGTTTATAGAATCAGCTGAATAGCACTCATAACACCCTAAAAAATGCATGATTTTTTAAATTACGGGTTTGCGCTCATCTTCTGCGCTAAAAACGCCCTCGCGTATCGCCACATTCTTTCTGCGGTTGCGGTGCTCACTTTTATTGTGCTTGCGGCTTCTTGAATGCTTAATCCCATAAAAAAGCGCAGCTCTACCAATTGTGCGTGACTGCTTTCTTCAAACTCTAAGGCCGTTAACGCCTGATCTAACGCGACCCAATCAGTGGGTGCGCGATGTTCATCAATAGCGGTGTTTTCTGCGAATTTCAGCTCAACAACTTCGAATTCACTGCCACGTTTTTGTGCTCGAGCTTCCCGGATATGATCAACTATTAAAAAGCGAACCATTCGAGCAGCCAATGCGTAAAACTGTTTGGAATTTTCCACGCCGATATTTTCCCCACCTGCGCGAATCTGCATAAACACGTCATTGGCCAGCTCAGTTGGGCGTAAGGTAAATTGTTTGGAATTGCGCAAATGCCGCCCAGCAATTTGCTTTATAACAGGGTAAACGTGCTTTAGTAATGCGGATTCCGCGCCCGGCTGGCCGGCACGCCAATCGCTCATTAGTGCAGTAATGTTTGACATTCGATTATCTCGGTTGATTTACATGTGAATTTCCAACGCGAAAGCCGCTAAACTATACAATTTTCAACGGCACTCAAATTTCCAAGCTGTGGGCTTTGATGCTGAACTTGAGTTAGAAGCGCCAGCCCCATGATGCGGTTAATGCCAAAGGCTGATAATCAGCACGAACGTCTCCGGTTATACCCGATCCATCTATTGGGCGCGCGCCACTTAATAGAACATCTGTCGCAGAAAGGTAGCGTACGCCAGCATCAAAATACTGGCTATCACTTATTGCAAAGCGCGCGCCGAGAAACGCTTGGGCTGCGGTCTTGCTGCCCGAAAATGATTTCACCAATCCGGTAGAACTAGTAAAATCAATCTCGATTTTCGATAGATATACAACGCCGAGCCCGATGTATGGCTTTACTCTGGGTACGTTTGGCCAATTGAGTTCATAAAATGCGTTGACGCCGATCGAAGTGGAGCTGTGATCGCCATAACCGTTCGGTAAGGCGAGGCCAAAATCACCCGCGCTGCTTTCCGCTGTTTGGTATGCAAGTTCTGCCTCACCTCGCCAGCCATTACCCGCATCGAATCCAACTGCACCGCCAACAAGTATCCCAATATCTAGAGACGCTCTATTCCTCGCGCCGCCCGGCACGTATTTGAAAGTTTGGTCGCCCTGGTTCGTTATGCCCGCTGTGATTTGCCCGTACCAGCCGGGTGTCGCTATCGCAACTGAGGTGTTTGTAAAAAGTGCAATGCCGACGATCAAACTGATTTTTTTCATAAGTGGTTAGTCTCTTTATGTTTTGAATGAAGATGTTGGCCTTTAGCCAACAGTAATAACTGACCACTTAAATTTTTAAAGTTCCGGCACCATGAACTATAGGGGTAGCCAACTTGGAACAAGATCCGTAAGTGCTCCAGCCCCTGCTTGCACGGGGATTTATGCAGGAACACCGCAGTACGCTGCACGCCACAACGGATATACGGATAACTTTTACACCATGTCCGCGTCTGGCAGTAACGCTGCGCTAACCTTGGGGTACTTCAACCAACGCATCGCGTTTCGCATGCCGGAACAATACGGGGGCTTTGAAGTCCTACAGCGGCCATTCGAGCGCTTCTTCATTGGCTCCCCGCAACTTGAGCACTTCTATAGCACCACTGTGTCAGAAAGCAATTTCGTACGGAATTTTGGCTACATTCCAGAAGGCATTGAGGGCTGGGTGTTCAAGGATCAAAAGGCAGGCACCGTGCCACTGCACCGCTACTCGCGCTTTTATCCAGCCACCTCAGACTTGGAACACTACTACAGCACCACACTGGGCGATCCGCAGTCCTTTGGCATGCAGTATGAACATGTCGCTGGCTACGTGTGCGCGCCCTAAAGTCCGCTTAATGCTAGAAACCGATTCAGTAATTGTCTAATCAAAAGCCGGTCGACTTTACAAATCGGCTGGCTTTTTGTAGGCATCTATCGGGATACTGATTAGGAATCGAATCCTGCGATGCGCTAACGTCAACCCGTCGAATTCGGTATGCGCCTGCCTGATTTGCGCAACAGGCGCTTTAGACTAGAATGCGCGGATGGAAAAATCTATCACGCAGCTTATTGAGCGATGGAAAGCAGGCGATAGTGCAGCTGAGAACGCGATTTGTCTGGCTATCTTGCCTAGGATTCGAAACATTGCCAGGCAGCAGCTTGCGCACAAGAGCCAGCGTACCTTGAGAGCAACGCAGCTGGCTGGTGACGTATTTCTGGAATTGCGCAATAGTTCTGATGCGTTTGCAAACTCGAGCCAATTAATGAGCTTGGCGGCGCGCATGGTCAGGATGACGATCGTAGACCATATACGTGAACGATTAGCGCAAAAGCGCGGTAGAGACTTTGAAATTGTCTCCCAAAGCGAAGATTGGTTGATCCTGGAAAAAGCGCTCACGGAGTTAGAGAAAATTGACGCGCGCGCGGCGAAGCTGGTGGAGCTTCGATACTTTGCCGGGATGACCGTCGATGAAACTGCAAAGGAGCTACAAATTAGCGAAGCAACCGCAACGCGAATCTGGCGGTTTGCACGCGCGCACTTGATTCAAAACCTAGGAGGTAGCGCGTTGGCGCCGTAAACTCAATGAATCAAGAAATAATGGCGTTGTTTACGCAATTGGTGGATCTGCCATTCGATGATCGCGAGCGTGAGTTAACCTTAATCGAGCAAACCAGCCCTGATTTAGCGGCGCGGCTTCGACAGCTTTTGGCGCACGACGCAGGGTTTGACGCAGACGCGAAGCATGCACTGGATGCGCGCGTTCACCATGCTGTCGAGGCAAAACTGACTCAATCGACGTTGGAATTGTCGCAGTTCGAATTCATTGAGCGGCTCGGCGAAGGTGGCATGGGTGAAGTGTGGAAAGTTTGCCGAGAGGTTGCTGGGCACAGCCAAATGCTGGCATTGAAGCTATTGCGAACCCATCTTAGGGATCCGGACGCCAACGCGCGATTCCTGCGCGAACAGCGCATTTTACTGCAGCTGGATCACCCCAATATTGCGCGTTTGTATGATGCGGGGTACACGCAGGACGGCCGGCCTTGGTTGGCGTTGGAGTGGGTCGATGGACTCAACATCATCGAACATGCGGCTGTTAAACAACTAGGCTTGAAAGCCCGGCTTGGGCTCTTCGCACAATTGCTTGAAGCCCTGCAGTACGCGCATCAACGGTTCTTTGTACATCGGGATATCAAGCCCGATAATATTTTGATCAACAAGGCAAACCAGGTCAAAGTATTGGATTTTGGTATTGCCAAGCAGCTAGATTCTGAAGGCGCACTCAACACCACTCAGCGCTATTTTTCTAGCTATGGCGTTGCGCCAGAACAGCTTGAGGGAACCACAATATCGGTGATGACGGATGTCTATGCGCTCGGCGCATTGCTGTACGAACTGCTGAGTACAAAAACGCTGATTGATCTCGATGCACCGTTTTCCGCTTTACAACAGCAAGTGCTGCACACCTTACCGGTGCCGCCGTCTGTGCGTCTAAGAGCTTTGCTTAGTACCGGCGCGAAGGCCTCTGTTTCCTATACCATTCCAGACGAGCTGGATAAAATCGTAGCGCAAGCGCTGCGAAAAAATCCGGCAGAGCGATATCAGAGTGCGGATTTATTTTTGCAGGATATCTTGGCGTTTTTAGACAATCGCCCCGTTAAAGCCATCGGAAATTCCCCCTGGTATTTGACGCAAAAATTTGTGATTCGGCATTGGCTGCCGCTCACAATTGCAGCGGTATCGGGCATCGGGTTGGGCGTGCAGCAATATCAGGTTCGCCTACAGCGTGATCAAGCGGTTTTGCAATCCGAGCGCGCGGAGCAAGTTTCCAACTTGCTGTTGCAGGCGTTTCGCTCTGCAGACCCGGCGAACTCTGACGGGCTTGAAATCACGGCGCGCGCAGTATTAGATCAAGCGAGTAAATCGCTATTGAGCAATTCTTTGCAGCTTGAAACGGATGTTGGTCTAACAACCGTCATTGTTGATGTTTACGGCGCGCTTGGATTGTACAAAGAAAGTGCAAATTTGCGAGCCCGCTTATATGAGCGGGCCGCGCAATTGCAACCCGGGCAGACTAAGACAAAAGCACTGCAAACGCTGGCAAAGGCCTTGGGTTTAGCAGGTGATCGGAAGCGGCGCGATGAAGTGACCCTGGAAGCGCGCGCCAGCCTGAAAGCGGCAAATCTGCTTGGTGGCGCGTTTGAGGTGCAGCAGCTGATATTGGAATCTATTGTGCAGGCTGGCATTCCAAAAATTCCAATCGAAGAAAAGCTGTCGTTGGCACGGCGAGCGGTGCTATTAGCCGCAAAGACAAAAGATCCTGGTTCAGAGCTTAGCGCTGCGATAAGCCTAATTGGCCTGTTGAAAGTGAGCGATCAAACGCAATCCGCGCTAGATTTGGCACGCGCGATTACACCCAGACAATTTGCCGCTGACGCAAAATCCGAAATATCGGTGAGGTTAGAAATTGTGCAGCTGTTACGTGCACTTGAGCGATATCCCCAAGCTTTGGAAGAGCTTGAACCTGCTAAGCGCGCTATAGCAAAGTGGTACGGAAAGGATCACCCGTATTTCGCGGACCTGTACAGCACAGAATCAAACATCTTTGCAAGCGTTGGCAACTACCTCAAATCCGAGTTGCTCGCCAGGCGCGCACTCGATATTGCGATCGGCAGCACTAGCGCAAAACAAAGCCCGAAAATTATGGCGTTGCAGCGAAACCTTGCTGAGCAACAGCTGGCGTTGGCCAAATACGAAGACGCCGCTAAAAATGCTGAATTGGCGGCTGATATGGCGCGCAGAATTCTCGATGATCGATCTGAAACTATCGCCTACATGTTGGATACCTATGCGCGCGCGTTAGTTGCTGTCGGTCAATATGAGCGCGCAATCACCATTGGCAAAGAGGTGGTGCATCGTTTTGAATATGGCCGACCACCCACACCTCCGGGTTCAGGCAGAATTGGAGCGATTGGTGCGATTGCTGAAAGCTATTGGCGTCTGGGAGAACGAGCAGAATCCAAGCGCTGGTTCGCGCGTATTGAGCCACTCTTAGCCAAGGCTGCGGTATCCAGGGCCACTAAACGGCGACTGAATCATCTGCAAGCGTGCATCGCCAATCCGGTTGGTGCAAGGAACGATTGTTAAGACAGGCTCTCGTAAGCTTGCGCCGTTCAAGCGTTTTCCCGGATTTATCCTTGCCATTAATAATTTTGGTGGATGCACCGAAAAATCTTGATCAAGTAGTTCGCGCTAACCTTTCCAAAACTTGAAAATTATTATGAAAATTAAAATCAGAAAAAGTGTTGCAACGGCGGTAGTCTCACTCGCTTTAGTTTCAAGCGCGCATGCCGATATTGAATGCCCGGCGATGCAACAACTAGATGTCACGCAAGGCTTGGTACAGCCACTTGGAAGTATGGCTATGACGCCAGCCGGACTTAAACTGGAGCGAGGCGGATCTGAAGGTTGTCGCGTCAACATTATGGCAACTGGCATCCCACAAGCCACGCGCTCCTTTGTTGCCTCACAGCTAAATCCCGATACGTTGGTTACCCGATTTTTGATTACCGTGAATAGACTCAATGGAATCGAACCACAAAGTCCAGGTATAGGTGGTCATTTTTTTACGATCGCAAAAATTGAATTCACCAAGCGCTTCAACGGTGAGCGGGCTGCTGATTTGTTTGTGACTTCTTACTCGAATTTGGGTGGTGCGCGGATTGGCGTTGAGCTAAAGCAAGCTGACGGACGCTTGCTTAGCGGCGGCCTTTTGGACGTAGCGGCGTCAGGCTTGGGTCAAGTGTTTGAAGTGCGTTGGACGCGAGACTCGACCTGCAATTACAGTGGAAACTACGATTGCACCAGTACAGTTTCTGTGTACCCGACTTCCGGCGCCCTTCCGAGTTCAGCCCCACTGTTTCAATATGTATTCCCGAAACCGCTTCATTTTAGCTATAACTTTGGAATTGTACCCAGCCGGTTGGTAGTGGGATCGCAGCAGGAACACAACTTGGTGTTTAATCCAAACGCAATTGAGAGGCCCTCATTGCAACTTAGATTTTTGCCTTGTTACGACAATGTGGGTTGTACCCTAATACCTGAACCCCTAATGCCAATATCAGATAAATAAGCTCGCATGAATTCACCACGCTACGTTCCCCTAGGCTTAGCCCGATGCGTAGCGGTGGCAGTCCACGGATCATCAGGCCAGGGGTGGCGTGGGTAGCGGCCTTTCATTTCTTTTTTGACTTCTGCGTAGGTGGTGTTCCAGAAGTTTTTTAGATCTTGCGTGACTTGCACTGGCTTGCCACCGGGTGAAAGCAGGTGCAGCATGACGCGAACTCGGCCAGCGGCAATGGTGGGGGTTTCGCTTAGGCCAAATAGCTCTTGCAGCTTGACCGCTAAAATCGGTGGGCCTTCGGGCGGGTAGATAATTTGGCGTTCGATGCCGCTGGGTACGATGAGCCGATCCGGTGCGTGTTGTTCCAGCGCTTGGCTTTGGGCATAGCTCAGCTGGGTGCGCAACGCATTAGAGAGCGAGTCGTTTTGCAGCTGGGAAAGCTTTGTCAAGCCATCTAAAAACGGTGCGAGCCAGTCTTCTAAATTATCCAATAAGCCGGTGTCTGATGCATCAGGTAAGTTGAGTTCCGGCATCCAGGTACGCAGATAGTTGATGCGCGCACGGGTGTTCAATAGTGAATCTGACCAGGGCAGGGCGCTAATGCCCAGCTGGTGAATCCCGATCATAAGCTGCGCGGTGGCGTTTTTTGCCGGCACGATGCGTTCGCTTAAAATGATTGCATCGAAGCGCTCGATTTCTTTTGCCAGAACGCTCTTGGTGTCGGCGTCAAAGCGCTGCACGCGCTCGTTGATAAAATGTGTGGGGTAGCATTTGGCCAATTCGTCTAAGCGCAGCGGCGCGGCTTTGCGTATGCGGGCATCGGCGCCGGTGCCATCTAGCTCGCTAATCACTAGCCAGGTTTCGCCGAGCATTGGTGAGTCGTGGCTGAGCGTGGCACCGCCGCCATCGGATCTGCTGAAGCGCATCGGCGCATCCGGGCGAGATTTCGCGACCCGATCAATAAAGGCGTGCAGCAGCAGCTCGCCCAATCGGTGCGGTTCGGTTTGCAGGGGCGGCTCTTGGCGCACATTTAAGCGCGAACGCCACTGCCGGGCGGCTTGGTCGATGCTGCTCAGCGCAGCATGATCACCGCCGTGCGGTCGACGGGCGCGCCATGCTGCGAGCGTGTTCCAGCGACTGGCGAACGCTTCGCTAAAACGCTCCGGGCCTTTCAGCGGATCGCGTGCTTCAATCAGCGCCAGCACATCACAGGCTAGTGCTTTCGTCGCTGGATCGGCGCGAATGACTAAGTTGGCAAGTCTAGGATGCGCTCCAGTAGCGAGCATGGCTTTGCCGTGCGCGGTTATTTTTAGCGAAGGTTCGCTTGTCGCTGCGCTGCGTGTATCCGATTCAAGTGCGCCCAAGGTTTGCAGTAAAACTAGCGCTTGGTTGTAGCTTCCGGTCGGAGGCGCATCCAGAAAATTGCGCGTCAAAAATTCACTGCTGCTTGTACCCCAGCCATAGAGTGCGAGTGCTAATGGCGCTAAGTCAGCTCTAGTAATTTCCGGACGTACCTGAGGATCAAGTCGGCGCGAGCTGGCATATAGCCGCACCGCAATGCCCGGCGCAACGCGGCCCGCACGGCCAGCGCGCTGGGTGGCACTGGCCTGCGATATCCACACCTGCGCGAGTGAAGCAAAGCCGCGACTCGCATCAAATTTTGGCTCGCGCGCAAGCCCTGAGTCAATCACAACGCGAACGCCTGGCAGCGTGAGCGAGGATTCCGCGACGTTGGTCGCGAGTACAATTTTGCGCATGCCTGTTGCTGCGGGCGCAAGCGCACTGGTTTGCTGCTCGATGGTCAGCTCGCCATGTAGCGCGATAGCCGATAAGTTAGCAAACTCATCAATCAGGCTCAGCACGGCGCGCTCACACTGGATAATTTCTGCGCGGCCTGGCAAAAATACCAGCACATCGCCCTCGCTCTCTGGCAGCACTGAACGCAGCGCGCGCAACAGTGAATGCGCGATGGGTTCTTCCCTAGGCGGTGGCATATAGCGAATACTGACTGGATAGGCCCGGCCTTGTGAGCGCACGTTTTTGCAATCTGCATCCTGTGCCAGCCATTGGGTTAGTCGCTCGCCATCTAAGGTCGCCGACATCAATAGAATGCGAAGATCCGGGCGCAACACCGATTGCATATCCAGCGTAAGCGCCAGCGCTAAATCCGAGTGCAAATGGCGCTCATGAAACTCGTCGAAAATTATAAGACTTACATCGGCAAGCTCTGGATCATCTTGCAGCAAGCGCGCTAAAATGCCTTCGGTCAGCACTTCAATGCGCGTTGCCCGGCTGACTTTGGCTTCGAAACGAATCCGATAGCCGACGGTTTGCCCGACCGGTTCACCCAGCTGCTGCGCCATATAGTGCGCGGCGGAACGAGCGGCAATTCGGCGTGGCTCCAGCATCAAAATTTTCTTGCCCGCCACCCAGCTTTGCGAAAGCAAGGCCAGCGGCACTGCAGTAGTCTTGCCCGCGCCGGGTGGGGCTTCTAGTACAACGCGATTGCAAGCTGCCAGTGCCTCATAAAGCCTGGGCAGTGCCTCATGTATTGGCAGTTCGGCAGCGGAGTTTTGCCTCAAGGTCATTAGCCGTCATTCCCGCGTAGGCGGGAATCCAGGTTCCCCAAGCTTTTGGTCGTCATGACACCTGTTCTGGATCCCCGCCTGCGCGGGGATGACGAATCGGAAACTTACCAGCATGGATGAAATGTTGCTAAGCCACCGATCTCGCATGCGTAGGTTTTTGCCATTCCGTCATCAATGCATCCCACTGAGTCTTAGCTTTGGCGTAGTGCGCTTCTTTGACGTGTCCGTAGCCGCGAATATGCTCGGGGATTTTTGCAATCTCCACCGCTAAGGCGTGATTTTCGGGGTTCAAGCGCGACAGCAAACCTTCGATGCAATTTTTGTAATCGATGATTAGCTGACGCTCCATTTTGCGCTCGTCGGTTTTGCCGAACACATCTAACGCCCCGCCGCGCAAGCCTTTGAGCTTGGCGAGCTGTTTGAAGGCTTTCAGCGTCCAGCCTGGGAATTCTTGCTTGAGTAAATGCCCGGTGACGGGATCTTTCTTGCTGATAATGGGCGGTGCAAGGTTGAATTTCAGCTTGATCTCATCGCCCTGGAAGCTATCTTTAACCAGCTTTTCAAAATCACCACTGGTGTACAAACGAGCGACTTCATACTCGTCTTTGTACGCCATGACTTTGGCGAAATAGCGCGCCACTGCAGCGCTCAGATCAGTCTTGCCGGGCGTGCGTTCGGCTTCGGTTTTGCGCACCAAATCGACCAGCTGGCGGTAGCGCTGCGCATAGGCGCTGTCTTGGTATTCGGTCAGCAGCTTTTCTCGGTGTGCGATTAAATCATCCAACGTTTTGGTGACTGGCGCTTTTGCAAACATCAGCGCGGTGGCAGAGTCAAACGCGCTGGAATTGAGCGGGCGAATATTGTCTTCCACCATGCCAGCCGCTTTGAGCACCAAGTGCATATTTTCCACCGCCATGCGGCCCCAGTTGAACGCCAGTTTGTTCATTGCAATCGCGGCGTCATTTAATTCGATGGCGCGCATCAGCGATTCTAGGCTCAGCGGAATCAAGCCTTTTTGCCACGCGTAGCCCATCACAAATGAGTTGGTCGCAATCGAATCGCCGATTAGCGCGGTGGCTACCTCGGTGGCGTTGAGTACGTCCAAATGTTTGTGGCCGAGCGCCAAGCCAATCGAGTCCAACATCTGCTGGAGCGGGAATTGCATGTCTGGTTTGCGGGTAAAAGTGCCGGGCATGAATTCATAGCTATTGATGACGGCGTGGGTGCGATCTTCACGAATTTTCGACAGCGCCCAATAATCGTTGACCACTACCACATCGCAGCCAATCACTAAATCGGCTTCACCGGCGGCGATGCGCACGGCATTGATGTCCTCAGGTTTTGCGGCAATGCGCACGTGGCAAGTGACCGCGCCGCCTTTTTGCGCTAAGCCGGTTTGATCCAATACCGACGTGCCTTTGCCTTCAAGGTGCGCGGCCATGCCGATCAACGCGCCGATCGTGACTACGCCAGTGCCACCTACGCCAGTAATCAAAATATTCCAAGGCTCGGCCAGATTGCTTTTGATGACCGGCATCGGCAATTTGCTAAAACCCGGGTCAGCCGAGCTGCCTTTGGGCTTGCGCGGGCTGCCGTCTAACACCGTGACAAAGCTAGGGCAAAAGCCTTTGACGCAGGAAAAATCTTTGTTGCAGGAGCTTTGATCAATGGTGCGCTTGCGGCCCATTTCGGTTTCAAGTGGCAGCAGCGATACGCAGTTGCTGACTTCACCACAATCGCCGCAGCCTTCGCACACGGCGGGGTTGATCAGAATGCGCTTGGGTGGATCAACCGCCAATTTACGCTTGCGGCGTCGGCGTTTTTCAGCTGCGCAGGTTTGCTCGTAGATAATTACGCTAGTGCCGGTCACTTCGCGCAGCTCGCGCTGCACTTTATCCAAGTCATCTCGGTGCTCTAACTTAACGCCGCTTGGAAAGCCTTCGGCGTTACGCCATTTGTCTGGGTCATCGCTGACCAGCACGATTTTTTTGACGCCTTCAGCGGAGACTTGCCGCGCCATTTCTTGCACCGTGAGCGAACCATCCACCGGTTGCCCGCCAGTCATAGCAACCGCATCGTTGTACAAAATTTTGAAGGTGATGTTGACCTTGGCGGCCACGCAGGCGCGCATCGCCAACGAGCCCGAATGGAAATACGTGCCATCGCCCAAGTTTTGGAAGATGTGTTTTTCATCCGTAAATGGCGATTGCCCGATCCAAGGCGTGCCTTCGCCGCCCATTTGCGTGAAGGTATCGGTTTTGCGATCCATCCAGGTCACCATGTAGTGGCAGCCAATGCCGCCACCGGCTCTGGAGCCATCCGGTACTTTGGTTGAAGTGTTGTGCGGGCAGCCCGAGCAAAAGTGCGCCGCACGCGGGAAATTCGCGCGCGGCAAAGCCAGCTCTTTCTCTTTTGCAGTTAGAAAATCCAAGCGCTCGCGGATATGTTCGCTGGTGAAAAAGCGCCCCAGCCGTTTCGCAATTAAACGCGCAATTCTGGCGGGTGTTAACTCTTGAATCGAGGGCAATACCCAAATGCCTTCCTCATCATATTTGCCGACAATGGATGGCCGAGTCGCTTGATCCCAGTTGTACATATATTCTTTCATTTGCGCTTCTAAGAAGGAACGCTTTTCCTCGACCACAATAATATCTTCCAGGCCTTTGGCAAACTCGCGGATGCCCTCAGGCTCTAGCGGCCAGACCATACCGACTTTGTAGACGCGAATACCAATATCGCGGCAGTGCGATTCTTCCAAGCCCAGATATTCCAGCGCTTGCAACACGTCGAGATAGCTTTTGCCAGTCGTTACAATTCCAAGCCGGGCTTTCGGGGAATCGATCATGATTTTGTCGAGCTTGTTCGCCCTGGCAAAAGCTTGCGCGGCGTGCATAGCGTATTGATGCAGGCGCATTTCCTGATCGAGTGGTGGATCAGGCCAGCGAATGTTTAAGCCGCCAACTGGCATTGCGAATTCACTCGGCAAAATAATATTGAGCTGATGCGGATCAACGTTCACCGATGCAGAGGATTCCACCGTCTCAGCGATGGTTTTAAAGCCGACCCAGCGCCCCGTGTAGCGCGATAGTGCCCAGCCCAAAATGCCCATGTCCAGAATATCTTGTACGCCGGCCGGGTTCAAAATCGGCATCATGGCGGAGATGAATTCGTGCTCGGATTGATGTGGCAAGGTTGAGCTGCGGCAAGCGTGATCATCGCCCGCTAACACCAGCACGCCGCCGTAACGACTGGTGCCGGCAGCATTGCCGTGCTTGAACACATCGCCGCTACGATCAACGCCTGGGCCTTTGCCGTACCACATGGCAAAGGCGCCATCTACTTTCGCGCCCGGGAATAGATTGACCTGCTGACTTCCCCAAACGGCGGTGGCGGCTAGATCTTCATTTAGACCGGGCGCAAATTCGACATTGCTGGCTTTGAGGTGCTTGCGCGCTTTCCATAACGCTTGATCTAGCCCGCCCAAGGGTGAGCCGCGATAGCCGCTAATAAATCCGCCGGTATTAAGCCCGTGCAGGCGATCCCGGCGCTGCTGCATGAGCGGCAATCGCACAAGTGCTTGCACGCCCGAGAGATAAATCCGGCCATCAAAGCGAGTGTATTTGTCGTCCAAGGTATAGCTGCTATCGATCTTGCTAACGATGGGGGATGTGACGATATTCGTCATGCGCGGTCCTCGGGCAGTGGGTGTAAAGCGTGCAATCTACACCCGCGTTCTGCGGCGTGGTAGACCAATTTAGACCGAAGTGTAACCGCATTTGCTCGCACAAGCAGGCGTATCTATCGCCAGCATTTTTAGCGCGCACATGCGGCGAAACGCAATCGCTTTGCCGAATTAGCGTGCAGCGAATAGTCTGAACAGACGTTTATATATCTATTTTTCCAAGTAATTCACAGTCTTGCAGTGGGAGCGCTAAAAACGGCTTGACCCGATCCGTCGCAGCGCTCATTATCTCGGCCCTGCACTAGATGTTGTGGTCAGTGTGCACGTTTTTCACTAAATATAGTAGTTGAGACTTAACTTGAAGTTTCAAGCCTAACCCCTAGCCCATACTCGCGGAACCCCATTAATGAGCCTAGCGCGCGCCGGAAACGTTACCGATATTCATGCCCCAGCCCACACTGCTACCCGGGAAGAGATTCCGCTGCAGCCAGCTTCATATGATATTTGGGACAAAAAGTATCGCTTGAAAAACAAAAACGGTGATGCTGTTGATGCATCCGTGGATGAAACCTTTCGCCGCGTCGCGAAAGCGCTCTCGGAAGTCGAATCGCTGGATAAACGCAAACTTTGGGAAGATAAGTTTTTATGGGCGCTGCGCCACGGTGCAATTCCCGCCGGGCGCATTACCAGCAATGCCGGCGCGCTGGAGCACAAACCGGCCACCAGCACGATTAACTGCACCGTCAGCGGCATTATTATTGACTCGATGGACGGCATTTTGGGCAAAGTCCATGAAGCTGGGTTGACACTCAAAGCCGGTTGCGGCATTGGCTATGAATTTTCCACGCTGCGCCCGCGCGGTGCTTACGTGTCCGGTGCCGGCGCTTACACGTCCGGCCCGCTGTCGTTTATGGATATCTACGACAAAATGTGTTTCACCGTTAGCTCGGCCGGCGGCCGGCGCGGCGCACAAATGGGTACTTTTGATGTCAGCCACCCGGACGTCAAAGAGTTCGTCAAATCCAAGCGCGAAGATGGTCGCCTGCGCCAGTTCAACCTCAGCTTGCTGATTACCGATGAATTTATCAAAGCGGTCGAGCTTGATACCGATTGGCAGCTGGTGTTTCCGATCAGCCGGCAAGAGCTGCCCGAGACGGACTTGAACGATCTCAGCAAAATTGTTTGGCGAGAATGGCCGCACAGCGAAGGCTATGTCAGCCGCGATGATGGCTTGGTGGCGTGCCGGGTGTACAGCAAAGTAAAAGCGCGTGGGCTTTGGGACATGATTATGAGTTCAACCTACGATTTCGCCGAGCCGGGTTTTATTTTGATTGATCGGGTTAACGAGATGAATAATAACTGGTGGTGCGAAAATATCCGCGCCACCAACCCGTGCGGTGAGCAGCCGTTGCCGCCCTATGGCTCCTGCTTATTAGGCTCGGTGAACTTAACCAAATATGTGCGCAATGCGTTCACCGATAAAGCTGAATTTGACTGGGAGCAGTACCGCGATGTCGTGCGCGTATTTACCCGCATGCTCGATAATGTGGTGGAAATCAACGGCTTACCGCTACCGCAGCAGCGTGATGAAATCACCCGCAAGCGCCGCCACGGTATGGGCTTTTTGGGTTTAGGCTCGACTTTAACCATGCTGAGAATGCCTTACGGCTCGTCCGAATCACTGGCGTTCACCGAAGCGGTTAGCCGTGAAATGGCGGTCGCGGGCTGGGAATCTGCGCTTGATTTGGCTATCGAAAAAGGCTCTGCGCCAATCATGGAAGAGCAGTTCACTGTCACAGGCGATATGCTGCGCAAACGCCCGGAAATGGTGCAGGATGGCTTTAAAGTCGGCGATCAAGTTGCTGGCAAAGTGCTGCACGCGCGCTACAGCCGCTACATGCAGCGGATTAGCTCGGTAGCGCCAGAGCTGGTGCAAAAGCTTTCTGAGGTTGGCGCGCGCTTCACGCACCACAGCTCAATCGCGCCGACCGGCACGATCAGCCTGTCGATTGGCAACAACGCCAGCAACGGGATTGAGCCGAGTTTTGCGCATCATTATTCGCGCAACATCATTCGCGAAGGCAAAAAATCCAAAGAAAAAGTCGAGGTGCTTTCATACGAGTTGCTGGCCTATCGTTCACTTATTAACGCCAAAGCAATGCCGATGAGCGAGCGCGCCGATGAAAAGTTGCCGGATTATTTTGTTTCGGCCGACGATATCTCCCCGAAAGCGCACGTCGATATTCAAGCGGCATCGCAAAAGTGGGTTGATAGCTCGATCAGTAAAACTGCCAATGTGCCGACCGATTTTCCATTTGCCGAATTCAAAGATATCTATTTGTACGCGCACAAGCAGGGCTTGAAAGGCTGTACCACGTTTAGGTTCAATCCAGCTGCGTTTCAAGGCGTTTTGGTGAAGGAACAGGATTTGGCTAACACCACCTATAAGTTTGAGTTGGAAGATGGCCAAGTGGTGGAAGTGCGCGGCAATGAAGAGATCGAGTACGACGGCGAAATGCACACGGCGGCGAACTTGTTTGATGCGCTCAAAGAAGGCTATTACGGTAAGTTTTAGGTCGGCTGTTTACCGGTAGCAGCAAATTTTAACGCCTGCACTGTCACACTGTTATCGGGCCCTAAGGCCGTCAATAGGCATGAATTATTTTGGAGGCTGCAATGCGATTTAACCTAAGAAAAATAACGTTGTTGGCGCTGTTTGCTTTGAGCGCTTTGCTTTCAACATCGCTTTTGGCCGAAACCGTGATGACGCCGCGCGATAAAGCCGCGTTCGAAGCCGAGCTGCGCGCGCTGAACGAAAAGTACGGCCCCAAAGCGGGCGGTGCGATGGCGCAAGGTGCAAGCAGTATGGCTGAGCCCAAGGTTGTGCCGGTTCCCGAAACCGAGGCAGCGCCAGTATCGGCATCGGCGGTTATCACTGAAGCCGATAGCCAACAAGCTGCTGAATCCGCGCTGCTGAGCGCCAAAGCCAATCAGCAGCTTGACGGCGATAAGTCGGCGGGCGGCTCAGCCACCAAACTTCGAATAGAGCTCAGCCCAAAAAATGCGCGCGAATTTGTGTTTGACGGGCAAAGCTACACCCAGCCTGATTTGATGCCGATTTTGCAAGCGCTCAAACAAACCCACGCGCTGGATTATGTAGTGCTGCTGCAAGACGGCGCTGCGCCCGTGCAGCTCACTCACATTGTTGAACTTGCAAAAATCAGCCGCGCGCTTAGCACGCCAGCGGTTTATCAGGATGGCTCACAGCTGCGCGCTGTTGATGCCCGCTAGTGCTGTTGATGCCCGCCAATTGAGTAGTAAGCAAAGTACTAAGGAAAAGCCATGTCAATCAAAATATCGAAGAAAATTAAATCCTATACGGTGGTAAGGCCCGAAGATCAGGCCGCTGCCAACGCGCTAGCTGCACAAGTGGCGCTTGAGGCCGCTAAACCGCCGAAAGCAGAAGTAATTCAAATGCACGAGCGGCTCGAGCGTCCCGAGTGTTTGGAAGGCTCAACCTACAAAATTAAGAGCCCGCTGTTCGAGCACGCGCTGTACGTGACGATCAATGACATCATCTTGAATCAAGGCACCAAACACGAACAGCACCGGCCGTTCGAAATCTTCATCAACAGCAAAAATATGGAGCATTTTCAATGGGCGGTAGCACTGACACGCATCATGAGCGCTGTGTTTAGAAAAGGCGGCGACGTCACTTTTTTGGTCGAGGAACTCAAAGCCGTATTTGATCCACGCGGCGGCTACTTCAAAGCCGGCGGCGTTTATATGCCGTCGGTAGTGGCCGAATTAGGCGCAGTGATTGAAGATCATCTCAAGCGTATCGGCATGCTGAAAACCGAGCTAAGCCCGGAAATGCAAGAGGCGATCAACAAAAAACGCGCTGATATGCAGGCCGCAGCCAAAGCCAACGCCGCCGCCAGTTCGACCCACAACCCGGAAGCTGACGGCGGTTTTCCCGCCAACGCCACGCTATGTCACAAGTGTTCAACTAAGGCGATGGTTTTGATGGATGGCTGCTCGACGTGCTTGAATTGTGGTTACTCCAAGTGCGGATAGTTAGATAGCGATTTTGGCTGCGGCCAGCTGAAGCGGTTTTTAGTCTTATTGCGATTCGCTTTTGTAGGCTGGTAGTGAGCAACGAGAACGCCAGCATGAATTTGCGACGATGCTGAAGCGTGGCTCCTAACCCAACCGCCTTTGCTTGGCATCGCTTCGCTCGGCATCAGCCTACGATTTCGCAGAGTGGGTATTCTCAAGGGTAAATCCTCATGCTAACCACCCTATCATTCGGAAACTACCGATCTTTAAAAGATATTTGGATTCCGCTTGCGCCGATTACCGTCATCACAGGGCCCAACGGTAGCGGCAAGAGCAATATTTTTCGCGCATTGGCTTTATTGAAATCAGCAGCGGACGGGCGATTTTCCGAAATGATCGCTGGGGAAGGCGGCATGCCGGGCGTACTGTTTGCCGGGCCGGATGACAATCGCTTTGCGCGCGGATTCACCGAGGGCGGGCCTAGGTCCAGTAAAATCACGCTGCGCTTAGGGTTGGCGTTTGAGGATTTTCGCTTTGAGCTCAATGCAGGTTTACCATCGCAAATGCCGGGCGACACTGGCTTGTTCACTCGTGAGCCCGATATCAAATCTGAGCTGCTATTTGTCGGCAAACGGCGGCCTTCAACCATGCTGCTGGAGCGTAAAAACGCGTTCGCCTATCAAGGCACCGGCTCCGCTAGAGTCGCCATTCCTGATGTGCTAGAACCATCGCAAAGCATGCTAAGCGGACTAATTGATGGCTTGCGCTTCCCGGAATTAGTCAGCTTGCGTCAGCGCATTTTGAGCATGCGGCTCTATCAAGAATTTCGCTGTGATGCACAAGCCCCGGTGCGCGCCATTCAAATCGGCTATCGTGCACCGGTGTTGGCGGATGATGGCGGTAACTTGGCCTGCGCCATCGCCACGATTTTAGAGCAGGGCGATGCCGAGGCTTTTAACGGCGCCATTGAAAGCGCATTCCCTGGTGGCAAAATAAGCGTTGATCGGGATGAGCGCGGCGCGTTTCACCTCAGCTTGCATCAGCACGGCCTACTACGCGGATTGAGTGTGGCGGAGCTATCGGATGGCACGCTGCGTTTTCTATGTCTACTCAGTGCGCTTTTTTCTACCCGGGCCAGCACGCTGATGGCCTTCAACGAACCCGAGGCCAGCCTGCACCCGGATTTGATTCGCCCACTCGCCCGGCAGCTCTCGTTGGCAAGTAGAAGCACGCAGATATTAGTCATGACGCATTCGCAATCATTAGCCAATGCGCTAGAGGATTTCTCCGAAAGTGCGCCGCTGGTGCTCGAACGCAGCTTCGGCGCGACACGAATCGTCGGGCAAGGAATTTTAGATACGCCGACGTTTTAACGCGCTTGGTATCGCCCAGCTGATTCAGCGCTGCGTGCCACGCCTGCAGGCATCTGAGCAAAATTTAACCAGATCCCACACCTTCGCCCACTTCTTCCGCCACGCCATCGGCCGGCCGCATTGCACGCAAATCTTCTCAGGCAGATTGGATTTCGTGAATTTTTTTGGAACTGGTTTTTCACTTTTTTTAGCCATCGTGCTGCCTTAACAAGTTGAATTGGAGTTTAGCGCTATTTTCCAGCACCTAGCGCTGGCACAGCATGTGCTAAGGCCTCGCTCGTAGCCACTCAACTTTAGGATTGACCCGATGAAACATACCTTGATTGCAACCCTGCTAGCCACTTTCATCTGCTGCACCCCACTTGTTCTGCACGCACAAGCGGAGCCTGTACTCAGCGCTCAAAGCCAAGAGGTTCGCAGGCTTATTGGAATCAATGATTTAGACGGCGCACAGGCCAAAGCGCAGGCGCAGGTCAGCGCAAACCCGAATTCTGCCGAGGCGCACTATTGGCTGGGCGCCGTGTATGGACAGCAAGCGATGGCGGCAGGTATATTTTCGAAAATGGGATTCGCCAAAAAGGTCAAGCTCGAATTCGAAAAAGCCGCGGCGCTCGATCCCAAACACATTGAGGCGCGCTTCGGCCTGCTGCAATTTCATCTACAAGCCCCGGGTATTGCCGGTGGCGATGAAGAAGTGGCCAAACAAATGGCGGTCGAGCTTGCGAACATTGACGTGGTATCCGGCCACCGCGCGAGAGCCACGCTAAAGTTCAAAGATAAAGATGAAGCCGGTGGAATGAACGAGCTTTACAGCGCGCTGAAGGTCAATCCCGCACACGCCGATACGCTAGGCCAAGTGCTGGGCTATCTGGACTCAAAAAAACGCGCGCTTGATGCGGAGCCCTATGTTAAAGCTGGTTTAGCGGCAGCGCCAAGCGATCCAAAAGTACACTACCAAGCGGTTAAATTTGCTGCGCTGACCGGGAAAAACACGCCAGAAGCATTGGTGCTGGCAGATTCAATCTTGTCGATCAAACCACTACCGCAGGGCATCAACTTAGCCGGCGCACACTACCGGCGCGCGCAACTCCTAGTAGCATTGAATCGCAAACCTGAAGCACTGAGCGCCGCGCAAACTGCAGCAAAGCTGGCACCTGATAATGACGTGTTTTCGGACTATTTGGAGACGCTGGAGTAACTGCATGCAGGCTACGATCTGTTGTGGATCGTAGCCTAACTGCCGCCGTGCTTACCGCCTCTCAAAGCCGCTCTGACCTTGGCCGCCAAATCCCAACGGCGGGTTTTGACTGCGGTCAAATCCCCAACTCGCGCTGCAGGCCCATTCCGTAAGCTTGTAGCTCGTCCAACACGCTGAGCTTTTCGATGGACTCTGCCCCGATGCGCAATTGATTGATTTCGCTGAAAAACCGGGTGAAATTGCGCTCGCCAAACTGTAGTTTGGCGATGCGCATGCTGTGCCAGTGCGCTTGCTCTGCTGGGTTTAGCGTTTCTGGAAAATGCCGCGCGCGATAAAGCTGCAGCAGCGGTTTAATACGCGGGTCGATGAATTCGGGTAACGGCACGGGCCAATGTTTAGGCGGATTTTGCAACAGCGCTTTGAGGTGCGCGCGATCTTTGGGCGGCGCGAAGCCATCGTATAGCGCCGGGTTTTGCCGGGGCCAATCGGACTGCGGGCTTGCATTCGGGAAAGGCGGTTCAAGGGCGTACACAGCACGCACCTTTTGCTGAAGTTCGGTAAGCGTGGCTTTGATTTGTTCGGCGTGATTCAAGCAGAGCGCGATGTCCAGCTTGACGCGCGCGGTGTCTACGCCTTTGAGTACGCTCAGCGGTGCCAGCATCGGGCAGCGATTCAAATGCACGAGCTTGAGTGGTACGCGTGCTTCGTTTTCGGGTAGATCGACCTGCTTGAGGTAGAGCCGTTCGGCGATGGCTTCGGCGTCTAACTCAATCAACCCGCTGGGATCGCTCATCAGATCATAAACAATCACTTGACCACTGCGGCCCGGATGCAAAGCCAAAGGCAATACCAGTGCCATACAGCCGCGCTCGGCGCTGAAGCGCTGCGATACGTGCACAACCGGCAGGGCGTTTGCGTAGTCCAAAAAACTGGCCGCAATGTTTTTATGGCGCAGCGCAAATGCGTGCGTCCACAGCTTAGGCTGCGCGGCCTTTTGCTGGCGTGCCAAATGCAATGTGGCGTGCACATCCGATAGCGCGTCGTGCGCTTTGGTGTGTTCAAGCGCGTTAGCTTTAGCGAGCAGTTCGAGTTTGAAGCTGGGCTTGCCGTCCACAATCGGCCAGTGCATTCCTGCTGGGCGCAGCGCGTAAGTCATGCGCATGACGTCGATCAAATCAAAGCGCGCATTGCCGTTCGCGTATTCGCGCTCGTAAGGTTCCAAACCGTTTCGCCACAATAGCTGGCGGGTAAATTCTTCATCAAATCGCATGGAGTTATAGCCGGCGCTGACCGTGCCAGGCTGGGCGAATTCGCGGTGGATGCGTGCGGCGAACTCAGGCTCAGGCAGGCCATTTTGTAGGGCAAGCTGCGGGGTTATGCCAGTGATTAAGCACGCAGTTGGGTCGGGTAGATAATCGGGCGGTGGTTTGCAGTAAAAGCTGCAAGGTTCTGAATCCGGCAGAATTTCCAGTTCAAAGTTCGTGCGCAAACCAGCAAATTGAGATGGGTAATCGTGCTGTGAGTTAACGCCAAACGTTTCGTAATCGTGCCAATAAATGCTTTCAAGATTCTTGCCGGGATTCCTTATTGGTGCTTTGCCTGCGGCCACGAATCAAAGCTGCTGAATGAGTGAAACTAGGCCAAATTGCAGCAAGAAAAACGCCAGCGTGATGCACAGCATTGCAACCGCAAACGCCAAGTCAAACGGCCCGAGCGGTGGAATAACTCTGCGAATCGGCGCAATGATCGGCGCGACGAGTTTGACCACCAGCTCAGGCAAATCATTGCCGCGAAACACCACTAAGCTCATCAGCGCGTACAAGATCATGAAAATCACGATCAGCCAATAACAAGTTTCTAGCATGCGCAGCAGCGCCATCAGCAGCAGCACGGGTTGAAATTGCAGCGCTGAAGCGATCGACCAAATCAATGCGATGAGATAAGCGATCAGCAAACAGGCCAAGTTGGCGTTGCGAAATTTCGGAATGACGCGTTCAATCGGCATCAAGATCGGTGCCATAAAGCGATACAGCGATTGCACGATGGCATTGCTAAACGGCGCGCGCATCAGCTGGAGCCAAAAGCGCAGCAAAAAGAAAAACACCGCCGTGCCGAACACGAAGTTCAATACAATTTGATAGACGCCGATGAACATTGTCGTTCCTTAAGTTAGCTTCCGAATTGCTGCGAAAGCGTCAAACCACGATGCGCTGCCGCGCTCAATGCCTTTGCTACCAGCGCGCCAAACTGCGCATCATTGAACACCTCAAGCGCAGCTTGAGTAGTGCCGCCTGGGCTGGTGACGCTAACGCGCAGCTCAGCTGCGGATTTGTCGCTATGTCGCGCCATGGTCGCCGCGCCGAGTGCGGTTTGCAGCACCAGCTCTCGCGCAGTATCGGGCGCGAGGCCTAGTTCAATTGCGGCTTGCTGCATAGCTTCAATCAGCAAGAAGAAATAAGCTGGCCCGCTGCCACTGGTGGCCGTCACGGCATCCATTTGTGATTCGCTAGCTAACCAAGCTGTTTTGCCCACTGCATCCATGAGCTGAGTTGCCAAGTCACGCGATAGGTTCGAGACCTTGGCATCAGCAAAAAGCCCGGTTGCGCCCAAGCCAATCAGCGCGGGGGTATTGGGCATGGCCCGCACAATCTGCGCGCGCGGACCCAGCCAAGCCCCAATGCTCGCCGTGCTAATTCCAGCGGCAATTGAAATTACTAGCGGTGAGTTTTGCTCTGCAGCAGCTCGTAAATCCTGACAAACCAGCGGCAGCATTTGCGGTTTGACGGCTAACAGCCACACATCAGCCTGCTGCACGGCAAGCCGATTATCGCTAAAGCATTGCACACCAAAATCACTTGCAAGCGCATCGCGCGCGGCTTGGTTTGGTTCGGAAACAGACAATTGCTTGGTGCTAAAACCGGTGCTGATCCAGCCGCCAATCAGCGCGCGTGCCATATTGCCACCGCCGATACAAACAATGCTTGGTTCACTGTGCATTTTCATTTTGGTGCCCTCACTTTGGAGCTTTGAATCGCCACAGTGGGCTGGGCGTGCGTTCTGAGCCTACGTATAGATGTCGGCAATCTGCACTGTAGCTTATTGCTTCTGCCTGCGGTAACGGTGGCAGTGGAATTTGTATGGGTAGGGTGTCAGCGAAGGCCTCTTTCCAGCTTTGATTTTTGCTGCGTCGATAGTGGTAAATTGCGGTGTAGGTTAGCAGCGATAGCGTGCGGCGATCACAGCTCAGCGCGGCGCTGGTAGGCTGTGTGGCGTACTTGCTTTGATTGTCGGATAGCTTGACCGCAGCATCATATTGCACTGCTTTTACGCCGGGCATCACGCCAATTAGCTCAGCCGTGGCAACCGTGCCTGGCTCAGGCTTGAGCGGCACCCGATATAAAACCGGCGGTTCAGTGCGCTTATTGACCAAATAAATGTAGCCTTCTTTGGTGTCAACAAATAGGCTCTCACTATCGTGCCGTTTATCTGGAAAGCGAAACATGACTGTCCAGCGCAGATTGATTGAATCGCTGTTCGCGGTAGGCTCATCAATAATATAAATCGGTCGCACTTCTCGCACGCCGCCGTTATCGCCGATATCGCCAATGGCGAGCATTTGCTGTTTGCGATAGCGAAATGCCGACAAATCTTCGATATCAAAATTGCTAATCTCAGGCATGGCTAGTTCGCGCTCAATGCCGCCTTTGGTATTGATGGCATACAGCTTATTGCCGTGCCCGCCATCATTAATCGCCCACAGCTGTTTGCGGTTATAGCTCACCGAGGTCATGCCGCTAAGCTCGGTTAAGCGCTCGTCGGTTATCAGGCCTTGCAAGGCAGGTAGAGTGCTTGATGAATTGGCGAAAACACAGGCGAAAACTGCGCATGCGCCGATCAATATCCGGCGAGCTACTTGCAAATGTCGACTCATTTCAATTCGGCCGGAGTAAGGGCACGCACGGACGTGATTTCTAAATTGCCGAGCAAATGTACGGAGCCATAAAACCGCGACGGATCACCATTCCCGGTTTCTAGGGTTATGTGCCCTGCGCTAAATCCATCGAGCGCGGCATCATAGCTATGCCAGCGCCCGTGTACATGAGCCTGCGCCCAGGCGTGCGGCACAAAAATGTGCTGCTGGCCCAGATATTCGGGCGCGTAAGCAAACCCGGTCGCCACCCTCGTTGGCACGCCAGCAGCGCGACCTAGAGCTGCCAGCAGCACGGCGTGTTCGGTGCAATCGCCAGAGCGGTTGTTAAGCACTTCCAGAGCAGAGGCGTAACCAACGTCTAGATTTTTATCTCCGATGTGCTCGCGCACATAATCTTCAAGCGCGTCCATGACGTACGCGAAATTAGCAGTTTGTTTTTTTGAGAGCTTTGAAACCGCCTGCTGCGCGGCTTTTTGCATGGCAGGCGCATCGCTTTGCAAATAGCTGGTTGGCAAAAGAAATTGCGTTTTTTCCTCTGAGCTTAGCGTAGTTGCGTCGCCGCAAAAAACGCAAACCTCCACCACGAAGCCGCCTTTTTTTGCAAACACACGCTGCTCATCGGTGCCATCAATTTCGCCTTCACCCGCATGCTTTAGGGTGTAACGCAGGCCTGATCCAAGCTCTGTCTCGGTCAGCGCACGCGGTGATCTCAGCATCAGGCGATCCAATTCATCCACTGATTGATTCGGTGCCAGCGCCATTTTTCGGGTGGCTTCGGTGATCTCAAGCGTAATACCAATCATATCCACGCGCGTTTTTAGCGGCACGAAATCGTTATCAACAAACGCCTGCGCTTCGATGGTGGCTTGTGGATAGATTAGCGATTGCTTTACTTCGAACAGTTCACGCGTCTCAGTCACTAGATCAACCGGCCTGCGGGCAATGAACTTCGTGCTGACCTGCATCACTTCCATGCTGCTCGGATCAAAGGCTTTGAATTGCACAACCGCGCCGGGTTGATAGCCTTGCGCTTTCAACAGTGCAACTTGCGCCTCAGGAAACAGCACATCGGCGGCGAGTGGCTGGCTCGATGTTTGCGTTGCGCCACCCACGGTTTGTGTGATGTGCATCATGCGCGCGCTATCAATGCGGCCTTTGATGAGCGTTTCAGCATTGCTCATGAGAATGCGCGTGACAAATCCAGTCGGCTGACGTTTTTGGTCTTCAGTAAACACCTGTTCGGTGTAGAGTTTGACTTGAGATGCGCCGCGTTTCATATCCAAGTCCATCACTTCGCGGTTAACGAACTCGCCGTTTTCGAATTTGCGTTCGGCAAACGCATGGCCGACTTTTTGCCCATCAAATAGCACGACGCGCCAATGCTGCTCGAGTGTTTTGGTCGCTACTGGTGCGGCTTGGGTGTTAACGCCCGGTGCTTCAGCGCGAAGGGTTTCCGGATTACTCAATAAGCAGAGCAGGCTGGCAAAGCCCAGCGCAAAGGTAGATTTTTTATAGGGCGTCATTGGATATTTTGCGGCTAGGTTAAGGGTGTTCCGGAGTCCGATTGGCTCGGCTCTGGCGGTGCAGCATGTTGATTTTTTTCAAGTTTTTTCGCTAAAAATAGCTCGTACACAATCAAAAGCACTGCGCCAATGGTGATTGCCGAATCCGCAACATTAAACACGGGATAGTTCCACACATCCTTCCAATGCACGTGAATAAAATCCACCACATAGCGATAGCGCAATCGATCAATTAAGTTGCCGGTTGCACCGCTCCAAATCAGCGCTAATGCCAGTGCCAGCACCCAGCGCGTGGTGTCAAGCTTGCGAATCCACACCGGCAACAATAGCGCTGCAGCGGCGGCAATGGCGACAAACAGCCAGTGCTGCAATCCGCCGGCTTGCGATAAAAAAGAAAACGCCGCGCCGTAGTTGTACACCAGCGTCCAGTTGAGCCACGGCTCAAGCACCGGCACCGGTACGCCGTATTGCAAATGCGCAAGCGCCAAGGCTTTGGTGTATTGATCTAAACCAATGAGCACCGCCGCACCGGCGATCAGCATAAAGAACCAGCGTTTTTGCGCGTTTTTGGCGCGTTCGAGTTCGCTGATCATGGTGATTTTGATAGCCTAAAAATATGCACGCACTTCCCCAACACCTTCAATATTATCCACGCAGCGCCCACAAAGTTCAGAATGCTCCGCATGCGATCCAACATCATCACGGTGGTGCCAGCATCGCACGCATTTGGGTTTGACGGACACCATTGCTTCGACCGCCAAGTCACCTGCGACTGACGCCGCGCGAATACTGCCCACGCTCGCTTCTGCGATTGGCTTGATCGTTACGTTGCTAACAATCAACAAAAACCGCAGTTCATCCTCAGCAGGCTTGAGTTTTTGCAAAAGCGCATCGGGTAAATACGCGGTGATCTCTGCATCCAAGCTTGCGCCTATCGATTTGCTTTGCCGCAGCGGCTCAATGGCGCGCAGGCTGGCATCACGCAAATCTAAAATCGCCTGCCAATCTGCACCGCTAAATCTGCCGCCAGCGGGAAGCGCTTGCAGCTGGTCGTACCAGGTTTCTAGCAGCACGCTGTCGATGTTCGAGGTGCGTTTTTGATGTGGCAGCAGCTGCCAAATTTCCTCAGCGGTGAAGCTCATGATCGGCGCAATCCAGCGCACCAACGCATGCAGCACATGCAGCATGGCGGTTTGGCCTGACAATCTCGCCGGCGCGTCGGCTTTTAGCGTGTACATACGATCTTTCAGCGCATCTAAATATAGCGCGCCGAGTTTGACCGAACAAAATTCGTGCACCGCTTGATAGATCAAATGGAACTGATAGTTATCGTAAGCATTAATAATCAGCGCCTGGGTTTTATGCGCTTGATCGATCAGCCACTGATCAAACGGCAGCAGCTTATCGAAGGGCAGCGCTTTTTCTAACGAGAAACCATTCGTGTTGGCGAGCAAATAGCGGCAAGTATTGCGCACCCGTCTATAGCTTTCCGATACGCGTTTCAGGATTTCATCGGATACATTCATCTCAGCGCTGTAGTCGGTGGCTGACACCCACAGCCGCAAAATATCCGCGCCCATGACTTTCATGACATCTTGCGGCGCGACCACATTGCCCGCCGATTTGCTCATTTTTTTGCCGAATTGATCTACGGTAAACCCGTGCGTCAAAACTTGCTTGTACGGCGCGCGCCCGTGCATGGCAACGGAGGCGCACAAACTCGATTGAAACCAGCCTCGGTGCTGATCGGAACCTTCCAAATACAAATCCACCGGTGTGGGCGCAAGCTCGGGGCGTGCGTCCGCCACGCAAAAATGGCTGACCCCGGAATCAAACCAGACATCCAAAATATCCAGTGTTTTGTCGTACTGATCGGCTGCATCACCCAGCAGCTCAGCGCTATCTAAGTCATACCACGCATCAACGCCAGATTGCTCGATTTTCAGCGCGACTTTTTCCATCAGCGCCACGGTATCCGGGTGCGGCTGCAGCGTGTTTTTATCGATAAAGATTGCAATCGGCACGCCCCAGGTGCGCTGACGGCTAATGCACCAGTCCGGCCGGCCCGACACCATGCCCTCGATGCGCTCGCGGCCCCAGCCTGGAATCCAGCGCACGCCAGCAATCTCCTGCATGGCTTTATCGCGCAGGCCAGCTTTTTCCATCGAAATAAACCATTGCGGCGCGGCGCGATAGATGGTCGGAATTTTGTGGCGCCAGCAGTGCGAAACGCTGTGCGGATACTCAAAATGCGCCAGCAAGTGCCCGGATTCGCGCAAATGTTCGACAATTTTCGGGTTTGCATCGACCGTTCGTATGCCGCCAAAAAACTCTAGCGCAGGCTCGTAAACCCCATTGCCTTGCACCGGGTTTAGCACTTCTTCCGAGTAGCGCTTCATAGCGTAAAAGTCATCCAAGCCATAAGCAGGCGAGGTGTGTACCAAGCCGGTGCCGTCTGTCGCGAGCACGTATTCGCCGGTGATCATCAAGCTGACGCGATCGTAAAACGGATGCCGCAAATCGCAGCGCTCCAAAGCCGCACCGGTGCAGCGGCCGACAACCTCGCCGCTCAATCCGTAGCGCTTCAAACAGGATTCGACTAGTGCTTCGGCCAGAATCAAATCACCTTCTTCAGTGCGCACCAATGCGTAATTCAGCTCAGGATTGACCGCCACCGCTTGATTCGCCGGCAGCGTCCAGGGCGTGGTAGTCCAAATCACCGCAAAGGCTTTAGTCGATGGTTGGCTTAGCGAAAAGATCTCGCTGAGCTTGGCTAAATCAGCAACTGCAAATGCTACATCAATGGCAGAGTCGACCTTGTTTTCGTACTCAATTTCTGCCTCAGCCAGCGCACTTTGGCAAGAAAAACACCAGTGCACCGGCTTTTTGCCCTGCACTACGTGGCCGTTCTCGACAATCTTCGC
Organism: Rhodanobacteraceae bacterium; assembly: GCA_031422315.1. Classification (GTDB taxonomy): domain Bacteria; phylum Pseudomonadota; class Gammaproteobacteria; order Xanthomonadales; family SZUA-5; genus JANNYA01. The sequence goes on from JANOQN010000011.1 coordinate 192,363, forward strand.
CAGCGCGCGCACCTGGTCGGCTTCGTATTTGAAATCCATGGTGCGATACGGCTGCTGCCAATCGCCTAGCACCAGCAATCGCTGAAAATCAGTGCGCTGGCGGTCAATCTGCACGGCGGCGTACTTGCGGCACTCTGCGCGGAAGGCTTTGGCACCAATTTTCTGCCCGACTTTGCCGACATTTTTCTCGACTGCTATTTCAATCGGCAAGCCGTGGCAATCCCAGCCCGGCACGTAGGGCGCGGCGAAACCCGACAGCAATTTGGATTTGACAACGATATCTTTGAGGATCTTATTGACCGCGTGGCCGATATGAATATCGCCATTCGCATAGGGCGGGCCATCGTGCAAAACAAACTTCGGGCGGCCCTCAGTAAAGCGCTGAATCGCGCCGTACCAGTTCTCGGCAGTCCACTGCGCCAGCGCTTTTGGTTCACGATTTGGCAAATCAGCCTTCATCGAAAAGCTGGTTTCCGGCAGCTGGATGGTGGCTTTATAGTCTTTAGGCGCGGCTTCAACAGTCATATTTAGGGCGCATCCGTGCGCTAGCTCGTCATTTAAGCGGTCAAAGATGCCAGTACCGGTGCAAATGGGCAATCAAAACCGGGATTTAGCAATGCAGCGGTTAGGGAAAACTCGCGCAGCCACGTGCAGAAACGTTGGTGGAAAGCCCCTCTGACCTTAGAACCATAAAGCCAGCTTTACGTTTTAATTGTTTTGGCTATACTTGCTCTCATGAAAACAACACTCGATTTACCGAACGAACTTGTAATGGCAGCAAAAGTGCGCGCTGTGCTGCAAGGCCGCACTTTGAAAGACTTAGTAGCCGAATACTTGCGGCAGGGATTAGCGTTAGGCGAATCTACCGTGGCCAAGCCAGAACCCAGTTTGTTGTTGAGTATTGGGGAAAATGGGCTTCCGGTTGTTCGAAGCAAGCGTGAAGCGCCAGCTCGCAAAATGTCGGTTGAAAAGTTGCTTGCGCTTGAACAGCAAGCGCAAAGCCAGGAGGATGCGCAGCGTGTCGGGTTCACTTTTTGATACCAGCGTTTGGATCGCTGCACTGTTTGAAGCTCATCCTTTCCATAATGTGGCGCAGCAAGCGTTAGTTTCGGCAACTGCACTGCAGCCGGCGGTTTTTTGCCGAGCAACCGAACAAAGTTTTTTGCGCTTGATTACGACGCCCGCATTACAAAAAATCTACGGTGCCGATGGATTGAGCAATGCCGAAGCGATACTCGCCCTAGAAACCCTGCAAGCATTGCCGCAGGTGTGCGTTCGCGGTGAAAGTCCTGAATTAACCAACATTTGGTTTCAGTTAGCTACCCGCAACAGTGCTTCACCAAAAGTATGGATGGATGCCTATCTGGCAGCGTTCGCGATATCTGGCTCGCTTCAGCTGCTTACTCTGGATAGGGATTTTAAGAATTTTTTGCCGAATGGGTTGGCATTAACGTTGCTCAATCCAGAGACGCGGACAATACCGCGCTAAGGTAAATCAAACCACGGGTCGACAAGTTTTAGTCCCGCAATATTTTCAAAATCTTTAGTGTTGTGTGTGACTAATGCGAAAGCATGGCGCAACGCTATCGCAGCGATCATTGCATCTTCGGTGTTGCAAACTCGGCCGCTTTGTTGTCGTTTAGCGGCTAACTGACCATAGATGCCTGCGCATTTCGCATCCAGACTCACACAGCGATCTTCAAAATCGACTTGCAATAACTCACTCGTCGCAGCCTGTAAGGTATCGCGGCGTTTGCTTGCAGGCATGAGTGCCAAGCCAAATTCGATTTCGCACAGCGTGACGCTGCTGATGTAAATCTGCTCGGCAGGCGTGCCGGCAAACCAATTTAAGACTTCGTGGCTAGGTAATGGCTTGGTAAGTTCGGAGATCACGTTTGTGTCTAACAAAAACATCTTTGTCTCTACTTATCTGAACCATCAATTGCAATAGGCGAAGCGCGAATTGCACGGCGCGCCGGAATTGGAATTTCGCCAAGGCCAGCGAACCGCGCTTGAATGCGTTTGCCTAAATCATGGCTGATGGCGGGTGCAGCGTACGGTTCGTTGGCGGCGCGCGTCAAGATTCTGCGTACAGCTTCTTCCATGGCAATTCCTTGCTGCGCGGCTTGCACACGAAGGCGTGTTTTGACCGCAGGATCAAGATTTCGAACGGTTAAGGCTGACATAGATACTCCTGCGGGTTTTGCTGACATTGTGGTCATTGATAGCAATGAAGTCAATTTGGAGCATCCAACTACGTTACACTTCGCTGCATTCGCACTCGTAAATAAATCATGACAAATAAATTTTTCGCGCTCGCCGCGCTATTTACCAGCGCTTTCAGCGCATTTGCTCAAAACACTTCGCCAGCACCGTTTTCCTGGCAAACCAAAATCAGTGCGCCGATACAAACCTATGGTGGCGCGTTTGTGGATAATTTTAGCCAAGCGTCGCCGCGTTACATTGAACCATTGCCAGGCGATAAATGGCGGGTGTACCACGGTGCATTTGCGCAAGTGCTCGATGCCAATGGTGCGCCGGGGCCGATTGTTCAAACATCTAGTGCGTACGGCAGCGCTTTAAGTGAGTACGTTCCGGTTCCTGAAACTACGCTAATGCCGGACGGCGGCACGGCAAGTGTTGATGGGCCTGACCTGTTTGATCGCTATGATTCTTCAGTATTCACGCAAGCCATTAGCCCAGTCAACCCGCGCAGCTTTCGTGGCAATTGCGCTGTTCGGCGCCATCACCCTAATGGCGATTTGGCGTGGCGCACGCAACTGGGCGATCTTGAGTTTGAAGGCTGCACCGGCGTGCTCGCGGTGCAGGAGCAAGTTTGGGCAATTGCCGAGGGAAGCGTGTATAGATTTGCCGCCGATGGCGCGAGATTGGGGAAAACGCGCTTGGGTGTGATTGGTCGAACTATGCTTTGGCGAGATAGTGCTGCTGATTTGGATGGCGCGTACTTTGTCGGTAGCGCGCAAATAAACGATGTGGAGGCCGCGCAATCGCCATTATTGAAAAGTGTCATCGTTCGATTAAATGAGTTAGGTGTCGAGCAATGGCGATTTAGCGCAAATTCGACCGAGCGCTACCGCTTAGCAATAAAGTTGCCGGATGGCGTTGTATTTGCGAGCGAGCTGACAAGCAACCAAACAAACGGCGAATTCGAACTCATCAAACTAGATCGCACTGGCGTTGAACGTTTTCGCCGCCGCATGCCGGGCAAAATCCTGGCGCTTGCACTGGATCCAAATGGCGCTTATCGCGCGCTGATTCAAGCGAACTCAAACACGCTGGCACTGACTTATTTTGATGCGCGCGGGCTGACTACGAATCGCCGTGAAATTGCGGCAAACCCTGGTACTGAGGCAATTTTCGAATTTGCTGGCAACTCGCTACTGATTTGTGATCGATTAAATGCAACGGTATTTGATCGCAGCGGCCTTGCGCGCGCCGAGCTGGTCAGTGAGCATCCGCAAACGTTTCAAGGGCATAAAACCTGCCGCGCCAGGCTCAGCCAAAATGGTGAAGTGCTGCTGGGGCCAAAGCGCAAAAGCTGCAGTGATCGCGATTGCTTCGAACTGGTTCGAGTTGAGCTAAACAATAGCGCGCAAAGCCGCTGGCCGGTGCGGGATAGAAGAATTCGAGATCGGCTGCTCGCCGCAAGCTTTGAAGTGCAGGGCGGGCTTTTAGTGGCTAGCCAAGTCGACAGGCAGTTCGAAATTCGATTTATCGATGCGCTAGGTGCGGTGCGCTGGCAGCGGAATGTGGAGAGTAGCCCAAGGTATATTCCAGAAATAGTTGTTAACGAACAAATCTATTGTGTGATTGATAGGCCTGCGCTGGTCGAGAGTCCCAAGCTGGCCCAGTGCTATGGAATCGCAAACAATGCGTTTCGATTTAGTGTGGCCTTACCGACACCAAGCACAAGCGTTGTATTGCTATCTGATCGATTTCTGCTGGACGAGGGGCAACAATTCGAAACTTCAAGCCGTATCAAAGCCCTCGATTTTCAAGGCAACGTAATCTTTTTAGTTAACGAGCCAGGATCATTCAACGTAACGGTATCGGGGATCTACGGATTCAACGCACAAAGTTTTGTGCGCTGGGATACCCGCGGGCAGTTGGTGTCGCGGCATGCGCTGGCACGTAATTCTGGAGTGATTATCAAACTCCTGGACGACGGCATCTTGGTCTGGAATAACGGAACCGTGTCAAGATTGGCTTTAGACGGCAGCGTGCGCTGGCAATCAAACGCTGGCGTAGATTCTGAAAGTTTGGACAAATTGGAACAGATCGGGGATCGCGTGGTTTTGGTGTTTGAAAACTCAGAGCCCGCTAGAAACTTGATGGCCGGCACGGTGCAGATTTTTTCCGCGCAAAATGGCACGCAGCTTGCCTCGCATACGATTGAAGTCACGGATACCCGAATTGTCAAAACCGCAATCGCCAGCGCGCCAAGTGATCGGATTACCATTGTCGGCACCGATGCGCGCTACGCCGAAGTGCGCTATGTGCTGGACGCGCAATCCGGTAGTTTGCTGGATGTGCAGTCGGGTGATTTGGGGCTGGCGCGCGCGCTGGCGGTCAATGCGGACTTCAATCGCTTTCCGGTATCGACCGATAACTTTTTGATCCGAACCATGACCAATGAATTTGCCGAGACCGAAATGCTGGTCGCGAAACGCCAGTTTACCGTGCGGGAAAATCTGCCCGTGGGCAATCCAAGCTTGATCGGCGCGTGGTACAACCCTCAAATGCCGGGGCAGGGCTTTTTTATCCAGCGCCTCGGCGATGTGCAATTTTTAACGTGGTTTTTCAGTCGACCGGATTTTGAGATCAATCCAGCTCGCTTGAGCTGGCTCAGCTTGCAGGGCAGTGCGGTGGGAACTAGCAAGCTGGCCGAGCTGAAGATTTATCGCTCAAGCGGCGGCAGCTTTGTAGGTGGCTCGGCACCGCTTTTTGAAGTTGGCAGCGCGCGCTTGAGCTTTCAAAGCTGCAGCGATGCCACGTTGAGCTACGTTTTAGCGCAAGACATTGAAGTATCTGATGATCTTTTAACCGGTAATTCGCGCAATCCACGTGATTTCCCGCCCGAACGCGGCGTCATTGCGCTGACGTCTTTGCTGCCAGCCACCGGTTGCGCCGCGCCACTTTCAACGCCAGCGCCGATTAGCACCAAAACCGGTCTGTTTAGCGATCCGCAAGTAGCCGGGCAAGGTATTATGAGTGTGGAAAATCAAGGCCAGCTATTCGCCGGCTGGTTTACTTTTGATCCGGCCGGTGCCAGCAATGATAGCTATTCGCACAGCTGGTTCACCCTGCAAGGCAGCACCACACCGGGCGCGCAAACTGTGCAAACGCAAATTTATCGCACGATTGGCACGATTCGAAACCGCAGCCAGCGCGGCAGTCAAATGGTGGTTGGCAGCGCCGAGTTTGATTTTCAAGATTGCAAAAATGTAACGGTAAACTATCGCTTTATTGACGGCGAAGCCGCGCTGGCGATGCGGGGTAAAAGCGGAACGGCTCGGTTGACGCGCAATGGCGATTGCCCGAGTCGATAAAAAGTAATCAGGTGGCTTCTAGGCATAATTCCCGGAGCTGCTTTATTCGTATCATTACTCAGCATTTAAGACTTGAGGTCATATAGTCACAGTAGGCTCATTATCGCGTGCGGTAGCTGCGGAACGGATTCCATTTCGGTCGGCTCGAGTCCGACGTTAGAGGCGCCGTGCGAACTCTCACCCAACCCGCAACAACTCCAGCTTCTGCTCAGTCCGCTTTTTGACAATCACCATCGCTATTTCCATGGCTTGCTCGTAATTCAAGCGTGGGTCGACTGTGCTCTTGTAGGCGCGTTCAAGATCGGTTTCAGTCAGATCGCGCGCGCCGCCTAGGCATTCGGTCACGTTTTCACCGGTGAGTTCTAAATGCACGCCGCCCAAGCGCGTGCCGGCTGCGGCGTGGGCATCGAACGCCATTTCTAGCTCGGAGCGGATGTTTTCAAAGCGGCGGGTTTTGTAGCCATTCCCCGTGCTTTCGGTGTTGCCGTGCATGGCATCACAGGTCCACAGCACCACTTTGCCGTTTTTGTGGACGGCATCAAGCAGCTTGGGTAATTCGGCTGCAATTTTGCTAGCGCCCATGCGGTGGATCAGCGTCAAACGGCCGGCTTCGTTACTCGGGTTGAGCGTATCGATTAAACGCAGCAGTTCGTCAGGCTTGACGCCGGGGCCGACTTTGACTGCGATTGGGTTGCGCAAACCCCGGAAATATTCGACGTGTGCACCGTCCAATTGGGCTGTTCGCATGCCGATCCACGGAAAGTGGGTTGACAGATTAAAATGGCCCCACTGGTGTGGCACGGGCCGGGTTAGCTGCTGTTCGTAGTGCAGCAGCAGAGCTTCGTGGCTGGTGTAAAAATCCGCGCGCCGCAGCTCGCCCATGCGCGCGCCTGCGATGGTCTCCATAAAGCGCACCGCCTCACCAATGGAGTCGACGATTTTGCGATATTCGCGCTCAAGCGGCGAATGCTCAAGCCACGCAAGATCCCAGTATTCTGGGTGGTGTAGATCAGCAAAACCGCCGTCAATCAGTGCCCGCACGAAATTCATGGTCAGCGCCGAACGCATATGCGCTTCGACTAATCGCTTTGGATCAGCGCGGCGCGCTTCGGGGGTAAAGTCGGTGCCGTTGACTATATCGCCGCGATAGCAGGGCAGGGTGACGCCGTTTTTGGTTTCCATATCGGCTGAGCGCGGTTTGGCATATTGACCTGCGAAACGGCCCACGCGCACTACCGGCATGCGCAAGCCGTGCACTAGCACCAAGCTCATTTGCAGTAGCACTTTCAGGCGATTCGCAATCGTGGGTGATCCACAATCGGCAAAGCTTTCAGCGCAATCGCCGCCCTGCAACAAGAAGCGCTGGCCCTGCTGCGCCTGCGCGATTTCTTGCTTGAGCGCGATGATTTCCCACGAAGTAACCAGTGGCGGCAGCTGCGCAAGACTATCTAGGGCCTGTTGCAGCTCTGCAGCATCGTCATAACTGGGCTGTTGCACGACCGCTTTTTGCTGCCAGGATTGTGGCGTCCAGCCGTTAAGCTCAGGAATTTTTTGTAAGTGCGCAGCTGGCATAGGTTTCACCATTAATTCGAAAGCAGCTACGTTAACAGGTGTGAGCTGTGCTGCCAAACTAACGGGAACCTCTAAACACTTCATTCTCGTCGTGAACGCTAAAAGTTCAAGAAAAATATTTCTTTATATATCAAACATATACCGCCTTAATATTTGTCTTTAGCGGCTAGCTTGACTTAGTAGTGAGGTTTTTAGAGGTTCCCTAACGCCTCACTAAGAAAAAAGACGCCTTTTAGCAGTTGCTACTCATCTAGCTTGCCAGCTTCTGCGCAATCAATGCCACTCGTTTGCCCAGTGCGCGCGCCAATTCGCGCTCATCGGCGCTAATCGGATTACGGCCATCATTTCCTGCAAGGTGGCTTGCACCATAGGGCGTTCCGCCAGTTTCGGTGCGGCTGAGTGCGGCTTCGGTGTAAGGTAGGCCGACTAAAATCATGCCGTGGTGCAGTAGCGGCAGTAGCATGCCGAGTAGCGTGGATTCTTGCCCGCCGTGCATTGAGCCAGTCGAAGTGATCGCGCCCGCAGGTTTTCCGACCAATGCGCCGTTTAGCCACAACCCTGTGCTGCGCTCAAAAAACGCTTTTAACGGTGCGGCCATACTGCCAAAGCGGGTCGGTGAAGCCAATATCAAACCGGCGCAGCTGTTCAAATCTTCCAACGTTACAATGGCGGCTTGGCTATTCGTGCTGCCGTCAAACTCAGCTACCGTGCGCAGCATGGCACTGCCACCGGCTTCTGATACGCCGCGTGCGGCTAGTCTGGCCATTTGCTCGGTTGCGCCATGGCGGGAGTAGTACAGCACTAAAATGTCGCCAGTGCTTGATGCACTGGAATTAGCAACGGAATCGCTCATGCGCGTTCGCCTTGTTGTTGGTTGGTCAAATCGCCAAGCCGATTTGACATACTTGGATCATCGCCAGGGCGATTGGCCATACTTGGATCATCGCCAAGCCGATTGGCCATACTTGGATCACACAGAAGCCGCTGAATTTGTAGCACGCCTTCGCTATCTGATTCAGAAATGCCCAACGCCAGCGCGCCATATTTGACCCGATACAGGCCAGGCGCTTTGCGCAGTGGCAAGCGCTGGCCCTGTAAATACCGCTTGGCGTGCGCGCTGTCTAGCACTAGCTCAGGCAGTGCCGTTATGCCGGCATCTAAGGGCAACAGGTGTGCAAGCCGCGCTTCAAAATCCAGCGCTTCCAAAGCATCAAGTGAAACTAACGGTGCGCTTTTAAACGGATCGACCCAGTTTCGATGCAGCGCTACCGCGTGCGCCAAAGTGCCGAGTGCTATGCCGATATCCTCAACTAAGCTGCGAATATAAGTGCCTTTGCCGCACTCGGTTTCAAACTCGACTCGGTTGTCTTGATAGCTCAACAAGCGAATCGAATGAACTTCAATTTCCCGCGCTTGGGTTTCAAATTCCACGCCATCGCGCGCCAATTTGTACATCGGCACGCCATCTTTTTTTAGCGCGCTGTAGCGCGGCGGCCGCTGCATTTGCTTGCCGAGAAAGCGCTGCAAAACCGCCGCGACTTCATCAGCGGACAATGCAGGTACTGCCGCTTGCGCAACCATTTGCCCAGTCAAATCGCCGGTGTCGCTTTGCTGACCAAGCAGCGCAGTCGCACGGTAGCATTTGCGCGCCGTCAGCATGTAGGTGCAGGTTTTAGTCGCTTCGCCTAAAGCGATAGGCAGCGCGCCGGTTGCAAACGGGTCAAGCGTGCCGGCATGCCCGGCTTTTTCGGCTTTCAGCAGCCACTTGACCTTTTGCAGAGCATAGTTGGATGACGCATCGACGGGCTTGTCGAGCAAGATAATTCCGTCGATTTTGCGCCGTTCTTTGCGCTGATTCCCACGATTACTGCGTACATCGTTTGCCTGCATGGATGGTTCCTGAGATGAATGCGATTCGATCTGATGTGTTTGCGACGGCGCCAGTTTAGGCTATGAACCCAACCTTTCATGCACTAGAAACGCCTCTGCTGCGGCTTTTCCAAAGCGCGCATAGCTGGCTTCAGACGGGTGAAATCCATCTGCCGCAAAGGATTGCGCATCGGCGGCAAATTTAACCGGCAAAAACAGCACATGATCGTGCTCGCGTGCCAGCTTTTGCAGCAGCTGGTCGATCATGCGCGCGCGCATCGCAAACACCGTGCGCATCGGCTTGGGCAGTAGCGGAAATCCATGCACGGGCGGCAAACCACAAAGCATCACTACTGCCTGCGGCGCACGCTCGCGAATCTGCCGCAGCTGCTTGGTCAAGGCCTTACGGAAGCGTGTACGGCGCGTTAGCCCAGTGATGTCGTTCACGCCGATGGAAATCAGCACCCAATCCCAAGCTTGATCCTTGGGCACCTGTGGCCAAAGCCCGGCTTCCAGCTGCGTCGATTCGATGCCGATTTTGCCGACCGCGTGCCAGGCCAGGTTTTGCGCCAATGCGCGCGCCAACGTGCTGGCGCACTGCCCACTTAAACCCAGTGCATGCGTGCTAGCGCCTACGCCCGCGACAACGGAATCGCCGAATATCAGCAATCGTTTTTCCGCGTGAACCTCCTCAAGCGACGTTACATTGGCCTGCGATCCGTCTGCTAACGCAATTCCAAAAGCCACACCCTCTGCGCCGGCAAACCGTGGCGCTGTTTTATGTACGCGCAAAGCCTGCGGTAAAACCCGAGGCAAATTGCTCCAAAATCGCAAGCTTTGACGAAAGGACATCGAGATAGACCGGGTTTTCAGCTAGAGAGAGGTTGAGGATACCTTTAGCGTGGACATTGGTTAACTCTAAAACAAGCGTGGCAATTCGAATCTCGCCGATCAGTTAACACAGCAAACAAGATCTGTAAGCCTTGCACAAAAGCGCTAAAACATTGCGGCACGATATTCCATCCGCCACATCACAGTGGCCAGTAAATCGTTCTGCTTTGCTAAACAACTAAACCGAAGTCGGCAGATTTTCACTGGAAAAGCGCACAGCTGCCCACACTCTTTGGGAGCGCTCATCTATTGGAGGAACTGAAATGTTGCGAATTGGATTGTTTGTAATGACCAACGTAGCGGTGCTGGCGATGCTCTCGTTGGTGGCAAGTCTGACTGGCATTGATCGATATGCAGGTGGTATGGGGCCGCTCTTGATGTATTCGGCGGTGATCGGATTCACCGGATCGATCATTTCCTTGTTGATTAGCAAACCCATGGCGAAGTGGAGCACCGGCGCGCAAGTGATTGCTCAGCCTAGCAATGAAGTGGAAGCCTGGCTGTTGCAAACCGTCAAACGCCAGGCGGATGCGGCGGGAATTGCTATGCCCGAAGTGGCTATTTACCCAGCGCCGGAGTCGAACGCTTTCGCCACCGGTGCGTTCAAAAATTCTGCGTTGGTCGCGGTCAGTGTTGGCTTGCTAAACAATATGCGGCGTGATGAAGTTGAAGCGGTGCTTGCCCATGAAGTGAGCCACATTGCCAACGGCGATATGGTGACGATGGCGCTGCTGCAAGGTGTGTTGAATACCTTTGTGGTGATGATTTCAAGGGTAGTCGCGCAAATCGCTGATAGCGCAATGCGCCGTGATAACGATAATTCCGGCCCCGGTTTTGTCTATTTCATCGTCTCAATGGTGATGCAGCTGGTTCTGGGCGTGCTGGCTTCGATTGTTCTAGCATGGTTTTCCAGGCGCAGAGAATTTCGCGCAGATGCCGGTGCGGCAAAGCTTGCGGGCGCGAATAAGATGGTCGCAGCGCTTGAGCGCTTAAAGGGCGGCGGCGAGTCGAGCTTGCCGCAGTCGGTGCAAGCGATGGGTATTGCCAGCCACAAGGCGATGAGTCTGTTTGCTACCCATCCGCCGCTAGATGATCGTATTCAGGCGCTGCGTCAACGTGGAATTTAGCGCTTGCAAAGCAATCGACGCGCGCCGTGTAACTTGAAAAAAATGCTAATCAACATGCACCCTGCAAACGCGCTGAGATTCCTAGGTCTGGCACCGCCAATTGCAGTCTCCACCAGTTTCTCTGGTGCATGCGCAGCTTTAACAGTATGAGTTTCGCGATTGCATCTAGATGGCCCATACTAAAAAAACAGCGAGTGACACTTTAACAATAAACGATTTGTCGAAACTAACAGCTGACGTTACCGCACACGATGCGACGACAGTGCAGCTCAACCGCTTTAAAAAACTGCAACCTCGAAGCCTGATTTAATCTAAAATTTGGGGACTTGGCGATCGCCATCTTTACCCGAGACCGCAGTGAATAAAAGTGACCTAGCTAGGAATACCGTATCTAAGGTTCCGCTCAATGTAAGCCATGCAAGCGACGAAGAAATCAACGCAAAGTATGGTTTGGAGCCGGTATATGAAGCGGGCTCAGATCCACGGATGCAGCCGCTTGGGCATTTTGTTAGCGTGCGCTGCCCGCACTGCTTTGAACGTTTTGATACCGACGTAGAAACGATTTACGGCGGTTTTACGCGCGTTGAGGATTGCCAAATTTGTTGTCGCTCCATCGAATTGCGGGTTGAGATCGAAAAGGGCGAAGTGGTGCGACTAAGCGTCGAGCCGGCAGGTTAGCGGGATAAATGCTATTTTCGGCGTCTAGTTTTGTTGCTAAATTTGTGTCGAGGGCGGGAACTTTTACCTCCAAAAGCGTCGAAGGATTGCTTCCTTTGATGGTTAAATCGCATGAATCAATCTGCTGCAACACTTCAACCACCCCGCCTAAGCGTTGTGCGCTCGGCTTTTTCTGAGAGTTTAGATGCCAGCGTTATTCCAAAAAACGGCTTGCAGTCGCCGCCAACACGCACCACGGGTGCTACGAGCGCGAATTGGATGATGGATGCCGACGTAGATGATGTGTTAGTCAAGCGCGTACAAGCAGGCGAGGTGCGTGCGTTTGAACTTTTGGTTCGCCGATACCAAAGTAAGGTGATTGCCGCGGTCGGCAGGCTCGTGAAAGATCGCACCGAATGCGAAGATTTGGCGCAGGAAGTTTTTATTCGCGCCTACCGCGCGCTACCTGGCTTTCGCGGTGATAGCTCGTTTTACACCTGGATTTATCGAATTGCGCTCAACACCGCGAAGAATTTTCTATCGAGCGGGCATCGCAAGCTGCAATTTTCTGACTTAGAAACCGATATCGCCGATCAGATTCAAGACCCCGCAAGTTTGCGTGATCGCGCTACGCCTGAGCGAGAAATGCTGCGTTCGGAAATTGAGCGCATGGTGGTCGACAGCGTGGCTGATCTACCGCCCGATATCCGCACAGCACTGACTTTGCGGGAAGTGGACGGCTTAAGTTACGAGGAAATTGCCAAAGTGATGGATTGCCCGATTGGCACGGTGCGCTCTAGAATTTTTAGAGCGCGTGATGCAGTCGACAAGCGCGTCCGCCCGCTGCTAGGCGCCTAATTTTGTTCAATTATTTTGATGTTCTCAAACCAGTTTAGGCCTAGTTTAGGTCTAACCAATTTACCCTAAGGGTTTATATGAATAACAGTAACGACAATCGAAATGAAGGCCAGGGCGAAGACTTCTCTGAAGAGTTAAAAGCCAGCGTTTCAGCGCTGGTAGATGGTGAGTTAAGCCGATCGGAAAGCGCGTTTTTACTCAAGCGCATGGAGCATGACGACGCGCTTCGTTCGCTCTGGCTGCGCTATCAAGATGCTGGCGACTGTTTGCGCGGGCAATCTGAAGTGCTGCGGCAGCATGATTTCAGCAGCAAAGTGATGGCGCAAATTGGCAATGGCGCAGTAAACCTGGCTGATGAATTGCCGAATTTTTCCGCGAATTTTCCGCACGCAGCTGCCAGTTCTACTCCGCACCGCTTCAAACGTGCGGTACGCTATCTGGCCGCTGCCGCTATGGCTGCAACGGTTGCCGCCGTTACGCTGAGTTTGCCGAGCTTCAATACCCAGCCAGCCGCACCGGCTATCGGATTTGTCAGTGAAAGCGCGGGCGCTCGCGCAGCGCAGACATTGCCGGTAACGATTGCATCGGCAGGCGTTAGCGCGCAGCCAGTCTCGAATCGTTTAAGCAGTGGCGGCGGTATTTTGCTAAGTCAAACTGGCGCGGCGCCAATAGCCATTGATGAGTTTTTGCAAGAGCACAACCAAGGTTTTGGCGGGCGCAGCGCAATTGCGCCGATGGTTTATAGCGTCTCAGAGGCTGACATTGGCTATTTAGTGCCTTCAACTTGGGAAACAGCGGCGCCTGCTCCATGAGGTTTGCTTTAGTTTGCTTGGCCGCTTTACTGATGCCAGCTTTGGCATGTGCACAAGCGCCGGTGCTTGCCAACGCGCTACCCGCAACTGCCACGCCTGAGTTAGATGTGCTGCTGGCCAAAATGCTCGGTGCATCAACCGGTAATATGGACGCGACCGTGGTATACGCTACCGACGCTAAGCTGCGCACTGTGCATATCCGCCAGCAGGGCGGCAAAGCGCACAACGCGAGCGTCGATGGCGCCGTTTTTACACGCGAATTCGGCGTCGCAGCCGCGCTGATTTCAGACGCGCAAAAGCTCCAGCTGCAACAGCTGATTCCTGTCAGCTATCAAATCGGGCAAATCGGGCTTGAGCGCATCGCAGATCGGCCCAGCTATCGGGTCGAATTTAATCCAAACGATGGCTGGCGTTATCGCTATGTGCTGTGGCTAGATTCGGCTAGCGGCGTCGCGTTAAAAAGCGAACTTTGGCACCAGCGCCGCTTGATTGAGAACATGCTGATTACCCAAATTCAGCTGAGCGACGCGCCAGCGCGGACTGCCGAGCAAGATGCGCTTCCGGCATTTCGGGTCATCAACACGCCAAGCGGGTTCATTCGGGTGCGCGTACGTGATCGATCTTTAGGCGGTCAGCAACAGGTCTACAGCGACGGGCTGGCGTTTGTCTCAGTGTATTTAACACCGGTTGGAAGTGTTAGCGCAGGCAATATGCGGCGCGGCGCACTGTCGATTTCCAGCAAACGCCTGCGCGCAGGCCAAACAGAACTGCAAGTGATTGCACTAGGCGATGCGCCGATGCCAACGCTTGAGCGGTTTGTCAGTGGTGTTGAGGTTTCGGGGTTGTAGAGTTGGAGTTTCGTAAAACCGAAAGTCGCTCCGCTTCCCTCGTCATCCCCGCGCAGGCGGGGGACCCAGGAACTGGTGTCAGGGATTCGTTCTGATTCCAAACATGACGAAATCGGGGCACTTTTTCATTCATGATTACATGGAAGCTCGCTGAGCCTGGGTTCCCGCCTGCGCGGGAATGACGATGAAGAATTACGGTGGTTTGGTGCAAATCCGCGCCTAAAACTTAATCCCCAGACGCGCGAAATACGACGCCCCGTTTAAGCCAAACTGCACTGACTCGTAAATAAAGCCGTTATCAGTCTCGAAATCATCTTGCCGGGTCGGGAATTTATCAAAAATATTCGCTCCGCCTACGGTGAGTCGAATATTGTCGGTGAATCCATAACCTACTGCAATATCGGCAGACGTGCGCGCGTCATACTGCTGATTCGGAACTGGCGGGCCTGAGAATGTGCCAAGGGTTTGTTTGCCAAAGCGAATGAATTTAATGCCAGCATTCCACGGTCCACCGACGTAGTCAAAACCCAAAATACCTTTATCACGCGGGCTGCCTTGCTCGATGAATAGTCGTTCGCGTTCGCTCAAAAGCGTGTCGGTTAAATCCGGGCGATTTTGAAAGCGCGTTGGTAAATTGATTTTTTGGACTTCCGTTTTGGAATGATTCCAGGCCAAAGTGCTGGTCAAAGCACTGCCTTCGCCAAATTCCATCGTGTTGCTCAGCGTTAAATCTACGCCCTGCGTTTTAGTGTCGACTGAGTTTACGAAGAATTGCGCTTCGCCCACATTTAAGCGATCTAAAATTGCGCCAATGGTCGGATCTTCGTTATTAAATCGGCCCGACAAAACGATGCGATCGTCAATTTCAATCCGATAAAAATCAAGCGTGGCGGTGACTAACTCGCTTTCGGCGGTCACGCCAAAAGTTAGCCCGGTCGAAGTTTCTTCGGTCAGCTTGGGAATGCCCGCTGCCGTGGCAATCGTGCCGCCGTTCGGTGCGAGCAAAATATCAACCGGTCGGCCGCTAATAAAATCGGTGAAGGTGGAGGAAAATTTTGCCTGTTGCAAGCTTGGTGCGCGAAAACCCGTGCTGGCTGATCCGCGAAACACAATCGCGTCGCTGGCGCGCAGGGCGAGCGCAATTTTGCCATCCAGGGTTGAGCCAAAATCGCTGTATTCCTCAAAACGCAATGCGGCGACAGCGGTTAGTGCTTCCGTCAAACCCAATTCGGTATCAAAATAGGCCGCATAAGAATGGCGATCAGAATCGGTAACGTCGGTCGGTTGAAAGCCAGGGAAACCTTGACTGCCAGCATTGCCGCCACCCGCGCCATCGACATCGTTGTAGGAACCGGGTTCGCCGGCAAATATCTCGTAATCTTCAGTGCGATATTCCAAACCGAATGCGATGTTCACGCCGCTTAAATAGTCAGCGTAATAGCGGCTAAAATCTGCATTGAGCGTTTGCTGCATAAAATTAAAGCCGCCTGCGTCAAACTCGGTTGGGCTCAAGCCGCGCGGATCACGATTGGCGATAGACGCATTTAAGGTATTGCTAATATTGTATTCTAGCTCGTTGAAACCGTAGGTATAGCTAAAATCGCTAAACCACTCACCCAGTTCGCGGCGCATGCCGAAGCTTAAAAAGCGATCTTCTAAATCACCGTTAATATTGGGCACAAATCCGTCTGGATAGAGCGCTGCGGAATTGCGAGTTGGAATATCCTCTGCGGTGCGCTCAAATGCGCCTGAAGTAGCATCGCGCTGCTGCACGCCACCGGTTAAATATAATAATCCGCCCATAGCTAACGGAAATTCACCGTTAACATACAGCGTGCCGTTTTCAGTTGCCGAATCGCCAATTGTGCGCAAACCAGGTGAGCGATCTGAGCTATTACGATCTAAATATTCAGCGGTTATGCCAAGTGAGCCGGATTCGCCGACTTGATGTCCACAATAGGCACTCGCTAGCGTGTTTTCACCATCACCCTCTTTATATTCGCCGTAGCCAAGTAAGGCTTCGCAGCCGATTTTCTTTTTCAACGCAATATTCATGACGCCAGCAATCGCATCCGAGCCATATTGCGCGGCGGCGCCATCTCGTAAAATTTCTACGCGATCAATCGCTAATGTGGGAATGGTATTTAGATCAACGCCAGTATTGCCGCGATTGCGCGCGCCAAATAAATTGACCAGCGCGGCCGAATGTTTGCGTTTACCATTTATCAGCACCAAGGTTTGATCCGAACCCAAGCCCCTGAGCGCGGCCGAATCAACCAAATCTGCGCCGTCTGCGCCGGTTTGCCGAGTTGAATTTAATGATGGCGATAAGTATTGCAGCGATTGCGCCAAATCAAACTGCGGCGATTTTTCCACCTCTTTGCTAATACTCAGCACATCCACCGGTACGGGCGTAGCGGTATCGCTAGAGCGCGCAGCAACGCGGCGGCTACCTAAGACTTGAATTTCATCCAGCGTTTCTTCTTCATCTTGTGCACTTGCGATGCTTGGAATTGCCAACACCGGGATCAGCCCAGCAATCAGCATTGAACGCCATAAAGTTCTGATTTTCATAATAATTCTCTCAAGTAAGCGGTCAAAAAACGGCAAAAAACTGTTGCAAACTTGCCTGCGTGGCATTTGTAAACAAGCTTCACCTAACCTTAGCGAAACTTTAAGCATTGCTCAACTGCTAAATGGGCTAAGTTTTATAGATCGCTTTACCGAATTGCTGAGCAAGCGCGCGCCATGCGCAAAATAGTGCTGATGATTCGGAAGTTGCCCGACTCTCGCAATCAAGCTGCGCTAAACTCACTCTCTATCCAATCCGTGAGGGCAGAGCCATGCAAAACTGGGCCACCGTAAAAACCCCGCCTGTACTTGGCGCTGGGCCGCCCGGCTACCATGTGGTGGGCAGGCACGGAATGATGCCGAGCGTGCAGCACGATGAGGCAGCGCGATTTAATTTTTTGGCGAACATGAATCGCTTTTTGAGCACGCAATTGCTTCCATGTGTCAAAACTGCGTACGACGATCGCGCAAAACCCGCGTTTGTCAAAGCGCAAGGCACCGCGCCTGCGCACCGTAAAGACGTCAAAGCGATCATGCAGCATGAGCCGGCCTATCAAAATTGGAGCGCACTGCGGCGCGGCACCATGGAGCTGCGCCAGCAAAGCGGGCGTTCGGTGGTTTTGCGCCAGCTCGATCCACTGATTGAACAGGCGCGCGTGCTTAACGAAGGGCAGAGCACTTTGCGGCTATCAGATAATTTTGTGGTTCCGCGCTATATCAGTGCAGTGGAGCAGCACTGTGCGCCGGGTGGTTATTCGAGTGAGCTGGTGGCCGATGATATTGCGGCGGCTGCGAATTATGATGTCGGTATTTTTGCCACCACTGGCGGCGGTTTAGGTCGCTATGCCGATGGCGGCGGCAAGGCTGTGGTGCAGTGGCTGGCGCGAACGCACCCAAGCTTTAAGCCCAAGCGGATTTTGGACTTGGGCACGGGTTTGGGTCACAACCTATTGCCGCTGGCCGAGGCGTTTCCCGATGCGCAAATTATCGCCGTCGACGTTGCCGCACCTATGCTGCGCTATGGTCATGCGCGCGCAAGGTCGTTGCAAACGGAGTCCATGCAAGTCGATGGCATTACTTTTTTACAAGCCAACGCTGAAGCGCTCGATTTTCCAGATCAGCACTTTGATTTCATTATGAGCTGTATGTTTTTGCATGAGACGAGTTTCGTCGCGATTCAAAAAATATTTAATGAAAGCAAGCGCTTACTGAGTGGTTCGGGTATCAGTATCCATTTAGAGCAGCCGCAATATGCCGGTATGGATGTGTACGAGCAATTTATTCGGGATTGGGACGCGCACAATAATAACGAGCCGTTTTGGACCACGATGCATGAGCTTGATTTGCCGGCGTTGGCGCAAAAAGCGGGGTTTGCTCCTGCGCAGTGTTTTGAAACCGGCTTGGAAGCGATCGTTGATGAAGCGCTGTTTCCAAAGGCGCCGGGCAAAGTGGAAGACTATGGCCGCAAGGCCGCGTGGTATGCCTTTGGCACGCAACCACTGGCGGAGTCCGCAGCGAGTTCAACAGCCGCATGAGCAAGTTAAGCCTTGAGGAAAAACGCGCGCTAGCCGCTAAAAAAAGCAAAGGCAAGCGGCCCTGGTTTTATGATAGCGCCGAAGCCGAACGGGTGCTCAATGTGGCCATGGCATTGGCACAAGAACTAGCGGTAACGCGTGAGCGCATCGACACACTTGAGCGGCTTTTGGAAGCCAAAGGTGTGCTCGCACGTTCTGAATTTGATCACTATTTGCCGAACAGCGCGATTTCGGCTGAGCGCTCACAAACGCAGGAGGATTATTTGGCGCGCGTGTTTCGCATCATGACGCAAAGTGCGGAGTCAGCAGGCGAGGGCGCGGCTGGGCATGAAGGCGCTGCGAGCATAGATGAGTTGGCGAGAACTTAAGTGCGGGGCGATATTGCATCAGTGCAAATAAGCTTGAAAGCGCTTGCCGAACGCTTCGATTTGCAGCTACAGCTGCCTGCGGATTCCACACTGTCCAGTGCAAGCTTAGCGCATGGTGTCAATACGCTTAAATCCGCTAACGCGGAGCAAATCGCTTTTCTGGCTAATCCAAAATACGCCGCGCAATTGGCCAGCACAAATGCGCTAGCGGTTATTGTTAACGCCGCGCAAGCCGTTGATTGTCAAGTCGCGGCGCTGATTAGTAGCAACCCGTATGCCGATTTCGCACGCGTAGCGGCGCTGTTTGAGCGCAATGTTCAGCCGCTTGGAATCGCTACTAGCGCGCAAATTGAAGCTGGCGCGCAGATTGATCCCACCGCTGCAATCGGCGCACTGTGCGTAGTTGCATCGAGCGCCAAAATCGGCGCGCGAGCGGTGCTGCACGCGGGCTGCATTATCGGGCCTGATTGCGTTATCGGCGCGGATTGCGAGCTGCACTCGCGTGTGACTTTGGTCAAACGCGTGCGCCTGGGTGATCGGGTCATTTTGCATTCTGGCGCGGTATTGGGCGCGGATGGCTTTGGGCTAGCGCCGATTAGCACCGGCTGGCTCAAAATCCCACAGCTAGGCGGCGTCCAGATCGGCGATGACTGCGAAATCGGCGCCAATACGACGATTGACTGCGGCGCGTTGGAGGACACAATTTTGGGTATCGGTGTCAAGCTCGATAACCAAATTCAAGTCGGCCATAACGTAATGATTGGCGACTACACCGCGATTGCCGGCTGCACCGCAATTGCTGGCAGCAGCCACATTGGCAAGCGCTGTTTGATTGCCGGTGGCGTCGGCATTGCCGGACATTTGAATATCACCGATGGCGTGCGCATTAACGCCATGACGCTAGTTGCCAATGACATTCTAGAACCCGGCGATTACAGCGGCGCGATGCCGATAATGCCAACTCGCGAATGGCGCAAAAATGCGGTGCATATTCGGCGTTTGGATGAGCGGTTACGCGCAAGAAAATTTGACTAGAAAATCAAATATGCTGGCGATCAACGCACCACTTACGAAACCCAAGGTAGTCAATTTTTAAGAAAAAATTTTCTAATTGATGCGCTGAACGCTCAAATTACGCTATTATTTTCGCAAGCCGAATAGTACCAGCTAGCTATTGACCGTAATTATACGAAGAGACACGTAATGAGCCGAAAACCTTGGGGTAAGCCGACGGAATCCGAATTGGCGATTTTGCAGGTGCTTTGGCGCTTAGGCCCAGTGACGGTTCGGGAAGTACACGAACTACTGCAATCAGATGTGCAAAACACGGGCTACACCACCACCTTAAAGCTGATGCAGCTGATGCACGGCAAAGGTTTGGTGATCCGCGATGAATCGTTACGGGCGCATATTTATGCGGCGTCAATGCCTAAATCGCAAATTGATCGCAGCTTACTGGCGGATTTGACCACGCGGCTTTTTGGTGGCTCCTCACAAAAACTGGTGTTGCAAGCGCTCGGCGCCGGCCAGCCAGCAACGCGCGGTGAGCTTGATGAAATTCGCGCGCTACTTGATCAGCTGGAGCAAAAACTGTGATCGGGGTGGGCGAGCAGGCAATTGGCTTAACCGCCCAGCTGCTGCAAAGCATCGGTTGGGCCATGCTGCATATTGCTTGGATCGGTTTACTAGTTGGCTTGCTATACGGCTTGTTGCGCTTTGCCACGCCTGAGCGAATCGTGCTGCGTTATTGGGCCGGCTTGGCGGCGCTTTTAGCGCTGTTAACGGCCGCCATTTTGCTGTTCATGCGGGAATGGTCGGCAGCTGCAACAGCCGCCGCGCCCGCATTTGCAAATCCGCAGAACGCAGCCGCAGCGAGTGGTTTTTTTGATCTCATGCAAATGCTCACGCTGCCAATAGCGCTAATTTGGTCGGTTGGCGTGCTGGTGTTAGCGCTGCGATTAGCCACAGGATTTCGACATTTAAATCGCCTCGGCCAACGTGCACGTTTTTCCAATGAGCTTGATCCGATCGTGCAGCATTGGCGCAAAATACTCGGCGTTTCCGAGCGCGTCGTTATTAAAATAAGCGACGAGATTTTAGTGCCGTGTGTGTTTGGATTCGCTAGGCCAGTATTGCTTTTGCCCGCCGCTTTGGCGCTGAAAATTGATAGAACCCAGCTCGAACTGGTTATTTTGCATGAGCTTGTACACGTGAAACGCTGGGATGCTTGGTTCAATGCACTGCAATTGGCTATCGAAACCGCTCTATTTTTTCACCCGACAGTGCACTGGATCAGCGGGCATGTGCGTAACGATCGCGAGCTGCTGTGCGATCAAGACGTGCTAAAAGCCAGCGCACAGCCGCTGGCCTATGCGAGAGCGTTGCTCAATTTGGAAGAATACCGGCAGGCGCCACTGAATTTGGCAATTGCCTTTAACAGCGGGCAATTTAGCGATCGCGTTAAGCGCATATTGACTAACTCACAGCGAACTCGCGTGAAACTTGAAACCAAGCGCAGCGTCGGCGCGGTCATGCTGTCAACGTGCATGGCGCTGCTTGGCGTAGGCGTTGGTCTAACACTGCTCGCACCGCAAAACAGCACCCCGATTGCGCAAAAAATTGCGTTAAGCGCATCGGTACCCATGCAGCGCGCGGCCATCCTGCCCGTGCAATGGCCGGTGATGGCAATGACGCTTCCTGCAATTTCAGCGTCTGTTGCGGTCCCAAAGCGCGCGGTAAATCTTCCGCAAGCGCAGTTGCGGCAATCGCTTGTGCCTACAAACGCAAGCGAGTCCGTCGCGATGGGTGATTCAGCGCAGGTGATTGAAGCTGCACCGATGTTGACACCGCTGCGCTTACCCATGAATGCGGATCACCTCGACATTGCCCCAAGCAAGCGCGCGGAGATTCCATTTCAGCGGCGCCGAGTTGAAATCCAAGCGCCATTCGGTGCCTGCATGTTGCGCACCGGAACCCGCATTTGCCGAGTCGCGCGGGGTTAGCGAACAACGGTTGAGCGAACTCACTGGTTGCGCGCTATTGCCCGGCAAATCGATGTCAGACACGCTGAAATGCGTGTTCAGGTGAGGTGTGTGGTTTGACCGTATTCAAACCGCAAACCATTCCCAACAAACACTCCGGGAATTGGCCCGCGATTAAATCCAGTTGCGGCCAAGGAAGCGCACACCCTTATCGATTTTCTGGACCAAATCCGAAGCCTCTTAACCAGTCACTACACTGAAGAAATTCAACGCCAGCATCAGAAACTGTGCGCCGACTACGCCGAAGACGTCGCCCACTTTGACGACTCAGACGAGCCCCCTCTTCTAAACATTCCAACCACCAAGAACCTAAAACAACAACATCGACAACGGCCCTAGGGCCGTTGTCGATGTTGTTGTTTTAGGGGAAAAACCAGCACAGGTAACCGCGCCGATTTGGGCCACAAAGCCAACCGCGCTACGACCACAATTTGAAAAAAACAATTGCCGCTATGACAAACTTTGGGAATACCCACAAAATATTTGCCAGTTCCTATGACAAACAATTCGGCTCATCGTACGGTTGTAAAAAGGTGCTCTACATGCTTTCAGAGAAGTCGATTTTGGCTGCCATGACTTATGTCGACTTAAATCCCGTTCGCGCCAAGATTGCCACCGGCATCAGCACTTCTCGCTACACCAGTATAAAAGCCAGAAATCTCGAAATTCTGCGCGATCAAACCAAAGCCGGCGCGCCGCTCATGCCGTTGATTGGCGTCAAATCACTCAAC
>JANOQN010000012.1:0-5116 GCA_031422315.1 Rhodanobacteraceae bacterium
CAATGTCAAAATTCAAGAAAGTGAGCGACAGCGGCTTGCGAAAATTGCAAAATCGCAAGGCTTTGCAATCGTCCCGTTGTCTCCAGCTGCTATGCCTGCCTCATGAAAATCAATCACTTAGGTAGTGGTTCATGGGTAGGGGTTGGGGGAGAGGGTGTGAAACACACCTCAAGCCCCAATCCTACCCATCAAACTCGCCCGAATCTCAGGGCGCAGCGGGCCTAGCGCGCGCCATTGCTGATGTAATCTGGCAATTTCTTGCTCGGGTGATTCCAGCTGGCTTTGGCTTAGCTTTTGATTCAAGCGCATGATTTGATACTGCATGCGCTCGGCTTTATTGGCTTCTGGTGATTCGCGGCTTTGCAGATATTCCAGCGCTAACGCCAACGCGTCGGCGTCGCGTTCGTTTTGGGCCAGTAGCTCAAAGTCGGGCGGATTTTGCGCGGCAATCGCGTTCACGGCACGATCAAACCTGGCTTGCAGTACTTTATGACGCGTATTTTCCGGCCAAGGGGTAGAAAATTCTGCGCCGCTGAGCCACGCATTTTCGGCAGTCAAGCACAGCGCCGAGAGTTCGCGCTCGATTACGAGCTTGGCTTCACCACCGGCATTTTCCCGCTGCTTCGCGTTCTGCTGCACGCCAGCAATGGCTGCGTCAAAATCACGCTGCTGGAATTTGAGCGCTTCATCGCTGCGGCTTTCACGTGCTGGTTTACCGCGTGCATCGCGGCCGCCAAAGTCACGGTCCCGGCCCGAGTCGCGTCCACTATCTCGTCCGCCAAAATCGCGCCCAGAATCTGCACGACCGCCTCGACCGAGCTCTGTTTTATTGGTCGCCTCGACCGGCTCTGTCAGCGCTTTCCAACGCTCTTCCAAAGCCTGTAATTGAACGTCACTTCCACCTTGAGCCAGCGCGCTTTGCGCAAGCGATTTGGTTTCATCGATTACCGCTTGGCGCGCGGCCTTGATCGCATCTTCGCTGGTTTTGCGGGCTTCATCGGCGGTTTTTTGCGCTTCAAAAAGCGGGTCAACCAAGCTGCGCAGCTCTTTCCACAGCTCATCTTCGACCGCGCGTTTACCGCGCGGCAGCGTTTTCCAAGCCTGCTGCGCGTTTTTGGCAGCGCCCAAGGCAGCGATGGATTTTGCACCAATTAAATCACGCCGCAAGTGCGCAATTAGCTTGCGCTTTTCGGCTTCCGCTTCAGCAAAATGCGCGTCGATTTTAGCGTTAATGGCCTCGTTCAAATCCCGAATGCGCTGGCTGCTGGATTTACGCGCTGCAGGCTCAAGCTCGTCTAAATTACGCAGCCGATCGCTTAGCTCAGTGCGCAAGTTCATCAAATCACCGGTGCTAATCGCCGGAGTTTTCAGCGTGTTTTCAGCGCGCTCTAATAGGGCTGACAGCACTTCATGTTTTTGCTCGCGTACCTCCGATCGCTTTTCAAAAAAGCCCTTCGCGGGTGCCAAGGCCTGATAGCACAGCGCACGGAAGCGTTTACCAATGCCGAGCGCTTTTGCCTCATCGCTGCTCAAGCCTTCGATTTGATCGAGTGCACTCCAGCGCTGCTGCGCCTCTTTGATTTTGCTGGCCAGCGCATCCGGGTGCAGCGCTAACGCAGGCAGCGCCTCAATTTCCTCACACATTGTGCGGCGCGAATTGCCGGTGCTCCAGCGTTGCCACGCCAGCAGCTTGGCGAGCGCGGCTTTGGAATCGCCTAAATCTTTCTGCGCAGGACCTATAGCGTGTTTGACGGCAGAATCTTTCATTAACGCATCAATCTCTACTTCAAGCGCGCGCGCAGCTTTTAAATCACCGCTATCCACATGAGTTTTCAGCGTTCTAATTTGCTGCACTAGCGTTTCCACAGCTGATTTTTGCGCAGCACTCAGCTCAGCTGGTTTGGCACGCTCACGCACTATCGGCGCTGCAATTTCCTTGACCGGTACCATCATTGGCGCTGGTTCCGTGCCCTGCCCTGCTTCGAACTGTTCGGCTGAGGCAACATCCGCCACTGGAACTTCTGCCACCGGCTCTTCAACAACTGGCGGAGCAATGACCACGGGTTTGGGCGCCAACATGTCAGTCAGCGTAGCTTTCGCTCTGGCAAAGCGCTCCGCCCAAACAGCCGGCACCGCGCCGCCCTGATTGAGCTTATTCATATCGGCATCGAGCTGGGCAAGCTGCGTTTTCGAAGATTCGGGCAGCGTGCGGGTCAGCACCTCGAGCGAGTGGCACAGCGCCTCGGCGTGTTGTGCGATCGTTTCGGAATCGCCCGCCGCCAATTTGCTGGCATCCAGCTTGGCTTTCGCGAGCCGATGCAGCGCCTTATCCTTGGTGCGGCTTTGTTTGGCAATGCGTTCTAGCGTTGAATCGCTGTCGATACGATCAATCAAGCTCAAGCGGATTGCCGAATCAGGATCAGCCAGTGCGCGATCGCCCAGAAACCCGACTCGGCTAATGCGTGCGAGCGCGGCTTTGCGCTGTTCAGGCGTTTTGGCTGCGCTAGCAATATGTTCGAGCAGTTCAGAATCTAAATTCGCCAATGCGGTTTGCTGCACTTTCGCGTGTTCGGGGGAAATCAGCAGCGCTTTTAACTTACCGCGAATCAGCGCTTTCAAACCGGCGTCGGCCTCATGTGGCAGCAATTGCAGCAGCTGGGTTGGATCGCTCAACTGGCTCAGCGCGCTTTTGCGCACCTCAACATTGGCATCGCTACTGGCCAAATCACTCAGTGCAGCGCCCGTAACGCTGCCACGATCAAGCGCCTTCAAGCGGTCATTACTATCTGGGCTGCTGGAACTAGGCTTTGGTTTGCGTGTAAAAAGGCGGCTGAAAAAACTCATATAGAAAAACTCATGTGGACTCACGGTAGGGATTCGGGCCGGGATTGGGCCAGATTTTGGCCTGAATCAGGCGTAGAAAAGCCGCTCTGTGTAACCGAGATTGCGCGGCTACTTCAAGCGAGTGTTCTGATTCTAAGTTAAAACACGAAGCTCAGCGTTATTGCAGCGCGTTTGATAGAGTTTTACGCCAAAGCGGGTAATCGCGTTTTTTCGAGCTACACCAACCGCTGCGCGTTGGAGGTCATGATTCAAGCGGATTTAGCACTCATTGTAGCCAAGCTCACTATCTCAATATCGCCTTGTGATTTGAAAGCGCGATCGTTTGTTAGGAGAAACTGGCAATCCGCAGTCATTGCGGTTGCAAGATGTATCGCGTCGATCAATTTCATTCCCGTGTTTGCTCTCAACTGTGCAGCTAAATCAAAACATTCTGAGTCGTGCTTTAGCGAAATCAAAAAGTTCTTTCTGGCAAAGAAACTCCTAGTTCGTGCAATCGTGACGGCATCCGCGTTACGGTATGGTCTGACCATCACCTCGGCAATGGCCGCATCACCCGTGAGGCCTTGAATCAAACCGGAATCACACGCGAAAAAAAACGGCGCAACCAAACTAAACTCAGGCTCACTGCGCTCTAAAAAGTAAATCAAAAAATTGGCATCAAAATAGACGCGTTGCCCCCGCATTCGAGCGAGTAGCGTATCTACCGCTCCCACGATGCCCGGTCTTCAGCGATGCTAGCTTTGATCTCTATCGGACTGGAACCCCAGACCCCAGCCAAAGTACCGGCGTAGCTCATCAAATCGTCTTTATCTCTGGGCACTTTAATCGGCGTAAGGGTGATTACGCCGTTAGTGAAAGCAATGCTCATAGTCGCGTCGGAATTAAGCTTCGCAGCTCTTATAACGTCTGCGGGAATGGTAATTTGTCCTTTAGGGCGCAGGCGAACTTGTGACATATGCAGTGCTCCTGAATGCAAGTAGGAAATGGGTTTCTCACTACTTTACCCCGTAACTCTAGCTGCGTCAAAGAAGATGAACTTTGAGTCAAATTATTCGCTAAACCAAAAATAGCGCGCTACCGGTCACCGGTCGAAACGAAAACGCCAAACTCGAAAACAAAAACCCGCGCAAGTCTCCCAGCGCGGGTTCTTTTGTTACAGCTTCAGCGAATTGACTATCTCAACGCAGGATCTCCAAGCAAAGCACCTCCGACGCTGACATCGCCAGCCGACGGATCTGCACTCAGAGATTGCAGCGCAGTTTTTAAGTTCTCACCCAGCGTTCCAGTACCAATGCTGGGCAGCAACCGTTCTGCAAAGGCTTTATCACTATTGGTCAACGTCAATGTGCTGGCGCCCAGAACCGCAGCCGCGCCTTTGGGCATCAGCAGCAATTGATGCGCAACCGTGGTGCTGGTCGGCTCGACAAAGTACGTGCCCCAGCAGCCAAGCTGCACGGTCACGAAGCTTTGATTGACGCCGCTCATCAGGCCATTGCTGAGCTGAGTTGCGGTGATCAAGCCTTCACGGCTCCAGCTTGATGGTGCGCTGTGGCCGTAGTAGCTAAGCAGGCTTGCGCCTTGAGTGAGTTTGCTAACGATCTCAGCCCTTGCGATTGCGGTGTCGGTAAAGCCATCTAGGTCAACGAGCTGTTTGCTCCAGTCCTGTGGCAACAATGCGGCGAACGGGGCGTCGGCTTGGCTATAACGCTCGCCGTTTAATGCACGATCGTTCACCATGACGGCCACCTTGCGGTTTTGATAGCTCAGCGTTTTTGCAATCACCGCTTGCAGCTCGGCCTGTGTTCTGACCGGCCAGCGGCCCAACGCTACATTCGGCGCGCCATTACCATCCGTGTCGGCGTAAACGCTATCGGCCGGGGCGAAGTTGATGATCGCATCGGTGCGCCGGTAGTTCGTTGGCACGAAGCTGACCGAGTTAATACCCAGCACATTGTGATAGTCATAGGTATCACCACCGACCAGCAACACGTGTGTCGTGCCGGTGCGCTGTGCGTTACGAATCGCCAGGCTAATTGCAGCCGGATCAACCACTCCCGCGTTGTAGTAGCGATACAGCGCTTCAACATCCACCACTTTTACGGTGAAGCCTTGCGCCTGTTTCGCGCTAACGAATTGGCTCAAGCCGCCGATGAAGCTCGGGTGGCTGATGATAAGGTAGCTAGCGGAACTGCTGCCGATTGGATCGCTTGCTGCGGCTGCGCTATTGAGTGCTGCGCTGCTCGTTGCGGGGCTGACGATCAAACGATCACCC
>JANOQN010000013.1:0-23466 GCA_031422315.1 Rhodanobacteraceae bacterium
CAATGTCAAAATTCAAGAAAGTGAGCGACAGCGGCTTGCGAAAATTGCAAAATCGCAAGGCTTTGCAATCGTCCCGTTGTCTCCAGCTGCTATGCCTGCCTCATGAAAATCAATCACTTAGGTAGTGGTTCATGGGTAGGGCTAGGGTGAGGAAAAAGTTTGGCCCATGCAGCGCGTTTTGCGGTGTTAGAATTTTTGCCTGTTACTAAACCAATGACTAACTCTAATTAGTTTCCGTATTTCCCCTCACCCCTGCCCTCCCCCGTCCCGACCTTTGATTTCCTATCAAATTCGGCGGCGGGGCGAGGGAGCTGTTTGAGGTGCGTGAGCGAATAGAGCTAATGCTTCACCTTGAGTCGCCACGAGTACAGCTCATTTTGGCGGCGTAAAACCGCCCAGCCGAAACCGATAAAGCGCACGTTTAATGCCCGCAGTTCCCATCAACAGCCAAAACGCGAGGACTATTTCTGCGGCAGTGGTAAATACGCTGGCGATCTGCACATGATTCCACTCAAAGCTGGTGTCGTAGGTTTGCTTAACTCTAGCGAGCACTGCCATCCAATAGATACCGTCGATCAGTGCATTTGCGAGAAACCAAACGCCTAAAAGCGTCAATCCTAGTGAAAGCGCAATCGACGCGTCTATGTTTTGCTCGGATCGGGGCTCTTTCATGACCGGCAGCAAGCGTCTAGCGACTACCAAAGGCATAAACCACAAAAATGCCGACACAATTAGCCAGAAAAACAAAACGGACAAATGGGGAATCATCCACTGCAATCCAGTCTCAGGCGAATAGGACTCAATTGCTACTGGAATTGCGCGAACAATAGTGAAGAACATAAAGATCGCAAAAAGTCTTACAGCCACCGCAACAATATCTTCTCGACTCACACGCGTTTCCTTTTTAAGTTACAGCCAACCGGAAAACGGCACCGGCACTGCGGCTTCAATTTGTGCTGTAAGCGTATCGGAAAGCGGACCCAAACTGGCGGCTAGTTGTAAGTCTGTAAAGCGCGTCTTGCTACGCATGCCAATCAGAATACGTGTTGCCGGCTGGCGCATGGCGAAGCGAATGGCTGACACCGCACGGCCACCTGGCAGTTCGTCTAAAAAATCTAACTGCTTGCTAGCCGATTGCATCCAGCTTTGCTGCGCGTTGGGCGCTAGACTGCGATAGTCTGACGCGTCCAATTGCGGCGCTGTTTCAGCCAGATAGCCACTGGCCAGTACCCCTCGCAAAAACACGCGAATTCCTGCCGCCGCTGCTTGTTTAATTATCGGCTCCGCGCGTCGATCTAGCGCGTTGAATTGCAGTTCGAGCGTGTCGCCAAAACCGACTTCGATTGCGCGCTGTGCGCTGTGTCGATCCCGCGCGCTAATGCCAAAATGCGCTATCAAACCCTCCGCCTGCAGCTGTTTAAACAGCGCTGGATTCGGCAAAAAGTTAGCATCTGGATTGTGCAGCAGCAGCGTATCAATCGAGCCGCGATTGAGCCTTTGCAAACTAGCACCCAGGCTAGCTCGAACATAGGCAGGAGAAAACACGGATTCAGGTGGCGCACCCGGCTCGGCTAAAATTTTGCTGCAAATGCCAACTGAAGTATCAGGCCAAAAGCGCCCAATTCGCGCTTCCGATTCGCCGTTGCCGTAGGCTGCGGCGGTATCAATATAGTCAATACCTGCGGCATGGCAAGCGAGCAATAGTACTTGTGCGGATTGCGCATCGAACTCGCCCCAGCCGTTATTGCGGCCGTTCAATTGACTTGCGCCGCCGAGCTGCCATGCTCCTAGAGCAAAGCGTGCTAGCGACACCATCAAAGTGAAATGCCGCCCTTAATTAAGCAGCGATCTCCGATAAACGCATTGCGCCCGTGCAACACGCGCTTATCATGGAAAAACACGGCTTCACCAGGTTTGAGTTGAATGCCGGTTAGTAGGCCAGTTTCAAAAACCTTCTTTTCGCAAAACTCAGCAAATTGCTGGCACATCGCTTTAACTTCGCTGGAATTTTTTTCGCTAATCCGAAAAGAATTCCAGTTCAGCAGTGGGCCGACGTCGTCATAACTGATCACCCGGCGTGTTTTGATTTGTTGCACGCCTTTATCGAAAACTACTTCATGCGTTTCTAGCTGTTTGAGCAGTGCGGGCTCAAAGCGCGTTAATAAGTCAACTAACTGTACGCCGTCAATAAAGGTCGTCGCGCCGCCGACTTGCGCTTGAACTAGGCAAAAGAAAAAACTGATATCAAACTCGTAAGATAAATACGCGCCGTCAGTATGAATTGGCTGGCGGGTGGCGGAATAGCGAAACGATTCTTTCTGGCGCGCGGCATCAAATCGAATATCCATCCAATCCTCTTGCGCTTCGCTTTGATCACCGTTGAGGTAGTTTTCATCGCGCTTGACGAAATTGCCGGCACCCTCAGATAGCTGACGATAGTAAGGCTGCAAGTCGACCTGGGCGGGCGGCGCGAGGTGCGTCAAAATTCGGTGCGTGCGAAGCGCTTTCGAGAATTCGGCGATCGCCGCCTCGATAGGTTCTTGATAGTGAAATTCGCCGTAAGCGGAAGTGGGTTTAAGCATGAGCGTCATCGTGGGTTATCAACGTTAAAGAAGTGGGTTTTAGTTCTTCAAACTGCGGCGAATCAACGCGCAGATTCGCTTGATTTGCATGGGTTCAAGCTCGGCCGACAGCGGCAGGCAGAGCACCCGCTTGCAGATATCCTCGCACACTGGCGCGGATTGTGGCTCGGCATAATTCAGCGTGGTCAAGCTCGGATAGAAGTAACGGCGCGGGTAAATATTTTCGGTATTTAGCACTTGCAGTACGCGCAGCAAGCTGGCTTCTGATTGAAACAACGTCGGGTAGTAGGCGTAGTTTCTAGTCAACTGATCCGCCCAAACGGGATAGCTTAAGCCGCTGCCCTGCAATTCTTGATCGTAAAGCTTCGAGCTTGCCTCGCGTTGGCGGATCAGCTGATCGACCACTTTCAGATTGCAAAGCCCCATTGCGGCATGGAATTCGCTCATTTTGGCGTTGGTGCCATAGCCGTGAAAGCTCTCCGGCGAGGCATGCCCGAAATTGCGTAAATAGCTGATGCGCTCGGCAATCGCATCGTCCTGACAAATCAGCGCGCCACCCTCAACGGTGTGGAATAGCTTGGTCGCATGAAAGCTCAGCATCGCAACATCGCCGTAATTCACCAGCGCTTTGCCATTGAGCTTCGCCCCAAACGCGTGTGCGGCATCAAAAATGAGCGGCACATCTTTCGCTTTTGCCAGCGCCGCAAGGCCGTGCACATCACACGCATTTCCGTAAACATGGGTGGCTAAAATCGCCCCTGCATCCGCCGGCCAAACGGCCTCGCAAGTTTTAGGAGTAATACACAAGCTAGCGTCGATATCCGCATACACCAAGCGATGACCTTCCCAAGCGACTGCAGCAGAGGTTGCGACGTAAGAAAAGGGCGTCGTTACCACGCTGCCTTTGACTTGTAGCGCACGCAGCGCAATATGCAAGCCGAGCATGCCGTTGGTGAGCACAAAGCAGTGTTTCACGTTCAAGTATTCGGCTAGCTGGCGCTCTAATTCGACCAGTAGCGGGCCGTTATTGGTCAGATGTCCGCGCTGCCAAATGCCGCGCAAATACTCGACATATTCTTCCAGCGGCGGTAGATGTGATTTGGTGACATTGATCATTGTGCGAGTGCGTCCCGTTTATCGATTGGCATGCGAGTCGACTAGTTTACTGCACCACGGCCCAGCAAGCGCTTGAGCGCCGCATAGCCGTTGCTTCCCAATATAATCGTCCCGAACGCAGGCAGGAAAACGCCGCGCTGAAATAATGTGCGCCAGTTGCGTTTAAGCGCTTCAAAGTACAGCCTGCGCGCATCTTGGCGTCTACCTTGATACATGTGCGCGCCCGCCAGCGATATTAAGTGCTGAGCATAAATCTGCTGCGGCTTTGCGGATGCATTGCGCCGCTGCAGCTCTGGCAAGTGCAAATCAAGAATGAAGCGGGTATTGCGCTCGCCTACGCCATCGCCAATGAAGGTGTGGTGCATGCCGCCAGTGTGTACGCGATAGTGCGCAAGCACTTGATTGCAATACACAAACGGGCCGAGTTTGGCCAACTCAAGATTGTAATGCCAATCGCCCAGGCCGCTGCGAAAGCGCTCTTGCCATGGCAAAAGCGTGCGCCAAGCGGCTAATCGCCCCAACATTGCTGGCGCGCAGGTGTGGTGCATGATCAACAGGTTCTCAAACTCATCGCGCACATCGGGCAGTACCGGGCGCCGGTGTTCTAGCGTGCCGACTTGGCCATCCGCATCAATCGTTCTGACATTGCCGTAGGCTAAAACTGCGGCAGGATTTGCCTTCAGCGCTGAGACTAAGATTTGTAGATAATCTTCTAGCCAAACGTCATCGCCGTCTAATCTGGCGACAAATTCACCTCGTGCCAGCGCAAAGGCTTCGTTGATACTGACGGCAAACCCGGTGTTCTGTTCGTGCGCAATAATCTGCAAGCGCGCATCTTGAATATCGGCGATGGCTTCCAAGCTGCGATCTGGCGAGGCGTCATCGACGAGAATAATCTCAAAGCTAAATTCGGTTTTTTGTGCCAGCAGACTTGCTACAGCAGCGCGCAAGAACGGTCTGAAGTTGTAGCTAGTCAGCAATATCGACACATCGACGGCGGGCGCTTTAATAGCAGAATCTGTCGACATGGTGGCCCCGCTTAAAGTGAGTGCGCAGGCTAACTGCTTGTTTTGACGCATTCAATTCAAGCTAAACTTAAAGGCCCCTATTTCGCGGTTGCCATTTATGAAAGCCATCGATAACGCCAAGCTCGATAAAATCGTCGCCAATGCGAGGCGAGATTCTGATATTCGTAAAAGCGGCTATCGAGAGCGCGCGTTGGGAATGTATCCGTGGATTTGCGGGCGCTGCACGCGCGAATTTACCCGTGCCAACGTGATTGAGCTAACCGTGCATCATCGCAATCATAATCATGACGACAACCCAAGCGATGGCAGCAATTGGGAGCTGCTTTGCGTGTATTGCCATGACAACGAACACAGCCGCTATATCGACAACAACGAACTGGCGCTGGGTGAAACGAAAGCGGCGGAAGCCACGAGCAATCCGTTTGCGAATTTATCGGCGCTGATGGCGGCGAGGAAGAGAGGTTAAGGGTTGGAACGCTATCGTCGCCATTCCCGCGAAAGCGCATCATCGTCATTCCCGCGAAAGCGGGAACCCAGGCTCACCGAGCTTTGAGTGTGTTTGCGCTAGTTGAAAAATGCGGATATGGGTGACTTAGAAAAAGTGCGAGTTTTTGACACCTGTACTGGGTCCACGCTTTCGCGGGGATGACGAGGTGGGGGTGGGTTTCCAGCACAATCGAATGATCGAGTGCTAATCGTCTTTCCCGAGAAAGTAGTGTCCTACTTAAAACTACCCGGCAAGTACGAGCCAAAATCCCGAACCGCTTCGGTGCTGTCGATCACAGTTTGTGCTGCGGCTTCAATAGGCTGAGTCAATTTGGCTAACTCACATTCCGCTTGAGATTGATTCAACAAGCCAGCCAGTGAACCTGTAACGGTAAGGATCAAAGCAAATACAAATCGAAGCTGTAGCGTTTTCATCGTCGTTCCCGGTTGTTTGTTGGATTAAGCAAAGCCCGTGCCAGCAAACTATTTTTTATAAGCAACTGATTTAATTCAATTAACTGATTAGTCTCGGCGAGTTTGGCGATTTAGTTTGCCAATTTCGCCACGCCGCTATTTCAATTGCGAAACCATCCAGCGCACCGACACGGCAACTTGCGCATCGGTCAATGCTGGATTGCCGCCGCGCGCTGGCATTACACCCGCGCCGCCTTGGTAGCCCTCGATTGCATGTTTAATGAGCGTTTCTTCGCCTTGCGCCACGCGCGCAGTCCATGCCGATTTCAATAACAGTGGCGATCCGCCCGCGCCAGTGTCATGGCAGGCTTTGCAAAGTCCGCCGTAAATTTCAGCGCCATCTTCACGGCCGCCATACGGAATGTTTTTCTTGAGCTCTGCAAGCGCCGCCTCATCGGCTGCCGCTTTGGCAGCAAGCCCTGTTTCACCCGCAAAAACGCCTCCCACCGGTGCAATCAATGCCAAAGCCCGATCACGCTCGACTTTTGCGCGCTCATCGCCCATGCCTTTGTTTGGATCGTTGTAAAAGCGATCGTTAATAATGTGCGCGTAAACAATCAAAGCCACGGTGATAACCGCGAGCAGCGCAATAATCTGCAAAAAGTGCTTGAGAAATACGCCATCAGTCTTGGACATGCAAAAACTCCTTGATTCGCCAGCGTGCTATGGAAAAGCTCGCAGCTCGATAAGTTAAATTATCCGCCATTATCGCTACTTAAGCCTGTGATAGGCAACCGCAAAGCGTATTGGAGCTAGAAAAGTTTCAGCGCTGCTGCGATTGCATTTGGCCTTCGACGACCCCGTGCGGCTTAATTCGGCCCGTTTTAATGCCAATACCGATGCCAACTATCAACAATATTGACAGACCAATACGCCAAGACAGCGATTTGACCGATTTAGTGCTCTGGCCTTTGTCGGTCAGCATGTGGTAGCAGCCCGCGAATAGATTGTAAACGATGACAATCAACATGCCAATAATTAACAGCTTTTCCATCTCGCATTCCTTGCACCTGACTTGTGTTCATATCATAACCCCGGTAGCGCGACGCTGCGTTGAGATGCCGTCAAACTGGCGGCAACCCACTAGGATTATTCGATGAAATTTACTAGACCGCGCCTGATAATCGTATTGCTTACCGTTTTGGGGATCGGTTTTTTCATGCGGCTTGGCTTTTGGCAGCTTTCACGTGCCGAAGAAAAGACGCAGCTGTTGGCAGACTTTGATGCGGGCACTCAGCAAAGCAATCAGCCATTGAGCCGCGCACTGGGGCAAATGGCAAATACGCGATTTGCCCGCACAGCGATGCGCGGCCGGTTTTTACTGCTGCCAAGCATATTGCTGGACAACCAGCGCGAATCGGGGCAAATCGGCGTGTCGGTATTCAGCGCATTTCAGCCCTACGCCGAGCCCGGTGAAAATCCGCTCGCTAGCCCGCCCGCACTGTTGATTGCGCGCGGCTTTATCGCCATCAACCCAAACCGCAGCGCGTTTCCCAACCCAAGCGTTCCATCAGGTGATGTTTACTTGACCGGAATTTTGGCGCGCCCGCCGAGTAGCGGGATTCGTCTCGGCGACGATGTTCTGACTGAAGTGCCGGGAAAATCGCTGCTGACTACCCGGATTGAGCCGGAAAAAATTGCGCGAGCGTTGCGCCAGCCGCTGATCCAATATGTATTGCAGCTTGATGCAGGCTCACCGCACGGATTTATCCAACACTTTAAGCCGAGCACTTTCGGCCCTGAAAAGCACCGTGGCTACGCGCTAACCTGGTTTGGCCTCGCGTTGACAGTGCTTATTGTATTTTTACTACTACATTTCCAGAAGCGAGCACGCCCATGAATTCCGCCGTATCCGATACCAGCCGAGCAGCAATGCCCGGCTCGCAAACGCGCTCTCGCTTGACGCTGATTTTGCTATTTGCTCTGTTTTTTGCGCCGGTTGCGATCTCGCTTCTACTGCAAACGCCGATGTTTCACTACAACGCGCCGGCCACGAAGAACTTAGGCACCATGATTAGCCCAGTGCAGCCGGTGCTTGATGGGCCAGCGCGGCAAGCCGGCCTACAAACCAACGCCGCTGCACCCTGGACGCTGCTGCTAGTTCCAGGCGAACAAGCGACATCAGCTGAAACATTGAAACTGTTAGAAACCATTCGCGAAGCGCAGGGCCGGCATATTGATCGCGTTCGGCTCGAAGTGATCGAAACTGCGCCGATTGATGCGGGCGCCACCTGGCGCGTCAAAACCTTTAAGCCTGAAGCGCTGGCTGAATTGCGACAGCAGCTCGGGTTGCCAGAAACCGGCGGCGTGGTGATTCTTGATCCGTTTCGCAATGCCATGCTGCGGCACGATGGCTCCTTTGACGGCAGCAAATTGCGTAAAGATTTAGCGCGAATATTACGAATTAGTCAGGCTGGCAAGCCACAATCTGAGGGCTTGATCGGTTGATGAGTATGAATTTTGAGGTCGCACAAGCCAAACAGCGTTGGCTGCGTGCAGGCTTAGTCACTGCCTGCTTAATATGTCTTGTGCTGATTGCATTCGGCGGTTTTGTGCGCCTGCAACACGCGGGTTTAGGCTGCCCGGATTGGCCGACCTGCTACGGCAAGCTAACATGGCCCACACATGCCGGGGACGTAGCGGTTGCGAACGCGCTGCACCCAGATCGTCCAGTGGAACACGACAAAACCTGGCCCGAGCAAGTGCATCGCATTATTGCCGGTGGGTTGGGGCTGCTGGTACTTGGTTTAACGATTGCGGCGAGCCGCGCGGCCAAAGTCAGCTTGCCGCCGATTCTGTCCGCTGTTGTGTTGATTGGGCTATCAATACCGCTGTATGTCAAAGCGCATTATGGCGTCGCGAGTGCGTTCGCTATTGCCGGTGAATGCCTATTACTTGCCAGTGCGATGCGTACTAAGCATCAAGCGCGCTGGCTGTTGGTCGCGCTTGCGTGGATTTGCGTGCAGGCGTTGTTTGGCATGTGGACGGTTACTTGGAAGCTGAAGCCTTTTATTGTCACCGCGCATTTGTTGGGCGGCATGGCGCTCATTGCACTGCTGTTCTGGACAACAATCCGCGCTGATTTTAAAGCGCCTATTCCGAGCGCTGCACGTGTATTACCCAATTGGATCTTGCTGCTAGCGTTTGCTGCGCTAGTGCTGCAAATTGCGCTCGGCGGCTGGGTCAGCACTAACTATGCTTCGTGGGCCTGCCCTGATTTTCCGCGCTGCCAAGGCGTTTGGCTGCCTCTTACTGACTTTAAAGAAGCGTTCGTGCTCTGGCGCGGCATCGGTGTGGATTACGAAGGCGGCATTTTAGATGGCGCGGCGCGCACCGCAATCCATTTAACGCATCGCATCGGCGGCGTTATTGCTGGGTCAATTTTGCTGCTGCTCGGCATTTGGGCTATTTTGCGCGGCTTAAAAGTACAGGGCGTGGCTTTAATTTCCGTGCTTGCGCTGCAAATTGCGCTCGGCATCGCCAACATCAAAACCGCACTGGCACTGCCGGTCGCGGTATCCCATAACGGCGTAGCGGCGGTTTTGTTAGTCACGTTGCTCTGGCTGATCCACCAAGTGCGGTACGCTCCACGTTCTTACTCCGTTATCGGCAGGATTTAGCACCGCATGAAAGGCACTGCCGCAGCGTATTTAGAGCTGACCAAACCCAAAGTTGTCGCGCTGATTAGCTTTACTGCAATCGTCGGGATTTTTTTAGCCGTGCCCGGCTGGCCGCCGCTGCAAGAGTCCGTACTCGGCTTGCTTGGCATCTATCTGGCGGCGTCGTCAGCTGCCGCGATCAATCACGTGCTGGACGCCAAAATCGACGCCAAAATGGTGCGCACGCAAAATCGCCCATTGCCACAGGGTGGTCTAAGCCACCGGCAAGCCTTGAGCTTCGCTTTCGCACTCGGCGCACTCAGCATGCTAATTTTGGTGATCGGCGTGAACACGCTGACCGCTGTGCTGACATTTGCATCGCTGATCGGCTACGCGGTGATTTACACCGTGTATTTGAAACGCGCCACACCGCAAAACATCGTGATTGGCGGCGCAGCTGGTGCTGCACCACCGGTTCTGGGTTGGGTCGCTGTCACCGGTGAAGTGCACGCCTTTGCGCTGATATTGTTTCTTATCATTTTTATCTGGACGCCACCACATTTTTGGGCGCTGGCGATTTTCCGCAGAGCCGACTACGCCGCCGCCAATATTCCGATGTTGCCGGTTACGCACGGCGTGGAATACACCCGCTTCCAAGTTTTGCTCTACACGATTTTGCTGTTTATGATCTCACTCATGCCCTACTTG
This sequence comes from Rhodanobacteraceae bacterium, assembly GCA_031422315.1. Lineage (GTDB taxonomy): Bacteria > Pseudomonadota > Gammaproteobacteria > Xanthomonadales > SZUA-5 > JANNYA01. The sequence continues at coordinate 9,994 of JANOQN010000013.1, forward strand.
ATCGGCATGAGTGGGCTATTTTATCTAGGCGGCGCGGTGATCCTCGGCCTCGGCTATTTATATTTTTCAATCCGGCTCATGAATCCACCGGATGAGTGGTTCGCCATGCGCGCGTTCAACTATTCAATCATCTATTTGATGGCGCTATTCGCATTTTTATTAGTGGATCACTATTTGCCAAAGCCAACCGCTGAAGCGTCGACTGGTTTGCAGTGGGAGCGAATTGGGGATTGAGTGATACAAGATTGGCTAAACTGCTTTTGCCTCGCGGATGAACGGAATAAAAGTGCTGGTAGCCACTCTTAAAAATCGCATCCCGCACCGGCTGCACCACAACAGTCGAAATTGGGCTGCCCGCTAGCCTTATGGGTTGCCGGGAAGTTTTCCGGGCTATGCGATCTAGCGCACCGACCTAGATCAAAGGCTTCCAGCACAGTTTAAGCACCGGTTCCCAAGGCTTAGCCCTGTGCTCACGGACAACTTAAACCACATTGGAGTCGTCATGAACAAAGACCAGATTAAAGGCCGTGTAGAGCAAGCCACGGGCGCTATCAAAGAAGCTGCCGGAAAAGTTGTGGGCAACCCAACTTTAGAAGTGAAAGGCAAAGTCCAAAAGACCAAGGGTCGCGCGCAGGCGGCGGTCGGCGATATCAAGTCCGATCTCAGCGCTGCAGTAGAAAACGTCAAGTCGGCGGCCAAGCGCTCCAGCTAAGGCCGAAAGCTCAAGTATCTCAGGGTTCCAACTGAAAGACAGTTGGAACCCCCCCCCGCCGAAAAAGTGGTACCGCATACGACTGTTTGAACCCTAGTTATCCGCAATACCGTACATGCCGGTGCGCCGCATGGGTTTTTGTAAATGCCACTGTGATCGTTGATTAAGTCATGAAAACCGCCGCCGACTACCCCTTTCTGCCGCACGAGCAGCCGCTGATGGCGGGATCGCCGGCGACGCCGGCGCATCCGCAACGTCGAGCCGCCGCCTATGTCCTGATTGGCATCTTGCTGTCGATTACCGGCGGCCTAAGTAACGGCCTGCTGCTGGCGAACCTTCCGCAGATCCAGGGCGCGCTCGGCCTCACCAGCGTGCAAGGGGCGTGGTTAGTCACGGCGTATGCCGTCGGCAATGCGAGCATGGCAATGCTGGTGGTGAAGTTGCGCCAGCAATTCGGCATGCAGCGGACTAGCCGCTTCTTCTTGCTTGGCTTTGTTGTACTGGCGGGGCTGCAGTTGTTGTCGCATTCCTACGGGTCCGAGCTCGCGTTGCGGACCGTGGGGGGCATGATCGCCGCGGGTTTCGGGCCACTTGGCATGTTCTACGTGATGCAGGGCCTGCCGGCGAAACTGCGGATTTCAGGCATCGTGATCTACATTGGCTTGGCACAGGTCGCGCTGCCCCTGGCTCGATGGCTGTCTCCCGCGCTCCTGTTCAATGGCGAGATCCAAAATCTCTACGCGTTCGAGTTTGGGCTGGCACTGATGTCCCTCGGCAGCGTCGCCGTCCTCCGGCTTCCGCCCGGAGTGACCGAAGATGTGTTCGAGCGCCTGGACTTCGTGACCTTCGCCCTGATGACCACGGGGCTCACGCTGCTGTGCACGGTTCTCGCGCAGGGGCGGATCGTTTGGTGGAGCACCGAATGGCTTGGCTACGCCACGGCAGGCGCGGTGCTGTTCATTGGCGGCGCGCTGTTGATCGAGCACTACCGGGCCAGCCCCCTGCTCAACACGCGCTGGTTGGGTACGCGCGACATCCTGCGGATCGTCATCGCGGCGATGACCATGCGCGTGCTGCTCTCCGAACAGGCATTCGGTGCGACCGGCCTGATGGCTGTGGCAGGCATGGGCACAGACCAGCTTGTCGCCTACCACGGCGTCCTGACCGCCTGCGCGCTGGCCGGGGTGCTCGCCAGCTTGGTCCTGCTCAAGCAGGGTGACCTGGACCGGCCGATCGTCATCGCGGTCGCGATCATCGCGGTGGCGGCATTTGCCGATGCGCACGCAAGCAATCTCACGCGCCCGGCCAACCTGTTCTTGACCCAGGGCGCGATCGCGTTCGCTGCGGTGCTGTTTCTCGGCCCGACCCTGCTGACCGGACTAGTCCATGCGCTCGCCAAAGGACCGGCCCATTTGGTGACGTTCTCGGCAATTTTCAGCATCTCCCAGACCATCGGCGGGCTGCTCGGAACGGCGTTCCTTGGCACCTACCAGATCCTGCGGCAGCGTGTGCATTTCCAGGAACTGGCGCACTCCATCGTGCTGACCGACCCCCAAGTAGCGTTGCGGGTTCAGCAGCTGGGCGGTGCCTACGCGAGGCTCGTAGCCGATCCGGTCCAGCGACAGGCTTTGGGCGTTCGTCTGTTGGGTCAGCAGCTCACGCGCGAGTCCAACGTAGCGGCCTTTAATGATGTTTTTTTCCTCATCGGTGTGCTCGCCAGCATTGCCCTCGTTCTGATTGGCAGCGCCTGGCTGCGCAACAAAGTCAAGGGCATCGATCCGCTTGCCGAACCCATGGCGGTCATCCAAAAACGCGTCGCAGGCAAAAAATGATGAAAACCCAGTCTGATGAAGCTACCAACCCACGCACTGAAGATCCCCGCGAAAGCCTGCCCGAGCAGTCACCATCGCCACGACGCGGCTGGGCACCACCCACTCACGGGCGGCGGCGCATGCTGCTGTTCTTTGGCATCCTGTTGAGTGGCGTTGCGCTCGCCCTCTATGCGTGGGGCCTGCCACCTTTCCGGCGCGCAGTGCAGACCACCGACAACGCCTATGTGCGAGGGCTTACGACCACGATATCGCCGCAGGTCAGTGGCTACGTCACTGAGGTTCTGGTCCAGGATTTCGACTTGGTCAGCAAGGGGCAGGCGCTGGTCAAGGTCGATGACCGAGCTTCTCGCCAGCGCGTGCAGCAGGCCCGCGCCAATGTCGCTGTTCAGATCGCCAATTTCGACAATTCCCAGCAGAGCCAGCGTTCCAGTCAAGCGACCGTCGCAGCGCAGGAGGCCGCGCTCGGCAATGCCAGCGCCCAACTGCAGCGGGCACAGGCTGATATGCGCCGGGTCAGCGAACTGACCGCGGAGGGCTCACTGTCCGAGCGCGAGCGCGACCAGACCGTGGCTGCGCTGCGCCAGTCCGAAGCCGCCGTGGCCCAGGCTCGGGCGCAACGCACGATTTCCCAGGAGCAGGTCCGGACCGTCACGGTGGGGCGCGGGGCACTCGAGGCCTCCGTCCAGAGCGCACATGCCACCCTGCGACTTGCGGAGATCGAGCTGTCCAACACGGTGATCCGTGCGCCACAGGACGGCCGCGTGGGCGAGATTGGCGTCAGGCTGGGGCAGTTCGTTTCGGCCGGCTCCCAGCTGTTCGCACTGGTCCCGGACCAGGTGTGGATCGTCGCCAACTTCAAGGAGGCGCAGACCGCGAAGATGGTGCCGGGGCAACGCGCCACCTTCACCGTCGACGCCTTGGGCGATGCCGAACTGGAAGGCATCGTCCGTGATCTTTCACCGGCCGCAGGTAGCGAGTTCGCGGTGATCAAGCCCGAGAACGCGACCGGAAATTTCGTCAAGGTGCCGCAACGAATCGCTGTACGGATCGATGTCAAGCCCGGCTAGCCAGGTGCGGATCGGCTGCGTCCAGGCATTTCCGTCGTGGCGTCGGTCAACACGCGGGATGCCGCGCCAGCGCAGGCTCCGCGACCCGCACCGAGCCCGCAGTGAGGTGCCTTCTACTTGCGGCGTCGATTGCGCTGCTGTGCGGGTGCGCTGCGGTCACGCCGCCGCCTGACCGCCAGGTCGACGCGCCGGCCCAATGGCGAACCGCAGTAGCCGACACCGTGCCCGTAGAGCCCCATTGGTGGACGGTCTTCGGCGACCCGGTGCTCACCACGCTGGTCGAGCAGGCGCTGACCAACAACAATGATGTCGCCCTTGCTGCCGCCCGGATTCGCGAGGCGCGTGCGCAGGAACAGCTCGCTCGATCCCAGCTGTTTCCGGCGGTGGATGCGGTGATCGGCGCAAGCCGGTCGCGCGCGGTATCCGCGTTGGGCATGCCCATCGAGGCAACGGGCGTCCAGCCGCAGGTCCAGGTGGGCTATGAGCTCGACCTCTTCAATCGGATCGAGAACCAGATAGAGGCTGCCCGCGCGACCGCACTCGGCGTCGATGCGGCCTATGCCGCGGCGCAACTGTCGGTCGCAGCTGCGACCGCAGCCAGCTACCTGACACTGCGTGCCCTCGACGCGCGCCTGGAGATTGCCGACGCCACCCTAACGTCGCGCCAGGAAGCCGTTCGCATTGCCCGAGCGCGCGCGCGCTCGGGCTACAGCTCTCAGCTCGAACTGCGGCAAGCCGAGGCGGAGTTCGAGGCGACCGCCGCGCTGGTCCCTCAGCTAGAGCTGGCGGTGCGCCGGCAGGAGAACGCGATCAATGTCTTGCTTGGCCGGGCGCCTGCCAACATTCCCCGTGGGCTTGCGTTGGTGCGCATCGCGGCGCCCGCGGTTCCGATGGTTCTGCCATCCGCGTTGGCGCGTCGCCGCCCGGACATCGCCCAGGCTGAGGCGAATATCGCTGCGGCCGATGCGACACTGGCGGCCACCAGGGCGCAGTTCCTGCCCCAGATCCGCCTGAGCGCCGCTGGCGGCAGCGTGTTTTCGAGCATGCTTCGCAACGATCCCATTACGATTTGGTCAGTCGGTGCAAGTGTACTCGCGCCCCTCTTCAATGCCGGCCGCACGCAGGCCCAGGTCAGCGCTGCCGAGTCGCGCCGGGATCAGGCTATCTACGTTTACAAGCGCACCGTGGTGGCTGCATTCCGGGAAGTCGAAGACGCGCTGGCGGCAATTGATCGCCTGCAAGCCCAGCATGCGCGAGTGGCTGCCCAGCGAAAGGCTTTAGCCGAAGTATTGCGCCACGCGCGTAACCGCTTTGATGCCGGCTACTCGTCGTATCTGGAACAACTGGACGCCCAACGTGCACTGCTCAACAGCGACCTGACGCTCGCCCAGATACAAGGGGAAAGGCTCACGGCCTACGTCTCGCTGTATCAGGCATTGGGCGGCGGCTGGGAGCAGGCAGACTTTCAGCGTGCAGGGCCTGCTGGCAAACGTGCCCCCGACGCTCCCTAGCGTGCCAAAGCGCTTAGAACTGCAAAGCTGTAGGCGGGTGCGCTAATGTCCGCTAACTGTGTACTTTGCATGCCAAGATCAAGTTTCCAAGATCAAGTTGCCATGCGCGCATTCAACTATTCAATCATTAATTTGATGGCGCTATTCGCGTTTTTACTCGCTGATCACTACCTGCCAAAGCCTGAAAAACGATTGGCATGCCGATCTCAGAAAAAATCTGTGACCGTCAACCAACAATTCAAAGTCAAACAAGTGGAGAATGATCTGCATTGAATGTTGAGGTTTCAATCAAAGATGAACTGTGTAGCTAAAGCAATACTGGTGTCATTTGCGCTGCTGGCTTTGAATCTCGCGCACGCTGAGCGCTTTCCCAGCGATTCTGGCGCTATTGACGTAACCGATCCATTTTTTGGTGCATTGCCCAACGATGGCATAGACGACACTTTAGCCATTCAAAGGGTGTTTGATTTAATCAGCTCACGCGGGCAAATCGTGTTTTTTCCGGCCGGGCAGTATGATTTAAGCGGGGAGATCTTCCTTAGAAAGACTGCATTTGCAACGCAAGCCGAAGCACTGAGCTTCTCTGGCTGGAGCGTTCAGACCGAAGGCACGCGCACCTTTTTGCGGGCCAGTGCTGGTAATTCCAATCCCGATTTAGCCGGGAAAATTCGCTTTGATTTTGACGCCATTGTCGCGGGACGCGTGTTGAGGATGACCCATCGGGTGCCATCGGCAACGCAGAATGGATTTTATTTTAGGCTCAACGGCGGCGCCTGGCGCACCAGTATTCGCCCGTTTAACGGCAATATTGGCTGGCGCGATAACGAAGTGGTGGCCGGCGATTTAGCGCTTCGAACTGGCAGCAACACACTTGAAATTGCCGCGCGCGATGTAGGCTTTGAGATTGATGCCTTTGGCTTAGAGTATTTAGGAAACTATCTTAACAACGTAATTATTGAAGGCGAAAGCGTCGGCTCTACCTCGCTTAAGCTGCGCAGCAATTTACTAAAACCTGATGGGATGCCCTTTGATGGCGCGATCATTCGCTGGGAGCCTGGCGTCGAACAGTTTTTCCGCACCGCCGTGCGGGATTTAACATTGGATGTCGGCACAGGAAATCCGCTTGCGGACGGGCTGAAATTTCACGGTAATAATCAATCCACGGTTGCCAATGTGCGGTTTTTAGGTTTGAACGGATCGGGTGATGTAGCTTTGGATTTGGCGCACACCGATGCCATCGGCCCGATATTGGTGCGCGATATCTCGGTGCAGGGTTTTGCCGTTGGTATTCATAGCGCTTGGCAAAATGCGAGCCGCACTTTCGATTCCATTGTGCTTAGAAATCAGCGCACTTTTGGGTGGGTCAATGAGGCCGCGAGCACGATTTGGGTGCGCGGGCTAGACAGTGAAAATGCAGTGACTGCCTTTCACAACAACAGCTGGCGCTTGCCAGGCGACGGTCAAGGCAGAGTCGCGCTGATTGATGCGCGGCTTGCCGGTTTGGCGGGCGCCAGCGCTGTGCCAGCGATTGAAACGCTGGGGCTTATGTATGCGCGCAATGTGCAAACCAACGGCTACGGCAAAGCCGTATTGAATCAGAATCAACAGCCATTTCGCGCCTATCGCGGCCAAGCTGGCATTGAGCGCGGCCTGATCCAAGAATGGTGGTCTACCGGCGCAAATCCAGGCGAAGGTGGTGGCATGACTAGGCTGTTTGATGCCCCTGGCGTAACGCCTGACACCCTGCTTGGCCTGCCGATCGCAAAGAGCCCAATACCCAGGCTTGATCCACTAAATGCATGGGATGGCCCACATCGGCACATTATCGAAGTAACGCCTGGCGTTTTCAGCGGCCGTCCGGATGATGCCATTGATGACACACTTAGCCTTCAAGCCGCCGTAGATAGCGGCGCGGGCACGGTGTATTTGCCGAACGGGCGCTGGATACTCAACGGCACTTTAATACTGCGCGCCAATGTGCAGCGTTTCTTGGGCACTGAGGCTGAAATAACTGCCTCAACGTTTAGCACGCGGGGCGTGATCGTTGTCGGCGCCACAGGGCCTAGCCCTTTGTTTATTGAACGCTTTGCCAACTTTGGTTTTGCTGGCAATGAGCCAAGGTTTGAGCATGCTTCCAGTCGCACGGTAGTTTTTAACGATCTAACCGGGTTGTACTATCGCGCTACGGTTGCAGCGCCCGGCGACGTGTTTATCAATGACACGGTTGGCAACGCGATTGAATTTAAAGGCGGGCAAAACGTTTGGGCGCGCCAGCTCAACATCGAAGAAGACACGACGCAGGTCGGTGCGACTGCCAGCGCGCGATTGGTGAACGACGGCGCAAAGGTCTGGGTGCTTGGATTTAAAACTGAGCAATCTGGCGTCATCGCTAAGACCACAGGCGGCGGCCACACGGAAATCATCGGTAACTTGCAACTCAATACCTTCGGCAGCGGCACCGCGCAATACCTAGTCGAGAATGCCGCCCTGTCGGTAGCCATCAATGTTAAGCCGTACCCTGAAGCTGGCACCAGCTACGGTACAGTCATCGAGACGCGCGGAGCTGAAACGCGCACCGGCTTGATCGCTTCAGCGGGCTATGTGGGATTTAGCCGAGATCAACTTTGGGCGCTCAAGCAGGAATGGTTGATGGATTCCGATGATGCAGCGGCAAGCTATGTCGGCTCGTGGGCGAGTAGCGCAGGCTTCCCGCGCGGGCACATTGGTAGCAACTTTCGGTTTGCCAGTGTCGGTGCAAACCAGGCGCGCTTTGCGCCCACGCTACCGCAAGGCGGCCGATTTCAGGTGTATGCGCGATGGATTGGCGACTGGGGCGGGCAAGATCACAGCGGCCATGCCAGCAATGCGCGCATCAGCGTGACCCATCTAAACGGCGTGCAAAATTTATTGGTCGATCAACGGGTGTATAGCGATGGCTGGTATAACCTCGGCGAGTTTGACTTTGCTAGCACAGGCGGAATGGTGCAGCTGGATGCAGCCGGGGCAAATGGCAAAGTTAATATAGACGCCGTGCGATTTGTGCGGGTTGTTGATCCCGTATTTGCAAATGGGTTTGAAGCAAACCTAAATTAGCGGCTTGTCGGCTCGGTTTAAATCAACGACGTTTGCCCTAAAACCGCAAACGCCTCGCAGGTTAAATTTTTGCGAGGCGCGGCGGCATTCATGAGGTGAACGGCTTTTAGTTACAGATTTGACCCTAAGCCACTACCCGCAACTCAGGCTTCACTGCGCGCTTGCTCGCAAAGGTTCGGCTTTCTAATTCGGCTGAGTCAAAATCATCGGTAGAAATGACTTCGAATACCGCTTTACGCACGCGTTCCATCAAATCGCGCTCACTGACGGTGATGACATTGGCCCGCATTGCGGCTTCAAATAATTTGCTGGAATCGCTGTCGGTTATGACGCCGGCTTTGACAGCTTTTTGGATACGCCGCTCAATCGGTTCGGCTTCGATGACCTCGGGCAGCGCCGCCATCATGCGACCAAAGGGGCTGTTATCGCAGGCGGTGGTGAAGCAAAACTCGGCCAAGCGATCACGTGCAGCGTTGGGGCTCATCAGCAGCTGCGCCACCCGGTGCCCGGTGCGATCACCCGGCGCGCGCTCACGCTGGCCAAGCGGGAACACGATCCAGCCTAAAAGCCAGGCTGCGCCACGATTCGGGAAGTTCCTCAGCGCACCCACCAGGGCGTTTTGCATTTTGAAAACGCAGTCGTAAATTGCCCAAGCTAACATCGGGCGCTCGGCCTCTGGGCGGCCATTATCTTCATAGCGTTTCAGCACCGCACTAGCGATGTAAAGCTGACTTAAAACATCGCCCAAACGCGCGCTCAAGCGTTCTTTAAATTTCAACTTGCCACCCAGCATGAGCATCGCCATATCGGCCAGTAGCGCGAGTGCGGCGCTGTAGCGAGTCAGCTTGCGGTAGTAGCGCTTGGTGTAAGCATCGCCAGGGGCACTGCCTAGATAGCTGCCGGTCAAGCCGAACCAAAATGCGCGCACGGTGTTGCTGATGGTGAAGCCGACGTGCCCGGAAAGCGCGGCGTCAAAATCATGTAGGCGCTGCTGTGGATCAGTCAATGCGGCGGCCTGCATTTCTTTTAACACGTACGGATGGCAGCGGGTGGCACCTTGACCAAAGATAATCATCGAGCGCGTCAAAATGTTCGCGCCTTCCACGGTGATGGCAATCGGCGAGCCCTGCCAAGCACGGCCGATGTAGTTGCGCGGCCCTAAAATGACACCTTTGCCTGCGTGTACATCCATCGCATCCAGGGCAATCTGGCGGCTTAATTCGGTGGCGTGGTATTTCGCAATCGCGCTCGGCACGGAGGGTTTTTCGCCCAAGTCAACCGCTGCCGCAGTCAATCTTGAAAGTGCCGTTACCGCATACGTATGTCCGCCGATGCGTGCAAGCGCTTCCTCGACGCCTTCGAATCTGCCGATCGACAGTCCAAATTGTTTGCGAATGCGTGCATAGGCACCGGTTGCCAGTGCCGCCATGCGCGCCCCGCCTGACGTGCCTGAGGGCAGCGATATTGCGCGGCCCACGCTCAAACATTCGACCAGCATGCGCCAGCCTTGGCCAGCATATTCCACTCCGCCAATCAATGCTGTGATCGGCACAAAAACATCCACTCCGCGCACTGGCCCGTTTTGGAACGGAACGTTCAACGGCAGATGCCGACGGCCCACTTGCAGCGCCGGCGTGTCGCGCGGCACCATCACCAAGGAAATGCCAATGTCGGTTTTATTGCCAACTAAACCGTCTGGGTCATACATGCGAAACGCAATGCCGATTACCGTGGCCACGGGTGCCAAAGTAATGTAGCGCTTATCAAAAGTCAGCCGTAAACCGAGCACTTCTTTACCGTCCACCATCTTCTTACAGACAATGCCAAAATCCGGAATCGAAGTGGCATCCGAGCCTGCGTATGGGTTGGTCAGGCCAAAGCAAGGAATTTCACGACCATCGGCTAAGCGCGGCAAATAGTGGTTTTTTTGCGCCTCAGTGCCGTAATGCAAAAGCAGCTCAGCCGGGCCCAATGAATTGGGAACCGCAACCGTGGTGCCCAGCGTGGCGGAATGCGAATTGAGCTTTTGCAGCACCGCCGAATGTGCGAATGCAGAAAACCCTAGTCCGCCGTAAGATTTCGGAATAATCATGCCAAAAAAGCGCTGCTTCTTGAGGTAATCCCAAACTTCTGGTGCTAGATCCGCGCGCTCATGCGTGGTTTCCCAATCGTTAGTCATGCGGCAGGCTTCTTCGACCGGGCCGTCCATAAATGCCTGCTCTTCTGCGGTCAACTTGGGCACCGGCTGGCTCAGTAATTTTGACCAGTTGGGCTTGCCGCTAAACAGCTCTCCTTCAAATCCGACCGTGCCAGCGGCCAGCGCCACTTGCTCGGTTTCGGATAATTGCGGGGCAATGCGATCATAAAATCGCAAGAACGGCGCGCTAAACAAGCTGCGGCGCAGCGGCGCGATGCCGGCGATGATCAGTAGGGACAACACAAGCCCGGACGCGATCAGCGCTGGCAAAGTGAAGCTAACTGCGAACGCGCCAAGCGCAGTCGCAGACGCAATAACTAGCGCACTGATGCTTAGCTTGCTTCGGAAAAATGCGCTCAGCGCTAGGCCAAATATCGCGCCTAACAGTGGACTTGTGATGGATAAAAATAGGCTCATGATGCGTTCCTGGTTGGTGCGAAATTTAGATTTGGGTTGATGTTCGGGTGAGAATTCGATGAAGGGTTCTGGGGAATAAACTGCGTCAAAAAATCCAGCATGGCATCCGTAAAAGGCTGATTGCTATCGCCCACAACGCGGTGCGTGGCGTCCGCAATCTGTCGATGCTGCGCATGCGGCACTTGCTTCATAAAGCTTTGGATCGTTGCGCTGGACACCACATCCGAGCGCCCGCCCGATAACAGCAGCACCGGGCAGTTAACCGAAGCTGCGGCAAGTTCGAGAATCGGCGTGTAGGTTTTAGCCGCTTCAGTAATTTTCGGAAGTAAAAGCGGATCCCAATGCCAGCGTAGGCGGCCATCGCTGCCTTCACGCAGATGCGCGCGCAGCCGGTTTGGATGACCCGGTTCACGCTGCGGCTGATAGGCCAGCACGGCGTCATTCGCTTCTGTTAAATCTGCAAAGCCGTTTGGATTCGCGCGCATGAAGGCGAAAATGCGCTCCACGCCCGCAGTTTCCCAGCGCGGCGTTACGTCAATCAGCGCGAGTGCGCGGACGGTCGCAGGGCTTTGCGCGGCGCACAATAAACCCAGTAAGCCGCCCATGGACGCGCCGACCACAATCGGCGCGGGCGCAATTGACTCGCCTTGCAGCTGCGCCAAAACTGCGAGCGCGTCGGCGGTAAATTGCTCCAAGGCGTAATCGGCATCAGCACTCCAACCGCTATCGCCATGGCCGCGGCCATCCATAGTCCAGCATGTGAATCCTGCGCGAGATAAGCTAATTGCGCTCGCATGCCAAGCCAAGCGATTTTGTCCAAAGCCGTGCAAAAACAGCAGCTTAGGCATGTTTTCTTGACCCGAAAACACTTCCACTGCCAACTGCACGCCATCATGCGTGCGGTGATATGTCATGAACGAGTCGGGCAAAGCTTCCATACGCCGGAGTATGGGCTGCGATTTGAGGAGCTGTCAATACGGTGGCGTATGGTTTGGCGAAGTTGCCAATGCCCCTGGTCAAGCATTTACCCGGGAAACGATAGAGGTTGCTTAGGTAGACACGCAAGGCCAGCTTGGCTCGCATCTATTTGATGGTAGCTGAAAATGACTAATTCGCAGCTCGCACATCTGTCAAATACAACAGCTCACAGGCGCCGCCGCCGTCATCGTCGCGGGTTAGTGAGCTGTTCCAAGTAAAGCCGTCCGGGTGATTTAAATTGACCAGTTTGCCTTTGCCGACTATGCGCTGACCGGGGCGCAGTTTAGCGATTTGCCGAAGTACATTTGGGTTGGCGGGCAGCACATGGATGTTGGCAATCAATCCCATAATTTCAGCTTGTGGAATGGGCGGGGCGTTTTCATAGCGATATGTTAAAAACCGGCCGCCATGGCCCCACGTGAGCGCGTCGATATTGGCGCTATCGCTCATCTTGCCCCAGGCAATGCCCAAATCAACTGGGCTAAAACGCGCGCTGGCGTCGAAGCGGTACCACTTCGTGGATAGCAGCCGGGCGTCAAAGGAAAAATCCGCCATTGGCGTTAATTGTGCACCTGAAAAACTAATGCTCGATCCGGCTTTGATTGCTTTTTGCACCGGCTCAGATTTGGCCACAATCCGTCCGGGTGGATGGCTAAGTGCTCGCACGGGCAGGAACGGTTCTGGCTGGCGCACCCTATCAACCATTGCAACCGTGGCAATCAATAGCAAAACTACACCGGTGCGCGAGCGAAACATCTGAAACATTTGACTGCGCGATGCTTAGAATTGCACCTTGATGGCTTGGCGCTTTTCGTGAATGCCTTCAATTTCCAACATGCGCGCGGCCTGAAAATTAAACATGCCGGAGATGATGTTATTTGGAAACACTTCTCGGCGGTTGTTAAAGCTGAGCACCGAATCGTTATAGGCTTGGCGCGCAAATGCCACACGGTTTTCCGAGCTAGTTAGCTCTTCCATCACCTGAGCGATGTTTTCATTTGCTTTGAGCTCAGGATAGCTTTCCGCCAGCGCCATAAATCTTGTCATCACCGCGCCGAGCTGGCCTTCCGCCGCGCCTAATGCGCTGATTGCGTTCGCATCGTTTGGCGCTGATTTGGCGGCATCAAGCGCACTGTGGGCTTGGTTGCGGGCTTGAATCACCGCTTCTAGGGTGGATTTTTCGTGCGCCATATAGGCTTTTGCCGATTCAACCAAGTTAGGAATCAAATCGTGTCGGCGGGTTAATTGCACATCGATTTGCGAAAATGCGTTGCCGACGGTATTTCTGCCGGTAATCAAGCCGTTGTAAATGCCGATCACGAACACAACGGCAACCAGCAAAATTACGGGAATTATCCAGATCATGGTGATACCTAAAGGTTGAATGTAGCGCGATTATAGCCCGCGAATTGAAAATTGGACTGGCGGTTATCTCAGCGAACCTCACGAAAATTTCGTCAAACACATTCGACTAACTTTTTTACCGATCCTGTGGGACTGCTCGACTAGCGTTTACAACAACAGACATCGGGATAGGGGCCAACTGTAACCCAGTTGGACCCCTCCCACACCACCGGACAAGCGGGTCCGCATCCGGCGGTTCGAGCAATTGAGGTCAAGAGAGTTTCACCACGCCAAGTCGATCAAAGTAGCTAATCGGTAGCGC
>JANOQN010000014.1:0-149217 GCA_031422315.1 Rhodanobacteraceae bacterium
ATCGGATCGCAATCTTGCCTAAGTGCAATTTCTTGCCGCCTTTTTGACTCACCCATTGGGTGATCTCCACTTTCGGGCGCAAAGCCCTGACCTGCATAGCTTTGCGTGTCATTCGCTTGGGGTCAACTGCGGTTTTTATGTTGATACTCATAAGCTCAAACAGCATGTTTTCACGCCGGCGTTTATCCAGCGGGCCGAGCGGCAACGATTCGGGCTGTTTGGAGATAAAGAAGCAGGTGAAAAGAAGTGGGTCCATGCCGTCACCATATACAGCCGCCATTCGCACTATGATCAAACCATGCCAATTATCTTTCTATGTTTGTTGTTCGCCATTATTTTTGCGCCGCAGCTTTGGGTTAAACAAACCCTGAAAAAATATCACCAGCCGCCAGATCGCTACCGTGGCAGCGGCGCTGAACTTGCGCGCATGCTGTTGGATCTTGAAAACTTGGCGCACGTCACCGTGGAAAAAACAGATCTCGGCGATCATTACGATCCGATCAAAAAAGCAGTGCGGCTTTCACCGGAGTGTTTTGACGCGCGCTCGCTTACTGCGATTACGGTTGCAGCGCACGAAGTGGGGCATGCGCTGCAAGATCGGGATGCCGACCCGCGCTTGCGTTTGCGAACCTCACTTGCGGTGCTGATGGGCAAACTACAGCCGCTCAACGTTGGTTTTTTGCTAGTAGGGTCGGTTTTGGCGACGGCTTTGGGCAACCCACGCTTGATCGCGTTGATTGTTATTGCTGCGCTGGCAATTCAGCTGCTGAGCACCGTGCTCAATCTGATCACGCTGCCGATGGAGTGGAACGCAAGTTTTGGCCGCGCGCTGCCCATGCTGCAAACGCACGATATTTTGCTTGATAGCGACCAGCACCACGCGCGGCGTATTCTTCGGGCAGCGGCGCTGACTTATGTCGCCGCCAGCTTGATCTCGGTGTTGTTTTTACTGCGCTGGGTGCGCTGAGCGAAGGTGCATATATTCCCAATATGACCTTCGCCAATTCCAAATTAGGCCCTTTGAGATACTTGCAACACCCTCACCGCTTCCGCTCCGTAAAATACGTGTTCTGCACATACTCAAACACCAGCAGCGGCAGCACGATCAAAATCAGCATGGCAATTGCAATACTCGATGCCAGCGGCCAGTGCGTGTTGCTGAAAAATTCGTTCCAGAGTACGCGACCAATCATCAAACTATCCGGGCCGCCTAGAATATCGGGGATGACAAACTCGCCCATGGTCGGGATAAACACCAGCAGGCTGCCGGCGATGATTCCGGGCAGTGATAGCGGCAAGGTTATGCGGAAAAACGCCGACAGCGGTTTACAGCCTAGATCTGCGGCAGCTTCTAGTAGCGTGTTGTCGAGTTTGACCAGTGTGGCAACGAGCGGCAGCACCATAAAAGGTAGATAGCTGTAGACCAAGCCTAGGTAGACGGCGGCATCGGTGTTGAGCACGCGCAGCGGCTCGGAGATAACGCCGAGCGTCATCAGCGTGTTGTTGATAATGCCGCTGTCTTTTAATAGGCCGAGCCAGGCGTAAGTGCGCAGCAGGCTGGATGTCCAAAACGGCAACACGACCATCATCAGCAGGATTAAGCGCCGATCTGGCCGGGCACGGGCAATTCCGTAGGCCATTGGGAAGCCCAGAATCAGCGCCAAAATAGTGGAGATAGCGGCGGTTTTCAGCGAGTTTAAAAATGCGTCGCGGTAAAGCTCGTCCTCCATCAGCAGCTGGTAGTTTTCAGTGCTGAGCGTGAGTTTTAATTTGTACGGCTCATCCGGATTTTCGCCCGGCATTTGCAGTACTGAGGTATACGGCGGCTGCGCCATTTCCGGTTCGGTGAAGCTGATTTTTAACACGATTAAAAGCGGCGCTAAAAAGAATAGCCCGAGCCACAGCATCGGGAACGCCACCACCAAATAGCGCCCGCGCTGTCTATGGATGCCGCGCCCTAAATCGTCGAATCGGCGAAATAGAATGCGAACGAAGTCGCTTGCGAGTTGCCAGACGTTGCTCAAAGGTTCGCTTCCATCAGTCGGCCAACACTGCGCCGCCGTCGGTTTCCCAAACGAGATACAGCTCATCGTCCCAGTCATAATGCGGATGCGCGAGCCTTTGCCAGTGCGTTTCCTGTACGCGCATTACGGCATTAGTGCCTTCTATTTGTACGTGATACACCGACACATCGCCCTGATACGCCATCTCAGTCACCCGGCCGCGCACCCAGTTGGTGGCGGATTCCGGCAGTGCATCTAACACGTCCAGCTTTTCCGGCCGCACTGCAACCGATACCGGCGTACCCTCAGGCAGCGGCTGCGGGTGCTTCATAAAAATGCGCCGTGCATACCCGGGGGCATCAATTTCTACCAATTCACCGACCTGCCCTGCGACTCGGCCTTCAATAATATTGACCGAGCCAATGAATTCCGCGACGAAGCGATTGGCCGGGAATTCGTACAAATTGGCGGGCGTATTCACTTGCGCAATCCGCCCGGCATTCATGACCGCAACTCGGGTCGACATCGTCATGGCTTCTTCTTGATCGTGCGTGACCGTGATGAAGGTAGTGCCAATCTGATCTTGGATATTCATTAGCTCAAACTGCGTATGCTCGCGCAGGCGTTTATCGAGCGCGCCGAGCGGCTCGTCGAGCAGCAATAGTTTGGGCTGCTTGGCAAGCGCACGGGCAAGTGCAACGCGCTGGCGCTGGCCGCCCGAAAGCTGATCGGGTTTGCGCGCGCCAAAGCCTTCCAGCTTCACCAAAGCCAGCATTTCCTGCACTCGCGCGTCAATCGCCGAGCCGCGCATGCCATCTTGCTTGAGCCCAAAGCCAATGTTTTGCGCCACATTCATGTGCGGAAACAGCGCATAGCTTTGGAACATCATATTGACTGGGCGCTCGTACGGTGGCGTATTCGTGACATCCACGCCGTCAATCAAAATTCGCCCTGATGTGGGTGTTTCCAAACCCGCCAACATGCGCAGCAGCGTGCTTTTACCGCAGCCGGAGCCGCCAAGGAGCGAGAAAAACTCGCCTTGGTAAATGTCTACCGACACATCGTCGACCGCATAGGTATTGCCAAACGTTTTGGTCACGTTTTGCACGCGCACAAACGGCTTGGCGCGCACATCTTGCCAGGGCGGGGTTTTTGCGGCTTCGTCACGACCACCCACCGGAATGCGCGCGGTCAAGCCATTGCTGATTGCCACTGCTATTTGCCGCTCTTGATTTTGGTCCAGGCGCGGTTGCGCGCGCGCTGATCGGTTGAAGTTGGCGCTACATCATCGACCATTTTTGCCAGCGTGGCGGGCGGTGGGTAAATGCCTGGATCGTTACGAATATCAGCGGCCAATAGCGGCGTCGAATCCTTATTGCCATTCGGGTAGCGAATTGCGTTTGATATGCCAGCGATCACTTTCGGATCAAGCAAATAGTTGATAAACGCGTGCGCTTCAGGAATATGCCCGGCATCTTTCGGGATAGCGATCACGTCCATATTGCGAATTGCGCCTTCGCTTGGTATCAAAAACCGCACGTCCTGGCCGTTTTTGGCTTCGATTGCTCGGTCGCGCGCCTGTAAAATATCGCCCGAGTAACCAAGCGCTAGGCAAATATCGCCATTCGCCAAATCATCAATATAGCGGCTCGAATTAAAGTAGCGCACGTTCGGGCGAATCGCCCCGTAGAGTTTCGCCACCGCGTCTAAGTCAGCCTTGGCGCCGCTTTTTGCCGGCTTACCCAGGTAAATCAGTGCCGCACCGAGCGTTTCCGTTTCATCATCCAACACTGCAATACCGCAACCTTTGAGCTTGGCGGTGGTGGCAGGATCAAACAGCAGCTTCCAAGTGTCGAGCTTGGCCGTCGTGCCGAGTAACGCTTGGACTTTTTTGATGTTCACGCCCAAACCCGTCACCGTCCACATATACGGCACGATGTAGCCATTTTGTGGATCAAAATCACGAAAACTGGCCATCATGACCGGATCTAGCGATTTGAAATTCGGCAGCAGCGCTTTATTGAGTGGAGCGTAAAGCTTGGCACGAATGTGATTCGCCGCAAACGGCCGAGCGGACGGGAAAATCACGTCGTAGCCGCTCTTACCCGCTAATAGCTTGCTCGATAAGATTTCATTGCTGTCATAGACGTCGTAAACCACTTTGATGCCGGATTGCTTTTGAAACTGCGCTACCGCTTCATCGGTAATGTAATCCGACCAGTTGTAAACGTGGACCACCTTTTGCTGCGCACTGACAGCACCAGCGCAGGCCATCAAAGCAACTCCGAAAACCGATTTAACTACTGAGGCTATTAAACGCATGAGAGTCTCCAAATGAAATTTCAGGGCGCAGCGCCCGACCAGCTTGGAGTGTCGGAACGAATCGGGCTGGCGTCAATGAAATTTTGATGGTTTGGGGGGATTTCATCGCCTTGATTGCGAAGATTGCCTTTAAAGTTGATCCTGGTCGATGAGCACGATCCGTGCAGCTCAAGCGCGATCACCATTCGTCAGGAATAATTGCACACTGAAAGTTGGCGGCACCCTGGCGTTTGCCAGGCTAAAATTGTTGTCTTACTCTGCAAGCTGGAATCACACCCAATAGCCAATCGCCCAACAACCCGGCATGATCCGTAGCCTCCCTGCCGATCTTCGAGCCCATCATGACAACTTCGCCCAATCGATCTTGGATGCTTAGCTACCACGGCGTAATCGCGCTCATGGGCTTACTGATTTTGCTGATCAGTAACGGCATGGTGCTGAGTGGATTGACCCCGTTTCGTTTTGCGTTTGCGGAAAAATATGGCTGGCAAATGCAGCAAATGACTTTTGCCGATTTAATTACTTTTGGCGTGGTTGGCCTGCTGGCGCCGAGTGTAGGCGGCATTATTGACCGCTTTGGCGTGCGCAAATTAATTATGGCCGGTGGTTTGGTGCTTGCGCTGGCATATTTCCTTTACAGCAAAGTTACCACGCTGACCGGCATGTATTTGGTGCACGCGCTATTTGGCGTGGCGGTGGCGTTCGCTGGATTGGTTCCGGCATCGCGTTTGATTGGCCGCTGGTTTGAGCAAAAGCGCGGCACCGCGATGGGCATCGCGCTTGCAGGCTCGTCGATTGCCAGCTTTGTGTTTTACCCGCTGGCGGTGAAATTTATTGCGCAAAGTGGCACCACTGATGCCTTTCAAAAGCTGGCCTGGGGCGGCATTGTTTTGATCATTCTGACTTTCCTCTTCGTGCGCGATCAGCCCGAAGATAAAGGCCTGCTGGCTTATGGCCAACAACCGCGCGCGCCCGGAAGCTCCGTTGAATTACCCGGCGCGGAGTTTAGCGTCGCGATTCGCTCACTCTCATTTTGGTGCTTAGCACTGGGCGCTTCCATGACGTTTTTCGCCATGCTCGGAACGCTGTATAACCTGCCTGCGCATTTGGTCGATTTAGGGTTCGATCGCGTGTCAGCCGGTAAAGGCCTGCAAGCGATGCTGACGGCTGCGCTGGTCGGTAAATTTTTGTTTGGTTTTTTGAGCGACTACGCACCGCCGAAGAAGGTCTATATCGCGAATCTTGCGCTGATGGCGCTGGGCGCATTGCTCATTGCGCTGGCGGATAAACAGAGCATTCTTTACGCCGTGGCGTTCTTCGGGCTCGGCTGGGGCGGGCTTTACACCATGTTGCAACTTCTAGCAGTGGAGTCATTCGGATTAAAAGCGGCAGGCCGGGTCATGGGCACAATTGCGGTTTTTGACGCAGTCGGCGGTGGCTTAGGCAGCTTTGCGATGGGCGTCATCAAAACCCAAACTGGCAGCTACACCGCCGCGTTTTATTTGATGTTTGGCTTGATTAGCATTGGTTTTTTGGCGGCATTTCGGGTTAGGAAGTTGGCGTTTTAGGATTGTTTTAGCGGTATTTCCGCGTGATTAGTTGCCTTATCGTCATTCCCGCGCAGGCAAGAACCCAGTCATCTCATCATCCCTGCACGCTTTCAATCTACCTCGTCATCCCCGCGCAGGCGGGGATCCAGCACAGGTGTCAATGTAGCGCAAGTTATCTTAAAAGCACCGAAAACTGCGCGTTTTTACGCTGACGCGCACCGTTAGTTTGGCGAGCCTGGATCCCAGCCTGCGCGGGGATAACGAGGTAGACTACTGTCGCGCGAGAATGGTGGCGAAGAAGACCGCAAGCGCCAGCAAAATCGACTGCCTGCTTGGTGATGATCTATCATCCAGCCCACTTCACACTTTTCGAGCAACTCAATGGGCTTAACCTACAAAGATTCGGGCGTTGATATTGACGCTGGCAGCGATTTAGTCGAGCGCATCAAGCCTGCGGTGGCGCGCACGCGCCGGGCTGAGGTAATGTCAGGTTTAGGCGGCTTTGGCGCACTATTTGCGCTGAAAAAGTACGATGAGCCGGTATTAGTCAGCGGCACCGATGGCGTCGGCACTAAGCTAAAGCTTGCGCAAATGCTTGGCTGGCATGACAGCATTGGCATTGACTTGGTTGGCATGTGCGTCAATGACGTACTCGTGCAGGGCGCTGAGCCTTTGTTTTTTCTCGATTATTTTGCCACTGGCAAGCTGGACGTTGACGCCGCTGCCCGAGTTGTTATCGGCATTGCGAAAGGCTGCGAGCTAGCAGGCTGCGCGCTGATTGGCGGAGAAACTGCGGAAATGCCAGATATGTACGGCGCTGGCGAATATGATTTAGCGGGTTTTTGCGTCGGCGCGGTTGAGCGGCGCGCGCTGATCGACGGGCAAAAGATTAAAACCGGGGATCGGCTTATTGGTGTGGCAAGTTCTGGCCCACATTCAAACGGCTATTCGCTGATTCGCAAAATCCTAAAACATGCCGATGCCGACTTAGAAATCGAACTGGCCGACGGCACTAGGTTGTGCGATGCGTTGATGGCACCGACGACTATTTACGTCAAGCCCATCCTTAAACTTCTCGCGCAACACGCTATTCCTGGCATGGCGCATATCACTGGCGGCGGGCTTACCGAAAACATTATTCGCGTCGTGCCTGATGGTTTGGGTTTAGCGATTGACCCCAAAGCTTGGCCGTTGCCTGGCGTGTTCAACTGGCTGCAAACTGCGGGCGAGGTGTCGGATACGGAAATGCGCCGCACCTTCAATTGCGGGATTGGTTTTGTGGTGATCGTGCCTCCTGAAGACCAGCACGCGGTGCAAGCGTTTTTAGCAGGCGAAGGCTTACAAAGTTGGAACATCGGTGCGGTTGAGCCTTGTGATGCGGCTGAGCGAGTTCGCTATGTTTGAGGCGGGCTGAACCGAGCAAAAGACCGCTTGATGAGTCGTATGCTGTTTGCATATAGCAAATAACAGTGAATTTTCTTTTGACAGCCTTTATTTTCTTACCGTATGCTATATGCATATCGCATACGAGGAGTATTCGTGGCACTCAAAACTCAGACAATGGTTACACGCAATCAGCACCGACAATGGATGCTAAAGCCGCAGGATTTGGTCGTTGCTTTTAAACTCGCGGTTTTCAAAGACAAACCACTGAGCTATCAGGAATTGGCGCGTCAGCTGCACCTATCCGCATTTGAGGCTCACGCAGCAGTACAACGCTTACTGGCTACGCGACTGGTTTCTGAAGTAGTTGGCATTGGTCCGGTTCGAGCCGCATTTGCAGATTTCGTCTGTTTTGGCGCTTTGTACGCTTATCCTGCGGTTCGAACAGAAAATACCATTGGCATGCCGACCGCTTACGGCGTTGAACCAATGAAATCACTGGTGCTCTACGGCGGAGAATCTGCGCCTGTATGGCCATACGAATATGGCAAGGCGCGCGGAATGGGCGTATTGCCTCTGTATGAAAAAGTACCGCTCGCCGCGATGCAAGATGAGGCTTTATACGAGTTACTCGCGCTATTCGATGCATTAAGAATAGGGCAAGCTCGTGAGCGCGAATTGTCGGGGCGGCTGCTACGAGAGAGGTTGGCAAAATGATCCAGCCCTTTGAACGCATCATGGCGCACGTTGAAGCCGTCGCAAGCGCTATCGGCCCGCTACGCGAACGCTTGGTATTCGTTGGTGGCTGTGCTGTTAGTTTATTGGTTACCCAGGTGCGCGCGCAGCCGATTCGAATGACAGCTGACGTTGACTTAGTTGCTGAAATATCAACGCTTAGCGAGTTTATTGAGTTGGAGAAGCAGTTTAGGTCGCTCGGCTTTAACAATGATCTTTCAGCCAATGCGCCAATTTGCAGGTGGCGCAAAGGCGATTTAATTGTCGATTTATTGCCTTCAAATGGAACTATTTTTGGTTTCCATAACCGCTGGTATGTCCAAGCAGTACAAAGCGCAGTGCGCACAGAATTACCTGACAAAAGCCATATTCTTTTAATAGGCGCATCCGCTTTTATTGCAACGAAAATTGAAGCATTTAAATCGCGGGGCAAGGGCGATTTTTTAGCAAGTCACGATCTAGAAGACATCATAACGCTCGTAGATGCTCGCGAATCTCTGCTGACGGAAATTGCCGAGTCTAAGGCCGAACTTCGCATTTTTCTTGCTGAGACAGCACGCAATTGGCTCGCAGATCCAAATTTTATGTCGTCATTACCCGCCCATTTACCGCCAGACTCAGCAAGTCAAAAGCGATTGACCCGACTGATTCACGTACTTAATTCAATTGCTGTAACTTAAACAACCTAACCTGTCAGCTTTCCACCCATTACGTCGTAAGCATCAGCAAATCCTATTTTTGAGTGTTTGCATGCGCTGGTTATTGAGTTTGGTTTTTCTGCTGGGCATTGGCAAACTTTGCGCCCGAGAGATTTTTGTAAGCCCAAGCGGCAGCAATAGCAGTGGCACCGGCTCGCAGGCTTTGCCGTACCAAAGCCTGCTGCATGTGCTGGAGCCGGCAAATTCAATCGTCGAGGCGGGTGATGTAATTACACTGCGCGGCAGTTCGACTGGAACGGTGTATGCGGCGAACGAATATCGGCTGCGCACACGATTAACGCTGCGCTCATTCCCCGGTGAATGGGCAATTTTGCGCTGCCCAAATACGGTGCCTGATGGTATTTGCTTGCAAATTGATCCAGACGCCTCGGGTAGCGTAATTTCGCGCTTGGAAATCGAAGGCGGCACGATTTATACCGTGTTTTTACAAACTGACTGGGAACAAGGCCCAAATCCAAGCGGAACCGGCGCCAGCAATGTAATTTTAGCTGACTGCAAACTGCATGGCTCCGGGCGAGATGTAGTGAAAGTGACACCGAAAAGCAATCAGCTGAGTATTTCGCGCTGTGAAATATACAACTCCGGCCGCGCCTATCCGCCTGGCACGCCGCTAGAAGATAAAAACGCTGAAGGTGTTGATAACGTGAATGCCGACGGCATGCGGATATCCGATAGCTATATTCATGATATTGCGACCAATTGCCTTTACTTCAAAGGCGGTGCGCGCAACGTATTGATCGAACGCAATCGCCTGGAAAACTGCGGTGAAGGCGGCATTATGGTCGGCTTTGACACCAGCCCGGAGTTCTTTGATTTAACCGTCAACCCCGGCTATTTCGAAGCGATTGGCGGCACCGTGCGCAATAACATCGTGCAAAACACCGATTATGCTGGCATCGGGCTTTATGCCAGCAAAGATAGCCAAGTTGTCAATAACACGCTCATCAACACCGCGCGACTCGGCCATGCCGGGCTATATTTTGGCGTCACACTGCAAGATTTTGATCCAATCGCTGGCCGCCCTGCAAATATCAATCCAAAACTTATTAACAATGTCGTCAAGCAAAGCCACGCGCGCTGCTTGAGCATTCGTTTTGCCAATGAGCTGGGCGGGCTATCGGGTTTGAGCGGCTCGCCGAACAGTAACTTCAACTATTACTCGCGCAATTCTGGCGCATGTGTTTTTGCTGATGGCAGGCCCGGTGCGCCGCTAGCATCGGGCAACTTGAACCAATGGCGCAGCGCATTGGGCGTGGACGGCATGAGCATCGAAGCACCACTCACGCTTGCAACCGATGGCCGACTACTAGCCGGCAGCGCAGCGATTGGCGTAGCGCAAACCCAAGCTGGATTTAGTGATGATATCGACCAACAAACGCGCAGCGCTCCCTGGGATATTGGCGCAGATGAATTTGGGCTCAGCGATTTGCTTATGCGAGATGGTTTTGAGTGACTTGGGCTAGCAATTTAAACTGATGTGTTGATTAAGCTTCAATTCGTGGCGTTCGACATCGCAATCGCTAAATTTCGTGAGGCACCTCAACAATTCGCGTGGATTTTCTGCCTGACAGGCTGCTTTACCGTTCCGGGCTTCGCGCTAGCAGCGCAATCACCCCAACTAAACTAAACTCGCGCCGGTTTGTTCACTCTTTGGGTTGAGTCATGTTGAAATTTTCTACCATTACGCGCCTAGCGTGCGCTTCGCTGGTTTTGATGTTTTCGGGCTGCGCGCAGCAACAATCTGCTCGGGTTACGTCAACGCTTACTGGCGCTGCACTTGAAGCACTACCGTTGGGTCGATTGCCGCAAAGCGTGACGCCAAAATCCTATTCGATCCAGCTAGATGCTGATCCAAACCTGGCGGTGTTTTCCGGCAAAGTGCAGATCGAAATCAGCTTGAGTGAGGCAAAACAGCAGTTTTGGATTCACGGTCAAGGCCTGCGCGTTACTCGCGTATTGATAAAAACCGGCACGCAGGAAATAGCCGGAAACTATGCACAAAAAGAAGAGTCGGGCGTGGCGCTACTGAGTTTTGCTAGCGTGATTCCCGCAGGCGCGGCTACTTTGATGATCGACTACAGTGCAGATTACAGCCCGAAGTTAGACGGGCTTTATAAAGTCACCGATGCTGGACGCAACTACTTGTTTACTCAGTTTGAGTCGATTTTTGCTCGGCAAATGTTTCCTGGTTTTGACGAGCCGGGTTTCAAAACCCCTTTTAGTATTCAAATCAGTATTCCCAAGCACATGCGCGCCATTGGCAACACGCCGATTAGTGCCGAAACGGTAATTCTGGATCGCAAACAGATTCAATTTCAGACCACTAAAAAGCTGCCGACCTATTTGCTAGCACTGGCGGTAGGTGAGCTGGATATTGTGGAATTTGCCGACATTCCCGCTAACGAAATTCGCACGCAGCCGCTCGCGCTGCGCGGCGTGGCAACCTTTGGCAAGGGCGGCAAAATGCAGTATGCCCTCAGCAACACCGCGCCCATATTGCTGGCTTTAGAGCGCTATTTCGGATCGCCCTACCCGTATGAAAAGCTCGACATAATTGCGGTGCCGGATTTCAACTCGGGCGCTATGGAAAACGCCGGTGCGATAACCTACCGTGAAACGCTGCTGCTGATGAACGACGATGCGCCGATGTTCCAAAAGGTGGCTTATACCGGCACGCACACGCATGAGCTTGCGCACCAGTGGTTTGGCAATTTAGTGACGCCGGTTTGGTGGGACGATATTTGGCTCAATGAGGCATTTGCCACCTGGATGGCTAGCAAAATTGCCGGGCGCGCGCAGCCCACATTCAACTTCCAAAACCGTACGCAATCGGGCGCTTTTGACGCAATGGATGTGGATGCGTTTGCCAGCGCGCGGCAAATTCGTAACCCTGTTGATAATCGAGACGAAATCATCGGCGCGTTTGATTCCATCACCTATCGTAAAGGCGGTGGCGTGCTGGCGATGTTTGAAAACTATCTGGGTGAAGATCGTTTTCAAGCCGGGGTGCGTTTGCACATGCAACGCTTTGCGCACGGCAATGCGACCGCCACAGATTTTCTGCGCAGCCTAAGCGATGCTGCGCAAGACCCGAATATCGCGGTTTCGTTTGAGAGCTTTTTGAATCAATCCGGCGTTCCAAGCCTAGCTTTTAGTTTTGCCTGTGATGCCAAAGGCGTGCGCATCAATGCTGTGCAGACTCGCTATACGCCGCTGGGTTTGCCTGACGCCAGCCCACAACGTTGGCAGATTCCTTTGTGCGTACTTTACCCAAGCATTTTGGATGGCAAATCCAGTACGCGAACCTCATGTGAACTAGTCACCGAAGCGCGCGGCAGTTGGACGCTTCAACAAGCCAACTGCCCCGCCTGGATCTTACCAAACGCTAACGGCGCGTCCTATGCGCGGTTCACGCTACCTGCGGCTCAGTTCGCACTGATCGCACAGCAGGATTTGCCAGCGGCAAGCATGCTCAGCCTGCACGACAGCATGGCAGCCGCGCTTTACAGCGGCACGCTAGACAGCAAAAACTGTCTAAACGCGGTGGAAAAATTAGCCGCCAATGCAGACGCGAATGTCGCCACCGCACCTATGTTGGCGCTGCGGCAGGTACTGCAATATGGCAATGCGGTAGACGCTACGCGTATCAAGTCAAAAATTCTGCCAATTTACCTGAAGCGCTTGGCCGCAATCGGCCTGCTTGGCGATAGCGAAGCCGACAAAGAAGCGCCCGCCGCAACCGCTGAATTGCGTTTGAAAATCGTCGAATTTGCCGTGCTATATGCGCAAGATAGCGCCACCACGAACCAGTTAGCTGAGCTTGGCTCTAGCTATCTGGGCTTATCGCCTGCAACTACAAAAGTGTTGCCCGTACAGCTGCGCGGCATTGCCTTAGCTGCCAGCCTGCGGGTGTTGGGAATGCCCGCACAGCGCGCGCTTAAAGATAAAATTCGAAGCTCAAGCGATGCCGTTTTTCGCGGGCAAGCGCTAAGCGCAATGGGCAGTGCAGCCGGTTCAGCCGCCAACAGCGAGCTTCAAAAAGACGCACTCGCGTTCAGTTTTGATCCCAGCCTTCGCGTCAGCGAAGTACTCAATATTGCTAATCAAATGAGCACATTACCTGCCGCCAAAACTGAAGTGTGGGCTTGGCTCAGCACGCAGACTGCGGTACTTGTTGAAAAAATGCCAGAAAAATCTCATGCCCGAGTTCTGGATTTGGCGGGCGGGCTTTGCAGTAGCGCCGACGCCGCGCTATTTCGCGCGCATTTCGAACCCCAGCTTGAAAAATTCGTCAATGGGCCGCGCACTTTTGCGCTAGTCAATGAGCGCATCGCCAGGTGCACTGCGGTTCGGGCGTATCTGCAGTGAATCTTTAGTTTGCCTGCTTAGCGCGACTGCTCATGCTTAAAACCGATACTCCAAACTTATCCACGCACTGCGCGCCTCTAGCGCTGGTACCCCTTGATTGCCCTGGCCTTCGCCGGCAACGCTGGTGGCCGGGTAGAGATTGTCCGCGCCAAACAGATTTTTGACCTGCAGTTCAGCTACCAAACCGTCGAATTGCTTAACTTGCCAAGCGAGCCCCAAGTTAGTAAAGCCATTGCCGGGTGCATCCAGCGCCCTTGAAGCGTTGTTCGCGTTGGGCGGGTGCCAAGACGGATAGTAAACGTGCGTCAGTTGCACGATCCAATGGCTGGCAAAGCTAGGCTGCCAGCGCAAAGCGGCGCGTGAGACGTTTTCGGGGAACGAGCGCAGGTGTGGCTCATCGACAGTACCGGAGACATAAATATTGCCCGGACCAAATTGCCCGGCATCGACGTCTTGGACGCGCACCGAGGCCTGACTCAGTTTGCAATTCAGGCCGTACTCCGGCAATTGATATTCAAGCTCAAACTCCAAACCTAAATGCCGCAATTTCCCCGCGTTGTTTTGAAAGTAAAACACGCCACCCCAATCGCCAATCACGTCGGAGCCAATGCGCGTGCGAGCGGCCAAGGCGCGCGCGCGCAACGCATCATCGGCCAAGAAATTCGCGCCAACGCCGATGACGTTTTCCGTGACATTGTAAAACCCGACCGCATTGAGGCGAAAACGCTCGTTCGCTTGATAGCGCCATGCTAACTCCAGGCTGGATAACTGCTCCGGCTGCACCGGTTTTAGGTTTCTATTGCCGTTCGCGCGAAAAAATTCGTTATTTTCAACCTCGGCAAAATTGGCTTCGCGCAACAGCCCATCACCGGCAAAGCCGCCGGAATAATTGACCCCCACAGCACCGCGAAAACCACGCTGCCAACTGAGGCGAAAATCATGCTGGGTATTGGCCTGCCACAAAACACCGACACGCGGCGATAGCTGCGAACCCCATTCTGGGTGCGAGTCCCAACGCGCGGCGACAAACGCTTCAAGCGCATCGTTCAAGCGAATAAAGTCTTCAGCAAAAATACTTTTTACACTCAAGGCACCCGGAAATGCCCAGCGGTTGCGTTCGTTTAAACGAGCAAAGCCGCTTGCCAGCGCCTCTTCTTGGGTGTTGACAATAAAATTATTGCCACGAAAATTAGCTTGCCCAAAGCGAAAATGATTGAGCTCAGCGCCGAGCGCAAAGCGATGCTGCTCAAACCAGTCGCCGCTGGCAAAAGCCACACGCGTGCCATAGCGATTTTCCCGGCTGCCTCCTAAAATCAGTCCGGGAACGATGACGCGTGTGGCGCTCGTTAGCGAGCCGCCGTGTGAGCGCAACTCATAGTCGTCCTGGTGAAAATAGACCTCGGTGCTAAGCTCGCCCTGGCTCAGCGGCGTTTTCAGTTGCAGCTCAATGCCATCAATACGTTGACGAACCTGCTCGCGATCACGGCGCCAATTGTATAAATCACGCAGCTGGTCAAAGTGAAACGCAGAAACGTCCAGGTTGCCATCACTAAAATGCAGCAGCGCGTTTTGATAATCGCTGCGTTTTAAGTGGTGATTGCGCTCATACACGCTCAAACCTTGTTCGACCTGTGTGGCCAAACCGGCATTGGCGATAGGATTACCTTCATAGTGTCCACGGCTCAACATCAGCTCAAACCGCCTCGGAGCGGCTGACTCACGCGCATCTCCAACCCAATTCCAGCGCCATGACGCACCCCGGCGGCCATCAGCGCCCAAATCCAATCGAGCGCTTTGCTGTGATTGCTGGGTAGTGCGGCGCGAAACAATATTAACTACGCCCAACAATGCGCCCTGCCCTTGGGTCACTGAACCTGGGCCACGAATCACTTCAATGCGTTCAATCCAGGACAAATCGATGCCATTGAGCAACGCGTCCGGCGGCCCCCAAAACCAATCGGCATTTAAATTACGTCCGTCTAGCAACAGCATCAACTTGGAATTGTTATCCGGTGCCATGCCGCGCACTGCGGCAATCGTATCGTCTTGATCTTCAACCAAAAAATAGCCCGGCACGTGCAGCATCAACAGCTCATTTAAGGTGCGCGCACCGGAAAGGCGAATTTGCTCGGTGTTGATGGTCGTTACGGACACCGGCTGTTGACCCAAACGCAGGCTGACGCGCGAGGCCACTTCGACATTGGTTTCCATCAACTCTTCAAGGCTAAGCGCTAAGAAATCTTGGTTTTCCGGCGTTGAGTTAGCCTCAGATAAGTTAGCCTGGGCGGCACCCGCATTTTGCCCGCCTGCAAAGGCCAAGTTCGGCGAAACTGCGTTGAAAAAGCATGCAACGCTGAGCAATTTGCCACTTAGTTTGACCGCGTGACTAAACATCTGAACTGCCTCCGGTGCCCGAACCCAGGGTAGTTCTTTCGCCCAAGCACTGCAAATAAAAAATCGCCCTGGTAGCATCTTTTGTAACTAGAATCGCTGGCACTAGAATAATTGAAACTACGGTTGCGCTGACCTAACGAGGATTTCATTCCAATTTTTGCTGACTCGCTCGTGGGCGCTGTAAAGGCCTGTGTCACCCTGCTCACGCGGCCAGTCAAATGGGCGCGCAGCGCTTGCTTTTTGGTATTTTTGCTCAGCTTTGTATTCAATACCGCCGCTGCGCAGTCTGCGAGCAAAGAAGATTCTGTGCGCGCGGCTTTTTTGTATCGCCTCGCTTTTTTCGTTACGTGGCCGGAAGACTCGTTCGCTAATGCGCAAGCACCCATCACTTTGTGTGTGGCGGCTAGCTCCTCCAAAGAAATGGTGCGCCTGCTTATAGCCGCGACTACCAAGCCGATTGCGAACCAGCGTCAACTGTCGGTACGTGTGGTTCCCGATAGTGATTCCAGCTCTGGTGGCAAGCTTGGTGCAAGCGCAGGATGCCATCTGCTTTTTGGCGTTGCGTTCCCGAATGTTGACCACGCCAGCAAAGGCCAAACCCTATTAGTCGTCAGTACCTTGTCCGCGTTAAAACAGGGCGGGCATCTGGCATTGGTCCGCGAACAACGCACCGCGGGCGATGCGCGCTTGGTGTTTTACGCCAAACGAGAACGCATCGTGGAGGCCAGTTTCAAACTCAGCTCTAAGCTCATGCAATTGGTGCGATTCCTTTGAGCGCAATCGGGCCCGATTCGTCAAGTGCGCATGGGTCCAAGCGCGGGCGGCCGTTGGCACATTTTCGACACGGGATAGCGCGTTTGAGCTTCGGCAGCAAATTGCTTTTGATGAGCACATCGATCGCGTTAATTTGCTTGATTTTGACCAGTTTTGCCATCGCTGCGCATCAAATATCAGCATTTCGCGCCAGTTTGCTCTCACGCGGCATCACATTGACGGAAATTACCGCAGCAAACTCATCCGCCGCATTAGCGTTTGACGATGCCAGCGCTGCTCAACAGCTTTTAGCAAACTTGGTTTCTGCCCCAGAAGTGCTGTCAGCAGAACTATTTGCCAATAGCAACACCGATGAAGCGAGCGGCGATTTCGACTTCAACGCGGCGCATTCCCAGGTGTTCGCAAGCTTTGGACGATCACAAGATAGAAGTTCAGCATTGCCGCTGCAAATGCCCGGGGAATACTGGATTAATCGTCTAGCGCAAGGCCGTTTGATAGTTGTGCGGCCGGTGCTAGCAGAGTCGCAAATAGTCGGTGCGCTGCGCCTGACCATTGATTTGAGTTCGATCAGTCAAATGATCAGCCGATTCACGCTGATAGGTGCTGGCCTAATCTTAGTTTCAGTCTTCATCGCCTATGTTTTAAGCCGATTGATACAACGTTTACTCACGCGTCAAGTCGATGAATTAGTGCGCATCGCCGCCAATATCACCAGCACAAATAATTATGCCTTGCGTGCGAAAGTATTGGCACAAGACGAGCTTGGCGCACTCGCGCACGTTTTTAACGACATGCTCGCGCAGGTTCAGCGCCACGACCGCGCGCGAGAATCCGTAGACATACAGTTGCGGCAGTTCAATGAAACCCTAGAAAGCCAGATCGAAGCCAGAACCGCGCAACTGCATGAGCAAAATTTGGCGCTCAACGAAACCTTAGCCAAGCTCACCGACACCCAATCGCAACTCGTGCAGTCTGAAAAACTGGCGGCATTGGGTGGGCTAGTTGCCGGTGTCGCACATGAAATCAACACACCACTTGGAATTGCCGTGACCGCAGCTTCGGCGGTTGAGCTTGAGGCTAAGCAAACCGCGGTATTGTTTCGGGCCAATACGCTGTCACGCTCGGCACTAACCGCATTTGTTGAGATGGCTGAGCAGGGCTCCCACTTGATTATGAAAAACTTGCATCGTGCGGCTGAACTGGTGCGCAGTTTTAAGCAAGTTGCGGTCGATCAAAGCAGCGAGCAACGCCGCGAAATTGAGCTAGAAGACTATGTCCAGCAGGTTTTAATTTCGCTTCACCCCGCGCTAAAACGCACGCAGCATACGATTTCCCTGGTTTGCCCTAAAACGCTGACACTCGATACTTATCCAGGCGCGCTCTATCAAATTTTGGTCAATTTCGTCATGAATTCCCTGGTACACGGTTTTGCCGACGTGGATGCGGGCTCAATCGAGATCAAATGCCGTGCATTAACTGATCTCGATAGTGCAGGCAGACGACAGATCGAAATTTGCTATCGCGACAACGGCTGTGGCATGAGCGAGGAGGTCAAGCGCCAAGTATTCGACCCGTTTTTCACCACGCGTCGCGGCCAGGGCGGTTCGGGCTTGGGCATGCACATTACCTGGAATCTTGCGACGCGATTGTTGCAGGGCAGTTTACGCTGCGACAGCGCGCTCGGTGCGGGCGTCTTGTTCACTCTGGTTTTACCGGAAGTTTTAAAAGATCTAAGCGCGCCCCAGTAGCTAAATAATAAAAGTTCCGGGTTAAGCAAATTAATCGGCAGATTTTCAGTGCATTTCGGATTTTCGCGCGCGCGCCGTTTCCAAACGTTTTTGTGCACGAATCACAATTGGATTGTCGGCTGGCATTTCCTTGAGCAAGATTGCAATTGCTGTAATGAGCTTGCTCTCGGCGCTGGCGAATTCACCGGCTAGATTATCTGCGTTAGCGGAGTTGCTCAGATATTGCGCATAGGGGTTGGAATCTTTATTAGTGCGCTCGGAATGCGCCACAAGTAGTGCATATTCAGTACGCGCTGCCGCCACTTGGCCAGCTTTGAGTCGATTAAACGCCAGATTATTCATGACCTGCTGAATCAGCGTAGGTGGCAGCGCTTTGCCCTCCAAAAGCTGAAGCAAAGCGCGGTATTTCACCTCGGCCTCGGGCAGTCGGCCGAGCGCGTCCAACACATTGGCGTACTGCAAGTTCGCTTGAATCGTGTTGGTCGAATCGGCGCCAAACACTTCAACCGAGCGTGGCATGACCTCCTCAATGAATGCCAACGCCCGCTCAGGCTGTTTGAGTTTGACCAGCAGCGTAACGCGGCCAAACTCCGAAATAATCGTGGCTGGGTGGCGTTTACCAAGCGTTTTAATGCGCCCGGCAATTACCTCTTCTGACAGCACGAGTGCCTCGTCAACGCGGCCCATGTTGGCGTACAGCGCCGCTAAGGATTGCAGCGAATTCAGACTTTGCGGGTGCCACTGAGTGTTATCGCGAATCGAATCAGCGCGGATTTGCTGATAGATTTTTTCAGCTTCGGGCAGCCTGCCTTTGTCCAGCAAAAGGCTGCCATGGTTGTGCGCTACAGCCTCAAATTGCATGCCTGGCAATGCGCGCAGCTGGCGATCAAATTTTGTCAATAACAAATCGCTTTCTGCTATGGCGGCATCTTGCTGATCGGTTTGCTGCAGGGCATACACTTTTTGCGTGCGAAATTGCGCTTCTTCGGTGCTGTCTACGCCTTTACTTGCACGAATCTGAGCGATGGTGGCATCTGCCAGCGCAACCGCATCGGCGCTTTTTTCCATCGCGGCGAACGCAGTCACTTGGACTAATTTGGCCGCCAGCACCTTGTCGTGATTCGCACCTAAACTTATCGCTAAATCGGATGCTGATTGCTGCGCGAGCTTTAGCGCTATTTCATGCTCATCGGTGCCATTTCGCGCATTCGCCAGCAGTAGCGCGATATTACCGCGCACGCCCGGCTCCGCTGGCAGGCTTTGGTACGCAATTTCAGCATTATCAAGCACTTGCCGCATCGTTACTTCTGCGCCGCTGGCGGAGTTTGGATCCGCTTCCTGCAGCATTTGTTCAACGAATTGATTCACCGCCAGCATCTCTTGATTTCGCTGCTCGGCGCTGGCTTGTGCGCTGCGCGCGCGATCTGCGGCAATAATGGAAAAGACCGTCGCGCCAATCAGTGACAACAAAGCAATGCTAATCGCCGCCACCAACACCGGATTTCGCTTGACGAATTTGCCAAACACGTAGGCTGAGCTGGGCCGCTTTGCCACCAGCGGGCGATTCCCTAAAAAATTCTCAAGATCATTGGCAAAGCTGGCCGCCGAATCGTAGCGCGCACCGAGTTCACGGTTTGACGCAGTATCAACAATCAGCTCGACTTCTCCGCGCAGCCCCGGAAGGTGCGCGCTCAACGCTTTACGTTTGCCTTCAGCGGCATCTTTGATCGCCTCCAACAAACTCGTCGTGCTGATTTTTAGCGGCAATTCCCCCGTTAATAGCTCATAAAGCACAACCCCAAGCGCGTACACATCGGATCGCACGTCAACAAGGCTGCTGGAGCTGAGCTGCTCTGGGCTCATGTAGGCCAAGGTGCCGATGATTTGCCCGAATCTAGTTTGCGCGCCCTGCCCGCCTGGCTCGGCTTCACTCAAACGGGCAATACCAAAATCTAAAATCTTGGCTTGGCCTTCGGCAGTCACGATAATATTGGCAGGTTTTATATCCCGATGAATTACGCCGCGCTGATGCGCAAATTGCAGCGCTCTGGCAACTTGGGCTGTGAGCCTGAACACCGATTGCACATCGCGTTTGCCGCGGCTGACAAACTCATCGAGTGGCAAACCATCAACGAATTCCATGGCATACCAGGGTTGCTCGCTGCCCTGCCAATCTAAGGTGCCGACTTCATAAAGCCGCGCAATGCCCGGGTGCTCCAATCGGGCCATGACTTCCATTTCGCGGCGAAATCTGGCGATACCATCCGGGCTAAAGCTATCGCTCAGCATTAGCTTGATGGCCACTTTACGAGTTGGCAGCGACGATTCCCCCAAAAGCACTTGACCCATGCCGCCAACGCCTAAACGCTCGAGAATTTTATAGGGACCAATTTGCTGTGGAAACTCATTATTGCCACCGACAGCGCTGGGCACGCCGTCAATGGTTTGCGCGTTTGGATCAATCATGGAGTGCGAAGCGCCTTCTTTTGCTGAGTAGAAAGGATGTGGTGCGCGCAGGATTAAGTCAAATGGATCTGTTATCTAGGCAAATTAAGCGCTTGTACCTGACTATTTTGAATTCTCACAATGCGGTAATTGTCAGAGGTGTGCCAGAAGATTTAGTGCAGCCGATTGCCCGCGAGAACTGCACTGCGCCCAAGCTTCACAAACGCAGCTGTTTTCAAGCCAGTAGCCCGGCCCTGGAATGTCCGGGCGGGCCGTGTGAAGGGTCTTAAGTTCGATATAGGTTCGTGGTGAAGATTGAAATTGCCGACTAGCTCATTGCATGTCGGGGAGCGGCAAACGCAACATCCATTCTCGGCGACGCCCGCAAATGCCGATCTAGCCCGGAGCTTGCGCGAGCGCCCAGTAAGCGTAGCCAAAGCCACGATTTGGCCGATGCAAACTGGCTATGCGTAATCGGCGTCTCAAGCTTGAGCAAAACTTGGCACGCCTGATCTGGCAGCTCGCGAACTGATAGCTGCAAAAATACTGGCGCTTGCGGCAGGCCCAGCGCCAGCAAAATGCGCTTGCCCGGCTTAAAGCACAGCACGCGCAGCAGCGCCGATTCACCGCGCACATTGAGCACCGCCATATCGCCGACGTTACACAGCCCAGGTGGAATTGGCGTAAGCGCACTGGCGTTCGGCCACCAATGCACTAAACAGCCTAGATCGCGCAGGCAATCGAACACCGCCGCCCCTGCATATGGCATGCTTAGTTCGGATTTAAAGCACAGCATATCCGTTACTTCGGCGCATGCCCTTGCGGTTCGTGCCGTGCCGTTAAATAGATTTGACGATGAAAAGTCCCGGTGCGCAGATTGGTGTAGCGACATAATATTTGCCTTCTAGGGTTTGTCATTTAATAAATAAACGTGCAGCGCTTTTACGAATTTTAGTTTCGTAGCGTGGTTAGCAACCTTTCCATCTGCAGCCTCGGCCATCTCAAGCACCGGTATAAAAAACATGCCTTGATCGGGCGCCAGCTCGCGTTTTAGCGCTTCGGAAGTTTTCACGGTAATCGTACCCGGCTGTGATTTCAGCGTGCGCTGTGTTTTGGTGCCGATTACCGTTACTGCATCAAGCTCGTGCGTGTTTGGATTTATAGCGATTAGCACAAGCGTGCAGATTAGCGCGGGCGTAAGCATGAAGTAGACTCTAAGATAATGTTTGCCGACGGTAATGCGAATGCTTCGCGTTAGCAATAAATACTTGAAGCGATCGTTATTGCGAGTCATTCGTATTTACATTCACTAAACAGTATGGCAAGCTCCCGGCCTCACTTATTGGAAAAACCCATGAAACTTAGACTGCTCGTGTTGTCCCTCTTCGCCCTTTCCTCAAGCAGTTACGCCGTCGAAGGCGGATTTGGCTACGCCACCACGGCGGATACTCTGCCGCAAGGCAAAAACGACTTTTCTACATTTTTGACACACCGCTGGGACAAAACCGTCGGCAGCTACAACGCCAATGATCTATTGCAGCGCTGGGAGCACGGCATCACTGACAAGCTGACCGGCGAAGTGGCGATAGAGGCTTTTGATTTACGCGCCACCAACGCATTTCCGTTGGACGCCGCCGGTGAGGTCACCTACCCGCTTGACATTGACGTTACTAAAGTCTCGGCTTACAAAGCCGCGCTGAAATACAATTTTCTATCGGCCTACAAAGACGGCGTCGGCTTGTCAGTTGTTGTCGAAACGCTGTATCGCACCTGGTATCCGCGCGTCGATGGCGCTAAAACAAAGCAGCTTTCGCTAGAACCCAAACTCATTGTGCAAAAGAACTTTTATGACGATCAGCTGGTGACGGTGTTCAATGTCGCGATTGAATCTGAGCGCCGCAAGTTTCCTGAAGCGGATGCGGTCGAAAATGAATTCGCGATTCGTTTTAATGCGGCAGCAAACTACCGTTTCGCGCCAAATTTCTTCGGCGGTATTGAGGCGCTGCGCTCGAGCGACATACTCAACGGCGAATACAACCACTACGCTTTCTTTATGGGCCCAACCGTAACTTACGGTAGCGAAAAGTTCTACGTAACCGCGACTTACCTGCGTCAATTGCAGGGCGGCCCGAGCTACTCGCTCGCAGTGTATCCTGACGGCCCCGATCCGATCACATCGGCCGGTTTTGATAGCGATTTACACTTAGAAGAGGACACCAAGCATGAGTTTCGCCTTAAAGTCGGGCTTAATTTTTAGCCGTGCAGCGCTTTAACAGACTGCTGCTGGCGCCGATCGCAATCTACGCCAGCAGCGGCTACGCCACCACGTACTTTACCCTTGCGCAAGTGCAAGCGGCGATGTTGCCAAATGCCACCTGGACTAGCGCTGTTTGGGCTTTGAGCACCACGGATATCAAAGCGATCAAAACAGCGTCTAGAGTCAATGTGCGCGATTCGCAGGTTAAAACGTGGCTAGCAAGTACCGGCGAGCGCTTAATTGTCGATCAAGTGCTGGGCAAGCATGAGTTCATAACTTATGCGGTGCTGCTCGATAAAAATGGCGCAGTCGCGCAGATTGAAGTCATGGAATACAAGGAAACTTACGGGGATCAAATCCGCCAGCCCAAATGGCGCGCGCAATTTTATGGCAAACGAAACGGCGCTGCGCTAACGCTAGATCAAGACATCAAAAACATCTCGGGCGCTACGCTGTCATGCAAGCACATTAGCGATGGCGTCAAGCGCTTGCTGGCTACGCATGCACTAGTCAACGCGCGCCCCGCGTAACGTGCAGATGCGCAGTCGAATTAATGTGCGGCGCATGCGCCCGGCGCTTGGCACCTGGGTGGAAATTTCAGCCAGTGCAGCGACCGAGCGACGCACAGCGCGGGCGATTGACGCTGCATACAAAGCCATCGAACAGGTACAGCTGCGCTTTTCTATTTTTGATGCGCGAAGCGAGCTGAGCCAAATCAATCAGCGTGCATTTGCATCTCCTGTTGCGATTTCAGCAGAGGCTAACGCGCTGCTCACTTTCGCGCTCGATTTAGCAAAAAGCAGCGACGGGGCATTTAATCCAACCGCAGGCACTCAGCTCAAACTACGAGACGCGCCAGTAGAACCGTGCAGTCAACTTGATAACGACGCCAGCTGGCGTGACGTGGAATTAATCAATCACGAAATCCGCTTCCGTAAGCGGCTGTTACTGGATTTAGGCGGCATAGCTAAAGGTTACGCGATAGATCTAGCTATTGATGCGCTGGTGGCGAACGGCTGCACTACAGGCGTGGTCAATGCAGGGGGTGACTTGCGCTGCTTTGGCCCCGAAGCGGGGAAAGGCATAGCCGTGCATTTGCGCGATCCAATAAGCGGCCAGTTTTCGAATGAATCGGTGCCGGTACACAACCAAGCATTTGCAACAAGCGGCGGTTTGTTGAGCGCACGCCGCAGCGGCGGACGTTTAAAAACTTGTTTGGTCGGGGATAAGCGCATTAACTGGCGTCAAACCAGTGTCTCCGTGCTCGCTGATAAAGCCGTGGTTGCGGATGCGCTAACCAAGGTCATGCTGTTCGCAAACGGATCTATTCGCACACAGCACGCTGCGCAATTTTCCGCGCAAGTGTTTTACCTGCGCTCGGCTGCGAATTGAGCAAAACACGAAAACATGCGCACGCGCTAAAGCATGCCTCTGCACCGCTTCCTAGTTGGCAGCGCTACGGCATTTATAGCGTGGGCGCGGCATTGCTGCTCAGCGGATTAATTTGGCTCTATCTGGAGCATTTTGTTCGTATTGAGGCCGAGTTTGGCCCCGAACACCACCCGATCCAGCACATCATGCTGGTAAGCCATGGCCTGCTAGCCACGCCGATGCTGTGGCTGACCGGTGTGCTATGGACGGCGCACATAAAGCGGCATTGGCGCCAGCGCATCAATCGAAGCAGCGGCGTAGTGCTCATCATTGCACTTGTTTTGATGACGCTCACTGCGGGCGGCTTGTATTACCTGAGCTCAGATTTCCTGCGCGCTTGGGCTAGCCTATCGCATTGGGGTTTTGGGGTTGCCGGTGCATTTTTGCTGGCGCTGCATGTTTATTTAGGGAAGCGCTGACGGCCGCAGATCGAGAGAGGATTGACGTGCGCGGGTTCACCAACGCCGATGTTAGTCGCTTGAAAAAAATGCTTAACTACTCGCCATGAATTCCAAACTCCCGAACCTTGCGCACACGAACAGCGCAACACTCACCGAACACACGCCCTGGCTAATCCGCTGGGCTGAGCATTTGACCAGCGAACGCAAGTTGGCTGCGAGCAGCGTAGCAAGGTATCAACATAATGTGGCAAGAATTCTTGCGGTAATCGCCGCCCAGCTACCTGGACAGCCGCTAAGCCTAACACCCGCAGCAGCAAGGCTTCGCGATGGCATTGGCAAGCTGCACCGGCAAGGCTTAGGCGGAAAAAGCTTGGCGCAGGTATTGGCCGCTACGCGCAGCTATTTTCGCTTTTTGGAGCGCGAAGGCGCGGTTGACGTTAACCCAGCTGCGGCGATTCGCGCGCCCAAATCAGCGCGCAAACTACCCGCTGTACTCGATGCCGATGCCGCCTGTCAGCTAGTCGAAGTGCCGAGCGATGCGCCGCTCGGGCTGCGTGATCGCGCCATGATGGAGCTATTTTACGGTGCAGGTTTGCGCCTGAGCGAGCTAGTCGGGCTCAACTGGCTAGATATTGATCTGCAAGACAACGCAGTGCGTGTGCTTGGCAAAGGCCAAAAAACGCGCATCGTGCCGCTCGGTGCGCATGCCAGCACCGCATTGATTGCGCTGCAAGAGGACGCAACGACAAAAGATGGCGCAGTGTTTTTATCAAAACTCGGCAAACGCATCAGCCATAGAGCGGTGCAGCTGCGGCTAAAAACGCTGGCGCAGCGCCAGGGCGTATTTCAACGCATCTATCCGCATTTATTTCGCCACTCCAGCGCCAGCCATTTGCTCGAATCCAGCGCGGATTTGCGATCCGTGCAGGAGTTTTTAGGCCATGCTGATATTCGCACCACGCAAATTTATACGCATCTAAATTTTCAGCACTTGGCGCAGGTTTACGATGCGGCGCATCCGAGGGCTAGGCGCAAGCCAGGTGCGGATTAGCCAAAAACTTCAAGCCAACGGATTGAGCCAGCGAGATTCCGGAAAACGCGCAAAATCGCTATCGGTTGAAACGATCTGTAAGCCATGCTCTTGCGCTAGCGCAACCAAATTCAAGTCCATCACCAAATCGCCGGTGGGTTGATATCGCTGCAGAAGAATTGCAAAAATTTTGCGATGCTCAATCCCTGGGGTTGGAATCCAAACGCGCGGATGGTCGAGCAATTGCGTCATCGCATTCCACGCATCCAAAGCACTGAGCGGCGCTGCCAATATCCGCCGATTTGTTGATATGCGAATAAACGCTAGTACATTGACCCACGGAATACCAACTCGGCGCTGCCCGTCCAGCTGGCCAGCAAGCCAAGCACTGGATTTCGCATGTTGCGGATAATCATTAATAAGCGCGTACAGCAATACGTTGGCATCAATAAGCACTCAATTTTCGCCTTCAATTTCTGCCAAAAGCCGATGCACATTGTCGACATCATAACCAACGGGCTTACCACTAAAGCTTGGAAGTTTGAAAACTTGTGGGTTAACACTAGCCTGACGATCTGCTTCAAGTGCTGCTAACCCGCGTCGTAAAGCGTTGTTTATCAACGTTTTAAAATCTTGCTCAGTACCCAAACGCTTTAGTTGAGCATAAACATCGGGTTCAAATGTTACGGTGGTTCTCATAGTTCGCACCTTAATTCAATAGCTGGCGCATCATAGCATCAACTTGTGTTTTTGTTGAGTCTTAGCCTCCCCCGCAAGCGATCTATCTCGCTGCGCAAATGGCGTGTCAGCATTTTTTTGAGCGTGAACCCGTGGCTGAGTTGATTATTCTGTCGGCAGTGGCGCGCGAACACTGGGGTATTGATTGAGCGGCGCTTTCTACGC
Source organism: Rhodanobacteraceae bacterium (assembly GCA_031422315.1). Classification (GTDB taxonomy): domain Bacteria; phylum Pseudomonadota; class Gammaproteobacteria; order Xanthomonadales; family SZUA-5; genus JANNYA01. Next base: position 26,464 of record JANOQN010000014.1, read on the forward strand.
GGCCATAGCAATGTCAAGTTACAGGATTTTGCAAAACTTTTTGTTTCAGTGACTCTTTTTTAGCTCCAAAAAACGTTCTTGCATTGACGCTCATTACATTGGTGACTCGGCGCAAACACTAGCGTCCTTTACTTTGCAATCAACGCATTGAATGATGAAGGCCCATTTCAAATCACGGACTAGGCAAGCCATGAATAAATTTCGCACAAATCCAAGTGCGCCTCGTTCAAACCGGCTCGTTAACGGTGACGCAAGCCGCATTTACAGTTGAGCAAGTGCCGACCCTATCTCTATTTGCCATCTGCTCTATGTTGCTACTAATAGTGCTTGGCGCCCACTTCACCCTAAACCCTAACCGAGGTTAGTTGTATGCAAAAGATTATTGCTGTCTTGCTGTTACTTCAATCAAGCGCCGCATATGCAGTATTTGGGCCTCTCAGTTTTATTCCATCCCAACCTTCCAGTAGCGATCAAGTATCAATGCGATTGACGGTCGGAGTTTGTGACACTTTTCTGTCCGTCCCATCCAATTTCCTAAACCCTGAAATTGCTGTCATCGGGTCGACAATACGAGTTACGAAGATTGGTTTTTCTACTAATGACTTTGCCGCCTGTATTTTTCCTCCTACAACAGGAGAAATTCCTTTGCAGAGATTTCAGGCCGGCAGCTATCGCGTTGAACTATACCTTCGAGATGCTTTTGCACAAACCCAAGTACGCCTCGTTCAAACAGGTGCTTTAACGGTGACGCAGGGCGCTTTCGTGGTTGAACAAGTGCCCAGTCTCTCTTTATTCGCTGTTTTCTCCATGTTGCTGTTGATGTTGCTCAGCGCCCGTTTGATCCTAAACCCTAACCGAGGTTAGTCGTATGCAAAAGACTATTGCTGTTTTGCTGTTGCTACATTGTGTAATCGCGTCAGCCGATGAAATACGAATTTCGAGCGCTACCGCAGCGCCCGGAGCGCAGGTTTCCATAGATGTAGTTCACGTGGGTGAAAGTACCCGCTCGGTTGAGCTGAGCGTGGTGTTCGACGACGCCAAGCTTGATTTACCGGTGGCTTCAGGTGTGATTCCTAATGCGGCTCAGAACGGTGCGATTTGCGTTCGGCAAACACGCAATCGCGTATTGATTGTTTCCTTGGCTATGCCGGTGACGGGCCAATCGGTGTTATGCCGTCTGCCATTCCAGGTTCTGCCAAGCGCTAGAGCTGGCGTTGCAAAAATCGAAGGAATCAATACACAGTGCTATTTTTCAACGGGGCTGATTAATCCTAATTGCTCGGTGCAAAATGGCAGTATCAGAGTGACGGGTAGCAATATTGCGCCGCCTATTGCACTTACGCCTAACTTTCAATACTTATATTTCCTATTGTCAGCGCAACCGGGTGCGCCAACGGTTGATCAGCTTGCCGGTTTTAACTTTTCGAGTGGCCTACCTCGCCCAATGCAAGGCTTAAATGTTGAGTCACCATTGTTGGCAGGCGGTTTGCTTGCTACTCGGGCCAGGGGCGATTTTGCCAACTATTTGCGTGAAAATCCTGAGCTACCGCGCGCGAAATTGGAACGTTATGCGCTGGTGCAGTACAGCCGAACTGCGGACTTGCAGCGTGCAAAAGCGGCACTGCTTGCGGATCCATTTGTGCTTGCAGTCTATGAAGGCCAGCCTGACTTAGTTCCATCGGGCGGAAGTAATATCGCACCACCACCTGGGCCAGTAGGCTTTGGTAAGAACTTACAGAATCAATACCACCTCACGAGCTTAAACATGCCGGGTGCCTGGGCGATTGCCGGAGGTTGGAGTTTGCTCGGCTTTGCCGACAGCGGGCTGCACATTGAAAGCGCATATTTGAAGTCATTCACTGGCGCTGGGTCGGTCGGAGGAGCTCGGATTCCCGGAGGCAATTTTCTGCCGATCTATTCGGTTGACGACGGGGATTATCCAGAAAGCTTCGATTTAAATGTTGATGAAGCTCAAAGAATTCCTGCGGTAGCTGGGAATGCGGCTGATGCGCTTGCGTGCGATGAATTGGACGGTCTGCCAGCCGACCAGTTTATGGTGCCCTCGCTTGCAGGCCATGGGACTAATGCTTCGGGTATCGCAGTTGCTAATGGTGCTGCAGGAAATGTTGAGGGTGTTTGTAAGAATTGTGGTGTTGGGATGCGGAAGATCGCGCGAGCTTCTTGCAGTACTTTCGGAGAAGTTTCTGTTAGGCCAACCATCAACCTTGACGCCATCCCAAGGGCTATTACAGCGTTCGCCGACACCGGCTCGCAAGTTATAAACCTGAGCTTCGGCGGCGATATTCAAACGCCTGCGATTGGTTTTTGCAGCGCCAACCCGAACGAAGCGACTTGTTTAGCGCTGGAGTATGCGCGAGCAAGAGATGTGGTGGTTTCTGCCGCTTCGGGCAATAACCGTATTCGCATTCAATTCCCAGCGCGTGATGATCTGCCAATTGCCGTTGGTGGCACTGATTTGACCGGCGGCTTTTGGGATGAATCGCCCGGAACACCGCCACCTTTCTATGACAATTGCCCATTTGGTGATGGCGGCAGCATGTTTGGTAACGGCGGCGAATGTGGCTCAAACTTCACGGTGGTGAATGGGCAGCGCAAACAAGAGCTTGTGGCGCCCGCTCGAAACATTCGCGCGACTGTTTATCCGAACAAGAATTGGAATCCCGGAATCAGTTGTGGCGATAGCTTCGGTGGTGGTTCTGCAACCGATGGTGTTGGCATTTGCACCGGCACTTCGATGTCTGCGCCGATTGTCACAGGACTTTATGGCCTTTTGCGCTCGATAAATCCTTTAATTCGCGCGGGTAACCCAGAAACGCCGGAGTTTGGCGTGCGTGACGTTGTTGTCGCGACCACCAACCGCACGCAACAGTCACTTCCGTGGAACAATCGCTTTGGGTACGGCACGCCAGATGCTGGTGCAGCTGCCGCAAAAGTCATTGGTACGGTGCGCGGCCAACTGGCTACCAATCGCGTGACGCCACTGTTTGCACTTTATAGTCCTGGCGCAACTGACTACGCGGTCACGGCTACACCGCAAATTGCGATGGCGTTGATCTTCAACGGCGCAGCTGGCTATAGAACTGAGCCTGATCTATTTACGAGCTTTATTGGCGCTGATAGCTATGTACCTAACTACCCAGAATTCCCTTCTTCTTTTGTTGGGCAATTTCTTCGCGCGCCGCGCGCCAGTGCGTACATTCTGACAACCGAGAATGCGCCGCGCACCGTGCAAAACCATGACGTAGTTCCACTGTATATTTTAGATCGCGGGCGAATTTGGCCAATTGGTTGTAACCCAGGCGCGGCCGGCTGCAATATCAACAATCGGGATTTCATTTTGCTCAGCTCAGTTGATCAGATGAATAATGCAGTTGCCGCAGGCTACAGCTATCGTGGCTATCAAGGCTTTTTGTACAAAACACAAGCACCCGGCACGCAAGCGCTTCATTTGAAGTGCAACACGAACGAAGACGACTGTGCTGTGTTTATAGAAAGCCAGCGTAGTCAATTTGAGATTGATGGCTACACTTCAAACTTCCCAACTGCAAGTACTTCAATTTTGGGGTATGCCTATCCGTCAACCGACAGTGATTCAGATGGCTTAGTCGACGGCATGGAGCGTGTAATTGGCACCGATCCAAACGTGAGTGATTCTGATGATGATGGGTTAACCGACGTACAAGAGTTTCCGATGGTCGGCATTTCAAATAGCGACCCGTGCAACGCTATTCCTTCAACGTGTACTGCGCCTTCGGCAATACCACTGTTCGCGAACGGCTTCGAGTAAACGATTCAACGTTTAAACTAGGGTGCCATTTAAACTGATGTGGAAACAGAAAATTTAAGCGTCACATCCAACGCCGACTTTAAATTGATGATCCCGCAGGGATCACAGAAGGTAGCCGGTGTGTCGAAGCGCAGCGTAGACCACCGGAACGTCGGCATATAGTGTGTTTCGACCCCGGCAGGGGTCGCAGATGCCCTGTGCGACCCCTGCCGGGGTCGATGTGACTTTCGCATGGTTTCCGGTGGTCTTCGCCGCTTCGCGGCTTCGACGCACCGGCTACCTTCTGCGATCCCTGCGGGATCGAAAACTGATCCCCAGATCAGTTTGAATCGCGCCCTTTAAACTATGAAGATAGCGGCACTCTCTTTGAGTGCTGCTATTGTTGATTCCCCACTATTTTTTCGAAGTTTCCTCATTCAACCTGCAGAACGGGCATTTGGATATTCGCTTTGCAATTCAAACCCACTGGAATGAAATCGCCTTAGTATTTCGACCACTTGTGGGTCGCACAAATAATTTTCGGCACACCGTTTTTTGCGACCCACAAGGGGTCGATTCGGACTTAAACCCCGATTTCCGGTGATCTACGCCGCTACGCGGCTTCGATACACCGGCTACAATCTGTGATCCCTGCCGGGATCAAAATCAGGTAAGTAGGACGCTTATCAGCAAGACAAACAGAAAAAGACAGCCGCTTTTTCTTAAGTTAATGGCAATGCTCCAAACACTACGCTTTTCAAATCGAAACAAGCCTCGATCTTTAGCCCGGCCGATAAAGCAGCGGCGCTCCCGGCCCCAAATCAAAACCTAGCAGATACCAAACCAGCAATAGTGCAGTCCACACCACGCCGAGCACCACAGAATAAGGCACCATGAGCGCGATAAGGCTGCCCAAGCCTGCATTGCTGCGGTATTTTTGATACACCGCTAGCACGATCAGCATGTAAGAGTTCAACGGCGTAACAATATTGACCACCGAATCACCGATGCGATAGGCGGCGGTGGTTAGCTCAGGGCTCATGCCAACGATCATAAACATCGGAATAAAGATTGGCGCTAATACCCCGAATTTACTGAGCATGCCGCTCATGGCGAAATCACCAAACACCACGACGGCAACGAATAGCGTAATCAGCAGCGGAATCGGCAGCTTGGCTTCAAACAGTAGACTTCCGCCAGCGTAGGCCAGCATGCGATCCAAGCCGCTGTAGCCCAGCACGCCAACAAATTGCGCCAAACAAAACAAGATCACCAGCACCGGCACAATGCTGCGAATACCGCTGGCAAGTGCGTCGGTTAAGTCAGCTTGGGTTTTCAGCTGTGCGGTGATCCAGCCAAACACCATGCCGGGCAGTAAAAATATCAGCAAAATCATCGGCACAATGACTTGCGTCCAGCGCGGGCCGGGGCTTTCTGACAGGCGCGGCGCGCCTGTTGCTACGACGGTTAGCGGACTGGTGCTCAGCACTGCGGTGCCCTCCTCTAGCACCGCATCGGCTGGCAAAATCTGCACGGCTTGGGTAGTCAGTACGCGCCCGTTCGGCAGCGTGGGTTTGCCGTTCCCATGCAAAGGCATGCCGGGCACTAATACCAGCGCGAGCAGCAGCGCGCCGACTGCGGCCATCGTAGCAAGCGAGGCAAACAGCGCACGCTTTTCAACCGCGCCGAGCGCCATGGTGTGCATGGCGGAGCTTTCGGTGCTTTGCAATGCCTCAGGCTGCAAGCGGCGCAGGCGTGGCTCGACGATCACATCGGTCACGAACCAACCAACCAGCGTGACAATTACTGCGGAGGCGATCTTGAAATAGTAGTTGTGCAAGATTGAAACGGCGTAGCTCGGCTCAATGACGCGCGCGGCATCCTGCGCAAAGCCGGTTAGCACGCCATCGGATCCGGTCGGAAAAATACCTCCGCCAAAGCCGCCCGCCACCCCAACAAATGCAGCTGCTAGACCGGCCAGCGGATGGCGCCCCATTGCCAAATACAGCGCGGCAGCCAACGGCGGTAAAATGATATAGCCGGCGTCCGATGCCACCGAAGCGTTCGCGCCCAGAAACACCACCACCGGCGTCAATAATTTGGCGGGCGTGCGCAGTGCTAACCAACGCATGAGCGCGCTAAAAAAGCCGAATTTTTCCGCCACGCCAATCCCAAGCATGGCCGCAAAGATCAGCGGCAGCGCAGGCATCATGGCGAAATTGCGCAGCAAGGATGAAAAGATCCAGTAGATGCCGTCCACCGTCAGCAGCGACTGCGGTTTGAGCGGCTCGCCCTTCGCTTCCAATAGCACTTGCGGGCGGCCTGCGGCGTCCAGAACCGGCTGCAGAGCGGTACTGCCATCGGCTTGCAAAACTGAGGCGGTTTGCAGCACGGGCGCGACTGGCTGCACGCTCCAACCGGCCCAGCTGCCAAATGCCGATAGGCCAATGACAATCGCAGCCAATAAAACAAACAGCAGCGCAGGCTCGGGTAGTTTGTTTCCTACCCACTCAATCCAATCGAGCACCCCCCGCTTAGGGTTTGACTGCGATCCGGTTCCAGTGCCTGCTGTACTGTCTGTCATGAATAATCCGATGGTCGGTTAAGGCGTTGTTGCGCGTTCGGCTGACTGCGTTTGCAATTGCAGCTCAACCCGCGCACCCGGCATTTTTTTAGCGCTCAGCAAGATGATTTCGCCGCCTTTAATGTAGGTGTGCGACTCAGCATTGGCGCTCGCTGATTCTACCGATTGCGAAAAGCCCGCCGCGGCAAAGCCATCCGCATAATGCGAAATCAGCGCGCGAAAATCCGCAATGCCCTGGTAGCTAACGCTTGCCGACTCACCCTGCTTTTGCCAGCTGGTTCGAATCAAACCAGGAAACCTGTCGAACGGTGCTAGTTCCTGGCCCGATACGTCTGAGGCTGGCGTGCTTTGCAAGATGCCTACACTAGCAGCTCCTACACCCGCAGCAATCGCTGGGGCTGCTGCGATCACTTCGCTGGCCTGCTGCTTGGCTTGTTCGAGCTTAGCGCGCGCGGCTTCTATTTGGGTATCCAGCTGTGGCACGCCTGCGCTGATTTGTTCGCTAACCCGGGCTTTAGCTTGCTCGATCGCCACTTTGGCCGCCTCGGTATTTAGCGCCGGCACGCTGGCGATCAAGGTTTGCCCTTGCCCAAATAGCCAACCAGCAACTGCCAACATAGCCCAGAGCGCCAACGCAAGCATCGTGGTCAGCACCAGCGCAATAATGATCCAGGTTCTGCGCTTGACGCGCGCCAAAGCTGGCAAAATATTGGCCATTATGCTCGTAGCGAAAATATGGTTCATGACGGCACCATCCCGCTGGCATCGATTTGACGAATAACTTCGTGCGTATGTCTAAGCGCTTGCAGATTGCGCGCCCGTGCTAGCCGACGTGTCAACGCACGTTTGGTTCGCTCGATTGCCCGATCAATCGCCAAGTACAGATCCGCCTGCGTATCTTCAACCACTACGCTTGCATCACCTTGCGCTAAAGAAATCGTGCAGCGCTTGTCGGCACCGCCACGCGGGCCATTAACATCACTGAGCCGCACGTTGATCTTGGTTAAATCTCTGCCCGCCCAGCTCATTGCATAGGCCAACCTGCGCTGTGTGTGTTCACGCAGCGCATCTGTCAATGGAAAGCCGCGTGCTTGAATATCGATATGCATGACATTGCTCCTGTGAGTGGTCTACACAATTTAGGCAAAAGCTTTGCATCGAACAAGATTAAACTATTTGCTTGAAGCATCGTTTTTTTCGATGTATTAACAAAACCCAAAATTTTAATCAGGAACCCAGATGGCATTAAATTACAAGCACCTGCGCTATTTTTGGATGATTGGTAAAACCGGCAGCATGGCTAAAGCCGCGCTGGCGCTAGCGCTGAGCCCGCAATCGATCAGCGGGCAAGTCAGCGAGCTTGAGCAAAGCCTTGGCATTAAGCTGCTTCGGCGTGCCGGTCGTAATTTGGAGCTTACCGATGCGGGCAAACGCACGCTGAGCTACGCTGAGGAAATCTTCAGCCTGGGCGATGAGCTACTCGGCGCGGTCGCTGCGCAAAGCCAAGAAAAAACGCTGCCGTTTAGAGTAGGCATTTCCGATTCCGTGCCCAAAACCGTGGCCTATCAGATGCTGATGCCAGCGCTAACTTTGCCAGAGCAGTTGCGACTGATTTGCAGAGAAGGTCGGTTGCAGCTATTGCTTGCGGAGCTTTCAATCCACCGACTTGATCTGATTATTGCGGATCAAGCAGTACCCGCAAACCTAAATGTGCGGTGCTTTAGCCACCTATTGGGTGAAAGCAAACTCAGTATTTTTGGCGCAAAGAGCCTTATTGCCAAACACTCTGCCGGTTTTCCACATAATCTTCAGGGTGCTCCCTTTTTACTTCCAGGTATTGATGCCGCAATGCGCGGCAAACTGAGCCAATGGTTTGAACGCGAAAAACTGCACCCTAGCATCCACGGTGAATTCGATGACAGCGCGCTTATGAAAGCCTTCGGTCAAGCAGGCGCCGGCTTTTTTGCCGCACCTAGCGCCAGCGCGAAAGAAATATGCAGTCAATATCAGTTGAAAGTCATTGGCGAAGTCGACGCGCTTAAGCTGCAAATTTTCGCCATCACTGCAGAGCGGCGCATTACCCACCCGGCAGTGATTGCGATTAAAGAGCGATCAAACTGGGGGTAGCGCGGTGAAAGCCCCGCAAAATTTGCGGTTTTACACGCGATCTATGACGTCAGCCCAGTTTTGTGAGGATAAATTTCCTAAACTGCGTGCTCTTGGTTTTGAGATCGTGCAATGCGCTGGATAACTAAACACACATCATCACTATGGGTTTCACTTTGTTTGATTGCCATAGGCTTGAGCGCTCATGCGCAATCAACTGAAATTTTTAAAGACGGTTTTGAGGTTGACGCGCGTGCGCAGGCCGCGCGTTTTTTGGATCAAGCCAGCTTTGGCGGCACGCCAGCTGAAATACAGCGCTTGGTGTTGATCGGCAATGCTGCCTGGCTGGATGAGCAATTTGCCGCACCGGCTTCGCTGCAAAAACCGTATTTAGATTGGCTACGAACTAACAATGAAAATGTCTATCAACAGCAGCGTCAAGAGGCCTGGTTTATCCATTCCGCGCAGCTGGCAGATCCGAGCAATCCACTGCTAACGCATAATGATCAGCTGCGCCAGCGCGTTGCGTTTGCGCTATCGGAACTGCTGGTGGTGTCGGATAAAAACGCCGCACTGCTATTTCAGCCTTGGGCATTGGCAGATTACTACGACACCCTCGCGCGAAACTCGTTTGGAAACTACCGAACGCTGTTAAAGGAAGTGACGCTACACCCGGCGATGGGGCGTTTTTTAAGCATGCTGGGCAATCGTAAAACAGATACTGCGCTCAATATTCGCCCGGATGAAAACTATGCGCGCGAAATAATGCAGCTGTTTTCGATTGGCTTGGTGCAATTGAATCTAGATGGCTCGCCGATTCTACAAAGCGGCCAGCCGATACCAACTTACGGGCAAAATCAGGTGCGCGGCTTCGCACACGTGTTTACCGGATGGAATTTTTCCGGCTGCACGCAGGCCAGCTATGCCGATTGCGAACCCGGAAATCCTTACGAGCAGCCTTGGACTACACCCATGGCTGCGGTTGAAGCCTTCCACGACACCAGCACGAATAAGCAGCTACTGACCTACCCTGGCGCGCAGCCCACCGGCGGGCTGATGATTGCGGGCGGCAATGCGCAGCAGGAATTGGATATTGCGATTGACAATATTTTCAATCACCCCAATGTTGGCCCATTCGTGGCAAAACATCTGATCTTGCGATTGATCACCAGCAACCCAACACCGGCCTACGTTGCACGTATTGCAGCCGTGTTTAATAACAACGGGCAAGGCGTACGCGGTGATCTTAAAGCCGTAGTGCGGGCGATACTATTGGACACGGAAGCGCGCAATGGCCCGATGAGCAGCAGCACTTTTGGCAAGCTGCGCGAGCCGATCACTAAGCTAGTCAAGCTGTGGCGGCTGACGAATGCGCGCTCAGGCAATGGCCGGGTATTTCGCTACTCGCATATCCGCGATGAGTTCGCACAATTTCCGCTCAGCGCGCCTTCGGTGTTTAATTTTTTCAAACCCAATTTCGCGCAGCCGGGTGAAATTCGAAATGCTGGATTAGTCTCACCCGAGTTCCAAATCGCAACCGACACCACTTTGGTCAGCGCACCCAATCAGCTGGGCTGGCGCATCATGCTTTTCTATCAAGGCAGTCGATACAGCGTGGTGTATGAAAACGGCGTGCCGGTACCCGAAGAAACGCTGATGGATTACAGCGCGCTCAAAACGCTGGCGGCCAATCCTAGCCTGCTTATTGAGCATTTGAACTTGCATTTGATGTCAGGCCAGATGTCGGGAAGCATGAAAAATTTACTCATCAATCGATTGAATGGCCAAGTGCCGGATGCCGTGCCAGGCCAAGCGCCGGGCGCACCGGATGTGCTGCTGTGGCGCGTGCAGCAGGCGCTGTATTTGATTGTCAATTCACCCGAATTCAATATCCAAAAGTGATGCAACGAGCGCATTTTAATTAGGAAAACCCATGAAAGTTGATCGTCGAAAATTCATTCAAGAATCACTCAGTAAAGCGCTAGGCGGCGCCGCTGCATGTGGCGCTTTAGGCAATCTAGCGCTCTTAAGCGCAGCAGCCAACGCGCAAAGCCGGGGCACGATTCCAAGTGATTACAAAGCGCTAGTGTGCGTGTTTATGCATGGCGGCAACGATAGCTTTAACACCATCGTGCCTTATGACGCCACCCGCTACAACGTCTACCGAGCGACCCGGCCCGCACTGGCGCTGCCACAAGCTGGCATTACGGCGATGGCGCTTAACCCGCAAGCTATTCAAGCAGGATTGCCGGGCGGCCCGCCGAGCGATGGTGGCAGCTATGGATTTCACCCGGCCATGCCCGAGCTGCGGCAGCTGTTTAACAGTCAGCGCGTTGCCATCATGGCGAACGTCGGCCCGCTGCTGCGCCCAACAACCCAAGCGCAGTATTTAAGCGACACGCATCCGCTACCACCGCAGCTATTTTCACATGATGATCAAGCGAATTTTTGGCAAACCTCGCGCCCGGATAATCCAAACGCAAACGGCTGGGGCGGTCGTATGGCGGACTTACTGTTCGCTAGTAATCCGAATCAACAGCTACCGATGACGATCTCGTTAGATAGTCAGAGCCTGTTCCAGCGCGGCGGCGCTATTGATCAATATGTGATGGGCTCCAATGGCGCTGAAACGATTGACTATTTAGGTGCCTATCAAAATGAACTGGGCACATCGAGCTTCAACGCGCTAATGGCCGAAGGCACGCAGGCGCATATGTTCGAACGCGCCTATGCCAGGGCTACCCGCCGTTCCATCAGCACGTACACCTTGCTCAATGCCGCACTCACTCAAGCGCCTACATGGTCGAGCGCATTTCCCGAATCCAACTTAGGCAAGCAGCTAAGGCAAGTAGCGAACATTATTAGCGTGCGCGGCAGCAGCGGTTTGAACATGCGCAGACAAGTGTTTTTTGTCGGCTTAGGCGGCTTTGATACGCACGACGATCAGCTCGCCGTTCAAGCCAGTTTATTAGCGCAATTTTCCCAGGCCATGCAGGCATTCAACGCGGCTACCGAACAACTCGGCATTGCCAGCTCTGTTACCACATTCACGGCTTCGGATTTTGGTCGCACGCTATCCACCAATGGCGATGGCACCGATCACGGCTGGGGCGGGCACCATTTCATCATGGGCGGCGCTGTGCGCGGCGGGCGCTTTTACGGGCAAATGCCTTCGCTTGCGCAGTTCAATAACCCGAACGACGCCGGCTACGGGCAAATTATTCCAAGCACTGGCGTTGATCCTTACGCCGCCACGCTGGCATCGTGGTTTGGCGTGAATGCCGGCGGTTTGAGCGATATTTTCCCGAGTTTGATCGAGTATCCGAACGCGAATTTGGGGTTTATGGGTTGAGGTGGTGCGCCGCGCTTAATCAGCTTCCAAATCTTTCCTTAAGCCATCAATAAAGCCCAAATCCAATAGCAAACCCTCAAGCGCGTGCAAAGGCACGATGCCGGTAGCGCGCACAATTTCTGGTGGATCAAACTTCAAACCATTATGGCGATAGATGGTCAACACACCACCCGCCACATCGATTAACCAGAGTTCGCGCACGCCTGCGCTATCGTACGCTTGGCGCTTTTCTATCAGATCAAAACTAGCGGTGCTGGGGGAAAGCACTTCGATAATCACATCCGGTGCACCGCGCACTCCTTTCGCGTCGATTTTGCTGGCGTCACATACCACCAAAATGTCGGGCTCGAACACTGTGCGCACATCCGCATCGGCTTCATTGTGCTTGGGCAAGCGCACGCCAACCGGTGCCACTCGCGCCTGGCAGGGTTTGCCAAGCAGTGCATTTCTAAGCTGAGCACCTAGTTCACTAACTACCGACTGATGCGCCCAGTTCGGCGGTGCCATTGCACGCGCTTCACCGTTGATGAGTTCCCAGCGCTCATGTTCCGGCCAGAGTAGGTACTGAGCAAATGTAAATTCGCCAGATTTAAGTGCGAGTTGCGGCATGGTGGATTTCCTTGAGCAAATGGTGGTGTGCAACTAGTTTAGCTTGGATCGAAGTTTGAGACTGGTTGAAGGGAGCACGAGCTCAAAACCAGCGCCACACTGATCTGTGTGACATACGTATCCCAACATGGCCAACTTAACACTGAGTTAAGCTGACTCACGTTTGCAACAAGCGAGTAGGCACCCCAAGCTGACAATTGTCATACCAATAACCTGATGCGCGAACCTATCAGCAGATAGATTTGTGCGCCACAATGACGCACTTTCTGGCCATTGATGCGCGATCACAATGAAACTTTTCGGTAGCGTTTTTAAAAGCGACACGCTCGACGCCGCGTCACAGCCTTGGCGTAAGCTCAATTTGATCTATTTGGTGTTTGTGTTTTTACCACTGCTAATGCCGCTAGATTTAGCGCCGTCAAAATGGGCGCTTACGATTTTGGCGATTTTGCTGTTTTTGCCGGTTTATTGGCGCAGCTTCGTGCAAAAGCCAGCCGATGCGCTGCGTTCGGCGCTGTTCATTGCGCTGATTGGCTTTGCGCTGATCTTCGTGCATGCCGGCGGCGGCTCATTTATCGTCTATGCAATGGCTACGCTGGGTTTCCATCAAGCGCCGCGTAAAGCACTACTGGTCGGGCTTAGCCTACAGGCGATTATGCTGCTGCTGTTCGTCAGCCTCGGCTATCACTTGTTCGCGTTCTTGCCGTTGCTGGTCATTAGTATGGCTATGATTTCGGGCGCTATTTTTGGGCGCCGCGAAATGCTGCGCAATGCTGAGCTACACCAATCCCGTGATGAAGTGGTACGCCACGCCAAGAACGCTGAGCGCGAACGCATCAGCCGTGATTTGCACGATTTGCTGGGGCACACGCTGTCCGTGATTGCGATGAAAAGTGAGCTGGCGCGAAAGCTTGCCCCGCGTGATTTAGCCGCAGCGATTGGCGAAATATCTGAAGTTGAGCGAATCTCACGCGATGCCTTAGCGCAGGTGCGCGAAGCGGTCACGGGGATGCGCACGACTGAGTTTTCTGCTGAGCTTGCTAGCGCCCGTGTCACGCTAATGAGCGCGGGCGTTGCGGTGCAGATTGACGAAGCTGCGCTCAGTTTGACGGTGCCTGAAACTTACGCGCAGGTGCTAGGTTTGGCGCTGCGTGAGGCCATCACCAATGTACTTCGACATGCTCAAGCGAGCCGCGTTGAAATTGCATTAAAGCAAACTGACACGCACTGGCAGCTACGCGTGCAAGACGATGGCGTGGGCATCGGGCCGCGCCCTCCAGGCAACGGATTAAGCGGCATGCAGGCGCGTTTAAGCTGCGTCGGCGGGGGTTTGCAGCTCAGTGCCGCGCAAAACGGCGGCACGCTATTGTTAGCGCAGCTGCCAAATTTGCCGGGCAAAGCAGCCATCCAGAGCGCGAATGATGCAACCGAATCGATAAGCATGGCGCTACCGCCACTCGTTAGCGCACTGGCGCCGCGCTAATGCGTATCGTGCTTGCTGAAGATCAAACACTTTTGCGCGGCGCGCTGGTTACGCTGCTCAAACTAGAGCCCGATATTGAAGTAGTCGGCGAAGCAAGTGACGGCATCCAAGCGCTTGCACAAGTGCGCAAATGGGCGCCAGATATTTTACTTACCGACATAGAAATGCCGGGTTTGAGCGGCTTGGATGTCGCAAGCCAGCTCAAAATTGATGCCAGCGCCACGCGGGTTGTGATCATTACCACGTTCGCGCGCGGCGGCTATTTGCGCCGCGCATTGGACGCAGGCGTGCGCGGTTATTTGCTCAAAGAAATGCCGGTAGAAAAATTAGCCGAAGCGCTGCGGCGTGTACACGCAGGCGCAAGAGCAATTGCACCCGAGCTAGCATTGGATGCCTGGCAAGTCGAGGCCGATCCACTCACTGATCGCGAACGCGCCGTACTGCGCTTGGCCGGTGAAGGATTGAGCACCATTGATATCGGTCTGCAGCTACATTTATCGGGTGGCACCGTACGCAATTATCTAAGTGAAGCCATCGGCAAACTGCAGGCATCTAATCGCGTCGATGCGTATCGGCTAGCACGTCAGCGGGGTTGGCTATAAAAGCGTCTTGCGAGCCGCTCTAGCCTTAAGCAACTTCCCGTTCTGCGGATTTTCAGTCATGAATTTGGCCTATGTGAAATGGAATCAGCATTGAAATTGTGACTGCGCTGCATTGTCTGCAAAAACCGTGAGGTACTGATCAAATCAGGCGTAGGGCTGCTCAATTCGGGCGAAACAGTGATTCGCTTGGACGCCATGTTGTGATTTTGCAATGACAAGCAGAGCATCGGCGTCGTGGCGGTATCCCTATCTGGATTGTTTCTCAGCCATGTTGTGCGCATCTTTATCAATTCCAAAAATAGAGGAAGCTTTCAATGATTAGCTATTTATTGCTCGCAGGTGCTTTTACAGCCATGCAACTCAATGTTTTTGAAATCCCGGCGAATTCGCCTTTCAAGCTGCAAAAAGCAGAAGCACAATATGGAAGTCCGGCCTCGTTTAGCGGCGAGATTACTATTCAAGCAGAATACGCGTTTGAATGGCGGATTATTGACGACGCGCCCGACACCTTGGAAATGCACATATTTGCCAGTCATGAAGATATGAGCCGTTTTCTGTTCGACAAAAAATATCCATCAAAACAGTTGTATGTGGTAAACCCTGAAGCTGTGGCAGGAATTTTGATGAGTCCTAAGGACAAACAAGATCTACTTAACGCGAAAACACTGAGACGCACTGGCGTTGCCACTTTTTACTTAGCCGATCTGTCAACCGCGATTGATTGCGATTCACGCTCGTATGGCGTCAGAGTAGTGAGCGCAATTGCGACAAATAAGATGGCTGAAACGATTTACGTTCCGACACACAAGGGTTGCTAAAGGAATGGAAAAGAGCCGTTGTTTGAATCAAAATTGATCGTTCAAATTTAACATGAAAAACGTCAAGACTGCCGAATTTTAAGCTGGAATTTTAAGGAGTATTTATGAAATCACTACTGTTACTACTAGTCGCAATTGCTTCGTCAACTTGTTTCGCAAAACCAGCAAAAATTCCCGGCACAGATATCGACGAAAAAATATTAGAGCTGACAATCTTAGAAATAACAGAGCCAACTTTTACTTTCGACGAATTTAAAGAGAAAATTTCGTATTTCGATTATTATATCGGCGGTTACCCGCCTCGATTTAAAAGCGATGAAGAACGCGACTTTGTTTACAATGAGTGGCTTAAAGTCGTATCTGAAGCGGAAGCTTTCGGAAAGAAAAACCCTGAGACAGAGAACGCTTGGTTCATTCTGTCAGAGCTTTATCGTCAAGGGCATAACATGGATGTTAAAGGCAGCGCTGAGAAAGCACGCGCTAATTTAGTCGGCTGCCTAAAAGAGTTTAGAAAGTCAATTCCTTGTAATTTATCAGCCTCCTATTTATACCTGTCAATAGGAGAAAAATATCTTGGCGACGCTGAAAAAAGTTTGCGAATTTTAAGGCAAGAGTTTTTGCCTAACAAAAACGCTGAAGTAGAGGCCGGATATGTGCTGCTATACATTTATAAAAAGAATAATAAAATGGCGAAAAAACAAATCGATCAGTTTATAAGCGAATTTCCAAACTCTAATCGAGTCAGAGATTTTACCGAAATTAGAAAGGGGTTAGAAGGCCCTATAAAATACAGAACAAACTAGTGGTTGATTGGTTTAGCAACAATGCGTCAGTCAAGCGCCGCCAAGCGAAAGGTGAGGTTTCATTCTGCTATCGCTTCAAAAAATGAGCTGAAACTGCGGGTCAGCTTTTAGCCCCAAACCTAGCCACCCGTTTCTCCAAAAACGCCGCCGCTCCTTCAGCAAAATCCTCGCCGGCAAATCCTTTGTCAAAGCGGGCGCATGATTCGGCCGACTCAATACGCTGACCGGAGGCGATCTCCATCAGCGTGGCTTTAATGGCGGCCATAGCACTGCTGGAGTTGGCGAGTAATGTTTCGCATAGTGTTTTAACGGCCGGCAAAAGCGTGTTGGGTGCGTGCACTTCGTGGACTAGCCCATAAGTGAGCGCTTGGTACGCGGGCCAGGGTTTTGCGGTGAGCAGCAGCTCTTTGGTGCGCGCGGCGCCGACTAAATCGACGATCCGCGCAGTATCGCTCAGGCTGTAGCTCAGCCCGAGTTTGGCCGGCGTGAGCGCGAACTGGCAGTCGTTCTGTGCCATGCGAAAATCACAGGCGCAGGCTAAGCTTAGCCCGCCACCGTAAACCGAGCCTTGCAGCACTGCAATCGTGGGAATGCTTAAATTTTGCAGCGCGCGCCCGGCGTTTTGCACGTGGTGATGGTTTTCGCGCATCCAGTTTAAATCATGGATATTGGCTTGTAGCTCGGCAATATCGGCACCGGCGCTAAACGTGTTGCCTGCGCCGCGCAGTACTAAAACCCGCGCTTCGGTTTCAGCTTGCTTTAGCAATTCGGGCAGCTTCTGCCACATGGATTTGGTCAGTGCGTTTTTCTTCTCGGGGCGATTGAGGGTGAGGGTTGCGATGCCGTTAGCGCATTCGAGTAGAAGGTCGGTCATATATTCCCCTCGTCATTCCCGCGAAGGCGGGAATCCAGGCTCCTTATGCGATTGGTTGAACGCTGACAGCTGTTCTGGATCCCCGCTTTCTCGGGGATGACGATAAGGTAGATAGAGCGACTATAGCGGTAGATTGCGTTGACGACTAATTTCCGACCGAAGTGGAGCGAAGCATCCAAAGTCGATTTAACGATGCATGAAAACAGCATTGCAGACGGCAGCAAGTGGCGCCCAATACACGCCAAGCACGACGACAACCAGCGTGTTGCAGGCTAGCACCCAGCGCACATCCACTGTGGCAAGCGGCAACACGTCGCTTTCGGGCGCGTCGAAATACATGGCTTTAATGACTTTAAGGTAATAGAACGCGCCGATCACCGCACAGATTGCTGCGATTAACACAACTGCAGCGAAGGTTTTGCCGAGCGCAACCGCGGCCATAATGACTTGCAACTTCGCCCAAAACCCAACCAGCGGCGGAATACCCGCCAGTGACGCCATGACTAACAGCATTAAAAACGCCATCCAAGGTGAGCGCTTATTCAAGCCTTTGAAATCATCGATTTTGTCGAATTCCAGGCCTTCGCGGGCAAAGCTCATGATCACGCCGAACGCGGCAGCTGTCGTCAGCGCGTACACAATCGTATAAAACAGCACCGCTGAATAGCCCTGCGCGCCGCCATTGAGCAGCCCCAGAAAGATAAAGCCAACGTGCGAAATAGTGGAATACGCCATTAGCCGCTTGAGGTTGTATTGCGCTAGCGCGGCCAAATTGCCGACCAGCAGCGAGCCAATGGTCAGCAGCGCTAGCATCTCCTGCCAGCGCGGCTGCAGCACGTGCAAGCCTTCGGTAAGCAAGCGAAACGCCATGCCGAGCGCAGCTAATTTTGGCACGCTGGCAATAAACGCCACCACGGCTGTGGGCGCGCCTTCGTACACATCGGGCAGCCACATATGAAATGGCACTGCGCCAAATTTAAATGCTAAGCCGATGATAATAAAAGTTAAAGCAAAAGCCATCAGGATGATTTTGCCTTGATCGCCGGTGGCTATTTCAAACAGCTTTTGATTGATTTCCCGCAGATCCAGCGAACCGGTAATGCCAAACAGCAAGGAGAAGCCATACAGCAGCAGGCCAGAGGCGATTGCGCCCAGCACGAAATATTTCATGGCCGCTTCGGTTGAAGTGCCATTATCTCGATCCAGCGCGACCAGCGTGTAGGTGGCGAGCGCCATGAGCTCAAGCCCCAAATAGACGGTGACCAAATTGCCGGCGGACACCAGCACCATCATGCCGAGCACGGCAAACAACGAAAGCACATAGAAATTGCCGAAGAACTGCCGCCGCATGCTGAAAAAATGCCGGGCGTAGACAAACACAATCGCCGTGGCGAGCAGCATAAACAGCTTAAGCACATCAGCCAGCGCATCGCGCACTAACATGCCATCCAACAAACGCTGCTGCGCGCCGTAGCTAAAGTCAATCGTGATTAAAAAAGCCACGCCAAGCAATGAAGCCATAGCACACACAAACAGCCAGTGCCGATTGCGCTCGCTCAAAAACGCTTCCAGCAGCATCAGCGTCAATGCCGCGATCAGCATCGCGACTTCCGGCAAAATCGGCATCAAGTCAGACCAGGATTGAATCATTTCGCGCCCTCCGGGCTAATCTCAGTGCCGCCTATTGAGCCGATTTGCGCGCCTGCTTCCTGCGGCAACTTGCTGGTGGTGATTTGCTCGACTAAACGCAACACGCTCGGCTGCATAACGTCGGTAAAGGGTTTAGGGAACAGACCAAAATACAGCACATAAATCGCCAGGGTTCCCATCAATACCCATTCGCGCGGATTTAAATCGTCCAGCGTTTTGACATGTTTATGCGTGATTGGGCCTAAAAATACGCGCTTGAGCAGCCACAAGGTATAAGCCGCGCCCAAGATCAGCGCGGTAGCGGCGGCAAAGCCTATCCAAGGATTGGCCTGCACGGCGGCTAGAATCACCATAAATTCGCCGACAAAACCTGAGGTGCCCGGCAAACCGCAGTTCGCCATGCCAAAGAAAATCGCGAACGCGCCAAAATAAGGCATGGACGTGAGCACACCGCCGTAATCGGCAATTTCGCGCGAATGCACGCGGTCGTACAGCACGCCAATCGCGCCGAACATCGCCGCTGAAACAAAGCCGTGGCTCAGCATCTGCATCAAGCCGCCTTGAATGGCTAACGCCGCAGTATCCGCCCTGCCCTGCACTGCCAGCTGATACGCCAAGAACAGTCCGAGCGTGACAAAACCCATGTGCGAGATCGAAGAATAGGCAACTAGCTTCTTCATATCTTGCTGCACCAGCGCAACTAAGCCGATGTAAATCACCGCGATCAAGCTCAGCGCGATCAAAATGTACGCGTACGAGGCGGCCGCGTCAGGCGTGATCGGCAGTGAGAACCGCACAAAGCCGTAGCCACCGATTTTTAGCATGATGGCGGCCAAAATAATTGAGCCGCCGGTCGGCGCTTCGACGTGCGCATCCGGCAACCAAGTGTGTACCGGGAACATCGGGATTTTGACCGCAAACGCGGCGAAAAAAGCCCAGAACAGCCAGAACTGCTCATCCGCCGTCAAACTCAGCGCGGTCCACTCCGATAGCGCAAAGCTGTCACCACTTTTTTGATACAGATAAATCAGCCCGAGCAACATAAAAATCGAGCCCAGGAAGGTGTACAAAAAGAACTTGATTGACGCGTAAACCCGGCGCGGCCCGCCCCACACGCCGATGATGATGAACATCGGAATCAGCATCGCTTCGAAGAACACGTAAAACAGCATGGCGTCCATCGCGCAGAACACGCCAATCATCAAGCCTTCCAGCACCAAAAATGCCGCGTAATATTGCGCGACTTTGCGCTCTATTACTTCCCAGCTAGCAATCAACACGAGCGCAGAAATGACTGCGGTCAGCAATATCAGCGGTAGTGCAATGCCATCCACGCCGACGTGATAATAGATGTTGAATGCGGGCACCCAGGCCAGCTTTTGCACGTATTGCATGTTGGCGCTGCTGACGTCAAAACCGACCCACAAATTGATCGCTAAAAACAGCACAACTAATGATCCAACTAACGCAGTGGCTTTAGCGGCCTCAGCGCGTTTTTCGCCCAGCGCCAGCACGACGACTGCAGTCAGCATCGGCAAGCCGATGAGCAAGCTAAGTAAATAAGAATCCACGAGTGTCCTTAGCGGTAAATGACGAAAAAGCCGAGCATGACGATCAAACCCAAGATCATCGTGAAGGCATATTGATAGAGATAGCCGCTTTGCATTTGACGCGTGCCTGCGCCCAATCGCCCGATTAAGCCCGCCGTGCCGTTCACCAGCAAACCGTCGATCAAACCGCGATCACCCACCAGCGCTAGCGCTTTACCTAGCTTGACGCTACCGGTCGCGAACACCGCTTTGAAAATCTCGTCAAAATAGTATTTGTTATCCAGCAGCCGGTAGACAGGGCCCAAAAAGCCGCGTTCGCGATCTTTTTTGTAATCTGCTTTCCAATACAGCAATGTAGCCAGACCAAAACCAGCCAGCGCTAAAAAGAACGGCGTAGCCATAAAGCCGTGTAAGGCAAACGCCATTGGCCCGTGTGCTAAATGTTCTTGCACCGCCTTCATGCCACTGGATTCGGGGAACAGCCCATAGAAGTTTTCCGCAAGCATCGGCGTTGCGAAGAAATAGCCGATGATTAATGAGGGAATCGCCAATAAAATCAGCGGCAACGTAACTACCCAGCCCGGCTCTTTCGGCGGCGAGTTATCGTGGTGTGCGTGATCGTGATCGTCGTCGTGACTATCGTGAGCGCCATCATGAGCATGATCGTCGTGATGCGCAGCGTGACTGGCAGGCGCATGATCATCGTGACCGTGCGCAGCGTGGCTGTCATCATGACTGTCATGGCCAAAGCGCGCCTGCCCATGGAATGCCAGATAAAGCAATCGGAACGAGTAAAACGCCGTCACGAATACGCCCGCCATCACGGCAAAATAAGCATAGCCAGAGCCCGCGCGTTGGCTGTAGTGCACCGCTTCAATGATCGCGTCTTTGCTGAAAAAGCCGGATGTGCCTGGAAAACCGGTCAAAGCTAAGGTGCCGACCCAGGCAGTAGCAAAGGTAATCGGCAGCAGCTTTCGAAGCCCACCCATTTTGCGGACGTCTTGCTCATGATGCATGGCAATGATGACCGCGCCCGCGCCTAAAAACAGCAGCGCTTTGAAAAATGCGTGCGTCATCAAATGGAAAATGGCCGCCGCATACGCGCTGGCACCGAGCGCGACGGTCATGTAGCCTAATTGCGAGAGCGTGGAATACGCCACGACGCGCTTAATATCGTTTTGCACCACGCCAATCAGGCCCATGAACAGTGCGGTCGTCGCGCCAATCACCAAAATGACGCTGAGCGCCATCTCTGACATTTCAAACAGCGGATGCATGCGCGACACCATAAAAATGCCGGCGGTGACCATGGTCGCAGCGTGGATCAACGCGGAAATCGGGGTAGGGCCTTCCATCGAATCCGGCAACCAAATATGCAGCGGCACCTGCGCGCTTTTGCCCATCGCTCCGACGAATAGCAGCAGACACGTTAACGTAGCGACAGACCACTGTGCATTGCCCCAGACATTGATCGTTTCAGTACCAATCCGCTCCGGCGCCAGTGCGAAAATCGTCGCGTAATCCATCGACCCGGTATACATCAGCACCAGGCCAATACCGAGCAAAAAGCCAAAATCACCGACGCGATTGACAATAAACGCCTTCATGTTGGCAATCACAGCGGTCGGGCGCTTGAACCAAAAACCAATCAGCAAGTAGGAGACCAAACCAACCGCTTCCCAGCCGAAAAATAGCTGCAGCAGATTGTTGCTCATGACCAGCATTAGCATCGAAAAGGTAAATAAGGAGATGTAGGCAAAAAAGCGCTGGTAGCCGGGATCATCTTTCATATAGCCGATCGTGTAGATATGCACCATCAAGCTGACCGAAGTGACTACCAGCATCATCGTCGCGGTGAGCTTATCAACCCAAAAGCCAGCGCTCGCGTTTAGGTTTCCAATTTGAAACCAGGTGTAGATATTCTCGTTGTAAGTCGGCGCACCATCGCCAAGCAGCTTGAACACGTAAAGACTCAGCGCGAAACTGATGGCCACGCCAGCAATCGTGGCGATGTGCGAGCCGGTGCGGCCAATCAAGCGCCCAAAAAACCCGGCGATAATCGCGCCCACGAGTGGCGCGAGTGCAATGCTCAGCAGTAAATTTTGTGTCAGCATGCGCTAGCCCCGCAGTGTGTCGAGTTCTTCGACATTGATCGTGCGGCGGTTTCTAAACAGCACCACCAAGATGGCCAAACCAATCGCGCTTTCGGCAGCAGCGACGGTCAGGATGAAAAACACGAACACTTGCCCATCCGCTATCCCTAAAAATCTGGAAAACGCGACGAAATTAATGTTGACGGCGAGCAACATCAACTCAATACACATTAGCAAAATAATGACGTTCTTACGATTGATAAAAATGCCGGCAATGCTCAAACAAAACAAAATCGCGCTTAGCGCTAAATAGTGCGGCAAAGTAATCATTTCGCGGCTCCTATTACGGTATCCAATGGCTGCGCCGCGCTTTCAGGCTCGGAGAGTGCAACCGGTACCGAGGCTTCCATGCTTACCAGCTTCAAACGCTGCGCTTTAGTGACCAACACCTGCGCATTCGGGTCTTGGGTTTTCAGCCCAGTTCGCTTGCGCAGCGTCAGCGCCACCGCAGCGATCGCGGCCACTAACAGCACCACCGAAGCCACTTCAAACGGAAACGCGTATTTGGTAAACAGCAGCATGCCGACTTCTTCCGTGTTGCTGTAGCCGACCGGCGTTTTCGCCATCGGATCAAAGCTCAGGCCAAAATACTTCGCGCTTAATAACGCCAGCATTTGAAACAGCATGACGCCCGCAACTAGCAGGCCAATCGGCAAATAGCGGGCAAAGCCTTCGCGCAGCGGATCGGCTTTGATATCGAGCATCATCACGACGAACAAGAACAGCACCATGACCGCGCCGACGTACACCACAATCAGCGCGATGGCCAAGAATTCCGCGTGTAGCAGCACCCAAGTGCCGCTGGTACTGACAAACGCGAGCACTAAAAATAACGCGGCATGCACTGGATTGCGTGACAGCACCACGCCGATGCCAGCCAGCACAGTGACACTGGCGAACAAATAAAACAGCAGCAGTGAGATCGTCATAATGAAATTGTCATAGAGTTTGATTCATTTAGGGCTACCGAAATTCAGCGTCAAGCGTACGGGCATCGGCAATCTCTTTTTCAAGTCGATCACCAATCGCCAGCAGTTTGGCTTTGGTAAGGATATTTTCACCGCGATTGTCGAAGTGATATTCGTGGACGTCGGTTTCAACAATGGAATCGACCGGGCAAGATTCTTCGCAAAAACCGCAGAAGATGCACTTGAACAAATCAATATCGTAGCGCGTGGTGCGGCGCGTACCGTCGCTGCGCTGCTCGGACTCAATCGTGATCGCCAACGCCGGGCACACGGCTTCGCACAGCTTGCAAGCAATACAGCGCTCTTCGCCATTCGGGTAGCGCCGCAGCGCGTGAATGCCGCGAAAGCGATTCGATTTCGGCGTTTTTTCATCCGGATAGCGAATCGTGTAGCCGTAGCTTGCGCCTTTAAAGAAATACTTCAGCGTCAGCCAAAGCCCGCCGAGCAGTTCAAGCAAAAGCAAGCTTTTGAGAAATTGGATGATTTTTTTCATGGATATTCCTTATGCGCCCCGCTCAACCCAGCCCAAAGTAAACAGCAGCGCGGTTACGACGATCCAAACCAGCGTAATTGGAATCAGGATTTTCCAGCCCAAGCGCATGATTTGATCGAAGCGAAAGCGCGGAAACGTGGCGCGAATCCACAAATAGCCGAACAAAAAGCCGAGCGCCTTGACGATTAGCCAGATAACACTATCGGCGCCTAACCAGCCAAAGCTAGCCGGGAACGGTGAAAGCCAGCCGCCCAAGAACATAATCGCGGTCAGGAACGACAGCAAAATCATATTGGCGTATTCGGCTAAGAAAAACAGTGCGAACGCCGAACCGGAGTATTCCACGTGGAAGCCCGCGACGATTTCGCTCTCACCTTCGGCGACGTCAAACGGTGCGCGATTCGTTTCCGCCACACCTGATATGCAATACACCACAAACATCGGCAGCATCGGCAGCCAAAACCACTCAAATAGGCCCATATTGCCGCGCTGAGATTCAACAATATCTGTTAAATTCAGCGAACCCGAACCGATCAGCACGCAAATCAGCGCAAAACCCATCGCTAATTCATAGCTAACAATTTGCGCGGCGGCCCGCAAAGAACCAAGCAGCGCATATTTGGAATTCGACGCCCAGCCGGCAATCAAAATGCCGTAAACCGAGAGCGATGTCATGGCCAGCAAAAACAACAATCCCGCGTTGATGTTGGCCAGCGCGCCACTGCCACCCGCGCTAAAAGGCACCACCGCCCACGCCGCTAACGAAGGCCCCAAACACAACAGCGGGGCCAAAATAAACAGCACTTTGTCGGCATTTGCCGGAATATGCAGCTCTTTAAACACCATTTTGAACACATCGGCAAACGGCTGCGCGAGCCCTAACGGCCCGATTTGATTCGGGCCCTGGCGCACCTGCATAAAACCGATGACTTTGCGTTCGGCGTAGGTCAAAAACGCAACGCACAGCGTCACGCTAATGGTCAGCATGACTACCTGTAAGTACGGAAAGAACGTATTCCAAACCCACATTGCCGAATTAACCAAAGTATCCACGCGCGCTCCTAGCGTTTTTGCAGCTGAACTACGCTGCCGGTAATGGGCAAATCAAGCGTCGCATCAAGCCCAGCTGCGACGATAAATCCGCCCTTTGGCACGCTGCGATCTACCACTACCGCCATGCTTGAGCTACCCAAAGTAACTGCAGCACCCGCACTAACGCCAATGCCGAGCGCGTCCTCAGGATGCAAATGCACGGCAGGTTTTGCAGCAATCACGGTGGCTTGCAACGCGCTCGATCTACGTAAAACCGCATCAGTAGAGTAAATGCTAGTCAGCGCTTGTAGCACTAATCCGCGCTCACTGCTGCGCGCCGGAGCGGCTAATGCAGACGCGCTTGGCTTTGCAAAATCGAGTGCTAAAGCGCTCGTTAGCTCAGCGTGCAGCTCGCTATAATCGTTAAAAATGAAGCCGGGCAAACCCAACTCCGCGCCTAGCACGCGCAAAATTCGCCAGCAAGCGCGTACATCGCCGGGCGCACGCGTCGCTGGCTGCACGGTTTGTACAAAGCCTTCCGCGTTGACGTAGGTACCTTCGGTTTCGGGCGGCAACGCGCTCGGTAAAATCACATGCGCCAGCGTTTCCAATGTTGGATTGACGAAGCTGCCGATCACGATCACGCAATCGGCCTTGGCAATCGCTTCCAGCACATGATTGCCAAGCGCAAAATCGTTGATTTCAGCGGCGCATAAGATGTATGCCCGGCGCGGCTGTTCAATCATTTGCCGAGCGTTCAAGCCGGGCGTTGCAACGGCGGCGCCACCGGTAGTTCGGTGCGGCACTGCGCCCATGCGCCATGCGGCGGCAGCGTTTGAAGAATCAGGCATTTCATCAAAACCAGCGCCCGTTGCGGCGGCAACAAATTGTGCGCACGCGCGCAAAATTGCTGCACTCGGGTGCTGCGCGGCATGCTCGCCAAACAAAATCCGTGCGGGCTGCTGCGTTTTTAAACCTTCGATAATTGACTTAGCATTGTCAGACACCAGCGCGCCGGTCAGCAGCTGCACCAACTCAGCAGGTGCACTTACCCCGCAAGATTCAACTGCTGCTTTAGCCAATGCCAAAGCGTAGCCAACCTGATTCTGCGCGTGCCCGATGAGTTTCTGCTCAAGCTGAAAATGAAAGTCGAAATCCGCCGGATTAATCGCGTAAATCTTCGCGCCCTGCTTCCAAGCTTTACGAACCCGATGACCCAAAATCGGTGCGTCCATGCGCGGATTGCAGCCCATTAGCAAAATTGCACGCGCTCGCTCGATATCCGCCAGCGGTGCACTCAGGCGCGGTGCTAGCTTGCGGGCGCTGTCGTCAGAAAAATCCAGCTGGCGCAAACGATGGTCAATATTGTTTGAGCCAATTCCGCGCGCAAAACGATTCAACAGCAGATAATCCTCAGCCGATGCCATGCCGCCCACCAGCACGCCGATTTGCTCGGGCCCGTGCAGCGTGGCAATTTCACGCAAATGATCTTTGGCGAAGCTAATCGCACCCGCCCAATCGGCGTCTCGCCAAATGCCACCGCTTTTCACGCGCGGCTTAGTGGCTCGCTCGGGGTGTTTGAGCGCTTCATGGCTAAAACGGTCGCGATCTGAGAGCCAGCTTTCGTTGATGGCTTCATTATCACGCGGCACCGCGCGCATGGCTTCGCCTCGGCGCGTGTGCAGATATAAATTCGAATGCAGACTGTCGTGATAGCCAATGTGCGCACGCGCGACGAGCTCCCACGGCCTGGCGCGAAAGCGAAACACTTTATTGGTCAACGCGCCGACCGGGCAGACGTCAATAATATTGCCCGAAAGCTCAGTGCGGATCGATCGGCCAATATAGGTGCCGATTTCCAACGTTTCGCCGCGCCCCATGCCGCCTAATTCGGTAGTTCCAGCGATTTCGTCCATAAATCGCACACAGCGGGTGCAGTGAATACAGCGCGTCATTTCAGTGGCAATCAGTGGACCTAAGTCTTCATCGGCCACGACGCGTTTGTCTTCGGTAAATCGGCTGACGCTGCGGCCGTAGCCCATCGCCACATCTTGCAGCTCGCATTCGCCACCTTGATCGCATATCGGGCAATCGAGCGGATGATTGACCAGCAAAAACTCCATCACATTGCGCTGCGCCGACAGTGCTCGCGCGCTTTGCGTGTGGATTTTCATGCCTTCCATAACCGGCGTGGCGCATGCGGGCTGCGGTTTGGGCGCTTTTTCAACTTCCACTAGACACATACGACAGTTCGCAGCAATTGGCAGCTTGTCGTGGTAGCAAAAACGGGGGATTTGCACGCCAATTTTGTCGGCGGCTTGAATAATCATCGAGCCCTTTGGAACTTGCAGCGCGCGCCCGTCAATCTCAATATTGACGTGGTCGGGTGCAGTTACAGGCGCACTCATCGGCGCGGCAGTAGGCGCAGATGCAGGCGGGGCGGCGGTTTGTGCGCTCATAAGACGTCCTTAAGCCGCAATCGCTATCGGCGCTGGCGCGTCGATAATGGATCGTCGGTTGACAATGTAGTATTCGAATTCGTGCCAAAAGTGTTTCATCATGCCATTAACCGGCCATGCCGAGGCCTCACCGAATGCGCAAATGGTGTGACCTTCAATTTGCCCGGCGGCTTGCTTGAGCAGTGCCAAATCTTCCATTGTGGCCTGATGCTTGACGATGCGCTGCGTAATTCGGTGCATCCAGCCTGTGCCTTCGCGGCACGGCGTACACTGGCCACACGATTCCGCATGATAAAACTGGCAGATGCGATCTAGCGTGCGCACCATGCAGGTCGTATCGTCCATGACGATTACCGCGCCTGAGCCCAAACCTGATCCGGCTTTTTGCAGCGCGTCAAAATCCATGGTCAATTCCAGCATCTGTGTGGCAGGAATGACCGGCATAGACGATCCGCCCGGAATCACCGCTTTCAATGTGCGACCTGGCCGCATACCGCCCGCGAGTGCCAGCAAATCTTTGAATGGTGTGCCAAGCGGAACTTCATAGTTACCGGGTTTTGCGACATGGCCAGATACCGAAAACACCTTCGGGCCGCCATTGTTCGGCTTGCCGATATTCAAGAACCAGTCCGCACCATTTCGAATAATCGCCGGCACCGAGGCGAAGGTTTCAGTGTTGTTGATGGTGGTCGGCTTGCCGTACAAGCCAAAAGTGGCCGGAAACGGCGGTTTAAAGCGCGGTTGGCCTTTCTTGCCTTCCAACGATTCCATCAGCGCAGTTTCTTCGCCGCAAATATAAGCACCAGCACCTAATGTGGCGAATAAGTCAAAACTAAATTCACTGCCGAGTATATTTTTGCCTAGAAAACCTTTTTCATACGCTTCTTTCAACGCCGCTTCAAAATGCTCATACGGTTCGCGCTCAAATTCCCCGCGCATGTAATTATAACCAGCGGTGCAGCCCATCGCGTAACCGCCAATAATCATGCCTTCGATCACCGCATGTGGGTTGTAGCGCAAAATATCTCGATCGTGGCAGGTGCCGGGCTCAGATTCATCGGAATTGCATAATACGTAGCGTGCTCCAGAAACAGGCCCGCGTGGAATCATAAAGCTCCATTTTAAGCCAGTCGGGAACCCTGCCCCGCCACGCCCCCGCAATGCAGATGCTTTTACCATATCCACCACTTGTTCGCGGCTCATAGGCTCAGTTAAAACCTTACGCAATGCTTGATAGCCACCGGATTTAATATAGCTATCGAAGCTCCACGGAATATCAAAATGCAGCGTGGTGAATACGACATTATGCGCTTCAGGCATATGCCCAAGCGGATTATAGGTTTGCGCAGTAGCGCTCATGCTAGATAGCCTGAATTGAATGGATTGATTTTCGTTTGGATGTACCTCGTCATTCCCGCGCAGGCGTGAACCCAGGTTCCTTGTGCGGTCGGTTGACGCGGAGCGTGCTTTTCAAATTGCCGGCCTTCGAATTGACAACGAGGCGATGCGAAATTTATCGAACCTGGATCCCCGCCTGCGCGGGGATGACGAGGAGAGGCGGCACCAATCGCTAAATTGCTGCTTCGCGGCGTAGCGAACCAAAGTCCACTCACGTCAACGCATCCAAAATCTGCTCGACCTTTGCATGGGTCAAATGCTCATGAAAATGCCCGTCAACGGTCATCATTGGCGCTCGCACGCAGGCGGCTAGACATTCTTCTTCGTCGACTAAATGGATACGGCCATCTGCGGTGCTGCCACCGAGTTTAACGTCATAACGCTTTTCGACGTGCGTTAGCAAATCCTGCGCACCGTTTAGCCAGCAGGAAATATTGGTGCAGATCGACACCTTGTGGCGACCGCAGCTGCCGGTGTGAAACTGCGAGTAGAAGCTAGCGACTTCATAGGCCCAGGTTTGCGGAATCTTCAGATAGTTCGCAACGGCGGTAATCAGCTCGTCGGTCAAATGCCCGTGATTTTGCTCTTGCGCCGCGCGCAAAGCGGCAATTGTCGCCGAACGTCTACGATCCGCTGGAAATTTCGTTAACCAGTGCTCAATCTCGTGGCGTGTATGCTCGTTGAGTACCAGCATCGGATCGATGTCATCTGGATGGACGATGGCGTTAGTTGATTTCATGCGTTGCTTTCATAGGATTTCGTATACTTATTAAATTTTTTTTGAACATCAGTAATTATCGGTCAATTTCACCGAACACCACATCCATGGTGCCGATCAGCGCGACGACGTCCGGCAACATATGGCCACGCGCCAGTTCGTCCATCGATGCCAAATGCGAGAATCCAGGTGCGCGCACCTTCAATCGGAACGGTTTATTAGCACCGTCGGCAATCAAATACACCGCGAATTCCCCTTTCGGGGCCTCGACTGCGCTGTAAATCTCACCGGTTGGAACGCTGTAGCCTTCGGTAAAGAGCTTAAAGTGATGAATCAGCGCTTCCATATCGCCCTTCATACCAACCCGCGAGGGCGGCGCGACTTTGAAATTCTCGATCATAACCGGGCCAGGGTTCGCTCTAAGCCAGCGCACGCATTGCTGCATCATTTTGCAGGATTGGCGCATTTCTTCGATGCGAACTAAATAGCGATCATAGCAATCGCCATTGCGCCCGACTGGAATATCGAACTGCAAATCAGCATAGGCCGCATAGGGCTGCTTTTTGCGCAAATCCCAAGCGATATCAGAGCCGCGCAGCATCACGCCGCTAAAACCTAAACGCAGCGCCTGCTCTTTCGTCACCACCCCAATACCAACCGTGCGCTGTTTCCAGATTCGATTGTCGGTCAGCAGCGTTTCGTATTCATCGACCTTTGAATAAAAATCCGCGCAAAATTGCTCAATAAAATCAAGCATTGAGCCCTGGCGCCATTCATTGCGCTTTTTAAGGTCGACGCCTTTAGTCCAAGGCGATTCTTTATATTGCGGCATACGATCCGGCAAATCTCGATAAACCCCGCCTGGGCGATAATAAGCCGCATGCAAACGCGCACCGGAAACGGCTTCATAGCAATCCATTAATTCTTCGCGCTCACGGAAGGCATATAAAAACACCGTCATAGCGCCCAAATCGAGCGCGTTCGATCCTAGCCACATCAAATGATTCAATATTCGCGTCATTTCATCGAACATTGTACGGATATATTGCGCGCGCGGCGGCGCTTCCACACCCAGCAGCTTTTCAATTGCACGCACATAGCCGTGCTCGTTACACATCATTGACACGTAATCGAGCCGGTCCATATAGCCAATTGACTGATTATAAGGCTTGCTTTCAGCTAGCTTTTCCGTGCCCCGATGCAGCAGGCCAATGTGCGGATCAGCCCGGGTGACGACTTCGCCATCAAGCTCCAGCACCAGGCGTAAAACGCCGTGCGCAGATGGATGCTGCGGGCCAAAGTTCAGCGTGTAGTTGCGTATTTCTGCCATCTTTATTGCCTCAAACGGGTCGCTTGCTTTGCAAGGCAAGCTCAGCGCTGGCCTGCTCGTAGCGGGAATCATCACGCACCACGCGCGGCACGCCCACGCGCGGTTCAATCGACACCGGCTCGTAAATCACCCGGCCTTTGCTGGCGTCATAGCGCACTTCCACGTTGCCAATCAGCGGGAAATCCTTTCTAAATGGGTGCCCGATAAAACCGTAATCGGTCAAAATTCGCCGCAAATCGCTATGGCCATCGAAAACAATACCAAACAAATCAAAGGCTTCGCGCTCAAACCAGTTCGCCGCCGGCCATATTTCGCAGACGCTGGGCAGCACCGGAAAATCGCTATCGGCGCAAAAACATTTGACCCGCACGCGCTGATTCAAACTTAACGATAGCAAATGCACCACGCCGGCAAAACGCCGCACCATGCCTTTGCCTTGCGGCCGATCATCCCAGCCAAAACGCCCGGGCGCGCCTAAAAAGCTGTCCGCGGTCGAGCCTATGCCGCGGCTAAAGCCTGCACTAGACACCGCATCAGTTTCCCATTCATCGCTGCCATAGCCTAAATAATCCACGCCGCACAAATCCATCAGCTGCTCAAACTTCAGCTCTGGGTGATCGCGTAGCTGCGTACAAACCTTCAAATAATCACTTGGCAACACTTCCAGCGTTAGTTCGCCTAAATCCTCGACCAGCGTAACCGCGCTCGCGCCCAGCACCGATTGCAGCGATTGCAAAAGCGCCACGGCTAGACCCTCGCAATCGTGTTGGTGCGACGGATTTTCTTTTGCAGCTGCAAGATGCCGTGAATCAGCGCTTCTGCGGTCGGCGGGCAGCCCGGCACATAGATATCGACCGGCACAATCCGATCGCAGCCGCGCACCACGGCGTAACTATAATGATAGTAGCCGCCGCCATTGGCGCACGAACCCATGGAAATCACCCATTTTGGATCCGGCATTTGATCGTAAACCCGGCGCAGCGCAGGTGCCATTTTATTGACCAGCGTGCCGGCCACGATCATCAAATCTGACTGACGTGGGCTGGGGCGAAACACCACGCCAAAGCGATCCAAATCCAGCCGCGCCGCGCCCGCGTGCATCATCTCAACCGCGCAACAGGCCAAGCCAAACGTGACCGGCCACATCGAACCGGTGCGCGCCCAATTCACCACTGCATCGACCGAAGTGGTTACAAAGCCGCGTTCCAACAGCGGATTGTCACCTTCGGGCCGCAAAATATCGTCCAGTGAGCCAATCGGGCTCGGGTTGTGCATTATTCCCACTCTAACGCCCCTTTTTTCCAAACATAGACATAGCCCAGCACCAAAATCGTCAAAAACGTACCCATTAGTACCAAACCGCGCGTGCCCAACTCGTCTAAAACCACCGCCCAAGGCACCAAAAACGCAACTTCCAAGTCAAACACGATGAACAAAATTGCCAGCAAGTAAAAGCGTACGTCAAAGCGCATGCGCGCATCGTCAAAGGCTTCAAAGCCGCATTCATAGGCTGAATTTTTATCAAGCCCTGGCTTGTTAGGCCCCAAAAGCGTGCCCGCCGTCAGCAATACAATGCCAAGGCCAAAACCAACCACCAAAAACACCGCAATGGGCAAATATTCGCTCAGCATGTGGCCTCCAAAATACATTTCATAACCGCTGATCGTGTTGATCAAGCGAAGTTCAGTGGGTTTGACGCCCTGCTCTTTGCAATGGCGCGTCAAACCAAGCTGGCAAGCTTAACAAGCGAGCGCGGTTTTGTCTCTGGAGCATTCGCTCCATTTGCCAGCAGTTGAGTCAATTCACGTGACGCAATCGCAAAACTTCACGTAGTTTGGCGAAACTACGGGTGTTAAATTCTCGCAAGAAAGTTTCAGCTAACCGCCCAGTCGTTCCTACAAGCGGGTTCGCCTTACCTCGTCATTCCCGCGCAGGCGGGGATCCAGTACAGGTGTCAGCTTTTTCATACACTTTTTTAAAACGGCACCGATGCCCGCTGCGCCGGACAAGCCATCAGTGTTAAGCCTAAATTGAAGTGCACCGTTCCGCCTACAACCGGCCGCAAACCGGAATACGCATAAAACTGCCAAAACTCATATAGATGCAATTGTCGCTTTGCCATTTCTTATCCCAGGATCAACAAAGCTGGGTGCGGCGGCGTCGGGATCCTGCCAGTACAGCGTTCTGACTTTCACAGTTCCACCCAGCCTACAACGTCGCGTTTCAGCCAAACATTTAAAAAACATCAGTTTGACTCGCTCTAGTTTCCCGCTTGCGTAGGAATCACGGTAAGGAAACCGTGAAACTTAATTGAGATGACGATAAGTTAGTTCATGGAAACCGTGTCGTTTTAATGTGGATATAAAATCATCAGCCGAGCCGCAGTCTCCATAAATAACCCGCTCAAAAAGTCAATAAGCCAGATAAAAACTGGGTTTTTGCCGCAGTTTGCGAAAATAGCGTCAATTAATAGTTGCTCAAATGTTACGAGTCCGTAAAATCGGGCCAATCTCTGGAGTGCATTCCACGTGGCTGAACAAGTCAAAATTGCGGTTGTAGGTTCTGGCCCTGGCGGATTGTCGGCGGCTGCCCGCGCGGCTGAGCAGGGCATCAGTCATGTTTTGCTCGAAGCCTCGCCACAAATTAGCAACACGATTTTCCGCTACCAAAAGGGCAAACACGTGATGGCGGAGCCCGAAGCGCTGCCACTGCGCTCTCAGCTCAAGTTTGAAGCCGGTACCCGGGAAAAGATTCTGGGTGAGTGGGATGCTGGCGTATCCGGGCTTAAAGTGAATGTACGCTACGGCGCAGAAGTCACCAAAATTGAGGCACTCAATCCTGGCTTTCGCATTACCTGCGCCGACAAGAGCGTGGTAACTGCCGAATTTTGCGTTTTGGGCGTAGGTTTGCAGGGCAATTTGCGAAAAATGGGCGTGCCGGGCGAAGAAGCCGCGTTTGTGCAATATCAGCTCGACGACCCAGATGAGTATTCGGATGAGACAATTATTGTGGTCGGCGCGGGCGATGCTGCAATTGAAAACGCCGTTTCGCTGGCAAAACAGAACCAAGTCATTGTAGTGAATCGCCGGGAAGAATTTGCTCGCGCGAAAGAAGGCAACTTAAAAGCGATCCAGCGCGCGATTGATGAAAAGCAGATCGAATGCTATTTCAACTCGGCACCGGAAAAGGTGGATTTACTGCCCGTGGGCCGCAAGCCCGGACGCATGTGGCTATCGACTCCAAAAGGCCGGGCGCAAATTTTGTGTGATCGAGTGATTGCGCGCTTAGGTGCCAACCCGCCACGTGGCTTTGTCGAAGCCTGCGGGGTGAACTTCCCGAGCAAGGATCCTTCAGCGGTTCCAGCGCTTTCATCGACCTACGAAAGCAACGTCAAAGGCCTATACATTGTGGGCGCACTCGGCGGCTATCCGCTGATCAAACAGGCGATGAATCAGGGCTATGAAGTCATCGAATACATTATGGGCAGAGCGGTAAAGCCTGCCGACGAGCCGCTGTTGGAAGCCAAATTCAAAGCCATGCCGAACTATCGCTCAGTCGATGAAACGCTCAAGCAAATCCAAAATAACGCCCCGCATTTAGCGCTGATTACCTCGCTGCAGTTGCGCGAGTTTATGGTGGATTCGAGCATCCTCAACATTGCCGCAGGGCAACCGATTTTTCTGCGCAACGATTACACCAACACGTTTTTCTCGATTATTGGCGGCTCGGCGGAAGTGCTTTTGGACGATGCGGGCAGCAAAATCGTACCGCTCAATCCAGGCGAATTCTTCGGCGAAATGGGCCTGATCTCCGGTCGCAGACGCAGCGCTACGGTTCGCGCAGGTGCGCGTGGCGCGGTTTTGCTGGAAACGCCGCGCCGTTCGATGCTCAAACTCATTAACTCGGTTGATGCGATCAAAAAAGTCATCGACGGCGTATTTATTGAGCGCGCGCTCAAAGGCCGATTCGGTGAAGACGCCACCGCTGAGCAGCTCAAAGAAGTAGTTTCGACTGCTAGCTTGCAGAAATTTAGAGCGGGCGACGTACTGTTTAACGAAGGCGATGAAGGCGATTGCTTGCACTTAGTGCGCGTCGGTTCGCTGACGATTTCCCGGCAAATTGGCGGCAAAGACGTGGTGCTGGCTTACGTGCCGGCCGGGCAATATGTCGGGGAAATGGCGCTGCTGGGCGAGAATAAGCGCTCTGCGACGGCCAGAGCCGCGATCAATACCGAAACGATACGCGTCGAGCGTGATGCGTTTCAAAAGCTGCTGAGCCGAAACATGCTGCTGCGCGGGCGCTTGCAGCAAGAATACAAAGCGCGCGCGGCGCAAAATTTGACTGTGCAAGCCAGCGGCGCGGCGGGTGATGTAATCTCGTTCTTAGTCGGCCAGGGTGCGGGTGAAGCCACCGATATTTTGCTGATTGATGAGGCGCTGTGCGTGCGCTGCGATAACTGCGAAAAAGCCTGCGCCGAAACACACGGCGGCACTTCCAGATTGGATCGAGAAGCCGGGCCAACCTTCGCCAACGTACACGTGCCAACCAGCTGTAGGCACTGCGAACACCCGCATTGCATGAAAGATTGCCCGGCCGATTCGATACACCGTGCGCCGAATGGCGAGGTGTTTATTGCCGACAACTGCATCGGCTGCGGCAATTGCGAGCGCAACTGCCCGTACGGCGTGATCCACATGGCATCCAAACCTAAGAAAAAACCTGGTCTGTTGAACTGGCTACTGTTTGGCTTTGGCGATGGCCCGGGCGAATCGCCTTATGATCCTGAAGCCACCGGTAAAAAAGCAGTCAAATGCGATATGTGTAAAGACTTAAAAGGCGGCGCAGCCTGCGTTCGCGCCTGCCCGACCGGCGCTGCAATTCGCATCAGCCCCGAACAATTGCCGCAATACGCGTTCGCAAGGAGCTAAAGCATGCATGACACCATGCTCAATTACGGGCGCTATCGCTATCTTTGGATCATGTTGGCGCTGCTGTTTGGCTCGCTAGCCGCCTATATCTGGCACTTTCCGATCGGTCGACCGAATGGCGGTTCTTGGCTGGGCTACACGCTCGGCACGATTGGCGCGGTATTGATTGTTTGGCTGATGCTGCTCGGCATTCGCAAACGCCGCTATGCCTCACGCGTGGGTTCCGTGCGCGGCTGGACGTCAGCGCACGTGTATTTAGGAACCTCACTGATATTGGTCACCTTACTGCATTCTGGTTTTCAATTCGGCTGGAACATCCACACGCTGTGTTTCGTGCTCATGTTGTTTGTTATTTTCTCCGGGTTTTTTGGCGTTTTTGCCTACTTACGCTATCCAGCGCTGATGACCACGAATCGGCAAAACACCACCCGCGATCAAATGCTAGAAGAAATCAGCGAGCTGGATAAATCTGCACTCACGCTGGCCGATCAAGTCGATCGCAGCATTCATGACGTGGTGCTGCGTTCTGTCCAGCGCACAAAATTGGGCGGCAATTTTTGGGCGCAATTGACTGCGAAGGATCGCTCCGGTGAGGCTGTGCTAAAGCTACGTCAAGCGGTGCTGTCGCATAAACCGAATCAGCCGGAAAAGAAAGCCTCAGGCGGGCAAACGCTAGTGATGATGGTCGATTTTATCGGGCAAACCGCGAATGATCAGCAAGCCGAAAGCCTGCGCCGATTGCTAGATGTTATGTGCCGCAAGCAATCACTCGCGACGCGCGTAGCACGCGATATTCAACTCGCTGCACTGATGGAGATCTGGCTGTTTATCCACGTGCCGCTAAGCTTTGGCCTGCTTGCCACGCTAATCGCGCACGTTTTTTCTGTTTTCTTTTACTGGTAGCGGCGCGATATGAAATGGCTCATCCGCCGCGTAGTTAAAAAAGGCAAAGGCACGCTTCAGTACGAAGAAGATATCCATTACGGTGAAGAACTCGATATTGGCCGTGGCGCCGATCAAGCGATTTTAGTCACTGATGTCCGTGTTGCGCTGGAACACGTGCGCGTGCGGGCGATTAGCGGTGGAAAAAAATACCGCATTGAATCAATGATTGCCGCTGGCGTACGCATCAACGGGCATATCGAGCAAACGGCCACGGTCGGCACCGGCGCGTATTTGGAGCTGGGTAATATTCGCGTCACGCTGATTGAGCCGCCGACAGGTTATGAGGCGGCCGTTGAAGTAGCGCCAGTTGATAAGTCCGAACAAACCGCGCGCTTAGAAGCCGAACGCCTTCCCAATACGCTGCTTGAAACGGGTTTGAGCAAGCGCCGACCGTCTTGGCTACTGTTTGCATTCTTTTTGCTGATTGGCCTGATTATTCCGTTGCTGACGCACTATTTGCCCGGCTTAGGTAAAACGCTGCGCGGCACACCACTATCAACCGCCGCTTGGGAATCGGGCGATCTGGCTGCGCCGCACCACTATTTCGGACAGGACTGCACCCAATGCCACGAAAAAGGTTTTGTAAGCGCCAAAGACGATAAATGCCTAACCTGCCATGAGCGCACGCAGGCACATGCCGATCCAAAACTGTATGCCAATTTTGAACTAGCTGATGCCGATTGCGCGTATTGCCACCGCGATCATAACGGCGTTGATGGGCTGATTTTGACCAATCAATCGCTGTGCTCGGATTGCCACATTGATATCAAACACCGCACTAATAATGTAAGCAAACTCGCAAAAGTGTCGGATTTTGGTAATGACCATCCGCAGTTTAGCGTCAATCTGCCGGCTTGGGATGCGGCTGGCAAGTTCGCGCCAACTAGGGTCAGCATGGACAGCAAGCTAATTGAGAATTCCGGGCTTAAATATCCACATGACAAACACTTAGGCGCGGTTGACGGCTTAAATTCCCCGCGCGGCAAGCAAATTTTGACCTGCGAAAGCTGCCACTTGCCTGAAGTAGGCGGCGCGCGCATGGCCCCGATTGACTTTGAAACGCACTGCCAAGATTGCCACCGCTTGACCTTTGATCGCTTAGCCGGGGATCGGCAAGTGCGCCATGCCAACGTGCCAGAAGTGCTGGCGCAGCTTAGCGAATATTATGCCAAGCGCGCGTTGGATGGCGATTATGAAGAAGCCGCCGCCCCCAGCGTCGTGCGTCGGCGTCGAATCCCGGGCGCAGCCGCAGCGGCCATCAGCGCCGATGAAAAGCGCGTGGCACTTGATTGGGCGCGAAACAAAGCCAATTTGGTCACCCGCACGCTGTTCGAAGGCAAGGCCTGCGGCGTGTGCCATACCGTGCAAGCCCTGCCCGCCAGTGATGAGGGCATGCTGCGGTTTGACGTTAAACCTGTGCGCGTTGCAGGCGCATGGTATGCAAAATCCGAATTCACCCACGCCCAGCACCAAAGTGGCAGCACTTTGCAAGGCGGAGGCAAACTCGACTGTGCATCTTGCCATGCGGCAAGCCTCTCCAAAACGAGCGCAAATGTGCTGATTCCAGATATCGTCAACTGCCGTTCCTGCCATGCCGGTGAAGGTTCGAAAGGCTTGCTGGCATCAACCTGCATTGATTGCCATGGTTTTCATCAAACGCCCTACCCGCTTAAGCTGCGAACTGATCTACGCGCAAACAAACCCGCTCCCGCAGTTAAGTCGGCAGCGCCAACCGCTAAAGCCGCGCCATGATCAAACTGCCGCAGCCAGTGTCATGCACACCCACCACTTTTTAGGATGAGCTCACCATGCGAATTCGAACGCTACTGTTTTTAAGCAGCTTGACAGCCCTAAATGCGTTAACTGGCTGCGGCGGCGGCTCCAGTGGTTCGTCGACTGGCACAGCGCCCGGGCCAAACGATCCAGGCACCAGCAATCCGCCTGGACCGACTGGCTGCACTGGCAGCTGCGTCAGCGCCCAAAGCATTCTGTCGACTGCGGATATCCAGACTATCATCGGGCAAGCTGTGAGTGAAGCGCAGGGCCAAGGCGTTAACGCGACGATTGCAGTTGTAGATCGCGTCGGCAACGTGTTGGCTGTGTATCGCATGACGGGCGCACGCACACAGGTGCGCATCAATGGTGATCGCAATGTCAGCGGCGGCCTAGAAGGCATCAGCATTATTCCAAGTGAGCTCGCGGCGATTTCCAAAGCTGTCACAGGGGCTTATTTATCCAGCGAAGGCAATGCCTTTTCGACCCGAACCGCGAGCCAAATTGTGCAGCAACACTTCAACCCAGGTGAATTTGGCGGCCCGTCCGGTCCGCTATTCGGCGTGCAGTTTTCGCAGTTGTTGTGTTCGGATTTGATTCAACCGCCCGGCCCTGCGTTGGCGGCGCTCGGTGCCGTCGGCGCGCTTGGCGTGGGCCCGAAAACCTCACCGCTGGGTTTGAGCGCTGACCCAGGCGGTTTTCCGCTCTACAAAGGCGGCACGGTAGTAGGCGGAGTTGGCGTGGCAGCCGATGAAGTTTACGGGCTCGATCTAAATATTTTTGATGTGGATCGCAATACGGATGAGCTGATCGCGATGGCCGCGACCTTCAATTTCGGCGCACCAATTGATCGGCGCGCCGAACGCATCACAGCAGACGGCAAAATTTTTCGCTACTCGGATGTGGAATACACCGATCTAGCAAGGCCTGCTGGGCAATCAGCAGCATTCACCAGCCTGCCAGGCCGCTTGATCGACGTGCCAGGCTTTTTTGCCGCCAGCGCTATCGTTCCAGGACTGGCGTTTGGTACCGCCGCCTCCGGCATTGCGCCTGACACGCAAGATTTTCAGGGCTTGGATGCATTTGTACTCGTCGATCCTGCCGGCGCACCCCGATTTAGACCCAAAGATGGCACGGACTCACTGCTCAGTAATCAGAGCTTAAAAGCAAATGAGGTGCGAACGCTGCTCGCTGAAGGCTTGAAAATTGCCAATGCCGCGCGCGCGCAAATTCGTAGGCCGACTGATAGCCAAGCGCGCGTCACGCTTTCAGTGGTGGACACGCGCGGCGATATTTTAGGCGTGGCGCGCACCCGAGATGCGCCAGTATTCGGCACCGATGTTTCACTACAAAAAGCCAGAAGCGCCATGTTTTTTTCCGCTAGCTTTGCAGCCGCCGAGCTGAGCGCATTGCCCAACGCACGCTACTTGAATGCACAGGGCGCACCGAGCGGTGTAGAAATCAAATTCGCCGATTACGTCAGCGCAAGCCGCACGTTTTTCAATGACCCGGCATTTTTCACCGGCAATATCGCGATTACCCCGCGCGCTATTGGCAATGTGGCGCGGCCATTTTTCCCTGATGGCATTGTTGGTACCTCCAACGGCCCGCTAAGCAAACCTTTTGCGTCTTGGAGCCCGTTTACTGACGGCATTCAATACGATTTAGTCAATAACGCTATCGGCGGCATTTTGGGCGCGTACATAGGCGCGCTGCCGATACCTCCCGCCACCACCAGCACGCCCGCGCAAATCCAAGGCTTGCTCAATGGTGTGGTTGCAGTGCGCACCAGCGGCTGCACCGGGAATATGCGTATGAAAAATGGCATGCAGGTGTTCCCAGGTGCAGTGCCGATCTATCGCGGTGACGTGTTGATTGGCGCACTCGGCATATCCGGCGACGGCATCGATCAAGACGATATGATCGCGTTTTTAGGCGTACATAACGCCGGCGTCGTGCTTAACAGCGGGCTGGGCCACGCGCCTAAAGCCCGCCGCGCCGATACGCTCGTTCCTGGCAATGCCAGGCTGCGCTACGTGCAGTGCCCACAGGCACCGTTCGTAGGCTCCGATCAGCAAAACGTCTGTGAAGGAAAATAATATGCACATTCAATTCGCAAGTCGTTCAATTATCAAAGCCGCAATCATCAGAGCCGTCATCCCCGCGCAGGCGGGGATCCAAGTGCCTTACACATTCGATTTACCGCACAACCATCCATCCCGTACACCGTATGCTCCTCGCGCCTGGATTCCCGCCTTCGCGGGAATGACGATTAGAGCTACGGCGCTAATGCTCGTCAGCAGCGCAATCTACGCCGCGCCCGATCCTGCCACACTCGACACCGGCTACTTAGGCTTATCGGTCGTACTGCCCGCATACGAATACGACAGCCTAAGCGCTGCCGTGCCGCGCCGCCGGCCTGGTCATCCCGTCGAAAGCAGGCGATCTGATCAAAACACGGGTAACGTAAATCCAGCGCCTGTTGATGCGGTTGGTGCAATCGTGCCGCTGCCGGATCGCTGGCGCATGATGGAATCCTTCGGCATGAAGGACAACATCTGGGATCCGTATGCACAAAACACGCTCAAGGGCGATAAGCCATTAAAAGTAAAAACTGGTGAAGCCGGCGATGATTGGTTTTTCCAGATTATCGGTATATCCGATACCATTATTGAGCCACGCAGCATTCCTACACCCGTGGGTCCGCAGGCCACTGCAAATGCGGGTGCCAATGATATTTTCGCAGGTCCAGATCAAACAATATTCGCGCAAACCTTTTTAGCCGGCATTGTTTATTATCAAGGAAACACAGTATTTAAGCCGCCCGCTTGGGAATATCGACTCACGCTAGCCGGGCAATACAACCGCGTTGACATCGATGACGTGCGCGGCCTGCAGGTCGATCCACGCAAAGGCAAAACCCGCGACGACGGCTTTATTGCAGTGCAAGAGCTCTTTATTGACAAACATTTACGCGATGTATCCACCCGCTACGATTTTGATTCTATTCGAGTTGGTATTCAGCCATTTTCAAGTGATTTTCGCGGCTTTTTATTCCAAGACCTGCAGTTTGGCGCGCGCTTGTTCGGAAATAGGG
The DNA here is from genome assembly GCA_031422315.1 of Rhodanobacteraceae bacterium. Taxonomy (GTDB): domain Bacteria; phylum Pseudomonadota; class Gammaproteobacteria; order Xanthomonadales; family SZUA-5; genus JANNYA01. The sequence continues at coordinate 67,976 of JANOQN010000014.1, forward strand.
ACAATAATAAAAAGCAATACAACCTAATGTATTTTCGGCGCTTAGAAAAAGATACCAATTCCGGTTTGAATGATATTGGCGCAGGCTTTAGAAACGACGATATATTACTCGCCAACTATTATTGGCAGGATTTAGGCATCGTCGGCTTTACCAGCCAAGCGATTTTTGCCTACAACCGCAACCGTGATAATGATTTATTCTTTGATGAGAACGGCTTTATTGCCCGTCCAGCCAGCTTGGGCACCGAGCGCCCACGCGAATATGATGCGTACTACATTGGCTATAACGGCGATGGCCATATCGGCCCGATCAATTTAAGCGTCAGCGCTTACGGCGCATTTGGCAAAAATGATGGCGCATTTACCGGCAAAGATAGCGATATACGCGCGGGATTTTTCGCCGCAGAAGTCAGCAAAGATTATGACTGGATTCGTGTGCGCGGCTCGGCGCTGTATGGCTCGGGCGACAAGAACCCTTACGATGATCGTTCGACCGGTTATGACGCGATTTTCGAAAACCCAATTTTCGCCGGCGCCGATACCAGTTATTGGATTCGCCAAAACGTGCCGCTGATTGGTGGCGGTGGCGTTGGTTTGTCCGGTCGTAATGGAATTTTGAACAGCCTTCGCACCTCCAAAGAGCTAGGCCAAAGCAACTTTGATAATCCGGGCATCCACTTGCTTGGCATTGGTGCGGATTTTGACTTGACGCCAGAATCGCGAGTGTCATTCAACGTCAACGAATTGTGGTTCGATAACACCATCGTGCTGGAAACGCTGCGCAATCAGGGCCCGATAGATAGAAATATCGGCACCGATGCATCGGTAGCCTGGATCTGGCGGCCTAAATTCCATCAGAATATCGTCTGGCGGCTGTCTGCTGCGCTGCTTGAACCTGGCTCAGGGCTGCAAAATTTATACGGTAATGACGACACCTATTACACGGTGCTCGGCAACTTAATTTTGAGTTACTAGCTCATGCATCCCAAACTTCAATCTTGCTTCACAGCCGTCATCCCCGCGAAGGCGGGGATCCAGGTAAGTTGCGCTGTCAATTTGCTGCAAAACCCGCTTTTAAGCACGCCAGACGCACAACGCACCTGGGTTCCCGCGTTCGCGGGAATGACGGATAGGGCGAGACTGACGGACGGGGCATTCACAAGAATAACGGGCGCGGCCAACACCCACTTCGTCATCCCCGCGAAGGCGGGGATCCAGGTAAATTGCGCTGTCAATTTGCTGCAAAACCAACTTTCCAACATGCCAGATACACAACGCGCCTGGGTTCCCGCTTTCGCGGGGATGACGGATGATGAAGCGGGAATGACGCGCCAAGCAAGCGTTGCAAACGGAGCACACGCCCCATGAAAGCCAAGCAAATTTTATTGACCATCGCACTCAGCGCCATGCTGTGCGCGCCCGCTGCATTCGCAGAAGATGGCGAAAAGCCAGTCGCGCGCACCTACACCAAAGCACCCGATGCGCCGTTATCGCAAACTTGGGCGCAAGCCAATGCCAAGAGCGAAGGCTGCGTCAGCTGCCACAGCAATAAAATGCTGGCAGGGCAAACCAATGCCGACGCCATGAGCTTTCTCGCGCACGATCAGCAAACCATGCACGCGTCCAAATCCGTAGTGCTAGGCTGCACGGATTGCCACGGCGGCGATGCCAAAGTTGGCATGCCATCAGGTGATGCTTATTCCGACAAAAGCCACGCTAGCCACGACGCTGGTCATGACGACAAACCGCATGGCGATGAAAAACATTCAGACGCGCATCATGATGCTGGACACGACGCAGGTCACGATGGCGAACACGGCAGCAGTCACGGCGCAAAAAGCTACGCACCCGCTTATCAAGCCGCAATGGACGGCGCGCATGTATTGCCGCGCTATCCGGTTACTTGGTCACATTCCGGCAGCGCCAATCCTGAGCGTGGCTACACCTTATTAAATCGCGAAGCGCCCGAGTTCACCCGCTTCGTCAATCCTTCCGATTTGCGCATCGCCGAAGAAGCCTGCGGCGCTTGCCACAGCCAAATTATCGTCGCAGCGAAAACTTCCATCATGGCGACTAGTGCGATGCTGTGGGGTGGTGCCAGCTACAACAACGGCATTTTGCCGTTCAAACGCTATATCTTGGGCGAAGGCTACACCCGTGAGGGCCTGCCTGCGGTTATCAAAGCGCCAGTTCCCGTTACTGAAGCGATGAAACGACGCGGAATTTTGCCGGAATTGCTGCCGATGCCGGCCTGGGAAGTGGTAGCACCATCAGATATTTTCCGCGTGTTTGAGCGTGGTGGCCGCAATATCGGTACTACGTTCCCAGAAACCGGCGTGCCCAATTCGCTCGGGCAAATTCAGCGTTTAGAAGAACCCGGCCGGCCTGACATTAAGCAGAGTAATCGCGGCCCTGGAACTGGCGCGCGCATTGCGGTACCGGTCATCAATATCCACAAAACCCGCTTGAACGATCCGAATATGTGGTTCATGGGCACCAACGATCAGCCGGGCGATTTCCGCCAATCCGGCTGCGCATCGTGTCATGTGATTTACGCGAACGATCGCGATCCGCGCCATTCTGGGCCATACGCCAAATTTGGCCACACCGGACTTAGCCAAACCGCTGATCCAACTATTGATAAAGCCCAGTCTGGGCACCCGTTGAAACACGCTTTTACCCGGGCAATTCCAACCAGCAACTGCATGGTCTGCCACATGCATCAGCCGAATATGTTCATGAATACCTTCCTGGGCTACACGATGTGGGATTACGAATCCGACGCGCCGTTTATGTGGCCGAAAAAACAACACTACCCTAGCGATGAAGAGCTGCGTAAAACGCTGGATCGCAACCCCGAAGAAGCCGCGATTCGCGGGCTGTGGCGCGACATTGATTTCGTCAAGAAAGTATCCGAGCTCAACCCCAAATTAAAAGACACGCAGTTTGCTGACTACCACGGCCACGGCTGGAATTTCCGCGCCGTGTTTAAGCGTGATCGTGAAGGTACGCTGCTGGATGAGGTCGGCAACGCGATCGACGATAAAGATCCTAAAAAGTTCGAGAAAGCTGTGCATATGTCCTCGATCCACGTTGATAAAGGCATGCACTGTGTCGACTGCCATTTTGCGCAAGATATGCACGGCACCGGCCACATCGTCGGTGAAGTGGCCAGCCCAATCGAGATTGCGTGTAGAGATTGCCATGGCACCGCCGACGCCCTGCCGACCTTGGTCACCAGCAACGTCGCCGCCAGCGAGCGTGGCCGCAACTTAGCTAATTTACGCAATCCTGACGGTAAAAAACGCTTCGAATGGGTTGATGGCAAGCTAATCCAGCGATCCTTGTTGACGCCCGGTTTGCAGTGGGAAATGAGCTTGACCAAAGAGATGTCAAACCCGGTTTCCATCCAATACAACGCCAAAGCTGATCGCGCCCACACCATGAGCAAGAACACCGAGACTCAAGCTTATGGCGCATCGGTAGCCAAAGCCGACTACGCGCACGGTGAAGACAAAATGCAGTGCTACACCTGTCATTTGAGCTGGACAACCACCTGTGGCGGCTGCCATTTACCAATTCAAGCGAACGCCAAAACCAACCGCAACCATTACGAAGGCGGCACTACTCGCAACTACGCGACTTACAACCCGCAAGTGGCTAGGGATGACGCGTTCCAGCTCGGCGTGCACGGCGAAGCCAAAGGCGCGGTAATTTCCCCGCTTCGTTCAACGTCCGCGCTGATTTTAAGCTCCACCAACTCGAGCCGCGAACGCATCTATATCCAGCAGCCGCCAATTTCCGCTTCCGGCTATTCAAGCCAAGCCTTTGGTACGCACTATCCGCACACTGAGCGCAAGATCGAAACCAAAACCTGCTCGGATTGCCACCTCAGCGAAAACAACGATAACAACGCTATCATGACGCAGCTACTTAGTCATGGCACCAAGTTCTTCGATTTTTTTGGCTACAACGCCTGGGTTGGCGGCGCCGGTGAAGTCAGCGCCATTCGCGTCACCGAATGGGAAGAGCCGCAGGCGGTAGTCGGCAGCTATTTGCACCAATACGCTTATCCGGACTGGTTCAAAAATCATAAAGACAACGGCCAAAAACTCACCGAGGCTTACAACCATTCCGCCGGCGAAGCCAGCTGCATCCAGCTGCGCGGTGAATATGTGTACGTAGCAGAAGGCAAGAATGGCCTGCGCATTTATGACGCCGCCAATATCGCCAACAAAGGCTACTCGCAGCGCTTCCAAACCTCACCATTCTCAGGCTTTGGGCAAAACACCAACCTGCCCTCGAAAAACGCCACCTGCGTAACATTGCTGACCACCCAGCCGATTCGCCCTGCGCAAAATCAAGGCGATTTAATGCGCAAAGAAAACCTAGAACAACCGTTTGCACCAATCTACGGTTTTGCCTATGTAACTGACGCGGTTGAGGGTTTGATCGTTAGCGACATCGATACGCTAGTCGATGGCGAGCCGCGCAATAATTTCCTAAAGCGCGCACTCACTTGGAACGAAAACGGCGTGCTTGATGGCGTGCGGCATATCGTCAATGCCGGGCATTTCTTCTACTTATCCACCCCCAAAGGCGTGGTAGTGCTCGATATGCAAGATCCAATGAAGCCAAAATATCTGAGCACGATTCCGATCACCGATGCCAGAGCCGCCGCCGTGCAGTTCCGCTATTTGTTCGTCACCAGCGGCAAAGGCCTGCAAGTAGTGGATATCACCGATTACGCTAAGCCCAAGCTGACCGACGCGCTGGTTCCACTTAATGATGCGCACAAATTGCACCTAGCCCGCACCTACGCCTACGTGGCCGCTGGAGCGCAGGGTTTAGCGATTATCAACATCACTAATCCGGAAAAACCGGCGGTATATCAGATGTTTACTGCAAACGGCGCGATTAACGACGCTAGAGATGTCGTGGTAGCAACCACCAATGCCAGCTTGTTCGCCTACATTGCCGACGGTAAGAACGGCCTGAAAGTGCTGCAACTCACCAGCCCCGACAGCCAGCCGAAGTTTTACGGCTTTAGCCCACAGCCCAAGCCCGAGCTAATTGCCCACTACGCCACCAAAAAACCCGCACTCGCGCTTTCTAGAGCGTTAGAGCGCGACCGAGCGGTCGATGAAACCGGCGGTCAAATCGCGGTTTTAGGCCGATTAGGTTCCAAACCCTTCAACTTGGCGCAAATGCGCAAAATGTTCATGAACCCCGACGGCAGCGTCTGGCGCGTCAGCGACACAGCGCCTGCACAGCCGCCGATTGTTAGGCCGGTTGCAAATCCTGCGCAGGTTCCAGCAGTTGCACCGGCGGTAAAGCCAGTCACCACAGCGGGCGCTAGCTCGGCACAAAGTAGAGGACGGAAGTAGTCTTCGGAATTGATTTAAATAGTTGGAGCTTGCTTTATAGCCTTTTAAATTTGTAGCGTAAATCATGAACGTACTTTCAATTGATTTTCAGTTTGATTTTTCACGAGAAGGCGGAAAATTCTACAAGCCGAGGCCATCGGTTGAGTTCTTGCATGAAAGATTATTGCCTTACTTGAGATGCAATAACAAAAAAATATCTGAAATCATCTCAGACTACAGATTGCCACGACCTTCAGAAACGAAAGACTACTGTGTTCCTGGAACAAACGGCTACCAATCTGAGATACCAGACGATTTGGTTCATGGCAAACGTTGGGTCAAGGCGATGAACTCTCCAGCGTGGACTCGACCAAATGCGGGCATCCCATCCGAAACCGCGCAATTGCCGTATTGTGATCCTATAGCATTTGGAGAATGGCTGATCGCACAAATTGGCCTACCTTATGCTGGAAATCCAGTGTTTTTAATCGGTTTGACACTTGATTGCTGCGTACTCGCTACCGCGCAAGAACTATACTACCGCGGCTACCCAGTGCTCTATCTATACGAAGCCGTTGATACCTATAATGGTACTTCAGAAGAAAAAGATTTTTTATTAAAATCGCCGCTTAAAATGTGGGGCAAACAAATAACAATGAGTGAGTTAATTGAGCAGGGCTTTTGATCCACGCCCAAAATCATGACTGCAATTAAGAGGTTGAACAAAAAATGAGTAAATTACGAAGTCAATATTACATCTTGAAAACGAAATTTTTATGGCTTGTGTGTATTCTTTGCGGCGTTGTGTTGGCCGCAGGAAGCTTTTTTTTGCCCTCATCATTTACATTTTCTAAGACTCTTGTTAACGAATTTGCAACCGCGTTCTTTGTATTCGCAATTTGGGAGCTTACCCACAAACTAACACACGAAGAATTTACGAGAGAAACCATTAAGAGCACAATGGCAGAAACGTTAGCTACTCACTCTAAATTAGCGACCGACGCGGCAGATATTGGATTGGAGCAATTGGGCGAACCATCAATAGAATTCACTAGCGCGGTAATCAAGGACTCGAAAAAATGTGTAATTGTGTTGAATTCTGGATCAAGATGGATAACAAAATTCGAGGATGCTTTGAAAGTAAGGCTTAGTGATGCAGATAAAGAAACAGAAATATTTTTAATTGATCCAGATTCAGTTAGGGCGGACTGTTCTATATTACGCAGTTTAGATATTTCGCAGAAAGATTACAGAAGTAGTATAGAGGCCGCTTTTCGCGAATTGGGACAAATAGGAAAAAACTGCAACTTGAAAATATACTTACATTCCCATCTGGGCAGTAATTTTGTCTGCATTGGAGATGAATCCGGGATTTTCTCTCCAAAACTTCTTTCAACCACCTTAGGCCGCGCTCCGGTTTTCAGGTTTGGCAACGCCCCAAATAAATCGTTCGTGAAAAAGCTGAAAAACGAATTAGAACACCTCAAGTCAAATTCCAAGCTTAAACCATTCGACGATGATGAATCAGAGCTTTAGAGTAAAAATCCTTCGCAGCTTCATTCTAGCCTCTAGTTTAGAGCCATTCGCTGCAAAGCCTGGATGTACGACAAGACATCTTGATTCGTCGCTTGGGACAAAGCTCGAGTATTTTATGATTTCGGCGGCCAACAGCATCTCACCGCTTTTGGAATTAGTGGATAAGGTACTTATTCAGAAAAAACAGCCAAATTGTGTTTTTGATGCAGGTTACTACGCACAGCTAGCCAGCACTAAAAACCGTGGGGGCGGGAAAGTCAATTATGGGCAAATTCTAATGCTTTTGCCTATCATCGTGGGGCAATGTTTGCTTTATGTTGAAGAGCGTGAGGATTATGGGCACATAGAGCTATTTGATCGAATCTATAAAGCGATGGGTGAAACAACTGTTGAAGATGTTGCATGGCTTCAAAAGCTCGTAGATTTATCTACAGAGCTTTCCGCAACACATAACCAGAGAATCGGCAAAATTCGCCATCAACTAAGACCACAATTTGCCGGCAATACTATTCTTGAAGCAATACATGCCGATCAGTTCGCTCACACAATGATGGCGACTGAAATACGCGATAGCTACCCGATTTGCAAAAGAGTTTATCAAGAATTACTGACTAGCCCCGGTGAAGGTCTAATAGCAAAGAGTGAGCACATTTTTAAAAAATTTCTTCCCGAGTTAATACGGCCTGATATTACCGCAGATTGTATTTCAGTTGCGTTTTACTTGGCAATTTTCTTTCATGACGATGAAGTTCTTTTCCCATAATGGAAACTTCTTTCAGAAAATTTTTTAATAGCGCTACACTAGTCAACTTAGTTGAAATTCACGAAGTTAAATTGGAATTCTTTAGAAGGTGGCCTCCATTTGCGCTGCTTGATGATTTCATCCACAAGTTTCGAGACAAGAATAAAGTTGAATCTGCACTGTCGAGCTATGTAATTTGGGGTGGTTTTGCTTCTGAAACGCTTTTAGGTGCATTGGGTCTACTCGACCGCCACTTTTCTAATCATGATATTGAATTATTCTTCAATCGCTCTGGGGAGATAATTAAAAAAAGTGAAATCTACGAGCACTTTACCAATCAAGCATCGCAGTCCCAACTTGAATTCCGAATTGGCGGCATTCCGATTATTAATCGCGTTCCAGCGACAACCTTGTTGACCTTCCAAAATGATCGTTTTGCGATTGATGATGGTGATCTCCACGTAAGTTCGTTCGCTTTTGAAGTAATGAATGATAAGGTTTTTTTCACCTCTCCAGCAAATACGCTGCTTCACCACATCATTCCAGGCGCTGAGCTCACAGTAAAAAGTAACACGGATTTAATGTCTCAAAAAAAAGTGTTTCGAAGGATTAGTCGAAACATTTCCAAATCAATTAGATTTAAAAAATTTGCACACTACAAAACAGATTCATTCGTCGCAGAATCTATCATTCAGTTGACCAGCCGTTATTTTACTACTGAAAACACAGGCCAACTTAATTTGCAACAACTCGGCGATTTGTTATGGAGAGAAATTCTTGCTGAAACTTCAAAGCGATTGTTCGATCCTAAGAAGCATCACAATTTTAACGGTTATTTTTTTGGCACCTTTGAACAGGTTCTGCGTGATCCACTAATTGCAACATTTGAAAAATCAGCGCAGGCGTTTGGCTGGGTAAAACCAATTCTCTGCAACGATACCGTTTCATATTGCGTCAACTGCTACAATGATTATAAATAAATTCACCGCGTAGCCGAGCGACCCATTTTCGCTCATTTCAAGTATCGTCTGCGTCCCCAGCTTACCCGCGCTGTTAATCGCGATATATCCATGACCGAACCAGACAAAACCGTAGTTGAAATCTTTACCGACGGCGGCTGCTCGCCCAATCCCGGCGTTGGTGCCTGGGGTGCGCTGTTAAGATTTGGCGGCATTGAAAAAGAAATTTCAGGCTACGCCCAAAGCACCACTAACAATCGCATGGAAATTACCGCCGCGCTCGAGGCGCTGACCAGCCTCAAGCGCGATTGCAAAGTCAGGCTTTGGACCGATTCGCAATATTTGCGCCAAGGTATTACCAGCTGGATCAGCAATTGGAAAAAGCGCGGCTGGCGGACTTCGGCCGGTAAACCGGTGCTCAATCAAGATTTATGGCAAGCGTTAAGCGCAGTATGTGAGCGCCACGAAATCGACTGGCGCTGGGTACGCGGGCACAGCGGCCATACTGAAAATGAGCGAGTTGACGCGTTAGTTTCACGAACTATGCAAGCCGGTCGGTCGAATGCGAACCCCGCACGTGGGTAGCAACCGCCCATGCATCAAAACGCGGAACCTAGCGGACACGCCCAACTAGGTACTTGGATTTATATCGACCCACCTGCGCCCGACATGATCGCCCGGCTTTGATGCAAGCAATCAGCACCGATCAGCTTGCTGCATATACGAGCTGAAGTCAGTGAGTTGCAAATCACCGTTCAGGCGGGTACGTGATGTTGGGCGCGAATTCCTTCAATGCGCCCGATCCGGTCGCAGTTCGCCCTCAGGGCAGGTATAGTTTGTCCGCAGTGGCCGGCACCCTGCCAGGCCACGAATCACGGAGAAAGGCAATGGGTTTAATTCAGGCAGTTGTAGGTTCCATCGGCGGTACGCTGGCTGACCAGTGGCAGGATTTCTACACCGTTCCCGCTAGCCTGCCAGCAACGGCGGCGTTGTTTGCTGCGGTGCCGCAAGGCAGTAATGCCGGACGCGGCTCGAACACCCGGGGCTCCTCTAACATCATCAGCAATGGCTCCAAGATCGTCGTTCCCGAAGGCTATGGGCTGCTACTGTTGCAAGAAGGCGGAATCACCGGCTTTGTCGCCGAGGCAGGCGCGTACGAGTGGCGATCCGACGATCTCAACTCGAAATCCATCTTTGCCGGTGACAACTTCGTTGATTCGCTGATCAAACAAAGCTGGGAGCGCTTCAAGTTTGGCGGCCAGCCCGGTTCGCAGCAGGCGGCTTTCTTTGTTTCACTCAAGGAACTACCCGACAATCGCTTCGGCACACAGTCGGAAATTTACTGGGACGACAGTTTTCTAAACACCCAAGTCGGCGCGATCACGCGCGGCTCTTACACGCTTAAAATCGTCGATCCAATTCTGTTTGTGAAGAACTTCGTGCCGGCCAGCTATCTGCAAGCGGGTCAGGTTTTTGATTTCACCGACATGGACAATGCCGCCGCTAGCCAATTGTTCAATGAAGTCGTAGGTTCGCTGGCACCTGCGTTTAGCCTTTACACGAATGATGTCAGCAAGGGCAATCGCATTACTAAGCTGCAGCAGGATTCGCTGGGTTTTGCCAAGAGTTTGTCGGCTGCGGTAGAAAATGCTTACCAATGGCGCTCAGATCGCGGCCTGGCGATCGTCAAGACCGCCATTGTTTCGATTGAATATGACGCAAACACCAAAGAGCTGTTGAAAACGGTGCAGCGTGCCGATGCGCTGTCGGGCGGGCGCGGTAATTCCAACTTGCAAGCCAGCGTTGCTGCGGGCATGCAATCGGCCGGCGAAAACGCCGGTGCTGCAGGCATTATAGGCTTAGGGATGGCATCGGGCATGCTCGGCATTGGCAGCATGCAGCAGCCGGTTGCCGCCGCAGCGCCTGCGGCAGACGACCCCATCGCGAAATTAAAAAAGGCGAAAGAGATGCTGGCCATGGAGTTGATCACCCAGGCCGATTACGACGCGCTAAAAGCCAAAGCACTCGGCCTATAAGCGCCAGACGCCCAGCCAGGCCGCCCCAGCCGATGCCCAATAACAATCGCCCACCTCCGCCGCCGCCATACACCGGGCCCGGATCGCCACAGGAAGTGCCACCGGCCCCGGGCAGTTTTCCGTTTGATCCGGCCACGCTGCCCGAGCCGATTCGCAATGAATTGCTGGCACCGGATCCGGTGGCGATTAACACCAATGCGGTCGAGCTCAAAGACGGCCTGAACCGCTGCCCGAAATGCGGTGCCACGGACATCCGGCACAAGCCCGGCAGTGATTTGCTGGTCTGCCAATACTGCCGAAACCAATGGCACGGCGAGCGGGTCGAAGAGCAATTTGGCTTCGGCACCGGCATTGAAGCGCTCAAAGGCCGGGTCATTGCTTCCGGCGCGCGCGATATTCAAGCCGATGCTGCAAGCTTGATGAGCTTCAAATGCACCGGCTGTGGCGCCGACGTTACGGTGAATACGCAAAACGCAATGACTGCTCGTTGCCACTGGTGCAGGCATGTGTTTGGCATCAACGAGCAAGTCGCCAACGGTGCGGTGCCCGATGCGGTGTTGCCATTTCACATCAAAAAGGAAGACGCGGTTGCGCGTATCCGTCAGTTTGTCGACAAGCGGAAAATGTTTGCTTTGAAAGCATTCAAGCAAGAGTTCACACCCGAAAACGTGGTGGGCGTGTATCTGCCCTACATGGTTATTGATGGCAATGTCAGCGCCGACGTCGCAGGCTACGCGCAAATCGAAACGCGCCGCTACACAAGTGGAAGTGGCGACAAAAAGACCACGTACTATGATGCCGATGTGTATCAGGTGCAACGGCACGTGGACTTCACGGTGGATGATTTGACGCTGGAATCCTCCACCGAACGCGGCAATCTAGACAACCGCGTCAACACCAACAACATCATCAATACGATCCTGCCATTCGACACCAAAAACGCGGTGAAATGGAACGCATCATTTTTGGCGGGCTTTAGCTCAGAAAAGCGCGACCGCGACGTCGAGCACCTGCAGGGCCGCCTGGAGGACCAGCTGCTGTCCATCGCGCGCGCCCAGCTTACGGAATCGGTGTCGCAATACGATCGCGGCGTGCGCTGGGAGCAAGAAGCCTTAGCCGTGCATGGCACGCGTTGGGTGTCGATGTATCTGCCGATCTGGCTGTATTCCTATCAGCAACCCAATAGCAAGGGCGGGCTGCTGCACTACATCGCGGTGAACGGGCGCACCGGTGAAACCATGGGCAGCGTGCCGGTGCAGCAGTGGAAGCTCCTCCTGGCCGCACTCACCGTGGGCACCGTACTCGAAACCATTGCGCTGTTTATTGTGGGGGCCAATCAATGAGCGACGACAGTGGAATATGGTTGCTGCTACTGGCAGGCCCAGCAGCAGCGACGGGACTTTATTGGGGCTTGTACCGGTATTACCGCAACACCGACAAATCGCACGCCTTCGAACACGAAACCGCAGTCAGTGCCAAGCCAATTACCGGCTCCGACCAAAAAGTGGATCAAATTGAAGGCACCCGAGAAACCAGCATATCCGGCAATAACGTGCACGACTACCGCACGCGGGTGCAGCGGGTTCAGGGTGATAGTAGTTAGGGTTTAGTTGGGGTGGCAGCTTGTGGCCGCATGAGCGCGGTTTTAATGTCACTGTATTGCGTTGACTTGTCGACCCCGCAAAGAAGAATCACCAACACATGATTGCGCTCGGTAAACCCGGTAACCGAGACCACATCACTATCAGCCCACAAACCTCGCCGACGAACACGGACGATTTGAATACATGTCATTTTTTGGCGAAACCAACTGCAGACGCGGGACGCTGGACGCGCGTTTGCCTTGCTTGCCTCCCTAGTTCCGACGCACTACTTCCTCGCATGCTGCGGGTCTAGCGACTCTGAAGAACCCAGCTGCTGCTTGCTTAGCGCAACAACCAAAGTAGCCTTCCCTCTTCAGCCAACAAGGTCAGCGTTCCTCACGATGCCAGAAATCAGACTTTTAGAGAGCTCAATACCGCGCCTACGATTTCCATCTGTCAACGCTTAACTTGATCGTTACCGACTTCGGCCCATGACTCGAAGCCCCAGCGGCTTGCTACGCCTTCCAAGCAGATGACTTTCACCTCCTGATGCGCGCCAGCTTCGCTTGGCGCACTGGGTGTCCACGGCGTTAGCTCCCATCTTCAAAGCAATCGACTTGGGTCAAGTCCACGAATAATGCTTTTTAGTCGATGGCGCGACTTGCGATCGCCGCGAGCACTTGCATGGCAATCTGCCGAGTGTTTTCGTCAGGATCGTTTTGCGCCAGTTGTTCAAATGGCTTGCAATCATCAGGCAATGCTGCAGACCAAGTTTGCAGCGCCAGGACTGCAATGTAGCGAACCTTTGCATTGGCATCGGAAAGCAACGGCATCATCGCCGCAACGATTCGCGGGCCGTTTTTCCTGCCCAATGCTTTTCGGCCCAAGACATAGGCGGCGTGCCGGCGTATCCCTGCAAATGAGTGCGTTGCGCCCGCCAGCGCGGTCGCCAAGTCTGCCAACTTGATGTCATTGAAGCTACCGTGCTCTAGCTGGTGGAGCAGCAAGTCCGCTGTCGACGGTCGTGCACGCATCAAGCGTTCAATCGGTTCGTAGCTCAGGGCTTGCGGGCCAAGGCGCCGGTTCGTCCATGTCAACGGGTGCAACACCGCACTCACTAAGCACTCATCGCTGAATTCAAGACTGCTTTCCAGGAAGTCGTATTCGCCCAACGTTGCCAAGGCCATTGCGGGCCAATTGGCGTAGCGGGATAAATGGCGCAGTGCTGCAGACTTCAACACATCGATTACATACGGGTTGCACACGCGGAACTGATCCAACAGCATCGCGTAGCACAATACTTCTGTCTTTGTAGCCATGCTTCTGGCTACGGCAAGCGCCGCGAACGGGCCGATATTCTCAAGTGCCCGCTCCGCATCACGGGCCAGTACCCTGTCTGTACTGTCGAGCGCGATCAGATGGATATCGATTTGTTGCTCCAGCGGTAGCAGCGCCAGTTCCTCGGCACGCTGCTGCGGCGGGTCCAAATGCGGAAACAGACGGAACAGCAACGCCTTAGGGACGCACTTGGGGGTCAATTGGAAATCGTCGTCGAGCACGAGCACGGCAAAGTCCGCGCCCAGGTTTGTGCAGTGCCGCTTTAACTCGGAAGTTAACTTCTTGCACACACTAATCAGCTGGTTTTCCAGTTGCCGCACGGTGGCCTTCCACTTTGCAGGCGTCAGCTGATCTTGCAGGACCTCAAGAGGCGCCAGACGCAACCTGAGAAAGTCCTCAACGCCTTGTACGTTCGGCCACGTGGCGCAGTCCCAGCGCTCCACCGGATCTTCAGCGCTGGAGTCGCGCTGGAGCTGCTCCTCGCTCTGGTATCCGAACAAGGGTGCGAGCGCCTGATCAAGCTCAATATGGTGGAAGACAGCGGCAAAGACACGCTGCTCCGGGTGCAAGGCAATCTGTGCGACCAGTTGATCGCGAGCGCATCGGTAAAGGTCATCGCTAAAGTTTGACCAGTCGATCTTGCTTGCATCTCTCGGCGATACGGTCATGGATTTCTTTGGATAGCTAGGGGTTATGAGCCTACCAAAAATGGTCGCGCTGCGGCCGCGTTAGACATTTCGCGCCAGCCATCCAACATGTCACGACACACGCCGTTAACAACGACAATAGACATGCGAAGCTGGCGCACTACATGAGGTGAAAGTCATCTGCTTGGAAGACGTATCGAGTCACCAAGGCTTCGAGTTATGGCGGAGCGAGAGCGACAGTGTAAACCAGAATCGCCAAATGCCGCATGGTCGGCATCTTTTAAACGATAGCTGTCGCCTTGCAGAGTCAATAGGTTACGGTGACGCAGCACGCTATCAAGCAGTGCTGCCGCCAGCGAACTATTCCCGCCAAGCGCCCTACCCCACTGACCTTTTTTATGAATAGTGGAGGTCTTGCGCTACATCCGGTCGCTAAATAACCACATGCCTAACCGACACGCAAGCAAGCTTTGCCAGCAAGCGCCGCTGTTGCCTAGCCTCCCACGAATCGAAACCTATCGTTTCTATGGGCCGCCACAGCGCCACCCAGGCCAAGATCATCAAGCCTTCGCTTAGCGCTTCAGCAAACGGATTGCTGACACTTTTTAGCCAGCTGCGTAATGCCAACGCCAGCACTAAAATCGCCAAGCCGGTGAACAAGGCCAAGCGTCCAATCCCACGGCGTCGACGGTGTCGGCGTTCAGCCTGCTGCGTGGCCAGCGCAAAGTGCGTGTGGATTGCACGCTCGATATCAGTGATATGCGCTGCAATCGCCGCTGGCGCATAAATCATCACCTGAAGCGATGTAGCAATGCTGTATTCGGCAGCACTTTCTAAGAGATAAGCATCAACATTGCGATCAAGTGCTTTGTCGTGAAACGGCGCTGGGTCGAGCGTGTCGAAAAGCTGCTCGAGTTTTTGAATGCGCAGTTCAATATCCGCCATATTTTTCCTCGCGCTAGCAGAGCAGCTGCAATTACCGGCCGCGTATATGCCGCAGCCGCGCGTTTGCAATCGTGCGCAGGATCTTGCGTTGGGTAGGCGCAAAGGGCGAACGTTTGCCGCAGTGCTTGAGTAAGAGGGCGTCGTCTTGCGATTCCCCCAAGAGCTCGGCTTGCTGTTCCAAATCAGCGATAGCCGGGCGTAATTCGGGTGCGACTACGGCGAGCAAGCTGTCCTGCTGCCGCAGGCGCCGCAAGCGCCGCCGATAGGTATGCCAAATTTCATCCAGTTCTGGGTGGCGATGCGCTTTGCGCTGGGCTCTTTCGACCCGGCGCATGCTGCGTTTTACCGAAGCGCTGATATCTGCGGCACAGATATCGTGCCACGCGAGCCTTGCTAGCCGCGTCAGAATAGCTGCCAAGCGTTTAAGTCGTGATAAAAAATCTGGGCTGCGCTGTAGCGCGATTTGCATAAGCTGATCACGCCTAGCCTTAGCTGCCTTTTTTGCGTCCAGTAATATCGCTGAAACATCCGGGCCGATCTCACTCAATCTGGTCAGTGCTTCAAGCAATGCTTGCGCATCCCGCAGCGGTGACAACCCACGGCAAAGTTGGCCTAAATCAAAATCCAATCGCGCCGCGCGTTCGCCTTCGCCACCCCGCTTGAAGCTAGGCCCAGCCAGTGCCAGCGTCGCGCGCGCGCGGCGTAGACACTTGCGGCCTTCATGAATGCCCGTATGTCTAGCATGGCCGGGTTGGGCCAAGTAAGCGATGGCGCGATTGAGTTGCTCAAGCGCAAAAGCCTTTAGTTTGCCGCCGACATCCACAGGCAAGGCATTAGCATTGCTGCAATCACTTTGGCCGGCGTCAGAGCTTGGCGGCATTTCAGCTAACTTTTTGAATTTATTTTTGCCCACAAATCCTTTTTGATTGGCTTTCTGCGCTTGCTTTCGACAGGCACTTTAATCGTAATTGGGTTTCACCGCTACCGCAGGCAAGTTTTCGCCGACGTTAATGCGAAAATAGAACCGGCAAATGTGTGGTGCGCAATATCGATTGATGTGTACGGGCTTCCACAAGACTGGAAGCGCCTCTACGTGACCATAGGATCATCATGCCACCACCCACTTCAAAGCCATCTTTCGACGCGCAATATCAGCTTTTGCGCGAGCATTTGACACTCAAAGGTTTGAAATCTAAAACCATTGATGCCATCAAAAAAATAACTCTCTCAGATTGAGCCAGGATTTGTTAGGTGGTTTTGGGCGCAATGCCATTAAGTTAAGCCAAGTTGATCGTTGTTTCGTCATTGCGAACGCAGTGAAGCAATCTCGGCTGCCTGAGATCGCCACGTCGCTTCGCTCTTCGCGAAGACGAATTTTCGGGAAATATTGCTTAACTAATGGAATTATTTTGGGCGGATAGATACGAACCACCGAACTCTGCGCAAAAACGCACGCGACCTACCTCAATACGGCACGCGACCCGTTTGAATTTACACGCTTAAAGCGTGCTCCAAAATAAATTTTCTATTTAGCGTGAGATTCATTGCACTCGAGCAAACCGGGCTTATCCAACAAATAGCTTAGATCGCGGCTGCGCGGGATCTAAGCTTATTCGTTAGGCCTCATTGGGCTGCCAACGGACAGCTCTACGTTCCTCGCCTTCCCCGACTGAGAAGGCAAATTCTGTTGGGGACATCCATCCCTTTACTTCGTCCAGGTCTTCGAAGCGCGCGAGTTGCGGCAGCGGGCTTCGCATCGGTTCTCTGAAGTCGTACAAGGTCAACGAGTACGGGCAGGCCCAGTAGCAACCTTCTACTGCGATGACTTCTCCGTCTGGGGAGGGATACGCAGCCGCCCAGCAGTAGCCGCCCCCATCAAAGGCCTCAAAAGGAAAGGTTAGCTGGTTCTTGCCCGTACTAAGGTTGATTACGTTGTAGCCCTGATAGTCCCCGCCACATAGCAGAAACTCTTCACCAGCGAGCCGGGCCCAAGAGAACCAGAAGATGCCGTAGTTCCTTACGACTTCTGCAACAAGGGAACTGCTCCCAAGTCTCCTGACTAAGCCTCGGGTGTAGCTCCACGTGGCTTCCCCAGCGCTGTGTTCGCAGACTTCAAGCACGAACTCTCCGGATGGAGAAACGTGACTCTCCAGTGAGTCGGTCACGGGCTTCAAGGAAGCGAACCGTTCCATGACGTTTGCTCGCCACTCGTTGTAGGACCGCGCAGTCTCGGTCATGTGGACCAACGCCGCAAATCAGTGGCGCGCCGCTGACGGCTCACGGCATGAAACAGAAGCGAGACCGGCGCGTCCACTGAATGTGCATGGTTAGCTTCCGGTTTCATTTTCGATTATCTGCGCGGCTGCCCAAGAAGCTTGCGCGTTCTCTTCTGATGCGTGCTCCAAAGGCCCGGATTTGCATTTCTCAAGGCGAGCTGATCTCGTTGCAAATATTTCGCGCATATCTTGTGGGATCCAATCATTAAAGTGAGCGTCACTCAAATAGAGTCCGCCACCTGGGGACCAGATGGTGCCATCGCGCAATTGCCAACCTTTCGTTTGAAGCAATGCAATTAAGGTGGACTTTTGGTTTTGGGTGAAGGGCATGGCTCACCTTACTTGTTATTCGTCATTGATGCTCCGAGTCTATCTTGTTACGTAAAGTTGCCAAGAATCCATGCAAGAAACTGTTCAAATCAATGCTGCAAGTACTGAATTTGCTTGCTGCTTGCTCAAGGTCAGAGATTTTAATCACGCTTGGGCTGCTCAACCGTGCATCTCCACTTGGCCGCGGCGGGACTATGACTCATATTTTGTACTCGATACCCATTTGGAGCCTTCAATTACTTTCTGTGACGCTTAACGACCAAGGTAACCCGGCGGCGGCCAAGAACCCGCGATTTCAAAATCCGCCCGATCCGCCGCTCAGGTTGACCGCCTTGTTAACCGTCGTTGGTCTCATCTGTAATTTGTGTCGTCTGCATTTCGGGGTAATCATACCGAAGCGGCGCAGTAAGATCGTGTTGTTGATCACGCACTTGAATAAGGATCGCTTCGTCAGAACAGGTGAGCCGTACCCATTTCTTGGCAAAGGAAAACTTATAGGTTTCCGAGCCTGTGCTACCAGGACCGACTGTAAACTCAATTGCATCCTTTACGGCTGGAATGCCGCCCAGTTCCAACAATTGGGTGACAAGTCCTGGGGCGAGCGCACCGAAGTAAGTTGATGGTTTTCGTTTTTGTAGCCATGAAAACCTGACTTCAATGAGCGGGACGGAAATCCGGGCGTCGCATTCGCCGTGTCGGAGGAAGAAACCGAGAAGTTTTTCGGCGCCTTCAGAAACCTGCGAGCGGAAACACGATCGCGCAACGACGAGAGCTTGTGCGAGTCCTTGTTTATCCGCTTCTGAGTACTCGATCGATTTCATGGATTTGACGGCTAGCGGTTGAGCTCTGCGGCGCGCGAGCCGATGTTTGGGCTTGGCACTTTATCGTTCACGCGTCCGCTCCAGCGATGTGCGAGGCGTGTTGTCGATGTTCGAGCGATGGCGTAGCTGAAATGCTTTATTGAAATTGTCAAAGAGGGTGGCATCCATATCGAACTGCGCCTTGTGATTTACGAACATCCAAAGGCCGTCCAGTGCCTGAGGAGAAAGATCAAACACACTCGGAACTACCGGTCTACCGTCAACCATGCCTCCCGTCATGTAGTCTCGAAATGCTGCCTCGCTAGCAACGGCCGCACTAGGAAGCCCAAAAAGCAATGAAGAACCATCTCGGACCACCGAGAGCCAAAGGTCGTGCGAGTTCGATATCCGGTGAAAACTCATGACGATTCGGTTGCGCCTAACGAAGCTGTAGAAAATATGGCGTCAATCTTGCTTCGTTCTATCAACGAATACAAGGCAAAAGATCATGGCGCGCTACCAATTCGTTGACATGAGTCCAAGGCTTTTGCCGGTGATCTTGGAAGAGCAGTTTAGCGCCCGGCAGCTTTGCGCATGCTGTGCACCATTTAGTCGATCAGCTCGACCTTTCGCGCTTTGATAGCCACTATCGAAACGACAAAATGGGCTTTGTGCCTACGCAACTTCGATTTTGTTGAAAGCAGTGCTGTTAGCTTTCTTACAAGGCATCAATGGTTTACGTAGAATTGAGCGAGCTGCCGTGACTAAGTCGTGGGGGTGCGAACCAAACTGATGTTTTTCTGGGTGCTTGCGCCACGATCTTTTGGGTTTGCTCAGGTTTTAGCGCTGAAAGCGCGGCACAAGGTAGCCCGGGGCAACGCCCCAGGCCTGGGTACCACACTTCAGAGCCCTAAGGCGCCACAAGTTGGTCGGCACACATTGTGTCGCCCTTCAGGGCTACATTCTAGGTGTTGCCCCAGGCTACCTTGTGCCCTGCCGTTGGCGCTTTATTCTTGGCCTTGTGATGCGTAAGGTTGCTTGAAAGGTCATTGGGTCCTCCAAATGACTTGGTCATAGCGCACCTTTAAACTGTTAACCAGCAATTTCGCCTCGCGCGTACGAAACTTGCAGTTGGGTCGTTTGGCGCGCCCGCACTAGTTTTGTTCAAAAACCGAGTGATCCATTATCCTTGCGCCGCGCCCATAAACCGGCGCGATGTATGCATTCGAGCGCAGCCCTACTTCGGCAAATGCCGCTTGCATAGCAATAGCCGCATGCTTTGCACTTTGCATATCCTCAAACCAAGCAAACACGCTCGGGCCGGCGCCGGAAATGCTGGCACCGATGGCACCTTGCTGCATGGCTGCGGCTTTTACGTTCGCGAAACCCGGAATTAACGGTGCGCGTTTGGGTTCGACGAGCACGTCTTTTAATGCGTGCGCTAGCAGGGTTTTGTCTTGCGTGTACAGCGCAATTAGAAAGCTAGCTAAGTAATCGCTTTGCTGCACGAAGGCGCTGATTGGATAGGGCTGAGCGAGCGCGGCTCGGGCGATTTTAGTTTCGAGCACGAAATCAGGATGCACGACGACCGCATGCAAACCGGGAATAATTGGCAGCGCAATGCACTGCATGGCATTGGTGAACGCCAGTCCGCCGATCAGCTGTGGGCCGACGTTATCGCCGTGTTTGGCGCCGGAGCTGGCGCATTCGCCTTCCAGTGCGAACGGATAAAGTGCAGCCGTGTCAAACGGCAAGCCAAGCGCTGCGTTGGCGGCCATCACTCCCGCCACTGCGCTTGCAGCTGAGCCGCCTAACCCAGAGCCGAGTGGAATGCCTTTGTGGATGTGCAATTCCATACCGCAGTCCAAATCGAGCGCGTGCAAAAGCGCGCGCACGCCGCGCGCGGCGGTATTGTGTTCGGCATCGAGCGGCAAATTCAGTGGCAAGCCACTGATGCCTGACACGCTAACCTGTCCGCCTTCAACGACCGTTGCTGTAACGATATCGCCAAGTTCTTCGCCTTGACTATCCACGCAATCGAGCGCCATACCAATCAGATCAAAACCTACGGCAACATTGCCAACGCCAGCGGGTGCAAATGCGCGGGCGCGGGCACCGATTTGGATGTTAGGCACGCGCGAACTGACTGCACTCACAGTGCTGCACCCAAACCACTCGCAATGCGCAGCACATCGGCAAATACGCCGGCGGCGGTTACTTCCGGGCCAGCACCTGGGCCGCGCACTATCAGCGGATTGCTGGCGTAGCGTTTGGTTTTGAACTGCACGATATTATCGGTTAACGCGACATGCGCAAACGCGTGGGTGTTCGGCAGCGTTTGCAGCGCAACCACCGCTTTGCCACGGGTTAAATCAAGTTTTGCGACATAGCGCAGCACGGCGTTTTGCGCTTGTGCCGCTTGCAACCTTGCTAGCATGGGGTGATCAAATTCCGGCAAGCGCGCCATGAAGGTCGCAACGTCCGCGCCGCGCAGAGGCTCGGGCACTAACGATTCTACTTCTACATCATCAAGCGTCATAGCAAGCCCGGTTTCGCGCGCCAAAATCACTAGCTTTCTTGCAACATCTTTACCGGATAAATCATCTCTAGGATCAGGCTCGGTGTAACCCAGCTGCTTGGCTTCGTTGACTAACTTGGAAAACGCCAACTGGCCGTCGAAGCGATTAAACAGATACGCCAAGGTACCCGAAAACATGCCTTCAATTTCCAGAATTTCATCGCCGGTGTCGAGCAAATCACGGAGCGTGGAAATTACTGGCAAGCCTGCGCCGACGGTAGCTTCATAACGAAACCGAGCCGATTTGCGTGCGGCTTTGATCGCCTCAAAACGCGGCAAATCGCCACTACCGGCGTTTTTATTGGGCGTTACCACATGAATGCCGCGCTTAAGCCAGCCGGCATATTGCTGCGCCACTAAATCCGAACTGGAGCAATCAATAATTAGCGCATGCGGTAGATGCTCGGCCTGTACTGCGTCGGCAAACTGATCTAATTCGGCTGACGCCAAACTTTGTTGATAGGCATTATCAGCAATCGCAAAGCTGGCAAATCCCAGCTCACTGGTGCACATACGGCTTGACCCGGCAATCGCGCGAATGCGCAAGTCCAAATGCGTGCGCTCACGCAATTGCGGCGCGGCGGCGAACATTTGTGCAAGCAGTGCGCGCCCGACTTGGCCTGGGCCGATCAAACCGACCGACAGCGTTTGCGCAGACAAATAAAACGCTGCATGCACCGCCCGCAGCGCGCGGGTAGCGTGTATTTCTTGGATCGCGACTGAAATATTGCGCTCCGAACTGCCCTGCGCAATTGCGCGCACGTTGATGCTGGCGTGTGCCAACGCGGCGAACAAACGCGCCGCCACACCCGGCACGCCCGCCATGCCATCGCCAACAATCGCCAGCACGGCAATGCCAGTTTCTGCACTCACACTTTGAATAGCACCGCTGTCAAGCTCGCGACTGAATACCTCAAGCAATAACATGCGGGCTTTTTCGGCAACGTCCGCACGCACCACGCAGCAAATCGAATGCTCAGAGCTGCCTTGGCTGATCATGACCACGCTGACCTTACCGGCCCGCAGTGCGCTAAACACGCGCTCGGCGGTGCCCGGCACGCCAATCATGCCAGCACCTTCAATGGTTACTGTGGCCTGCTCACCAATGGTAGTGATGCCTTTGATCGGCGGCAATTTGCTGGCACTGGAATCAATGCGGGTGCCTTTGTTTTCTGGGTTGAAGGTATTGCGGATAAATAGCGGCAAGCCCTTGCGCGAAGCCGGAAACATGGTTTGCGGATGAATAACTTTCGCGCCGAAATAGGCCAGCTCAAACGCTTCTTGATAGCTCATGTGCTGCAGCACTTGTGCTTCCGGCACCAAGCGTGGATCGGCCGATAAAACGCCATCAACATCGGTCCAAATATGCACTTCGGCGCAGTCAAATAATGCTGCAAAAATGGAGCCCGAATAATCGCTGCCGTTTCTTCCTAACGTAGTAATGCGTGATTTTTGATCGCGCGCGACAAAACCCGTCACCACCAATCGCACCGGCACTTCGCTAAGCCCGGCCAGCCACGCTTTCAGCAGCGCTTCGGATTCCGGCCACAGCACCTGACAGCCGAGATCGCTGTGCGTCACCCGCAGCACTTCACGCGCGTCCAAAAACACCGCAGGTTCACCGGCTGCGCTAAATTTGGCCGCCAGCAATCTGGCGCTCCACACTTCACCTAAGCCAGAGATGAACTCCACCGCGCCTTTGGGAACGTCTTGCAGCAATGCCAAGGCTTGCAAAAGCTCCTTCAAGGCGTTGAATTCACTGGCTATTTCAGCTTGCACGGTATGCGCTTGATTGCCCAACAAGGCGAACGCCGCGCTATCGTGCTTTTGCTTGAGTTCGAACAGCTCAACGTCGTAGCTGCCGCCCGCCGCGGCGATATCAGCCAACGCAATAAGCGCGTTAGTAACGCCCTGCATGGCGGACACCACAATCACTTGCCGAGTTTTGCCTGCACCCGCCACCTGCATTTCAGGCTGATCTTTCATCAGCTGCACGATATTGGCGATGCGCTCAGCGCTCGCCATGCTGGAGCCGCCAAATTTATGGGCAATCGTAGGTGTCATTCGGGGCGCTCGCAAAAAGTTGAGCGCCTAAGCTAAACGCAAGCGTGTAGATAGGTCAAAGAAATTTCTTAGATTGCAAAGTCAACTCGTCAAAACGCGTCTGTACCAACGCTTTTTACGCTATTTCTTTTTCTTCGAATTCGAACTTGCCACATCTGCCACTTTAGGCTGATCACCAATCAAGCGCGTTGCAGGGCAAACTTTAAATATTGGGCATTTTTTGCAGCCTACTGCGATTGCCACTGGGCATATGGTCACTATAGTTCCTTTATCTAACATCGGCGCTAGAGCTTACGCTTGATTGGCTCGGTGTGGCTCATATAGATTTCGCCCAAATCAAATCACCCGCTCCCCTTGCCCAAAATCGCCTTGGTGTGCTTGCTGTGGCTTGCATTTTTTGGGTAGAGTCGGATAAACGTTTTTTTACACTTAAAGAATTAAATCAATGCGCTCAGTTCAAGCAACACTTAACGATCAAATAGCCGCCTCATGAGCGACAACGCCCCGCTGCTTGGCGTATTACTGCTGCTAGTATGCTTTGTGCTGCGCGTGCATCCGCTGCTAGCAGTGTCGCTTTCGGCGATTGTTACCGGGTTCTTGGCTGAGCTAGGCGCTGCTGAACTGCTAGCGATTGTCGGCAAGAGCTTTCGCGATAGTCGATTTTTACTTGTGTTCGTGCTGGTGCTGCCCACCGTTGCGGCGTTGGAGCGCTTAGGCCTGCGGGAATTTTTAGCGCGCTGGGTGGCTGATTCTGAGCGCGCCTCGCTGCGGCTTGTTTTGGGAAGTTATTTTTTGGTGCGTCAGCTCAGCGCTGCATTGGGTTTGACCAATCTTGGCGGCCACGCGCAAAGCGTGCGGCCGCTGCTGGTGCCGGCTGCTCAAGCTGCCGCATTGAAGCGTTTTGGCATTTTGAATCATTTGCAAGATCAGCGATTGAAAGCGTTTTGCGCGGGCACTGATAATGTCGCGCTGTTTTTTGGGGAGGACATTTTTTTAGCCTTCGGTGGCGTATTGCTGATGCAATCTACACTCGCAAGCTATGGCTATCCAACCGATCCGCTGCTACTGGCATTTTGGGCGATACCGACTGCACTTTGCGCGCTCTTGATTCAGTCGATTCGTATCGCAAGGTTTCAGCCATGAGCATGAATCTCGTACCAGTCTACTGGCTAATTTCTGCGTTTTTATTGATTACTGCATTGCAAAGCTGGCGTGTACAAGGCGCCCGCAACGCTGTGTTCTGGCTGATGCTGGCAATGTTAGTTGGGTTGGCGGATATGCTGAGCGATCAAATGCTGGGCGCAGGCGTGCTGCTGGTTGGCTTGGCTGCGCTATTGAATCGGCCGATAGTCGTTGATGAAGATGCTGCGCGTTTGGCGCGCAACAAAATGGCGGATTTTGCCGCCGAGGCGGGCCTTAAACTTGGCTCGAAGCTACTTTGGTGCGTTCTGTTGTTGCCGGTCATAACTGTGGCAGCCACACTGCTGCTACGAAAACAACATGCCGCTGGAAGCTTGCAGTTTGAACTCAACTACGCACCCATTTTTGCACTTGCGTTTGCCTGCGTGATAGTGCCGCTTGCGATCTGGATAGCGCTGCGTTTTAGTCCAAAGCACAGCTTGGCGGCGGGCAGCGACATGGCGCATCAAATAGGCTGGGCGATGTTTTTACCACTACTCCTGGCGATTTTGGGCACCGTGTTTGCCAAAGCCGGCGTGGGCGATGCGCTAGCCGCATGGTTGCCGAGCTTTTTTGATATTGATAATCGCTATGCCTGTGCGGTGGCGTATGCGCTAGGCATGGCGCTTTTTACGATGCTGCTCGGCAATGCATTTGTCGCTTTTCCGGTAATGACTGCCGCTATCGCAGTGCCACTGATTATTGCTCGGCATCAGGGTGATCCCGTCATTACCGCCGCCATCGGCATGTTATCGGGCTATTGCGGCACGCTGCTCAGCCCGCTCGCTGCGAACTTCAATTTGGTGCCCGCTGTTCTGATGAATTTGGATAGCCCGCACGCGGTGATTCGCGCGCAGGTAGCTACTGCGCTGCCACTGTTGGCTTGCAATATTGGTTTGCTGTGTTTGTTGGTGTATCGGTGAGGTAAGTGCTTAGCTGCCCGGCAATCCAGTGTTGTTCAACGGTCCACGGGTGTTACTTAACTTCGGCAGCACTCCGGAGCTTACGAGGAACAATATTTTTCACTGGGCAAATGGGCTAGTGCTCAACAAGCAGGTAGACAGCGCGATTTTCAACCGCAGCGCAGCGACTTTGTCGGCACGCACCGACGACGCTGGCAGCCCAGCGCCGCCGTTAGTCAGTTGCGATATCGCATCGGTTGACCGAGGCCAAACCGCACACCTGTCCGTTGCTATTCGGGCGCTGATTGATGAGTTAATGAACGGGGTTGTCTTTTTGCGCGGCACGCGCTACGCGATCTCGCCGCTCGACCGCGCATTGCTAGACGACGTTGGCGTGCCCAGGCCAATTTTGCGCGATGGCTTTGAATAATTTGTGCACGACCTAGCTTGTCGAAAGGCCACACGCACCCTCGACCCCAACGCGCAAGCGGGTCAAGTCATTACTAGAGCGACCGTTCTGACTTCCCCAACAATGGCAATACCGCCGCAAACACATGCTTCTCCAGCGCCGCTTGCGCGTTTGCGGTTGGGTGCAAGCGATCCGCTTGGAAAGCTGCATCGTTGCGCGCAATCGGCTCTAACAAAAATGGCAGCAGCGCAACTTTTTCAGCCGCAGCTACGGTTTTGAAGGCTTGCTCGAAGGCTGAGGTGTAATCCGGCCCGTAGTTCGGCGGAATGCGTATGCCGATCAGCAAAACCCGTGCACCGCTGGCCTTGCTGGATTTGACCATCGCCAATAAGTTGGCCTGCATGATATCAGTGGGCAAGCCGCGCAGGCCATCGTTCGCACCCAGCGCAATCAGCACTAGCGAGGGTTTATGCAGTGCCAGCGCTTTGGCAAGCCTAGCTTTGCCGCCAGCGGTGGTTTCACCCGAAATACTAATGTTTTGCACACGCCACGGGCGTTTTTCAGCGCTCAACCTTGCCGCCATTCGCATTACCCAGCCTTGCTGCACGGGTATTCCGTATGCTGCGGATAGTGAATCGCCAAGCACCATCATGGTTTGCAAGCTGGCTTGCTGTGCAGCGGCTGGGCCCGGCACTTTGGCATGCGCGATCAAAGTTAGCATTACCAGCAGCGTAACTTGCAGCCAGCGATAGCGCGTCATAACGCTTTCTTTCACATGGCTGTGGCAACCTGCTGACTGAGTTAAATTTTCGACGAGACTTATTTTCATGCTGCAAACCCCAAGTGCTAATAATCCGCAAATCATGCTGCATGTGCAGGCTTTATCCAAGCAAGTTAGCCTCCCTGAGCACACGTTAACGCTTCTGGATCAAGTTAGCTTCACGCTTGTGGCGGGTGAAACGCTAGCCATCACCGGTGCTTCGGGTTCGGGCAAATCGACGCTTTTGGGCCTCTTAGCTGGGCTTGATTCACCGAGTAGTGGCAGCGTGCAGCTGGCTGGCACTGATTTAAATTTACTCAATGAAGATGGCCGGGCAAAGCTGCGGCGCCAGCAGGTAGGCTTTGTGTTTCAGAGTTTTCAACTGCTGCCCGCGCTCAGCGCTTTGGAAAACGTGATGCTGCCGCTTGAGTTGATGGGTGCACCAAACGCGAAAGCCAAAGCGGAAGAAATACTAGCGCAGGTTGGCCTGCGTGAGCGCTTGACGCACTACCCGCGCCAGCTATCCGGTGGTGAACAGCAGCGCGTCGCGATTGCGCGCGCGTTTGTCAGCACCCCAAAAGTTTTGTTCGCCGATGAACCCACCGGCAATTTGGATACCAAAACCGGCCAGCAAATTGCCGACTTGCTATTTGCATTAAATGAAACAGCGGGCACCACACTGGTGCTGGTGACGCACGAGCAAAAACTCGCCAGTCGATGCCAGCGCATTTTGAATCTGGATGCTGGTCGAGTCGTTAACTCATGACACGGGCTGATCAAAATTCATCTAGCAGCTTAAGCTTCGAGCAAAGCTTACGGTTGTCATGGCGCTGGTTCCTGCGAGATTTTCGCTCTGGCGGTGTGCGCGTGCTTTTCGCTGCGATTGCATTGGCGGTGTGTGCAGTAAGCGCTGTTAGCTTCCTAAGCGATAGGGCGCAGCGCGCGATGGCGCTACAGGCGAATCAGCTGCTAGGTGGCGATGCGCTGGTCAAGGCTGATGCTCCAATTGGCCCTGCGCAGCGCGCATTGGCGGGGCAATTGCAGCAGGCCGAGGTACTTAGTTTTAACAGCATGTTGCGCGCGGGCAGCACGTTAAAGCTAGCCGACATTAAAGCGATCAGCCAAGGCTTTCCACTGCGCGGTGCGTACCAGCTTGTCGATGCGAACGGCAAAATAAGCATGCAAGCTGGCGCGTGGCCTAAGCCCGGCCAGCTTTGGCTATCCGGTGCTGGCGCGCAGGCGCTTTCGGTGAAAATTGGCGACAAAATCGCGCTCGGCGCGCTGGAATTTGAAATTGGCGCGCTGATTGTGCAAGAACCCGATGCCGCATTGAGCTACTTCAACGTGGCCCCGCGCGCGATTATTCGCTTGGATGATTTGGCGAAAACGCAGCTGATTCAAGAGGGTTCTCGCGTTGTCTATCGGCTGGTGGTGGCGGGTGCTGCGAATCAAGTTGCGGCGTTTTCTGCGCAAGTCCAGCCAACGCTTAAGCGCGGGCAGCAGTTAGAAACCGTACAAGATGCGCGGCCCGAGTTGCGGCAAGCGCTGGCGCGGGCGAATCAGTTTTTGGGGCTGTCGGCGCTGGTGGCCGTGGTGCTAGCGGCGGTTGCAGCGGCCATGGCGGCAAGGCGGCACACGGCGCGGCATATTGACGGCTGTGCAGTCATGCGCGCCATCGGGGCCAGCAGTCAAAATATTTTGCAAATATATCTGGGCCAGCTGTTTTGGGTCGGGCTGTTCGCGGCCATCGTCGGCGTTGTGAGCGCATTTGCATTGCAAGCTTTGGCCGCCAGTTTGTTGGCGAAAGCGCTGCAATTAGATATTCCCGCAGCAAGCGCCCTGCCCGCGCTGGAAGGCTTTGCGGTGGGTTTTGTGGTGCTGATGAGTTTTGCCGCGCCACCGGTTTTGGCACTCAAGAACGCCGCACCGCTGCGGGTTTTGCGCAAAGACTTGCCTAGCCCGCAAATCAGCGCATGGCTGGCACTCGTACTCGGATTGGCGGGCCTTGCGGGCTTGATCGTTATGAAAGCAGGCTCGGTAGAGTTAGGCTTGACGATTCTCGCCGGGCTGGCCGCCACGCTTTTCGCGCTCGCGCTGCTGGCGTTTGCGCTAATTGCTGGCGTACACGCGCTGCGCGGGCGTTTGCGCGGGCGTTTGCGCGGGCCGCTGCGCTATGGCTTGGCAAACATCAGCCGAAGAGCCAGTGCCAGCGCGGTGCAAACTACCGCGCTTGGCCTTGGATTGATGGTGATCATGCTGCTGACGCTGGTGCGCAGTGATCTGCTCTATCGCTGGCAAGCCGAGCTGCCTGATAATGCGCCGAATCGCTTTGTCATCGGCCTGCAGGCAGAGCAAACCGAACCATTCAGCGCCGCGTTTCAAACGGCTGGGTTAGCCAAACCCACGCTTTTTCCAATGATTCAGGCGCGCTTTGTGCAGCAAAACGATCAGGCCATCACGCAAACCAGTTTTGCCGAGCAAAGCGAGCGCGCACAGCGCTTAGCAGAGCGCAATTTTAATGTGTCCTACATGGCCGAGCTGCCTGCCGACAATGAAATCGTGGCTGGCAAATTCTGGGCCAACAATACGCAATCTGCTGAATTTTCCGTCGAAGTAGAACTGGCCAAATCGCTAGGCTGGAATTTAGGCGACACCTTAGCGTTTGACGTCGCCGGGCAGCGCTTGGAAGCGAAAATCACCAGTTTGCGCGAAGTCGACTGGGGAAATTTTCAGCCTAATTTTTTCGTTATCGCCAGCCCCAGCGCCGCGCGTGAACTGCCGCAAAGCTTTATGACCAGCCTGCACTTACCCAGCGAAAAATTTGCGCTTACAAACGAACTGGTCCAGCAAATGCCGAATATCAGCGTGATTGATGTCGATGCAATTTTGGCGCAAGTACGCAGAACCAGCGCGCAAGCCGCCGCAGCGATTAGCTGGGTGTTTTACTTCACGCTAGCTGCGGGCGTGCTGGTGCTGATTGGGGCAATGCGCGCAACCCAAGATGAGCGCCTGCGCGAAGCCGCCATCATGCGCGTGTTAGGCGCTAGCACCACCCAACTAAGGCTCGCACAGCTGAGCGAATTTACCGCGCAAGGTGTTATCGCCGGTGGCACCGCTGCGATTGCCGCGAACGTGCTCTCGGGTGTTATTGCCGAACAAATTTTAGGCATCAGCTGGCGCGTTGATCCAATGCTCATGCTGGTTGGAACTCGCGCAGGCGTGCTTGCCGTGGTGGCTACCGGATTAATCACACTGCGCAGCGCAGTAACGCTTGCACCGGCGCAAAGTTTGCGGGCGTTGGAGGGCTAGCACGACATAACTAACCCTGCGCGATAACCTATGCCAATCAAGCGCTTGCAAACCGTAATTGCCAATCGACTATGGATAAGGATATGCCGAGCACATCGACAGAATGCAATCGAACCAGCCTGTAAGCGAGCTAGCACAACTTAGCCGCATGCCGCAAACTATGTGCCCCAGATTTGCAAATGGAAGGCCATGAAAATTCCTCACGCGTTTTACTGCATCGCATTTGCGTTAGCTCGACTAAGCTTTGCTGCTGATCCGACGCCTCCTGCAACCTCAACATCTGCCACCGAAACCATCGGCGCAGAGGCACCTATTGCGCCTAAAACCGTGGCCGATGGCAGCGCGGTGGGCGACATCCAAGCGGCCAGTGAAAATATTGAGGTCGGCAAAAATGCCAGCGCAGGTAATTTAACCACCGTCAGTGGTGCAGTTTTAATTGGCCAGGGCTCCAGCGTGATGTCTATCACGACGCAAATTGGCGCAGTTAATTTGGCCGCTGGTGCCATGGTGGTCAAAGATATTTCGATAGAAGCAGGCAGCGTTACTATCGGCAAAGGCGCAATTGTCATGGGCCGAATCATCGTGGTGCGGCCTCCAAAAGGTATTAAGCCTAGTTTGAAAATTGTGATTGAAGAAGGCGCTGCCGTACAAGGCGGCGTGATGATGGGCTACCCAGTGCAAATTTGCGTCGCTAAAAACGCCGGTGCCGGGCGCGTTTCTGGCGGCAAAGCGCTTAAGTGCAAGGCTTAGAAATGATGGCTGATATGACGCGAAAAGTCTTGCTTTTGCTGCTGTTGCTCAGCACTGCAATGAGCTTGGACGCCAAGCCGTTTGAGCTGACAGTGCTAACCGGCGAAACCGCCACGCCCATCGAAATCATCAAAAACGCGCACGGCGTTGCCGGCGGATTGCTGTGGCAGCGCCCGAAAACGCTGCATATGCGCGGCACCGCCATTTTGTATCAAGACGGCCGTGCGGATCGCAAATCGGTAGCGGATCATTACGAAATGTGGCGCGAGTATCCAGCCTGGAACCAAAGCGCGCACGCGCCCAGTGGCAAGGTGCGCATTGATGCACTTGCAGGAAAACAAACGCTGTTCCAAATCGCTTTTGATGGTAAGCAAACTTACAACCAAAACGGCCCGCTGCCGGGCGCAGCTGCTTCAAAGGAATGGGCCGAGTCATTTGGTTTTGGCATTATTCGCTTTGCGCTGGATGAGGGCTTTAGCCATATTCGCCTAGCCGATGATGACGTCGATGCGAAGCGCTGTTACGTTCTGCTGATTATTGATCCGACCAACAGCCAGACCACATTTTGGATAGATCAGCGCAGCTTTGAAATTCGCAAAGTGGGGTTCGATACGCCCAAAGGCTGGCATGAGCGCGTGTATTCTGAGTTTTTCCGACTCGACAACGGTTGGTTGCAGCCAGGACGCGTGCGATTGAGCTATCGCGGCGCGCTGAGCAATGATGTGCGTTGGACGTTCGCCGCAGTCAACGTGGCGATTCCGTCGGAGCGATTTGTGATTGGTGCGGCTAAGAAATAGAGATTTAAAGCTTCTGCCCAACGCCCATTCGGTTCCACCAGCAACCACGCCTTTCCTCGTCATTCCCGCGCGCCTGCGCGGGAATGACGATAAGCATGTAGGAAACTTCAGTTGCTTTACGAATTTAGACGCATTTTTATTGCCAGCGCAAACTCAACATCAAAGTTTGCCCAGGCGTATTAAAGCCAGACGCCAGCTCATAGTTTTTATCCAGCGCGTTTTCTAAAGATAGCGACAAAACCGTGCGCTTGCTTAGCGCGGTTCGCATTGACAAATCCAACGTGCCGTAGCCAGGCAGCGTCGTGCCAAAGTCTGCGCGCTCGGAATAGCCATTGGCCTGCGCCGTAAGCGTCAAGCTAGCCACATCGCAGCTAACGTTAACGCTTGCCTTACGCTTTGCCCGGCGCAGCAGCTGCGCACCGGTGCGATCATTTTTCGGATCTTGTAGCGATACGCTCGCCTTGCTTTGGCAGCTGGAAAATTCACCGCTAGCGCTCAGTTCCAGCCCATCAATACTGGCGCGATTGATGTTTTCAGCCCTGAACGTTTGGCCGCCGCTAAAGCTGATCAAATCCTGGATTTTGGTACTAAAAGCCGACGCGCTGACATATAGATCATCTTGCAGCTGCCATTTAACGCCCAATTCTGCTGAACGCGACTGTTCTGGCGCTAAGCTTGGATTACCAGCAAACAGCCCACCAAAGCCGGGGGAAAATAGCTCGTTAAAATTTGCTGCGCGAAAGCCTTGTCCAAAGCTGGCGTAAATCAATGCTTGCTCGCTTACTTGCAAGCCGTAACTCGCGTTCAATACGCTATTGCTGCCCGCTTTGGAATCGTCATTATGGCGCCCACTGATATCAAAGCTGTGTGCGCCAAACTGTTTTTCTAGACGCGCATAGACGCCCAGCGAATCGCGTTTTTCATCAAAAGTGGTTTGACCAAAGTCACTTGATGAGCCCTGCTCTTTTATCGTGTTGAGACCAAAGCCCAGCGCGCCGCGCTCAATCGCTAGATTGTGATGCCAATCAAACTGCAAGCGATTACTTTGAAACTGCGATCCAAACACTGGCGTTGTCAGATTCTGGCTGGCGTAGCCCAAAACCAGCTCGTGCGAATAATTTTCAGTAACTTGCTTATCGGCGCGAATCGCGAGGAAGCGATCAACGAGTTCTGACCGGCCTTGATCAAACAATACGTCGGTAGCATTGCGCCCGGCACTGAGCTTGAAGCCCAAATCCTCGCTCGGATTCGCATGGGCGCTGAGCAGCGCGCGATTGGCGTAGCTGCCATCGTCATCCGGATTAAAGCCAAAGCCGCGCGGGTTTTGCGCGGAAAAACCCTGTAAACCGGAGCGCGAAAGGCTGATGCCTGCGCCAAATTCTGAATCACCTAAGCCCGCAGCCGCACTCGTGCGAAAGCGGCCCTGGCTGCCGACCAGCAGTTCGCCCGTAACCGGCGCAGCGCCTTCGCTTTGCGCCTGCGCGCGGGTAGTGATGTGAATTAGACCGCCAATCGCATCCGAGCCCCACAATGCCGCCTGCGGTCCACGCACGATTTCAATGCGCTCGATCATCTCGACTGGCAGCTGCTCGAAGGTGTAGGCGCCGGTGTTACTCGATGCCACGCGCACGCCGTCAATCAATACAAGTACGTGATTGGAATTCGTGCCGCGCATAAATACGCTGGTAGAAGAACCCGGGCCACCGGTGCGGGCAACGTCAACGCCGGCAACGCGCTTGAGTAGCTGCTGCGCATCTTGTGCCATGGTTTTTTCGATATCCGCGCGGGTGATAACGGTTACCGCAGCGCGGATGTTTAGATCTGCGTCTAGCTTGCGCGTGGCGCTGATAACGGGTTCTAGCGTGACTTGCGCTTGCGCTGCTGCGTGCAGAAAAATCGCGCAGCAAAACGCGATAGGCTTCAATAGTAAGGTTGGGGTTGTGTGTTGCATGTTACTTCCTGTTTGAACAATGCCGCCCGCATTAGGGTGAACACTGCTTACGCAAAAAACAGGGCAACGAGCGCACTGCCAAACGGCTAAGCACGCAAAATCGCCCTGCGCCCTCCGCGCAAGCAGTCTGAATGCTCGAGGCCGGTCTCCGGGCTCAGATATGGCGCTTAAAGCGCATCGACTAACACCTTCCCAATCACACAGGCGATCAGTGGCTTATTGATTAGTCGAACCGAATCCCAAAGGATTCGCACATCCATACCGTTGCGGGGGCAGCGCTGGCATTCAACCAGCTTCCCGTTTCACTCTTCCGGTTAAAAATCCAGTCAAGCACCTCAAGCGGTCGTGAGGATAGCGTGTTAGCCATCAAGTAACTAGCGCTTGCTGAATTACGCGTTTAGGTAGAAACTCAATCCATATCAATGCTTTGAAAATTTCTCGTGATTGACCCTGATGGCTATCGACCCAATGTAGGTATCGTTTTGATGCAAGAATCCGGGCGCGTGTTTTGGGCGCGTCGGATCGGTCATGACGGTTGGCAATTTCCGCAAGGCGGCATGAACTCGGATGAAACCCCATCCGAGGCCATGTACCGCGAGCTGCGCGAAGAAACCGGGCTTGCACCCGATCAAGTGACCGTGCTGGCAAGTACGCCGGGCTGGCTCAAATATCGACTACCGAATCGCTTTGTGCGCCAGTCGGAAAAGCCGCTATGCATTGGGCAAAAGCAAGTTTGGTTTTTGCTCAAGCTGACCGCTGATGAGCGCCATGTACGATTTGATTTAGCGGACCGCCCGGAATTTGATTCTTATTGCTGGGTCGATTTTTGGTATCCACTGCAAAATGTGGTGTCATTCAAGCGCTTTGTTTACGAGCGCGCGCTGCGACATTTTTTACCCGCCGCGCAAAAGCTCGCGCCGATTGAAACCCCCACTTTTGCGCCGATCCTGCCGTATTTCCAGAGTAAACCGCGGAGCTTGCGCACCGAAGCACTGCCCTAGCTTGGCCGGCTTAGTGACACTTACCCCAGCCGGGCTGTATTGCCGGTGCGGGGATTTTTACATCGATCCGTGGCGAGCCGTCGACACTGCCGTGCTCACACATGGCCACGCTGATCACGCGCGCACCGGATCAAAAAACTACGTCGCGATGGATTCGGGCGCAAGCATCTTGCGCCAGCGTTTAGGGCAATCGATCAATCTGGAAACGCTTGCGCCAGGGCAAGTGCGCCAGTTTGGCAATACAGAAGTATCGCTGCATTCGGCCGGGCATATTTTAGGCTCAGCGCAAGTGCGCATTGCCTGCGGTGGAGAAGTCACCGTCGTGACCGGCGATTTCAAACGCACGCCCGACGCCAGCTGCGCGCCGTTTGAAGTGGTGCAGTGTGACACGCTGATTACCGAAGCCACGTTTGCATTGCCAATTTATCGCTGGCCTGATCCTAAAGAAGTGGCAGCGGACATTTATGCGTGGTGGCAGTTCGAGGCCGCGCGCGGCCGTGCAGCCGTACTTTGCTGCTATTCGCTCGGCAAAGCGCAGCGGATTTTAGCCGAACTTTTGCAGTTCACCGATCGCACCGTGTATTTGCACGGCGCGATGGTGAATTTGACGCAAATCTATCGGGATCAGGGTGTTGCGATGTTGCCGACAAAGGCGGTGACGGCGGGTGATGAGTCGCCTCGCAACTTAAACGTTGAATTGGACGCAAACCCACCACGTCATTCCGATTTTGCATTGAGTACACCCCAACCTCGTCACTCGACTTTTGCATTGGACACGAATCCACCTCGTCATCCCCGCGAAAGCGGGGACCCAGGAGACGCGTCCGCATCGCAAAATGATGCTCAAGGAACCTGGGTTCCCGCTTTCGCGGGAAAGACGATGAGTCAGTCGGAGTCACTTGCGCCAGCATCCACACCCCGAAAACGCCCCCGCCCCGCTAGCAAACAAGACTTCGCCGGCCAGCTAATCCTCGCGCCGCCTTCGGTCATTGGCACATCGTGGATGCAGCGCTTTGGCGCATATTCAACCGGTTTTGCTTCCGGCTGGATGGCGGTGCGCGGCAATCGGCGACGGCAAAGCTATGACCGTGGTTTCGTACTATCCGATCACGCCGATTGGGACGGCCTGATCCAAACGATTACCGAGTCGGGCGCTAAAAAAATCTACGCTACGCACGGCAACAGCGAACATTTGACCCGCTATTTGTGTGAGCTAGGTATCGACGCGCAGGCGCTTAAAACCGAGTTTGGTGGAGAATCCGGCGCGCAGGGCGATTTAGGCTAGCTATGCGCGCGTTCGCTGAGCTGTTCAAAAATTTAGACGACAGCAATGCCACCGGCGATAAGATCGCCGCGCTGATTGCGTATTTTCAGACCACGCCCGCAATTGATGCGGTGGCGGCACTGAAAATACTGAGCGGTGCAAAGCAAAAGCGCGTCATCAATGCGACTGATTTGAAGCGCTTGATCGGTGTGGCTGCTAAATTACCGGAGTGGCTGGTCGAAGATTGCTACGCGCAGGTCGGTGATTTAGCGGAAACCTGCACGCTGCTGTGCGCACGCGGATCAAATGCGGGCGAGCCAGTGGCGCTGCATCACTGGACCAACACGCTGGTGCCAGCGCTGGCAAAGCAAGCGCCCGATGAGCGCGATCAAACCGTTTTGCTGTATTGGCGCACACTGCATCCAGCGCAAGCGTTTATCTTCAATAAAATGCTGACCGGCGCACTGCGGGTTGGCGTCGCTCAAGGGCTAATCGTGCGCGCGCTGGCAGGTGTGACTGGGTTGCCGATCGATTTGATGGCGCACCGACTGACCGGCGGTGTGCCGAATACCGCCGATGAATTTTTAGCCTTACTTGCGCCGAGCGATGCCGCATTTGATCCGCAGCGGCCCTACCCGTTTTTCTTAGCCAGCGCGCTGGCTGATGCCGGCTCAATTACGGCCGCAGAGCTAACTGCACAGCTTGGCGACGCAAGCGATTGGCAGGCCGAATGGAAGTGGGACGGCATCCGCGCGCAGCTGATTAGGCGGGCCGGTCAAACAATGATTTGGTCGCGCGGTGAAGAGCGCATGGATGGACGATTTCCTGAGTTAGAGCTTGCTGCAAAAACGCTGCCTGATGGCTGCGTGCTGGATGGTGAAATCCTCGCTTGGTCAAACGATGCCGAGCGCCCTGCTGATTTCACACTACTGCAAAAACGTATTGGAAAGCTCAAACCTGGCGCGAAACTGCTCAGCGATGCGCCAGTGCGGTTCTTGGCCTACGATTTGCTGGAATTTGGCGACACCGACATTCGCAGCCAAGCGTTAGTTAATCGGCGTTTGCAGCTCGTACAAGTGCTGCAAAGCCAAGTTGACACCCGCATCGCCCTTTCAGAGACGCTGGTATTTTGCGATTTCGGCGCGCTCGCCACCTTGCGCTTGCAGGCGCGCAGTGTCGGCGTTGAAGGTTTGATGCTCAAACGCAGCAATTCCTCTTACCAGCAAGGACGCAAGCGCGGTGACTGGTGGAAGTGGAAGCTTGACCCGCTCACCATTGATGCGGTCATGATTTACGCGCAAGCCGGGCACGGCAAGCGCGCGAACTTGTATACCGATTACACGTTTGCGCTGTGGCATAACGGTGCGCTGGTCACCATTGCCAAAGCCTACAGCGGCTTGACCGATGCCGAAATTACCGAGCTGGACCGTTGGATCAAGCAAAACACCCGTGAGCGCTTTGGCCCAGTGCGAACTGTCAATGCTGAGCAAGTGTTTGAGCTTGGATTTGAAGCAATCAATAAGTCCGCAAGGCATAAATCCGGCGTCGCGCTGCGTTTTCCGAGAATTTTGCGCTGGCGCCGTGATAAAACCGCCGAGCAAGCCGACCAGCTGAGCACTTTGCAAGCTTTGGCGATGGGGTTGAGGGCTGATGTTGAGTGATGAAATCAGTCGCGCTTTCAGTTCGCCGCAGTCCATTTACCCTCTCCCCAACCCGTCTCCCATCAAGGGAGAGGGGCTAAAACCGACTTCAACGCAGATTGAATTTTGTAAACGCGCCTCGCCGTTGAAAATTCAATGGCGCCGATTTCACCCTCTCCCCAACCCCTCTCCCATCAAGGGAGAGGGGCTAAAACCGACTTCAACGCAGATTGAAGTTTGTTTGCCTCCCAAAAGCTTGTTTGCTCCCCTCTCCCTTGATGGGAGAGGGGTTGGGGGAGAGGGTGCTTTTGGCCGCCCACGAACTTTAATTATTACCATCAATACCATCGATTTAAAGTTAAACCAATCACCTAAGGACCCTCACTATGCCACTCGCTATCCAAAGCCTTTTTGGTTTCATTGCACTCTTCGCCATCGCCTGGGCGATCTCGGAAAAACGCAGCGGCGTCGTTTGGCGTACGGTGTTGGGCGCGATCGGCTTGCAGATAATCTTGTGTATCGTGATGTTCAAATTTCCCTGGTTTCAACAGGCCAGTCTGGCACTCAACAGCGCGCTAGGAGCACTGCAATTCGCCACCGGTGAAGGCACCAAATTGCTGTTTGGCTATCTGGGCGGGGCTGAATTGCCGTTTGCCTTAGAAGCGGGTAAAAGCCCATTCGTGCTGGCTGCACAAACCTTACCGCTGGTGATTGTGGTGTCAGCACTGAGCGCGTTGCTGTTTTACTGGGGTATTTTACCAGTGGTGGTAAGGGCGCTTTCTTGGGTGTTGACGCGCAGCATTGGCGTGGGCGGTGCGGTGGGCGTGTCCAGCGCTGCGAATGTATTTTTAGGGCCGGTAGAAGCGCCATTGTTTATCAAGCCCTATCTTGCGAAGCTATCTAGAGGCGAGCTTTTTACCGTTATGACCGCAGGTATGGCCGGCATTGCTGGCACTGTGTTGGCGCTTTACGCCTCGGTATTGCAACCGACTATGCCGAATGTGGTTGGGCATTTAATTATCGCCAGTTTTATCAGCGCACCGGCGGCAATTGCGTTTGCAGCACTGTTGGTGCCGCACGAAGGCGAAGTCAGCGAAGCGGACATCAGCAACCATGAAAAACCTGCCAGCGCGATGGATGCCATCGCGCGCGGCACTTTAGAAGGCATGCAAGTTTTTATCAATATGATCGCGATGATTTTGGTGCTCAT
Source organism: Rhodanobacteraceae bacterium (assembly GCA_031422315.1). Taxonomy (GTDB): domain Bacteria; phylum Pseudomonadota; class Gammaproteobacteria; order Xanthomonadales; family SZUA-5; genus JANNYA01. Next base: position 106,347 of record JANOQN010000014.1, read on the forward strand.
TGCGCTGGTCGCGCTGGCCAATCAAGTGCTTAGCTTGCTTCCGAATGTCGCTGGCGCGCCGATTACTTTGCAAGGCATGCTAGGCTGGATTATGGCACCAATCATGTGGCTAATTGGCATTCCGTGGAGCGAAGCAATTACCGCTGGCGCACTGATGGGCACGAAAACGTTTCTCAACGAATTTTTCGCTTATCTGGATTTGGCGCAGCTTAGTGCGGCACAATTTTCTGATCGCAGCCGAATGATGATGACCTACGCGCTGTGCGGGTTTGCCAATTTCGGCGCGCTCGGAATTTTACTTGGCGGGCTCAGTACGCTATGCCCAGAACGACGCGCTGAGATGGTGCAAATGGCTTACAAATGCCTGTTTGCTGGCACGCTGGCTACCTTATCTTGTGGGGCGCTGGTGGGGGTTATTTATTGAGTTCCTAGGGCAGCGCCCTAGGAACTCAATAGGCTGGGATTTTGACTCGTTTTTGGCGGCCCGAGAACGGCATTTGATTAGCCACCTTGCAAAATCAATTCCCGCACCAATCGATGCCACCCATGGGCGCTGCTGGCTTGATGCACTAAAAAAATGTCTTCAACGCAGTTGAATGGGCAATCAAGCAGCTGCAAGCGCACCAGGCCGGCATTTGCGGCGACGCTTTCAGGAAGATAGGCAAGCGCCCTGCCCGATTGCACTAACGCCAGCAAAATATGTAAGTCGTTCGACCAGTAACGAATTTTGCGCGCCGGTGCGGCCTTGTTCCAGCCATCGGAACGCTCGTCTTGCTGCTGGCCGCAAAATGGCGAATGCCTTGGGCAGGCGAAATCATGATTTTGCAAGTCGGCTGCCGCCACTTCCACCCGGCTTGCCAAGGCATGTGTGCGGCCCGCAACCAGCACCATTTGCTGCGTGCCGATAGCGTCAGCCTGCCAATCGGGTCGCCATACGCTAAAACCGCTGGCACTAGGCAATGCTGCGCGCGTCACCAAGGCAAAGTCGGCATCGCCTGCAGCTAGTTGCTCAAGCGCGCGGTTTTCAAACTCAGGCTGCAAGCTTAGCGCGCTATCTGAGAACCGCTGCGCGAGCGCTGCACCGATCGGTGCGCCATATTGCCAAAGCAAAAGCGCCGGCCCATGGATGCGGCAGTGAATTTTCTGCGCCGCGCCGCTGATTTCACTCTGGGTTTGTTCGGCCAGGGTCAGCAATGCCTGCGCCCTGGGCAGCAGCGCTATTCCCGCTGCATTGAGCCGCAGCTGCTTTAACTGCCGATCAAAAACGCTACAGCCTAACGCGCTTTCCAGCCTGCGCAGCGCTTTCGAACAGGCCGACGCGCTGAGGTTTAATTTGCCCGCCGCAAGCGCCAGCGAGCCGCCGTTCGCCACTTGGAAAAACACCCGCAGATCATCAAGCTGCACTAGTCACCACCGCCACCACAGCCTCCGCAGCCGCTGCCACCGCCATCACTGCTGGAATCGCTACTGCTACTGCTAGAAGTGCCCGAATCGCCGCTGCCACCCTCAGGCGTTCGGCGCCAGTCCGCGTAAATCGAAAGCGGCGTGAACATCAAACAGGTGATGCCGAACAGCGCCACACCACGCGCGTATTCTTCTGGCAGCGGGGCGCGCGCTAGACGCGCGTGCGCGCTCGTCAATTGCGTTAGCTTTTCGGAGCCAGCGCGCGTTTTTTTGGGTGTACTCATACTCAACATCAGCAGCGCCACCGCAGTGAGCACACACAGTATGCCGAGAAATGCGACCGGCCTATCCCTGGCAATACCTATCGCCATTCGGATAAGCCCAAGTGCCAGCCACAGCAGCAGCGGCGCGCCGCAAATCAGCATCTTACGCCAGCGTTCAGCGGCACTCATCAGCAAACCAAGACGAACCAGCTCAGCTTGCATGCTTTTCAGTGCCGGGTGCGTAGCGAACTTCAGGTTAATCATTTTGACCGGCTTTTTATGCTTGCGAAGCTCCATCAAGACGCTGCGCTCAATCGAACTATTGCCTTGCGCACTACCATTTGCGCGCAAACCATCTGGCCCCGCAATTACCGCTTTGCGCTGTAATAGCTCTACTGCCGCGACGTCAATCACCCGCGCCTGCTCGCCGCTTAAATAAGCTTCCTCATAAGATGTGAGTGACCGCACTGGCATCCCAGTTCGGTCACCCGTACGAGCGAACATTCGCAAAGCAATGGAAAGCGTCAACATGATCAAGCCGCCGATTGCGTAGAATTTTAAAAACTCAGGCGCATTCCAATCAAAAACGTTAGCGGAGTGCGCTTGCGCAGCGGCGAAATCAGGCCAAACCGCAATTAGCGTACCCAAAACAAACGTGCCAACCGCACTACGTTTTACCACCGAACTAAGCCAGGACTGAATGGGTCTGCGCTTTGCGCTAGTGTCAATCCTTTGAAAGCGCGCTGGATCGGCAAAGCGCTCCGCCGCATTAGGCCAGATGTCTAACGGCGGCAGTTCGCCGAAAATTTGCTCGTAGCTCGCGATGGTTTGCGCATACCAACGGCTGAATTTCTGCCCTTCCTCGGCGCCGCCTAAGGTTGGCCCATGGTGCAGCGGCGTACACAGCACGTCTGGGCAAAAGCTTTGCCAATAATCGCGCGTGTAAGTCAAATGCAAATGCCAAGCTTGATCAACCGCATCGCTTGGCGTAACTGGATGCGCACAGGTGATGGCCAAATAGCAAAAGCGCCGATATTCCAGCATGACCCGCTCGGCAAATGCCAAGTGCCAGCCATTCTCACGCGCTAAACGATCAACAAATTGCAGCTGCGCCTGCGGTGGCCCGATTTGGTGCAGCAAAAGCCGCTGCCAAAGCCCGCGATCAAAGCTCGATGAAGTTGAAAAATCAGTAACTGCCCGATGCGAGCTTAGTTGCGACATAGAGACGCTCCGTATTTGGGGTTTTGCCAATTTAGCACTCACGTGTGACTCAAAAATACGACAGCGTTGCAAATCGATGATACTGCACGAAAAATGTCGATAATAATTTATTGTTGTCCAATTTAGAAACATAATTGCACTATTTATCGCTTTCTTAGCCGCTTGCGCACGCGCAAACTGCGCGTTCATCCTTCTATCGAGCATCAAATGGAGAGCAGCACCATGGCAGCAATCAGTAATCAACAGTGGATTTACACAAGCAGGCCAGATGGTCTAGTAGGGCCAGCGAATTACCAGCTGCGCAGCGCTTTGTTAGCACCGGAATTGGCGGCTGATGAAGTCCTGGTGCAAACGCGTTGGCTCAGCGTTGATCCATACATGCGGATCAATCAATCAAGCAAGGCCACGTGGATGGCGCCGCACCCGATTGGCGTAGTGCAAAGTGGTGCGGCAGTAGTGCAAGTTCTGTCCAGCGCTAGCGCAGACTTTGCAACCGGGGATTTCGCGCTAGCCCATACCGGCTGGCAAACCCACGCCAAAGTGCACATCAACGCTTTGAGCAAACTAAATGCCGACGCTGCGCCCGTGCAAACCACATTGGGCGTGTTGGGCATGCCGGGCCGCACGGCTTGGTTTGGTTTTACCGAAGCCCTGCAACCGAAGCCCATGCAAGTTTTGGTGGTGTCGGGCGCGGCGGGCGCTGTGGGCTCGCTGGTAGTGCAATTTGCCCGGCTTGCGGGCGTGCGGGTATTGGCGATTGCGGGCTCGGCACAAAAATGCGCGTGGCTGAAAACACTCGGTGCCGAGTGGGCGCTCAATTACAAAGATTTTACGGATGCGGATGCGCTGCAAGCGGCGATTTTTGCCTGCTGCAAGGGCGTCGATATGTATTTCGACAACGTCGGCGGCATGGTCAGTGATGCAGTGTTTCCACTGATCAATCGGCGCGCGCGCGTCGTGATTTGTGGGCAAATCAGCCAGTATTCGGATGGCTTAGATGTACCCCTGCCTGGCCCGCGTTTTTTACATCATGTACTGTATCAGCGCGCTACGATTCAAGGAATTTTGGCGCGCGATTGGCTGCACCGGGTCGATGAGTTTCAAGCCGCCGTCGCGCCCTTGGTTGCCAACGGTAAAATTGAATTCGCCGAACACGTCATCCAAGGCTTTATGCAGCTTCCCAATGCGCTTAGCGAGATGTTTACCAGCCAGCACACCGGCAAAGTTTTGGTGCAGGTGTGATGCGTATTAAAGCAGTCTGGCTGATCTTGGTGATGTGTCTAACTGGCACATCCGCGTTCGCACAAAGCCACGGCGTACACGGCATGGCCCTGTTTGGCGATCACAATGGGCTTTACGCATCGCATTTGCCAATGTTTCACCGCCCGCATAACTTTCAAGTGCTGCTGAAAATCCGCCTTGCAGATGCCGTGCAAGATCAAAAGCTGCGCGCTGATTTGGCCGCTAAACCCACGCTATACACCATCGCGCCGCAGCGATTTGATCTGGAGCGCTTAAGCCCAAATCACGCTGATCCGTTGCAGGAATTTACCGCCGATGTTTACACCGGCCATTTTGAACGCGGCGGCAAACTTGTGCTGAGTCAGGTGCAAATCATCGTGCAGGAAGTGCCGCTATATCATGAGCTAAAGCTTGTGCCTGCGGCTAGGACTACTGAGCAAACCATGCTGCTGCTGGGTCGATTTGCGATCAAGAAATTAGAAAGTAAACCTGACTGCGATTGGCTAGTACGCATGGAATACCCGGCACAAAAATCAAGAGCGTTGATGCCAATGCCAACCCAGCTTAGCCTGCCAAACACAACGCTCGGTGGCGCCAACTGTAAGCCAGATGAGGACGCATTGAGTGGCGCGCTAGCCCCATTTTTTGCAGCGCCGAAACAACCTATCACGCTGCAAACGCTCTATTTTGAAACCGGAGATTTGCAGTAATGCCAAGCGATGTGCTCAACATCGTACAGCACCACCAAGCCGAAGGCCCAGGCTACATCAAAAGCTGGGCGCAGGCTCGGGACATACCAATACGCATCTATCAAGCAACACTTGGCGAGTTGCCAGTGTTGGATGCTAGCCACTGCATTTTATTGGGCGGCCCAGCATCGGTATTACGCCCGCCAGATTGGATGCTGCACGAACAACGCTGGCTCAATTTGGCGCTCGCACATAGCACACCGATGTTTGCGATCTGCCTAGGCGCACAGCTCTTAGCGCATAGCCTAGGCGCGAAAATAAGCGCGCTAGCAAAGCCTGAATTAGGCTGGTGCAATATTGAGATTAATAACGAACGGCACGCATTTTTGCAATGGCACGAGGACCAATTTAGTAAACCATTAGGTGCCGAACTGATTGCGCAAGGCAGCTCATGCCCAGTGCAAGGCTATCGCAGTCAAAATGCTCAGCAGATAGGACTTCAATTTCATCCAGAGTGGGACATTGCAACACTGCAAAACATGGCAAGCGCGATGACGCTACCAGAGCCGTTAAAGAACGTGCAAGCCGATGATTCGCGCTTCGCTAAGGCTGAGCGCTGGCTTTTTGCGCAATTGGATGGGTGGTGGGCGAGCAGTGTGGGTGAGCAACAAAGTTTGCGCATAAAACCTAGGGCAACGCCCTAGGAACCAGCGCAATTGCAAACCAGCCTAGGGCGTTGCCCTAGGAAACGGCGCGGTTGCATTAAAATACAACCGCGCCAGTGACGGACAAATTTTTGCTATCTACGAACCCCAAACTCCACGCCGACATAGCGCGGCTGATTGATAAATGCGGTCAAGTTGTTGAAATCGACTGCACCCACGGCTTCGAACTCGTTCAAAATGTTGCGGCCGACTAGCGCCACTTCATAGCCGCCATCGTTCCACAAATAGCCCAATCGCAGGCCGCCTTGTAAGAGTGGATCACCAACGAACTCGCGGCTTTCATACAAGAAGAAGTTGACTTTGGTGCGGTATGACCAATCCGATAGCGCATAAAATTCGCCGGTTTGCGTTGGAATGGCGTAACGCAACGACAGATTGCCGGTAAATTTCGGCGCTTGTGGCAGTGGGTTGCCATCAATTAACACCGTGCCAGCAGTCGGCCCGCGCGGGTCAAGCACGGTGCAGCTGCTACCGCAAGGCTGCACGGCGAGGGTTTTGTCATCCAGCTCGGTATCGTTGTAAGAAAAGCCCGCATTTACCGTGAACTGGCTGCCTAACCTGGCTTCGAACTCTAACTCTGCGCCTCGGCCATTGGCTTTGTCGGCATTGATCAGGGTGTTGAAGTTCGCCGCACCGCCGACTGCGGTCAACTGGATATCTTCAACGCGGTAGTCAAACAATGTGAAGTCAAACCGCGCCCGATTGTCAAACAAATCCGCCTTATAGCCAATTTCAAACGACTGCACCGTTTCCGAATCCGCTACTGAAACCGTGTTGCCAAACAGCAAGCGGCCTTGAATCGCTGGGGCTCGGTAGCCGGTCGCGAATCGCGCGTACAGCTGGGCATCATTGGCCAGTGTGTAGCGCGCATTGATATTGCCGCTGAGGTTTTGATCATCCGGGCTGACCCGAATTGGCGCTAACGCACCAGCGCCAATCGGCGACGATAAGCGCTCGGCAACAAACTCCTTGGAATCATCGCTGTAGCGTAAACCAGCCGCAACGCGAAGCTGCGGCGTAAACAAGTAGCCCGCTTCGCCAAACAGCGCATAAGAGCGCGAATCTTGCCGCTGCCGCGCGACGCCGTTGACGGTGCTGCCTGCCAAAGTGTTGTAGCTAATGTTGTCCAGATTCAAGTTTTCATCATAGACCAGCGCGCCGAGCTGCCAATCCAGCGCTTGGTCGATAGCCGATTCCAGCCGAAGTTCCTGGCTTAGCTGGCGATGGCTTGGAATACCATCGCCCGATTCTGCCGGGAACGGAATGAAGCCGCGGCCAAACGGGGGTGCGAAGCTGGCGCCAAAGCCGCCGTCGACATCGCCGCGCGCGAACATTTCAACCGATTCATACGCGGTGATTGAGTACAAACGCAGCTCGCCCATTTCCCAGCTCAAGCGCGCATTGGCACCTGCGGTGTCAATGAACGACGCCGCTGGCGCGTCTTGCGAATAGCGATCAAAGCGATAGTCCGGCACCAGCTGATTGCTGCCCTGCTGGATGATGTTGGCCTGAAAAATCGCGTTTCCGCCCCGGCCACGACGGCCATGCGCGTTGAACAGCGCTTCAAAGCCATTGCCCGACTCAAACAGCCACTGACCGCGCACTGCAAGTTCGGTAAAATCGCCGAGTGAAACGCCGCCTGGACGGGTGTTGTCGACATAGCCATCGCGTTCTTGATACAAGATCGAGAGCCGCGCGGACGAGCGCTCGGTGACTGCGCCGCTAACTGCGCTTTCAAAATTCTTGGTCGAGAAACGGCCAAATCCCAAACGCGCGTAGCCCTCAGTAACTTGCGAAGGCCGTGCAGATTCAAATTTGACTACACCGGCCGGCGTATTACGGCCAAACAGCGTGCCTTGCGGGCCGCGCAGCACTTCAACGCGATCTAAATCGAAAATCGGGAAGCCTTTCAGCGTTGGATTTTCCAGCAGCACATCGTCATAAATCATCGAAACTGGCTGGCTGGCGTTCAAATCGAAATCGGTATTGCCCAAGCCGCGTATGTAAAAACGCGGAAATGTGCGGCCAAACGAAGATTCTGCATACAAGCTCGGCGATTTCGCGCTGAGCTGCAAAATATCATCGCCTGACGAGCCATAGGCGGCGAGGCGTTCGGTGTCGATCACCGAAACCGCCGACGGCACATCGTTAATGCGCTCTGCACGGCGCTGCGCGGTGACAACGATGGCATCGAGCCGCCCTTCTTCGATCGCGGCTTCGGTCTCGTTTTCGGCAGTTTGCGCATAAATGGGGCTGCTGAGCAGCGCGGCGACGATCAATGTAAGCGGTTTGACGAGTGGATAACTGGGGGTCATTAGGAAGTCCTGAGTGGAAAACAAAATACCTGTGGAGGCTACCGAAAAAGAGTCGAACATTTTGTCTAGCTTTCGAAATAACTGCAAAAATGTGGTGATTGGTTAAATTAATCGCGCAAAAGACGCAAATTGACCCAGAAATATGCACAAGTATTTCAAGAGCTCGTCAAGTAAAGCGGTTGGTCAGGTCATTCCCAACAAACTTTTGTGGATCAAACGCTAAGAATGCCAATCAGTCGCGATTAGGCATTCACTTGTTACCCTCCGCGCTGATTATTTTGGGTGTTTGTCATGCGTAAACCGGTTGTCAATATTGCGGTACAGGCTGCGCGCGCGGCGGGCAAAGTTATCTTGCGATCCTTAGCCAAGCGTGATTCGATCAAGATCGAAGAGAAAAGCCGCATGGATTTCACCACCGAAGTGGATCGCCAAAGCGAGATGGAAATCATTAAAGAGCTGCGTCGAGCCTATCCAGATCATGCGATTCTGGCGGAAGAATCCGGCATGCAGCAGCCTAAAACCGCATCTGAAGCGCGCTACACCTGGGTAGTTGACCCGCTCGATGGCACCAGCAACTTTACCCGTGGCTACCCACACTTTTCGATCTCGATTGGCCTGTTAGATCAAGGCGTGCCCATTGCCGGCGTGATCTACAACCCACTCAATGAGGAGCTTTACACCGCTTACAAAGGCTCCGGCGCGTTTATTAATGATCGGCGTATGCGCATCGGCCAACGCATTGGCGTTGCGGGCGCTTTGATTGGCACCGGATTTTCACCCCGCACGCGTGATCGCTTGCCGCTACAACAGCGCATCGTTGCTAAGCTGCTCGATGAAGCCGAAGATTTACGCAGATCAGGCTCCGCCGCACTTGATTTATGTTTCGTTGCAAACGCAAGGATCGATGGCTTTTTTGAAATGGGCCTGAAATCCTGGGACATCGCCGCAGGCGTGCTCATGGTGCGTGAAGCAGGGGGCACTTGCCTAGATTTCAACGGCGCAGAGCAATATCTAGAGTCCGGCAATGTGATCGCTGGCAACTTAAAAGTCTGTGCGCAGATGCTCTCCAGAATTCAAGGCACGCTTAAAAGTGTCGCTGAGGCGAAGGCTGGCGAGGGCTAGATTGCTTAGTAACCCATTCGAAAGACCGAGCGCGCTAGCGATTTAACATTGGCGGCATTGCAATACGTTGCCAGCAAGTAGAGTGAAAAGGCCGCTCAATGCTCAGGTCCATCACAAACAGTTCTATTCGAGCTTTCCAATTTGAGCGAGCAAAGTAAATTTTATCCGATTGAATGCGAATCTGCTCGGCAACGTCAATAGGCACAAGCTCAATCCTCGCCTTGATTGGCACCGTCAAAGTGGTTTTGCCAGTTTCTATTAGCTCAAGTGATGGATTCAGGGTTAGGCAAATTTTGCCTGGATTGGTGATAGTTGATGATGATTTCACCCAACGTTTTACGATGTAATCTTCAATCGAAACGCCAAACAGGGAAGGCATTTGATCAACTAAAGTAATTGCTAGATGAGGCAAATCCATGCCGCTGGTCGGGCAACGACACCAAGCGAGAATAGCTGGACATTCAGCCAATACTCTGGTCAATCTGGTTAACGACACCGGGTTCGTCCCAATCAAGCCGTATGCGGTAGGCAGTGGTTTCATGTAGGAATATCCGGCACAGCGCGCACTCGGACTTTTAATGAGTCTCGACGCCGTACTACCAGTGGCACCAAAGAAAGTTTCACTCTACGTTGAGCTCCACCACCTGAAAGAAAATAAGCTAGCGTCGCGCCACCGGCTGCTGCCGTTGAGACTTGAGCTGCTGAGTATTCTGTGTTTCCTTCAGTAGGGGGCGGAACTGGAGGAACTGGAGGAACTGCACTGCGGGTCTGGCAATCCAGGAAAAGCAAGACTTCACTTTTCGGTGCATTTACGCCTAAATCAGCTGTAGGTTTGCTTTCCCTGAAGTAAGTGCGCATTAGCGTGCCGGGTTTCGGGAATTGATCTACGACTAATCCATTTTTTTGCAAATTTTGGCCGATTGCGCAGACAAAAAAATGCGCAATTGGATCGAAGCTCAACCCTTCACTGGGTTTAACGGGATTGGGTACCGCAAAGTTTTCTTCTACTAGCTTTCTCGAAAAATCTTGCAGTTTAAAGTATGGATATACCCCAACATAAACCGTAACATTGTGGCCTTTGCATACTTGCACGCCAGACCTAAAATGCGGATTAGTTTCCAGAATGCTCAAGTGATTTTTCGGATTTTTAGTTTCACGAAAGACTGGAAAAAAATTCAAATCGCTCCCATATTTTTTGAAAGCTGCTACTTTAAATTTTGAGCCGATGAGTTTTGCTTGTTCGCCCAAATTAATCGGCGAGCAGCTCGAAGTATTCGCAGATGAAATGGCTAATAAAATTGCAAGAAGTGTTGAAAATGCAGTCTCAGTCTTCATGACCCAAGCCCATCACTTGGCCCAGGCTTCGGACCCGCAGCGCGGCGGCTGACAAGTTTATCCAACAAATCAAACCAAAATGGCGCACCAAAACTCACCATCAGCGCCGTCATGAGCCAGCCAGCGAAGCTGGGCAATAGCGTGGCAAGATTCCAAGAGACGCCAATGACGCATGTTCCAATAAACCAGGGCAAAGTAATAAAAAACATTAGGTTAATCCAGGCGGCGCGCGGCAATTTCCACACCACGAAAAGCTGAATCAACAACGCGAGTATTGGCATCAAAAAATAACAAATGCTGTAAGCGCTTTTTTCTTTGGGCATAGCCCACCAGCGCATTTTCTCTCCAAGCTTCCAAAACGGCGCGATATCGTCAACGAGTTTGGACGTTTGAATAAAGCTTTCATTTAGAATCGTAGTTTGCTCTTGAAATTTTTTCAGCTCAGATTTCCAAGCGTTTAAAGCCGCGGTCGTGAGTTGGACGCGGCTAACCGCATCACTTGCCTTTGTAGTCCTAAACAACTCGCAGCTCGCTTGCGTCAAATCGGTATTCCAGGAATAAGCTACGTTGCTGATAAACTGGCATTTGTCTGCAGTCTTGAGCGATTGTTGTTGTAAGGCGCAGGAACTTGGCAGCAAAGATTCTTCGGTTTTCGACTTTGCAGCTTCATCACTTTTTTTCGGAATACTCGGCGATACGTTGCCGCACGAAGTTTGGGCAATTTGGGACATGAGTGCCGTTGCATCCTCTGCTTCAAGCAGCAACAAACCCTCTGCTTGTATCGATGGATTGCTAAGCGTCAGCAGAACTGTTTCGCGTGCGCGCTTGGAAATTTTTATCAATGCGTCGGGCATTGAAAGATCGGTGACGTCCCACTCGGCTGTGCGGGCTCGCTCTTGAAGGACGAGCATGGGTATGAGCTGGCTTCCATTTCTGTCGCCTGAGCTGACAATTTGCGCGCCAAGTTGAGCAGCGCTCTGGCGCAATGCGGGTTTTTCGAACAATTGTTTAGCAATGCTAAAACTATCAAAGTTAAACATCGCCGCAAACGCAAAAGCGAAAACGCCGAGCAGCAAAATTGATCGTCGCTTAAACCATCCGGTAGCCCGGTCCATTACTGCGTCGTACCAGCGCTCCAAACCGAGACTGAGCTGCTGCAAATCATAGTTTGAGGAATTCAAAATTGGTTGAAGGCTTTGCGCAAGCGAGTCGGGCAAAACGCCACTGCGCACTATGTTTTGAACAAGCTCGAAGCTCATTTCTTTGATTGGCAATGCTTTACAAACAGCATCAACTACATCTTGGCTCGCACCCGATGACAGCTTAGCGATTAGCACTAAGGAATTTCGTAGTTCACCTTGCGGCAATTGCGATGCGAGATTGTCCAAAGCTTTTACAACTTCATCTTTGTTAAGTGCACTTAGGGCGTTTACCAGTTTCTCCAGATTAATCGCTGTGCCTTTACATTCTTCAAGTAAATCAACTATTTTAATTAATGTATTTTCGCTATCCCTATTTTCCAATTGTTTGATTAAGAACGCGCGCATCTCTGCGTCTAAAAATATCAGCGTGCGTCCGTAGCGGCTAATCAGTTGGTCTAAAAGTGCTTGAGAAATCAAATTTGAAGGCACATAGCTAGGCTCTGTGTTCATGCCATTCAACCCAACCTCTGGTTTTTCGAGCGCCTTTAGTAGCGGGTGGCTCAATAAATCTATTACTGGCTTAGCTGATAAATTCGCAACTTTTTGCGTCGAAAAAATTCCATGCACTATTAGCAATAATCTTTTAGGCCAGGAATTAACTGTCTCTTTAGCCGGGCCATTGAGCATTTCAATCAGAAATTTGCTCATGGCCTTACCACGGATATTGGTGAACGAATGCACTGCCTCCAGCAAAAAAGAACAAGCTGCCGCTAGTAAAAAGTAAAGCGCAACCATTCCAATTGCGACTTCAAGTAATACGCTCATATTCATAAGAAATACTCCAAGCTTCCCAAACTAAGTTTTATCGAACAGCGCTATTTGCGCGTCTCAACTACGCAGATATAGAGTCCACTGGCATTTTTTACTTTACCGGCAGCATCTAGGCGCACTTCCTTGACACCCACCGAATCGCCTTCATTGCCGCCGACAGTTCGTAAGTAGCCGCCTTTGCTGTCAGTGCCAACCTCTACGACAACGGCTGAATGAGATTCATAGGCCTTGTTCGCCTGAGCAAAGGCATAGTCGAAATGATTGCCCGCTCTATTGTTTTGCAAAATGTCGCCGACCGAGGGCGAGTACGCCGGGACAGGGTGGCCACGAAACACACCGACTTGAAGTAATTGATTGCTAATCGCCTTATGCACGAACCGCGAATGCGCAGAAGCGAAATGGAATTCTTCGGAACTGGCACCGGCTTCTTTGACGCACCACGACACAAAAACCGCAGACCAGGGCGTTTTTACCCCCGGAAATGTCGCGATTCCCTGCCAATAGCGTTCGATTTGGGCTGCGAGCAAAGGCTCTTGCTCACGCATCAAGTGATATCTATCGAACTGTTGTAAAGCAGTGTTGGCTAGTTTTTTTGCAAAGATTGAAGTTGCCATGTGCGCGGTCCTTTCGGTGGTTTGTGATCTCCACCATAAAGAGTTTGCAATTGGCAAATCCTCTCACATGTATTTTCAACTTTCTTTTGTCTTGAAGTTTAGGCCAATCAAATCACTCATGCGCCGAACAATGCCCAAACTTCGGCATGCCCTGAACTTTTTGGGCGTTAAGAATATCAAGCTGCCAGCTGCCGCCATCCAAAACTTGCGCACTTTCCAGCTTTAGCAGAGCTTGAGGCTGTGCTGCTAGCACTGGACTTTCATAGCCGTTCGCAAACAGCACCGATGGCGAACTAAAACCAAATTCAACTTCCATGCGATCAATATAGCTGCCCTGCTGTAGTGCAATGTTCAATTGGTGCGTGCTGTTTGCGCCCAGCAGCTGCGGATTAAGCGCCAACGCGCGGCGCACCCAGGCTTGCGATTCGGCGGCTGGCACACTGTCATGCCCTGGCAAATTTTGTGCGGCGAGAGCGCCGATTCCCAAGCTTCCTGAGGTAGTTGCGCCGTCTCGATCGCGCGCGTCATATAAAAACGCGGCACTGGCAAGCTCAAGCCCAGGTCGAGTTGGCATGACTAAACTCAAGCTGGCGTTGGCAGCATCGTCAAAGCAAGGATAGCCTGCGTCATTGCAGTAGCGCCCGCTATTTTCAACGCTAAAACTGCTCAGATTAGGCTGTGGCACGCCGTTAATCGCCGCGCCAAAGCGCTGAATATCGCGCAGATCATAGCCCCGCCACGCTGCTGCTGGCGCTTGATCCGCGTTGGCGTTTTTTGGATAGACATCCGTTGCTGCGTATTTGACCGGGCTCACTTTCACCGCGCGCCAGGCCACTTCTCGAATATGTCCCAGGTAACAATCGCCTTGCGGATGATGATCAGCTTGATAGGCCACGGCCATCAAATGCACATGCACTTCATTCCAAGGCACCGCCATAGCGTAAGTTTCCAACACGGCAAAGCTGCCATCTTCTTCAGGATCAGCAGCCAACTCAATTCCGGTCTGGGCAAATCGCACGCGCCAATGTACCAGCCGATTGGCCTGCTCCGGGCTGGTTTGCAGCAGATTGCTTAAGTTCGGCACCTGATTCACAGCGTGGCTCAAATTACCAGCCACGGTTTTAGAAACCCCAAAGCGCACTTGCCAGCCGGTATCACAGGGTACATCGCTGGCGCCAAAACTAATGACATTAATGGAATCAGCCGCCGGCCCGTGTCCAGGACCGGGCTGAGCACTTGAATTAACAAGCGGCCCGGGCAGCGCGAATTCACCTTGCCCCGGCACGCTGGTGTGTTCGCCACCCACGATTTTATCAGCCGGAGTAATCGCAATTTCCCACCAGTGCCCTGTGCTGTTAAAAATAGGCGCATAGAACGACACTTCACCCGGCTGCGCTGCGCTAATTTGCATCGGATTGCGCAGGCGCGCGCTGATGATGTCCTGAAAATCTAAATGCATAATCCCGACGCCGGCAGAGCCATCTCCGCCTACCGCCAGCACGGTATTACTCAACCTTGCGTCCGCTGGGTTGGTATTGAGCGCTTTATGGATATCAATATGAAAGCGGTTATTGATGCTGGCTGAAATTGGCGTAACCGCGCTGAAAGCGGTGTCGCCGCGTACATCCCAACTGGCTTCATCCCACCACACCGTACTGGCTTGGCCGCTCGGCAAAGTGGCTGCATGATTGCCTTGAAATCGAAAATCTTCCTGAAATTGCAGTCCAGTCGGCGTACTAACGACGTTACCCGCAAGCGCTGATCCGCACGCTAGGCTTGCGCCAATTGCCGAGCAAAACAATATTTTCCTGGACCCGAATCGAATCATTTCAGCCGCCTAATGTCAAAAATGCCGCAAAATAAAAATGGAAAAACGCTTTGCAATGTATCCAATACCTGCAACTCGATGCAAATCAAAAAACACTAAACAATAGACAGTTTTGCTTGAATTAGTTTTGCAAACGAACGTCGCTGTTAAAAGTTGGCAATTTTCATTCACCAAATCGCCAACCAGAACCTTTCAATCGCTCATCCATCGCTTTGCCTTTCGCACAATCAGCACTGAAATACGGGTGTTGTGGATAGAGCACGCGGTAATAATAATTCGAGTTTTTTCGCGCAATTGCGTCGGGTATGCCAAACATCCGCTCCGTGCGATAGCGGCGCTGAATCGCTTGGCACTCGGTTTTAGCCTCGTTATATTCACCACGCGCGTGCATAGCTTCATGCACGAATACTGACACACTCCAAATTTCTTGATCCGTTGCTTTTTGCGGGTTATCGATGTAATTAATCAATTTGGCGCACCAAGTATATTGCATGACAATTTCCCCGGTTTCCGGATTGGCATGCCCGGCAACGTTGAGATCGTTGTCAAAGATCGCATCAAATGCGGTATTGCAATGCACGCTAGCGGGCTTGTTATCAGCCAACTTGCTGGCAAAACGCGATAATTGCTGCTCAAAGCGCCAATGACTTATTGGCATCCAGGCAGTGAGGCTAGCAATAATAATTAACGTGACTAAATAGCCCCAGTCAAAGCCGTCAAACTCAGCAAACGTTAGTTTTTGATTCAACAGCTCGCGAATAACCAGAAACCAGAAAAATATTGAAATACCGATCCATATCATGCTTCCGTTACCCGCGCGGATGATGCAGCTGATGAAATTTTTTGAGATTCTCTTTCGCAATCATTGTATAAATTTGCGTGGTTGATAAATCTGCATGCCCGAGTAATAGCTGCACGACGCGCAAATCAGCGCCGTGATTGAGCAAATGCGTCGCAAAAGAATGCCGTAAACCGTGCGGGGAAAGGCTGCGCACGCCGGCCTTTGCGGCGCAGCGTTTGACGATGTACCAAAACGCTTGCCGAGTCAGCGCATCACCGCGATTGCTCAAAAACAGCACGTCGCTCGCTTTGGCATTCGGGAACTGCGTGCGTGCGTCATTGACGTAGCGTTCTAGCCAATCTTGGGCAATTTCACCCATCGGCACGAGCCGCTCTTTTTGGCCTTTTCCGAGTACGCGCAGTACGCCTTGGCGTAGGTTGACTTGCTCCGCTTTGAGCGTAGTCAGTTCAGTTACCCGAAGGCCGGTCGCATACATCAGCTCAAGCATGGCTTTATCACGCAGGCCGGCGATTTCTTCAAGCTCTGGCGCGCTTAAAAGCAGCTCGATTTCGCGCTCGCTTAGTGCTTTGGGTAGCGGTTTGGGTAGTTTAGGCGCGCGCACTTGCCCGGTTGGATTGTGGCTTATTGCGCCATCTAACAACGCTCTGGCGTAAAAAGCTTTCAGTGCCGATAGCCCGCGAGCAGCGGTGCGGGCGTTGCTGCCTTGTTCATGGCGAAATGCTAAAAAATCAAGCACTTGCGCGCGGGTTGCGCTCAGCATCGTACTATTAGCGCGAACCAGCCAACCAGCAAAGATGCAAAGATCAAAGCGATAGCTTACTAACGTGTTTTTTGCCGCCCCGGTTTCCGAGTAAAGCCGATCTAAAAAGCGCTCGATGTGCGCAAGTTCTAGCTCGGGCAAATCTGCGGTGTTTTGCTCAGTGGATGCGGATTTTTTCATTGCTGCGCTTGATCAACAAGCGGAGTTTTAGATGCCCTACCCGCCTGCTCCTGCACCAATCGCGGCAACAAAAATCCAGGCAAGGTACGCCGCATGGCTTCATGCAAAGCAATCGCGGATGCATCTGAAACCTGAAAGTGCGCGCTCCCGCTGACTTGATCCAACTGATTCAAATAGTATGGCAGTACGCCACTTGTAAATAGCGCCTCAGCCAACGCTACTTGCGCCGGTAAATTGTCATTGACGTTTTTCAGCAAGACCGCTTGATTGAGCAGCGTTACATTCCGTTCGCGCAGCGCTTGTACGGCAGTTTTCAACACATCCGATTGCCATTCCTGTGCATGATTACTGTGCAAAACCATCAGCACAGCAAAGCGCGTTTGGATCGACTTGATCCAGCGCAAAAAGCCGGCATCAAAGCGGCTCGGCAACACCACTGGCGTGCGCGTATGGATGCGGATTCGGGTTAGCTGCGGTAATTCTTTCAGCGCATCAGTAATGACCAGCAAGCGCGTATTTGACAGTGAAAGCGGATCACCGCCCGATAGAATTACCTCGTTCACCGCCGGCTGGCTGGCTATGTATTCGACCACTTTTGCGAGCGCTGATTGACTCAAGCCGCGCTCGGCATACGGGAATTCCCGCCGAAAGCAGTAGCGGCAATGCACCGCGCAAGCGCCGGTAGTAATCAGCAAAACTCGGCTTTGATATTTGTGGATCAGGCCAGGGACTGGGTTTTTTTGTAGATCGCCGACTGGGTCCGCTGCATAGCCCGGCACAGCCAGTAGTTCTGCTGCCATCGGCAACACTTGCAGCAGAAGCGGATCCCGCGGGTTGCCAGGCTGCATGCGCGCCGCAAAACTTTTCGGCACCCGCAATGCAAATCCAGATGCAGCCGTTGGCATGCCCCAGCCAAGCGCACTTTCAAGCTGCGTTGGGGTGAGCTGCAAATAGCGCAAAAGCGCAGGCAAATCCGTAAAAGCATCCTGCATTTGCGCCTGCCAGCCTGTGGCTTTCGCGGCATCATCTGGTGGCTGCGGCTTCGCGATGTGCATCAGCGCGCTTAACTTCAGCTTTTCGAGCGGCTTTGCAGCTATCATTCCGGCCTTTCTTGGGTAATGCGCTGATCAGCGCGTATGCCAAGTCTAATTCAGCTCGCTCGATTTAGCCTTACGCGCGCAGTCTGTACTTCAGTTTTTAACTTTTCAGATTTATTTTTCGGAGTAGCCCTATGGGTTCAATCAGCACCAGCGAATTTCGTAACGGCGTCAAGATTCTTATTGACGGCGATCCATACACCATTTTAGACAACGAAATGGTCAAGCCCGGCAAAGGCCAAGCCTTTAACCGCGTCCGCGTGAAAAACCTGCGCACCCAGCGCGTGGTGGAAAAAACCTGGCGCAGCGGCGACACCGCCGAGACCGCCGATGTAGTCGACACTGATATGCAATACCTGTATTCGGATGGCGAGTTCTGGCACTTCATGCAAGCGTCCACCTTCGAGCAGTTTCAGGCCGATAAAAACGCAGTTTCAGAAGCCTGGATGTGGCTTAAAGAGCAAGATTCCGTGCAAGTCACGCTGTGGAACGGCGCTCCTCTTATGGTGACCGCTCCGAATTTTGTTGAGCTAACAATTGTGGAAACCGACCCAGGCGTGCGCGGCGATACCTCCGGCGGCGGCGGCAAACCAGCCAAGCTAGAAACCGGCGCAGTCGTTCGGGTACCCCTGTTTATCAATCAAGGCGAAGTGATTCGCTGTGATACACGATCGGGTGAGTACGTTTCTAGGGCGAAGTAGTCGCGATAATTCCTTGCTTACGCTCGAGTCCCCAAATCCTACTCATCGCAACGATTTCGTCATTGCCGCGCGTGGATATGTTGCATCTGGCGAAGTCAAATCCATCGAACGCTATCAACAAGCCGTCAACGATTTTGACGGCTTTTTAGTATCGCTGGAGAATAGCGCAGCAGGCCGTGGCTTAGCTGCGAACTGGGTGCCCACGCGCAGCTATTTTTTGCTAAAAGATCACCATACCGTGGTAGGTGTAGCCCGGCTTCGCACTAAGCTAACGCCCGCAATGGCGCTTGACGGCGGGCACATCGGCTATGACATCGTGCCCTGCTACCGAAACTTAGGCTACGGAACGCAGCTGCTGCGCCTTACGCTGCTACAGGCGCAGGCTTTGGGCTTGGCAACCGTAATTTTGACCGTTGAGCTAAGCAATATCGGCTCAATCAAAATCATCGAGCGCAATGGCGGCAGGTTAAGCAATGAATATGTTAGGCCGAGCTGCAACGCGCGTATGCGACGCTACCTGATCGACACTTCGCATCGGCAACCATTTAGTTAGGAACGAACGATCGCTTGTGAGCATGATTCTTGCTTTGAAATTATTGTTGGTTCCGCTACTCATTGCAGCGGTTACTCTGGCAGGACGGCGTTGGGGGCCGGCAGTGGCAGGCTGGTTATCTGCGTTTCCGGTGGTTGCGGGGCCTATTTTGTATTTTATCGCGCTGCAACAAGGCCCAGAATTTACTGCCAACGCAGCGGTAGGAACGCTATCTGCGGTACTGGCTATTTTGGCGTTTGGGATCAGCTATGCCTGGGCCGCCAGCTTCAGCCATTGGCCAACCAGCTTGCTATCAGGATTTTCTGGCTACGCATTAGCCGTTACGTTACTCACATATTGGTCGCCCACGCTCTGGGTTGCCGCGGCCGCCGTGTTGGCGGCACTACTACTTGCACCGCGCCTGTATCCAAGACCAACGCTAAGCGATAGCCCGTCAAAAAAACCCGCAAACGATATTGCCTGGCGCATGCTCGCGGGCGCGTTACTGGTGTTGCTCATCACGCATTTTTCCACAACCTTGGGGCATCGGCTTAGCGGTATTTTTGCCATGTTTCCAGTCATGGGATCCGTACTGGTGGTGTTTTCGCATCGACAATCAGGATCCGCTTTTACGATCCAGCTGCTACGCGGCATGGTGCTCGGCTACTATGCGTTTAGCGTTTTTTGTATCGTACTGGCGCTGGCGTTAGTCAGTTTCCGTATCAATGTCGCATTTTTAATGGCGCTGGGCGGCGCATTGCTGGTGCAGGGTTTGACTCGGGTTGTAAAGCGCTAGATTGAACCTGCGATCAACCCCAAACGGTTCCCTATCCACGCCCTTTATGGGAAAGGGGTTGGGGAGAGGGCAATATCCGGTTGCCACAAATTTGGGTGCCCAATATACCCTCTCCCCCAACCCCTCTCCCATAAAGGGAGAGGGGAGCCGTCTGAGGCATTATTGAAAAAAGAGGCCGGTTTTAGCCCCTCGCCCTTTATTGGAAAGGGGTTGGGGAGAGGGCAATACCCGGTTGCCACAAATTTGGGTGCCCAATATACCCTCTCCCCCGACCCCTTTCCCATAAAGGGAGAGGGGAGCCGTTTGAGGCATTATCGAAGAAAGAGGCCTATTTTAGTTGGTGGTTCATGGGTAGGGCTTGGAGCTGTTTAAGACCTTTTGCATTTGCGCCCGCCATACGAATCAATTTAGCTCACCGCCTCAATCCGATACACAGCCGCAGGCGGTAAATTCGCCCAAACGCGGCCAATGCAGGTGGCTTGCAGGCCTAGCTGTTTCATCAAGATTTGCGGCACTGGATTACGCCAGCCATAGGTAAATTGATAAAGCGCAGCGCCGGGTGCCATGTGCGCAAATGCCGCCCCGATGATGGCTTCGATGACATCGGGTGCCATTGCGCGTAGCGGTAGGCCGCTGATTAATGCGCCAAAATTTTGCGCTTTAATTTGCGGTATTTTTGCGAGCTCGCTGGCGCTGGCGTGTGCGATAGCCACGCCAGGAAATTGCGCGGTTAGCGTGTCAATAAACTCCTCAGCGTGTTCGACCAGCAGCAAATCACGAGGCTTTACGCCGCGCGCCAGTAGCTCGCGCGTGAATACGCCGGTGCCCGGGCCTAGCTCCAAAATCGGGGCGTGCTGCGCCGATACTTCACTGCAAATCAATCTTGCCAAAGCGCTGGACGATGGTGCGATAGCGCCCACGCCGAGTGGCGTTCGCAGCCACGCGCGCCAGAAAGTGGGGAGAGAATAGTTAGGGAAATTTGTAATCAAGCGCTGGCACCTGTGTGGAAGTGCAGCGAGTATTGACCGTGCATGTGAAGCCAAACTCAATTCGCTTTAGCTTCTACGCGCGCTATCTGGTTTTGCTGTTCTTGGATCGCAATGCTCACCTGCGTTTGCGCTTGTGTGTGCGTAATGACTACGTCAATAGCAAAGCGTTTTGCTAGCCGCCTTACTATCGATAGGCCAAGGCCGAAACCGATACTCGGCTCAAGCGCCACTGCATGCTGATTCAGAATCCAAAGCCTGCCTGCCTTAGTGTAGATATTCACTACACTTTTCGCTTCACCATGTTGGAAGGCATTGCCAATTAAATTCGCCAGCACAATATGCAGCACGCTTTCTGGCAGCAAAAGCCTAAACATTGGCTCTATGTCGATTTTAAGCTGCATGGCTTTTTTATCCAGCCAGGCCGATTGCTCAAGAATGATGTGCTCTAACACCGGCAGCACAAGCACAGGCTCAGCTACAAGCTCGCTTGATTCACGCGCAAGGCTCAGCAAGCTCATAACGGTTTGCTGAAGCTGCATGCTTGATGTTTGAATAAGTTTGAGCTGCGCCATCGCTGGCGCGGGCAGGTTTGCTAAGGCAATTAACTGTTCTGCTGTACAGCGAATGACGCTGAGCGGCGTGCGTAACTCGTGGCTCGCATCTTTGGTAAATTCTTGCTCACGCACAATAAACGCTTGAATGCGCTGCACGAGATCATTTAACCCCGCAGTTAACACGCCGACTTCATCTTTACGAAGGGTATTGGGAAGCGTGCTCGGCAGCTGATCGGGCTGCATGCGAGCCAAGAGATTTGCAAGCTGTGTCAGCGGTTTTGCGGTGCTGTTCGCCAGCCACCATGCCAATAGCAGAGCCATCGCTAATATGGCTAAGGTCGATCCAAATAAAATATCAAAAACTTTGCCGCGCATGCGTCTAAACACCAACTTACTGCTGACTTCCGCGACCAACCATGCGCTATTTTGAGCTTCACTAAGTGGCAAAATATGAAAATGGCGGCCCGCAAGTCCACCGAACTCCCGCCGATTCGGACGCGCTTGAAATTCGCTTTGAATTTCTAACGGCAACTCGGCGCTGCTTTTAGCGACGTGCATGCCAAGATCCTGTGTTGCTGTCCATTCGCCGGTGCGAGTAAACGCGAGCTGTTGGCGCTGTGCTTCTTGCGCCAGCATGGCCTCGAAAAATTCATCCTCCACCGAATAGGCAAACGCCAGCGCATAAAGGCTAAACAACGCGGTAATGAGCAAACAGTAGCTGGCAAATACCAGCATGAGCTTGTTTCTAAGTTTTAAATTGGTCCAGCGCATTAGGCTTGCTCCGCATTTTTAGGCTCGGGCTCTGCAGCTTCAAGCGCAGACTCAGACTCAGACTCAGGATCTAAGCGATAACCGACCCCGTGTACGGTGATCAGCATGGGCCGCTCATTTGGCCTGTCGAGCGCCGCGCGCAGGCTATACATATGCGAGCGCAAAGGATCGGATGCTGGAACTTCGCTGGGCCAAATTTTATCAATCAGCGCCGAACGCGTCACGGTTCTCGGCCAGGCCTGCGCCAATGCAAGTAAAATACGCTGAGGAATGCGCTGCAAATCTAACGCGCGATCAAATCGGTGTGCGGCACCGCTTAGCCGATCAATGTGCAGCGAGCCTAAAACCAAGCGATTGGGTGCGCCCAGGCGGTGCCGCATGGAAAGCGCAACACAGCGGGCTAGCAATTCTGCGTTGGCAAAGGGCTTGAGCAAATAGTCATCCGCGCCGGCGGCAAAGCCCTGCAGTTTATCGTTTAAGGTATCGCGCGCGGTTAACATCAAAACCGGAATGTGCCGATCCGCCTGCGCGCGCAGCTGCAGGCAAACCCGCAAGCCATCCATTCCGGGCAATCCCAAATCCAATACCAGCACATCGGGCGGATCAAGCAGCGCCAATTGCAATCCGGTCATGCCATCGGCGGCGAAATCCACTCTGTGCCCGTGCGTTTCAAAAAGCTGCGCAAGCGCGATGCGCAGCGCTAAATGGTCTTCGATAATTAGAATGCGCAGTGCTATCGACAACGTCAAATTCCCAGTTCAATACTTAGATTCCTGCCAGCCTAGCGATCGCAAAAGCATCGCCCAACTTTCTGTTTTTGGCCGCTACAAAAGCATGCAGTAACATAATGCGCTTGTCGCGCGCCACTGGTAACGTTTGCAGCTTGACCAACGCTGCAGCTGAGCCCGCGCGCTGATATTCAAGCAAAATCTCGACGCTTGCCTCTTCTGCGGTCATTTTTCTGGCGATCGGCGTGTAGCCTAAAGCCTGCACCATGTGCTCAGCCACCTGCCAAGTCGACCACGGGTTTTGCCCGGTTATCAAATTGCCTGAGCGCACCGATTGCGCTAAATACATCGGGCCTTCAATAAATTCTGCGGCCTGCTGGCTGAGCTTTGTTTGCAGCATAAAACCTAACTTACTGACTGGATTATCCATAAACATCAGCTCTTCCGCATTGGAAAAACCAGTGATGGATTTACCCGCAAGCAGCAGCGTTCCATCCGCTAATCGAATATCCACCAACGCAGCTGGGCCATGACAGACTGCACCGACCACGCCATTAACAGCGATCGTTTGCAGCAGCTTTTCAATGGCAGGATTGCGATAAAAATCAAGCATCGCGCCTTTGCCGCCGACAAAGTAGATTGCTTTATAGGAGCTTGGGTCAACATCCGCCAATCGCAGCGTGCTTTTCAGGCTTGCTTGTACGCCGGGCTCATTTAAAAACGCATAGTCCGCGTCGATCAAATCATCTTTTCGCATCGGCGCCGCGCCGCCAGCTGGACTAGCAAAGTCAACCTGAAAGCCGTTGGCGGTGAACACCCACCAAGCCCGTGATAGCTCGGTGAGCTCAAAGCCGGTCGGCTTGCCATCCAGCAGCGCAGTTGCGCTCGTAACCACCGCCAAAATGCGGCCACGATTGGCTGGCAAGCCCGAAGGCGCACTGATAAAACCCAGTGCGCTTGCGCCTGCCAGCGGGTTGGCTTTGGGTTCACGCTCTAAATGCAGGTTGTGGATAAATGCCCAGGCTGACAGTCCTAGCACCAGCACTATCGCGAGCAGTGAAAGTAAGGTTCTTTTCAAAATTCTAATCATCAGTGCAAGCGTCCGCTAAGAGGTAAGCGAAAGCTTGACGCTTAGATATCAAAAAATAATCAAATCAAAGTTGAAGTTGAAGTTGAAGTTGAACCTACATGTGTTTGCGGGGTGTTGGCGTTTTTTGATGCGTACTAGCTTTCATGCGCACTGCGCTTCATCTTTACGCCACGCTGGCCTAAGCGCGCTTCAAATCATAGCTTGACCTTGGTTCAAAGAATCTACTGACCCAATCGAAACGAAATATTCAGTTACAAAGTTCTTTACGTCTGTAACAGTTTTGAGCGATTAAATTTTCGTCACCTGAAGACAGTACGCTCCGCAAACCCTTTCCCAGAGCGCAAAAAACACATGAAAATAAAGCTGCTGACCCTCGCAATTGCCACCGCAGCGTGCATTCCTGTAACAACGCTTTACGCAAAAAGCCCGCATGCGTACAAAGGCAGCGTCGATGTACAAGCGCGTTCAAACACCAATATTTCCCTGGCGCCCTCCTCTAGCAGCAGCTTTAACTTCGCATCGTTAAAAGATTTTGACGATTCAGAAGAAGAAGGAAGCGAGGGCTCGGAAGAAGAAGAAGATGAGGACGAAGATTTCGAAGATATTGCAGATATCGAAGGCTCAGATTACGACGAGCTTGAGCTGGCTGAATCCGACAATCCCGATGAAGACGGCGATGGCGTGGACGATTTGATCGACGATGACCAAGACACTGGAGATGGCGACGATGAAGAAGAGGACGAAGAAGATGATGAAGACGACGAAGGTGGCGCGTCAAGCAAAGCGGCGGGCGGTGGACGCAGCAAATCAGTTGAACGCTACAACAGCAAGCTAGGCTTTGCGCACAAATACACCATCAGCAAGGCTGCCAGCTACGGCACCAGCGTGAAGTTCTCGGTAGATCGCCAGCCTGGAGAGAGCCAACTCAACAAACTCAACACCGCCTTCGCCACCGGCCCTGAATTCAAACTCAGCAAGCAGTTGAAAGTTAAACTCGGCGCATCGTATGTGCGCTTACAACAAAATAGCGATCAATTTTTGAGCACCTGGGTCGGCACCTTAGGCGCTGATTTTGATGCCAGCAAAAACTTCACGCTCGGCTTTGATTACAACTACCAAGATAAAGACGTCACCGATCCAGATTCACCCGACGCGATTATCAACACCTTGACCTTCGGTGCCGATTGGAAGCTAAGCAGCAACGACATTGTCAAATTCAAATATTCACCACAAGTCGAAGACAACTCCGTCGTGACGCGCGATAAAGACGTCAGCGGTTTTGAAGTAGCCTATTCCCGCAAACTGCCTTGGAGCACGGTGTTAGGCATTGGCTTCAAACGCGATGACGTTGACTACGACAAACTGCCACGCCCGCGCAGCGATGAGGTCAATGCCATCGGCATCCAGCTTGAAACTGAGTTCACCAAACAAGCCTCCGGCAGTATTGCTTATGAAACTAGACGGCTAGATTCTAATATCAACAGCAAAGACGGCAAAAACCGCAGCGTCGTGGTGAGTTTTGGCTATAAGTTTTAAGGGCTCGATGCGCGCAGTGCTAGCCATTCAAACCTAATTCGTACTAAAATCCACCACGTCGAACTCGGCTAAATCAGCGTCTTCATTGCCTTTAAACAGCAGCGTACCACCGATGTTTTCATCGGTGTGTTTTAGCGTGGCGGCAAGCTCAGCGCCGCCGTTGCTGACCATCGTGATCGAATAGACGCGCCAGCTGTCACCGTCGTCGTCTTCTTCGTTTTGCAAGTCGAGCACACGTCCGCGCAGGCGAATGCTTTCTTGTTCAAATACGAAATAGCCTGAAACGGCCTCACCAATGTGTTCGCCGAGCGTGTCGATCACTAAACTGGCTTTTTGATCATCCGATGCTTCTGCCACATACTTGCCGAGCAATTCCCGCGTGATGGCTGCGGGTTCTGCGGTGCTTGGTTCGGCGGTGCTCGGTTCGGCGGTGCTGGGCTCGGTGGAACTTGCGTCGGCCGACTCGCTTGCTTCGGTGCTGGGTAGGTTGCTACCGTCGTAGATCGATTTTTTGCCGCTGTCTTCGTCAACCGGGATTGGGGTAGGCGTCGGCGCAGGCGGCACTGGATCAGGCGCGTCGCTTTGCTTTGGCTCGGGCCGCTCGATTTGACCGGCTCGGCCCGGAGAGTTCTCGCTATTGGATGTTAGGTTCGTAACGGCAAAATAGCCGCCAATGGCGCAGGCGGCTAGCCCAATGCCCCACGGTGCAAGATTTTTGTTAGCCGGAGCTGGAGCCGGGATCGGCGGATTGTTACGCGTGGGTGCTGGCGCGAATGGTTGCGGTGGTGGCGGCATCGGCGGCATGGCGGCGGCGGGCAGCCTTGCAAGCGGAAGCTGTGGTGGCGCGATGATTTCCGTACTGGGCAGCGGCGTGTCTTGCCAGCGGGTTTTCGCATCGAGCGCGGCCAGCAGCGCATCACAGCTTTGAAAGCGATCATTTGGGTCGCGCGCGAGCATTTTTTTCAGCACGCTTAACGTGTGCGGATCAACGTTGCTATTGAGCAGCGTCACATCCGGAATTTGCGCCTGCACCACCGCCACCATCAGCGCATAAGGCGATTTATCGTCAAACGGCAATCGACCGGTCAGCATTTCAAAAAACACCACGCCGAGCGCAAAAATATCGGTGCGCACATCCGGCGTTTGCCCCAGACACACTTCCGGCGACAGATAGCCCGGCGTGCCAACTATGCCACCAGTGCCGGTTAGCCGTTCGCCCTGGCTTTCTTCGGTCAGCGCAATGCCAAAATCCATGACTTTAACAACGCCTCGCTTGGTAATCATCAAATTCGCAGGCTTGATGTCACGATGCACCAGATTGCGTTCGTGCGCCGCTTGCAAGCCAAGCGCGGCCTGGCGCAAAAATTCCATCGCTTGCGGCACGCTCAAACGCTCACGTTTAAGCCGTGCGCCAAGCGATTCTCCATCGATCATCTCCATAACAAAATAAGGCTGCCCAGCGTGTTCGCCGACCGCATGAATTTGCACGACATTTGGATCGCTAATCGAGGCCATAGCGCGCGCCTCACGGTAAAACCGGGCGACCAAAGCCGGCTGGTGCGCAATATTTTCCGACAGCATTTTCAGCGCGACAAAGCGGCTGAGCGCGGGTTCAAAAGCGCGAAACACCACGCCCATTCCGCCCCGGCCCAGCTCCCGTTCGATTTCATAGCTGCCAATAATCTGCTTTTGGCTGTCAGATGATGTGCTCATAAAACTCACTTAAAAAATTGATGCCGCATGGTAGCAGTCAATAGTAAAAACAACTTTCTTTTGGTTGGATTACGGTCCAATTCGAGCTGACTTGGGGATCGACGTTGCCGCTGACCGGAGGCTCAGCGTTGAAATGAGAAAAGCCAACGGCAGCTGCAAGCGCAACAAAGGCGGTAGTTTTTGCGAATGTCGGCACTGAACTAGCGTCATAAGCGAGGCGCGAGTCAAAGTGACAATTCATGTCCCGCTGCCACCGTGCCGTTCACCCAAGCAGCGCTAGGCTTGCCACATGTCAATCTTTAAACTCATCTGGCTTTTGCTACTGCCCGCGTTTTCGCAGGCTAGCACACTTGTTCAAGTGCTGGCGGCCAGCGCGCCAGACGCTGATCCGAAGGCGATTGAGCAAGCACTTCAGGCGAGTGAATGCGCGACGCTGAAACTAGGTTCGAAACCGGCCGAGCGCTTAGCGTTGATTGATTATTCGCGTGCATCAGTGGATCGGCGGCTTTGGATATTCGATTTGACCGCTAAAAAATTACTGCTCAGCGATTACGTGGCGCACGGGCGCGGTAGTGGCGAAAATTTTGCACATACGTTTTCCAATCGTGAAGGCAGTTTGCAATCGAGTCTTGGTTTGTTTAAAGCAGCTGAGAGTTACTTTGGCGCGCACGGGCTGTCGCTGCGTTTGGATGGACTCGAGCCCGGAGTTAACGATCAAGCGCGGGCGCGCGCTATTGTGCTGCACGGTGCTGAATACGTTGATCCAAAGCTTATCGCAACCCAAGGCAGGCTCGGTCGCAGCCATGGCTGCCCAGCGGTACGCCCTGATTTGACTGATCAGGTGATCGAGGTTTTGCAAGATGGTCAGATGCTTTACGCCTATCACCCGGATCGGTCATCCACATTATTGCGCTGCGATAGCGCCGAATCGCCTTAGCGTGCACATCGGCTTTTGCCGTGTGCAGTAGCGCACCGAAGCGCCAATTGCGCGCGCGCATACTTTGCAGCTTCGCTCAGTTTCGAGCTGCCTACTGGAGCGCATTTGAAAAGCTTACTAACAAGTCTCGTATTCACTGTTCTCGCCGTAAATAACACTTTTGCGGCCATCAACAGTTTGAAGATTGACGCCATTAATGACACCACACTGATAGAGCCCGTAGGTGTCAAAGCCAGCGCTGCGGCTGTGCTGCGCGCGCAGATTTTGCTGCAACGATCGCACTTTTCAGTAGGCGAGATCGACGCAGGTTTTGGCTCCAATACCCGCAAAGCCATAAATGCATATCAGCTTAGCCAGGGTTTGACGACTACCGGCATTCTAGACGCCGCGAGCTGGGCAGCGTTAAATAGGGATACCAAGCCCGCGTTGACACGTTACAGCTTGAGCGCTGCGGATGTGGCCGGGCCATATGTCAAATTACCCAAAGATATGATGGCAAAATCGGCGCTACCTGCGCTCGGTTATGAAAGCGCTTTGGAAGCCTTAGCCGAGAAATTTCAGTCTAGTCCACGATTGCTAATGCGGCTAAATCCGGGCGTGGATATGACCCGCGCTGAGCAGGAAATTATAGTGCCGGATGTTGAAGTTAATACAGCACTCGTTAAAGCAGAAAAAGTGGTGGTTGATCGGTCTGACTCCAGCATTACGCTACTAGACGTCAATGATCAGATACTTGCGCATTTTCCAGCCTCAACCGGTAGTGAACACGATCCGCTACCGGTCGGCGATTGGAAAATACTGGCTATCGCGCCGAATCCGACCTTCCACTACAACCCAGATTTATTTTGGGATGCCAACAAGGTGCACGCCAAAGCCACGATTGCCGCAGGCCCGAACAATCCAGTCGGGGTGGTTTGGGTAGACTTGTCAAAAGAACACTACGGCATTCACGGCACGCCAGAACCCTCACGCATTGGCAAATCGCAATCGCATGGCTGTATTCGATTGACCAACTGGGATGCTAAAACGCTGAGTGAAGCGGTGGTAGTTGGCATCGCGGCGCTGCTACAAGAATAGCCAGCAGTGCGGCCCAAACTGATACTTCAATTCGACTCGAGCAACTCCCTCTCCCCGCCGCCAAAGCAGTTAGGACATTAAAGATCGGAACGGGGAGATGGCGGGGGTGATGGGCGAAAATTTAGAACCTGGAGCCACAACGATGCGAAATTCAATTCGACCGCTACATGCTTTTTTCTTCGGGATAATCTTTGGTGCTGGCGCGCTTTACTTGCTCACTGACGTTAGCTTGCACAACGACGTGGCGATATCAGTTCCGCAAATTACCCACTTGCCCGATCCCATTTGTCCGCGATTGCAAACGCCAATTCCTATTGCCGATGCGCGTGCGAAAAACTTTGAAGAGCCGCCGACGCAAGCTCCTTCAACAATCGCGAGCTTGCTGATTCCAGTACAAGGGGTAACTGCTGCGCAGCTAGTCGACACCTTTTCGCAAGCGCGCTCAGATGCTCGCACACATGAAGCAATTGATATTCCGAGCCCAAGCGGTACTCCGGTATTGGCGGTAGCGAACGGCAAAATCGTCAAACTGTTCAACAGCAAGCCCGGCGGACTAACCCTCTATCAGTTTGATTCTACTGAAACCTTCGCCTATTACTACGCCCATCTCAATGGCTACGCTGACGGAATTGTGGAAGGCAAACAAGTAAAGCGCGGCGAGCTAATCGGCTACGTCGGCAGCACCGGCAATGCAAACCCAAACGCTCCACATCTGCACTTTGCAATTTTCGAATTGAGCCCTGAGAAAAATTGGTGGCAAGGTAAGGCGATTAATCCTTATCCGCGGTTGGGTGGGTTATGAGCAGGCTGGAGGAAACTCGATTTTAGACAGAGGTACAGACTTGCATCACTGAGTACTTCTGTACTCAGGCAACAAGAAACATAGCTTTGATTCCTGGTTGGGAAGTTCAAAAAATGTGCAATCTTGTTCTTAACGTTCCTGACCCAAACTTTGACCTTGCAAATGCTGAAAAACGCCGCCGAGTACTTTGAATTGATTCGCATCGCGGTGGGCTTTTACAGTTTGGCTTCCAGCCTGGCTTGCAAATCCAATTGGTATAACTGGTTTGAATTTTTCAGAACAGTCAAAGACCGGTTAATTCACTAAGCCAAACCCATCCGATTAGCTTCCAGAGCCGCTTCAGCTCTAGAACTCACGCCCAGCTTACGGTAGATATCTTTCACGTAACCCGCGACCGTATGCTTGGAGATCGTCAGCAGCTCCGCCACGCGCGGAATCGTGAGGCCTTTGGCGGTTAGCGTGAGCACTTCGGTTTCGCGCTCGGTCAGGTGCACGCGCTCGATGTCCGTTTGTGGCGCGCTAGCTTTTGCCGCCAGGCTGAAATGCTGCAGAAGCCTGCGCGCAATTGAAGCCGAGAGTGGCGGCTGGCCCTCGACAATTCGGCCTAACATCAGCACCAACTGCTCAATTGACTCGTCTTTCAATAAATAGCCTTCAGCGCCTTCGCGTAAGCTGGCAAATAAATGGCCGTCGTCATCAAATATCGTCGATACCACCACGTGGCATAACTGCATGCGTTTTCGCAGCAGTTTAATGAGCTCCAAACCGCTGCCATCACCCAAATCCAAATCAATGAGTGCGAGCGCAAAGGGCTGATTATTCGCGCATGCCTCACCCAGAGTCACCACGCCACCCGCCAAACTATCGGCCTCGATCAACTGCGCCTCGGGAAATGCGATTGCAAGCGCTTTGCGCATCCAGGCACGGCAGTGCGCTAAATCGTCTACTAGCAGCACCCGATTAATTGCGCCCCCGTTTTGATTGTCGGCTTGACTCATGTACGTGGCTCCGTGAGAGGCATTCGCAGCAATACCCGCGTGCCGCCGATAGACGCTGCGCGCCAAGTAATATTGCCAGCAACTTTTTCAGCGCGTTCGCGCATATTGCTCATACCTGAGCCTCTTTGGCTGTTTACCGGTGAACTTGGGCCATTTGGCAGGCCAACACCATCATCGCTAATGTCTAAATCAACGGACTGTTCGGTGCCTTGCACACGAATTTTCAGGGCTTTGGCCTGCGCATGTTTGATCACATTGGATAGCGCTTCGCGAACGATCCGAAATAAATGCAGTACCTGCGCTTGTGAGAGCTGCGCATCGCTTGCAATAGCTTTAACGTGCCAATCGAGCTCAATTTGCGCACCGCGCAAACGCGAGCGCGCCTCAAGCTCGATCTCAGCCAAAGTTTGACTCAGCGTGCCCGCGCAGCCCCGGCTGCGGCTCACCACATCACGTAAGTCTTGAATACAGGTGCGGGCTAAATCAGCCATTTGCGGGTTGGGCGCTTCATAAACAAGCTGCAGTAATTTCGCGCCCAAGTCGTCGTGCAAGTCAGCATAAATACGCGCGCGTTCGGCATTGACAGCCTCGGCTTGATTGAAAGCGGCTTGCGCTGCGTAAATTTCAGCGCGCTTCTTACTGGCTTCTTGCTGGCTTTGCCTCAGCGTGTAGGTCAACCAAGCAGCCAAGGCAAGACCAATTACGGCAAAAATTAGGGTTAAGTTCAAGGATTGCCGCATCAAAAGCCTCTGTTAGGCCTGATTCTAACGAAATTCCCGTGCAAACCTAGGATTTATGCTGACCGGTGGCGCAACGCTGCCGTACGCTTCGCGCTAAACTTACGCAAATTCTCAAGTGTGACCCACATGACGCAACCTAGCATTCCTGGCTACCGAATTATTCGCCCTTTGAGCGAAAGCCGAAGAGCCAATGTTTATTTGGCCGAACAAACCTCTCTACAGCGCACGATTGCGCTCAAGATTTTAAACATTGACGTCAGCCGTGATGAAGGCTCCAGGCGCCGGGTGATTGACGAAGGCAAGTCAGCAGCAAGGCTCACGCACCCCAATTTGCTTGGCGTGTTTGATATTGGCGAAAGCGATGGCCGGCACTACATCGCCACCGAATACGTATCCGGCGGCACACTGCGCGATAAGCTCAATCAAGGCCCAATATCGCTTGATCAAGCGCTCGCGATTACCCGAGATTTAGCAAACGGACTGGCGTTTTTACACACCTCCGGTTTTCTGCACCGCGATATCAAACCGACCAATATTCTGTTCCGCGAGGACGGCATGGCGGTTTTGGGGGAATCCGGCGTTTCCCGTGCGGTTGGCGCGAACACGCCAGAACCCGACGTTGCTTTTGGCAGCCCGCACTACATGAGCCCCGAGCGCGCGCAAGCGATGCCATCCGATGGCCGCAGTGATCTTTACAGCTTAGGCGTGGTGCTGTGGGAAATTTTAACGGGTAGCCCGCCGTTTGATGACGAAGATCCATTTACCGTTGCGATTCAACATATCAGTGCGCCCGTGCCAAAGCTAACCGGTTCATTAGCGGGTTTGCAGCCACTGATTGATCGACTCATGGCGAAGCTACCCGCCAATCGGCTCGCCAACGCAGGCCAGCTGGTCAGCGCGCTAGAGCAAAACATAGCGGCGCGAAACACCAGTTTGCAGACTACCGCGCACCCGATTATCACAAATCAATCGGCCGCTAGCGCGCCACCTAAACAGCATCCGCTCAGTCAAAACGCAGCGCCAAGCTTCGATGAGCCAGCATCAATCCAAAAAGTACAGGGCCAGATCGTACCGAGCCCAATTGCACCGAGCCCTGAAACCTCGGTCATGCCGTTACCGCAAGGGTTGGCATCAACACCCACGATTGGCGAAGCAACCAAAGTCGTTGAGCCCATCAAAGCGCCAAAACCCGCGCCGCAATCCACAATGGTAGTTCCTAGAGCCGCGCAGCCGCCCGCGATGCCACCACTTGGATCAGCGCCTGTAGTGTCAATTTCAAACGAGACTATTGTTGCGCCAGTGCTGCCCATGCAGGCAAAAATGCCAGCAGCGCCAATGCCTCCTCTCATGGCGCCGATGCAACCCGATCGGCAATTTACCGCGCCGCAAATGACCGCCAGCGCTGGATTCCCACCGTCTGGCTTGCCTATGGAAGTGCAAGCGCCGGCGGCAAAAACAAGTGTGTCTAAAAAATCCTCGAGCGCCGGTTGGCTATTATGGATCGGCGTGATTGGCCTACTCAGCGCGCTAGCAGCAGGCGTTTGGTACTACCGCCAAACTCAAGAAAAACCCATGCAGCCGCCCAGCGTTAACCAAAATCAGCTGGGCGATGCGGGCGCAAGCACGCAAACAACGATAGCCGATTTGCTAAAAAAGGCCGAATCTAGAGAGCGAGGCGGCGATTTAATCATTCCAGAAGACGATTGCGCGGCACATTTTTATGCTGAAGTACTGGCAATTGATCCAAACAACAGCAGCGCGCTAGTGGGCATTGAAGGCGTAATCAGCACGATAGATGATCAGATCGTCGCAGCTCTCAATGAAGGCACGCAAGCCAAAGCCAGAGGGCTAATTGAAGCCGCGCAAAAGCATTTCCCCGACAATAAGCGGCTTAAAGAACTGAACCAATCAATTCAGTAGAGGCTCACACGCTTGACCCCGAGCGCTAGCTTCGCTTTAATCCATCCTCGAGATTTTGCCGTTGTAGCTCAGTCGGTAGAGCAACTGATTCGTAATCAGTAGGTCGGAGGTTCGATTCCTCTCACCGGCACCATTAAAATCAATGAGTTACGCGTATTCTGGCGTAAATCAGATATTCCGAGGTACAATTTTGGTACACCTCAGAGTAAATTACATTGGCAACACTGGTAAAGACCGCGCGCGGCTACAAAGCCGTCATCCGTAAAACTGGCTGGCCAACGCAGGCCAAATCCTTCGACACCAAGCGCAATGCGGAAAGCTGGGCTCGACAAGTTGAAGTCGACATGGAAAAAGGCGTCTACATAGACCGCGCAGGATCCACCAAGCTATCCATCGAGCAAGCGCTAGAACGCTATGAAGCGTCAGTCACGATCAACAAAAAACCATCCACCCAGAAAGGCGAGCGTGGTTTCATTCGCCAAGCCAAGGAAGAGCTTGGCCGCTATTCACTGGCAGCACTGACCACAGAAGTCTTGGCCAAGTACCGCGATGGACTAACCGCGCGCGGCCTAAGCGGCGACACCGTGCGCCTAAAGCTGGCTTTGCTATCGAATCTCTACAACGTGGCCATGCGCGAATGGGGCTTGGGCTTGATACGCAACCCAGTTTCGCTGGTAAGCAAACCACGCTCTAATGCACGCGACCGGCGCTTAAAAACCGATGAACTAAACAAGTTAGTAGCGCAGAGCATCAAGCACTCAAACCCGATGCTGGGCTGGATCGTGCAAATCGCGTTAGAAACAGGCATGCGCTCGAGCGAAATCACCGGCTTACGTTTGCGCCAGGTTGACACCGAACGCCGCCTAGTGCGCTTGGTAGACACTAAAAACGACTCTGCACGCACTGTGCCGATGACTCGCGAAGCGCAAGTGTTGTTTCAACAGGCGGTGGCAAACCCCTTGCGCCCTAAAGATTGCGACCTAGTGTTTTTTGGCGACCCTGGCGCAGATGGTCAACGCCGGCCGTACAACTTCAACAAGATTTGGACCAACCTCAAGCAGAGCCTTGGGTTTGATGATTTGCGCTTTCATGACCTACGCCACGAAGCGGTTTCGCGCCTGGTTGAGAAAGGCTTAGGCGATCAAGAGGTGGCGGCGATTAGTGGGCATAAGAGCATGCAGATGCTCAAGCGATATACCCATTTGCGGGCTGAGGATTTGGTGGGAAGGTTGGATGAGGTTCGAGGCAGGGGCAG
Organism: Rhodanobacteraceae bacterium; assembly: GCA_031422315.1. Taxonomy (GTDB): domain Bacteria; phylum Pseudomonadota; class Gammaproteobacteria; order Xanthomonadales; family SZUA-5; genus JANNYA01. The sequence continues at coordinate 141,056 of JANOQN010000014.1, forward strand.
CGAATAAAATGCTCTCCGAATCAAGCATCTTGAACAAAAGCAGCTATTTGCAGTGCAAAGAACTGCTCGACAATTTTGCGCGCGATTACCTTCACCTCAAAACTGACAGCGTTCTCGGTTTGAATGCGCGCTCACTTAGCGTAGCGAGTAACTTAATCCTAGAGCTACGCACAATGATGCAAAAGCAGCAAAAAGCGCTTGCACTTTCGAGCGTTGTCAAGCTGATCAAGCGTAAATTACTTACGTCGCTCGAATCCGAAATACTTGAATCAGAAAGTCCACTTCTCATGCAATATTCGGGCTTTTTCTTGGCGCTCAAAAACGCGCCTACAGAGCAATTTGGTGAGCTGTTACAGAATCAAGAAGCCCTCATCAGTAAAGCTCTGGGTACCTGTCTGATTAGTAGCGATGAATTGATCGAAGAAAACTTTCCGCTTGTGGATCGCTTGGCAAATGCCGGCAAGTTTGGGTGGATGCTTCACTTCTGGCCTCGAACCCAGCGTGTTCCTGGCAAGTTCAATGCACGTGAGCGCAGGATTCCAGGCTGTTACAAATTTCAAACGTTTTGCGCTCATTGCTGGCGAGCGCCAGAGCGAAGTTTTGATGCGCGAAAAAGTGAGCTGTATTGCTACGACCACAATCCTAACAACGGTTCAAAACACCGCGCAAATTGGAAGCAAGCAGAGCGAAGGAAAGGCCGCTTCACATTGGTCTTAGAGGCTATTGAAGTTTGGGGCAATTATGGAGATCGACTTCTGTCTCCTGAGCTTTCTGCGCTGGCGGGTATTCGAGCCAGCCAAAAAATCCAGCTGGAAGCAAACACTCGATTTATTGCTTTGAAAATTGCAGAAAACCTTCCTCCGGTGGCGGAGAGCTCCGCATTTCGATTTAGGCGTGACATCGCTGGCAAAAGCGTTAAATTGTGTTTGGATTTAGGTGCTATCGGATCACTGCTTCTGTTCGCCTCGCTGAGAGAACAGCATGACGCGACTGGAAGCGCGCTGAAAACGCTTAATGACTACGCAGCTGCATGGCTTGAGTTAGCGGGGGAAAAAATTTCGATTCAAGCTGTCCATAAAAGACAAGTAAGTGCGTTAAGTCTCATGGGCTCAATCGACACAGACCAATCCACGGCGATTCTCGGCTGGTGGCCGCTTTTAAATCAAACGAGACAAGGCATGCAAAATGCGCTTAGTTAATTTCAACCGCTTTCGGGATATTTTGGGCCACACGCAAAAATAAATGTGCATAGTCTTTCGGTCACCTACGATTTTCTGCGGTGACCTGCGATGCGCTACCAAGACGATAAAAATCAGACACACGACGAACGCGCGACTCAGATTGCAAGGGTGGAGAGCTCGCTATTTGAAAAGTACGGTTACTACCTAACGCTGCTTCAGCTCGCTGATTTATTGAAGCGAGCGCCTCAAGGCTTGCGTGTCACCATGTTTGAGCAAACGCCAACGGCGGAACGGCTTCGAGCAGCACGTTTAAAAATCGGCAGAAGCCTGTATTTCGATGTGAAAAAAGTGGCGGAAATGCTGGTCGCCTAGTTGATTTCGATGGCCGTGGACGGAGAACTCGAAAAGCGCATCGTTGCCTTGAATGCGCGGATTAAATCGCGCGCACATCGCAACAGCAGCAAGTTTATAAGCGAGTGTTTAAACATCCAAGCTGAGTCGGCGCAACAGACTGGCGAAGTCGGCTACATGGCGCGCGTCTTGGTGCAAGCAACCCTTCCGCACAGCCAAACTCCAGGCAATCACTTTAAACGCACCAATGGTTCGCTGACAGTTGAACTGGTAGCGAGCAGTAAAGGACTTCCATACGGCAGCTATCCACGCCTTTTGCTGGCGTGGATGACCACGGAAGCGGTGCGTACCAAATCGCCAACGCTGCAGCTGGGAGATAGCCTCTCAAAATTCATGGCAAACCTTGGATTAAGCGCAACCGGTGGACGTTGGGGGTCCATTCCCAGGCTTAAAGACCAGGCACTGCGACTTTTCGGTAGCTTTGTTACGGCGCACGACGCGCTTAAGCAAAACGATCGCGGCCGCAACATCATGGTGGCAGACGAGTGGGACCTGTGGTGGGACCCCGCGCAAACGGTGCAACAATCTTTGTTTGGCTCGTGGGTCAAGCTCACAGATCGCTTTTTCAACGAAGTGACCGAAAGACCGGTACCGCTTGATATGCGCGCCATCCGGGCACTCAAGAAGTCGCCGCTAGCTTTGGATATTTACGCGTGGGCAACCTACCGCGCCAGCTACTTGCCGCGTAAGACGCCGATCAAATGGGAATCGCTGCAGCAACAATTTGGCAGCGGTTACCCCGAAACAGCGCAGGGAAAGCGCAATTTTAAAAAGAGTTTTTTGGAGACTTTGCGAAAAGTCGGAACCGCTTACCCAGACTTGCGCTCATGCATCTATGAAGAAAAGAACAACCTTGTGCTGATGCCGATGTCGCCTCACGTTAGGAAATCTAAGTAAGCACAAGGCCAGCCCTTTTACTCAATGCCAAACTGCGGCCCGGGCAACGTCTAACGACATTGCAAAGAAATCAGTAAATTGCAGTGGCGCAAAATTGTATTGTGCAATACAAAGTTGGAAAGCATGCTGCGAGCCTCACACCATTCCGTGATTTATCACTGAGTGAGCGCATCAACTGGTGTTCATTCCGCGCCCCGTCTTGTATAGCGGGATTACTAAAGGCACGAAAGGCGGTGAGTGCCCAAAACAGGGAGACGGTGACAGCTAAAACGCGCCGGCGCGCGACCACGCATAAACGGTACCGCTTCGGTGGATAAGCCTGTGGATTGCGCTACTTATCCACGCATAAACGGTACCGCTTTTCCCCGAGCTTTTACGCATAAACGGTACCGCCTTTGCGCATAAACGGTACCGCCAACACCCCGCAAACCCTTTCAGGCATTGGCTTTGCGAGCCCCTCCTGTAGTTCTATCCTATAGAAATCCTATAGTAGTAGGCAGGTCGAATTTGTGGATAACTTGGATAGCTTCTTAAAAACTGCTTTTGAAATCCTTACAAAAGCAGGTCGTTGAGCGGCAAATCCAGCGCTTTCGCCAATGTCACCATCATTTCCAATGAAGGGTTCGCTTTGCCAAGCTCAATCTGGCTAATGAAGGCGGTGGTGATCCCAGTTTCTTTGTGCAGCGTGCATTGGCTAATGCGCTTAATCTTGCGCGCGCCCTTAAACTTTTTCCCCACGCGTTGCTTCAGCTCTTCTATGGCGTCGGTTTGTCGTTTTTTACCCATCGCGTATTCCTTGGCTTTGGCTTCTAAAGCAAGCGGTCAATCTCGGCTTGGTCAAGTTCGAAAGCAATCAACTTAGCCACATCTGGAATCACTGCGCACCAGGAGGGGCCAATGCGATCCATTGCTTCGGCAATGGAGAAATTCATGGCCTTTAACCAGTGCCATCGATTGAGCACTATTGCGATAGCTAGGCGCTCGCCAGTCGATTGGGCCTCCCAAGTTGCTTGACTGCCTTCAATTACTTGGCGAGCTTTGCTCAGCAGGTGCTGAAACTCACGGCTTGAGGCGTCGCTAGTCGTTATTTTGCTCAAACTTGACTCTCCAACTCGGGAAGCTCAGGCGGCAGCAAATCTTCAAAGCCTTCAAAAAACTCGGTGCGTTGCGCGTCAGTCATGGCCAAAATGATGGGGCTGATTGCGCACGCGGTGCGCTCTTCAAAGGCTGCAATCACGTCCAGGCAACCGCCAACATCGTTTTGCTTGGCTGCTAATGGCACAAGCCAGCCTTGGCGCACCAAGTCAAGCACCTGAGCCAAGTGCAAACTGGAGACCATGGCATGGGAAAGGCTGCCGGCCCAATCCAAATCGTCTTCTGGCTCCGGTTCCTTTTGTTCGAGGATTGCAACCGGCGCGATGGCTGACAAAACCGGCATGTTTGTTTGCATGGGCGCGTTTTGTGACTCAATACGCTGTGCGCCGAGCCGTTGCTCAAGGTCAAGAACCTTAAACACACCTCTCTGTGTACCGTCAAAGGCCTCGACTGCCTGCGACAGCATCGGTCTTGACGCAGGAACGCCTTTAGCCGCGCTATGCACCGGCGTTTGGGTGCTTGTCCGGGGTTGGGTTGCCCTAGCTGCCCAAGCACGCCTAAAGGCCTCGCCAGCGCGCACGCTGAAAGTGGTGAGCAGGGCAAGCCCTGCCATGGTGTATCGAATAGCGTAAGCAATGGCCGCTTCCATGGATTATTTCCTTTTGTTTCTATTTCTGTGGTTACGCCAGAACCATTCACCGAAGCGAATGCTGAGCCCAACGCTTCTAATCGCGATAAAGAGCGCGGCGAAGATGACTAAAAAAACGCCAATAGCGATTTCCATGTCGCAAGTGCCTAGCTATGGAAAGGATTGGGATCAGCAAGGCCAATGAACTCGGCATCGGCTAGATAATTCATGCGCTGCAGCAAATAGGGCCGTTCGCCTTGAATCAAAACAATAGGCTTGGCCGCCCCTAGTCGCATCACTTCGTCAGGCGTTAGCAGTGATCTTGCTGATACCTGATGGCTATTGCTGGAGCCGCTACTTAAGCCTTGTGCTGAAGCGTTCGAACTGTCGCCGCGCGTGGCGAACTCGATGGTTCGTTGGCCCAGCATGTCGGACACGTATTTTGCGGTATCAAAATCAGCGGTTCCGTAGAACTGTTTTGCCGTATTGGCCAAGAATGTTTGCCATTTTGGATAGACACCTTTGAGCTGCGACAAATCTTGCACGAATAGCCAAAAGCGCGCGCCATAGCCGCGTACTGAACTAATAGCATCTTCGATAGCCTGCATGCGGCCAAGCTGGGCGAATTCATCCAGCAAGAACAGCACATTGAATTGCGGTTTAATAGTTGTGGCGGTGATGGCAGATAGCGCAGCGCCCACCAATACCCGCATAAAGCGCACCTGCGCAGCAAGCTTGTCGGGCGGCATCACCACAAATATTGTCATTGGCTTGCGTTTAAGGTCGGCTAGGTCAAAATCAGAGCGGCTCAAACACTCAACTATGCGCGGATCATCTAGCCATGCCGTGTGCCGCAAAGCAGTGGAATGCACGCCGCTGGCTTCCTTGGAATCTTTGCTCAAAAAGCCGTTTGCACAGCGCGCCGGGATGCCGAACGCTATCTCAGTATCGGCGGACATATCGGCCAAGTGATCCATGAGGCTTTCACGTGGGTTTTCTTTATCCGACGCCAGTGGCAATGTGAGCAATCGGCGCAATTCGCCCAGGTTCCGTTTGGCTGGCGCGCCTGCATTCGCAACGTAAACAAGCAAGCCCTTCAACAGATCTTTAGCCGAATCGTTGAAGTGCGCTGAATTGTCATCTTGCGTGCTTGAAGATACGACGAGCATTTCGATGATTGCCGACGATTGACCCACCACATCAGGATCACTTAGGTCCAGCATATCCAGCGGGTTAAAGCTTGATGCTTTTGCGCCTGTCGAACCAAAAGGATCGACCAAGTGAACGGTGTGCCCAAGCGCCCTGCGTGCTCGCGCCGTGACCGCGTAGTTTTCGCCTTTGATATCCAGCACCAAAGCGCTTCCTGGGTATTCCAACAGCGTCGGGATCACAGCGCCGATGCCCTTGCCAGAACCGGTAGGCGCGCAGGTCAATACGTGGCCCATGTAGCGCAAACGCGGGTCGAGTTCAGTGGACGCTTGGGGCACCCTGCCTAGCGCAAATCCGTGCGAATCAGCAGACACCATGCCGCGCCCAAAAATTCGGCCGGCATTGATTGCGCTGGCAATATTCGACCAACCCGCTGAACCATGCGACTGCAAAATCTCAATATCTGGGAACGCACTTCGCAATCTGTCGCGAAAAGCTACATAAATCACGCCAAAAAATAAAAACATCATGGCGAAAGCAAACGGCGTCGAAATGCCGGTTACCAACTGGATCGCACCTGCACCGAGCGAAGCCAGAAAAAGGCCCAATGAGCCCGCAGCCCAGGCGATCCAACAAGACCGAGTCGATGGCATAAAGCGCCGCACCAGAAAAACTGCAACGCCTGCGATCAAAAGCGATCCGAAAATCATGGTGCCAATGCCGCGAAATTTGCTGGCGCGCGCTTCTACATTGGCGACGTAAGAATCTTTTTCCGCAAGCACGCGCGCTTGCTCTTTTTGCTCTGCTTCATAACGGCCGCGATAGGCATACATTTCAACTGCACCAACTTGCACGCGCGTCACTTCCTGCGATAGCTGGAACAACCCTGCCGCACCCGCTTGGGCTTCCACAATGATTGCGCCTTGATCTTCTGGCGACACATACGCTTTGCTCAGACGCGCTTGAAGCAAATCGAAAATTTCCGGCAAGGTATTCGGCACCAGCCATTGCCGATCTGCGAAACGCTTTTGCGTATGATTGAGGAAATCCCCCACCCAATCCGTGCGTTCTTTTTCGGGGCGCTTGTAGTCATTCGCAACACGGCGCGCGAGCGTCGCCATCGCCGTTAACGCACGTTGTGTTCGCTGCAGTGATTCGGGCGCATTCGGGTTTTGACTATGCTCAAAAAGATCGTTGCGCGCATCAAGCGCCGCTTGTTGCAAAAGTAGCCAGCGGTATTTTTCGGAAAGGCCTTCACAAGAAATGCCCTGATAGTCCAAACGGTAGAGGTTTTTAGGGTCGAGTTTGTCTTGCTCGCACGTGTTGGGATTAAAATTAGGAGGTAGCTCTGTGTCGATTAAAAGACTGGCATGCAATGGCGCCGAAGCTAAGCTCAGCCACAGAACAAGCAACGCGTTTAAAAGCAAACTAGTTAGCTTCATGGCGGGCTCCGAATGCAGCATCGCCAGCCGCTTGAAATCTCTCGCGTTGACTGATTTCTGCGGAACCATCTAACGCGTTTTTTGCTAAGCAAAGCGCGCCTAAGATGACCGCTTCGTTTTCATCACCCAAGCCCGCTTTGATGACCAAGCCACCCAGCTTTATTTTCTGGCGTGTATTTGCTTTTCGATAATCTTCAGAAATTCTCGCCAACATACGTTCAACCCTCCGTCGATGGCAGCGCATTCGAGGCAGCGGGCTTGTCGCTTTTGCTGGGGCTTTTACTTTGGTGTTTTTTAGCGATGGCTGCAAACTCCTTGCCCAGAGTTTCATCACTGATTTCTATGTCTGCGATGCCAGCACGGATTGCTAACTTGCCAATGCGTTCAGCGGCTTGGCTTTCAAGTCGCGCAATCTCGCGTTTGATCTTTTCTAATTCTTCGAGCTTTGCCGACTTTCGTTCGGCAAGTGATTTGATAGCCATGGGTCGGACGATCTCCAGTTGAACATGTGGAAATCTTGCGGGAGAGCATTCGGAAAAACCGGGCGATGGACTGCACGATTTTGGTGTATTCCGAGGTTTGCCATTGACCCCAAAACTGCCAAGAGCCAAAGTCCCGAAGCGAAGCAAGGGCGCACTTACGGGTTGGCAAGCCAACCCTGCGCGACCGGGAGTGCCCGGCAACCCCCCTTTGTAATGCGCAAAATACTAAAAGCGGTTTGCTCCAAGGAAAAGCATGGCGATCTTCCACCTCACGACGCACACGATGAGCCGCGCTGCCGGGCATAGCGCCGTGGCTGCGGCTGCGTATCGTGCTGCGGAAAAGTTGGTGGATGAGCGCACAGGTGAAGTGTTTGACTTCACACGAAAAGCGGGCGTGCTGTCGGCGGAGATTGTGGTGCCGCAGGGCGCAACCGCACCAGATCGCGAAACGCTGTGGAATGCCGCTGAGGCAGCAGAGAAGCGAAAAGATTCACGCACCGCGCGTGAATGGCGGGTGGCGTTACCACACGAATTGAATGAGGCAGAGCGAAAAGCACTGGCGACACAATTGGGCAAAACGCTCGCGGAGCGTTACGGCGTAGCGGTGGATGTATGCATCCATGCGCCGGACAAGAACGGCGATGATCGCAACTATCACGCGCACATGTTGGCGACCACGCGACGAATCGATGCCGATGGCAAGCTGGGCGCAAAAGCAACGATTGAGCTTGCCAATAAGGATCGTGCAAAGCTTGGTATTTCAGGCACCAGTCAAAGCGATTTAGTCGATATTCGCCGCGAATGGGCGGAGCTTACGAACCAAGCGATGGAGCGTGCTGGACTGGGCGAGCGCATCGACCACCGCAGCTTTGCCGAT
>JANOQN010000015.1:0-46110 GCA_031422315.1 Rhodanobacteraceae bacterium
CTTCCGCTGTGATCGATTCGGTTAAAGCTACGCCGGTCAAGGGCTGGATGGAAGCGACTTTGGGTGGGCAAATCATCTATTTCAGCGAAGACGGCAAGTATTTGCTGCAGGGCGCGCTAGTAGAAACGGCGACTCGACGCAATTTGACGGAAGAATCGCAGTCCGTGGTGCGGGTTGCGGAATTAGCTAAGCTCAAAAAGAAAGACATGATTATTTTTCCTGCCAACGGCACGACTAAGCATGTAGTCAAAATTTTTACCGATATTGACTGCGGTTACTGCCGCAAACTGCACACAGAAATCAAGCAATACAGCGATTTAGGTATCGAAGTGCAATATCTATGGTTCCCACGCGCGGGTGTTCCAAGTGAATCTTCACGCAAGGCGATCGCTGTTTTTTGCGCAAAAGATCAGCGCAAGGCAATGACAGATGCTAAAAACGGCACCGATCCAGGCAACGCAACCTGCACAAATCCAATTGAAGCGGATTTCAACTTAGGCCAGCGCATAGGCATCAACGGCACGCCTGCTTTGCTATTGGAAGACGGCACCTTGATGCCAGGCTATATGCCAGCACCGCAGCTTTTGGCTGAACTAGACAAGCACACCGCAACAAAGAAGAAGTAGCTTTAGCGCAATCAAAGAAAACCCGGCAAATGCTGGGTTTTTTCTTAGCCGTTTTGTCATTGCGAACGCAGTGAAGCAATCTTGTCGTTTAAAGCTAGATTGCTTCGCTGCGCTCGCAATGACGAGGTACATGGCGTGTGTGCAGTTTTCTAACAAAACGGATAACTCAGGGCGAACGAAACTTCGACAGGCGGTTTATGGTTTGCAGCGGCACGATGTCGACGCAAGCAAATGTCAACCAATGACAAATTTGCGGACGTCATCACAGTTTGGTGATGATTCCAGTACGCTCGCAGCATTGTCACGAAACCCGGGAAGCACCATGAACGCAGCGACGCCATTCACACCCTTTCGCCCTGTAACTTTAGTTGCTTCCAAGCCCAGCCTAACAAGGCAAGTTTGGCTCAACCTTACGGCGCTCTTGCTTGGTTTTGCGCTTAGTTTGACTGCGGCGCACGCGGCAATGGTTCCTGGCGCTACAATTGAACGCGGCATCCCAATCCTCATCAACGAGCTTGACGCAGATTCGCCCGGCACCGATGCGGCCGAGTTCATTGAGCTGTACGACGGTGGCTCGGGCATGACCTCGCTCAATGGCTTGGTCCTGGTGCTCTACAACGGCTCGAACGACCTTTCCTACTTGGCCTTCGATCTGGACGGCCAAAGCACGGATGCCAACGGCTATTTCGTGCTCTGTGGAAACGCTGCAAATGTTACGAACTGCGATTTGGATGTCACCCCGAATACCGACCTCATCCAAAACGGACAAGACGCTGCGGCCTTGTACTTCGGCGACGCGACGGCGTTTCCAGCCAACACGGCGTTAACGACCACGAATCTCCAAGACGCCATCGTGTACGACACCAACGATGCCGACGACGCCGCGCTATTGACGCTGCTGAATGTTGGACAACCGCAGGTCAACGAAAGCGCAAACGCGCTCCCCGACAGCCAATCGAATCAGCGTTGCGGCAACGGCACCGGCGGCGCGCGCAATACTTCGACCTACGTCCAGGCAACACCGTCCCCGGGCGTCACCAATACGTGCGTGGCGCCTGGCCTTGTGGTCACCACGCTGAGCGACAACCTCGCTTCGCCGCCGGTCGGCAGCTTGCGCGCGGTGTTGAACTCGGCCAACGCCCTGGGCAGCGCAGCCGCAGTGACCTTCAATATCGCCGGAGGCGGAACCATTAACTTGCTCGGCGCACTGCCGATCCTGCGCAACCCCAACGGCATCAGCATCGACGGCGCGAATGGCGGCCAGGGGGCAATCGTGATCGACGGCGGCTCGTCGTCGAATTCCACCGGTGATCGTATTTTCTTCGCCGGCGTGCGTGGGACTGACACCACCGGGCTCGCGGCAACGCCATCGGCCAGCTGGGCGATTTCCAACCTGACCCTGCAAAACGGCAATGCACTCGGCGGCGCTGGCGGTACAGGGTCAAGTATTTCGGGTGGCTGGAGCGGCGGCGGCGGCGGTGCTGGCCTTGGCGGCGCGATCTTTGTCAACGAAGGTGCCCTCAGCCTGAGCGGCGTCACCTTTTCGAACAATCGAGCGATCGGCGGAGCCGGCGGCATTATCACTTCGAGCGTCGCAGAGGGTGGGAGCGGCGGCGGTGGCGGTATGGGCGGTGCTGGCGGCAATGGCGGGTTCTTTGACGGCGGCGGTGGTGGTGGCTTTGGCCTTGGCGCGAACGGCGGTCTTGCGACCGGCGGCGCGGGCAGTGCCGGCCTATGGGGCGGCGGCAGTAGTGGGGGCGCGGGCTCTGGCACGGGCTTTGGTGCCGGCGGCAGCAACGGCGGCGGTGGCGGCGGCTCGGCCGCCAATCAGAATGGCGGCGGCGGTGGCCCCGGTGGCGAAGCAGCGACAACCACTGGTGCTCCCGGCGGTAGTGGCAAGGGCGGCAACGGTGCCTTCGGCGGCGGCGGCGGCGCAGGCGGTGGCAACAGTGCGCAAGTGGGCGGCAATGGCGGTTACGGCGGTGGAGCCGGTGGCACCGGTGCGGGCGATGGCGGCGCGGGTGGTTTCGGCGGCGGCGGCGGTGGCGGCGCGGGATCGCCCGTTGGTGCGGCCGGTTTTGGCGGTGGCGTTGGCGCGAGTAGTTACCAAGGCGGCGGCGGCGGAGCTGGTCTCGGCGGCGCGGTATTTGTGCGGCAAGGCGCGAGCTTGGCGATCACCGATGGCGGTGTCGCCGGTGGTGTGGTGTCGGGCGGTGCTGCGGGTCCAAGTGCCGGAGGCGGCCTCGGCATCGGTACAGCCGCGTTCTTAGCCGGTCCACTGAATTGGACGGTGACCACCGGACAAACCGTGACCCTCGTCAACACCTTGGGCGGCGGCAGCGATGCGCTGGTCAGCGGTGGCCTGACCAAGAGCGGCCCCGGCACCCTGATTCTGAGCGGCAGCAACAACTACGCCGGGCCGACAGCGGTGGCAGCCGGCCAGCTGCAAGTCAATGCCGCGCTAACCGGCACGGGCGCGGTGAGCGTGGCGAACGGCGCCACCTTAAGCGGCAGCAGCACACTCAGTGGAGCAACGACCGTGGCCAGCGGCGGCACCTTGGCCCCAGGTGCCGCCGCGCCCGGTCGGCTCGGCACCGCGAATTTGGTGCTTCAAGCCGGTTCCACCTTGGCCGCCGAAATCACTGGCACCACGGTTGTTACCCAGTACGACCAAGTTGCCGTGATCGGCACGGTGAATGTCACCGGAGCCACCTTGAGCACGCTTGGCAGTTTTGTGCCAGCTTCTGGCAACAGCTTTGTTTTGATTGATAACGATGGCGCCGATGCAATCACCGGAACCTTCGCTGGACTGGCGGAAGGCGCCACGGTGACGTTTAACGGCGTACCACTGACCATCAGCTATGTCGGCGGCACCGGTAACGATGTGGTGCTGACGCGCATTGGCGCATTGCCACCCACCGTCACCGCGATTAGTCCGAACACGGGCAGCACGCTGGGCGGCACTGCGGTCACGATTACTGGCACCGGCTTTACCGGTGCGACTGCGGTCACCATCGGTGGCGTGCCGGCCACGGCGGTCAATGTCGTAGATGACACCAGCATCACCGCCGTCACCGGCGCACGCGCAGCGGGTGCGGTAAGTGTGGACGTCACCACTCCGAGCGGCACCAATGCCGCGAATACGCTCTACACCTATCGGGTGCCGGTGCCGGGCGATGTCGATACGCTCAATCTCAGTATCGTCGGCAGCGGTGTCATTGCCAGTGCGGTACAGCCCGATGGCAAGACGATTATCGGGGGCAGCTTCAGCTCGGTGCTTGGCCAAACGCGCAACAATATCGCCCGGCTGAACGCCGATGGCACGCTAGATGCAGGCTTTAATCCGGATGCGAACGGCGATGTCGCCAGCATCGCGCTGCAGGCGGACGGCCAGATTCTGCTCGGCGGTGATTTCACTACCATCGCTGGATCGACGCGCAATCGCGTCGCGCGGGTGGCAGCGAACGGCACGCTGGATGCGGGCTTTAATCCGAACGCGAACAGTACTGTCGTCAGCATCGCGGTGCAGGCGGACGGCCAGATTCTGCTCGGCGGTTTTTTCAGAAGCGTCGGCGGAACGCCGCGCAATCGCATCGCGCGGGTGGCGGCGAACGGTGCGCTGGATGCGGGCTTTGATCCGGATGCGAACGATCCAGTATTTAGCATCGCGGTGCAGTCGGACGGCCAGATTCTGCTCGGCGGTTTTTTCACAAGCGTCGGCGGATTGCCGCTCAGTAAGATCGCGCGGGTGGCGGCGAACGGCACGCCGGACGAGGGCTTTAATCCGAATGCGAACGATCCGATCTTAAGCATCGCGGTGCAGGCGGACGGCCAGATTCTGCTTGGCGGTTTTTTCACCACCGTCGGCGGATCCACCCGCAATGGCATCGCGCGAGTGGCTGCGAACAGCACGCTGGATGCAGGCTTTGATCCGAATGCGAACGGTTTTGTCCGCAGCATCGCGCTGCAGGCGGACGGCCAGATTCTGCTCGGCGGCGATTTCACCACCGTCGGCGGATCAACGCGGAACCTCTTCGCGCGGCTGCTGAATGACCCGGCGACGCAAGCCTTAACTGCAACCAATGCCACCCAAGTGCTGTGGACGCGCGGCGGCAGTGCGCCGGATGTGAGTCAAACAACCTTTGAGCTCAGCACCAACGGCGGCGTCAGCTACACGACGCTGGGCGGCACCGCAACCCGCGTCGGTAGCACGGCGAACTGGCAGTTGAGCGGCTTAAGCCTACCCGCCAGCGGCCAGCTGCGCGCACGCGGCCGCACGGCAGGGGGCCAATACAACGGCAGTGCTGGCATTGTGGAGCAGGTGGCGGTGTTTAGCGTCGCCGTGCCACCCACCGTCACCGCCATTAACCCCAACACCGGCATTACCCCCGGTGGCACCATTGTCACCATCACCGGCACCGGCTTTACCGGTGCGACTGCGGTCACCATCGGTGGCGTGCCGGCCACGGCGGTCAATGTCGTAGATGACACCAGCATCACCGCCGTCACCGGTGCGCGCGCGGCGGGTGCGGTGAGTGTGGACGTCAGCACCCCCGCCGGCAGCAATGCAGCGAATACGCTCTACACCTATCGGGTGCCGGTGCCGGGCGATGTCGACCCGCTAAACCTCAATGTCGTCGGCAACGGTGTCTTCGCCAGCGCGGTACAGCCCGATGGCAAGACGATTATCGCGGGTAGATTCAGCTCGGTGCTCGGCCAAGCCCGCAACAACATCGCGCGGCTGAACGCCGATGGCACGCTAGATGCGGGCTTTAATCCGAATGCGAACGGCGATGTCATCAGCATCGCGCTGCAGGCGGACGGCCAGATTCTACTCGGCGGTAATTTCACCACCATCGCTGGATCGCCGCGCAATAACATCGCGCGGGTGGCAGCGAGCGGCACGCTGGATGCGGGCTTTAATCCGAACGCGAACGGTGCTGTCGTCAGCATCGCGGTGCAGGCGGACGGCCAGATTCTGTTCGGCGGCCAGTTCGCCACCGTCGGCGGATTGACGCGCATTCGCATTGCCCGGGTCGCGGCGAACGGCACGCTGGATGCGGGCTTTGATCCGATAATGAACGGCGCTGTCTTCAGCATCGCTGTGCAGGCGGACGGCAAGATTTTGCTCGGCGGCCAATTCACCACCGTCGGCGGAACGCCGCGCAATCGCATCGCGCGGGTGGCAGCGAACGGCACGCTGGATGCGGACTTTGATCCGGGTGCGAACGGTGTTGTCTTCAGTATCGCTGTGCAGGCGGACGGCAAGATTTTGCTCGGCGGCCAATTCACCGACGTCGGCGGATTGCCGCGCAATGGCATCGCGCGGGTCGCGGCGAACGGCACGCTGGATGCGGACTTTGATCCGGGTGCGAACAGTGTTGTCTCCAGTATCGCGGTGCAGGCGGACGGCCAGATTTTGCTCGGCGGCCAATTCACCACCGTCGGCGGAACCGCGCGCAATCGCATCGCGCGGGTGGCGGCGAACGGCACCCTGGATGCGGGCTTTGATCCGAATGCGAACGGTAGTGTCCGCAGCATCGCGCTGCAGGCGGACGGCCAGATTCTGCTCGGGGGCGACTTCACTAATGTCGGCGGTTCGACGCGCAACCGTTTCGCGCGGCTGTTGAATGACCCGGCGACGCAAAGCTTAAGTGCAACCAATGCCACGCAAGTGCTGTGGACGCGCGGCGGCAGTGCGCCAGATATGAGTCAAACAACGTTTGAGCTCAGCACCAATGGCGGTGCGAACTACACCCCGCTTGGCGGCACCGCAACCCGTGTCGGTAGTACGGCGAACTGGCAGTTGAGCGGCTTAAGCCTGCCCGCCAGCGGCCAGCTGCGCGCGCGTGGCCGCACGGCCGGTGGCATTTATAGTGGTAGTGCTGGCATTGTGGAGCAGGTGGCGGTGTTTAGTGGGCTAACTACCGCCAGCATCAGCATCGACGACGTCGCAATTATCGAAGGCAATAGCGGCTCGTCGAATGCGACGTTCACGGTTACCCGCAGCAACAACACCACCGCCTTCTCGGTGCCCTACAGCACCGCCAGCGGAACGGCGAGCGCGGGCAGTGACTTCAGCACCACCGCAAGCACGCTGAGCTTTGCCGTAGGCGGTGCGCTAACGCAAACCATTGCTGTGCCGGTGCTCGGCGATTTCAGTGTCGAAGCCAGTGAAAACTACGGGCTGAATTTAGGCGCGATTACCAACATATCAGGCGCCACCAGCGCCACCGACAGCAGCGGCCTCGGCACGATCACCAATGACGATAGCGCCGGCGTTGTTTTGACGCAATCGAGCGGCACTACCGATGTTACAGAAGGCGGTGCGAGCGATACCTACACGCTCGTTCTAACCAGTCAGCCGACCGGCAACGTCAGCATTGCACTCAACCCCAGCACGCAAGTAATGGTTGCGACTAACCCTATAGTGTTCACAACAGCCGACTGGAATATCGCGCAAACCGTTACGGTGACGGCGATCAACGATGCCGCCATTGAAGGCAATCACACCGGCACGATTAGCCACACTGTCACTAGTGCGGATACTAACTACAATGCCTTTGCGGTAGCGAATGTCATCGCCAACATCACCGACAACGACGCCCCTGGCGTAGTGATTGCGCAATCGGGCGGCACCACCACCGCAACCGAAGCCGGCGCGACTGACAGCTATACCGTGGTGTTATCCGCCCAGCCCAGCGCCGATGTATTGATTGCGCTGAGCGGCACCCAAGCAACCCCAATGCCGACGTCGTTAACCTTTACTAGCGTCAATTGGAATGTGCCGCAAACCGTGACGGTGACAGCGTTGGATGACAATGTAGTCGAAGGCGCGCACACCGGCTCGATCACTTCACTAGTCACCAGTACAGATGGCAATTACAGTGGCTTTAGCGTTCCCGCCATCAGCGTAGCGCTGAGTGACAACGATTCTGCGACGGTCAGTTTTGCGCCAGCAAGCGTCAGTCAATCGGAAGCTACCTCACCAATGCCATTTACCGTGACCTTGAGCAATCCAGTGGCTTCGGGTGTAACCGTGACGGTCAACACCGTAGTCGGCACTGCGACGGCTGCGGATTTCACTGCGATTACTTCGGTCACGGTCACCTTCCCAGCCAACAGCACCACCGCGCAAACCGTCAATGTCGTGCTGGGCAACGATGCTTTGGATGAGGATGACGAGCAGTTTAGTTTGACGCTATCAAATGTAGTCGCTACCGGCTCGGTAACGCTCGGCGCTGCTGCCACCGGTACGATTCAAGATGATGACGCGTTACCGGTGCTGTCGATCGCCAACGTCAGCCTGACCGAAGGCAATGCTGGCACCAGCACAATGAACTTTGTCGTTTCGCTAACGCCAGCATCAGGCCGTGATGTCAGCTTCAGCCGAGCCACCGCAGATGGCACGGCAACCGCCGCCAACAATGACTATGTCACGCTTGCATCAGGCTCAGTCACCATCCAAGCCGGGCAAACCAGTGTGAGCATTCCGGTGCTGATCAATGGCGATCCGGTGTTTGAAGGCGCCGAGAACTTCAGCCTCAATCTAACAGCGCCGGTCAATGCCACACCCAATAGCCTGAGTGCGACCGGCACAATACTTGAAGACGATCAACAGCCGAGCACGACAAGCATTGTTAGCGACCTACCGGATCCGTCGGTAGTGGGGCAAAGCTACGCCGTCAACGTACAAGTCGCCGCGCAGAGCACTTCACCGCTCGGCACGGTCAATGTCAGCGATGGTTCGGCAACTTGCTCAATCACGCTCGCAGCAGCCAACGCGCCAAACAGTACTGGCGCGTGCAACTTGACCAGCACCACGGCCGGCAGCAAAACCTTGAGCGCAATGTACGTACCGGCCAGCACCGCATTCGGTGCCAGCACGATCACAACGGCGCACCAAGTCAATGCCGCCAGCACCACGCTGAGCTTGACCGGCCCTGCCACCATCGCGCTAAATCAGCCTGCAAGCTACAGTTTCACATTGGCAGTGACGGCACCTGGCGCAGGCAATCCAACAGGCACCTTAACCGTGCAAAGCGGCGCGCAAAACTGTCAGATCACAGTCCCAAGTGCTGCGACCAGCTGCGCCATAAGCTTTACCACGGTCGGCGCTAAAGCCATCAGCGCTAGCTTTGCACCGAGCAATAGCGATTTTGTAGCAAGCAACACGACCGCCAATGTCAGCACCTTGGTGTTTGCAAGCAGCGATTTGAGCGTCACAAAAACCGATGGCATTAACAGCTATCGGCCGAATGACTTGCTGGTCTACACCATCACGGTGCGCAACAACGGTGTTGATGCCGCCCCGCAAGTTCGATTGGTCGATGCCGTACCCGCCAGCTTGGATAATGTCGCGTGGACCTGCGTTAGCTCCGGCGGTGCGTTCTGCCCGGCAGCTGGCGGCGTAGGTTCCATCAGCCAGCTCTACCCTAATCTGCCGGCAAACAGCCAACTGGTTTACACCCTCAGCGGTGGAGTCAACGGCAGCCCGGCGAGCATCGTCAACACCGCAACTGTGCAGCTTCCTAACGATGGTACGGTGGTGGCAACCACGCCAGCCAACTTGAGCGCGACAGACACCAACGTGCTGGACTTCTTGTTTGCGAACGGCTTTGAAGACGCTACCGTCAATGCCGCAAGTGGCAGCTTTACCTTCCCAAGCAGCAGCTTACGGGGCGCGCTTAATACCACGGCGGTGTCAGTTTTCAGCCTGCAAGATCAAAGCGGCGAAGTGCTGCGCGTGTATGCGCGCGTGCTGGATGGCGAGCTGCAATATGCGCTGGCAACGAGAAGCAAACTCAAGGTATGGCGCTTAAGCAATTGGCAAACGCCCACAGCGGAGCCCACGCTGAGTTGGAGAGCTACAAGAACTGCGGATGGCTTTGTATTTGAGTCGGCGGAACTGCGATAATGCCGTCAGCTGTAACTCCCAGCAATTTAACTCCCAGCACCTTCACTTCTAGGATTAACATGTTCGCAAAATACTTAAATGCTGGTCTTCGTGTAGCCATGTTTGGTCTGCTAGCGCCAATAACGGCATATTCGCAAAACATTGCGATTAATAATGTCGCGCTTGTCGAAGGCGATGCGGGCACCGTCAATTTTGGCTTTCCTATCACGTTAAGCGCCGCCGCGCCCGCAGCGATCACCTTGAACTACAGCACCGGCATCGCAGGCACAGCAACCTCGGGCACTGATTTTGTTGCGGTTGCGGCAGGCAGCGTCACGATTCCCATTGGCGCGACCACAGGCTCTGCTAGGGTCGCGGTCAACGGCGATTTGGCGGTCGAGTCCCAAGAGACATTCACCGTGGCGATCACGCTTGCCGGAGGCAGCCCGGGCACGATTGTCACCGATCAGGCGCTCGGGCAAATCAACAACGACGATCAAGCGGTACTCAGCGTTGCACCGATTACGCAGGCCGAGGGTAATGCCGCTGGCACGCTGAATTTTACTGCCAGCTTGAGTCGGCCGGTACAAGGCGCGGTCACCGCACGCGTTGTAAGTGGTGACGACAGCGCACTGGCCCCGGGTGATTACGCCAGCATCAATCAGGTTCTGAGCTTTGCCAGCGGCGTCACTAGCGCAGCTTTTTCGGTCGCCAGCGTGGGCGAGCTTGTTGTCGAGCCCAACGAGCGCTTTTCGCTAGCGTTGAGTGAACTGACTGCACCCGCCTTGATCCTATCGTCGGTAAGCCTATCGCCTACGGCAATATTTGGCTCATTGAATAATGATGACAGTGCTGCCATCACGATCAGCGCGCCCAGTCAGCTCGAAGGAAATGCCGGCACTTCGGTTATGCCGTTTGCGATTTCGCTAAGCGCGCCGGTACAAGGCGTTGTGAGTTTAAATGCAGCAACCGCCGATGGTACTGCCACCATCGCCAATAGCGATTATCAAGCTGCCAATAGTGCCGTTAGCTTCGCTGCTCTTAGCACAGCTGCGCAAAATTTCAACCTCAATATTGCCGGCGATATAACCGTCGAGTCAGACGAGTCGTTTGCGGTGAACCTGACGGGTTTGACGCTACCGGCCGGCATTGTCGCGGGTTCAATAACGCTTGCTGCTAGCGGCACCGGCACAATTCGCAATGATGACAGCACCACGCTCAGCATCGCCAATGCACAGCGCCTTGAAGGGAATGCAGGCACCAGCAATTTGGCCTTTACCGCCAGCCTGAGCGCGCCAAGTGCAACCGCAATTACGGCAAACTTTGCTTCCAGCCCAGGCACCGCTATGGCGAGTGATTTTACCGCCAGCAGCGGAGTAGTCACCTTTGCCCCAGGTCAACTTAGCCAAGTGATTAACGTGCCGATTTTGGGCGACACACTGCTTGAAACCGATGAAACTTTCAGCCTAACCCTGAGCGCAGCCAGCGGCGCCACTCTGGGCACCAGCGTAGCTACCGGCACCATTCAAAACGACGATGGCGTGACGCTTTCAATTACTAGCGTTCGCGGCGTGGAAGCGCTTGGCCTGTTCAATTTTGTGGTCAGCTTAAGTGGCACGAATGCATTGCCAGTCACCGTGCAGTTTGCTACGCAAGATGGCAGTGCACTGGCAGCATCAGACTATCTGAGCAGCGCTGGCACGCTGACGTTCCTACCCGGAGAAACCAGCAAAACCATCGGGGTTCGAATCGTGGCAGACGCTGACATAGAGGCGCCAGAAACCTTTAATGTTGTACTAAGCGGGCAAGTTCCAAGCGCTCCAGTTGTAACGCTGAACCCAGCGACGGGTGTCGGCACGATTGATAACGATGATTTCGTAACGCAAATTCCGACGCTGAACGCATTTGGATTGTTTTTGATGGCTTTACTGATGATCGGCCTTGTTTCGCGAGTATTTAGCGCGCAATAGCGAAATTGCATTTGATTCGAGTAGTGCTTGTTTAGCCTGCTCGATTCAATCGCAGGAAATGCATGCGTGACCTCGATTAGTTATCGACCCGCAACACGCGATATTCCTGTGTTTTCGAAATCTCAACTATTCCTAATCCGCCGGCCTGTGTGAGGCTAGTAAACTCTGGCAAACGAGCGCTTTCAACTAACCATATCGCTTGCCTAGCCGCCGGCGCTGAAATATCGGCAAGCGCAACATCGTCGGTAGATTCCATCGCGGGCTTAGCGCTGACGCGCTTCAAGTTGCGATTTAGATAGAACTTAAGCCCGTAAACCGGTTGTTGATCGAAGAAATAGATATCCGATTCGGGCGCAACGTTCGCGTGCTTTAAAGCAACCTGTAAAGCCGATGCAAGCTCGCGCGCGTCACGATTTTGATTGTATTTCGGCGCATAGCCTTTAACGCCAAGCAATAGCAGCAGCCAAACTGCCAAAAGCAGTGCCATCCACGTTTTTAGTTTGACCTGCTGCAATGCTCGCCCAAGCGCTATCGAAACCGGCACCAATATCGGCAGCGCATAAAGCCAAAGCTTGGCTCGAAATAGCAGCAGCACCAAAAGCGGAATCAAAATCCAGCTTAGTAGAAATACGCTTTCTTGATGAATTTGTCGAAACCGCTCCCACTTTAGCCGCTGCAAATAGGCGACAACTCCCGCGCGATATTGCGTGAGCGCAAGCAAGCTAGCAAGCAAACCCCATGGCAGTAAAAAACTAAAAAGCACTGGTGCATAGACTCGAAGTGCGGTGAACCAGCTTCCACTATTTATTTCAGGCGTCAGCTTGGTATAGCTGCCCCAAAGCAGCGCGAGCGGCACATCGTTCGTCCACGCCAAAAACAAAAACCATGGCAGCGTGATTAGCAAAAACAACAGCGGGCCGTCGTAACCAATCATGGACACTGGAAATCGCAAGCCAGACACGCGCCGATACACCAGCAGCGCAAATAACGGCAGCAAGGCCGGAACGCCTTTGGTCAAAAACGCCAACGCCAAGCCGGCCCACATGAGGCAGCGAAAGCGCCTAGCAATATGCGGACTTTCGCTCTGCCACATCAACACATAGGCGTATACGCTGAGCGTTTGAAACAAACACATGAGCGAGTCCGCGGTAAGCAAATTGGCCGCGAAAAACGGCACCATATTCGTTAAATACAGCACCGCTGGCAGCCACGGGCGGCGCGTCAACAGCCTGCGCGAAAGCAAATAGGTCAGCAGCACCGTGCCAACGAATGCCAATGCGCTAGGCAGCCTGAGCGCCCACTCGGTTTTGCCGAATATCGATACGCTGCTTGCTACAGCCCAATAAGTTATCGGCAACTTGCTGATGTCGACATGCTCAGGGTGTCGATGCGGCGTTAGCCAATCACCACTGTCTAGCATTTGCAGCGCCACATTGCTAAAGCGGCCTTCATCAGGCCCCCAAAGCCCGCGATTGCCCTGGAACAACAGCGCGAAGGTCAGCGCCATAAGGCCAATCCAAATCAACTCAGGCCGCAAGCGCGCCCGGCCACGGCTGGGCGGCAAACCTCGATCAGGTTGGATATTGGGGAAGAAGAAACGCATGGCTAAGTGTAGCGGATTCAACATTGCCGAATCCGCAGGGTGCGAGCGCGGCAACGCGCTAGGTTTGCGTTAGGTTACGCGGCCCTCGTGTAGTGACATCGCCCCGATGAGATCGCCGTACCAGCAGCTACCTCACTGCCAAACGATCCAAAGCCTGCAAAAACTCCGCTGGCGCTTCGATATTAAGCATCGACCCATCCGCAGCAATGGCATTGGGAGTGCCCTGCACGCCAAATGCCTGTGCAAGTTCGTATTGCTTAGCAATCGGGTTAGCGCACTGTTTGGCGCCCGGGTCAACTCCGGCCATTGCGGCGTTCATGGCTTGTGGGCGGTCCACTTCACACCACAGCGCTTTAGCTTTGCGGGCTGATTCGCCATCAATACCAGCAAGCGGATACCACAAATAACGCACTTCAATGCCGAGTGCGCTGTACTGGGCAATGTTTTGATGGAAACGTCGGCAATAGCCACAATCAACGTCAGTAAAAACGTGCACAACATGCTTCGGTTTGGGCGTTGTGGCTTTGAAAACAATCAATTCGCTGGCTGGCATTTTGGCGAGTGCGGACTTTCGTAAGTCATTGAACTGACTAACATCGCTTGCATGCACATTTGCGAATGCTGCCGATAGTGCAGCGACGACGAATTGCTTGTTTAAATAGCGCATAAATTCTCCTTACTCAGTTGGGTGGACTCATCCGTCCACAAAGCCCCTTACAAAGTTCCAAGAAATAAATAACTCGCTGCATTCCATTGAATACGCTAGCCGCTCGCATAAGCTGCCAAACTAACTTTATTCTTGTAAATTCAGCTTTTATAGCTGAAAATACACGGATGCCTATCCTCAGAATTGAGCTTAAAAGCGACCTCAATGCCGCCTTCAACCGCAGCAACTGCGTTGTGTTGCTCGGGCCACGCCAATGCGGCAAGACGACCTTGGCGCGTGATTTTGCGGCAAATGTAGCTTTGCCGGTGCGCAGCTTTGATCTAGAAGACCCATTAGATTTGGCTGAGTTGGCAAATCCTAGGCTCGTATTGAGTGCGCTAGACGGACTAGTAATTATTGATGAATTTCAACGCAAGCTTGAGCTTTTGCCGCTACTGCGTGTGTTGCTGGACCGGCCACACAACACAACCAAGTTTCTACTGTTAGGAAGCGCATCGCCTGATTTACTGCGTGGTTCGTCAGAATCGCTTGCAGGAAGGGTCGAGTTTGTTGAAATGGGCGGCTTTTCGATTGCCGATGTGGGCGTCAAACAGCTTGCTTGGCTTTGGCAGCGCGGCGGCTATCCGCGCGCGTTTTTGTCTGCAAGCGATAACGATTCGCACTTCTGGCGGCAAAACTACATCCGCACCTTTTTTGAAACTGATCTGCGCCAACTCGGCGTCAACATTGCACCTGCCGCCATTTCACGCGCGTTCGCGATGCTTGCGCATCATCATGGGCAAATTTTTAATGCCAGTGAACTGGCAAGGTCATTAGGTATCGCACAAACAACGGCACGGCATTATCTTGATGTGCTGACTGGCGCGCTAGTCGTGCGCCAGTTACAGCCTTGGTTTGAAAATCTCGCAAAACGCCAAATAAAGTCACCGAAGTTTTATATTCGTGACTCTGGCATAGCCCACAGTTTGCTCAATATCCAAAGCACGTACGAGTTACAGCGGCATCCAAAAGTTGGCGCAAGTTTTGAGGGCTTTGTCATCGAGCAGCTGTTAAACGTTGCTGATCCTCGGCAGGCGTACTTTTGGGGAACACAAGGCGGCGCTGAGCTAGATTTGCTGCTTTTCCATCAAGGTAAGCGCATCGGTGTCGAGATTAAACACAGCGACAGCCCGAGCGCAAGTAAATCGATGCATATTGCCAATGCTGACTTACAGCTTGACGCGCTTTGGCTGATTTATCCTGGCGAGCGCGTTTTTGCGATCAACGAATTTATCACCGCGATGAGTCTTTCTGACGCCTTGCAGCGCCTAAGTAGCAGGTAAAATATCTTGTATACCAACGTGGTCGTCGCATCACCCCTACAAACCATAAATTGGCTTGAAATTCAGTCGCAAGGATTGCCAAAAACAATTCATTTGCCGCCCAATTGACACGTATACCGCTATGAAAGCCGCCTCAAAAACGCTCGACAAACCGCCAAGGCAAAAGCGCATCTTTTTATGGTTTCTTGCCAACACGCTGCTCATCACCACTCTGGCGCTGCTCTTGCAGGCATGGACAACAAAACACCGCCTAAGATTTATTCCGCCAAGCTGGGGCGTTTCAGCGATTTTGTATGCGCAAGAAAAAGCTTGGGGAATGGGCCCAGGCGGCAATGAATCGGGGTTGATTATTTACCAGTTGCCGAGTGAATTTTCAGCCCAACTCACATCAATTGGCCCCCAGTTTTTAATAACGCGGACAGAAGCTGTGCAATCGCCCGGCGGATCAAAGATTCGCAGCAGCTACCACAGCTGGCGCGAAACTCCGATTGCAAACGAGCCCTGGCTCTGCGGCACAGAAACCTGCCCCGAACCCGGCAAACTCAGCATCACCAACTATTTGGGGCGCTATGGCCATGGCATTGCGCTTCCCAATCAGCTCACCGATGAGATCAATCTCGTTATTTCAACGCCGGGCACGTTTTACGCGATAAACGCAGTCGGGGCATTGCTCGTCAGCCCGAAAAATGGCAAGGCTTATTTTGTCTATAGCGGATAGCGTCGACGGCTTGAATCTGCGCGTCGGGTGCGTCGCTGCGATCATGCTGAGCGATCACTTCCGATAGGTTTGCAACGGCTGTTAAGCTATTTTAATAGCCGTTTACCCGCTTGCATCAAACCCACCAACCTAGGATCTACTCGTCATGATTGGCCCCACATGAACTGGACTACGCCCGCTGACATAGGCTCGCAAGTATTGCGACTGTGGGATCGCGGCATTTTAGCGCGTGCGGCGTTTTCGGCAGAGCCTATTCCAGCACTACCGATCCGCTTGAAACTCAGCGTACCCAGCAGCCAAGAACTCAGCGACCAATTCGAGCAGGTGCGCGCCTGGATTGCACAGCTGCAATCGATCAGCGCGCTTCGCATTGAATGGCGCGAAACTCAGCATCGGGTATTGGGTTTGCAGCGCATTCCGCAGGCGATCTGGTTAGATGATTTTTCCGCATCCGTGCTGCTGATCAACAAGCAAAAAGATGCAGCGCACTTGCAGCAAGTCATCAACCAAACGAGCGCCGCGCTGCCCGTGCTGATGCCGTGGATATTGGCGAACCCGGCCGGCGCGATTGCACTAGCACTGAAATGGCCAAAGCTGCTCGCTGTTGTGCAGTGGCGCGCAGCAAATCCGATGCCAAAAATTTATCTGCGCCAAGTTGACATACCGGGCGTGCACAGCAAATTTATTGAAAACCATCGCGGCGCGCTAACTGCACTGTTTGAGTTGGCATTAGGTGCGTCAGACAGGCCAGGCCCGGTCGAGTCGGGCGAAACTTTCGCCACGCGGTTTGGATTTTTAGAGCGCCCCACGCGTATTCGGTTTCGCGCGCTTGATGGGCGATTTTCGCTGATAAAAGGCACCGTACGCGTCGATTTTAAACTTGATGCCGAAAACTTCGCCCTGCTTGATTGGGGCCAATATGTCACTTCAATTAAGCACGTTTTCATCACGGAAAATGAAATTAATTTTCTAACTTTTCCTGATGTTGCCAACGCGCTAGTGGTGTTTGGCGCAGGTTATGGCTGGGAAGCGCTGGCGAAGGCGCGGTGGCTGCACACCTGCAGCTTGCACTACTGGGGCGATCTAGATACCCACGGTTTTGCCATTTTGCACCAGCTGCGCCATTATTTTCCGCAAGTGAATTCACTGCTGATGGACCACGCAACGCTAGTGCAGCACAAAAGCGTCTGGGGGTTTGAAGCTAACCAATCCAAAGGCAATTTAAGCCGACTCAACGCCGAAGAAACTGGGCTGTACAACCTGCTGCGCGATAATCGATTAGGTCAAGGCGTGCGGTTAGAGCAAGAGCATATCGGCTTTGACTGGGTCAAGGCGGCGGTGCGGGCGGCGATTGATTTAGAAGCAAACCTTGCAGGTGCGCAAAGTGAGAAATGATGAAATGATCTTTAATTGCAAGCAATATGCTGCGGGTACGTTGATGCCAGCGCATGCCGACCAACGCTCGCGAATCAGTATTGTCATTGCAGGGCAGCTGTTGGAACGGGTTAACCAAAATGAGCAATTTGCCGCAGCTGGCAGCTTGGTGATTAAACCTGGGCATGTGGTGCATCAAAATAAAGTCGGTCCTAACGGTGCACGTACACTATCGATTGAATTGCCGGAATGGTTAATGGCTGAGCGCTCTGCTGCCATTGTCGGTCAATGGCGTTGGTTCCATGGTGGCCCACTGAGCCAGCACGCGATAAGGCTGTGGCTGGCGGCGAAAAAGCCGGTTGATCAAGCTGAGCTTGCGGCGCGATTGATCGACGTTGTCGCTGCGGCGAGTGAGCTTGGCCAGCCCAATCGCAGCTCGCCACCTGCGTGGCTAAATCAGGTTCGCATGCAACTGCAAGGCAGCGCAATTCAGCCCACCTGCCTGCGCCAACTGGCAGGCGGCGCCGGTGTGCATCCAGTGTATTTGGCGCGCATGTTTCGGCGCTTCTTTCGCTGCTCGGTGATTGACTACGCGAATGCGTTGCGGCTCAGCGCGGCAACGCAGCTACTGAGTCAAAATAAGCGCACGTTAGCTGAGATAGCTGCGGAATGCGGATATGCCGATCAAAGCCATCTGAGCCGCGCTTGCAGGCGCAGCTTTGGGCAAACCCCGCGCCGCTGCCTTGAGCTATTCGCAGCAACCTGAGCTGCGAGCGATAAGGGTTGCAATCGTTCAAGAATTGATCGCTTGATGCCGATAGGCTTGGTTTATTGACAGAGTTTCCCCAAGGAAAAAATCATGCGAACATTACTGATTAGCCTATTGCTAATAACCTACCCGTTGAGCCATGCGGCGAGCGCAGACCCAAGTGTTGATTTCACTGATTTAGCGCGGCTCGTACAGCAAACCAAAGATCGAACTTCGCACCAAACAGGCACTGCAATTGCCGTGATTAGGGGCGGAAAAATAATCTATCAAGGCTATTTTGGCTATGCAGATATTCAGAACAAAACCCGAGTTGTGCCAGATACCGTCTTTTACATTGCTTCAGCCACCAAACCATTTTTCGCACTCAATACGCTGGTGCTTGAGCATGATCACCAGCTTGATACTCGCGCGTCACTGACAACACTGTTTCCGAAAGCCCGTTTTAGCGGTTTTGACGCCAATGCCATTACCGTGCGTGATCTGCTAACGCATACCAGCGGCATCGACAATCAGCCACTGGTATGGGCGAGCGCATTCAGTGGCATTCACAC
Source organism: Rhodanobacteraceae bacterium (assembly GCA_031422315.1). Classification (GTDB taxonomy): domain Bacteria; phylum Pseudomonadota; class Gammaproteobacteria; order Xanthomonadales; family SZUA-5; genus JANNYA01. The sequence goes on from JANOQN010000015.1 coordinate 18,497, forward strand.
CGCTCAATCAAGGGCGCTGCTCGTAGCGCAGTCCTATCCTGATGTTGATAGCGCGCACGGGCAGTTTAACTACAGCAACGTGGGCTACAACATTTTCAGCGTGTGGCTCGACCGCAAAGTCAAAAAACCTTGGCAAACACAACTTCAGCAAAACATATTCAAACCGCTAGAGATGCGCCACAGCTCGGCGTATATCAGTCAAGCGAGGGCCGATGGATGGCAAATCGCAAAGCCTTATTCCGTAATGAGCGCAAAGCGAAACCAACCGCTATATCTGGAAAAAACCGACGCTACCATGCAAGCCGCAGGCGGAATGGTGTCCAGCGCGCCCGATTTAGCGCGGTTCTTGATCGCCCAACTTGGCAATGGCGTTAACGCAGCCCAACAAACAGCGCTGCAATCTGCTATTGCAAAATCGCATGCCCAACAAACCAAAACCGACGGCGTGGGCTATGAAGATTTCCAGCGTGCAGGCTATGCCTGGGGCTGGTATGTCGGTGAATACAAGGGCAAAACCATGCTGCATCACTTTGGCGGCTTCGCTGGTTTTCACGCGCATCTTTCATTTATTCCAGAAGCGAATATTGGACTGGTGGTATTGAACAACGAAGATTTTCTGGCAGGCAAACTCACTAATTTAATTGCTGACTACACCTATGGCATGCTGTTAACAGAAGCGGGCATTGAATCAAAAGCGGCAAGTCGATTTGCCGACCTATTTGAGAAATCCAAAGGCCTAGATGCCTCTGTCGCAGCGCAGCAGACGCAAATTGCGGCGCGCGCGTGGCAGCTTTCATTGCCGAGAACTGCCTATGTAGGCACTTACACGCATCCACTGCTTGGAAGCATGCTAGTCAAGCTTGATCAAGCCGGGAAAATGCAGCTAACTTGGGGCCGCTTGCGCGCTGTTGCTGCCGCTTTTGATGCGAAAGATCAGGTTCGCGTCGAGTTTGTGCCGAATTCCGGTCAAGTTGTTCAATTTGAAGTGCGCGGTAAGCGTGTTGAAGCAATCCAATTTGACCGCATGACGTTTACCAAAGCGCGGTAATTTTTGAAATTGGCCGGCTTTATCGAGCTAAAGCCAGCTCATAACTAATGCGCCTCATTCCAATTCGCCCCCGAGCCCACATCCACCACCAGCGGCACTTTGAGCTGCGCAGCATTGCTCATTGCAGCTTGCAGCAGCGGTTTGTAGTGCCCTACCCGCTCGGTTTTGACTTCGAAAATCAGCTCATCGTGTACTTGCAGCAGCATTCTGATCTCGTCGGATTTACCCTGAAGCTGCGGCGCCAGTGCCAGCATGGCGCGTTTGATAATGTCAGCGGCGGTGCCCTGCATCGGCGCGTTGATGGCTTGGCGTACCGCGCCTTCGCGCAGGTTGTAGTTGCGATTATTGAGATCGGGCAAGTACAGCCTGCGGCCAAATAGCGTTTCGACAAAACCTTGCTCCATCGCTAGTCTGCGGGTGTCGTCCATATACCGCTTGACGCCCGGGTAGCGCTGGAAGTAACGCTCAACATAGCTGCGAGCCACATCGCGCGCTATGCCCAAATCGCGCGCCAGCCCGAATGCAGACATGCCGTAAATCAGCCCGAAATTAATCGCTTTTGCAGAGCGACGCTGATCAGAATTGACCTCTTCTGGCGTTATCGAAAAAATCTCAGCGGCGGTCGCACGGTGCACGTCTAAACCATTTGCGAAGGCGCTCAATAAGCCTGGATCGTCGGATAAATGCGCCATAATGCGCAGCTCAATTTGCGAGTAATCGGCGGAAATTAAAGCCCAGCCATCAGGCGCAATAAACGCGTTGCGTATGCGCCGCCCGGCTTCGGTGCGCACCGGAATATTCTGCAAGTTTGGGTCAGACGATGATAATCGACCGGTAGCCGCAACGGCCTGGTGATAGCTGGTGTGGACGCGTCCGTTCGCATCAGCTAGCTCAGGCAGCTTGTCCGTGTATGTGTTTTTCAGCTTGGCAAGCCCGCGATATTCCAAAATCAAACCAGGCAGCGGGTGCAGATCGCGCAGCTCATCGAGCGCATCCTCATCGGTGGACGGCGCGCCACCTGGGGTTTTTTTCTTGACCGGCAATTTGAGCACGTCATACAAAATATGCCCGAGCTGTTTGGTCGAATCGATAGAAAACGGTTGACCGACGCATTCGTGCGCTTTCGCATTGAAGCTGTGCATCAGCTCGCCTAGGCTTTGGCTTTGTCGCTTTAACTCGGGCACATCAAGCAAAATGCCGACGCGCTCCATTTCCGCCAAAATGGGAACAAGCGGCATTTCCATATTCGTATAAATTGCGAGTTGCTCAGGGTGCGCATGCAGTTTTTTCAGCAGCGTTTGCTTTAACCGCAGCGTGATGTCGGCATCTTCAGCGGCGTAGTCCAATGCGGTGGCAACATCAACTTCGGCGAACGACATCTGCTTGGCGCCTTTACCCGTAACTGCTTCGTATTTAATCGTGCTGTAGTTCAAATACAGTTTCGCGACCGCATCCATATTGTGCAAGGTTGCGGTTGCGTTCAACACATACGATGCCAGCATCGAGTCATGTTGATAGCCTGCTAATTGAATTCCGTAACGCTGCAAAATATGCGCATCGTATTTGCCGTGGTGGCCAATTTTGCCTTTAGCCGGATCTTCCAAAAGCGGCTTGAGCGCTGACAAAACCATCGCCAATTCAAGTTGCTCAGGCTGTACACCTAACGTATTTCGATGGCCCACTGGCAGGTAGGCAGCAAGGCCGGGTTCGGTCGCAAAGCTGATCCCAACTAATTCTGCCGTTAGCGGATTTATACCGGTAGTTTCCGTATCAAATGCAAACTCGGGCGCTGCGTGCAAACGTTCTAGCCACACATCAAATTGAGCTTGCGTTTGGATCAGCGTGTAGTGTTTTTCGATGGCTACACTGGGGGCCACTACTTCAGGCTCGGCTACTGGGCCACCGCCCAATTCTTTAAGCGCAGTTTGAAAACCATAGCGCTGATACAGTGTTTTGAGCGTTTCAACGTCGGGTTCGGCAAGGATAATTTCATGCGCTTGCAGCGGCAGTTCGCAATCGGTTTTTACTGTCGCTAGCACTTTGCTGAGCGGTAATGTCGGTATCGCAATCCGCAAATATTCGCCAATCTTGCCGGTTATTTTATCGGCATTGGCGATCACGCCTTCCATGGTGTCAAATTCACTCAGCCACTTGACTGCGGTTTTCGGGCCACATTTTTCCACGCCTGGAATGTTGTCTACGCTATCGCCCATCAGCGCTAAATAATCAGTGATACGATCTGGCGCCACGCCGTGTTTGCGCTTGACGCCCTCAATATCCAGGCGTTCCTGATTCATAGAATTCACCCACAGCACCGAATCACTGACCAGCTGGCACATATCTTTATCGCCAGTGGATATCTGCACGCGCTGCCCAGCTTGAACGGCTTGCGTGGTCAGCGTGGCGATCACATCGTCGGCCTCAACGCCTTTGACGCGCAAAACCGGCAGGCCAATGGCGGAGATCAGTGCCAATAGCGGCTCGATTTGCGCGCGCAAGTCCTCTGGCATCGGCGGGCGATTGGCTTTGTAGTCCGCATATAACGTATTTCTAAAGGTGCCACCGGATGCGTCAAAAATAAACGCGACGTGCTTCGCTTTGCTCTCAGTTAGCAGCTTACGCACCATGTTCACCACGCCAAATAGTGCGCCGGTCGGCTCGCCATCCTTATTCGTCAGCTTCGGTAGTGCGTGATAGGCACGAAACAAATAGCCGGAGCCATCGATCAGATGTAAGGTTTCGGGCAGGGTTTCGGGTGCGTCAGACATGTCAACTTTCCAGTGCGCTCGGCAAAATGCGCCGGGCCGTGCAGTTTAACCCGGTGTTCGGGTGCTCGGATGCAATTCGCACGCGATTAACGTTCCATCCCCGTCATTCCCGCGCAGGCAGGAATCCAGGCTCGCCGAACCTTCAGCTTGCACGGAAGTGTAAAAGTGCGATTTCGGCTGTGTAGGAACCCGTGCGAATTGTTGACACCTGCACTGGTTCCCCGCCTGCGCGGGGATGACGAGGTGGGGTGGAGCCCTCTTCAAAATCGACTGTGCGTTTGATTGAATCGCCGTCATTGCCTTGAGCGCATTTGATTTCCTCTCCGTCATTCTCGCGCAGGCGGGAATCCAGGCTCGCCAAACCTTCAGCTTGCTCGGGCGCGTAAAAGTGCGATTTCGACTGTATAGGAACCCGTGCGAATTGTTGACACCTGCACTGGATCCCCGCCTGCGCGGGGATGACGAGGCGGGGTGGAGCCCCCTTCAAAATCGACTGTGCGTTTGATTGAATCGCCGTCATTGCCTTGAGCGCATTTGATTGGATCGTCGTCATTGCCTTGAGCGCATTTGATTTCCTCTCCGTCACTCCCGCGCAGGCGGGAATCCAGGCTCGCCAAACCTTCAGCTTGCAAGGAAGTGTAAAAGTGCGATTTCGACTGCGTAGGAACCCGTGCGAATTGTTGACACCTGCACTGGATCCCCGCCTGCGCGGGGATGACGAGGTAGCGCGCAACCCTTGAGCAAAATTAGCTTCGGACTTTCGCCCGGCAAAACCAAGCGAACACGCGCGCTTTCGTTATAATCGGGTGAACAACACCACAGACGCTCCCATGAAAAAATCTCAGCTTTATCTAATCGCCCTCATTTTGGCGGCCATCGGCTTTGGTGGCGCGTTTTACAAGTGGCGCGTGCTGAAATTTCCACTGACCCCAAATGAAGAAGTGCAGGTTTGGACTGTGGAAGCCCGGGTCGGCTTTCAGGAAAATGGCGAACCTAATAATGTCGCCTTGCTGGTGCCGTCGGCATTGCAAAACGGCGCACTGGGCTTCTCGATAAGCGAAGAAAAAGTCATATCGCGCGGGTATGCGCAGGATTTCGGCAAAGCGCCAGGCGGCGGCCGCATGTCAGATTGGTCAATCCGGGAAACCGGCAAGCGCAATTTTGCGCTGTATTACACCGCTACTGTCATTCGCAGCACCGATGCGCGGCTTGACACTTCTGAGCCTAAAATCGCCGAACCGCCAGAGCTAAGCGAGCCCGCAAAAGCCGCGCTCGAAACGCTATTTGAGCAAACCCTGCGCGAATCGGCCGATACCGCGACGTTTACCCGCGCGTTTGTGCGCAAATTCGTCGGTGAAAACACCAGCGATGAAGCTCGTTTGCTCGTGGAAAATCTGCCAGATCAACAAGCGCGCGGCCTATTTTTCGCGCAAGCGCTCGGTATTAGAAAAATCCCGGCGCGCGTCGTGCAGGGTTTCCCGCTCAGTGGCGACGGCGCAAGCCGCGAATTGCTATCGCTGCTGCAAGTTCATAACGAATACGAATGGATCACCGTGGATTTGAACACCGGCGATGCAGGCTTTCCGGAAGATTTTTTCTTGTGGACGCGTGGCCAGGGCCCTTTACTGACAGTGGCTAGCGATGCGAACCCGCAATTGGAATTTAGCGTGGTCGCGGATTTGGCGGATGCAATGGCGATTGCGAAAAAATCCACCGACGTGCGAGACACCCGCCTACTTAACTTTTCACTGCTTTCTTTACCCGCCAGCGTGCAGGCAAATTACAAGCTACTACTAATGGTGCCGGTCGGCGCATTTATTATGCTGCTGCTGCGCAACGTGGTGGGTATTAAAACCTTCGGCACCTTCATGCCGGTGTTAATTGCGCTGGCTTTTGACAAAACTAAACTCGTCAGCGGCGTTACGCTATTTTGTATTGTGGTCGGTTTAGGTCTATTGGTGCGATTTTTATTGGAAAAAATAAGATTATTGCTGGTACCCAGATTAACCGCTGTTTTGATTCTTGTCGTGTTATTGATGGCCTTTGTTTCGATTATGAGTAATCGGCTCGGGTTCGAGATTGGCATGTCCGTGGCTTTATTCCCGATTGTAATTATGGCAATGACGATTGAGCGCATGTGCGTTGCATGGGACGAGCGTGGACCCAGCTATGCATTGACGCAAGGCTTTGGCTCGTTAGCAACTGCGTGTTTGGCTTATTTAGTGATGAGCTACGAGCCGCTCAAACATCTATTTTTTGTATTCCCTGAATTATTATTAGTGCTTTTTGCGATGACGCTGTTAATTGGCCGATATTCTGGCTATCGCTTGACCGAGCTAACCCGCTTCAAAAGCTTGGCGAAATAACCATGTTTGGCATACGCGAGCTATTTAGAACCGCAAAACGCCTGCGCGAAATTGGGCTCATTGGCCTCAATGAGCGCAATGCGAACTATATTTTGATGTACAACGAGCGCAAATATTACCCGCGTGTTGACGATAAAATGATTACCAAGCAAATGGCGATCGAACACGGCTTGCCGGTTCCAGAATTGTATGCGCTGGTCAAAGAAGAACATGAAATCGTCGAGGTCCACGCTAAACTAAAAGACAAAGAGCAGTTCGTGGTTAAACCCGCGCATGGTTCCGGTGGCGATGGTATTTTGGTCATCACCGGCCGCAAAGGCGACAAATATCGAAAAGCATCTGGCGCGATGATTAACCAGGAAGATTTCGAACACCATATCAGTAACGCACTGAGTGGATTATTTTCGCTTGGTGGCCAGCCCGATCATGTGCTAATCGAATATTGCGTTCAGTTTGATCCGGTTTTTGATCACGTCAGCTACAAAGGCGTGCCGGATATCCGGATTATTGTTTTCAAAGGCTATCCCGTCATGGGCATGATTCGCCTGCCAACCAAGCAAAGTGATGGCAAAGCGAATTTACACCAGGGCGCGATTGGCGTCGGCATTGATTTACCAACTGGCCGCACCAAACGCGGCATTTGGGGTGGACAGCCGATTAAAGAACACCCCGATACCGAGCAATCCATTATTGAGCTACAAATCCCAAGATGGGATGAACTCATGCTCATCGCCGCGCAATCTTCAGATATTTCCGGGCTTGGCTACGTTGGGGTTGACATTGTTTTGGATAAAGATTTAGGCCCGCTGATTTTAGAGCTTAATGCGCGCCCGGGTTTGGCGATTCAAATGGCCAACGGCAATGGCTTGGGCCCGCGTTTGAAAAAGATTGAGGCACTCACCACGCTCTCGAAAGATCCACAAGAACGGGTAGATTTTGCCAAGGCGCATTTTCCGACGACTTGAGGCGATTTGAACTAATGTTTTACGTCGCATGTTGGTTTTCAAAGTGACTATGGTGATAGCCGCGCATTGCAGTCGGCGATGCGCGTACCGACGAAGGCGTAGTAAATGTACGTCTTGGATACTACGTAATTAGCAATTGGAATTGGAATTACTCAAAGCCATTACTTAGTAAAGTGTCAGCCTCCCCGACTTGAAACACGCCCCGCGCTTTGCTGCTGCCGGCATAGGCGGCGTCCACTGCTTGCACTGACCATTGATATGCACCTGGCAGTAAGTTATTGAAATGCCAGCTTGTGCGTTGATTAATCGTGCCAGATTGCGGCAGGCGTGCAGTTTCAGTCACGGCCGAATCCGCGCGGGCAATCTGGATATCGTAAGTGAGCGCCGACACGCTGGTGTGATCGTCCAAAGGCGCAAGCCATGACAGCGTCGCCTGACCGGCTGATGTCAGTGCAGTGATGCCAGTTGGTGCTGCGGGTGCTGCGTTAGTTGCGGGCGTAATGTTGCGAAAAACCTGCGCGCGTGATTCAACTAAGCCATCAGCGTCTGGCAAAAAATAAGCGCCCGATACGAAGTAATCTAAGTCGCCATCAGCATCAATATCCATCCAGGCGAACGCACCGCCGCCATTTAGCGCGGTGTCTGGTGCGGGCAATTGCACGTCAAGTGCAGTGAAATTGCCACTGCCATTGTTGGCGTAGATTTCAGATCGACCGGTCAGTTTGCCTGCGCCAAAAACGTTTCCGGTTACTAATATGTCGATATCGCCATCGGAATCATAATCCGCCCAGGTTGCCGCGGTAAGCGTAAACCAGTTGCTTGACGGGAACGCTAGTTCATTAGCAACATAACCATTCGCCTGTTTGCGATAAACGCGCAACACAGTGGAAAACTCCTCTCCCGGCTCCTCAATTCCCCCCGCAACTAAAATATCCAGATCACCGTCGGCATCCGCATCGGCCCAGTCGGTCATGCCGCTTTGCACTCTCAGTGGCAGCACATCAGTGCCGGCAAATCCTGCCGCACCGTTATTGCGATAAATCCGCACAAAGCTGTCCTTGCCCAGGATGTCGATGTGCGTGATCAACACATCCAAGTCGCCATCGCCATCATCATCAGCCCACTGGGTTTGCGCATTGTAGGTAGGCGCAAACCCAGTGTTTGTTTGACTGAAAACTAAATCCCCGGCGCCGTTCGGGCCATCATTGCGCATTAGCAGTGTCGCCAATACGTCGCCATTGTTGGTGTCAATTGCCGATGGCATTAGCAAATCCTGATCGCCGTCGTTATCAGAATCGGCGAAGGTGATTGAGCGCAAATCATATGTTAACGAATCACCTGAGGCTTCGGCATAGCGCGGCAGCTGCGTAGTGGTGGGCAGTAAAGTGCCGCCAATATTGCGAAACAACACGCTTTCAGTAGTGGATGCCACCAGCAAATCCGGATCGCCATCGGCATCAACATCAGCAAAGCGCATATCGGTGCCTGCCGTACTCAGGGCACCAATCGGAATTGCCTGCGGTACTAGCTGCAAGCGCCCGTCAGGCGCTGTGCCGTTGTTGCGCAACAGTACCAGCCTAGGCTGTACGCTTTGGGCGTAGACCACGAAATAGCCCAGCGCAACCATATCTAAATCAGCATCGCCATCAACGTCAGCCGATGCCACCGAGCTGATCCAGAAATCCTCATTGACTGAATTGACGAAGTACTGGTCAAGCTTGGGCGAAATTTCGCTAAACGCCGGTTGCTGTGCGATTGCGGCTGCGGCTGCGGCAAACCAGCTCATGGTGGTCAATGCCATCAATCGTAAGTTTTTGCATTTCATCACATTGATCCTTATTTTGAATGGCCTATTTGTGAGCGAGCTGACCGGGAATTTGATGCGATCCCCGCGCGCCGCATTTTATTTTGCAATTAATTTTGCAAAAACACTAGCAATTATTGTGGCGAAAAGTCTTCAGATTGCCGTCTTTGGGGCATTGACGTTGACATGAAGCAATGCCATGAACTTAAGCCTCGTTGATCATTGTCTCGGCATAGCGAATGATGTGAAGCAATCTCGGTGGCATGAGATCGCCACGTCGCTTTGCTCCTCGCGATGACGAGTTTTCAGTCAAATTCCTTAAGTTAATGACATTGCGACTTGAAGGAACGGCGAATCCTTAGCAGCAATTTCCGCTAAGCTGCGGCATGGCTATCAAATCAACGGTTTATAAAGCCGAACTACAAATCTCCGATATGGATCGCGGCTATTACCATGCGCATCCCCTCACTCTGGCCATGCACCCTTCGGAAACCGAAGAACGCCTGATGGTGCGGCTTGTGGCGTTCGCACTGAATGCCGATGAGCAGCTTAGCTTTGCCGGAGGGATCAGCACGGAAGATGAGCCCGATTTATGGCGCAAAGACCTAACCGGTGCGATTGATCTGTGGATTGAGGTGGGGCAGCCGGATGAAAAGCGCATCCGCAAAGCGTGCGGAAGGGCTCGGCAGGTCATTGTCTACACTTACAGCGGTCGGGGCGCGGGTGTCTGGTGGAATAAAATCAGCGGCGATTTACTGCGCTGCAAAAACCTAACTGTGATTGATTTCCCTGATTGCACCGAGCTCACCAAGTTAGCTAACCGCGCCATGCGCCTGCAAGCCATGCTGCAAGATGGCGAGCTGACGCTGATGGGCGAGTCTGAATCCGTATCAATTACGCCCATTCGGCGAATGTGAGGTGGTTTTCATCGCTGTGCACTTACAAATGCCACACTAAAACCGAAGTTTAACTTATTGCGTAAAACATGCGACCATGTACGCCACATGCAAGCGAGTTATGCCATGACAGTCATGATTCAAGTAAGAAATGTTCCAGAACAGATACACCGAGTGCTTAAATCGCGTTCTGCCCTTGCCGGAAAGAGCTTAAGCGACTTGATTTTAGATGAGTTGATTGTGATGGCAGCGCTGCCTTCGGAGGCTGAACTTAAGGCAAACTTGAGCTCAGCAGAGCCATTCGCCATGCAAATCACATCCGCCAACATGGTGCGCGCTGAGCGCGACGCAGCGTGACAAAGATTTTGGTCGTTGATGCTTCAGTGGTCATCGACCTAATTGCCCGCTTCCGACCTGAACCTATCGAGGCCCTTTTGTGGGCTCCGGACGCTATTTTGGTAGCGCCCGAGATTTTAGATATCGAAGTGCTAAATGCGCTGCGTAAACTTGATCAATCCGGCGCCATTGGGCTCAACCGCAGTGCGGGGCTTCCTGCTTTGTTGCGGGGTTTACGAATCCGCAAGTATTCCCATGAAACTTTGATCGAAGGTATTTGGTCACTGCGTCATAATGTGACTGCCTACGACGCCGCTTACGTTGTTTTAGCTCGATCACTGAGTGCAAGTTTGGTCACACGCGATGCGCGGCTCGCGCACGCGCCAGGACTGATGATTCCGGTAATGGTGCCGTAGCTACAATGCCCCCGCAATCATGCTATCCAATTCACCCTGGCTCAGCAGGCCGCGTTTGACCGCCGTTACCTCACCTGCTCGATTGATCATCACACTGTAAGGAATGGTGTTTGGCACGGCGTAATCGCTATCAAAACTTGGCGCAGCTTCGCCGAGTGCAATATCGAAGGCAAAATCTTTGCGGCGTAAAAATTGCTCGACTGCCGCGCGCTCATCATGGGCAATCGCGATCACGTGAATTTTACCGCTCCGATGTGCGCGATCTAGCATCGGCATTTCTTCCACGCACGGCGGGCACCAGGTTGCCCACACATTGATCAACACTGGACGACCACGTAATGACGCTAAGCTTTGGCTGCCGCCATTGATGAGCTTTACCTTGAGCGTCGGTGCCGTGTTGCCAATCAGCTTGCTGCCATCGTCCATTAAATACGACGACATCATAAAACCCATGATGCCGAAAATCGCAGCGAGAACCAGAATCAACCGATTGGTTTGATCCATGCCTAGTTACTCGTCCTGGCGATTGCATCTAGCACGATCGCCTGCGTCAAAATTTGCGGCAGCACAAAAGGCTGCGTATTTTTCGCGCTGGCTTTAGGGTAGACCACATACAGCGGCACGCCGACGGCTTTGAAGTCTTTCAGATACTGATCGACCGCCGGGCTGGTGGTGGTGTAGTCGACCACCATAAAATTGACACCATATTTTTCCATCGCCGCACGGACCGCATCAGTATGGATGGCGTTGCGCTCGTTGACTTTGCAGGTGACACACCAATCAGCAGTGACGTCAACAAATATAGCTTCACCCTCGCTGTGCAGCTGTGCAATCTGTGCAATCACGTCACCGGTCGGAGCTTTTTTGGCGGATTGCTCGGCGCCGACTTTCAACAGTAATAAGCCGCCTAAAGCCAGTGCAATGGCGAAGGCGCGCGCCAATGCGGTGGAATCACTGGTGGAAAAATTCTGCCGCTCCCACCACCAAGCGGCGGCGGCAATCAGCAAGAATCCGCTCAAAAGCAAGCCTAAGCCGTCAACGCCGGTTTGATTGCCAAACACCCAAGCCAGCCAAATCGCGGTGGCGTAAAGCGGGAATGCCAACCACTGCTTGAGTGTTTCCATCCACGCGCCCGGTTTTGGCAAGCGGCCTGCTAGGCCTGGAATGAAGCCGATCAATAAAAATGGCAGCGCAAGACCTAAGCCCAGCGTCAGCAAAATGAGCAGTGCAATAGCGCTATTTTGGGTAAAGCCGTAGGTCAGCGCGGTGCCCATAAACGGCCCAGTGCAGGGAGATGCCACCACGCAAGCCAACACGCCGGTAAAAAACGCGCCGCTGTTGCCGCCAGCATCGGCATATTTCGCCCCTAAATTGCCCAGGCTATTGCCAAAGCTGACAATGCCCGACAAATTCAAACCCATAACGAACATAACCAGCGCCAAAGCGCCTACCACCAGCGGGTTTTGCAGCTGAAAGCCCCAGCCAAGCGCATTGCCGGCCGATTTCAGCGCCAGCAGCGCAACGCCAAGTAGCAAAAATGCGCTGAGCACGCCGAGCGTGTAAAAAATCGCCTGTTTGCGCGCGGCCTGCTGCGAATGCGCACTTTCCGCCAAGCCCAGCACTTTAAGCGATAAAACCGGCAATACACAGGGCATCAAATTCAGCACAACGCCGCCCAGCAAAGCCAGCAGCAGTGCGCCGAATAGCCCAACGCTAGCGCCAGTGCTTTGGCTAAAATTCGTGGAGATTGGATTATTGGGCGTGGCAACCCTGGTGGCGGTCAAATCCGGCAGTAGCGTCAACTGTGCTTTTTTCGCGGCGTCGACGGCAGCTTGCGTTGCGAGTGTTTTGGTTTCTGGCAGCGCGACCGCAATCACGCGGCGCATAATCGGATAGCAAACGCTGTTTTGCTTGCAGCCTTGAAACTCGATTCCAAAATCCATTTGCCCGGCGGCGCCCTGGCCTGGCGCGCGCAGCAGTTTTAATGGCAATTCTAAGCCGCCGAAATACACCTCAACGTTGCCAAATTCTGGGTCGTTAAAGGGCTTTGCGGCCGGGAACGCTGGCGTAAGCGCCAAGGTGCTAGCACCTTCGTCGAAGCGGAACTTGTTTTTGTATAGATAGTAATCCGGCGGCGCGCTAATGCGCAGCAATACGGTGTCGGCATCACTCAAGATCGCTTCGGCAATAAAGGCTTGTTCTTGCGGCAATACGTCAGGTTGCGCTTGCGGTAACGTGCTAACTGGGCCTGTTAACCCGAGTGGATCTTGCGTGATGGGTTCTGAGAGCGCATCGCCCAAGGTCGGCAGTGCTTCCGTTACACCGCTGATGGTTTGCACTGGCACGTCCATCGCGAAAGTGCGGGTTTGCGGCGGGTAGCAAACGCCTGCGTCAGCGCAGCCTTGATATTTAATCTTGAACGCCAACACCGTCGGCATCGCGCCTGGATAGCTCAACGCGGCGCTGCCGGCAAAATCGCCGTGATAAACGTGCATCTTGCCGAAAAACTCGTCTTCCTTTGGCTCGCCTTTGGGTAAATTTAGGGCGCCAATCGCCACTTCCTCAGGCCGAAGCGGCTGCACTTCAATACGTTCTTGATACAGATAGTAACCCGGCGCAATCTTGAAACTAATCAAAAGCTTATCGGCTTCTACCTTCAACTCGGGCTGAAAAGCTTCATCGACGGGCAGTAAATCTGCTTCGTCGATGGCTGCAAAAATAGTGGCAGTCCAACCGAAAAGCAGCGCAGATAGGGCAAGCAAAAACACGGTGCGCCAGCGCACGATTAGGTCATTAAGTTTAGGCACGCGAGCAGTCATGTGAATTAGTAGGGCCAAGATTAGACCGGATTACGTCCGGAAACCATGCAAAAAGTTCGCCCCGCCCAATACCCGTGCATTTAAGTGTATCCATTACGCTGAATTTATCGAATGTCTACATTCTAATGCCGTAGCTTCGCTACAATCCCGCACCTTAATTCGCCAACTCTGGAGTACTTTCAATGCGTCAATGTGCCAATGTTATGGGTTTTGCTTTACTCGCGTTAATGACTGCGTGCGCACCAACGCAAGAGAAAGCAGCCAGCGTAGCCCCGGCGATGAGCGGCGCTAGCGCTACCATGAAAGCCGGTTTTGAAGCGCAAAAAGGCTACGGCGCAGCAATGCCCGCTGACCCCGCTGCGGTTACGGTGGCCGACGCAGCACCGCAGTTTGCTGGCATGGTCGGGCAGAACGTTAAAATGAGCGGCCGCATCGGTAGCGTATGCCAGGCCAAAGGCTGCTGGATGATGTTGACCGACGGCGAGCAAGCCATTCGCGTTAAGTTCGGCAGTGATTCGTTTTTCATTCCTAAAGATTCAAGCGGCAATGCCATTGCATTTGGCAAGCTTGAGGCGATCAAAATGCCGCTTGCTGAAGCAAAACATATGGCGAAGGATGCGGGGATTGATCCAGACACCGTCACCGAAGCGGCGCAGGAATATCAGCTGGTAGCGACCAGCGTTGTGATCGAAGCGAAGGGTTAAAGCGCTTGAGCTCGCGTCGACGTTTTCTCCAGGCCGCCGTTGGCGCGGGCACCGCGTTTAGTAGTTTAGGCGCACTTTCGATGCTGAGCGGCTGTGCGCCAAGTGCGCCAACCCGCAAGGCGATGCTCGATATCAGTCTGCGGCCTATGCTTGACCCAACTAGCGGCCAAGCACTGATTCAACTGCCGCCCGGCTTTCGCTATTTCAGCTTTGGCACCGCAGGCGACGCACTGCCTGGGCCAGTCAATGGTGGCGCGCAGATTCCAAGCTCGGCTGACGGCATGGGCATCGTCAATTACGATGGCAAAAGCGTCCGGCTGATTCGCAATCACGAGCTTTGGGAAGATACCGGCTGCTTTGCGCGGCCCGACTGGGCCTACGACGAAGCTAGCGCGGGCGGCACACTCACGCTAGATGTCGATTTGCAAGCGGGTGCATTGCGCAGCGCCGAAGTCAGCCTGTGCGGCACGACGGCCAACTGTTCGGGCGGCGTTACCCCGTGGGGCACTTGGCTGAGTGGCGAAGAACAAATCTCGCAGCTCGAAGCACCGATCAATTCGCGCAGCGGCCGATTGATGGACAGCTTTAAAGCCCCGCACGGCTTTATGTTCGAATCAGGCGTGCGAAAAAATGGCCGCTTCGCGCCAATTCACGGCATGGGCCAAATGCGCCATGAAGCCGCCGCGTTTGATACCCAAACCGGCTACGTTTATTTGACCGAAGATAACGAGCCTTCCGCAGGCTTGTATCGCTACCGGCCGGTCAGCCCGAAAAATTTATACGCTGGCGGCGCGCTGGAAATGCTGGTCGCAGAGGGCCGAACCGAATTTCGCACCGGCGTACCTGCCGCGCAAAGCTATAAAACGCGTTGGGTTAGTATCGCGGATCCGCTGCGCGCGCATGCGGGTAACGGCACCGGTTCTGATGGCTGCTTCCAACAAGGCGCAGTGCAGGGCGGCGCGCATTTTCGCCGTGTCGAAGGCATCTACGTGCGCGGGCGCGAGCTATTTTTCACAGCGACCAACGGCGGCGATGCGTTTTTAGGGCAAGTGTTCGTGCATCATCTTGATGACGCAACGCTCGCGCTCGTCTATGAAGCCAAAGATCCGCAAGTCATGAATTGGCCTGATGCGATTGAGCGCGGCCCAAATGGCGGCCACATTATTTGCCAAGATGGCAAAGAGCTTTTTCCGCAGGTTTTGTATTACTTGAGCCCGAAAGGCAAAGTAGCCCCGATTGCGCGCAACCATATGGAAGGTGGGCAGTCGACATCCGAATGGTCGGGCTGTTCGATGTCTGCGGATGGGCGCTGGCTGTTTGCCAACATCTATTCGCCGGGTTTAAGCGTGGCTATCACAGGCCCGTTCGAGCAGTGGGCTGATGCGGTAGAAGCGGCCTGAAGCTGGAGTTCACTAAGCACGCCCCGCTGAATCCGCCAAGCAGCGCCACGCTGAGCGACATGATTCGCTGGGCCGCAAGCTGCTTAAAGCAGCACGGCCTAACGTTCGCGCATCACCATGACAACGCACTCGATGAGGCCCGTGAGCTGACGCTGCACGCGCTGCATTTGCCATATGAGCTTCCAGCCAGTGTCAGTAACGCAAAACTACTGCCCGATGAAATAGTGGACGTCGCGGCATTGTTGGATAGGCGCATACAAGCGCGCATACCCGCAGCCTACCTAACCGGCAAAGCGCGCTTTGCAAATTTGTGGTTCAAAACCGACGCCCGCGCGCTCGTGCCGCGCTCACCGATCGGCGAGCTGATCATCAATGGCTTTAGGCCTTGGCTCACGCAAGCGCCCGTTCGCGCGCTGGATTTGTGTACCGGCTCGGGTGCAATCGGCATTGCGATAGCACAGCACAACCCGAATATGTTGGTTGATCTTATTGATTTGTCTGAAGATGCGCTTGCGCTAGCGGCAGAAAACATCGCGCGTTTTGGCCTAGCAGACCGCGTCAAAGCCTATCAAGGTGATTTATTTGCCGCGCTGAGTTCAAGTCACGGTAGTAAGGTTCAATACGAGTTGATAGTCAGTAATCCGCCTTACGTTACAGAGGCTGAAATGCTGCAACTGGCGCCCGAATACGCATTCGAGCCAGCGCTCGGCTTAGTGTCAGGCAAGGACGGCTTGGATATCACATTGCGAATCCTGCGCGATTGCGTTGATTATCTTGCACCAAATGGCCTGCTGATCGTCGAAGTCGGCGATTCCGAGCGCGCATTGCGCAGGCTGCTACCTGATCTTGCTTGCGAATGGATTCGTTTTAGCGTCGGCAATATGGGTGTTTTTGTGGTTACGCGGGAGGCTTTGGTTGAATCTAGCGCGGCGATTGCTACGCTTTGCGCGGCAAGATCGCTACCCTAGCCTCTTATTTGTTGTTGAGCAAAATTGATGCGCGCATTCACTCAAGTAGTGCTCACTCTCGCTATCAGCACGGCCTCTTCAATTCACGCGACGGAACACCGCACGCTGTGCATGGCATCGTTTAAACCCACTGATCTTGGCGTGTCAGAGCCCGTCATGAGTCCAGCAGCCGATTTTATTGCGCCAGCAAAACTGCGTATTGTGATTGGCAAGCAATCGGCGCAAGTTGACGGCCGTCATGGCGCGCATTTTGCGCTGACTAGAAAGCCTCGATATCTGATAGAAATTTGGCAGAACAAACAGCGCAAGCTCAGCTTTTGGCTGAAGTTTTCGGATTATGCTAGCGACGCACTTTGTTTGTGGCATAAACCAAATTACGGAACGATCAGCGTGATTGAACAATCCGATCCGCGCTGTCAGTGCGGCGCGCCGCCTTAAGCTCACCCAGAAAGCGCCTAGCGGCAAGCCCGGAAAATCCCGCTAAAACATTGGCTAGCACACAAGCGTAAATCACACTTTCGCCAACCTTAGAACATAAACCAGCCTGAGCTAGTACAATCGCCGCTTCCGCGCTTTGCGCACTAACGCCAGAAACGATGTCGAACGCCACAGATTTAGTTACAACACCTACCACCGCCGCCCTTTTACCGCCGATTGAAAGCCGAATTGCGCTGGATATTTCCGCACGCGATGAGCAGGTTATCGCCGCCGTTGCGCTGCTGGATGAGGGCGCAACCGTGCCGTTTATCGCGCGCTATCGTAAAGAAGTCACCGGCGGGCTGGACGACACGCAGCTGCGTTTGTTAGAAGAGCGCTTGGCCTACTTGCGGGAATTAGAAGATCGCCGCAAAGCAATTTTGAACAGCGTAGCCGAACAGGGCAAACTGACAGTCGGTCTGCAAAACGATATTTTGAATGCCGAAACCAAGGCGCGCTTGGAAGATTTGTACCTGCCTTACAAGCAAAAACGCCGCACCAAGGCCATGATTGCCAGAGAAGCCGGGCTCGAACCGCTGGCAAATGGTTTGTTAGACGATCCTTCGCAAGTGCCAGAAACGCTGGCGGCAGCGTTTATCAACGCCGAAAAGGGCGTGCTGGACGTCAAAGCTGCGCTTGATGGTGCGCGTGCGATCTTGCTGGAGCGCGTATCGGAAAGCGCAGGCTTGGTCGGTGAGCTGCGCAACTGGCTGCTGGAAAACGGGCAAATTCGCAGCAAAGTGGTGGCTGGCAAAGAGAAAGAAGGCGCGAAGTATTCGGATTACTTCGATATGGTCGAGCCCATCAAAGCCATTCCTAGCCACCGCACGTTGGCGCTATTTCGCGCGCGCTCGGAAGGCATTTTGGACCTGGATTTGGAGCCCGGCGCGGATCCAGAAAGCCAACACGTCATTGCCGCTGGCAAAGTGGCGCTCGCTTTGGGTGTGAGTGCGAAAGGCCGCGCTGCGGATGCATGGCTATTGGAAACCTGCCGACAAGCCTGGCTGACCAAACTGCATGTACATCTAACGCTGGATTTATACGGCGCCGCGCGTGAGCGCGCTGAGGCCGAGGCGATTCGCGTGTTTGGCGATAACTTAAAAGATCTACTGTTGGCGGCCCCGGCTGGCCCAAAAGTGGTCATGGGATTGGATCCAGGCATGCGCACTGGTGTCAAGATCGCGATCGTCGATGCCACCGGCAAAGTGCTTTACACCGGCGTGATCTTTCCGCATCAGCCGCAAAATCAGTGGGATCAAGCATTGATTGCGCTCAAAACGCTGTCCGAGCGTTTTCATGTGTCGCTGATTTCCATTGGTAACGGCACTGGCTCACGCGAAACGGATCAGCTGGTTGCTGAGCTGATGAAGAAAAACCCGGATTTGAAGTTGGCCAAAGTGGTTGTCAGTGAAGCCGGCGCATCAGTTTATTCGGCTAGCGAATTGGCAGCAAAAGAATTTCCTGAGATGGACGTAACGCTGCGCGGCGCAGTGTCAATTGCGCGCCGTTTGCAAGATCCACTAGCGGAGCTCGTGAAGATTGATCCGAAAAGTATAGGCGTCGGTCAATATCAGCACGATGTTAATCAAATCAAGCTAGGCCAGCGTTTGGACGCGATGGTGGAAGATTGCGTGAACGGCGTGGGCGTGGACTTGAATACCGCCTCAGCGCCGCTGCTGGCGCGCGTGGCAGGCTTGAGTACGGGCCTTGCAGAAAACGTGGTGAAATTTCGCGAAGCTAACGGCGCATTTCGTGCCCGCACGCAGCTCAAAGAAGTGCCGCGTTTGGGCATGCGCGCTTACGAGCAGTGCGCCGGATTCTTGCGCATTGTCGGCGGCGTAAATCCGCTAGATGCCTCTGGCGTGCATCCGGAAGCCTATCCGGTGGTTGAGCGCATTATTGAGTTCACTGGGCGCGATATTGACCGCTTGATCGGCGATTTGCCGACCCTGCGCGGGTTGGATGTTGAACGCTTTGTTGACCCGCGCTTTGGCGAACCGACCGTGCGCGATATTTTGAAAGAGCTGGAAAAACCCGGCCGCGATCCGCGCCCCGAGTTCAAAACCGCCACTTTTGCCGACGGCGTGACGGACGTCAAGCACCTCAAACCGGGCATGATTTTAGAAGGCGTGGTCAGCAACGTCGCCGCATTTGGCGCGTTTGTTGATTTAGGCGTACATCAAGATGGCTTGATTCACATCAGCCAGCTATCGGGCAGCAAATATGTGACTGATCCGCGTGAAGTCGTCAAAGCCGGGCAAATCATCAAAGTCAAAGTGATTGAGATTGATTTAGATCGCAAGCGCATTAGTTTGACCATGCGCTTAGATGAAGAAATCGAAGCGCGCGAGCCGGGTATGCGCAGTGCGCCGAATCGCGATGGCGGCCAGCGCCCGCCCCGTGAAGGCACACCGCGTGATCCAAATAGAGCTCCACGCGGTCCGCGTTCGGACGCACCGCGAACGCCCGGCGCACCGAGTTCACCGGGCGCACGAGCCGACAGCAAACCCGGCGGCTTCAACCGTGATGCAGGCAGTCGTGATAGCCGCCCACCGCGCCGTGATGCACCGCCCGCCGCGCCGAAAAACGGCCTGGGCTTGAGCCGGCCGATTGGTAAGCCAGTGCCTAAGCCCGTCACTCCGATTGACCCCGCCGTTCTCGCTGCGCGCGCTGCTGAAGCTGCCGCTGCAGGAACCGAGCTAAAGCCGGAAGTCAAATCAGGTGGCAAGCAAACCAACCCAAGCGCGCGTCCAGATGCCAAATCCGGCCCGGGCGGCGGCCGTAGTGATCGCCCCGGCGGTGGCTTTGATCGCGGTGGCTCAGATCGTGGATTCGGCGGCCGAGATCGCGACCGCAACCCAGCGGATCGCGCAAACCTCGCGCAATTCCAAAAAACTGCGCCAGCCGCAGCCAAATTGGGCGGCATGTTTGACGATGTGTTTGCTAAGTTGAAGAAGTAAAGCTCAACCCACTCGCCACCGTAAGGAAACTAATCGCTTACGATAGCGAGCGGCAAGAGCACTTTTGATACTAGGTTGAAAAATCGCTTGTCAGTGAATCCTACTGGATCTGCGTAGAACTTCGAACAGCTCCTTCTCCCCACATTCGAATTTATTCGAAGCCTAAAGGTTAGCTGGGGAGAAGGCGGGGATGAGGGGCAAACCACTCTCAAAGGTCTAACTGCGCGAGTATGGAGCGCTCGATACACATTCCTTGTCGATCCCACATCCGAACAAACTTGGATACCATGCGGAGGTATCAATCAAGCGATTTGAAGAGGACTCAAAATGGGCTGGGCTGCAAACTACATAGAAAAGTTGAAAGCGGGTGAAGCGGTTTTATTTCGGCCCAGAGGCGGCTCAATGGCAGGGAAAATCGAGTCTGGACAACTTTGTACCGTGATTCCGATTGAGGATTACTCGGCACTTGAAGTAGGGGGTATTGTCTTGTGCAAGGTCGCTGGAAATGAATACCTGCACCTCATCAAAGCGATTCAAGGCGATCGGTTCCAAATTGGAAACAATAAGGGGCGAGTCAACGGCTGGGTCGGCTCAGGCTGCATTTTTGGTAGATGCACTCGAGTTGAGTCGTGAGTGCAGCAAGATGCGACGGCAATTTCGCCCCTCATTCACGGACAGTAGGTGGCTCATGCTCAGCTTAAAAACAAAGATAATAACGCCTCGCTGGAAGGAAGCGGCAACGTTTTACCAGGACATTTTTGGCCTGAAACAAGTGGAGGCGTGGGACGAACCATCCGACAAAGGTATCATTTTAGCGATTGGTAATGCACCGCACGCAGCGTTGATAGAGCTTTATGCATCAGACACAGTGCACGAATTTGGCGGTCTGAGTCTTCAATTTAAAGTTGCGGATCTCGACGCATTTCTTAGCGCGCTTCCCAAAGAAGCTGGTTACAAGGGTCCGCTTGCGCGTCCATGGGGCGCTCGCTACGCATTTCTTGTTGATCCCGCAGGTGTTTCGATCGTTGTTTTTGAAGGTTCGACGTTTTAGCGGAAATCCCCATGCAGCTGAAGTAGTGATTCTCGATTCGCTATCATGTAACTCAACAAGTCTATTGTTTGCCTGAATCCGTAGCCACAATCCGCGAGAGAAATTCGATGAGCCAAAAACCCCTTCCACTCACTGGCCTTAAAATTTTATCAGTCGAGCAATACGGCGCTGGCCCGTTTGCCTCTATGTATTTGGCAGATTTGGGCGCGGAAGTCATCAAAATTGAGCAGCCTAAAATGGGCGATGTGGCGCGCGGCACCGGGCCGTTTTTTCTAGGGCCAGCTGAAAACCCCGGCGCTGACAGCCAGTTTTTTCAAACCTTTAATCTCAACAAAAAATCCTTGAGCCTGGATTTAAAAAAGCCCGGCGGCAGGCAGGTGTTTGAGAAATTAGTGCTGACCAGCGATGCTGTCATGAACAATCTGCGCGGCGATCAACCGGCCAAGTTGAAGATCGACTATGCCTCGCTAGCTGAGATCAAACCCAGCATTGTCTGCGCGCATCTTTCCGCGTACGGGCGCGGCGGCGCGCGCGAAGCATGGCCCGGCTATGACTATTTAATGCAGGCCGAAGCTGGGTTTATGTCGCTCACCGGGGAGGCCGATACGCCACCTGCCCGTTTTGGGCTTTCGATGGTGGACTACATGACAGGCATAACTACTGCATTCGGTTTGCTGGCCGCCGTGATCGGCGCCCGCAGCACGGGTCAAGGACGCGATGTTGACGTCGCGCTGTTTGATGTGGCGCTGCATCAGCTGAGCTACCCGGCGACCTGGTATCTCAACAGCGGCCACGTAACAACCCGTTTGCCGCGCTCCGCACACCCGGCCACGGTGCCGTGCCAGATTTGTAAAACCAGCGATGGCTGGGTGTTTGTCATGGCCATGCTGGATAAATTTTGGCAATCCTTGTGCAAAGGCTTGCAGCGCGAACATTGGATTAGCGATGCGCGTTTTGTCGGTTTTGCCGAGCGCCGAGCACATCGCGATGTGCTGACAGTTTTATTGGACGATGCCTTCAGCGCGCGAACGTCTGCGCACTGGATGTCCGTATTTGCCGGTGATATTCCAATTGCCCCCGTTTATGACATTCAACAGGCGCTAGATAATCCGTATGTGGCGCAAATCGCTATGCTGCAAAGCTTGCCGCACGGCTCAGCTGCGCTTAAAAATGGCGAGCTGCGCGCGCTCGCTAATCCGATCAGATTAGATGGCAAGCGCTTAGACGCAAGCGTTTGCCCTAGCTTGGGTGCTGACAGCGAGGCGATCCTGCGCGCGCTGGGCTACAGCGAAACGGAGATTGCCAGCTTGCGCGCTGAATTAGCGATTTAGGAACACGTTGTCCTTTAAGGAAATTCGAATGATTGCGCATTCGTCAATAGATATTTGCGCCGGGTTTGCGCAGCACCTGTGGCGCAATCCGCTGCGCTTGCGCCGTGTCGTTGATTTAGCGGTGGCCCTTTATAGTTTACGATTGGCTTGAAAATTCTGTAGCGAGCAGTTTGAAATGCAAGGTGCAATCCCTAAATTATATGATCGCTGCTTGGCTCAGTCAGTAGGTCATTTTGAAACTGATGCGCCAATGCCTCCAGCTCAAGCCGCTTTCCCAGTCACAGTCATTATTCCGATCTTTAATAATCTGGAGGTTTTGCGTATTTGCGTTGCAAGCGTATTGAAGCACACCGCAAGCTCGCACACTTTGCTACTGTTAGATGACGCCAGCACCGACGCAGACGTTGAAACTCAGTTGTGTGAGTTCTCTCTCAAGCACGCCAGTGTTCAGTACAAGCGTCGTGACAAAAATTTAGGCTACTTGCTAAATGTTAATCAGGCGCTCTTGGAAACATTGGGTGACGTTGTGCTGTTAAATAGCGATACCGAAGTTGGCCCTGAATGGCTTGACCGATTGCAGAGAGCGGCTTACAGCGACGCAAATGTCGCAGCGGTGTCACCGCTCTCAGATAATGCAACGCTGCTCAGCATTCTACCGGTTCAAAAAACTGCAAGATTTTCCACTGATCAATTGCAAATGGAATTAGCTGAATGCGCGCGTGCATGGTTTCCGAAGCTGCCATCGATCGTTGGCTTTTGCGTATACCTCAAGCGAGTCGCTTTGTGCGCACTTGGCACTTTTGATCCAGTATTTTCGCCTGGGTACGGCGAGGAAGACGATTTTTCACAGCGCGCACGTAGCAAGGGTTGGCAGCTGCTTGCAGCACCCGATGTATTCGTGCGCCACAAAGGCGGCGCAAGTTTTGGTAACTCAGATAAAGTGATCGAAGTCCGTCAGCATCACGCTCGCATGCTCGCCTGGCGTTGGCCAGACTTTGAGCGTGAGGTTCGCACTTGGTGGCGTGATTGGCCGCTTCGCGAACTATCCGAACGCTTTCGATTAAAGCTCTTTCCGCGGATTCCCGGGCGTCCTCGAGTGCTTCATGTGCTGCACCGCTTCAATCGTGTGGGTGGTACTGAAACCCAGGTTCGCGAACTGCTGGCCTGTTGGGCCGACAAAGCTCAGCACACTTTACTTGCGATGGAACACAGCGCTGGGCAATGGGCGGACGTTGTTGAAAACGAAGATGCAAATGGGGTGCGAATAGTGTGTATTAATCAGCTCAACGTGCAACCAAATCAGCGAATTGCAGGGTGGGCTGCGGACTTGTCTGATGCGGCGCAAGAGCGAAATTTTGCGCGCTGGATTGCCTCGGGCGATTATGATTTATTGCACGTGCACCATCTGATTGGGTGGAACACGCTTTTAATTCCATCGATTGCCACAGCGCTTGGTTTGCCAGTGGTGCTTAGCTTGCATTGTCATTTTTCCATGTGCCCTGATTCGGCCATGGTGCAACACCATGGAAAATCAGTACGCCATTGCGAGCTTGCTGTCGCAGGTGCTGCGCCGAGCTGTGCGCGCTGTTTAAGTCAACGTCGAGAGATAAAGCTTGGTTTAGACGAACACACGCTTGGTAGTTATTTTCCCGCACGGCACTATTTTTGGCAGCGCTTGTTTGCAGACTGTTTTGCCGTCATCGTCCCGTCGAATTATTTGGCGCAGCGTGTCTTAAACGCCTATCCTGATTTAATAACTAAGCTTTCCGCTATTGAACACGGAACAACGCAAGTTGAGCCCAGCGCTGCAATAAAAAAGCCAGCAAACGCAACGCTAAACATAGGATTTTTAGGCGGTGATGGCGATTTCAAAGGCTTTCGTTTTCTACAGTCTCTGGCCGAGCGTTGCCTCGATTTGCCGGTTCAATTTGACGCATATGGCGTCAATTTAGATGCATCTCATACTATCAGTCAGAACCTTATCTTGCATGGGCCTTTTCAAGCCGAAAATCGCACACAAATTATTCAGAGATTTGACTTGATCCTTTTGCCCGCTTTGCTGGCCGAGACATTTTCAATGGTACTTTCTGAGTCGAATGCCTTAGGCGTGCCAGTATTGGCAAGTGCGCTTGGCGCGCTTAGGGAACGCATCAAAGCTGGACTGCACGGCTGGTGCTTAGATATTGAGAAGCCTGAGCTTTGGTTTGAGAAAGTCAAATATTTTTTAACTGATTCCGGCCGTTCAGAGCTCAAAAACGCCGGTTTAGCTTTGATAGAAACTCCATTTAAGACAATTGAGTCGCAAGCGCAAGAATACTGGTCAGTTTATGACCGGGCCATACAGAGCAATCCTGTGAAAGTTTCCCTGAAGTTTGCAAACGATATTGCTAGCGCGCGCGTCGCGCTGGCACGACCAAAACCTGAGCTCATGCCAGAAGAAATTGCGCGCCCACGGCGAGATCGGCAGCGAATGCAGTTCGCCGCTATCGCTCGTGACGACTGGGCAGCGAGCCAATACCGCGTGCATGAACCCCTTGCGCTGCTTGAGCGCTTGAACCTATCGGAAACACCGATTATTTGGCGCGCGAAGTCGCAGAATTTACCGAGCGCAAACGAGCTAATTAACTTAGAGGTCGATACATTGTTGTTGCTCAATGCGATTGATCCAGATTCACTTGCATTGCTGGCTGCGCTAAGTGAGAAAAAATCGAAAATTCGACGCGTTCTCGTACTTGACGATCACCTGCCAGCTCGTCAAGCAACTTCTGACATTCGACTCGTACATCGATTGCGCGAAGTTTGTGCGCTCTGCGATTGCCTAATAACCACGACGCCGGCACTTGCTGAACAAGCGGCGTCTTGGGTTAGGTTAGAAACACGCGTTCATATCATTCCAAACGTGCTTTGCTTACCAATTTGGCAACCCATCTTGACGCAGTGCGTCAGCAAACGCGGCAGGCGCGAAATTCACTCTCAGTCTAAGCTTCGCGTGTTATACGCCGGCGCAGCACAGCACGAGAGTGACTTAGACATCTTACTGCCTGTCGTTTCCCAAACTTATGAGCGTTATCAATGGGTGTTTTTTGGCCTACAACCGAATGGAATTAACCCCGGCTGGAAAGTAGAGTTTCACTCTGCTGTTCAATATGCCGATTACCCTCGCGCCATGGCAAACTTAAATCCGGATATCTGCGTTGCGCCGCTGCAAAATAATGCATTCAATTGCTGCAAAAGCAACCTAAAAGCGCTCGAATATGGCGCGTTAAACGTGCCGATGATTGCCAGCCGGGTCGTACCTTACCTCGACTGCCCGGCAATTTTGGTCGAGAGCACAGCGCAGTGGTGTAAAGCGTTACAAGCGCTTGAGTGTGCAGATTTGCGCCAAGTCAAGGCGGAAGAATTATCCAATTGGGCATTCGCGCAAAGTTTGGAAGCAAAATCTGCAGGACTTTGGGTGACAGCACTACAGCGGTAAGTGTAGGCTGACTCTGTGAAGAGCTTCACAATGCTGTAAAATTTTCGTATCTATTACGTTGGTTTTAAAACGGCGCGCGGCTAACGGAATATCTTGTGAAATCACATTCAATAATTTTAATAAAAGGCAAGTTTCTTGAAAGACAAAAACAAAGACATCGAAGCGATATCCTCGCCGGTTGCTAGGGCAACTGCAGTCAGTATGACACTGTTTGCAGGCATCACGGCCGTCGGAGCAGGCGCGCAGTTCTCAGGGGTAAATAATGAGCAAAGCGCACTTGCTGGCTTAGTCGCAGAGGACGATATGGTGAACCCATCGCTTGGCTGCGTACCACAAGACGCTGATTCCAGTGGCATCTTTGGGTGGTATGCACCGCCCCAGGCAATCCCAGTACCGTTTAACGCATCGGAAAGCTTGCGTGCAGTGGCTAGCGGTGGTTTAACGATTGCCGCAGTCAGCGATCAAACGCTGTTTATCTTAGAAAAAAACACTGAAGCTGAGCTACCGAAATTCGTCACGGAGGTTCCCGCACTTGGATCCACTTTAGAAGTCTTGGTGGCTCCAAGTGGCGAAGAAATCGCCCAGTTCACCCGCAGCAATTTTGTGGCCCCTTTGACCTTTATTCGTAAATCAAGCAGCATGTGGAATCCGGTTGCCGCTCAAACGATTTTAGGAACAAACCCAGCCTATGATCGATTTTTGCAGCGCTTAGCCGTGAAGCAGGGTGAGGGGTTGGTAAACGTTTTTACGCGCGATGCGAGCGGGAATTGGGCAAACCCTCAAACGATCACGATTGCAAAGCCGTCGTCAAGTTATGCACAAGTGATGGCGTGGGCGAACGGGCGCTTGTTAATTTCGAATGGCGGCATCATATTGAGCTATCGATTGGTTGACGGTGTTTATGCCTTAGCGCAAACGCTTAACGTGGGGCCGCTCTCGACTAACCAAAAGGCTGACAACTCGTTTTTTACGCAAAATAGTTTTTTACTGCAAAAAATTGTGCCCGTTACGTCATTTGGATCAGGGTTTACCGCTAGTTGGAGTGCGCCCGCCACGGGGCCGGCCCGCTCATATGCCGGTAACTTACATTCGGTTTTGCGTCGGTCCAACGTTGTAAGTTGTACGTCAACGGTCATTACCGTTGAAAACCAAACTCAAGTGTTTGGTTTTTACAACGTGCCGAGTTCATTTCAAATTCAACCGACCGACTTTGACGTTGATGCTGGCGGCATTGTGGTGATTCAAAGGTTTGCAGGAAACTCAGTTAACTACATTTTGCGGGACAGAGTTTTTGGTGGCGCAAATCCAGAGCCCGGAAGTACTGCCGTTGCTGGGCAAGGTGGCTTTGAGTAGACGCCAGAGCGTGCGGCAACGTTGATTTTAATCCCAGGGCGATGGCCACCCTTATCTCTTAAATTGAGAGTATTTTGAGAGTCGGAAGCCGATGCAGGTTACCGAACAACCCTTGATCACGCGATCGTAGCCCAGCACGCTAACTTGCATCGGAATCTCGCCAACGCTCGAACCCTTTGCCGGATTACAGGCCGTTTAAAACCGGTCTCGATTCAATCGCAGATAAGGCTGAGCTATGCGGGGGTCTCCCGACTTTTGCAGATTAACCTATGGAGCGAGACATGAGCAATATTATTGGTGTTGGCATTGACGTGAGCAAAGATTTTTTGGACGTATTGCGATATGGAGAAAAGCGTAGTCGCAGATTTGCCAACAATGCGAATGGATTTATCGCGCTAGTGGCGTGGCTTGAGCTTGAGTTAGGCGACGCCAGTTTGCTCGCGGCGCGCGTGCTTGTAGAGGCGACCGGTGGCTTTG
>JANOQN010000016.1:0-139183 GCA_031422315.1 Rhodanobacteraceae bacterium
CAAAGCCACCGGTCGCCTCTACAAGCACGCGCGCCGCGAGCAAACTGGCGTCGCCTAACTCAAGCTCAAGCCACGCCACTAGCGCGATAAATCCATTCGCATTGTTGGCAAATCTGCGACTACGCTTTTCTCCATATCGCACTACGTCCAAAAAATCTTTGCTCACGTCAATGCCAACACCAATAATATTGCTCATGTCTCGCTCCATAGGTTAATCTGCAAAAGTCGGGAGACCCCCCATAGCTCAGCCTTATCTGCGATTGAATCGAGACCGGTTTTAAACGGCCTGTAATCCGGCAAAGGGTTCGAGCGTTGGCGAGATTCCGATGCAAGTTAGCGTGCTGGGCTACGATCGCTTGATCAAGGGTTGTTCGGTAACCTGCATCGGCTTCCGACTCTCAAAATACTCTCAATTTAAGAGATAAGGGTTGCGCAACCCGCTACCCTGGGAACAAAGATTTAAGAATTTCAACGCCAACGGCGTTGCGCGACGTCAATTTGATATGGCTTATTGGACGAAACCGCGTTGCGGTTTAAATCATTTGGACAAGATTCCTAGGTTAGCCTCATTTCATTCGGCCAACCCTAGGCTGGAGGACGCAAGCCCTTTGGGCTTGAACGCGGCTGAATCAAACTAGCTATTACGCGTTGGTTGTGTGCAGTTTTGCTTTCTAAAACAGGTGACTCAAGGCGAACGAGACTTCGACAGACTCAGAGCAAACTAATCCAACGCAGCACCAAATTTGGTTGCACAATTATTTGAATCAAATCCCCCACAACTCACAACTTGCATCAAGCTCCAGCAGGTTTTGCTACTATCCCGCATCTTTTTTGACCTATGACGAGCTATTTATGATGCAAGATGAGCAAAATGACGCTGAACGCGTCGTATTCTGGGTGGTTGGCGCGGTTGTCACCCTACTTTTAGCAGCGCTTATTGTTTGGAAGCTATTTTTCAACACGCCAATTCCGGCCGCTATTTCAACTAGCGCGCCGGTTGAAGCCGTTACGGCACCGCCCGTTGCTAGCGCGCCGATCGAGCAAGTCGCACCCATTGGCGATAACTTGCCGAAGTTTTTGGGCAATTTAAAGCTTGCATTCGGTGCTGATGGCAAGCTGATTGTGACCGGCGCTGTTCCGACTGAGCGCAAAAAGGCACGTCTACTTTCACAAGCGCGATTGGTGTTTGGCTTTGACAATGTTGACGATCAAATCAGCGTGTCTGAGAGCGCGCCAGTGTTGAATTGGAAGGGTAAAACCTTGGACTTGATGGCGAAATTGGCCACGCTTGGGCCGTTTTCGCTAACGCTTAACAATGACAGCATTGCAGTGGACGCTAGCGTGCCGGATGACACGATTAAAAGCGCGTGGATCGACTGGTTGGCGAACTTCTTTGTGGATAGGCCGTTGGCAGTTGATGCCAGCTTGCTTCGCGTTGATAGCTCGCTGCCTGCACAAGCAAGCTTTGATTTGAGCACTCTGTTTAATTTGTCGGTCAACTTTGCTTCCGGCAGCTTTGATATTCCTGAGCAAGATAAAGCAGCGCTCGATTCCGCCGCTGAAATTTTGCAAGAAGACGGCCGCACGGTGCGGATTGTTGGCCACACGGATTCAACCGGCGATGCCGACGCCAACCGCACACTTTCCGAACAGCGCGCGGGCGCGGTGCGCGAATACATGGTCAGCAAGGGCGTTAATCCGCAAAAATTGTCCAGCTACGGCTTAGGCCAAGATCGCCCAATTGCCGATAACGAGTCTGAGGCTGGACGCGCTAAAAATCGCCGTATTGAATTTGCACAATAGCTTCTAATAAGTATCCGTCGTAAAACGGGCTGTCGACAGTGCAAGCCGCAGCCTCGACTATTCTAAGCGCGCGTGAACTTATCGGATCACGCGGGGGCTTTGCGCTATTTGAGCCGGTCAGCTTTGATTTGCAGCCAGGCCAGCTATTGTGGTTGGAAGGCGATAACGGCGTCGGTAAAACCACGCTGTTGAGAGGTTTGCTCGGGCTTGCAATGCTGCAGTTCGACAGCCTTTGTTTTCTAGGCCAGCCGCTGCCCGCAGCAAGAGCGCAGATGCAGCAGCAAACGCGCTGGCTATCGCATCAAAGCAGTTTGAAATCGGTGCTGAGCGTGGCGCAAAACTGGCGGTTTTGGGCCGTGCTGTACCAGCATCCACCGATTAACGCCGCTGAGCTTGCCGAAACGCTTGGCTTAGAAGGGCTTGAAGATCAGCCGGTTGCGAGTTTATCTGCCGGGCAAAAAAAACGCGCGCAGCTGGCACTACTGCAATTTGGCAAACCTGCGCTTTGGCTGCTTGACGAGCCTTTTGCGAACTTGGATCAATCCGGCATTGCACTAGTCGAGCGGCTGATTTGCGAGCATCTAGACGCTGGCGGCGCAGCGCTGAGCACCAGCCACGGCGTACTTGGCACCGGTTCGGCGTTAGCAAAGCGCGCGCATGCGCTAAAATTGCGGCCTGCAAAACTAGCCCAGATCGACGATTTAGCCCATGACTAGCGCTCGCAGCCCACATTTTGCCAGCCGCTGGTTGCAGCTGCTGAGCAGCGCGCTAGTGCATGAATTGCGGCAAAGGCTACGCCAACCCAGCCAGCTGCTACACCCGATAGGTTTTGCCGTGCTGGTCGCGCTTTTATTTGGCTTTGCAGTCGGTCCGCAGCCAGAAAAACTGACACTCGTTGCACCGGCTGCGCTGTTTATTGCGCTACTGCTAGCAACTTTTCTGAGTATGGAGCTGCTGTTTTCCAGTGATTTTGAAGATGGCACGCTGGATGCGCTGAGCGCTTCCGGGCGCGAGCTAGTGCCGATTTTGTACGGCAAAGCGCTGGCATTTTGGCTGGCGCAGGGTTTAAGCCTGCTGCTTGCTTTGCCGTTGCTAATGGTTTTGCTAAATATTTCAGTTTCACTTGCGCCAGTGCTTGTTTTCACCTTTGTTATGGTCAGCTTGGGCCTTAGTTTTTTGGGTTTAATCGGCTCAGCGTTAACGGTGCGATTGCGCGCCGGTGCTATGCTGCTGATGCTGTTGATTTTACCCCAGGCTGTGCCGCTACTGATATTTAGTTTGGGCGCTATCAATGCGGCCCAGTTAGGCGATTCAACCGCTGCGCCGCTGTTTTACTTAAGCGCCGTCACGCTTGCGCTGTTTGTTTTGGCGCCGCTCGCAGCCAAAGGCGTATTAAGTCAAGCAATCGGCGATTAGATTGGATTAGGTTTGCAATAAGCATGGACACGAGTTTTGCATGAATAGACTTTGGCTTTATCTAAATCAGCTGGGCTCACCGCCTAACTTTTGGCGCTGGAGCGGCCCTTGGATGCGCGTGAGCTTTATTTTGGCGCTAATTTTGACCAGCATTGGGCTCTACGGCGGCTTGGTGCTGGCACCGCTTGACTATCTGCAGGGCGAGACTTTCCGCATTATTTATATCCATGTGCCAGCGGCGGTGTCGAGCATGTCGATCTTTGTTTTTATGGCCGTGCAAGGCGCAGCGGCGCTGATTTGGCGGATCAAAATCTGCGAGATTTTCGTGGTGTGCGCAGCACCCATCGGCGCGATGTTTACCGTGTTAACGCTGGTGACTGGCATGCTGTGGGGCAAACCGACTTGGGGCACTTATTGGACCTGGGATGCACGCTTGACCAGCGAGCTGGTGCTGCTGTTTTTGTATTTGGGCGTGATTGCGCTATATCAAAGCTATTCGGATTTGCGCGCGGGTGCAAGAGCGGCTTCGGTGCTAGCGATTATTGGTGTGGTAAACGTGCCGATAATTCACTACTCGGTGCAGTGGTGGAGCACGCTGCATCAGGGTGAAACGATTACTTTGACGGGCTCAAAGATGCACGCCAGTATGCTCTGGCCGCTGCTGGTGATGTTTGTCGCGAGCAAGCTGTATTTCTTAGGTAGCTTATTGCTGCGCGCACGCGTTACGCTGATCGAGCAAGAATCCGGCAAAGCCTGGGTGCGCCAAGCCTTGGCGATTGACACGTCAGAAGCAACAAACAAACCCGGCCAAACGAGTGTATCCATATGACGCACTGGCAATTCGTCGCGCTGTCTTATGCGCTGTTGGTTGTGCTGACTATCTACGACGTACTGCTGCCGTATTTAGCGCTTAATCGCCAGAAACGACAGCTACGCGCGCGCGCAGCACGTGAGCGCGCGCAAACCCGCAAACAAGATTCGCCAAATCCGGAAAAAGCCAACCCGAATGGAGCAACGTTATGAATGAAGCCCGAAAAAAACGCGTCGCGCTAATTGCTTTATTACTGCTTGGTGTAGGCGGCGCGACCGCACTCGCGCTGGTGGGTGCCAGCCAGCAGATCAATGTATTTTTTAGCCCGAGCGAGATTGCGATGGGTAAAGCGCAAAACGTGCAGCGCGTGCGCCTCGGCGGCTTGGTGAAAGAAGGCAGCTTATGGCGTGACCCGAGCACCGTCGCGGTACGCTTTAAAGTGACCGATCGCAACCGCTGCGTGACCGTTAACTTCGATAAAATTTTGCCAGATTTGTTTCGCGAAGGCGATAGCGTAATCGCGAGCGGCTTGATGCAGGCCGATGGCAGCTTAAAAGCCGACGAAGTGCTAGCCAAGCACGATGAAAACTACATGCCGCCGGAAGTAGCAGAAACGATGGCGAAAGCCAAGGCGCTTGCCGCACAAGCCAAGCGCGATCACACCCAGGATTGCGCGCCATGATGCCGGAGTTAGGTCAAGTTTGTTTGCTGCTGGCACTACTTTTGGCCGGCATTACCGCAGTCGTGCCAATGATCG
Organism: Rhodanobacteraceae bacterium; assembly: GCA_031422315.1. Taxonomy (GTDB): domain Bacteria; phylum Pseudomonadota; class Gammaproteobacteria; order Xanthomonadales; family SZUA-5; genus JANNYA01. The sequence goes on from JANOQN010000016.1 coordinate 4,788, forward strand.
GCAGCTACACCGAAAACCGGCGCATGATGCAAGTCGCCAGCTTTGGCACGTCGGGCCAATTTGTATTTGTCGCGTTCGCGTTTGTGTTGTTGACTTACGCGTTTTTGATGCAGGATTTTTCCGTGCTGTACGTGGCGAATCATTCGAATTCTGAGCTGCCAGTGCCGTATCGATTTTCTGCCGTGTGGGGCGCGCACGAAGGCTCGCTGCTGATGTGGGTGTTCGTACAAGTCATCTGGGCGCTGGCTTTGAGCCTGTTTTCTGCCAGCCTTCCGGAAAAGCTGCGCGCTCGGGTTTTGTCGGTCATGAGTATTATCGCATTTGGCTTTTTGAGCTTTTTGATTTTCTCTAGTAATCCGTTCGAGCGAATGGTGCCGCCGAGCCCGGATGGCAATGATTTGAACCCGCTGCTGCAAGATCCCGGCCTAATTATTCACCCGCCGATGCTCTACATGGGCTATGTCGGCATGTCAATTCCGTTTGCTTTTGCGGTCGCTGCGCTGCTGGAAAATCGGATCGATCAATCCTGGGTACGCTACTGCCGGCCTTGGACGAATATTGCCTGGGCGTTTTTAACGATCGGTATCGCGCTGGGCAGCTGGTGGGCGTACTACGAACTGGGTTGGGGCGGCTGGTGGTTTTGGGATCCGGTCGAAAACGCGTCGTTTATGCCTTGGATAGTTGGCGCAGCGCTGATTCACTCGCAAGCAGTGACGGAAAAACGCGGCACCTTTAGAGGCTGGACTTTATTGCTGTCGATCTCGGTATTTTCACTGAGCCTGCTCGGCACTTTTTTGGTGCGCTCGGGTGTGATTACCTCGGTGCACGCTTTTGCTAGCGACCCGGAGCGCGGTTTGTTTATGCTGATTTTTTCGGGAATCGTTACGGGTGGCGCGCTACTGCTGTTTGCGCTGCGCGGTGCGCGCGTGCGGGTGCTGAGCCCGGCCGCGCTGATGAGCCGGGAAACGCTGCTGCTCGTGAATAACATCTTGCTGATTAGCGCCTGTGCGCTGGTTTTGATCGGCACATTGTTTCCGCTGATTGCCGAAGCCACCAACCTGGGCAAGTATTCAGTAGGCGCGCCGTGGTTTGGCAAAATGTTTGCCCTGTTCACTATTCCGCTGCTGCTGTTGGTGCCACTGGGCGCTTTTTGCAAATGGAATCAAGATTCGCTCAGCCGTATCATGATTCAGCTGCTGCCCGCTGCTAGCGTGGCGGTGTTTGCCGCTGGCATCGCCTGGCTAATGGCGCGCGAGCTGCCGATCAAAGCGGTGCTGGGTTTGCTCGTCGCGTTTTGGGTCATGGCCGGCACCTTTGCGTTTTTGTGGCGGCGCTGGAAAGTAACCAGTGCTAAGCGCTACACGCTGGAAATGCTCGGCATGGCCAGCGCACATTTAGGCTTGGGCCTGTGGTTGGCTGGCGTGGTATTAGTGGAAAGCTTAAGCGTCGAGCGCGATGTGCGCCTCACTCCGGGCGAGCAGGTTGAAGTCGGCCCGTACACGGTGAAAATGCTGAGCGTGGAGCATAAATCTGGCCCAAATTTTGAGGCCGACTACGGCCGCTTTCAGATTTATCGGGGCGCTGAATTGATAACCGAGCTAAATCCAGAAAAACGCGCGTATCGGCGTGGGCAAGTCATGACCGAAGCGGATCTGCGCCCGCATATTTTTGGCGACGTGTATGTCGCACTGGGCGAACCTCTCGATAGCACCGGTAATGCCTGGGGCGTGCGCGCGTATCACAAGCCGTTTATCCGCTTTATTTGGCTGGGCGCGATTTTCATGGCGTTTGGCGGTGTGTTGGCGGCGGCCGAGCGGCGTTTGCGGGCGCCGGTGAGCAACACGGTAAAGCAGCCCGAGCCAGAACCCAAGCCGGAAGTTTTATCAGGCAAGCCAGCCTTGATCAGCGCGAACAGTGCGGGCAACGCTTGAACGCGCGTGATGCCAAAACCATCCGCTGGTGGGCGATTTTGCCGTTTTTGCTGTTCGCTTATTTGTGCGTGATTTTGTATTTGAATTTAAAGAGTGAGAATGACCCAAAATCGGTGCCCTCGCCTTTTCTGGGCAAGCCGATTCCGACATTTGTCACGACGGATTTATTGACTGGCTCAGCATTTGATAGCGCCAGCCTAAAAGGCCAGCCGTACATTTTGAACGTCTGGGGCAGCTGGTGCCCAGAGTGCGCGCGCGAACACCCGATTTTGAATCAATACGCCGCGACCGCAAATGCTATTGCGATTATTGGGCTAGATCACAAAGAAGTGGATCCAAATGATGGCAAAGCCTGGCTGGAACGTTTGGGCAATCCGTATCGCTTTGTACCGGTCGATCCAGACGGGCGCATCGGCATTGATTTAGGCGTTTACGGCGCACCTGAGAGTTACTTTGTCGACGCCGCCGGCATTGTGCGTTACAAGCATATTGGCGCGCTGAGCTTGAAAATAATCAATGAAAAAGTAGTGGAGTTAAGCCGTGCGAATTAAACATCTAGCCAGCGCGCCGGTTGATTCGACAGATTTGAACCCACCTCGTCATCCCCGCGAAGGCGGGGATCCAGGTACGGTTGGCTTCGCTCTGCCTCGTTATCAATTCACCTATCAGCAATTCGGTGCGCCGATTGTGCGTCAAGCTATTACACAAGGCACCTGGATTCCCGCCTTCGCGGGAATGACGAATGGGAATCTTCAGGCGTTAACAACCAACTTCGCGGGAATGACGTCTGGGAAACTTCGGGCGTTAACATTACTCGTTCTAGCACTGACCCTCTTCACCAGCAGCAGCTTCGCTGTCGATCCCTTACCCTTTGAAAATCGCGCCGAAGAAGTACGCTTTCAAAAGCTGGCAGCCGAGCTTCGCTGTTTACAGTGTCAAAATCAAAACCTAGCCGATTCGGATTCGGCCTTGGCAAAGGATTTGCGCAAGCTAGTGTTTGAGCAAATGCAAAGCGGTAAAACCGATGCCGATATCAAAACGTTTCTGATTGCACGCTATGGCGATTTCGTTATTTACGATCCGCCCGTCAATGCGCAAACTGCGCCACTTTGGATCGCGCCGATTTTAGGATTTGCGGTGCTAATCGGCGCGCTGATTTACCGCGCGCGGCGCAACAAAACACTGAACATAATCTCAGACAAAAACACTCACAAACCCCACCAGGAAGATTGGTAATGCTTCAGTTTTATTTAGCCTCAGCGCTGCTCGTATTGCTTGCGCTGATTTTTTTATTGTGGCCGCTCATGTTCGAAGCCAAAGATGAACTCAGCAAACGTACTAGCACTTTAAAAGCCGCGCTGGACGTGCTCAAACAAGAGCGCGCGGATGGCTCGCTGGGTGAGGCCGAATTTCAAGCCGAGCGCGAAAAGCTCAGCCAAAAACTGCTGATGGCAATGGACGCGCCGTTGAAGCCTGCGAAAAATAGTGCCGCATTGATTGCCGCGTTTGGCCTGTTAGCGCTTGTGCCCGCCACCGTCATGCTGCTGTACACCAAAGTCGGCAAGCCACAAGCGCTAAGCTTTGAAGCGCGCGCGGCGGATTTGACTGCGGCCAGCGCAAGTGCCGGCCAAGGCGGCGCGGCAGGATCAAATGCGCAGGCAAGCGAGGCTACAGCACCCGGCGCTGCGGGCGTTGATTTGGAAAAAGCTGCGGTTGGGCTTTCCGCTCGCTTAGCCGATAATCCAGAAGACGGCCAAGGCTGGCTGCTGCTCGGGCGCACGTATTTAGAGCTAGAAAAACCGGCTGAAGCCGCGAAAGCGCTGACGGAGGCGGTCAAGCGTTTACCACCCGATGCCGAAATGTTGGCACAGCTTGGTGAATCGATTGGCCTTGCTGCGCGCCCTAGCCCGCCGCCGCCAGAAGCGGAAGCGCGTATTGATGAAGCGCTGCAAGTCGATCCAAAAAATCAGCGTGCGCTGTGGCTAAAGGGCATCTTTAGACGCTTGGCCGGTGATTCGGCTGCGGCACTCAACGCCTGGACTACACTGCAGGGCCTGCTAGATCCAAGCACTTCGATTGCCAGCTCGCTGGCGGAGCAAATTACCCAGCTGCGCGCAGAATCAGGCAGTCCACAGCCCGCTACCACGGCTCCCGCCGCACCGATTGCCCGCGCTGAACCCATCGCAACGCCTGCTGCCGATGTGCCAAGTAGTGCGCCCGGCGCAGCGTTCAAACCGCTGACGGTGGTGATCGACATTAGCCCAGAGTTGCGCGCCAAGTTGGCACCGAATGATCCGCTGTTCGTGTATGCGAAAGCTGATCAAGGCCCGCCGATGCCGCTAGCCACACAGCGCTTAGCGGCGATTGATTTGCCTATGACCGTCACGCTAGATGATAGCCACGCGATGATGCCGGAGATGAAATTGTCAATGTTTGGCAAAATTATTGTCGGCGCTAGAGTCAGCAAATCCGGCATTGCCAACGCCGCCGCCGGTGATTTTCAAGGCACCAGCACCGTGCTCAGCCAGCCGGTAAATGCGCCGATCAAAATTACCATCGACGAGGTTCGCCAGTGATTTACGCCCAGGTGCATTTGACCTTGCCGGCGTGGGTACACGAGTTCGACGTATCCGGCGATTTATCGACTGACGAAGCCAAAGTCAGCCTAGCGATCAAACTGGCGAATCGTAACGTCGAAGAAAATAGCGGAGGCCCGTTTGGCGCGGCCATTTTTGATCAAAATCATCGGCTTATCAGCATCGGTGTGAATCGCGTGGTGCCGCACAACGCATCGGTAGCGCACGCCGAAATGATGGCGTTTATGACCGCGCAGCAGCGTTTGAATCGCTTTCGGCTCAACTTGGAAGCTGGCTTGGACGCAGGCAAGTTTACTCTGGCGACCTCAGCGCAGCCTTGCTGCATGTGCTACGGCGCCACGGTCTGGGCCGGGGTTGATCGCGTACTGATCGGCGCGCGCGCATCGGATGTGGAAGAGCTCAGCGAATTTGATGAAGGCCCGCTGCCGGCCGATTGGCAAGGCGACTGGGCAAAGCGCGGCATTGCCAGCACCCTGGATGTGTGTCGTGAGGCGGCGCGTGAGGTGTTCATAAGCTATCGCAATCGAAATGGCGCGCGATACTAACGCATGACGCTAGATCCCGTTTTCGCACCCATAAATCGGCTCTACGGCACCCACGCGCAGGCAGCGTTGGCAAATGCGCATATTGCGATTATCGGCGTTGGCGGCGTGGGATCCTGGAGCGTCGAAGCCTTTGCACGCGCCGGGGTTGGCCAGCTCACGCTGATTGATGGCGACGATACCTGCATCAGCAACAGCAATCGCCAGCTGCACGCATTGACCGGGCAATATGGCAAAGCCAAAGTCGCCGTGCTGGCTGAGCGCGTTTTAGCGATTAACCCGAATTGCCGCGTCAATGCCATCCAAGAAATGCTGACCACCGATTCGCTAGAGCGGCATCTGCTGTGTGGCTATGATTTCGTGCTGGATGCCTGCGATAGCTTGGGCGTAAAAGTGGCGCTGATTGCCTATTGCAAACGCTTTAAGATCAAAGTGCTGACCGTGGGTGCTGCCGGTGGGCGCGCGGATGCCAGCAAAATCGGCATCAAAGATTTATCCAACACTGAGCAAGACAAACTGCTGGCGCTAGTGCGGATGAAACTGCGCGATGACTTTGGCTTTACCCGCAACCCCAAACGCTATTTCGGCGTACCCGCAGTGTTTTCGCTGGAAAACGTGCGCTACCCGAGCCCGCAAGGTGGCGTGTGCTTCAATCGACTCGAAAAAGCCGGCACCGGTGAAGGCGCGGGCAAGCTTGATTGCGATGGCGGCTTGGGCGTGGCGGTGTGGGTTACCGCGAGCTTTGGCATGCAGGCGGCCGGGGAAATTTGCCGCCGGATTATTGAGCGGGCGGGTGTCAAACATTCGTAGGCTGGCGGTGAGCAAAGCGAACCCCAGCACAAAGCGTGCGGCTATCTTGAAAACCCGCCGCCGCAATCCCGAAACGCCTTTGCAGGGCATCACCGCTTCACCATACAACTGCTGCAAGCCAGCCCGCAAGCGGTTAAGCTTCAAGCTATAGCCTTCGACGAATCGGACCAAAAAACCCGTGACAGCTGTTTCACCCACCGATATCACGCTATTTGCCGCCGCGCTCAAATCTGCGCGAGTAGCCATCGGCATGAATCAGCGCGAGCTGGCGAAAAAACTCTCGGTCTCTGCGCTGGTGGTGCGCAAGCTCGAATGCGCTGAGCACATGCCCGATGCGGCATTGCTACAGACGATACAAAAGCAGTTTTCTGGCTTGCCGCATCCGCTGGTGCATGATTCCTCGCAGCTTGCTGATGAGCCAGCAGCGCAAGACCCAGTAGCGCAGGACATTGAGGCAACCCGAATCAGTGCCGATCCAACGCCCAGTGTGAAATCAGCAAGCGCGCAAATCAGCCCGTTTTTGGCGCCGGTATCAATCGCAGCAAGCTTGATCGGGCAAGTAATTCGCGGCTATGAATTTATCGAGCAGATCGGTGAAGGTGGATTCGGCGCAGTATTTCGCGCTCGGCAAAGCAGCTTGGGGCGCGATGTGGCGATTAAAGTCGTCAAGCCAGAATTGGCCAACGATGCTGACTTTATTCGCCGATTTGAGGCCGAAGCCGAACTGGTGGCAAGGCTTGAGCACCCGCACATTGTGCCGCTGTATGATTTTTGGCGCGAACCGAACGCGGCGTTTATGGTTATGCGTCTGCTCAAGGGCGGATCGCTTTCGCAATTTATGCACGCCAAAACCGAGGCGCGTGCGCCGATTCGATTGCTGCCTTTGCTGCGGCAAATTTCTGAAGCGCTGCAAGCTGCACATTTTGCCGGGGTAATTCACCGCGATTTCAAACCGGCCAACATTTTGCTAGACGAACATGGCAATGCTTGCCTAGCTGATTTCGGGGTTGCTAAGCAGCTCAACAATGATTCTGGCCGCACGATTGTCGGCGAAGTCGTGGGCTCGATTGCCTATTGCGCGCCTGAGCAGTTGCGCACTGAGACGGTTTCCCCGGCGACCGATGTCTACGCGCTCGGCTTAGTCACCTTCGAGCTTTTGGCTGGGCGGCGGCCCTTTTCAGCCACGCAGCCTGCGCTTATGATTGAGCAGCATTTGTCGCACGTGCCGCCACGGCTGGATGAGTTCGTCGCCGAGGCACCGACTGCGGTCAGCGCGATTTTGGCGCAGTGTCTGTTAAAAGAGCCAAGTCAGCGTCCGCAATCGGCGATTGAATTCGTCCGTGAATTTGAAAGCGCACTTCGCGGCACGGATTCAAACTGGCTAGTGCGCTCGCGCATCACTTTGGATGAGTTTTTAACGCCGACGACGATCGATCATTTGCTAACTGAGCAAGATAATCCTTACCGTGGTTTGGCCAGTTTTGACGAATGCGACGCGCCGAATTTTTTTGGTCGAGAAGCGCTCGTTGAGCAGCTGTTGAGCAAAATGGAGGAAAAGCAAACGCACCAGCGCATGTTGATGGTGATTGGGCCATCTGGCAGCGGCAAATCCTCGGTCGTGCGCGCCGGTTTAGTGCCAAGCTTGCGAAAAGGTGCGATTCGCGGCAGTGAAAAGTGGTTTATCAGCACGTTTATGCCGGGCGCTGATCCGATTGCCAGTTTGGCCGCAGCACTCAAGCGTGTCGCTATTCGCGATTTTGATATCGAAGCGCTATTAAATCGCGACAGCTTTGGCTTGAGCAATGCGATTGATCGCTGCCTTCCCAATGAACCGGGCGCTGAGCTTTTGCTGATCGTCGATCAGTTTGAAGAGCTGTTTACTTTGTGCGCAGATGAAAAAGTGCGGGGACACTGGCTCAGCTTATTAAGTACCACGCTGCTGGATTCGAGCTGCCGCCTGCGGATTGTCTTGACGCTGCGTGCAGATTTTTTAGATCGCCCGCTGCAATACATCGATCTAGCCGAAATCATCCGCGAGCGAACCGTGCTGGTACCAGCGATGTCTTTAGATGAGCTGGAGCGCGCGATCATTGGGCCGGCCAGACGCGCCGGGCTGATATTTGACGAAGGCTTGGTGCCGGCAATTCTAGAAGAAGTGAGCGACCAGCTGGGTGCGCTGCCGCTGTTACAGTTTAGTCTGAGTGAGCTTTTTACTCGCCGCAAAGGCCGCGAATTAAAGCTGTCCATGTTTCGCGAAATGGGCGGTGTGAAAGGTGCGCTTGCCGGCCGCGCTGAAACCGCATTTGCCAGCTTAGATAGCACCGCGCAAACCGCTGCAAGGCAAATTTTTTTACGATTAACCTCGCTTGGCGAGGGTAGCGAGGATACTCGCCGGCGCGCGCGCCAGCATGAAATTGACGCCATGTTCCCGATTGAGCCAGGCAAAGCCGGATTGAAGTCTGCGCTTGCCGCATTCGGTGGCGCGCGCTTACTTACATTTGACCGCGACGCTAGCAGTCATGAAAACACGCTGGAAGTGGCACATGAAGCATTGCTGCGCAGCTGGAGCCGATTGCGTGAATGGCTGCAAAGTTCGCGCTCAGCGCTGCGCTTGCAGCGCCAGCTGCATGAAGCGGCAAAACACTGGCAAGCCAATCAAAAGGACGTAAGTTTCCTACTCAGTGGCAATCGTCTAGCGCAGTTGAGCGCACTGCTAGCAGGCGCGCGCGAAGTGCCGAAAGATATCAATCCAGGCCTTACCGAGCACGCGAGTGATGTGCTGTTGACGGATTCAGAGTCAGAGTTTTTACAGCGCTCGCTGGCCTATCAGCAAAGCCAAGCTGACCAGGAAGCTGAACGCGCCGCGCGTGAGCTAGCCGGGGCGCAGGCGCTCGCAGAGCAGCAAACAAGAGCCGCCGAGCTCGCCCGCGAATCAGTGCGAGTGCAGCAGCGCGGCAATCTGCGCTTGCGGTGGCTGAGCGCGGGCTTGACTAGTATTTTAGCGCTGGCGATTTGGCAATCCGTACAAATCAAACAGCGCAGCAAAGCGCTAGAGCTTGAAACCACGCGCGCTAATGTCGAAGCAAAAAGCGCTTTTGCGCTCAGCGAGTTTTGGCAAACGCTATTCACAAACGCCGATCCAAACTTGGCGAAAGGCCGCGAACTCACGGTAAAAGATGTGCTCGGCAAAGCGGCAGCAAAACTGAATTCTTCGCTAAAAGATGCGCCGCAAGCCAGAGCAAGATTGCAGCTTACGATTGCACAAACCTATCGCCAGCTCGGTGATTTTGCGGCGGCCAAGCTTGCAGCAGATAATGCACTCAGCGCTGTTCCGCTGGGCATTGATGATGCGCTGCGCGTGCAAATTCAGCTTGAACGAGCACGAGTACTAGCAGATTCAGCCCAAATAGCGCCAGCGATTTTAGCGCTCACTGAAGCAAAAGCCCTGCAAGAAAAGCTCGGTTCGCCCGCGCTAGAGCGCGCAGCTTTGATCAATATTTGGGCAAGTATTTTAAATGACCAACGTAAGTTTGACGAAGCCACCGTCATGCTTCGCGAAGGCCTTGAGCTTCGCGAGAAAAATGCAGCTACGCCCTCAGAATTAGCCAGCAGCGCCAGCAATTTAGCATTTGCGCTTTTCCAAACCAGCCGCCTGCTGGAAGCCCAAGCCATGTTTTCTAAGACCTTGGCCCTGCGAATCGAGTCATTGGGTAACGAGCATATTGAAACTGCACTAACCGCATTCAATCTTGCTAGAACTGAGCGCAGCAGCGGCAATTTCTCCAGCGCTGAACAACACTACGCACAAGCATCGGCAATCTTCAACAAACTTTTTCCCGATCCACAAGGCCCGCATCCGGCCATGAGTGTCATGCGGCTTGATCAAGCAGCGATGAAAAACTGGCAAGGCTTGCCGGCAGAGGCCATTGCACTTATCGAACTGGTGGAAAAAACTACGCCCACGTTAACCGACAGCTTGACTATGCTTATGCAAGTAGAGCGCGCGCGCGCACACTTTGCACTTAATCAATCAACGCTAGCGCTGGCTAAGCTAGATCAGTGTTTAGCTATTTCGGCTGAGCGTACTTCTTTGAACCTTCCAAAAGCCCGCTGCCTGCTCTTGCGCGCGGAAATCCTAGCGCGAGGAAATCAACGAGCGCTGGCGAAAGACGCGATAACGAGCGCACTAGCAATATTCAAAAGCACCGAATATGCCGATATTGACTATGCAAACGCGTTGCTAGTTGCTGCCAACCTGAGCGAAGACGCTAAATTGGCCGCACTTTGGCGGGCTGATGCGAAGGCCAGGTTAGCCAAAATGCCCGAGCATTGGCGAGCCAAGCAATTGCTGGAAAAACTGCCGCGTTAGCTCAATCTCTTTCGAGACTAAGTGACTAAAGCTAGGTAAGCGTTGCAATAGTTAGCAGATCGAAACATGACTATCGATCTGCCAACTATTTGGATTCAAAAGACTTTTCAAGACGTTTTAACTCATCCACCGCTATCTTTGCGGCTTTTCTCGGTGTGGCTTTTGCTCGGCCCGCGCCAAGTTGGCAAAAGCGCGCTGTTCAAACATATTTCTAGAAATGATCGGCAATTAATTGACTTAGATGATCTAGCAGTTTGTCTAGGGCAAATGCTGATCCAAGCCTGTTTGCGAAATCTATCCAGCTGCCGTGCACTTCTATAGTGTAGTTCCTGCCTGACTCCACTAAACTGCGTCCTCAACAAGCTCAGATAATCTACGTGGCAATCAATTTTGAAGCATTAAGGCTGCATCGCACAGCCATTTGGGGATTTGGGCGCGAAGGCCAGGCCGCGTTGAAAGCGGTGCGTAGCCGATACCCGGAAAAGCGTTTGGCCATCATCCTCACGCCAGAAGAAGCCGCCGCTTGGGATTTCTCAGACGACCCGAATTTGGAACTCATCACCGATGAACCAAGCTCAGGCGTGCTGGCGCAATACGGCACAGTGATCAAATCGCCAGGCATTTCACCCTACACCCAGGCCTGCGATTGGGCGCGCTTTCGTGGCACGCGTATTATCAGTGGCAGTGGGCTGTGGTTTGGCGAGCACGCGGCAGATCGCACGATTTGCATTACCGGCACCAAAGGCAAAAGTACGGTCAGCGCACTTACGGCGCATCTGCTGCGCGCCGCTGGGCAAGTGATTGGATTGGTCGGCAATGTTGGCGTGCCGCTATTGGAAGTGCTCGATCCGGAGGTGAACCCCGATGCCTGGGTGATTGAGCTTTCCAGCTATCAAACGCATGATTTTTTTGGCACCCCAGCGATTGCCTGTGTGCTCAATCTATTTCCCGAGCACCTGCCTTGGCACGGTTCTGAAGCCCGCTATTACGCCGACAAGCTGAGGATTTTGGCGGGCGGCAAGGCGGAAGTCACGATCTTAAACGGCGCGGATAAAACGCTGGTCAAGCTTGCTGGGGAAATCGAGCGCGGCTTTTACTACAACGTGCCTGAGGGCTGGCATGTGCAAGATGGTTTTGTAAGCTATCGGCAGCAAAACGTGCTGGACCTCAAAGACGTGCGCCTGCCGGGGCGCCACAACGCGGAGAATATCTGCGCCGCGCTAACGATCGTGCAGGCCTACGGTTTAGATGCGATAGCGCTGGCGAAGGAAGTCACGCAGTTTCATCCGCTACCGCATCGATTACAGCAGCTCGGTGTACGCGGCGGTATGGAGTTTATCGACGATTCGATTGCCACCACACCGCACGCCACGGTGGCGGCATTGGAGGCGCTATCCGAGCGCACCGTCAGCGTGTTGGTTGGCGGCTTTGATCGCGGACTGGAGTGGGATTGCTTTGTCGATCGCATTCAAGAGCGCCCGAATACGGCGGTAATTGCCAGCGGCGCCAACGCAGATCGCATTGAGGCGGCGCTGCGCCAACGGCTACGATTATTGCCAGTGCAGACTGATGCGAAAGCGGTGCCGGGCAGCGTGTATTTTTCCAGAGTTGATTCGCTGGCAATTGCCACCGAGCTGGCCATGAAGATCACGCCGCGCAATGGCGTGGTTTTGCTCTCACCCGGCGCACCGAGTTTTGATTCGTTTGCTAACTACGCCGAACGCGGGCGCGCGTTTGCCCGCTACGCCGGCATTGGTGAGCTAAGCACCCATGAAATTGAAGGATTGGGCATACGATGAGCGATACCTCTTTGAAACCCACGCGCGTTTGGGACTTTCCCGTGCGAATTTGCCATTGGGCCATTGCGCTAGCGGTGCTCGGCTGCTACGGCACCGCCGAATACGGCTGGCTTGATATGCAGTGGCATTTTTACTTTGGCTACAGCGTACTGTGCTTGACCTGCTTTCGCGTGCTGTGGGGCATTTTTGGCAGCGAACATGCGCGCTTTGCCGATTTTGTGCGCGGCCCCGGCGCAATCATTGCGTACTTGCGCGGGCGTTTGCCCGAGCGTCTAGGCCACAGCCCGATTGGTGCGCTGTCGGTCATTTTGTTGCTGGCGCTGCTCTTGGCGCAAAGCATTAGCGGCTTGTTTAACAGTGATGAAGTGATCTGGTATGGCCCGTTAAACGATCGCGTATCCGCCAAAGTGGCGCACTTCATGGCTGACGTGCACGAGCGCGGTGAAACGCTGCTGCTTATTGCGATTGGCCTGCACATCGCGGCGATTGCGTATTACTTATTGGTCAAAAAGAAGAATTTGATTACGCCCATGCTGACTGGCCGTGCGCAATCGGATTTACCCGATGCGCGCTGGGCACCGATTTGGCGCGCGCTTTTGCTGGCGGCAATTGTGGGCGCGTCGTTCTGGGCGCTGCTGGCGTTTTGGCCCAAGCCTGAGCTGCTTTATTAACCAAGGCTGGCCCGCATTACTGTTTCTCGTGTTTGCACTTTCATCTACGGCAAGTTTTTATATTCGGAGGATTTATGACTAGCCTGTATGCGCTTTTATTTTCCTGCTTTTTAATCTGGCCATCACTATCTGAAGGTGTCGTCGTGCGCACTCGCATCACCCCAGAAAACGGTATTGTCTCCATAGGCCAGATTGTCAAAATGGTCATTAGAGATAATCAACAATTCCGATGAGCCTATACCGGGCATCACATTCATTCAAAGTAGCGAGATAAATGGCCTTTCTGGACCCCAGGAGTTGCCAACTTGCGTCTTAAGGCTGGCGGTCTTAAATCCTCCGACATCGCCTATCGCGTACAATATGGCATGGTTTTTAAATGATTTGCAGCCGCGCGAAACAAGAATCTGCGACATCACTTTTCGGGTTCGTACATTGCCCAACGGACAAATACCTATTTTGCTTGGCCTCAACTTTGGCAACCTTTTTCTTGCAGCTACGTTTCGATCTGCGCCGCCGCCTGTGCCAGTGCCAGTTCCGATGGAATGGCCTGCATTACTTTTTCTCGCAGTTTTACTTTCAACCACAGCAAGTTTTTCAATTCGGAGGAGGCATGATTAAAATCTTACTTTTACTTATAGCGCTGCTAGGAGTGCCCTCATTGGCGCAAGCAACCGTTGTGGTGCGGACACGCATTACTCCAGAAAACGGCATTGTCTCCATAGGCCAAATCGTCAAAATGGTCATTGAGATAACCAACAATTCCGATGAGCCAATACCGGGCATTACCTTTATTCAAAGTAATGAGATAAACGGGCTTTCTGGACCTCAAGAGCTGCCACCCTGCGATTTAACATTGTCGGTATTGAATCCGCCATCATCGCCTATCGCCTACAACATGGCTTGGTATTTAAAAGATTTGCAACCGCGCGAAACAAGAATCTGTGACATCACATTTCAAGTTCGTACATTGCCCAATGGCCAAATACCCATTTTGTTCCGCCTAAACTTTGGCAGCTTTTTCCTTGCGGCTACGTTTCGATCAGCGCCGCCGCTTGCACCGACACCGGTCCCAGTGGAATGGCCCGCGTTGCTTTTTCTCGCAGTTTTACTTTCAACCACTGCAATTTTTTCAATTCGGAGTAATTATGAATAGATTTGTTATATTTATTGCTATGAGCTTGTGGTTTGGTTTTGCATACGCAGCTGATTCACTTTACGGTGGATTTTCAGCGCAAAGCCCGCCGGGACCTGTTGGTCGGGGAACAGTGTGGAGTATCTCAGTAAATGCAGCAGCGCTAACCGCCGACCCTGCCTCGCTCGATCTCGCAATTCCCGGCGGGCCGCTTCGCAACTATGTGCGTCGAACATCAACTGTAATCTCAGCAAATACAATCACCTGGATTGGCACGAATGGCGTAAACGAAGCTATTTTGCACGCAGAAGAAAACCTAGTTTCAGGAATTATTTTTTTTGGTTCGGAACATTATGAAATAGAGCCTTTAGGCGCTGCTTCACGTTTTGAATGGGTTGATCAAAGTAAGGCGGGTGAGCCCACGCTTAGACTGCCTTTGCCTCGGTTCCAAAAGTCAGTCCAAAGCGAAAATGCACTGGGCAAGGATGATCGCTCGAATAAGCGAGCAGCAGTTGCCGAGATTGATGTTTTGTATCTCTATACACCACAGGCTTTAGCGGGTGTTAGCGGCTCAGTCAATAGCCTGCGAAGCCAGATATTTTCAGCGGTTGCAGCAACCAACAATGCTTATACACAAAGCAACGCCAACATCATTTTAAGAACAGTTGCGATAGAGGCGGTGCCTGGGGGGATCACGGATAGTTGTATACCGCCAGATCCAATCTGCCAAAGTCCTTCATACGGCCAAGCAATCACGCAAGACCTTAATAAAGTCTCCACTGACCCAATGGTGTTGGCACGTCGAAATCTACGTTCTGCCGATATAGTCGTATTGATTATTGAAAATGGTGGCGGCGCAGCCCCACCCAATGAAACCATTCTTTTATGTGGTGTTGCTAATACTATGCGCGAAGCCCAGCTCAATAGCTTCGCACCAAGAGCCTACTCGGTAGTCAAGCGAACATGCGCGACGGGCAACCTAACCCTAGCCCATGAGCTTGGACACAATTTAGGCTTAGAGCATCATCCGTTTGAAATCAACTTTCAGCCAGAACCAGCAAGTTTTCCTTGGTCGTTTGGTCATTCTGCGGGTGGCACTAGTTCCGGGTTCCACACCATTATGTCGACCAATGCAGAGTGCTTGGCCAACAGCGTGCTCTGTTCGTTGATCCCTCGTTTCTCTAATCCATCGATAACTTGGCCGGTTAGCAACGGCGCCGAAGTCATCCAAACTGCCGTGGGTATTGATGGGCAGCGTGATAATGCGCGAACGCTGAGGCGTACGGGTCAAATCGGTGCGAATTGGCGCGGGTTCGAGCTATTTGTGGACGGGTTTGAAGATTTTTAGCGTCGCGACGAATCAGCCCGATGGTCGTCGGGCACCGATTTGGCGCGCGCTTTTGCTGGCGGCAATTGTGGGCGCGTCGTTCTGGGTGCTGCTGGCACTTTGGCCCAAGCCTGAGCTGCTTTATTAATGCTGGCGGCTAATCGTGGCAGTTGAACTCAACGCCCCACAATCCCAAGCCAAACACTATGTTGACGGCCCGCTGCTGGTGCTGGCCGGCGCGGGCTCTGGCAAGACCCGCGTGATTGTCGAAAAAATAGCCTGGCTAATTGCCGAGGGCCGCTACTTTCCGCGCGAAATTGCTGCGATTACCTTTACTAATAAGTCCGCCAAAGAAATGCGTGAGCGCGTGCAGCAATTAGTTACCTCACCAACGGAAGGCTTGATTATCTCGACCTTTCACGCGCTGGGCCTGCGGTTTTTGCAGCAAGAAAGCCAGCTGGCCGGTTTGCGGCGCAATTTCAGCGTATTGGCGGAAGACGAGTCGCGCGCGCTGATGAAAGATCTCGCGACCAAAGGCATCAAAACCGAAACGCTGAATTTGTATCAAGCACTGATATCGCGCGCGAAAAATGCGCTGCAAACGCCGGATGATTTAGCAAAGTTAGCGCGCAGCCCAAGGGAACAAGAAACGGCCAAGCTGTATAGCGCTTACGAGCAGCGTTTGAATATGCTGTCAGCGCTGGATTTTGACGACTTAATCGCCCGGCCAGTGCGCTTGCTGCGCGCACACGATGATTTACGCGAACGCTGGCAGGCCAAGCTGCGCTATTTGCTGGTCGATGAATATCAAGACACCAATGCCGCGCAGTTTGAGTTGATGACGCTGCTCAGCGGCCCGCGCGGTGCGTTCACTGCGGTGGGCGATGATGACCAATCGATCTACGCATGGCGCGGTGCAAATCCAGAAAATTTGAACGAGCTAAAAGTGCGCTACCCGAATTTGCACGTCATTAAACTTGAGCAAAACTACCGCTGCAGCGGCCGGATTTTAGAAGCCGCGAACGCGCTAATTGCGCACAATCCGCACGTGTTCGAGAAAAAGCTTTGGAGTGATCGCAGCTATGGTGATGCGATTCGCCTTAAAACCTTCGCCAGCGACGCCGCCGAGGCCGAGTTCGTCGCCGGTGATATTGCCAATACGCTGATGCTTGAGCGGCGGCAATACAACGATTTTGCCGTACTGTATCGCGGCAATTTTTCTAGCCGCGCCCTAGAGCTGGCGTTTCGAGCGCTCAGCGTGCCCTATCAAATCAGCGGCGGCAACAGCCTGTTTGATCGCCAAGAGATTCGCGATCTCATGGCGCATTTGCGCTTGCTGTGCAACGCCTCCGATGACGTTGCGTTCGTACGCGCGATCCGTGCGCCCAAGCGCGATATTGGCGACACCAGCTTAGATAAACTCGCGCAGGCCGCGCAAATCGCCAGAGTTTCACTTTTGCAAGCCTGCGGCTTAAGCCATTTGACGCAGGTGCTGCAACCGCGCGCAGCTGCATCATTGAAGGATTTTTATGCGCTGCATAATCGATTGTTGCAAAGCGCCAGCACCGCCAGCCCTGGCGAAATCGCACAGATGCTCATGCGCGAATCCGGCTATTTGGATTGGCTCAAGCTCAGCAATAAAGACGCCTCATTATTTGAGCGGCGTAAAGAATTACTGGATGATTTTATCGGCTGGCTAAAAAACTTCGCCAAAGGCTGCGGCATTGAAGCGCTGAACGCCGCACTGATGCAGATTTCCTTGAGCGGAAAGGAAGACAAAAACGAAAACGCGGTCCGGCTAATGACGCTGCATTCGGCCAAAGGTTTGGAGTTTGATCACGTCTACATCATCGGCGTGGATGATGGCACTTTTCCCCACGAAGCCGCCGTCGCCGAAGGCCGCATTGAAGAAGAGCGCCGCTTGCTCTACGTCGGCATTACTCGTGCGAAACACGAGCTAACCCTGAGCTATCCACTGCACCGCAGCCGCTACGGGGAATCAGAATCTTGCGAGCCTTCGCGCTTCATCGCCGAACTGCCAGCCCGCGTGCTGGATGCCGAATTTGGCACGCCAATGATCGATCCGCTAGATCGGCAAAAGCAGCTTGCGCAAAGCCACTTGGCGGCTATGCGGGCGATGTTGGCGGATTGACGACAAACACATCTAATTGCAATGGCTCATGGACTCAGCTCCAACTTTAGGCTTAATGAAAATGAGCGCTGCAATATTGCCTTAAACATTGCCTTATATCTATCCACTATAGTTTGGCCAATATATGCCTTCTAATGAAGTGCGTCTAACCCGATCTAGCAACTCAATAGCTCGGTGTCTTGGCCAATTATTTTTACGAATTAACGCCTCTTCCATTAATGCATATTCGTATTCAACATTTGTCGCGAATACGCCGGGATCATCTGTGCCGATAGACGTAAGGATTTCCTCATTTTCCAATAATGCGATAGTAGGCATTTCAGATGGGTCAATTGCACCACCAACGCGTATATTGGATGACGGATGTACTTCAATAACAATTCCACGCTTTGATATTCGCTCGATCAATTTTAGTCTCAGCCAATCAATTAACTCAAGCAATTGTGAATAACGTGAGAAGTACTTTTCTGGAACGCTATTTTGGCGCCTCTTAAAAACCGACGGATCGGTGTACTCGCGTTCGACCAGTTTAACCACCGCACTTGTGGCCTTCTTTTTTGAAATTAACGGAAAACGTAATTGTGCGATTCGCAATTGCCACCAAAAATCCGCATTAAATGGCCCGTTGTAATCATCGAAAATTTCGTGAAACAAGTAAAACAAACGCGACTCGATTTCAGATCGCCAGCGCGCACCTGATTCACCCAACCCACTCTCTGTAAACGCCCAAAGAAGACTGTCAAAGTGTTCACCGACTCTTAAACGTGATCGAGCGCCATAGAGGTTAAAAAATGTATGCGGGTTCCAACCTAGCGCAAGCCCATGCCCAATACTATCGCCGTCACTTAAGCCTAGTGAGTGAATCGCGTCTGCAACCTCTCGTAAACCGGCCAACTGGCATCCGAAGTCTTCGCCCGCGTGACAGGTTGCTCCTAACCGCGGTAACGTTAAGTGAGTAGCGCGTATTTCTGGAGGAATCTCGCTGATTTTCGGTGCGAAGCGCTTAGCAACATCAGTGTGGATATCGTCCAAAATTGGCCCGCGCAGCGTTCGATATGCGAACCCCAAAATTCGACAACCCATGTCACGTTCCGCAACCGCCATATCGATCCTTCCAACGCAACTGGACTGATCTGGAAATCGATATCGGAATCGCAATAACGCCGCCGCTTCACTATCAAATCGCAGTATAGATTTATGGATATCTTCTACCGTTTTGGGAGTCGAGCGTCGAAAATGGACGGCAAGACGAGCGGCGATTAAGCTTTTGTTGTTGAGTCGACCCGCTTGCGGTTCTTCTGCAATTAACGGATCGCTGATGCACCAGTCATATCGCGGCTGAAAAATTGATGCATGCACATCGACCCACTTGAAGTAATCGACTTCATTTTTCATAGGGGTAGATCTAAGCTCAACTCTCACGAGCGCGGGCGTCTCTGCCATTATTTCTAGCGGAACACTTAGTTCGCGGAACAAAAAGGCGCGTGGAGCACGATGACCTGGGCGATCAAGCCTGGTTCGCCGATCACGACCAGACTTCGGGACCGCAGGATACCAGCGCGCGGCAAATGCTTCCAATCCCGGCGCAGTTCCTGTTTCAGGTTGACGCACAAGGCGCCAGAGGGTGTTTTTAGTCAGAATGTAGAGTCTTTCGGCCCTAAGTCCGTTTTTTTTCTTAATCTTGAGCGCAATTGAGTATACGAATTGTCGCTCGTGATCTCGAAACCTCCGATGGTCAGATGGATCACTAAAACGCTCGTGATGCTTTCGGCTTCGCTCTAAACATAACTCGAGATGCTCCGCAAAAAGTTCAGGGCTGACCAACGAGGGCCATGGAGCAAAAAGTTCAAATCTTTTGACCCGCTCCCACGTTACTTCTTTAAAGACCAGCCTTCGCCAAAGATCCTCAGGCTGGCGCATTGCCATCTCGTGCATATGCATGTCGCCCACTCCACGACTTAGCATCTGTCGAAGATGTAGTGACCCAAAGCGAGGAAACAATTTCCAAACCGGGCACTGGTCTAGCGGATCAAGCTGTTCTGCGCAGGCAAGCAAAACTACTAGGTCGAGCGAAATCCATTGCAGCAGTGAACTAAGGCTGAAAAGACCTCGCGCACCAATTACAATTTCGCCGCGCGCAAATGTGCAAGACTTTATTACCGGTATACACAGCTCAACCGCATGTGCGTAAACATTGGATAACGGCGCCATTGATTTTACTTCTTCGAGCGCAATACGAACGTCCGTTGCAGAATGAAAACCGAAAACCGGGCCAGCTTGAGTAAGTTGATGTGCGATATTTTCTTCTGTTAACTCTGCATACGATGTCACGATACAAAGCCGAATTAGATCGTGTAAGTTCATACTATGTTGCGTCTGATTTTTCCGACCCTTGAGTTTTTTGCATATTGTCTACGATTTCTGGAAAACAAAACTTAAAGGCTGTCATAAGGTTATTATGAGCGTCCATAAGAATTCCGCCAACCTTCGGCCCCTTTGAAATTGATTGGTTTAAACTTTTTTCGGGTGTCCCGACTAGGGGTGTCCCGACTAGGGGTGTCCCGAATAGGGTAACGAACGAAGCATCTGGCGTACAAGCCATAGGCTGTTTTTCTTTAATATCTATTTCAACAAACATTAGTTTTTTAGCCTCTAACATTTCTGGAATTTCGAATTCCCATGAGAAATCTTTAGTATTAAAGCCCGCCACAGATACTGCTTTAGAATGCACGCTGTGAAGCACAGATGCGAATCGCGTTAAAAATGCAAGTGCAGACTCAATCCAAGTTTGCCATTCAACCTTGCTCGAAGTATCCAATAAAATTAACGACGGTAAAGTATCTGAGAGCGCGCAAAGATACAAAAGTAAATGGCGTGCTTGTCGCATTACCGATATGGAAGGTTCGTCCTCATTTCTCGGATCAAACGAAGGCTCTAATCCCAACTTCAGAGCTGATTCTGTCGCCTCTTTGAGTTCACTTAGTGAAAGAAATTTATAGCGCGCCAAGCTTCGATCTGATGGCGGTCTGCTTGCTCGAAGATCACTGTCGCCAAAACGAGATCCAGTTTCCATTTCGTTGTGCAAGCCGTAATCCAAGATCAGTGTCGCAGCCCAAGCCCGTCGAATATCATTTAAAAAGCACCAAGGATCGCTACGCATCTTCTCAGTCGCTTTAAATTTTTCGCACTTCGGTTGAATATTCTCAAGTGCTAAGTCAGTTTCAGGATTTAAGTCGAACAGATGCCGTATTTGCTTAAGTGCGATTTTAAAAGTTTCGGTTTTTTTATATTTTGGCTTCTCGAAACAAACATCAGGTAGAACCCGAAGATCTGACATAAATCTACAGTTGCGCGGTATCGAAGCGTGGTTAATCACTGCTCCGACGATGTAAGTGGATTGGCGCCAATCGAGCATGTCCTTATGCGCAGGAAGCGTGTCTTCGCCCCACGCTACTGGAAGCAATGACCTTGGAACCTTGCTATCCATCGAAAATCGAAGTGGCATGCTCATTGCGACGTCAATACGAAAACACAAAACTTCAAAAGCGTAGGTTCCTGGGCTGTGACTTCGACTATTGATAGAAATCGAGCGTTGGCCGATCCAATTCGAGCTAACTTCCTGACGCCGCAACCACTCTAAAACATGCGTTTCATGGTCATGCATTTCGTGCAGAAGGCGAGTGTTGTTTGCGCATTCGAAAAGAAAAACAAGTAGGCGCTTATGCGTAGTTTCTTGCGGAGCAAAGTAGTGGAGAAATGACTTAAGGTGCCTCGCATCCGTTGGGCGAAGCGCCGTAGCGTAGTGATGACGAAGCTGCCACCACGAAACGTAAGATTCGAGCGCTCGATAATCTTCAGTCGTAAGCGAACCGCTCAGTCCGGCAAGGTCGTGCCCGATCTCGATGTATTGTTTTTCAGCCCTAAATTTCGCCTTAAAGTAGTTTTCTCGGAGGTTTCGCAAGTGGATTTTGCAGAATTGATCGAAGCTGGTTATTTCACCAACGTAACCAAGGCTGCGCGCAAAACTTGCGAAATCTTGATCCAAGCGAGTTAGATCGACACGCTCACTAAATGAGCCAATTTGAAATCGCTGTGTTGAAGGTAGTACTTTTTCAAGGTATTGTTCTATCTCTTTTCGCTGTGCACGACGCCAAAACTTTGCGGTCGGGCTATTGTAGCCTACCGTGTTTATTGCTTGGCCCAGCTCAATAAATGATGTCACCACCATGGCTTTACGCATGGATGAAAGATTACCAGCGATGATGGTTACGATACGTGGATGATCCAAGTAAAGTCTTAAGGACTCTAGCGTGTCACTTGTCAACTTTGGTCGTACGTCAGTGTCATCAATGCCGATAATCAACTGAATCGCACCCATGGAATTGAGAAAGCGGTCAACATACTCACGCCACTGCGTGATGCGATGTACGCCTGCCCATGCTTTTTCGGCTCGTTGTTTAGCGTAATCTGCAAAGTTTGCAGAATCGTTTAGCAAAGCCTCGCCTCCGAGATTTCGATCAAAAGTCCAAGGCATGGCAATTTCTGAAATCAATCGCTTGCGTAGATCTTCAACTGTCCGCCTATCTTCTTCCGACATGCATGTAGCACTGAGCCGCAACTTAAGTTTTTGGTCAATTTGCGCAAAAATTCCATCCATTACCGTGCCAGCTTGCTCAGAATCTGCCGGGAAAATGCACTTCAGCACAACAGGTTGCTTATAATGTTTGTCAAGCAAACTCGCAAGATCTTGTTTTCGTTTAGTTGCTTTCGCTTCATCTTTTTGATCGTGATCGCTAAGTATTTTGTACAGTTCTGCTGGAATTTGATCCAACCAACTTAGCAAGGTCAGCAACATGAAGGTCTTGCCGCTACCACGCGGCCCGTGAATAAGATAATGCTGGTGTGGTCGGCGAACGAGTTGCTCGTCCCGATAGTTTGTATTGTTAACTAAAGGCGCTTCTCGTTCATACAGCCTGCCAATTTCGCGCAGAATTGAATCAGCACAGAATATTTGTCGACGATTGAGCTGGCTTACCCGGCTCGCACTAAAAAAATCAAAATGAGTTACCACGTAGCCGTCAACCATTTGAAACACAACATGAATTCTCACTTAATGTCTGTGAAATATCAATCTTAGGCCTTAACTCTGTTCGATAAAAAGCACCAAAATTGTGGGTATTTTATGGTCCCGTCACTCAACGACCACCCACAACAGAGCCGCAACGGGGAAAACAGACCCCGCGATGGGTATACACTGGATCGGCAAAAACAGCTCGCGCAGAGTCATCTGGCGGCTATGCGGGCGATGTTGGCGGATTAGCGTCATGTGGGCATTAGCGATTGCTCGTCGTTTGTACCGACGTTGCTTGTATCGCAACAACCTGGATATCCTGATTTTGTTCTGGATAGCGCTTGCCAAGCGACCCATTAATTATCACTACTGTTAAAAGTTGTGCGGCGACCGCTTGGCATTTAGTCGCACGGATTAGATTTTTAACTGCGGAGTAGGCTTAAACTGCTATCCCGCCTCGCGCATCGCCTTCAAAACCACTAGCAATTCTGGCGGCAGCTCGGCTTTGAACGTGCGTTCTACGCCCTCTTCACGCCAGCGCAAGGCGTGTGCGTGCAAAAACAGCCGCTTCAAGCCAAATTTCGCCAGTGGTTTGTGCTCTACACCCTGGTTGTATTTTTCATCGCCCGCTAATGGCAGGCCGCAAGCTTGGGCGTGTACGCGAATCTGGTGCGTACGGCCGGTACCGAGCATGATTTCGAGCAAGCAAGCGTTCGCCGCCGGGAATCGCTCGATGACTTTGAAATAGGTCAGCGACGGCTTGCCGCTCTCATCGACTTTAACAATGCGCTCGCCGCCCGCCAAATCGTATTTTTTGAGCGATAATTTACAGTCAAAGCGATCCTTTTCAGGAATGCCCAGCGCTAACGCCAAATAGGTTTTGCGCATTTCACCTGCCCGCATCAGGTTTTGCAGCTTCAAAAGCACGCTGCGTTTTCGGGCAATCAGCAGCAGGCCCGAGGTATCACGATCCAATCGGTGCGCAAGCTCAAGTGCATCGTTCGGATACAAAACCCGCATGGCTTCAATAGCGCCAAAGGAAATCCCGCTGCCACCGTGGCTAGCTAGGCCGGATGGCTTATTGAGCACGAGCATATCGCGCTCGTCCGCCAGCACTTGCGTGCGCAGCCAGTCAATTTTTTCTTGCTCGGGGGCTTTAGCAACCGATTCACCAACCCGAATCGGCGGCACCCGAATAATATCGCCGCTATGCACGCGTTGCTCGGGCTTGGCGCGCCCGCTATTGATGCGAACTTCGCCGCTACGCAAAATGCGGTAGACCAAACTGCGCGGCACGCCTTTTAAAACGCGCAGCAAATAGTTATCGATACGCTGACCATCGGCAGATTCGTCGATCGTTAGCCTTTGCACGCCCATTTGCTTACCGGGCGGATCTTGTTCGAGATTTAGTTCTCGCCGAACAGGTTTAGCACGCAATCCAACGCTGGCATCGGTGGTATGTTGGCTCGCATGTGAGCCGGTTTTACGCCCCGAATCTGCTGCGCTACGCACGCGCGATTTTGTGTTTGCCAGTTCAGCACCGCTTTTGAAAGATGCTTTTGCCAATTGCTTAAGCGCTGCATAGCCGCTTTTTTTAGGTTTTTCGATCACCGATGACTCCTACGCATTAAAGCGCGATACTGATGAGTTTGAATTTGCTGGAGTGCAATCGTGAGAGCGAATTTAGCTCGCGGATTTGCTACACTTAACCGGTTCGGGGCTTATTTCAACCGGCGCGCTCGTTTCACGAGCCAAGTGCCTTTCAGGCTCGCCAGTGTAGCGAAGAGCTAGACCGAACCCAAAAATAGTGTGCTGTGCTGCGCTCCGCAGTTATGCGGGGTTGTCTGTATTTGAATTGCCCGGAAGGCCGAATACAGCGTCAGTTTTGGCGTCAAGGAAAATAAAAATGAAGCGTATTTTAATAAACGCGACCCAAGCAGAAGAAATTCGGGTTGCGACGGTAGAAGGTCAAAAGCTGTACGATTTAGATGTAGAAGTACCCGAAAAAGGCCAAAAGAAGTCCAATATCTATAAGGCCCGCATTACCCGCGTAGAACCCAGTTTAGAAGCCTGCTTTGTAGATTATGGATGCGAGAAAAACGGTTTTCTTCCGCTCAAAGAAATCTCCAGAGAATATTTCCAGCCCAATACTTCTCTCAACAAAAATTCGATCCGGGAATTGTTGAAAGAAGGCCAGGAAATTGTTGTTCAAATAGATAAAGAAGAACGCGGTAATAAAGGTGCAGCGCTGACAACCTTCGTCAGCCTCGCCGGCCGCTATTTAGTTTTAATGCCGAACAGCCCGAGTGCGGGCGGCGTTTCGCGCAGGATTGAGGGCGAAGAACGCTCAAACTTAAAAGAACAGCTCGACCAGCTTATATTGCCAGATGGCATGGGCATGATCGTGCGCACTGCTGGTATGGGCCGGGAATTAGAAGAATTGCAGTGGGATTTGGACTACCTGGTCAAACTTTGGGTGGCGATTTCTGATGCGTCGAAAGAAAAGAAAGGCTGCTTTTTAATTTATCAAGAATCAAAATTGCTGATCCGCGCGCTGCGGGACTATTTACGCAGCGACGTCACTGAAGTTTTGATCGATGATGAAACCACCTTTAACGAAGCGCGTGATTTCACCTCGCAAGTTATGCCGGGCAACTTGCGCAAGCTCAAACATTACAATGAAGCCACGCCGTTATTTACCCGATTTCAAATCGAATCGCAGATTGAACAAGCGTATTCGCGCACGGTGCGCCTGCCATCTGGCGGCTCCATTGTTATCGATAAAGGCGAGGCGCTAACCGCTATTGACATCAATTCGGCGCGCGCAACCAAAGGCGGCGACATCGAAGAAACCGCATTCAACACAAATTTAGAAGCGGCAGAAGAAATTGCTAGGCAGCTTAGAGTGCGTGATGTTGGCGGCTTGGTGGTAGTCGATTTTATCGACATGGAAAGCGGCAGCCACCAACGCCAGATCGAAGACAAGATGCGTGAAGCGCTGAAAATGGACCGCGCGCGCATTCAAATTGGCAAAATATCGCGCTTTGGCCTGCTTGAGCTTTCCAGGCAGCGGCTGCGTCCGGCACTGAGTGAAGCGCATGAAATGAGCTGCCCGCGCTGCTCTGGCCAAGGCTTTATTCGCGGCGTTGAATCCTTAGCGCTCGCTATTTTGCGGCTCGCTGAAGAACAAGCGATAAAAACTGATGCGAATCAGGTACTTATCCAAGCGCCGCCAGAAGTATGCAACTTTCTGCTGAATGAAAAGCGTAACGCCATTGCTGGCATTGAAGCGCGCCATCAAGTTCCGCTGCTGGTTTTAGCCAATCAGCACATGGAAACGCCGGAGTACTCGGTCGAACGCATTAAGCGCACGGAAGATGACGCAACGCCTAGCTACAAACGCGTGAAAAAGCCAGAAACGCTGCTGAGCCCAACGGCTGCTGCCGCCGAGTTTTCAGGCGGCGAACAGCCCGCCGTGTCTGGCGTTACGCCGACCACGCCGGCGCCCACGCAGCGCGCACCGGCGCCTGCCGAACGTGATGTTCCAGTGGCAAGTTTGGGCGTTTTCGCGCGCATTGTTGGCTGGTTTAAGCGGCCTAAATCTGCTGCGGCAGTTGCAGCAGCAGCAAAAGGTGAAGCATCTGAGGCAAGCAAACCGCGCCAGAATGACAAATCTGGGCTTCCGCACGCCCGGCCGAAGCAGGGCGCAGGGTCTTCGCACAGTCAAGATCGCAATCAGCGCGGCAAACAGGATCAACGGAGCCAGCAAGAACAAAAGGGCCAGCAACAGCAAAACCAGCGCCGTGAAAAGCCAGAAAACCTTGATGCGAAGCGCCAAGATAGCGCGCGGCCTGAGCAGCAGCGTCAAGTTCAGAACCAGAACCCAAATCAGAACCCGAACCAGAATCCAAATCGCCAGCAAAACAACGCCAAGCAGCCTGATGCCAAGCTGCAATCAGCTCAGCAAAAGCCCGCACAAGCGAATGCCCAGCCGCAAGGCCAGAGCAAAGGACAAAGCGATCAGCAGCGTGGTCAAGGCAGAACTCGGCGCGAAGGTCAAAACCAAGCTGCCCAAAACAGCGGGGCACAGAGTCAGGGCGCATTAGTTGATCCAGCGGCGATCTTATCGGCCGCAGTCGCGCTTGCAGGCCCAAACGAGGCTCATGCGAATGATCCAAGCCTGCAGTTACTGACATCGATGGCGGAAGTAGGCGATAGTGAAGACGCTGAACACGCAGCAGCCGCTTCGCCTGATGGTATCGAGCGAAAGCGCAAACGCCGACGCCGTGGCCGTGGCAATCGCCGCGACCGCGATGCTAATCCGAACGCAATTGGAACGAGTGATGTTGCCAGTGCTGATGCCGATGACGAAGATGCTGACTACGAAGAAGACCGCGCTCCTGAAGTAGTGCCTGCCGCGGCCAGCGAACCCACCGTAAAAGCCACGCCAGCCCGAATTGCGCCAGCACCAACGCCTGCGGTTACCATCGCCGCTGCTGAAATCACTGCGGCAACCTCAAGCGCAGAGGCAACAGCGCAAACCGCCAGCGCAGACGAGCCTTCAGCGGCGGCGCAAACGAACGATGCGCAGCCGCGCGCGGTGCGCCCACACCACGAGCGCGGCCGACCTGAGCGGCCCAAACGGGAGCCAAAAGAAATAGCACCGCAACCGCTGGCAACGGCTGAGCCTGCACAAGCACCCAAATCGCCAGAGCCGGATAGTGTCGTCGCTAAACCTTTGCGAGCGCCGGATGCTGAAGTTGCGGGCTCATTGTTACCTGCGGAATCTACAAAAACCGTCGCTGAAAAGTCCGATGCACCTAAATCGGGGCCGAAAAAGCCGTGGCAAGGCGAATGGACCGGCGGCGAGCGCCCGCACGTTCCAGAGCCCCGGCCACTAGCCGCGGCAATTGCGGGCGGACTAGCCTTTGGTGACTTTATACGTGTAGCTGCAGCGATCTCCCCAGAGCTGAAAGCACCGCCGCAAGCCGAACCGAAGCCCGAACCGAAGCTCGAACCTAGGGCAGAACCGAAGCGTGAAGTTGAAGTAGAAGCGGCGACTCCGGCACCCGCGCAAGCGACTTTGTTTGCGACGCCCAGCGCACAGCCAATGCCTGAGTCGAAAATTGTGTCAGCGCCAGCTTCGCTGCCAGTTGACGCGAGTGCAAATCAGCCCGAGGCGTAGACCCAACCGACTCAATCTGGCAGAACAATTCACGCGTTGAAACTGAGTCAGCGCTGAAAGCTCCCCTGGAAAAGCCGCACTTGAACCCCTGAGTGCGGCTTTTTTATTGCTTGGACTACCGTGCGCCAGTACCATCACCGCGCCTGCCGGTGATACCCACCGCAGGTAAATTCACACACAGATTTGGGCCGCGCGGGTCTCATTGAAGAGTTCGCGGCTACGCTCACGCGCCAAACTGTGGAGGACTAACCCCGGAGCTAAATCCACTTGGATTGATGCTCCACCGGATCACAGGAGCGATCCCCATGCCAATCGTTACAATGCGTCAAATGCTCGAAGCCGGCGTCCACTTTGGACACCAAACCTGTTACTGGAACCCAAAAATGTCACCGTACATTTTCGGCGCCCGTGGCAAAATCCATATTGTTAACTTAGAAAAAACCCTACCGCTGTTCAACGACGCGATGAGCTATATCACGCACATGGCACAGCGCCGTGCCAGCGTTTTGTTTGTCGGCACCAAGCGCGCTGCGCAAGAAACCGTTCGTGAAGAAGCCGCTCGCTGCGGTATGCCTTTTGTTGCTAAGCGCTGGCTCGGCGGTATGTTGACCAACTTCAAAACCGTTAAGCAGTCAATTTCACGCTTGAAAGAGCTGGAAGCTGGCTTAGCAAACGGCTCGTTTGAAAAATTGGTCAAGCGCGAGCAGCTTGCAATGAAGCGTGAGCTAGAAAAGCTAGAAGAAAGCTTAGGCGGCATCAAAAACATGAACGGTCTGCCTGATGCGATGTTTGTTATCGACGTCGGCCATGAAGAAATTGCGATCAAGGAAGCTAAAGCACTGGGCATTCCAGTGATCGGCATTGTTGATACTAACAATAGCCCAAAGAACGTGGACTACATGATTCCGGGCAACGATGACGCGATTCGCGCCATCCAGCTGTATTGCCGCGCCGCCGCTGATGCGGTGCTCGAAGGCAAGGCCGCCGCACCGATTTCGGCGGCTGCTAGCTCGGATGAGTTCTTGGAAGTGGATGCCGATGGCAATCCGGTTGAGAAACAGCAAGACGCGCGTCCAGCACGCCGCCCTGCCCCGCAAGATCGCGACCGTGATCGTAAACCAGCACCGCGCCGTGGACCCGGTGGCGGCCCAGGCAGTGATCGCGGCGGCCCAGGTGGCGATCGTGGCCGCGGTGGCCCGGGCTCTGACCGTGGCGGCCCAAGTGGTGCACCACGCGGAGCGCGTCCAGCGCCTGCGACAGTCGCCGCTGCTGCTGCGCCCGTTGCAGCCGCAGCGCCAGCTGCTGAAGCAAGCACCGACGCTTAGGCAATCGCTTTAATAAATCGCTGTAACTGAAGGCGGCGCGAGCCGCCTTCGTAACGAATTGGCTAACGAATTGGAGTTGTGATGGAAATTACCGCTGCTGCAGTAAAAGAACTACGTGAGCGCTCCGGCGCTGGCATGATGGAATGCAAAAAAGCGCTCGTACAAAATAACGGCGATATGGAAGCCTCGATCGACTGGCTGCGCACGCAAGGACTGGCAAAGGCTGACAAAAAATCCAGCCGCGTAACCGCCGAAGGGCGTATTGCCTATGCCGGTGACGCCACAACAGCCATCATGGTCGAATTGAACTGCGAAACGGATTTCGTGGCAAAAGATGAGCATTTTGTAGCGTTTGCTGATCAGGTTGCCAAGGCTGCTTTTGCGGCCAAAACCGCAAACCTCGAAGCGATTAAAGCGCTGATGATTGACGGCGTATCGGTTGAGACGCATCGCCAAGCGTTGGTCGCAAAGATTGGCGAGAACATTCAAATTCGCCGCGCTGAAATGGTGCAAGGCCAAACCGTTGGCACGTATTTGCACGGCACCCGGATTGGTGTAGTCGTCAATCTAAACGGCGGCGACGCTGAATTCGCACGCGGCATTGCCATGCACGTTGCCGCAATGACGCCTAGCTATTTGTCGATGGAGCAAGTGCCCGCCGAAGCCTATGAGCGCGAAAAGCAAATCGCGATTGATCAAGCTAAAGATTCTGGCAAGCCTGCAGATATTATCGAAAAGATGGTGGTCGGCAAGATTCGCAAAACGCTCGGCGATCAAACCTTACTCGGGCAAGTTTATGCCGGCCCAACCGGTGATGGCAGTGCAACCGTTGACGCGCTACTAAAACAGGCGAAAGCCAGCGTAGTGAACTTCGTACGTTTTGCGGTTGGCGAAGGCATCGAGAAAAAACAAGAAGACTTTGCCGCCGAAGTGATGGCGCAAGTACAAGCCAGCAAGAAAGACTAATCCCAAAGCCAATAAAAACCCGGGGCAACCCGGGTTTTTTTTGCCCGAAACAGGTTCAAACAGAAAAGGTCAAACGCCATGAGCAAACCGGTATTCAAACGAATTTTATTAAAACTCAGCGGCGAAGCGCTCATGGGCCGCGAAGATTACGGTATCGACCCGACGATATTGAAAGACTTAGCCAGCGAGATTATCAATATCGCGGAGTTAGGCATAGAAATTGGTGTCGTCATTGGTGGCGGCAATATTTTTCGCGGCGCAGGGCTTGCTAAAAGCGGCATTGATCGCGCCACTGCCGATCATATGGGCATGCTGGCCACAGTGATGAATTCGCTCGCACTGCAAGACGCGCTGGAAAAGCAAGGCGGCGACGCCAGAGTCATGAGCGCACTGAAAATCAATGAAGTATGCGAAGACTACATTCGCCGCCGCGCATTGCGGCATATGGAGAAAAAACGCATTGTCATTTTTGCAGCTGGTACCGGCAATCCATTTTTTACTACTGATTCAGCAGCCGCACTGCGCGCCGTTGAAATGGGCGCACAGATTTTGCTCAAAGCCACCAAAGTTGACGGGCTTTATACTGCCGATCCAAAGCTTGATCCAACCGCCACCAAATATGCTCGCGTTAGTTTTGATGAGGTGCTTAATAAAAAGCTTGCCGTCATGGACGCCACTGCAATCGCACTGTGCCGCGATTACAAAATGCCGATTCGCATCTACAATATGACCGCGCCCGGTGAATTGCGACGGCTCATGTTCGGCGCGGAATTGGGCACGCTGGTCAACTAGCTAAAAATGACTGCGTTAGATCCACAGTTGATCGCGAATATCGACTTTGCCGTTTTAGGCTTGCCGATTGCGCATTCGCTCAGCCCTCGCATACACGCCGCATTTGCGGCCGATACCGGCATTGCGCTGAGCTATCAAGCCATCGCCGTTGCGCCATGCGAGCTACCCGAATTCTTATGCCAGGCGCATCAAAACAATGCACGCGGATTCAACGTCACGCTGCCCCACAAGCAAGCGGTATTGCCGCTGTGCACTGACCTGAGCCCGCGCGCCGAAGCCGCAGGTGCAGTCAATACGCTGATTCGTGCGCCGCTCGGCTGGCTCGGCGACAACACCGATGGCGCAGGCTTCGTGCGCGACATCACCCAGCGCCATCATTACGCACTGCAAGACAAGCGCGTGCTGATTGTAGGCGCAGGCGGCGCTGCAAGCGGCGTGCTGCCAGCATTGCTTGAGGCTGGCGCTGCGCACGTCCACATCACGAATCGCAACGCTGACAAAGCTCACGCGTTAGCAGCGCGCTGGGAAAGCACGGGTAAAGTGCTCGGCATTGCGTTCGCCGAGCTTGGACAATGCTCGGCATTCGATCTTGTTATCAATGCGAGTGCGGCGGGGCATAGTCAATCTGAGTTCGAGCTTCCTGAAAGCTTGCTTAGCAGCGCCGGGTTCGCGTATGACCTAAGCTACGGCAACGCTGCAGTGGCGTTTTTGCGTTGGGCCTGCGAGATTGAATGCACCGCCGTCGATGGCCTCGGCATGTTGATTGAACAAGCTGCAGAAGCGTTTTACCAGTGGCACAGCGTGCGGGTTGACACCACTCGGATTTGGGGCGAGCTGCGCGCTTGATCGCACCTGCCGAGCCACATCGCAGCATTTTCGTATGATGAATCGAACGCGCCGTCAGCATTTAAGTGCCCTGTTGGGGCTCGGACTGATAGCGCCAAAGCTGCGAGCGATTGATTTTGCTGCATCGCTTGACCTATCACCTATGAGCCCGCTGCTGGCTGGCGCATCGATAAATTTGAAGCGTTGGCTGGCCAATCCTGCGGCATTGCGGTTGCAGATTTGCTACACGCGCGTTCGGCACGGCAGACCGCAGGCTACTCAATATTTTGGTAAAAATGCGCACTGGTTTGCCGCGGCAAGCCTAGTCAAAGTGCCGTTGGCAGCTTTTATGCTTGAGCAATTAGAAGCCAAAGAACTGGATTTTCGGCGCTTGAATATCGCCTTTCCAGAGATGCCTGATTGCGCGGAGCGTGCGCAAGAGCTACGTAAACCTCAAGCAATTGCGCGCATTTTGGAGCGTGCGTTGGTCGTCAGCGATGACTCATCGTATTGCGCGCTGTATGATTTTTTGGGGCCAGCGTGGATTGAAAATCGTTTTCGGGCGCTTGGCGATAGCGGTGTGCGCATCCAGGCACGCTTTGGCAGTTGCGGCCCGGAAGGCTCGCGCATTGCCGCAGGATTTATTCTGCGTGAGCAAGCCAAAATTGTGCAATCACGCCCTGCCCTCGCCAGCCGAGCGCTACAGCGCTCGACTACGCCGATACTTGTCGGCAATGCTTGGCGATCCGGAAGCCGGCTGATCCAAGGCGCGAAAGATTTTAGTGATTCCAACACGCTGCCGTTGCCGGTAGCGCATCGCTTGATGATTGCGCTGCGCTATCCGGACGCATTTCCAGAGGCTGCCAGATTCAAGCTAAGCCAAGGCGCGCGGTTTGAGTTGCTGCGTCTATTGCGCGCTGCGCCGTCCGCAGGGCAATACTTATCGAGCGCTGAAAAGCAGCAGCCTGCGCAGGCTTTTAGACTGCTTGGAACAGGCGACGGGCGCTGGCCAAGCGGGCTTAACGTAACGAGCAAAGTCGGCTGGGCCTATGGATTTTTGAGCGATGTAGCGCATCTACAAGATGCAGATCATGAGTGCTTTGTCAGCTGCGCCTGCTATTTGAACGCCGATGGCGTGCTCAATGATGGCATTTACGAATACGACCAAATTGGCCGCCCGATGATGGCCGAATTGGGCCGATTGCTATTGCGCCAAAGCCCGGCGCGCTGAGCTCTGCTACCATCGGCGGCACGTTTGACGAGTGAGAATTCATGATGAGCATTGAGCAAAATTTAGCTGGTAAAACCGCGCTGGTAACCGGCGCATCGCGTGGCATTGGTGCTGCAATCGCGGCGGAACTTGCAGCGCGCGGCGCATTTGTCGTGGGCAGTGCGACCACTGAAGCCGGCGCCGCTGGCATCAGTGAAACGCTGGGCGCGCACGGCTCGGGAATCGTCTTGCAGGTGCAAGATAGCGCCAGTTGCGAAGCGGCGGTCAATCTGATTGAAAGCCAGTATGGTGGGCTTGCAATCTTGGTCAACAACGCTGGCATCACCCGCGATGGCCTGCTGATGCGCATGAAAGATGCGGATTTTTTTGACGTACTAAACACCAATCTAGGCTCAGTTTTTCGACTCAGCAAATTGGCGCTCAAAGGCATGCTAAAACGGCGCGCTGGACGCATTATTTCGATTGCATCGGTCATAGGCTCAATGGGAAACGCGGGGCAAAGCAACTATGCCGCTGCAAAAGCGGGGATTGTCGGGTTTTCCAAATCACTCGCGAAAGAAGTCGGCAGCCGCAGTTTGACGGTCAACGTGATTGCCCCAGGTTTTATTGAAACCGATATGACCGCAGCAATGCCCGAAGCTGCACGCGAAGCATTGGCGAAGCAGATTGCACTGGGTCGATTGGGGCAGGCTGCAGATATTGCCAAGGCAGTAGCATTCCTAGCGAGCGATGACGCCAGCTACATTACCGGTGAGACTTTGCATGTTAATGGTGGTTTGCATATGGTGTAAACGCCAGCCTTGGGCATCGAGAGCCTTGTCCGCGCTAACGCCGAAAAATTCGCAAAAGGCCACGGAACGTTTAAATCATACCGCTGCTTGACCGCACTAAACATCTCCACAGCATTTTTCCGATACGCTAGCGCCATTCAAAACAGGCATTGCAAACCATGAAACAAGCCTTTTCACATTCGCGTTTTGCTCGATTAATAGCCGTGCTCGCCACGAGTTTAGGGCTGGCCAGCGCCGCGGTAGCGGAAAAGTTGCCGACCTTAATTGTCGATATCCAAAACATGGGTCCTGAGAAGCTAGCGCAACTCAAAGCGCTGCCCGGAGTTGGCTGGAGCGTTGAATTTGGCAGCGAAATTTTACTCGGCGTGCAGCCAGCTAGACTCAGTGAAATCAGCCTATTAACCGATGCCAAGCCCGGCCCAGGCACAAGCAGTGTGGACGAGCTTTTGGTGTTGGGTCATGTGTGTGCAGGTGAGGCCCTACAGCCGTTGTGGGGCAGCGTTGGCGGCTACGATTTGCTTCGCGTACCCGCGCAAAGTGCGGGTTTGCGGGTGTTGGCGGATGCCACGCTGATGCGTATTTCAGCTAACCAAGTGTTTGCCAAAGCACGCGCCAACGAGCTAGCGCCTCCGGTTGCCAAAGTAGTACCAGAAAAAACTGCCGATGCCATTGCTGAGGTGGTTTCCCGCGTTAATGCTGAGCGCTGGTTTCAAACCATGAGTAACCTAGCTAGTTTTAATCGCAACAGTTACAGCGCAGGATTGTTTAGCGCACGCGATTGGATTCGCGCGCGATTTGTTGAAAACGCGCTGCTACCCAGTGATTTTATTTATCAGCTAGCTAATTTAACCAGCTGCTCGCCGACGCCTGCACCGATAAATTTACCGAACATTATTGGCACTAAAACTGGCGTGCTACTGCCGAATGAATGGCTGGTAGTCGGCGCACACTGTGATTCCCGCAACCCAGGCCGCTGCGATGGCATAAACAACCCGCAGCCGAGCGCAAACGACAATGCTTCAGGCTGCGCAGGTGTGATTGAACTGGCAAGTGCGTTTGCAGATGTGCAAACCGAGCGTTCGATATTGTTTATGTGTTTTTCCGGCGAAGAACAAGGGCTGGTTGGCAGCCGCGCTTACGTTAATTCACTTACCACTTCCGGCGAGCTTGCCAAAGTGAAGCTCATGCTCAATCTAGACATGGTTGGCTTTGCCGTAAACGATAGTCATACCGCCCGGATTGAAAGCAACACCACGCATCAAAACCTGATCAATGAGCTTTCCGCCGCCGCCGCGCTGCACGCACCCGAACTTGCAATCATTACTAGCACTAACGCCAATGGCGGCTCTGATCACGTGCCATTTTTACAGGCCGGCGTACCTACCGCGTTCACCTGGGAAAACGGCGCCAGTGTCTACCCGCACTACCATCTAGCAAGCGATGTGCCGGCGAATATGAGCCGCGCGCGCGTGCTAGCCGGCGGTATTTTAAAGATGGACGCAGCCGTCTTAGCCGCGCGCGCGGGCATTTTTGGCTTTGATGGATTTAAGGATGGCTTTGAATTCGATAGAAAATCGGACAGATCGCTAATCACTTCAGCAATCGCACTAAAACGTATAGGCAATTCCCAAGCCTATGCTCGTTTCTACTTCTCGACCTAACTTGACTAGGCTTGAGTCGGCCGCGTCACCCACATAATTTTGCACGCGCGCGCGCATGACCCATACCCAAGCGTCGCTCAAATCATAAAACGCAGCTGCGCTTAAGCCTACATCGCGTAAGCCTGTGCCAGCGGCGAAATTGGCAATCGGAACGGCTCGTTGGCTAACGCCAGTACTGCTGAAATAGGCGTCGCTGAAGTTCGAATCCGAATAGTTTGCGACTGCCGCGACGCGCCATCTAAACCTGGCTTCGCTGCTGCTTTCATACGCCAACTCCGAGCTAACCAGCAGACCATCATGACCATTGACGCCCTGAAGTACGTCAACACCTAGCTCGACTTGCCCGAAGCGGCGCAGCGCAAATGCGCCTAGCTCTAGCGTCGTGTCGATTTTTGGCAAGCCTGAGTATTCGGCATCGGTGATATCGCTGCGGCTGCGGCCTTGGCGAACGTTGAAGGCAAAGCCAATTTGGTAATCTTCCTCATCAATCCATTCAATCCGCGAGGCATCCTGCGTCTCTGGCCGGGCACGCGATCCCGCGTCATGAAACTCTACAAAAACACCGGGCGATATGCTGCGGCTGCGCGCGCCGGGAAAACTCGATCCATATTCGAGCAGAGGGCCTGCGGTAATTTGCCAGTCTCTAGCGCTTGCCGGAAACACGACAGCTAGCGCAAAAACCGCCATCGCGATAGGAATTTGAAGCTTATAATTTGAGCGTCTCATGAGTTAACCTTTGATAAGTTGTTCCAGCTTGAGTAAAGCACATGATAGGTGACGTGCTGGAAAACTGCGGGTGAAATTGGTGAGCAATTCGTTAGGGCGATATTGTGGGCAGGGCGACAAGGCTTTTTTTCCTCTAACGCCCAAACCCAATCCAAGATAGGTTGTGTAGGCGCCGCCGCTAGTGCCGCCTCACCAAACTTGTCAACAAAGCGATGGCGATCAACATAGCGAACTTCGGGTTGCTGAAATAGCTTTCGATACATTGCGATATATACGGGCGCGGTCCTAGCTAGGCGAAAATCGCGGCGTGCTGGCAGCTCAGATGTGCTTGGATATATTTTGCGAGAGGTTTTGCGCGTTAGATCAACTAGCCATATATCCAACGATCTTTGCGTTGAGAAATGAATTAAATTTTGCCGCAAAACAATGTGGCTAGAGCCCAAAGGTTTTGCATCAAGGCCAGATAGTTTGATGAGCGGTTTTAGCTCTGCATTGAAAACCATTGTGCAACTTGCTGACGGCCCGTTCCTGCCAGTCACCAAAATTAAGCCATCGCTCACAGACGAAAATAAAGAGCCACCACGGCATCCGATCACATTTTCCAAGCCGCCTTGATTGTCGTCGTTCGGCCATCCAAAGCGCACGCGGCAGCCTCGTGTTTGCCACCAAGATTGCTTCGCTGCGCTCGGTTCCACCAGCACCAATGCCAATGGCGGCAAACACCAGTATGGTTCGCACCCTCTTTAGAATGACCTTGTACCGCAACCTACTGTTTCCACTTTTCGACCTAGTGAAATCAACACCGGCCCGGCGTTATCGGTGCCAACACATCTTCAAACCCACTTCGAAAAATTTCTTCTCCCTGTGTGGGTGCAAATTCGCTGGTGTTACCCGCAGCATCGACCGCTGTGGCTGTGAGTGGCAATAGGCCGAGTGCGCTGGTGTCGAGCATCAGCACTTGTTGCGCTTGCGCAGCCGTAATGGTTGCGCTGGAAATTAGGGCATCGCTGCCGCCGCCGCAGCCTGCACGATAAAAGTTCACCGTGATTGGGTACGTTGCGTTCGCGATGGCGGTATCAACGCGATAGCTGAGTAAAGTCGATGGCGCAATAGGCGATGTTAACTCGGGAAAGTTCTGCAGGCGATTGGCGCCATCATCGGGGTCATTCGCATCATTCGGCGTGCTTCCCGTGTTGTTGCCGAGGGCATTGTCAAAAGCCACACCGGCATTTCCCAGGTAGCGATTGAGCGGAGTTTGCAGGCCATTGCAGCCTAAAACTGCTGCACCTGCGCTGGCACTAAAGGCGATCAAATTTGCTTCCCCAGGATTGATGCCGCCGAACTTAAGCCCGCAGCCAAAACCCGAAAATTCAAGGGTGGATCCGCTGCGCTGAGAATCATTGCCCAGTGCGCGGGTGCCGGTTACGTCGGTGCCAAAGTAGTTTCCTAACAGCTGCGTGTTAGCAAATACGCCGACATTGTTGGCCGTGCGAAACAGCAGGGCCTGCCCTCTGTGGCCAGAAAAAACATTCCGCGCCTCGGGCACACTGCCACCGATCAGCGCATTGCCAAAACGAAATGCCAGCAGGCCAAAAGAATTTCCAATTACGGCTGTGCCCGCCGCATTGGTGCCGACCAAATTGCCTTGAATCCTGGGCGAAGCCAGCGCGTTGCCTTGTGTGGACATGGCAATGTTGAACCCGCTCAACAAATTACGGTCGCCCGGCAGTGTGCCGCCAATCATGTAGTTTCCATTGCCGGAAAATGCAATTCCATTGGTGATGGGCTGTATACCGCTTAGAAACGCCGCCATGCTGCCGGTGATATCAGTGCCTAAATAGCAGCCTTCAAGCCGATGCGCACCCAGCCCGCCAAAGAAAACTTGCCCCTCACGAAAGCCGCTGATCGCCAGCCCACGCAGGGTCGCCGCGCTATCGCCATCAAGCAAAAACGCATAGTTTGCGTTGCCAGCAAGATTGACGCCGCGAACTTCAATTTTTAGCGTGCCATTGAGCCCGCCCTGGGCTGGCGTGTTGGTATTGGTTATCGCGCCAGGCTGGGTATTGCCATCAATCAACACTGCGGCGGTTGGGCGCAGCAGCGGTTGGCTATCCGGAATGCTAATGCGCCAATGCTGAGTTGCGGATTGAAAGCCAGCGTCGGATTGTGGAATATTGAAGTGAATATCATCAGCGGCGGGCGTGCCGTTGGCTGATGTAATTGCACCGCGAAGCGAGCAATCATCTGGCGCTGCGGTGCACGCACTTAAGTTCGCATCGCTGGTGGTGTCGACGGTGAAGGTGGCGGTTTGAGCGAGTGTGCTTAGGCTTACTATAATTAGGCTAGTAACTAAATTACGCATGGGGTTTCCTTAAATTTCTAGACTGTGAGGAACGGCTTCTTTTACCGAGCTTGCGACTACCGACAAATCCCCGCACCACCCGCCGCCAGGACATCTTCGAATCCTTGGCGAAAAATTTCTTCACCCAAGGCCGGGGCGAATTCGCTTTGGTTACCTGCCGCGTCAATCGCGACTGCCGTTAAAGGTAGGAAACTAAGCGCCGTCAGGTCAATGCTTTGCAGCTGCTGCGCTTGCGCTGCGCTAATGCTTGCGCTGGCAACACGTTGTGCCGCGCCGCCACCACAGCCAGCACGGAAGAAATTGACAGTGAGCGGATAGCTGGCATTGGCGATTGCGCTATCAACCCGATACCGCACCATGCCAAGATTGGGTGAGCCGAGGCTCAGCTCTGGATAATTTTGTCCGCGATTGCCTAAATCATTGTCAGCATCATTCGGATCATTTGGCGTAGCGCCCTGCGCGCCGCCGCCAACGACGTTATCAAAGGCGGTATCGCGATTGCCGACGAAAATGTTATCCGCGGCCTGTATGCCGCGGCACTGGTCATTCTCCACGCCCTGTTTGCCGCTGTAGGCGATTAGGTTGGCCTGCCCTGGGCTAGCACCGCCAATCGTTAGGTTGCAAGCAACGATGCCGATGATTCTGATGGTAGATGTAACTTGCGAGGGTGATGTCAGATTCAAGCCATTGCCCAGCGCGCGCGTGCCACTCCAGTCGGTGCCGATGTAGTTGCCTTCAATGCGGGTGCCCTGAAAAGGTTCTACGCCTTGGCCAAAAAGCGAAATTGCAGAAAAACTACTGCCAGAAATTACATTGCGATCGAGCGGATCGGCGCCGCCAATCGTCACATTGCGCAAAATTCCCACGCTGAGTTCGAGCGCGGAGCTGTTATTGCCGATAGCCTGTGTTCCGGCGGCATTGGTGCCGATAAGATTGCCACGAATAACCACAGCGCCCAGCGTAGTCTGCTGCACGACTGCGCTAAACATGCCGCTAATCAGATTACGCTGCTCGGGCTGATTGCCGCCAATCTGATAGGCACCCGGCCCTTGCAATCGAACACCGTTACCGCGCGCGCTATTGTTGGTGACCGCTGCTGCATTGCCGGTGATATCGGTACCGAGATAGCAACCTTCGACACGATGCGCGCTGCTGCCGCCGAGCTGGATTTGCGAAGCAAAGCGGCTGATCACTAGGCCGCGGATCGTGCTTGCTGCGGCCGCGAAGTTATTGGTAAAGGTGTCCAGGCCATTTTGCTGGGTGCCAAAACTACTGCCGGGCACGAGTTCTATTTTCAGCGTACCGTTGAACCCACCTTGCACCGGCGTATTGGTATTGGCAATGGCACCTGACTGGGTGTACCCGTCAATTAGTACCGGCTCGGAGATAGCAGGCAGTGCGGTAGCGCCTACGGAAATTCGCCAATGCTGAGTCGTGGGCTGAAAACCGACATCGGTGTTTGGGATATTGAATGCGATGGTGTCCGGTGCGGTGGTGGTATTTGCGGCAGTGATCGCTCCGCGCAGCGAGCAATCATCTGCTGTGGCGGAACACACACTCAAGCTGACATCGCTGGTGGTGTCGACAGTGAAGGTAGCGGCTTGGTTGTTTGTACATACGCAGAGTACTGTTAGGGATATAACTAAATGTCGCATGAGGTCTCCAATCTGTTGGGGCGCTACGGATCGTTTCTACTGCTGATTCACTGTTGAATCGACACTGCACTTTCAAAGCCGTTGCGAAATAGCGCGCCGGGTGTTTCCAAAAGCTGGCGCTCGACTGCACCCGAATCACACAGGCTGCTGCCGTTGCCATCGCCGTCGACTGGACTGGGCTTAGCGCGCGTATCGCGGTTTGCGCAGCCGCGCGCGCGTTCCAGCACAGGGCTTGCAGCAAGTGGTAAAAAGCTATCGTGCGCACCGCCGTAGTTGGCAAATTCGCCTAGCGAAAATGCTGCGAAGCTAGTGAAGTTAAAGTCATCTG
This sequence comes from Rhodanobacteraceae bacterium, assembly GCA_031422315.1. GTDB lineage: Bacteria > Pseudomonadota > Gammaproteobacteria > Xanthomonadales > SZUA-5 > JANNYA01. The sequence goes on from JANOQN010000016.1 coordinate 45,036, forward strand.
CTGCAGTCAGGCCGCAGCTGCTGGGGCCAAAATTGCCGCCGCCGGAATTTAGCGTTCCGTCGGACGATCTAAAACAAGCTGTTCCTGCACGCGGCCAAATCAGCGTGTCCTTAAATTGCACGGCCGCCGGTCCGCTGATGTGGACGCTACTGCCGCCCGAACTGGCGCTAGCACCCATGAGCGTTGAATTGTTGATATCCACAGACCAGAACGCATTGGCAACAATCTCAAGATCAGCCCCTGGGCCTGCGGTCACGGTATTGTTGTGCGTCGTGACGTAGCTAAAAAAAGGCGTCCTAACAGCGTTGGCAACTAGCGACACTGCACCACCAAAGGCGGTAGCGCGGTTGTTCGCAAGCGTAGATTTTCGAATATCCAGCGTGCCAGTTACGCTCAAGGCGCCGCCTTCGCGCGCGCTGTTGTTGGTAAAGCTTGTCTGAAAAACAAATACCTCGCTGAGCGCAAACACTGCGCCGCCAAGTTGATCCGCACGATTCCCGCGCAGGTAGTTGCTTTCCAGCACCGCTCGGCTGACATCGCTCGATACATGAATCGCCCCGCCATTGTTCGCGCTGGTGTTTTGATCGAGACTGCTTTCAGTGATTGTAAGTACGCCAGCGCGTTTGTAAATCGCACCACCTTCGCTGGCGCCATTGCCGGAAAAACTGCTTGAAGTGACGAGCAAATTCTGTACATAGCTTTGAATCGCACCACCCTCGCCGCCGCTGGCATTATTGTTGGCAAACACACTACCCGTGATCGTGGTCAAGGCACTCGTGGCAATCGCGCCGCCGTTCGCCGATAGGTTGCTTATAAAGCGGGAGTTATTGACATTGAGAGTGGTGTTTGGCGCCGCCGCCACTCCGCCACCGGAGGTGGGCGCCAGCGAATTGCTAATCGTGACATTGTCTAAATCCAGCCGCGTAGTCGCGTTCACCAACACCGCGCCGCCAAAAGGCTGGGCGCCAGAATTGCCACGCGTCAGCGTGATATTTCTAATCGTGACTTCGGTGCGGCCGTCCACGCCAAACTGATTGATATTGAATAACCGGGTGATGTCCTGACCGCTCAGCGTCATCTTGCCGCCACCGTCGATTACTACGAAATTAGCAAGGTTCTTTACTGAACTGAGCAAGATAATGTCGGGGTCAGGGCCGCAGTTAAAGCTCAGTTCTCCGCCTTGAATGTCGCCTTGAACGATGGCTAATGCGGCATTGAAGGTGGTTTCGGTGCAGCTCGCGGGGGTGCCGGTACCGACCGTGGCGTCGGCGGCGAAGGCCGCTGGGCTGAGGCTAAAAAGTGCCAGGGTGACAACTAGGGTGAGAGTGACAACTAAGGTGCGCATAGGGCGTCCATAACGGTGGTTTGGTTGAGCGCTGCAGGGTTGCATCCGCGACGAATTTTGATAGCTGCGTTTCATTCGCCAATCGTCCCTTGCAAGAAACCCAGCGGAATATTCGATAGCAGGCTATTGCCAAAGATCGCCAGCGGTGCGGCAAGCTGGCCGTCAGAGCTGCGAATCAAGTACCAAGCGCGCTCTGTAGGGCGATACACTGCAATGTCATTGAGGCCATCGCCATCGGCGTCGATAGAGATTGGAATATCAGTGGGTAGCGAGCCCCAAGGCACCGGCACCGGACTATTGCCAGGAAACCAAGTCCAGCCGCTTGCACTGTTGCGCACCACCATCCAGCCACGATCAGGGCCGCTGCTCCAATCGCCCAACACCAAGCGATCTCCGTGAACGCCAAGACTTGGGCCGCCTTGAAATATATCGGCGTTGCGAATTGGATTTGGAAAGAACCGCGATATCCGCATGATGTTGCTGGTGTCGGAGGTGCGCGCGTAAATAATAATGTCGTCGTTGCCATCGCCATTGGTATCTTGCCCGGGGCCAAAATACATCGTTCCAGATTGGAAATCCGAGGACTGTCGTAATCGAGGATCAATGTTGTAATCAAAGTTTGGTGTTGCTGCTAACGTGCTGAAGCGAATCCTCGCCCGATAGAACCCCGCGCCGTCGGCGTAAACCATTGCCAGATCAGTAATCCCGTCCCCGTCATAGTCACCCGGGATTGGGTAGTGTTCCAAGTTCGCCCAATCGCCTGGAATACTCACACTGCGCGCACCGGCACCGGTGCTGAAAGTTAGTGTGCCGGATGCGGCATTCCAAAAACCCAAATTCATACGGCTGCGCCCGCCAAACCGCCCGGCATACACTTTGTCGGTGCTCGCGCCAAACAAGAACGGGCCAAAGTCGGCCTGATCAAACAGCGAACGCACCTGCCATCGCATCGCGGTGCCGCTAAGGTCAATCAAACTCAGCGGACTTAGATTCGACTCCATTGCGCCATTGGGTGTCAAATCTAGCGGCGGGCGCTGGCAGCGCACCAGCGGCGCGGCGGGTTCTTCAAAACCAGTCGCAAGCAGCGCATCCGTTTCTGGTACCACATCGGTTTCCAGCAACAGGGTGGCTTGATTGATTGACCCAGCACCCGGTGCAGGCGTCGCCAAGCGCGCCACCCGCAGCGTCAGCGGCTGACTGCGATCAATGTCATATTCCAGGAAGCGTCCTAATAAATTCAGGCATACGCCGCCCGGGCCAAACTGCCACGCGCGCACCGCAACCGAGGGCGGCAAATTGCTGTTAAGGGTGCCGCCCTGCTGCCAAGTCGCTGACGCGGTATCGCTAACCGTGTAAGTTCCGACCATACTGAGGCTGGAACTCGGCACGCCGAATGTCGGCAAGATCGGCATGCTGACGACGCCGGTAGGATCGACTAGACTAAATCCTAACTCGCGTGCGTTGCTGTAGTTCACAGTCAGCAGCAGCTTGGCGGATTTGATTTCGCCCGTGACCGCGCTTAAATCAAACACCATATCGCGACCGGCGCTGGTGATTGGGCCGGGATTGGTGGCGTTTAGGCTAAAACTCACCGCTTGGGCGGAACCAAATAGACTCACACCTACCAGACAGGCGAACCGCTGAAAACACATTCGCGACTGAACTGGTCGGCCGGTAAGGCCATTATTTTGTGTCCGCTGCGCAAATTTAAGCCACGCAGGGCGGGGCGAAATAAAGTTTGCACTCAAAGCGGCTAAATTGGTGCGTCGAATCATCAGGGTCAGCTTTAGGTTGAAGTTATCCAGACACACGCCAAAACAATCTACCAGCTGACATTTTTTGAAAAGTTGTTTATCTAGTCATTACAACGCATCCGACTGAATAGCGGTGCGGAACCGCCTGGGCTGGACATTTCTGAGTGAAAAAGTTGTTTAAGCACTCACCCCCAATAACGCCCCTACCCCAGCTGTAATGGCCATGGCCAATGCGCCCCAAAATGTAACGCGGAGGGACGCTTTAGCTATCGATGCACCGCCCACACGAGCCGCAAGTGCGCCGAGCAACGCAAGAAAAACCAGAGAGCCGCTGGCAACCGCCCAGCTCAATAATGAGGACGGTACGACTAAAATCACCAGCAAAGGCAATGCAGCGCCGACCGCAAAACTGGCGGCCGAGGCGAATGCGGCTTGCAGTGGATTGGCTTTGATCGAGTCAGAAATGCCTAGCTCCTCGCGCGCGTGTGCGCCGAGTGCATCGTGCTGCATGAGCTGTGTCGCAACCTGCGATGCCAAGTCCGCATCCAGCCCGCGCTTAACGTAAATCTCAGTCATTTCGGCATGTTCGTGTTCGGGATCGGCGGCTAATTCTTTGCGTTCGCGCTCCAAATCGGCGCGCTCAGTATCAGATTGCGAGCTGACTGACACGTATTCACCCGCCGCCATCGACATAGCGCCCGCGATCAAGCCAGCAACGCCCGCAACAAAGATGTTTTCTGAATTTGCACCGGCCGCCGCGACTCCGAGGATCAAGCTTGCCGTAGAAACAATGCCGTCGTTAGCGCCAAGTACCGCAGCACGCAACCAACCGATGTGGTGTGCTTTGTGTCGTTCGATATGTCGCATTTAGCGGATCCTTATGGGAAAGGCTAGAACCGACCTCTGGTCTTGCTCAAGCTCCCATCCCTTAATGGTTGTGAGATGGCGAGAGCTGGGGAGAGGGTGTTTTCGGTGAACTGCAATGCGCACAACCGTAGCATGCCCAACCGTTGTTACTGACGCTTTGAATTGAACATTTGGCCGCTAAATTGCGATCCATTGCTCGGCGCGAAAAGTGATTGCGGCTGCTCCAGTCGAATACTCAGTCGATTCTGCTGGCGGTTTCGCCCCACCTCGTCATCCCCGCGCAGGCGGGGATACATTACAAGTGTCAAAAATTCGCAAAGGTTCAAAACAGGTCGAAACATTCACTTTTTTACTGTCGAGAGAGCGCTTATAGCTTGGGGAGCCTGGATTCCCGCCTGCGCGGGGATGACGACAAGACAGTTCGCTGCCGTCAGGGCGACAATCTATTTAGGTTACTCACGATAGTTTTATCAAACAACCCCCATGCAGCCCAAACCACATGAGGAAACCTCAACTAAGCAATCTTAGCCCACGACACACACCAGCCTTCGCTAGCGACGGACTTGCCCGGAAACAGCGTGCAAGGTCGGTAAGCTTTCTTAGCGTCGCCTTGAACAAAACGGCAGTTCGAGCATTTTTGTTCAACGGTGTGGGTCTTGTACTTCACATTATCGACTTTTTTGGTGTCTTCAACGTAACCCAAGGCTTTCGCAGTGGGGTTGTCGAGTTCAAGCTTGGGCAAATCAGCCGCAGGCGCAGCTGCTGGTGGAGTGGCCGCCATAGCGGCACTGGTAACAGCGACTAAGCTGGCTGCACCGAGCCCGGCGATGCGGACAAAATCGCGGCGATTCAGGGTTTGATTGTTCATGGCACTTCCTTAGGTTGAATAAATTCTGGTAGCGGTATTTTTCACGAAACGCACCCTAATATTTTGATCCAGATCAAGTTGCGCCCGCGTGAAAACACCACACTAGCTGTAGTCCATTTTGATTTAGACGGCAGCCTATGCAAGCGAAAGTATCCCACTACCACGATGGCGTAGTGTTGCGTTTTACCGTGATGACTGTGGTGTGGGGCTTAGTTGGCATGCTGGTGGGGCTATTGATTGCCGCGCAGCTGGCCTGGCCGCAGCTAAATTTTGACACTCCCTGGCTGACCTACGCGCGCCTGCGCCCGCTGCATACCAATGCGGTGATTTTTGCGTTTGGCGGCTCGGGCCTTTTTGCCACCAGCTACTACATTGTGCAGCGCACCTGTCATGCGCCGCTATTTGCCAAACGCCTAGCGGAGTTCACTTTTTGGGGCTGGCAGCTGGTTATCGTTGCGGCGGCCATCACGCTGCCGATGGGGCTTACCCAAGGCAAAGAATATGCCGAACTCATCTGGCCGATCGATGTGCTGATCACACTGGTTTGGGTGGCCTATGGCGTGGTGTTTTTCGGCACCATTGCCAAGCGCAAAGTGCAGCACATCTATGTTGCGAATTGGTTTTTCGCCGCCTACATCATTACCGTTGCGGTGCTGCACATAGTTAATTCACTTGCTATTCCCACCAGCTGGACCCATTCAATTCCAATCTATTCCGGCACCGTTGATGCCATGGTGCAGTGGTGGTACGGGCACAACGCGGTTGGGTTTTTTCTAACCGCAGGCTTTTTGGGCATGATGTATTACTTCGTGCCGAAGCAAGCAGATCGTCCGATGTATTCCTATCGCCTGTCGATCGTGCATTTTTGGGCGCTGATCTCGATTTACATGTGGGCTGGCCCACACCATTTGCACTACACCGCGCTGCCTGATTGGGTGCAATCGGTCGGCATGGTGTTTAGCTTGATTTTGTTGGCGCCATCCTGGGGCGGCATGATTAACGGCATGATGACGCTCTCTGGCGCATGGCATAAATTGCGCACTGATCCGATCTTGAAATTCTTAATCGTCAGCCTGTCCTTTTACGGCATGAGCACGTTTGAAGGCCCGATGATGTCGATCAAAACCGTCAATGCGCTATCGCACTACACCGACTGGACCATTGGCCATGTGCACTCCGGCGCCCTAGGCTGGGTTGCAATGATTACTATCGGTTCAATCTATGCGCTATATCCAAAGCTTTTAGGCGGCACGCAAATGGCTTCGATCAAGCTGATCGACTGGCATTTTTGGGTGCATACGTTGGGCGTGTTGATTTACACGGTGGCCATGTGGGTGGCTGGCATTATGCAAGGTTTGATGTGGCGCGCGAAAAGCGCAGATGGTTCGTTAACTTACACGTTTGTGGAAAGCTTGGTCGCTACGTTTCCTTACTATGTGCTGCGCGTCGGCGGTGGCCTGCTGATCGTGCTTGGCATGCTAATGATGCTGTTCAATATGGCGCAAACCTATAAAGCCGCCGCTGGCAAATCGCGACTAGTGCCATTGCGCTTGCCGCTTGAAGCACCCGCAACCGCTTAAAGGAGCACGCAATGAATCATGGGACGCTTGAAAAAAACATCGGTTGGATGGCCGTACTAATTGCTTTAGTCATTTCGGTTGGCGGGCTGGTTGAAATCGTGCCGTTAATGCTGAGCGCACAGGCGATCACGCCAGCACCCGGCATTAAGCCGTATCCACCACTCGAGCTGGCGGGGCGCAATATTTATGTGCGCGAAGGCTGCTACAACTGCCATTCGCAAATGATTCGGACCTTGAGCTACGAAACCCAGCGCTACGGGCATTATTCGCTTGCGGGTGAATCCGTCTACGATCGGCCATTTCAGTGGGGCTCAAAACGCACCGGGCCGGATCTTGCGCGGGTCGGCGCGCGCTATTCCGATGATTGGCATCGATTGCACCTGATGGCGCCACGTGATTTGGTGCCAGAATCGAATATGCCCGGCTACCCTTGGCTGGCCACGAATTTTATTGATGGCGCTGATATACAAGCCAATATGCGCGTGCTCAAATTTCTGGACGAAGCCTATACCGATGCCGAAATCGCCGACGCACCTGGTCTGCTTGAGGGGAAATCTGAGTTAGATGCCTTGATTGCCTATCTGCAAAACCTGGGCAATCACACCGAGTTTCCTACGGCGCTACCGGCTGCGGCTACGACGAGCGCGCCATCCGGTGCTAGCCAATGAGCGGATTAGCCACGGGTGTTTTGACGGTCATGGCCTTGCTGGCATTTCTTGGCGTAGTGTTTTGGGCGTTCCAAAGCAAGCACAAGGAAAAATTTGAACGCTTAGCGCGGGTGCCATTGGAAGACGCAGATCAGCCTGATCAGCCGAATCAGTCAGGAAACAAACCATGAGTTATCTTACTTCCTATGTCATCGTAGCTTTTGTGCTGCTCAATACTATCGGCTGCTTTTGGCTGCTGAAATGGACTGCAAAAGCGCAGCCGTGGAAGCATGACAGCGACGCTGGCGCAGCCACAGCACCAGCTGCGAACCCAGACGCTGCAAGTGAGATCGCCACGACCGGTCACGCCACGACCGGTCACGTCTGGGATCACGATCTACGTGAATACAACAACCCGCTGCCGCGCTGGTGGCTCAATATGTTCTATCTGAGCATTGTTTTCGCAATCGGCTACTTGCTGCTGTATCCGGGCCTTGGCAATAAAGCTGGACTGCTAGGGTGGAATTCGCAAGTTGAACATGACCGCATGGCGAGCAGCGAGCGCGCTGCCTACATTGCAGCCTTTGAGCCGCTGGCTGCGCTCGATTTCGCTCAGCTGGGAAACGATCCAAAAGCGATGCAAATGGCGCAAAACATCTTCAACAATAGCTGTGCAGCCTGCCATGGCGCTGACGGGCACGGCGCAAAGGGCTTCCCTAACTTGAGCGATGCAGATTGGCTTTACGGCGGCGAACCTGATGCCATTACGCTAACGCTGCGCGAAGGCCGCGTGGGCGCTATGCCGGGCTGGCAAGCAGTGGTCGGCGCTGATGGCGTGGCGGCACTGGTGGCATATGTGCAGCAGCTATCCGGCGCGCCAATCGGCTCATTTAATTCTGAGCAAGCCGCTACCGGCTTGACGCAGTACATGCAGCTTTGCCTAGCCTGCCACGGCCCTGATGGCAAAGGCAATCCGGCCATGGGCGCGCCGAATTTAACCGATCAAATTTGGCTTTATGGCGGTGATGCTGCCACGCTTACTGAAACCCTCGCGAATGGCAGAGCCGGCGTCATGCCCGCACAAACCAGCCTGACCGAAGCGCAGATCAAAGTCATGACCGCATGGGTTATGGCGCAAAGTCAAATTGCAAATCTACCGGCAAACCCTACCCAAGCAGGTGCGGTGCCGGCACCATGAGCCTATCAATTTACCACTCCACAAGCTTGCGTGCATGAGCAAGCGCAAGCTTCCAGAATTGCCCAGCGTGCTGCTGGAAAATTCGATGTATGTGTCAGAAGCCAAAATCTATCCGCGTGAAATAGCCGGTACGTTTCAACGCTGGCGCGTGCGCGCGGCCTGGATTTTGATGGGCCTATTTTACGCGATGCCCTGGCTAAGCTGGGGCGGCGAACAGCTATTGCTATTTGATCTGCCAAATCGGCAGTTTCATGTGTTGGGACTGAATTTTTGGCCGCAGGATTTTATCTTCCTGGCCGCGATCTTGCTGACGCTGGCGCTCACGCTGTTTTTCTTCACCACTTTAGCGGGGCGATTGTGGTGCGGCTACGCCTGCCCACAAACGGTGTGGACCGAAGTGTTTCTAGCGCTTGAGCGCATCGCTGAAGGCAACCGCGGGCAGCGCATCAAGCTCGATCAATCGGCGTGGAGTTGGCAAAAGCTGCGCCGTAAAGGCTTCAAGCAACTGCTGTGGATTAGCTTCGCCAGCTGGACTGGCATAACCTTCGTCGGTTTTTTCAGCCCAATCCGCAGCCTAGTACCAGATTTATGGCAGCTGCGCGCCAGTGGCTGGGAAGTGTTCTGGGTGATCTTTTACGGCCTAGCAACTTACGGCAATGCGGGCTATTTACGTGAGCAAGTCTGCAAGTACATGTGCGCCTATGCGCGCTTTCAAAGCGTGATGTTTGACGCCAACACGCTGATCATTTCTTACGACCAAGCGCGCGGTGAAACGCGCGGCCCTGGCAAACAGCGCGCCGCACTGGGCGATTGCGTCGATTGCACACTGTGCGTGCAAGTGTGCCCGACTGGTATTGATATCCGCGATGGCCTGCAGGTGGATTGCATTGCCTGCGGCGCGTGTATCGATGCCTGTGATCAAGTCATGACTAAGGTTGGCTCGCCGCTTGGGCTGATTCGCTATTCCACCGAAAATACGATGGCGGGGAAGAAGGCGCAAATACTTAGGCCGCGCGTATTCGCATACGGATTGCTGCTGCTGGCGCTTTTGGCGGCGATTGGCACGGGCTTGGTACTTCGCAAGCCGATTTATCTGGACGTATTGCGTGATCGCAATGCGCTCTATCGCGTGCTGGCGGGCGGTGCGATTGAAAATGCCTACACGCTGAAAATTACCAACAAAGCCAATCGTGATCGAACGTTTACCATTTCTCTGCAGGCACCCGCTGGGCTAGCGCTAGTCGCGGCGCAACAACACGTTAGCGTGCCTGCGCGCTCCACCTTTACGCACCCGATGACCGTGCATGCGCGCGCGCCACAGATTGATACTGCGGCCAAGTTTGCACCTATTGCGCCATCCAATCCCACCCGAATAGCGATTCGCTTTTCTGTCAGCGCCACCGACGATGCACGCGTAATGCGCGCACTCGACAGCGCTTTTTTTACACCGATTAAGGATGCACCATGATCCCAAACACTAAACGTTTCGAGCCGATGCTACTGCTCGTGCTGGGCATACCGCTGCTGACCATTATTGCGGGAATTATTACTTTGATGATTGCGTTTGATACGCCCGCAGAAATCAAGCGCCCGCCAGTTCCAACCCACTTTAAAGAAATTCCGCTGCAATAGACTATGACCGCTGCATCCGCACACGTTGTTAGGGAACTCAGCACTGCGACATCGCTGCCTGCGCTAGGTACTTGCTGCGTGCATTGTGGTGAAGCCTTGGGTGCGCAAGCGCAGCTGCTGCCTGCGTTACAAGATCAAACCAACGGATCCGAAGCTACGCCGGCCTGGGTGTGTTGCGTGGGCTGCTTGGCGGCGATGAATTTCGCCGCGCCTGAATTGCTATCGACACCTCTGAATCACTCTGACGACGGCCATAATTTCGCCGGCTGGGATCGCGCTGAGCTGATGGCGCATATGCAGCCCGCTGAAAGTGGCGGCTATGTGGTGAATTTAGCGGTCGATGCCGTGCATTGCCCGAATTGCGCTTGGCTGATTGAGCTGAGCTTGCAGCGTATTTCGCCTGATTTGCGCGTCAGTGTCGATGTGCCGCTGCGCATGCTGCGCTTGCAGTTTGATCCGGCCCAGCAGCCGCTTAGTAAGCTAGTGGCTGCGCTCAATCAGATTGGCTACCCGGCGCGGCTGATTCACGGTGCATCGGATCATAAGCTAAGTAACAAATCGCTCAAGCAGCTTTTTGTAGCCGGCCTGTGTGCGCTGCAGGCAATGATGTTTGCCGAGCCTTTGTACTGGAGCAATTCTGATTTGCCGCTGCAAACCGCGCAGTTCTTTGCTTGGCTGAGCGCTTTGATTACACTGCCCGCGATTAGCTATTCTGGTTCACGGTTTTTTACCGGCGCGCGTAACGAGCTGCGTTTAGGTCGGCCCGCGATCGATAGCCTAATTGCGCTATCGCTGCTGCTGGCGTTTATTGGCTCTGGTATTGGCCTGCTGCGCGGATCGCAAGCGGTTTATTTTGATGCGATTGCCATGTTCATTTTTGTGCTGCTGCTCGGCAGGCTGCTGGAAGCCAATGTCATGGCTAAGGCGCGCGCATTTTCCATGCGTTTGCAAGATGTCATGCCCGCCATGGCAAGGCTGGCAAGCGGTGGGCTGCGTGAACTGCATAAACTAAAGTTCGGCGATTGCCTGCAAGCTGTGCCGGGTGAAGTGCTGATCGCTGATGGCGTGCTGCAATCGGCAAGCTGCGTTTTAAGCAATGCCATGTTTGATGGCGAAGCCGCGCCGACTCTCTTGTTGCAGGGCGCGCCGGTGTTTGCCGGTGCCAGCGTAGCCAGCGGCATTTGCGTCTACCAAATTACCGCCTTGGGTGAGAATACTCAGCTTGCGCAAATCGCGCGCGCATCGCAGCAAACTGCAGCGGCGCAAAACCCAAGCGCGGCGGAAACGGCTTTGATGGCGACACGCTTCACGCTGGCAGTAATGGCGCTGGCGATTTGCACGTCCATTGTGTGGTGGCTTATCGCGCCCGAGCGCGCATTGGCAGTAACCTTGAGTGTGTTGACCGTCGCATGCCCTTGCGCGCTTGGGCTGGCCTTGCCGCTGACTCGGGCGCTTGCGCATGCGTGTTTACAGCGCCTCGGCGTAATTTTATTGCAGCCGGATGCTCTAGATCGTATTGCGCAGGTTGATTGCGTGATGTTCGACAAAACCGGCACGCTAACCATGATCGATGCCAAAAGCGTGCGGGTTGCCACTACCGGTTCGCTTTCGACAAGCGATGCGCTGGGCATCGCGCGCGCGCTCGAAGTCGGCTCTACGCATCCATTAGCGCGGCCGCTTAGCCAAGCCGCGGACGCTGCGCAAAGCGCGCAGTTCATGGCGAGCGCTGTTGAACATCTGCCTGGTTTGGGCGTGCGCGGCGTCATCAATGGCGCGCTTTGGCGTTTAGGCAAGCCCGCATTGTCTGGGCTTGCCGATGCCGATTGCGTAGTGCTATCGGGGCCGCAAGCAAGCGCCACGTTTGATTTCCAAGAGCGCTTGCAGCAAGGTGCCATTGAAGCGGTATCTGCGCTAAAACGCTTAGGCATTGCCACGCAAATTGTTTCGGGCGATAGCCAAGCGCGCGTGCAAGCGCTGGCTACGCGCTTAGGCATCAGCAGGCAAGATTACCGCTGCACGCCAACTGAAAAGTCTGCATTGGCAAAAGCGCACCGAGCCGCGGGCAGATTTCCGATGATGCTGGGCGATGGCGTCAATGATGCGATTGCGCTCGCCGGTGCGCACGTTGCGGTCAGCTTAGGCGCGGCAAACCCGCTAGCACGCATGCATGCTGACGTGCTGCTGCTCAATGATGATCTCAAGGCCGTGCCAGCGCTGATTCGTACCGCGCGCCAAAGTGTGATCATCGCGCGGCAAAATTTGCTGTGGGCGCGCGCCTACAACGTGGTGGCGATTCCGCTGGCAGCATTGGGCTGCATCGGGCCAGTGTGGGCCGCCGTCGGTATGGCAGCAAGCTCACTATTGGTAAGTTTAAACGCGGCGCGGCTATTGCATAAAACCCCAAAGGCAGGCGCGCCGTTAGCTTCAGTCAAAGCTTCGACAGCTTTGTCATGAACGCAATTTTGCTGCTGATACCGATTAGCCTGCTATTGATTGTGCTGGCGATTTGGGCGTTTTTCTGGGCTGTGGACCATGCCCAGTTTGATGCCTTAGAGCGCGCCTCACTCGTACCGCTTGAGCGTGATGACGCAGAATCAACGCCACCTCCAGCGCATACACGCGATGATTGAGTTTGCCATACTAAGCAGCGCCGCGCTGGCTGGATTCCTAGGCTCCGGCCACTGCGTGCTGATGTGCGGGGCAATATCTGAGGCGCTAAACCGCGCCTGTGGAACCCGCTGTGGTGGTTCGCTGATAAAAAATCTAAGCCGCGTTGCCGGTTACGGTTTGATGGGCGCGCTAGTCGGTGGCTTAGGTCATAGCGCGCTCGGCGCCGCACGCGGGCTGGCGCTGCAAAGCTATGCGCAGCTACTCAGTGGCATCATGCTGGTGCTGATCGGCTGCGTGCTGCTGGTGCATCGGCAGGCCTTTAATCCGCTGGAAGCACCCGCTCGCAAGCTTATCCCTTGGCTGATACGGTTGCGCAGCAAGTTGCCGAAAAAAGCCGGGCCGGTTCGCGATATTGCCGCCGGCCTGCTGTGGGCTTGCATGCCGTGCGGTATGGTCTACGCCGCGCTGCTGTCCGCGTGGTTTAGCACCTCTGCACTGCAAGGCGGGCTGATAATGCTGTGTTTTGGCCTCGGCACTTTGCCAGCCATGCTTGGGCTGGGTGCGGTGCTGCGAACGTTAGGTCAATCACCCAGATTGTCGAAACTACTGGCGGTAGCTTTGCTTGCACTCGGTTTTGCCAGCTTGGGTTTTGCCAGCGGTCTATTCGAAAACGCTATAGGTAGCAGCTTAACCGCTGACTGTATTCAGCGCCTTTGATGTTGATCAAGCCGGCGATGAGTGCATCAACGCACTACCAGCACTGGCAGCTGCGAGTGGGTTAATACCTTTTGCGTTTCACTGCCTAACAGCAATGCCGACAATCCACCACGCCCGTGCGATGCCATGCAAATCAGATCGCAGAGTTTCGTATTGGCAAGCTGCAGTAGACCTCGCCAGGGTTGCGCATGCTCAACGGTGATCGATTGAAATTGCACCTTTTTTTTCGTTGCAATCATTTCCGCAACACTAAAAACATGCTTTGCATGCTCACGATTCGCTTTCTCGTGCTCTGCATGGCTCGGCAGCAGGCCGATTGGAATCGGCATATGCACTGAGCTTACCGTATAGGGGAAGCAAACCAATGCAAAAACTACTTCCGCGCCTATCGCTGCGGCCAGCGTGGTGGCGGTGGTTACCGCGCGATAGCTCATATCTGAGCCATCAGTCGCTACCAGTATTTTATTGAACAATTGATTCCCCAGCAGTTAACCGCAATCACCCGACTCTAGGCGGGCTGCACCCTTAGCAATTTGATGTAGATCAGGGTTTATCGCCGCATTTACAAACGCCGCTGGCGCACCCACCGGAGGGCACATTGTTCGCAGTTGACTTAGGTCAATACTCTGTTTGCTTTTTTGAAGAAACTATACTTGGCTGAATTCACACGTGGCAGCCGAACAGACTATCAATTTCTCGACCCGAATCCTCACTGCGAGGATTTTGCTTGTAAAGATGTGGAGGCAACAATGTTTAAAAAAATTCTGGTGCCGATTGACGACTCTGTCAACGCACTCTGTGCTGCTCAGTTCGCAATTAGCATCGCAAAAGGTTGCGGTGCGACGGTAATAGGCCTTTACGTTGCAAGGCCGCTTGATCTGCACTTTCGCGGTCACAAGATGAATCCTGATTCTACGGTTTACAATAGCCAAGTGGATACCGCCGCCTGCCAAGCCAACGCCGCGTTTGCGCTAGTTGAAGCCACTGCGAAGCAGCAGCGGGTAGCGTTTCACACCAGTATTGTTATTGACGAATGTCCCGCACCAGCTATTGTCAGAGCTTGTAGATCCATTAATGCTGATTTATTGGTAATGGGCTCGCATAGCTGCAGCGGAGTTAAAGATCGACTTCCGGGCATCACTACCCAAGAGATCCTGGTGCGGATTGGTGCAACGCCAAGCATAGTATTGGGTCACGATGCTCAAGCGCTGGCCCAGATTGGAGCGAAGTAAAACACCTAAAAAGCAATAGAACCAATAAGCCAGCTGATCAGTTGAATTGATCAAATCTGAGCCCCGGAAGAGCTGCAGGAAGCGCACTTACAGTCGAAAGCAGATTCCACGGCCGGCGCTGAAAGCTCCAGAAAATTTGCCTCTAGATGCCGCCGAAGCGCACACTCCAGATTCACCACCCGCATTGGCTACCTCACACTTGAACAAGCAACTAAACGCTTTGATCAGCTCGGCGATGGACGCCGTAGTCTGTATCGACGCTACCCACTGCATCACGCTATTCAATGCTTCAGCCGAGGCCATGTTTGGCATCCCACAGCATGATGCGATTGGGCGCTCGCTGAACATGCTGATTCCGCTGCGCTTTCATACCCAGCATGGTGGCTATGTTTCTAGTTTTGGGCAAACTGGCAGCTCGTCTAGGCGCATGGGCAAGCAAAGTGAATTATTGGGCTTGCGTGCTAATGGTAATGAGTTTCCTATTGAAGCATCGATCTCACGTGCGCTAGTGAATGGCGAGCTGGTGTACAGCGTGATCTTGCGTGACATCACTGAGCGCGTGCAGGCTAATCAAGCCTTGCAAAATGCCAAAGCGGAGCTGCAAATGCTTTCGCGCGCCACCATCAAGGCACGAGAAGACGAGAAAGCGCGGGTTTCGCGGGAACTACATGATGAGCTAGGACAAAAGCTAACCGCGCTGAAAATGGATTTGCGTTATTTGGAAGCGAACCCCGAGCAGCTAGCGCCCAAGCAGGCCGAAGCGCTAGAAAGAATGCAAAAGCTGGTGAATGAAACGGTGGCCAACACGCGGCGCATTGCGTCAAATTTACGCCCGCTGATGTTGGATGATTTGGGGCTGTGCGCGGCGCTTGAATGGCAGGTGCAGCAGTTTTTACAGCGCAACCCTATGCAGCATTCGCTCAATTTTTGCGATGGCCTGGATCAATTGCCAGCGGAAACAGCCACGCATATCTTTCGCATCGTGCAAGAGGCACTCAACAATGTCGCCAAGCACGCGCGCGCGTCCAAAGTTGAGATTAACCTGCACATCAATGGCGAATGGGTTGATCTGTCGATCATTGACAATGGCATTGGCTTGCAAAACACCAACAAAAACCGCAGCGAACATTTAGGCTTGCTTGGTATTCGGGAGCGCGCCTATGCCCAAAATGGCAGCTCGAAAATTGAAGCCGTTGACGGCGGCGGCGTTGCGCTGCGCGTGCAGCTCAGTTTGGCAAAACCCTTGGAGTTAGCAATATGATCCACGTGCTCATTGCCGATGATCATATGCTGGTGCGCGATGGCTTAAAGCGCATCATTGCCGAGTCCGGCATGTTTTTGGTGGTCGCGGAAGCGGCCGACGGCAATGAGGCACTGCAGCGCCTGCGCACGCAAACTATTGAGCTGGCGCTATTGGATTTATCAATGCCTGGGCGCAGCGGAATTGAGCTGATCAAGCTGGTGAAAGCGGAGTTCCCAGCGCTGCGCATTTTGGTGTTGACCATGCATGAGGAAGATCAGTACGCCGTGCGGGCGATTCGTGCGGGTGCATCTGGCTATTTGACTAAAGACAGCGCATCAAGCTCACTGATTGCGGCCATGCAGAAAATCGCGCGCGGCGGCATGTACGTCAGCCCAGAACTTGCCGAGCAGTTAGCGCTAAGCTTGCAGCCCAATCAAGCGCCTGAGCAGGCGCATCGGCAGCTTTCAGATCGTGAGGATCAAATTTTCCATGCGCTAGTATCCGGTAAAAGCGTCGGGGAAATCGCGGCGGAGTTAAGCTTAAGCGTCAAAACCATCAGCACCCATAAAGCGCATGTTTTTAGCAAAATGCAGATGAATTCGGTCGCCGAATTGGTGCGCTATGCAATCGCGCATCAGCTGACACCGGCTGCTAAACCCAGTAAATAGCGCCGTAAAACCATAAGTTGTAGGAATTTTTGACTCGCCCGCATAGGCGGATTCCTACGCCTGCTCATCACCCACTGATGGCAAAAATCAGCATGTGCCGATAGGCATAGGGTGCGCGTGAATCAATACTTCTTGCACCCATTGTCAAGGAGCGCAACATGATTAAGTCCATAGCCAGCGGTGCACTTGCACTCGCATCCAAGCCTGAGTCAAACGAGTTTTCGATTGCCAATTTAATTGCGCTTTTGGGCTTGCCGTGGGGCGGTTCTGCTAGCTGCTTGAATGAAACGCTGCCGCGTAGAAAAGTCTGCGCTGGCCAGCAGCTAATTGTGGATCGAGAAGCCGCGAAAGCGCTTTATGTGGTCAGAACCGGTGCGTTTAAAACCGTAGCGCTTGATACTGAAGGCGTCTCACAAATCGTGGGCTTTCCTATGCGCAGCGATCTCATAGGCGCTGACGGCCTAAGCGATGGCAAGTTCAGCACCAGCGTTTACGCACTGGAGGACAGCGAAGTCATCGTGCTGTCAATGCATAGACTTGCCGAGCTTTCTACACACTATCAGGGCTTTGAGCAATTGATCTATCGCTGTATGGCACGCGCGCTAGTGCATGAGCAAAATCAAGTGTGGGCTTTAGGCAGCCAGTGCGCCAGCGCAAGGCTTGCACAGTTTTTGATTCGCCTTTCCACGCATTACGCCCACACCGGTTTTTCGGCAAAGCGCTATTTGTTACGCATGACCCGTACCGATTTGGCCAATTTTTTAGGCTTGACCGTCGAAACCGTCAGCCGAACGCTTAACAGCATGCGCAGCGCTAATGTGCTCAGCATCAATCAGCGCGAACTACACATACTCGATTTCGATGGTCTGCGCGCGTTTGGCAAAAGCGGCGAGCGGGCATCGGCTAAAGACATCGCGCAAAAAGTGCTGCGCAGTAGCAGTTTGCGCGCGGCGGCTTGAGCTGCTTTATTCGTGCGGCGTGCTCAACCCACGCCGCCACTTGCTAATGCGAAAACAGCACCGGAACCGCGGCGGACTGCAAAAGCTCACGCGTTACGCCGCCTAGCAAAAACTCTTGCAGGCGATTGTGCCCGTAGCCACCGGCGATCAGCAAATCTGCGCCTGATTGCATGACGAATTCGTTGATCGCCTGCGCCACACTGCGGCCCGAGCTCGGCATACAGGAAACATTGACGTTTAGCCCGTAACGCGCCAAGTGGGTCGCAATATCGGCGCCTGGATGCTCACCATGTTCACCTGCACCTACCTCTGGATCAATGACAAGCACGTCAACATTTTCCGCTGCTTGCAAAAAGCCCATCGCATCATGCACCGCCCTTGTGGTTTCGCGGGTTGGCTGCCAGGCAATCACGACGCGCTTTGGGTTTGGGCTCGCGGGTTTAAGCTCAGGAATTGCCAAAACTGGCCGGCCCGCGTGCATTAATAGCGTACTAAAGTAATAGTGCGCAAGCGTGCCATCAACGCCAGATGCACTCGGCACAATGCAGATATCGGCGTAGCGCGCATGCAGCGATGCAACCTTGGCTCCGCTTGCGCCCATGGTTTGCACCAGACGAATTTCAGGCTCAATGCCGCTGAGCTTGCAACGCTGGGTGATATTGTCTGCTAGAGCCTTTGCGCGTGCATGCGCGGCATCGCAAATGTAGCTAAACGTTTCGCTGCTGCCGGTGGCCCAGGTGTCGGGTAACAGCACGGGAATTTCAATGGCTATCAGCAGCGCTAGATGCGCATCAATATTTGGCGCGGTAGTGCCTGAGCGATGCGCTGCGGCAAGCGCGAGCGCGCTATCCAACACGGTTGATTGCGAGCGTGTGTTGACGTAGGGCACTAGGATTGTTTTGAACATGGCTTGCTCCAGAATTCGTAACTTTTGTAGTGAACCACACGCTGTGCTTTGGTGCTTGACTTGGGTCAAAACCGGGTGAGTCAATCACTAACAACGTGAATGCTAAACTGAGGCAAATCCATTTTGAGTTTCATGTGCAAGATCCGACTGAAATTACCGTGTTATTGCGCCGCTGGCACGCGGGTGATAGCGGCGCTTTGACTACACTTTTGCCGCAGGTTTACGCCGAATTGCGTCAGCTGGCCGCGCTCGAATTGCGCGGCCAGAACGGGCATACGCTGCAGCCTACCGCACTATTGCACGAAGTGTTCGCAAGGCTGCTGAGCGCCGAAAAAGTGGATATCCAAAATCGCAAGCACCTGTACACCACGGCGGCCAAGCTGATGCGCCAAACGCTGATCGATCACGAGCGCGGCAAACAGCGGGATAAGCGCGGCGGCAGCTGGCAACGCGCGGATTTTGTCGAAGCGCTGGCCCTGCCAATTGAAACAGACACCAACTTAGCTGACTTAGATGAGGCGCTAAGCGCACTCGCGTTGCTTGACCCGCGCATGGCCCAGATTGTCGAGCTGCGTTATTTTGTCGGTATCGAGGTGACAGAAGTCGGACGCTTGTTGGATATTGATGAGCGCACTGTTTATCGCGATTGGTCGATGGCGCGCGCGTGGCTCAAACAGCGCATGGCGGCTTGATGCGTTGTGCGCGCCGGGCAAGCGTCAACCCATTCGTTTAAGTGCGCAAATTTTGTTGCCGGTAGGGTCGCGCAAATACGCAAGATAAAGCGTGCCTTTTGCGCCTTCACGAATACCTGGCGGATCTTCGCAATCGGTGCCGCCATTGGCCAATCCTGCTGCGTGCCAGGCATTGCCCATCGCTTCGGTTTCGACCCTAAAGCCAATCGTGCTGCCGTTGGCTGCGCAGGCAGGTTCACCGTTGATTGGCTTAGATAGCGCGAATACGCCGGTTTTAGTCATGTAAAACACCCTGCCCTTTTCATCAATCGTGCCAGCCGGCACGCCGAGCGTGGCCATGATGGCATCATAAAAAGTTTTTGATGCGGCGATATCGTTTGCACCGAGCATAACGTGGCTAAACATGGGTAACTCCTGACTGGGTGGCGCTCTATTTTACGGCATGGCAACGGTAAACGGCATGGGCAATTCACACATTGGGAGCGAAACATTCTGATGTTACTGTTCGACCTGAGGCAGGCCTAGCGTTTGGGCCGAAACTCACGATTAAATTGACTTCACGGATTTACTCATCTTCCTCCACCCCCGAATTCATCAACCCATACAGCGCACGCTTGCTCAACCCCGTGAGCTTGGCGCCGATGCGCGCGGCTTGTGCGGGGGCGAGTTCAGTTTGTAAGGTAGTTAATAGCTGGCGTGCGCTTTCCAGGCCTGGCGCTTGCTCGGGCGCGCCGCTAATGATGACGACGAATTCGCCTTTGCTCAAACTGGGGTCAGCGGCCAATTGTGCTGAAATATCAGCTAGCGTACTGCCCAAGCAGCGTTCAAAATGTTTAGACAGCTCTTTGACTACTGCTGCTGGGCGATCTGCGCCGAACACATCACTCATATCACTGATGGATTCGACGATTCGATGGCTGGCTTCATAGAACACCAGCGTGCGCACCTCACCCGCTACGCGCTGGAGCTGATCACGCCTAGCTTTGCTAGCGGCGGGTAAAAAGCCCTCAAAAATAAAGCGCTGACAGGCAAGCCCAGATACGCTGAGCGCGGCGGTCAATGCCGATGCGCCGGGAATCGCGAACACTGGTAAATTTGCGCGGCGCAGTGCGGCCACCAAGGGAAAGCCTGGATCGCTAATCAGCGGTGTGCCGGCGTCGCTAATCAAGGCGACATTTTTGCCATTTTGCAGTTGCGCTACGATTTCTGCGATGCGCTGGGTTTCGTTGTGCTCGTGTAGTGATCGAGTTGAGGTGGCAATGCCGTAATGGCGCAGCAGCGTGCTGGAGGTGCGGGTATCTTCGCAGTAGATGACTTGCGCCTCTTTTAGGCAGCGCAGGGCTCTGGCGCTGATGTCTTCTAAATTGCCAATCGGCGTGGCAATGACCCACAAACAGCCGGGTGTTATGGCTTCATTTCGGGTCGACTGGGCCGCTTCAGCATGCGGCGCTAGGCCAGCGCGCTCTGGCGCGCTATGCTTGGCGAGAGATTCGGTCCGTTTGAGGCTTGATCGTTTTTGATTGGAGTGTTTCATGGTGTTTGCCCGCGCAAAAGTAAGCCTAAGGCTAAGTTTAGTGTGTTTTACGCTGCTGGCCCTGGCCGCATGCGAAACGCTGCCGCAGCTGATGGGCCCGAAGGTGACCGAACCTGAGGCCGCCGAATACTATCAGCGCGGCAACTATAAAGAAGCCGCCAGCGCCTACAGCAAGCTGGCGCGCAGCAATCGTGACGCGCGCCCGCGTTTGCAAGTGCTGTCTGCGCAAGCCTGGCGTGAAGAGGGCGATTACACCCAGATGAAAACCGCACTCAAAGGCGTGCAGCGGCGCGGGCTTGATCGAGATAATGCACTCTTACTGGATTTACTTGAGGCCGAGCTGGCGCTCAATAGTGGTGATGCGGCGACTGCGCTTAGTCTGCTGGTCGTTGACGTTAAAACCGTAGCGCCGCGTTTGCAGCCGGGATTTTATGAGCTACGTGCCCGTGCGCTGGCGCTCAATAAAGACTATGCCGACGCCGCAAGAGAACGCGCGCTGCTCAATGATTTGCTAGAACCGCTCGAACAGGCCGCCAACGAACACGAGCTAAAGAATTTGCTGAGTCAGCTAAGCCCAGAATCGCAGCGTGAGCTTCAGCGTGCGCTGGGCAAAGGCGATCCGCTGCTGAAATGGCTGAGCGGCGCGCGCACGGGCGAAAGCGGCAGTTTTGCCGATGCACTGAGCGACACTCACAGCGCCAGTGCTGCAGCCGATTTGAGCCAAATCGAACGCACGCCGATTCGCAAAATTGCACTCGTTTTACCCAGCAGCGGGGCATTAGCACCGGCAGCAAAAGCGGTGATGGACGGCGTGATGTCGGCCTATTTTAGCGATACCAATCCAGATCGCCCGGAAATTGTGTTGATCGATAGCGGCACTACGCCAGAAAGCGCCGCCGCCGCAATCGAAGCCGCTGTGCAAACCGGTGCGGATCGGGTTTTAGGGCCGTTTCAGCGCGATCAAGTGACTTACTTGTTTGCCCAGGCGCGCCTTGGCGTACCCATGCTAGCGCTGAATTTTGCCAATGCCAATGTACTGCCGCCTAAAGGCAGTTTGCAAATGGCGCTATTGCCGGAAGAAGAGGCCGCAGCGGCAGCCATCCGCATGCACGCACGCGGCTTGCAGCGCATCACGATTTTGGCGTCCGATGATGACTTTGGCAAACGCGCAGCCGGCGCCTTTGAAGCGAAGTTAGTTGCACTCGGTGGCAGTGTCGGCGAGCGCGCATTTTTTCCGCCCGCCGCAACGGATCAAGCCAGCGCGATTCGCACGGCACTTGGCGTAAGTGAAAGCCAAGCCCGCATTGCCATGGTGCGCAGCATTGTCGGCATTCCGGTCAGTGCGCAGGCGTCGCGCCGCTATGATTTGGACGGCCTGTTTTTAGCCGCCCGACCCGCGCAGGCGCGCATGTTGGTGCCGCAGCTCAAGCTGTATGACGCCGATGATTGGCCGATGCTCGCCACCAGTCATATTTATGCGGGCAGCCCGAGCCCCGGCGTGGATAGAGATATAGACGGCGTGGAATTTTGCGATGCGCCGTGGATATTCGGCACTGCAAACAGCGAGGGCATTCCACCACGTAGCAGCGTGTCCGGCATGGCCTCAGCCAGCGGCGCGGGCGGTCGTTTATTCGCCTATGGCATTGATGCCTATCGGGTTTTAGGCTATCTGGAGTGGCTAGAGATGCACCCAGAGCAAGCCATTAACGGTGCGATCGGTCGGCTAAGTGCGGATTCGCGCGGCAGCATTCGGCGCCAGCCAGGTTGGGCGAAAATGGTAAGCGGTAGCCCGCAAGTGCAGCAGCAGTAATGATGAGCTACCTCACATGAGCACGCGTGACTTAGGTGCGCTGCACGAAGCGCGCGTGCTGGCGCATTTGGAGCAAAACGGCCTGACGCTCATGCATCGAAACTATCAGGCCAAAGTCGGCGAAATTGATCTCATCATGGCGCACGGCGAGCAGCTGGTATTTGTTGAAGTACGGTTTCGCAAAGCCGGTGCGCTGGTCGATGGTTTGAGCACAGTGGGCGACACCAAACGTAAACGCTTTATAAAAACCGTTAAATATTTTTTGCTGATGAATCCGAAATTGGCTGAACGCGTGCTGCGTTTTGACGTCGTTAGTGTCAGTGAAAAAGCGCTCGATTGGCACCAAAATGCATTTGATGCGGGCTCGGGCTGGTAAGCTCAACGCCGGCAAAAGTCAAAGACTAACGAAGCTCAAAAAATGCATCCACTCATCATCTTAGGCGTCGTTGTGCAGATTTACTGCATCATCCACGCCATTCGAAATCAAAATAACAACTGGATTTTCATCCTGCTGATGGCGCCCGGTATTGGCGCTGCGGCCTACGCGCTCAGCCATATTGCGCCGGATTTGTTTGGCTCTTACGGCGTTCGCAAGGCAACCCGCAACGTCATGAAAAAGCTTGACCCGAACCGCGATTTGCGCGCGCTGGATAAGAATTTGGCGCGCTCCGATTCGATTGATAACCGCGTTAAAGTGGCGAACGAAACGCTGGAATTGGGCGATTTCACCAGAGCCGAGCAGCTTTATCGCGAAGCACTGACCGGCTTGTACGAACGCGACCCGTACATCATGTTCGGGCTGGCGCGCGCGCAGTTTGGCCAGAGCCAATTTCAGCTCGCGAAAGAAACGCTGGAATCGTTGATTGCGCACAACCCTGATTTTAAGTCGCCTGAGGGTCATTTATTGTTCGCACGCTGTTTGATTGAGCTCAATGAGCTTGAATTGGCGGGCCGGGAATTTGAGGTGTTGAAGAATAATTTCAGCGGTGAAGAAGCACGCTTTCGCTACGCCGAGCTGCTCGCGCGTATGGGCCGCAGTGCTAAAGCAAAGGATGTCATCGCTGAACTCAAGCAGCGGGTTGGCGTAGCACCGGCGCACTACCAAAAAATACAGCGCGAGTGGCTCCAAAAGGCGCAATTACTGGAAAAATCACTCGGAACTGACTGAACTTTGGTTAATCTTTGCCGTCAATTTGTTCGCGCAATCAAAAGCCACTCAAGGAACTTGTCAATGCCTATGGCACCCATTTCAACGCAAATATCCACGCCAGCAAATAGCATTACTCAGCTAGAAATTGACCAGCGCGTGTTTGACTTGTACGACGAGTATTGCCACGGCAAATTTGATCGGCGTGAATTTTTGAGCCGCGCCGCGAAAATCACCGTAGCGCTCGGCACCGGTTTGGCGATGGCGCAGGCGCTGCTGCCACGCTACGCACAGGCGCAGATGATTCAATTCACCGACACGCGCATCAAAGCCAACTACGTCAACTATCCTTCACCCGGCGGCAATTCCGGCAGCATGCGCGGCTACATGGTGCAGCCCTCCGGCACCGGCCCGTTTCCAGCGGTTTTGATCGTGCATGAGAATCGCGGGCTAAATCCATACATTGAAGACGTTGCCAGGCGCGCCGCCGTTGAAGGCTTCCTAGCCTTGGCGCCAGACGGGCTTTACCCGGTCGGCGGCTATCCAGGCAATGACGATGATGGCCGCACACTGCAAGGCAGCTTAGATCAAGCCAAGCTGCGCGTTGATCTCGTCAATAGTGCTGAATTTTTGCAAGCGCACAAGCTCTCAACCGGAAAATTAGGCGCCACTGGCTTTTGCTTTGGCGGCGGCTTCGTTAACTACCTAGCTACTGCGATGGGCGATAAGCTGAGCGCTGGCGCGCCTTACTACGGCGTAGCAGCTGACACCGCTAATGTAAGCAAGATTAAAGCTGCGCTGCTGTGCCACTTGGCCGCCACCGATGAGCGCGTCAATGCGACCTACCCCGCCTATGAATCCGCTTTGAAAACTGCCGAGGTTCCTTATGAAATCCAAAGCTATCCTGCAACCCAACATGGATTTCATAACAATTCCACGCCGCGCTACGATAAAACGGCGGCTGCGTTATCGTGGTCGCGCACGATTGCGCACTTTAAGAAGTATTTGATTTGATTTGAGGCTGCGGCGCGCGACATTGAAACTGTTCGCCCTGAGCCTGCCAAAGGGCCTGAATCTGCGGTCACTATGGACGATCTTCATGGCTCTTTTGACCAAGCACTGCGTGTAGCTGTACTACTATTTGGGTTAATAAGTGCCGCCAGCGACGGGTTCTTTACACTCGACGGGCATGCGCAATGTTGCGTGCCAAGTTTTCGTTAGATCGACAGCAATTTTAAATCAGCAAAATGCGCACGCAGATAGCCACGATCAGCGCTGGCTAATTGGTTCGCTTGAATGGCGGCATGCGCGCCGATCAAAAAGTCCGGAACCATATTGGATCGCGTGCCGCCTGCTTGGCGATAGCGCTTAAATGTTTGCCCAGCCTCAAACAGTGAGGCTTTACTGGACGGCAACAATTCGATTGCCAACTCATCAAGGCGCTGCTCCAAGCGGTTCGCATGCGCGAAAGCCGCCGACAGTTCGGCGTACACGGTTTCGCAGATGACAAGCGGCCCCGACGCGGCTGCGGCTGCTAGCAATGTCAGCCACGCATCGGCGGTGGTTTCGGGCTTGAAAATCGACAACAGCGCTGAGGTGTCGACGGCAGTGATCACTGCGTTTCTGCGCCGCGCAGTAGCGTAATCATTTCAGCGCTCGATAGCGTTTTGCCTAGCTCATTACCATCTCTCGCCAGACACCCTAAGGTTGAACGCATGCGCTCAATATCGACTTCGCGCGTGGCTTTCAAATACGGTACGGTTTCGTCAAACACCAGTCGCGTCCCGGCTTTCAAGCCTAAGCGCTTGCGAATCGCGAGCGGAATCGTGATTTGACCTTTTTCGGTTAGGGTGACTGCCATAGGTGTTAGTCCTTCAAGTAAGCGTATGAATCTTACGTTGTTGTATGCATTGCAACAAGCGTAACGCGCAGAACAGCGGTATATTTAAAACCGGAGCCTAGCTTTACCCAAATTTATGGGTGCCACGAAAAAGATTTGACGCGCCTGTCGTTTGAGCACCATTTTCTCGTACCTGTTCTATAAGACCCGCCATTTCGGCGAGTACTTTGGAGCAACATTTATGAGTATCAGATCGATCGCCACACTATTCCTAATGATTTGCGGTTTGCAACAGGCCGCAGCGCAGGTCATCACCGGTCCGAACGCCTTGGATCCTAGTTTTGCAACCGGCGGAAAACAACTTTTGCCTTTTCCAGGCTCTGACTTTCGGTTGCTGGCGCACTTGCAGCGTCCGGACGGAACCTCCATCGGAATTACCTACTACGACGGTAATGGCTGTCCATCTGGCCGTCATTGCCTGCTTTTATTCCCATTCAATGCGGCAGGCGTGATGGGCGCTCAAATTGCAGTGCCCACCGGAGGCCAAGCAACGTTTTCTAAGCGCACGGGCGGCGTGGTGCTGGATCCGGTGCTGATCAAGGCCGCAGCCATTGACAGTCAAGGCCGCATGATCATAGTTGGCACCGAGCAGTTCGGCACGGCATTTGACTACAAGGTCGTGCGCTTGTTGCCGAGCGGGCAACCGGACACCAGTTTCGACGGCGACGGGGTACAGACTATTGACTTCAGTTTTGGTAGTCCCAATAGAGATTTTGCGTATGGCGTGTCGGTGGACCCGTCTGATCAAATCGTGGTGGTGGGCGAGATAGACCGTTCGGCAACCGATACCGATTTTGGTGTGGCGCGTTTGCGGGTAGATGGTTCCTTAGATCCGGCGTTTGATGGCGATGGCAAAAGGGCGGTTTCCTTTGATTTGTCGGCAACAAATTCGGATCGCGCGGTGGCAGTCACCGCGACGTCGAACCTGATCTATATCGCTGGCAATGCAACCGACAATGGCGTCAGCCGCATTGCCTTGGCCAGGTTACTTAACTCAGGCGGCTTCAACACCGGCTTTTGCGCGACCAGCTGTACATTCCAAGGAACCTACGCAACGATTAACAACGGCCGCCGAGTCATTTATTACGGAACACAAGGTACTACCAGTGATTTCGTCAGCGCGGCAAGCGTAAATCTGGCGACCAGTCCCGGCGAATGGGTGTATGCCGGTACACGCTTGAGCGCCACGTTCGTCAGCGAAGCGTTTGTGCAAAAGTTGCAGATAAATGGTGACTACGCGAACGAGGGCCTGACCGATACCGGCTTGACCACATCGCAGTACCGGATCGGCGGGGTGCATTGGGTTAACCCCAACAGTGCGAGTAGCGATATTGTACAAACAGGCAGCAGCGGCCTCGATGGCATCAATTTTTTCGCGCAGGGTTTAAGGAGTACGCTGGTGCCGATTCCAAGTTGGGGCACGGCAGGAGCCTCCAGCAGCGTTGTGCTGTGGAACGCCACAGGTGGCCTGGGGGATTCAAACGGTAAGAATTTGCCGGCGCAGTCCAGCATTGATTCTGCGGGCCGCATTTTAACCGGCGGCAGCTATTTAGGCGGCAATACCAACCTGCCGCCTTACAGCGTTGTGATTGCACGCCTAGCGCGCAGCGTCGTGGGTCCAGATCAAATTTTTAAGAATGGATTTGAGAATTAGACTTATTTACCTTTACCAACTATTGAGGAGCTTCATCATGAAAAAAATCATCGTCGCAATCGCATCCATCCTGCTCATCGGCAGCGCCAACGCACTTCACTGATGCCTATGGATTCAACGCATTCGGAAACACCACAACAGTGTCGGCCGTGAGTGCCACCATCACCGTAATACCGTAGAAAACTGCTGTTGACTCGTTTGCCTAGTCAAACCACGAGCTTTCACCCATAAGGAAAAAACACATGAAATTTGTTGCTCTTATTGCGTCGCTAATGTTCCCAATAATGCTGTGTGCCGATGCCACCGAACCCACGGCCGATCTAGCTGGCGCGGGCGATCCCATCGGCATTGCGCGCTTTGCCGGCAGCCACATCATTGCCTTTGATCGCAAAGCATACGATGAGTATGTGTTTGCCACCGGGCCCTTAGTGGCAAGTGCAGACCCTGAAGCGCGCGACACCGTGAACAATCAAGTGTTCGAGTTTAAAACCAAGCAAACCCTGGAAGGCGCGCGCACGCGGCTGATTTATTTATTGCCAGCTGGACGTTCGCCGCTTGAAGCAATGCGCGGCTATGAACAAAATTTAGCGGCAATGGGCGCGCTTAAGCGCTTTGAATGCGCGGCAGAAAATTGCGGTGGCAGTGCGAGTGCAAACTCGCGCGATGGCGGCGCGCAGCAAAGCGTAGTCATGAAGCTTTGGCCAGGAAGCAAGGTTGTTGCGGACGATTTCTCAAATTCGTTTTGCGCGCACGATGTGGATGTGGTTGATCAACGCTTTGCCACGTTTGAAATTTCCGGCAAGGCGTTCGTGCAGGTGCATGCATTTCTAGGGCAGGATTCGGGCTACTGCAAAGCCTTCGAAAATCGTGTGATTGCCATTGTTGATGTGCTGGAGGTCAAAGCGCGCGAAGATAAGATGGTCACGCTCAGTGCCGGTGAAATGGGCACCGCTATTGCCAACACCGGCCGCGTCGCGATTTACGGCATTTTATTTGACACTGGATCGAGCGTGATCAAACCCGAATCTAAGGCATCGCTAGAGCAGATTGCCGCGCTGCTGAAGCAAAAAACCGCGCTCAAATTACATGTGGTTGGGCACACCGACAATCAAGGCAGCCTGGAGAATAATTTCGCCTTGAGTAAAGCCCGCGCTGGCGCGATTTCAGCAGCACTTTCGGCCCATTATGGCATTGCTGCGGCGCGCCTCAGCGCCAATGGCGTCAGCTCTTTGGCACCGGTGGCGAGCAATGCGGATGATGCAGGGCGGGCGAAAAATCGTCGGGTGGAATTGGTGCCGTTTTAGTAGGCTCAATGAAAAATTTCGATGTTTGAGCAAAAGTGGCCTTCCCCAATTGCGAAGGCCACTTTGGCATTGCTAACCTGCTCGTTAGTTAACTATCTACGATAGCCATTGAAACCATAGCGCGGTGGATCAGGCACATAGCCGCCGCCTTGCGGGAAAGCGTCTGGATTGCCACCATAGCTCGGCTGATAGCGCGGCACTACGCCCATGGCGACTAGATTTTGTAGGCTGTCGTAGCGGATGTTGAGCACCTCAGTTGGCGCTGCTTCACGCTCAAACTGCACGCGGCGCGAGGCGCTGTATTCAGAACGGCCGTGGCCTGTTCCAATCGGCGCGCTTGAAGGTGCAGCGGCTCCGCCCGAATAGCGCTTAGATTCGCCAAGGCCCTGCGCTGATTCAGCAGAAGGCGCAGGCGCGGATTTATAAGCATCACTTTCGCGGCGGTTGTAGCGATCATCGTTTCGGCCCCACGGCTCACTGGTTTGTGGTGTTTGGTAGTCATAGCTGGCATAAACCTCACGAAATATGGCTGCGCCAATCACGCCAACGTTTTGCGGCCGGCCGGTGTTCGCTGCGTAGCTGTCTGCGATATGTGTGAAGTAGAATGCCGCGGTACGAGTTTGCGACTTGCGCCAGCCATCCACATCTAGCGTTTGATAGGGCGCTAACACATAGCCGGGTTGCTCGACACCAGCAGTTTGCCCGGAAACCGCGTTGACGCCATCAACGCTCAGTACCGCTAAAACACGCTCGCCGCTGGTATTGCGCAAGCGCACCCGAAATTCTTGATTTTGCACGCCAGCCACGTAGGTTTGACCGTGCTGAGAGAACGATTGGATCGGCGCGGCGTAGCTGCGCGGTAGCACTTCTACTGTGACAAACTGCCCGTAGTTAGATGCATCTGCCTGTCCCGCAAATATCACGGCTGAGGCAAGGCTTAGGGCAAGAACGTTGATTTGATTGGCGCTACGCATTTTGACTCTCCTGGGAGTCTATAAATCCGAATTGGATTCGAGAGCAAAAACGCTTGGGTCAAACGAGTGGGGTTAAAGCGGTTTGGCGGATTCAGATTGCGCTAATATCTATCCACTTCAACTTGGGCGTGTCTCATGAAAATCAAATTTATTACTGCTGCAATTTTGGCTTCCACTGCAATGTTAAGCGCTCATGCTGGCGCTGCTGGAAGCAACACCATCGTTTGCAATGCGATTTTTGATTCCAAGAACGCGCGCTTTTTAGGTCCACACACGCTGGTGTTCGTCGACGGCAAGATCACCTCGGTTAGCCCTTCAAACGACACCGCAGCCGCAGTCGGCCTATGCACGCCCGGCTGGATCGACTTACATGTGCATCTAACCCATGAGCCGTCTGGCCAAACCTACACCGAAAGCTATAGGCTCAACCCGGCTGATATTGCCTATCGAGCGCAAAGTAACGGCTTGATCACGCTGCGCGCTGGCTTTACCACCGTGCGCGATTTGGGTGAAGGCTGGGGCGTCACTACCAGTTTGCGTAAAGCGATTGACGCTGGCACTGTGCAAGGGCCGCGTATTTTTGCAGCCGGAAAATCTATCGCCACGACGGGCGGCCATGCAGATCCAACCAATGGCACTTCATTGCGTTTTATGGGCGATCCAGGCCCGGATCAGGGTGTTATCAACAGCCCGGCTGAGGCTAGAAAAGCGGTGCGTCAGCGCTATAAAGAAGGCAGTGACGTCATTAAAATCACTGCAACGGGTGGGGTGTTGAGCGTTGCTAAAAGCGGACTGAATCCGCAGTTTACCCAGGCTGAGGCCAATGCGATTGTCAAAGCCGCGAATGACTACGGCTTAAAGGTAGCCGCTCACGCGCATGGCGCCGAGGGAATGAAACGCGCGATTTTAGCCGGGGTTTCCACTATCGAACACGGCACCATGATGAACGAAGAAATCATGATGCTGATGAAGAAAAAAGGCACTTTCTATGTCCCAACGCTTTCCGCCGGTGCCTACGTAGCCAAGCAGGCTGAAGTGCCTGGCTTTTATGTGCCCATGGTGGCAATCAAGGCGCGCGCTATTGGTCCGCAAATCGCCAAAACCCTCGCTGCCGCCTATAAATTCGGCGTGCCGATTGCCTTCGGCACCGATGCTGGCGTTTTTCCGCACGGCGAGAATGCGCGCGAGTTTGAGCTGCTGGTAAACGCTGGAGTGCCACTAGAAAAATCCCTGCAGATGGCAACATTTTCAGCGGCGGAAGCGCTGGGTGAAAGCGCAAATTTGGGCCAGCTGATGGTAGGTCAAGCCGCTGATATGGTGGTTTTGCCGATGGGCGCGCAATCTGATGCTAAAGCCATGATGAAGCCGCTTGCGGTTTACAAAGCGGGCGCGCTCGTTGTACAGCAGTAATTCTTGATTGAAAGCTGTGATCGACCTCAACAACTTCAAAGAGTAAACATGTCCGATAATACCGTCAGCAATTATGGCTGGGATAGCGAAAAACCTGCATATTCAACGGGTTATATCAGCCCACGCATCAAAGAAACACTGAAATCGCTGGGCGTAAAACGGGTCGCCGATTTAGGTACGGGTAACGGTAGCCTTTGCGCAGAACTAGCGGCGGAAGGCTATGACGTCGTTGGCATTGAATATGACACGCAAGGCGTTGCGATCGCTAAAAAAACTCACCCGAAGCTGCCGTTCTACAATTTTGGCGTACAAGACAATCCAGAATTGTTGTTAGCGCAAGAAAAGCCTTTTGACGCGGTCGTTTCAACCGAAGTGATTGAGCATTTGTTTTCCCCGCACCTGCTACCACAGTTTGCCGGAGCAATTCTCAAACCTAATGGTTACTTGGTGATCACCACGCCTTATCATGGCTACTTAAAAAATTTGGCGCTGGCAGTTTTGGGCAAGTGGGACAGCCACTTAACCGCACTCTGGCACGGCGGCCATATTAAGTTTTGGAGCCGCAAAACGTTGACCCAGTTGCTGCAAGAAAATGGCTTTGCCGTAGTGGGCTTTTCGGGCGTTGGGCGTGTGCCTTATCTTTGGAAAAGCATGGTGCTGGTGGCTAGAAAGGTAGCTTAGTTATCGCTTGAACCCAAAAAGCGCTAACCTCCACGCTTTCTTTAATTTGGCGCGCTGCATGTCAACTGAAAACTCGCACATTGATTTATTTGCCGCATTGCCCGGCACGCCCTTCGCGATTTCCGATCAAGAGCTGATTTTTCAGCCCGATGAACGGGAAGATCGCCATGTTATGACGCATGACGTGTATGGCGCTTTGCAGCAGTGCGGCGCCTTTGCTGAGCTGGCACAGCACGCGGCCGCATTGTCGCAGCAAAATCCAAGGTTGGAACGCGGTCAAATTACCCGAGTCTTGGAAAACTTGACTCAGCGCGGGCTTTTACAAGCTGCCTCCGTGCTGACCAGTGCGGGCGTTGCCGGGGTTAAAGCGGGCCCGTTGCGCACGGTGGCAATACTAAGCAGCGGCCATCCTGCCCAGTTAGAAGCGTGTTTAGGCTCACTGCGCGAATCTGATCCAAGCCGGGAATTCGGCATTGTGCTGGCCGATATTGCTGAAAGTACCGAGCACCGGGCACGCAAACTGGAGATGGTCGCTGATTTTGGCCGGAAAACCGGCCAGCGTATAGTGATATTGGAGCAAAAAATTGAGCGTTGGTTGACTGAGCGCGAACGCTCGCACCCGCATTTGAGCCAAGGCTTCGCCCAGCTTTTTGGTAAATCAGCGGCCAAACGCGCGCGTGCGCTCAATGCAATTGCGCTAGTGTGTGCGGGTGAGCGCGTGCTGCTGCTGGATGATAGCCAGCGTTTGCGCCTATTTGGGCCGCAAAATTGGCAGGATATGCCGCTCATGCTCGAGCAAACCACGCCGCGCATGCCGAGTTTTTTTGCCAGCCCGGAAGCGGCCACCGCAAATTTCGAGCGTGCAGGATCACTTTGGAGCGTGGCGGACACTTGGCTAGGTCAGAGTGTCGGCCCGCTATTAAGCCAGCTTGACGTTAGCGGCATGCGTTGGGATGCGCTTGCACGCTATCAAAATGCGCGCGTGCAGCGCCTTGCGTTGGGCGCGGTGGGCAGCGCGGATACTGAGCACTCGCTGTGGCTATTTCGCGCCGATAAAACCGAACTAGCCGGATTAGCAGATCGAAATGCGCTTGATTTGGCACTCAGCGGCAGTGCGGTGGCGCTGCAATATGGCGCGTTAGAACTCAGCGATGGCATTGGAGCCGGCCCGCAAGCGATTGATTTTTCATCTACGTCTGGCTTTGCAATGGGCAATGGCGATGATGCGGATCGCAGTTTTGGCGCGCTATCGCAAGCCTTTGATCCGCGCCACAAAGAGCTGCGTTTGCCGCTGGGTTTGGAGCGGCGCTCTGCCGCAAGTTTGCGTGCAGAGGCGAATCGAAGTTTGCTTACACCGAGTTTTGATCGCTTTTTCGCCGATCAAATTAACGATATTGCACCGGTGTGCCACGCGCACGCGCTGGGTGCAAGGGCGCGCTGGTTAAGTGCGCAAATGCAAGATTTTGCCGAAAGCAGCAATGCCGAACGGCAAATTATGACCTGGCGCTATTTGACCGCGCAGCGCGCTGGCATGCTGAGTCAGCTGCAGAGCTGTTTGGTAACCATGGGCGCAGCGCCAGAAGTGCTTCGCCATGAACTGCTCAACACCATAAAAGTGCAGGCGGAAGCTGGGCTAGAAATGCGCCTTCCTGCTTTGCGCGACGCGCCGCTCGGGCTCAATGCCACCGGCTTGGCAGATTGGCTGCAAGGTAAGTTGATTGATGCTGCTGCCGCCATTTCGGCATGGGGCGCGCTAGCTGGTGATGCTGAGCTACAGCGTTTTGACTAAGCCAACATGTTGATGCGCGCTTTTGGGGTGCTTGGCTGCGTGTTTGGGCTGAGCTATGTTGGCTTAAGCGCGCTGATATCGCACGCCGTCAAGCTTGATGCGATTGCACAATCGCGCGCGGATTCTGCACTTAAACTGCTGATCGTACACGCCTTGGCTTTACTGCTGCTGCGCTTGCCAAATGCTTCAGCGAAGCACGAATTCAATGCCAAACTTGCGCCTGCTTTAGCGCTAGTCGGGGTATGTTTTGGCTTTGGCACGCTGATTTTTTCCGGCAGTTTGTTAGCGGCCTCGCTGAGCGGCATTAACACACTGACTGCGCCTGCGCCCTTCGGCGGCAGCCTGCTGATGTTTGGCTGGCTGCTTTGGGGTATATCGATTTGGCGCGGGCGCTGAAAACAAATCGACTGTGATAACATCCGTTACCACAACCACGGAGCGCAGTCATGAGTCAAGCCCTAGTTATTCGCGCCATCGGCAATTCAAGCGGCGTTGTGCTGCCCAAAGAACTTCTCGATCAAATGGGTTTAGCGCAAGGCGATAAAATATTCGTCACGAAAATCCCGGACGGTATTAACCTGCGCCCGTATGACGCGACGTTTGCTATGCAGATGGAAGTAGCACGGAAGATAATGAAAAAAGATCGCGCAATTTTACGTGAGCTAGCGAAATGATTAGCGGTTGGTTGACTGTCGAGTTTGCTATGGCTGTTCATGAGGAGCAGTTGCACGATCACGGTGGTAAATCAGGCTTGCGCGATCTCCCGCTTTTAGAGTCCGCTCTCGCAAGACCGCAGCAGCTATCGGCATATGCTGAGCCGGATGTTTTTGAGCTCGCCGCTGCCTATGCATTTGGTTTGGCGAAAAATCATCCATTTTTAGATGGCAACAAGCGAACTGCTTGGGTGCTTGCTCGAACGTACTGTTTACTTAACGGATTCGATTTCACGGGCACCGATGCCGAAGCCGTGATCGCCATGCTGCGCCTAGCCGCTGGAGACGATGATCAGGATACGTTTGCGGAGTTTTTGCGGGCTAATTCAAATCGGGTTGAGTTGGATGCGCAGCAATGAACAGGCAGCGGTGCAACGAGAGTTATGCAAATGCTTGAACTAAACGCGCCGAACTGGCGTTTGCTTGAGGATGCGTTTGGATCCGCTGAACAAGTCCCAAAACTGCTCACAGAGCTTAAAAACGCTAGTAAAGAAGCACTAGACGAACTATTTGGCCGTATCTGCCACCAGATGTCAGTTTACTCATCGTCAATTGCCGCATTTCCGCACCTAATATCAATCGCTGAAACGCTGGAAGGTTTCCCCGGCCTACAAGCTGACGTGCTTTGTCTAGCTGGAGCAATCTGCGAGAGCCGTGAGTTTGAACATGAGTTACGTTGTTCCGAATTCGCAGGCGCATTGTGTTCAGCTTTGCCGGCCGCTATTGGTATGGCGGAAACGGCCCTTTGCAATGTCGTAGAGAAAAATCACGCGATTTATCTACTCAAGTCCGTAGCGGCATTTGGTCATATGCAAGCTCTAGCGCGAATACTTGAAGGCTTTTCAAGCGATGAATTTACGCTTGTATGCCCTTCTTGCTTGAATGAGCTTTATGTTTGGCCTTGCTCAGAAGGACTGTTCGTTGCAGCAGACGATCCAGTTACCCATAAAAACGCCAAGCGCACTTTTGTTGCGCCTAAGTTGCATACTCAGTCCAAACAAAGTTCTGAATTTCAGTGGCTTGAACGACAGAGTTTACGGTCAAATGCTCTGGCTGAAATTCGCTGCAAACTGCCGTTTTTATTTGGTGAGGCAACCTGCCCAAAGTGCTTGTATTTATTTGCGCTTTTTGACGAATTGACAAAGCAAGCCGTATGAGTCGAACTGTCAACAATTCGAACTGATTGGTGTAAGTGGTTTTAGGCGCCTTCACCGCCTGTTCCAACGTTACTGTAAGATTTGCCCTACATCACCAACCTGACTTGCCCGCTATCGAAGCCGCGCAGCAAAGCCTAAATTAAGTACATCAACCCACCGCTTGGAGTGCACATGATTGACCTACGAAGCTTAGATGAACTCGCCAGCCGAATCGGCGCTTTAATGCCGGATGACGTCAGCAAGGCAGGTGAGGACTTCCAGAAAAACTTGAAATCGGTGCTCGCGGTTGGCCTGCGCAAGCTTGATTTGGTAACGCGAGAAGAGTTTGAAGTGCAGCGCGCGGTTTTGCTGAAAAGCCGTGAAAAGTTAGAGCAGCTAGAGGCTAAATTGTTGGCTTTGGAAGCCAAAGCGAGCTAACCAATTAACCTGGTAAAAAAAGGCATCGCCTATTCAATATCAGCATGATGTCGGCCTTCCTACAAAGGCGAGGAATCAGGTTCCTCCAACGTTTGTAAATCGCTGAAACCTGGTCTGGATCCCCGCTTTCGCGGGGATGACCTAACCACGTAAGCGGCGCCAACTCGCTGGCAGTTTTATTCGAATCATTTGCCCAAAATCATCGGAATTGATTCGCAAATCAAAGGAAATCATATGTCACTCGCAATATTGGTAGCACGCGCTGCCGTGGGCGTTGCTGCGCCTAAAGTCACCGTGGAAGTCCAATTGGCTGGCGGTTTGCCGGGCTTTTCAATCGTTGGATTGGCCGAAGCTGAGGTCAAAGAAAGCCGTGATCGGGTCAAGGCCGCGATTATCAATTCCGGCTACGAATTTCCGGTGCGCAAAGTCACAGTCAATCTAGCACCTGCGGATTTGCCCAAAGAAGGCGGGCGCTTTGATTTGCCGATTGCGATTGGCATTTTGGCCGCGAACGGGCAAATTCCCCTGGAAGCACTGACTGCCTATGAATTCTATGGTGAGCTGGCGCTATCAGGTGAGCTGCGCGCCGTACGCGGCATATTGCCGGCGGTAGTCAAGGCCTGCAAAGCCGGGCGCGGCGTAATTGTGCCGGCTGGCAATGCGGCGGAAGCGGGTTTGGTTGACGCGCCGAAAATTTGCTACGCCGAAACGCTGGCGCAGGTGTGTACGCATTTGCGCGGCGCTGAAGCACTGCCGATTTGCCCGAAGCTTCCGGAAGTGCAGGTGGATTTCATTGCCGGTGGTGATATGCGCGACGTGCGCGGCCAGCATTTGGCGCGCCGTGCATTAGAGGTGGCAGCCACCGGCGCGCACAACATCTTGTTTATCGGCCCGCCGGGTACCGGCAAAAGCATGCTGGCGCAGCGTTTGGCCGGCATTTTGCCGCAACTCGAAGGCAAAGAAGCGCTAGAAAATGCGGCGATTGCTTCGGTCAGCCATTACGGCGTCAATATTCAAAACTGGCGGGCTCGGCCTTTTCGAAGTCCGCATCACACCGCCAGTGGCGTGGCGCTCGTGGGTGGTGGCAGCACCCCGAAACCTGGCGAGATATCTTTAGCCCACAACGGCGTTTTATTCCTCGATGAACTAACTGAGTGGGAACGAAATACTCTAGAAGTGCTTCGCGAACCGCTTGAAAGCGGCCGCATTGTCATCTCCAGAGCCGCGCGCTACGCCGAATTTCCCGCGCGCTTTCAATTAGTTGCAGCTATGAACCCATGCCCGTGCGGCTATGCTGGCGATCCTGCGGCGCGTTGTCAATGCTCTCAAGAGCAAGTCCGGCGTTATCGCGGGCGAGTATCGGGCCCACTGCTGGATCGAATCGACATCCAAATCGAAGTGCCGCGCGTGCCGCAAGCTCAGCTGCGCGGTGGTGAAGCGCCGGAAAGCTCCGCCATCGTGCGTGCCCGCGTGATTGCCGCACGCGGGGTCGCGCTTACGCGGGCCGGCAAGCCGAACAGCCAGCTCAGCAACTCCGAGGTTGAGCGCGATTGCAAAATGAGCGAGCGCGATCACGTCCTGCTTGATCGCCTTGTCGAGCGCATGGGCTTGTCTGCCAGGGCCTATCACCGCATCTTAAAACTTGCACGCAGCATCGCCGATTTGGCTGGTGCCGAAAGCATTGCCGCGCTGCATCTGAGCGAAGCAGTGGCGCTGCGGCGGGTGGCGCAGGCTTAGGTCTTAATACATGCGTGTTTGCATGACGCGTCAGCTCCGATATGCTCAAAGCTTCGAATTCAATGAGAATTGCAGTAAATGAGACTAGCGATGCGCAATATCGTCCAAAAACTGTGTTCCCTAGCGTTGCTGTTTGCCAGCGCTAAAGCTACGGCTGAGCCAGCTGCACCCCGCATTTTCGAGCCGCTAGACGTATTCAAGCTCGAGTGGGCCGACCAGCCCGTGTTTTCGCCAGATGAGGGTGAAATTGTGTTTGCCCGAAAATCGGTAGACGTCATGCAAGACAAAGTCAGCAGTGCGCTGTGGCGATTGCGGCTCAAAGATGGCGCGCTGCGGCCGTTGCTGGTTGAGGGTGATCCAAGCGCACCGCTGTTTTCGCCTGATGGTAAAAGCTTGGCCTACCGCTCCGGCGGGCAGCTGATGTTGCGCTGGCTGGATAGCGCGCAGAGCATCAAAATTGCCGAAGGTGCGCAGCGTTTTAGTTTTGCACCGGACAGTCAGTCAATTGCGTTTACGAGGTTTGTCGAACGTGATGCCTTAAAAGGTGCAAGCCTGCCCGAGCCGCCCAAAGGCGCAAAGTGGGGCGATCCTGTGAAGGTAATTGATCGCTTAAATCATCGAAGCGATGGCAGTGGAGATGTCGCGATTGGCGAAACGCACGTGTTCGTGGTGCCGGTTCAAGGCGGCAGTCCGCGCCAATTGACGAGCGGCGAATTCGAGCATGACAGCTTTGTATGGCGCGCCGATAGCAAAGCGCTTTTCGTCAGCGCAAATCGCCGCGCAGATGCAGAATATTCGCCGGAAGATTCGGAGGTTTATCAGCTTGATTTGGAATCGCTAACGCTTGCCCAATTGACCGATCAGCGCGGCCCGGATGATGTCATGGCTGCCTCGCTTGATGGCCGATATGTTGTGTATTCCAGCTATGCGCAGCGCAATCAATTTCATCAGCGCGCTAAACTGATGCTGCTGGATTTGAGCACGAAAAAAACCCGCGAAATCGCGCCTGAGTTTGATCGTGACGTCAGTGAAGTGCATTTTAGTGCGGACTCAAAATCGCTGGTCATTGGCTATGATGAGCTAGGCTCAAGCAAAGTGGCGGCGTTGAGTTTGACTGGCAAACTGAGCGAGCGGGTCAGCGGCTTGGGCGGCGCGGATATTGGCCGGCCTTATGGCAGCGGCGGCTTTGCAGTTAGTCGATCCGGCAAAATTGCCTACAGCTCGGGCACGCCAACCCGTCCAGCTGAACTTGCGATTCAAAGCGGCACACGAAACGCGCGCGTTTTGACGGATTTGAACAGCGATGCTTTGGCCGATATCAAGATGGGGCGCGTTGAGGAAATCAATAGCAAGTCAAGTTTTGACGGTAAAAATATCCAAGGCTGGCTGATTTACCCGCCCGAATTTGACGCCAGTAAAAAGTACCCGCTGCTGTTAGAGATTCACGGTGGCCCGGTGCAAAACTACGGCCCGCGTTTCAGCCCAGAGCTACAGCTGTATGCCGCAAAGGGATATGTGGTGCTGTATACCAATCCGCGCGGCAGTGATTCCTACGGTGAGGCTTTTGCCAATGCCATCCATCACAACTATCCGAATCATGATTTCGACGATTTAATGAGCAGCGTTGACGCCACCATTGCCAAAGGTTTTATTGACGAACAGCGCTTGTATGTGACGGGCGGTTCCGGTGGTGGAGTTTTGACCGCTTGGATCGTCGGCCACACTGAACGCTTCAAAGCTGCGGTAGTCGCCAAGCCGGTCATCAATTGGATGAGCTTTGTGCTAACCAGCGATGGCGTTGCGCTGTTTCATCGCAATTGGTTTCCTGGTCTACCGTGGGAGCCCGAGCACACCGAGAATTACCTGAAGCGTTCGCCGCTCATGCATGTTGGTAAAGTCAAAACGCCGACCATGGTGATTGTCGGTGAAGCTGATTTGCGCACGCCGGTTTCGGAATCCATGCAGTATTACCACGCACTAAAATTGCGCAAAGTGCCAACACAATTGGTTCTGATTCCGGGCGCCAGCCATTCCATTAGCGCACGGCCTAGCCATATGTTGGCGCAGGTGTTGAATACTTTGGCTTGGTTTGAGCGCGAACGTTGATCACTCTCGCGCCGTAGAATCATGCTTAATCCTCCAGTATTCGCGCACGTAACGGCGCGTAAAACGCTACGCTACCACGCGCCGCACCCGCATTACGGCGCGCATGTTCGTGCGGGTTCCGGGTTAACCTGGATTGATGATGAGCTGGCGATTGTGCAGGATGATGCGCTTTGTATTGCTTGGTTAAATCCTAAATCTGGTGCGCTTCGGCTAAGCGCGCTGTCGGAGACTTTAGCTGCATCTTTGGGCGCGCACACCTTTGATACCGCAGCGGGCAATAAGCATCGCAAGCCTGATTTTGAAGCCGCGTTTGCCTGGCACGTGGCTGGCAAATCGGAGTTGATCGCGATTGGATCAGGCTCATCAGAGCAGCGTTATAAAATAGTGCGGGTGCGCCAAAGCGGCGTGCAGGTGAACGTCATGGATGCCAGCCGCTGGTTTGAAGCGCTCAGCAGCGATACGGCATTTTCGGGTAGCCGGCTCAACATCGAAGGTGCATGTTGCAGCGATCAACATGTGTTGCTATTTCAACGCGGTAACGGCGCTTCAGTAGACGGCCGCAAACCTGTCAACACGATTGCGCTTTTTGAAATTGCTGACGTACAGCGCTATCTGGACGCACCCGCAAGAGCGCCTGTGCCAGCTCGTGTGCAGCTGCGGACATTCGAATTGGCGGATTTCGCGCACGGAGGCAAAGCCATTCCTTGGGGCTTTGCCGACGCTTGCCAGCTAGATGCGCGCACGTGGTTTCTACTGAGTGCAGAAGCATCGCCCGATGTACTCGGCGATGGCGAAGTCGCCGCTGCAGCAATTGGCTACTTGACTGAAAATGGCGCAGAGTTTGGGCTTATTATTGATGAAAACGGCCTGATTTTGCGCGACAAATTAGAGGGTTTAGCGAGCGATAGTGCGGGTGGTTTTTACGCGGTAACAGATAATGATGATCCTAACCAACCGGCGCAGCTGTTGCAGCTTAGGGTGATGAATTGATTCAATATTGCTTATTGGTATCATTTCGCTACTTTTCGTAGAACATGAAAAACGCCGCCAATACGATCAACACGAACGCGACACCGTGATTCCACTTCAGCGGCTCTTTTAGAAACCACACGGAAAATACGCAAAACACCAGCAGCGTGATGATTTCTTGAATACCCTTCAACTGCGCTGCTGAATACACCGCGTGCCCCATGCGGTTTGCGGGCACTTGAAAAATATACTCCGGCAACGCAATCAGCCAGCTGACAAAAACCACTAAAATCAATGACTTCTGTTTGAAATTTAAGTGCCCGTACCAGGCAATCGTCATAAAAATATTGGAAACCACGAGCAGTAAAACTGGAACTAAATACGCGCTTAAAGGTGCCGCGGGCATGTGCTAAAGCTCGGCGAATCTTGTTTCATAGAGCAAGCGATCCACTTCATCATCTTGGCCTGCCTCAAAGCGCACGCCGAAATGCTGATCAGAATCGCGCACGATTCTAGAATATAGGCTCACGATAGTGTCTTCGTCGATAATAAAATGCAGCCGCATCACGCCCTCCTCGGTGGCGTCTTGGATCAGCCAATCAAGCGGCTTGACCACCCGCGCACCACCGATTGACACATCTTCAACTTGACACAGCCAAGCTCGGCGGCTGCCGGCGATTAACACGGTTGAATTAAGCTCAAGGCGGGGAAACTGGCGTTTTTCTGACACGATCTACTCTGGCTGGGCGCAGCTTGCGCGCGATGTGCCATGTTGCCTGCGTTTGCGCTGGATTTGAATCATTTCGGCATCGATTTTCGAATTCTTGTGTCGATTTCATTTTCCTGTGAGCTGCTATTGACACGAGAATCACCCGATCAGGCGTATCTTCACTTTGGTGAAACCCACTAGCGAGAGAGAAATGAAAACACGTGATGAGCAGGCAGGTATTGTTTTGTTGATTGAAGATAACCGCAGCATCTCTGAGATGGTTGGCGAATATCTAGAACGTCGGGGCTACTCGGTTGATTTTGCGGCCGACGGCGTAACTGGCTTACATCTAGCTGTCACGAACAGCTACGACGTGATTGTGCTCGATTTAATGTTGCCGGGCATGGACGGCATTGACGTATGCCGCAAGCTTCGGCAAGACGCGAAACGCTCGACCCCAGTGCTGATGCTGACCGCACGTGACACGCTAGAAGATAAAGTGTCTGGCCTTGATGCAGGCGCTGATGACTATTTGGTCAAGCCGTTCGAACTGAAAGAGCTTGATGCGCGCGTGCGGTCATTAATTAGGCGCGATCGTCGACAAGTCAGCCAAGGCGTGTTGAAAGTTGGTGATTTGGTGCTGGATACCGCCACGCTGCGCTTGACCCGCAATGGCAAGGATTTACTGGTATCCCCTATTGGCTTGAAACTACTGTCAATTCTGATGCGCGAATCGCCCAGAGTGGTGAGCCGGCGCGATATCGAACGCGAAGTTTGGGGCGATATGCTGCCCGACAGTGACACGCTGCGCAGCCATTTGTACAACTTGCGTAAAGTGATCGATAAGCCTTTTGATCATCCGCTACTGCACACGATTCACAGCGCAGGCTATCGCTTAGCGGATTTGGAAAGCGAAGTTCCTGCTGGGCGGGTTGCAGCGGCCGCGTGAGCGAGCGCTATCCGATCACGCGAACACAGGTGGCAGCATCGGTAAATCCGGGTTCGGCAAAATCCGGCGCGGCGCAGAGTGGTCTGCGCCGCAAAATCTCGACTGCATTTATTTTGCAAGCAGCCGCCATTTCTTGCGCAACGCTGCTGGGTATTTATGCCACCGCTGCGGTGCTTGAAGACTTTCTAATACGCCGCGCGCTCGTTGAAGAGGCGGCGCATTAC
Source organism: Rhodanobacteraceae bacterium (assembly GCA_031422315.1). Taxonomy (GTDB): domain Bacteria; phylum Pseudomonadota; class Gammaproteobacteria; order Xanthomonadales; family SZUA-5; genus JANNYA01. The sequence continues at coordinate 87,139 of JANOQN010000016.1, forward strand.
ATCAAACGACTGGACGCTGATCCGCTTGCACGCGAACCGGACACGCACAATATGCGCGGCTACTTGGATGCGCCTACGCACCAGCGGGGCGGCGTGCACCCTGAGCTGCGCGAACTTCCGGTTGGCTTTCACAACCTGCGCCAGCAAGGCGCGCGGCCGCTGGTTTACGTCACCCAGACTAAATACGGCAAGCTGACACTTATTTTTGATCAGCAGCACGTCGGCAAATTAGCCTTGCTTTTCGGGCTTATACCGATGGCGATTGTGTTGGTGTTTGTTTATTTGGCTAGTTTTGCCGCATACCGAATCAGCAAACGCGCTATTTCCCCAGTGGTTTGGTTAGCTGAGCGCGTGTCGGCATTAAATCCGCTGAAGCCTGACCGTAACAGCTTTGCGCCGGAAAACCTGCCACCGGATTTTGATGGCGAGTCGCAAATTTTAAGCGAAGCACTGCAGCGCTACTCTGAGCGTATCGAACAGTTAGTTGAGCGCGAACGCACCTTTACGCGGGACGCCAGCCACGAACTACGCAGCCCGCTGACGGTGATTAAAATGGCTTGCGAGGTGTTGTTAGCGGAGGACCATTTAGACACTTACACGGTACGCAATATCAAGCGCGTGGACGCCGCGAGCCGAGATATGGAAGCGCTGATTGAAGCTTTTTTATTACTTTCACGCGACTCAGAATCGGGCATGCCGGAAGAAGAAGTGTCGATCAACGGCATCGTGCGCGAAGAAATGGCGCGTGCAGAGCTGATTATCGAAAACAAGCCCGTGCAGCTTCGTCTTGAAGAACGTATCCAGCTAAAACTAAAAGCGCCGAGCAAGGTCGTTGGTGTCATGCTCAGCAACCTAATTCGCAACGCCTGCACCTACACCGAATCGGGCTCGGTTGATATTGAAATCAACGAGAAATTCGTCAAAGTGGTCGACACCGGCAAAGGCATTGCGAAAGATGATTTGAAAGAGATCTTTAAGCCGTTTTTCCGGCCCAAAGATTCCCCCAAAGGTGGCCATGGCGTGGGATTGGCGATTGTTAGTCGGCTATCACAACGCTTTCAATGGCCGGTTTCATTGACCAGCGAAGTCGGTGTCGGCACGGTAGCGCGCATTGATTTTCCGCAAGCTGAAGTCATGCGCTAGCGCCCGAAAATCTCCACCCGCGCCTGCTTAAGACTCGCCTCTGAATCGCCAACAATTTTAATCATGCTAATACAGCGATCCTTGCCAGGTAGATCAACCCAGCGCGATGCTGCGCCTTTTTTAAAGCGTTGACGAAGATCCAAACGCGTTAGCTCACCATTCGCAAAATGCACAACAATCGCCTCAATTTCCGCGTTCGCCGCGCGCACTTGCAGCTTTACCTGCGCAATCTTGCCTCGACAGCTGGAAAATCGCAAAACATCAACGTCGTTTTCTTGCCGAGTCAGCTTGGTGCTGCCTAAAAGTTGCGAGGCGAACAAGGGTGCGCTTATCAACATCACGCATATTGTCACTATCAATTGCTTTTTCATTACCGCGTCCGTTGGTTGAGATAGTTCAAACAACGAAGCGACATAAAATGCGTTGACGGAGATTTGAATTGCGCTTGCGCTTTCAATTTACCTCGTCATCCCCGCGTAGGCGGGGACCCAGGTACAGGTGTCCGAATTCGACGCAATGTCAAAAATGCGAAATTCACCATGTTTTTACTCCATCAAGCTACATGAAAGCTCCGTGAGCCTGGGTTGCCGCTTGCGCGGGAATGACGTTACGGCGTGGATGCGATTCAACGCACGCCACGCTCTCCCAGACCAATATTCGAACTCAGCTCAATCAGTCTGAACTAATCCTTCTTTTCAATCTTGGACTGCAAATACAGCTGATCACCCAGGCGATCCATCAGGCTGAGCTGCGTTTCAAGATAGTCGACGTGTTCTTCTTCGCTGACGATAATGCTGCGCAGCAAATCGCGGCTGGCGTAATCGCGTACTTTTTCGCAGTGTTCAATCGCATCGCGCAGATCCGGAATCGCTTTTTCTTCCAGCTTGAGATCGCACTGCACGACTTCACGCGGGTTTTCGCCAATCATCAGCTTGCCTAAGTTTTGCAGGTTCGGCAGACCATCGAGAAACAAAATGCGCTCGATCAGCTTGTCTGCGTGCTTCATTTCGTCGATGGACTCGTGGTATTCGTGTTCGGCCAGCTCAGTTAGGCCCCAGTTTTTATACATACGGGCGTGCAAAAAATACTGATTGATCGCGGTTAGTTCGTTATAAAGAATTTTATTGAGGTGCTTGATAACTTCGATATCGCCTTTCATGTGCGGCTCCGATTTTGGCTGTTGAGAGGCGCAAGCCTAACGCAAAAAGTTCGCCGCTGCGGAAACGAAACAGCTCGCATTTGCAGTTGCCGAATGGACTTATTCGCAAAAGAAATCACGTGTAGTACACAGCAAAAAGCCCGCGTTGCGGCGGGCTTTTTGTTTATTGACTGTGCGCCTTTAGGCGCAGCGTTAATTTAGCGCTTGTTAGCAACCTTTGCAGTCTTCAACACTGCGTCATTTGCGGTTTCGAACTGGCCTTTGACCAAGCCAGTGAATTGCTCTGCCGTTTTGCCAACCAGTGCGCCAACTTCTTGGCTGAGTGCGACTGACTTTTCAGCCTGTGCTTTCATCATGTTGATGCTTTTTGGCATCATCGCGCGGAAATCTTCGGCGCTTTTTACTGCAGATACTTGCTCAACCAGATCAGCCATCACGGTACTGCCTGATTCGATGGTTTTGAGCTGAAGGTCAACCAGCTTTTCGAAGTGATCAACAGCGACGGTGTTGGCTTGCACAATCGTTGCAGCGAATTGCTTAGACATGGACAGCATTTGTTGGCTCATTTGTTCAAACATGGTTTTCTCTCCCGAGTGGTTGGTTGGTGTGTCGTTGAATGGTGCGGTGCAGCATAAACCGCATTATGCTGCACTGCAACATTTTTCAAAGCCTTATTAAACTCCACCCGGAAATGGTTATTGAGGATTCAGCGAAAGCGCGCTGAAACGCAGCGGATGCGCTGAAGGATCCGTCGAAGTGTTTTGACAAGATTCCGCGCAGGCGGCGCTAACATGGACAATACAGGTGACGAAAAAGTTGAAACTTGACATCAATGTGATCAAGACGAGTGTCAAAAATGCGCGCGTGGAGCAGTTTGATTCCCGTGGGTTTTCTTCGCTCTGCTAAACGTAACACCCCTACAGCTACGCAGAAATTGCAAGGATCTACGCATGAGAATTGACATATGGACTCGCTAACCCAAGCCGTGTTGGGCGCCACCGTCGCGGCTGCAATTTTACCGGCGAGCCGGACAAGGCGCGCAGCCATTTATGGCGCAGTGCTTGGCACCTTGCCGGATTTAGACGCGCTGGTGCATTTCGCCAATCCGGTCGATAGCTTCGTTTATCACCGTAGCGCGACGCATTCACTGCTGGTTTTGAGCTTATTTGCACCGCTACTTTATGGGTTGATGCGTCGATTCGATGCCGCGTTAAAGCAAGATCAAACGCGTTGGCTGCTGGCGTTCTGGCTAGTGTTGATTACCCATCCGCTACTCGATTGGTTCACCAATTACGGTACACAGCTATTTTGGCCAATCGTTAAAACGCCGTTTGCGCTGAGCAGCGTTTTTATTATTGATCCGATTTATACCGTGCCGCTTTTGATTGCGAGTGTTGTAGCCTTGCGAGCGAAAGCGCTCATGACGCGTCAATACGCGCGGCGCGCTTGCATCATAGCGCTTACGTTTTCGCAAGCCTATCTGGGCTGGACGCTGATCGCGCAACACTGGATTCGCACGCGCGTGTTGGCTTTTGAATCGGTGCAAGCCATCGACGTGGTGGTATACGCTGCGCCGCTCACCAGCTTCGTCTATCGGGTGTTGATTCGGGAAGCGGATCCGCAATTAATGCAGCCACGCTACCGCGAAGCTTACATCTCGGTGTTTGCCGATTTGCCGCAAGCAGCGCCTGTTTGGCAAAGCATCGCGGCTTATCAGACTCCGCAATCGATGTCTGAAATAAATATTACTAGTGGGCAAATTTGGGCTACACCTGAGCGCATCCAAGCCATTGAAAAAATCAGGGACTTTCAACGTTTGCGCGAGTTCAGCCAAGGCTTTTACACACTCAAGCTTGATGCGCAGAAAAAGATAGTTTTTAGCGATATACGCATGGGCAGCGATCCGAGCTATGTCTTCAATTTCGAAATCGCGAAGGTAACTAGCGATGGCAAGCTGCAAGAGGTTGGTAGCAGGCAGAAAGCTGGCCTGAGGCCCGATTGGCGAGCGGCAAAGTGGATTTTGCAGAGGATATACACGCCCGCAAAGAAATTGCCGCATACGTAAGATTAAGTTAGCAATATTGGTTTATCCAAGCCATTACTAAACATGGGTAATAGTCTCGTCCGAGTATTTCCAGACTTTTTTGGAGGCGGAATCGATGCAATAGCCGAATGCAATCCAAGCATTAAATACCCAATTTCAGTGCGAGCTCAGAAATTTTAGCTAGGTTTCTTATCGACTTTAGCGCTGGCCCATAAGCACCAGTTTAAAGCTCACCGTCAAATCCCCCAACGCAATTTCACTAAAAACTGATCGGAATCGCGCAGCTCGAAGCTCTCTTGAAATAGCTCGAGTGCGCTGCGTGTGTCTTCTCGTTCTTGCTCAAAGCCACCGCGCGCGTAAACGATGTAAAGCTCGCGCAGCGGCGCAAATTCGTATTTGTAGCGCAGCTGCACGCCCAGATTTCGCACTTGCAGCGGCGCAATAACTGCATCGATCTGGGTCAGCGCGCCGCCCGGCGCTATTCGCACCGCGCGTGCATTTCCGGCATGGATAACCAACGATTGCAGCTTAAGGCGCAGCTCATGTTTAAGGCTGGGTATCCAATTGACATTGACACTGCTGACTAGCTGAGTGCGTTTGTAACGTGCGAATAACCCGGAAATTCGCCCGCCGGGCAAGGCATCCGCACCGCGCCAAACGAGCCAATCCGGACTGCGGCGCCAGCGCAGGCTGCCATCTAAAGCCAGCGTTGCATTAGCTTGAAAACTTAAGCTTGTAACCACATTCCAAGCGCGCTCTCCTAAGCCCTCATCTAAATTGGCAACCGAGCCGCTGGCGCGCCATTTGCCAAGCTGCGGGCCTTGATAGGCGTGGCTCAAGCGCAGCCTTGAAGGCAAGCGCACTAGCCCATTGCCGCGTGAAATTAGATTGTCAAAACCTGCGGCATTCCAAAGAACCTGCGTGCTGGCGAATCCGCCGTTGGCGGCATTGAATTGCCGATACGCAAAGACGTTATCGGACAGGCGATCGCCACGATCATTGGCATTGGCGTTGTACTGAAAGCTATAGCTAATCGCTGCGCCATTAGGGCGCACAGCTTGAGGCCGCCAAGTACTGCCGACATTAATGCTGTTGAAGTCGGCCATCGCCAAATAGCCGAAATCGTTAAAGTTTAGCTTCCTACCGTAATGGCTTAACACGCTGCCGAAATCCCAGGCTTTACTGGTGTAGCCCCAGCTTGCCGTGCCGCCAAAGTCCTGGCTTTTGGTTTCAGTCATGCCAAGCACCGATTCACGATCACTCGCGACCAGCAGTGCATCAAAACTATGCTGCTCACCTGCCCGCACTTTAAAATCCATGCCTTGCACCAGCGCGTCTAGTCCGAACCGGTCAGTCACTTTTGTTAGCACATAGCCTGCGCTAAAAACTTGCCCCGGCAGCGATGCGCGTGCGGCTAGGAAATCTTTGCCGCCGGTCTCGCTTTCACTAGCGGCGAATGCGCCGTATTCAAACCGCTGCGTTGATCCGATCGCTTTTATCGCGCCATCCAATTCACTTTGTGCACCCACGCGCCTTGTATAAATCAGCTGATTAAAGTTTTTATCTCGCACGTCAAAGAACGCCTGATTCTCAGTGAAAAATGGCCGCTTATCGGAAAAAGCCACTTCAACCGCGTCAAAATTCACCACTAGCTGATCTGATTCCACTTGACCAAAGTCAGGCCGCACGGCGGCTGTCAACGCGAACGCGCCGCTGGGCCGCCACGACACATCTGCGCCAGTACGCGTACTCATTTGATGATCGACAAAATCATAAGTCGCGCTCGTATACGGCACTACGCTAAGCGCGCTTTGCTGAAAACTAGCAATGCTCAGCTCGGCAAAATCCGATAGATAGCGGCTTTGTTGCTCGCTTATTGCCGGGTAGGAATAGCGCTCGCCTGAATTCCATAATGCGCGGACAAAGTTCACACCAATGGCGCGCTTCTCGCTCCTTGTTCCCTGCATCGGCACACTGGACCATGGAATCAAAAGCTCTACCGTCCAGCCCGAGCTCGTACTCGCCACTGCCGATTGCCAAACCCCGTCCCAGTCGGTGCTAAAGGTGTTTTCGCCGCTCCAAATGCCGTCTCGCTGCGCACCTCCCGCGCTAACGGTGAATTCATAAGCACGGTTGCGATTACCATCAAAATCAATAATCGCGCTTACCGCATCGCTATTCGGCTGCGCATCGCGCGCTCTGGCATCGGCGCTGCGGGAATCCGCATCAGGCTGCTCACAGACAAACGCAATCGCCAAGCCTTCTGGCAAAGCCAGCACTTTCACCACAGTAGGCAAGCGCGCTGGCGTGCGATTAAACGGCAGCGTCAGCGCAAAATCGGTGATCTGGGTTGCCTGTGCCCACTGCGCCTCAGTCAACACGCCATTGATCTCAATGCCTGCGGTCGCGCTGTTAAGTGCCGCTAGTGCAGCAAAAGTGACAAGTGATGGAAACACAAAGCTCGCAAATGGCCTACTGGCCTAGATTGGAGCTTGGTTTACGCAATATCTGGGCCAGATTAGCTTTGTATTTGGGGTTAAAACGCATATTTCCGCAATTTATCTCCGCTGCTGATCTGCGCGTTGCAAACTCTCTGTCCGGCAATGCGTTAGCACCGTGGCACAACTCGTTGAACGCTTGTTTGCAGATGTCAGCCGTAAAACCCGCTACTTCACAGCAGTAGGCAGCGAAGGCAGTACACTTTTTGTTTGCCTTGGCAAATCAAATTACAGAAACGCTCAAAGCGCACTCGGCCTAACAAATTGACCAATACTGCCGAGCACCCGTTTGATACCGCGCCAAAGTTTTGGTAGCAACCAAACCATCGCTGCGATAAAAACAATCAGCAAGCCGACAAAAACTATCGGATGGCTGTAAGCCAACCAAAGCCCGGCAAGCAGTAGGCTTTCTTCACCCAAGGATGCGGCGATGTTGCTGAAAGGCTCAGGCGAAGTGTTGATCATAGCGCGGCTACCGGCTTTGGTGGCGTGTGTGGCACCCGCTAACGTGCCGCCCAACAGGGCAATCAGCGTTGCGGTGACTGGATCACCCGCATCAAACGCGCCCATGGCCAGCATGGCACCGGCCGGAATGCGCGCGAAGGTTTGAATCGAATCCCACATGCTGTCGACGTAGGGGATTTTGTCCGCCAAAAATTCAACCACCGTTAGGCCGCCCGCCACACTTAGCACGATGGGATTACTCAAAATCGCGAGCGAATCGGGCAGTGAAATATAGCCAAATTTCGCCAGCATGCCGGTGACAAACACTGTCAGATAAAGCCGTAGACCGCTGGCCCAGCTTAAGCCGCCCGCAAGGGCTAAATTTGATATGAGATCCATGCGCGGTAGTTTAAATTAAAATTGCAGGTCGTCTACCAATTCAACAGAAAACACACCGCTGTGCATGGGCTTGTAGCCAAGCAAGAGTTTCAAGCACGCGCGCAATGTCGCAAAGCCAACGCCTGCGGGCACGGCCAGCAGCCAAGCGCGCAGCTGGCCCGCAAGTGCCGTGCTAAAAACCTCGACATCGCCTGCGGCCACAATGAGCGCTTGCGCTGTCATGGCTGCGTGTTCGGTGTCATCAGAAATCATGCCGAAGCCAAAGCACAGCTTGAAGCGATCTGGCGCACCCAGCAGCCTTTTCCCGCGCGCTTTGCTAAGCCCCTCAAAAGGTAGCCCAAGTGCATCGCCTACTGCGGTACCTAACAAACATCCTAGCAGTGCGTCTGATTTTTCGGGCAATTTTTCCAGCATGTGTTGTGCTTTGTGGTGTTGATGATTGCGATAAGACTGCAGCTATGCTGGAAAGTTGCGCTTCAATGACAATCCCAGCTGTAGGCCACACGACTAAAATCACCGCGTTTTAAGTCTTCAGGCGCAATAAAAAAGTTTGCAACGCCAACATCACCCCACATCATATTGACCGAATCATCGCTGTCTAGTTGCAGCAAAAGCTCCATGCCTTCAGCACTGCGCGGATCTTCTTGAGTGAAGTACGGGTAGCCACCCAACTTATGGCCAGAACCATCTAGCGCATCACCGAGCAAATCGGTCAGCGAATCCTCACTAACGCCATGTTGGTGCGCATACTCCTCCAGCGAATCTATATATGATCTACCGTCGAAAATCTCATCAATGCGAAAGTCCCCGATAGAAATATGTTCGCTTTGTTTGGTGAATTGCATTTGATACGGTTGTGCAGGCTGATGTGGCAGACGCTCGGATCGCCGAGCAGGCAGAACCTTGAATTCGTCATCCAGCTCTGCCCAATGCACCACCTTAAAGTAGCGCTGCTCCGCAAGCGAGTTGATATCCAGGTTTTTGCCGAAATTCGCGCCATAGAACTCAGTTTGCTGAATAAAGATTTGCAGCAACCCAGTCCGAGGAAAATCGGGCAGCTCAGGCACTTGATCTAGTCTTAATTGCATCAACAGAAACAGCGGCTGACCGTCTTGGTCGACTGGCTCTGCCTTATGTTTTGGCCAATACGCCGAGCCACCCAACTTGCTAGTCGTCGGATTATCAATCGCCATTTTTGCGAAACTAATTTGCACGGCCGCTCGCAATGTGGAATCCAATTTACTTTTGTAAGGCAGCAAAAATGCGTCCAGATCAGCTGGCGTCGCAGGGCGACCTGCAAGCGCTTTAGATGCAGCAGTGGAGCCCTGCGCTAGGGTTTTGCCCTGTTTCGCATCCATGCGCGCGGGAGCTGCTTTGCGGTGCCACATAATTGCTGCAAATATGACTGCCAAAAGCACAAGCAAACCTGTAAATTTCATAAACACGCCCTTAACATTGAGCACTGAAAAGTATCAGAAAAAAGCTCGCCAACCGCTTGTTTTGCAGCCATCGCTAGAAAAATTTAACTTACTTAGACAACTAATCATTCAGTTTGGAAAGGCATTGATTGCACTGTTTTTGGTTTTTGCCATTTTTACGGTTTCTGTCTATCACGTTGAAAATTCAGCCGCAAAAAAAGCTGCGGCTCAATCAAACAAGCACGCCTTGATTAGCATCAAGTATTGCAGGTTATCGCTTTGCTCCGCCCAGCCTAGGTTATGGCGCTGCACCGAACACAAACCGATAACCCACACCTATTTCAGTCAACAAATGCTTGGGCATGGAAGGATTTACTTCGATTTTTTTGCGCAAGTTTGCCATGTGCACGCGCACGTAGTGGGCATCTTCAGTATGGCTTGGGCCCCACAGCGCTTTGAGCAGCTGACGGTGCGTGAGTACGCGATCTGCTTGGCTGACAAGGTGGGTTAGCAATCGATACTCAATAGGTGTCAAGTGCATTGGCTCGCCGGCGCGTTCGACGCTGCGTTTCGCTAAATCGAGGCGAATAGCGCCAAAACAAATCACTGCAGCGCCGGTGTCGGTGCGCTCACCGTGGCGGCGCAGCTGGGCTCTGACTCTGGCTAGTAACTCGCCCGCGCCAAAGGGTTTGACTAGAAAATCATCAGCGCCAGCGTCGAGTGCGGTAATTTTTTCGGATTCTGCGCTGCGCGCTGACAGCACAATGATTGGCAGCACAGAGAACGCGCGCAGGCTACGAATTAAATCGATGCCATCGCCATCAGGCAATCCTAAATCCAGCACCAGCAAATCCGGACGGCGCGTGCCAGCATCCATCAAGCCGCGTTTTAAGGTGTCGCATTCGTGTACTTCATAGCCTTCATTTTCCAGCGCCATGCGGACGAATCGGCGGATATCGATTTCATCTTCGACAATTAAAATGCGGGCGCGCGGCTCAGTCATCGTGTTTGCTTGTAAAAATTAAGAATGGCCAATCGAAACCGGTTCGAACTCAGCTGGTAGTGGAGGCGGAACCCCAACTGGCAGCCGGATAGTAAACCGTGCGCCGCCTTCAGTGCGGTTCTCGCCGTGAACCGTGCCGCCGTGAACGCGCAAAACAGCTCTGCAAATCGCCAAACCCAAACCCACGCCGGGCTGCGCGCTTTCTTTAATGCCGCGCTCAAATTTGTTAAAGATGGCGTCTTCACGGCCAATCGGCAGGCCTGCGCCGCTGTCGTCTAGATAGAGTTCAACGAACGCCTCTTTTTGCGCAGCGCTGATCGCAACCTCGCTTCCCGCGGGCGTGTATTTGGCAATATTTTCGATCAGGTTGACGAACACGCGCTCCATTAAGACCGCATCAAGATTTAATAGCGGCAGCGAATCTGGCAGCGTCACGCTCACGCTGCGCCCGGCCAATAGCGGCTGGCATTGCTGCAAGGCGCTGCCGATCACTTCCTCAATCGGCTGCCATTGCTTATTGAGCTGCACCGCACCAGCTTCTAGCTTGGCCATGTCGAGCAAATTATTAACCAGCCGATTCATGCGCAGCGCCGAGCTTGCGATGGCAGCGGCAATTTCACGCTGCTGCTCACTTAACTCGGGCTTGGTCAGGCCAAAGCTGTCGGCCATGCCCACTAATGCCGTGAGCGGTGTGCGCAAATCATGCGAAATGGCGGATAGCAATGAATTGCGCAGGCGCTCAGATTCAATTTGCACCGTGCTGGCCTGCGCTACTTCAACATAGTGAATGCGCTCTAATGAGATAGCTAACAATGAGGCGCAGGTGTCCAATAGCTGGCGCTGCTCTGGGCTCATCAGCCCGGAGCCATTTCGACGCTGCGATGCAGCGTGCAAACTCGCTTGCGAAGCCCCGGCTTGCACTGTACCGGTTTGCTGCGCACCGGTCTGAATCGCCAACGCACCGCGCAGGCGCATCGGCGCCTTTAGCGGCAGCCACAAACAGGAGCCCGCAGGCAGCGTGTCGGTGCCGCGCCCCGCAGGTTCACCGCGCCGAAAACAGTACTCCGCTGCGCTCATATCCAAATCACCGCTGAGATCTAAACTGGCGCCGGGCAGCAATATCAGCCGATCATTCGCATCTGCCACCAGCAGTGCGGAGCGCGCGTTGAACTCGCTTTGCAAAAAACGCTCGCCAATTTCGGCGACCTGTTCGGGCATGAGCGCGGCCGATAAATCACGTGACATTTGATAGAGCGCACGCACACGCTGCTCACGCGCGCTCGCCGCTTGCGCCTGCACTTTCAAGCCCGCCGTTAGCTGCCCGATAACCAACGCCACCACCAGCATGACCGCAAACGTAAGCAGGTACTGCGCATCTTGCACGGCAAATGAAAAACGCGGTGGGACAAAGTAAAAGTCGAAAAAACCAACGCCCAAAAACGCCGCCAATACCGCCGGGCCGCGGCCAAAATTCAGTGCAACGCCAACCACCGTCAGCAAAAACAACATGACGATATTGGTCAGTTCAAGCACTTGCGCAAGCGGCGCGGTAACGAGCGCAGTCAATCCACACGCCAGTGCGGCAGCGAAATAGCCACGCCAGCGCATCGGTGGTGCTTGCTGCTTGGCGTCAAATTTACTGGCGCGCACGCTTGCCGTCGAAACCATAGCAACTTGCAGTACGTCCAACTCGTTCGCGATTGCCATCACTTGCTCGGCGAGCGGGCTCTGCCAGGGCCATTGGGTTTTTTCACGGCCAATGACTAGGCGCGATAAGTTGTGCTCGCGCGCGTAACGCACCAGCACTTTGGCAGCGTTCGGCCCTGCTCGGGTGGCGGTCATTGCGCCCAGTTCTGCGGCTAATTTGAGCGCGCGAATCGCCGCCTGCGCGGCCGGTGAATCCGGCTGCAAGTCGGGCGTTTCAACGTGTAGCGCATGCCAGGGCAAACCCATCTGCGCCGCCAATCTCGCGCAACGTCGCACGACTTTTTCACCGCCCACACTTCCACTGACGCAGGCTAGCAGCGCTTCGCGATTAGTCCACACAGGGCTAATGGAGCGCGTGCGTCGATAGGCCTGCATTTCATCGTCAACGCGATCGGCGGTGCGGCGCAGCGCCAGCTCGCGCAGCGCAAGCAAATTGCCTTTTCGGAAAAAATTTGCCGCGGCTCGCTCGGCTTGCTGCGGCAAATACACCTTGCCAGCTTTTAAGCGCGCTAGCAGCTCATCGGGCGGCAAATCCACGACCACAACTTCATCAGCCAGATCGAAGACCCGATCCGGCACTGTTTCCAACACGCGAATGCCAGTGATGCCGCTAACAATATCGTTGAGGCTTTCCAAATGCTGCACGTTGAGCGTAGACCACACATCCACGCCCGCGTCCAGCAGTTCTTCGACATCTTGCCAGCGCTTTGGGTGGCGTGAACCTGCCGCATTGCTGTGCGCCAGCTCGTCAATCAATATCAGCGCTTCCGCGTGGGTTTTTGCATACGCTAGCGCGCCATCTAGATCAAATTCCAGCTGCGTTTGTTCACGTCCGTTGGCCTGCTTGGCGGGTAGCGCTTTCATGGGCAAAACTGGCAAATCGCGCGACGCCGCTTCGGTTTCCACGCGCCCATGCGTCACAACCACACCCACGATTAAATTCACGCCCTGCGCCTTTGCCGCGCGCGCCGCAGTCAGCATGGCGTAGGTTTTGCCGACTCCGGCCGAAGCACCAAAAAACAGCTTCAAGCGGCCGCGCTGCGCTAGCGCTTCATCGGATTTGAGCTGCCGCAATAGCGCGTCAGGGTCAGGGCGGGTTTCGAGGTCGGTCATAATAGGGTGTCTGAATTTGGGGCTTTTGATTGTGAGTTAGCTAGCTAGTCCCGAACGTTTGTGGAAGCTGGGTTCCCGCCTTCGCGGGAATGACGATGGGGTAAAATGAGCTACTGTGCAAAAATACTGGCCAACAAACGGGAGGCTCAGTTTCTAATTTGCGCCACCTCATCTAACGCCAAATTGAGCCCCAACACATTTACACGCGGCTCGCCTAAAAATCCTAACTGCACGCGAAGCGTATGCTGATCGACAAGCACTTGCACCTGATTAACCGGCAAACCGCGCGAACCGGCGACGCGCGCAAGCTGGTAATTCGCCGCTGCTACGCTGATGTGTGGATCCAACCCGCTGGCTGAGGTAGTAACCAAGTCAACCGGCACGCGCGCTGGCGCACCGTTGGCGTCAAGCTGCATGGGGTGCGCTGCACGTAGTGCCGCGACGCGCTCGGCAACTGCGCTGTGTAACACCGGGTTTGACGGACCTAAGTTAGAGCCACTTGACGCGCTGGCGTTATAGGCCACCGGCCCGGTTGCCGATGGGCGGCTCCAAAAATAATTCGGGCCAGTAAAAGCTTGGCCGATGGGTTTAGCGCCTACTATTTGTCCATCGCGCTGGATTAGGCCGCCATTCGCCTTCGCAGGCATCAGCAGCTGCGCAATGCTCGTAACCGCCAGCGGATAGGCAATGCCAGTGATGATACTGAGCAGAATAAATAGCTTCAGCGCAGGCAGCCATAAAGCCGGTTCGGGGCTGATATCTGCATCGGAAATAGGCGATAGCTCGAGCGTTTGCGCCATCGGTTTTACAGTCTGATTCATGATTTACTCCGTTAGACCAGTTTCAGTGCAGTTAGCACCATGTCAATCAATTTAATGCCAATAAACGGCACGATCATGCCGCCAAGGCCGTACACCAGCAGATTGCGGCGCAGCAAAGCTTCCGCACCCACCGCGCGATACGCCACGCCTTTGAGCGCCAGTGGAATCAGCACCACAATAATCAGCGCATTGAAAATTACCGCAGATAAAATCGCCGAATTTGCGCTGTGCAAATGCATGACATTGAGCGCCGAAAGCTGGGGATAGGTCGACACAAACGCGGCCGGGATGATCGCGAAATACTTCGCCACGTCATTCGCCACGCTAAAAGTGGTCAGCGAGCCGCGCGTCATCAGCATCTGCTTGCCGATTTCGACAATCTCAATCAGCTTGGTCGGGTTGCTATCCAAATCCACCATATTACCGGCCTCTTTTGCGGCTTGGGTGCCGGTGTTCATAGCTACCGCAACATCGGCTTGGGCCAGCGCGGGCGCATCGTTGGTGCCATCGCCGGTCATCGCCACCAGCCTGCCTTGGGCCTGATAGTCCCGAATCATTTGCAGCTTCGCTTCCGGCGTAGCTTCTGCCAGGAAATCATCCACGCCGGCTTCAGCGGCAATCGCGGCGGCGGTCAGTTTGTTGTCGCCAGTTATCATAACGGTCCGAATACCCATGCGGCGCAGCTCAACAAAGCGCTCTTTGATACCGGATTTCACGACATCTTTAAGCTCAATGGCGCCGAGCGCGCGTGCGCCGTCAGCCACAACCAACGGCGTGCTACCGCGCCTTCCGATGTCATCGACAGTTGCTTGCAGCGCAGCAGGCCATTCACCGCCCTTTTCTTTTAAGTATTTAGCGATGGCATCAGAAGAGCCTTTACGAATCACCTGTCCGCTTGGCAAATCAATGCCGCTCATGCGCGTTTGCGCGGTGAACTGAATAAAATTCGCACCCATCTCATTGGCAACAAAACTACGCGAGTTCGGTCGCAATTTAGCAAGCGCAACAATGCTTTTGCCTTCCGGCGTTTCATCGGCTAGCGAGCTTAGCTGCGCCGCCTCTGCTAGCGTATCGAGCGATACGCCCTGTACCGGGAAAAACGCACTGGCTTGGCGATTGCCGAGCGTGATCGTGCCGGTTTTATCCAGCATCAGCACGTCGACATCACCGGCTGCTTCCACGGCCCGGCCTGAGCTGGCAATCACATTCGCTTGCATCATGCGGCTCATGCCGGCCACGCCAATCGCGCTCAAAAGCCCGGCAATCGTGGTCGGAATTAAACACACCAATAGTGCCACCAGCACGACTAGGCTAACCGGCTGTCCGCTGCCTTGAGAGCTAACTACATAGAGCGAAAACGGCAGCATGGTCACCACCACGCCTAAGAACACCAGCGTGAGCGCGACCAGCAAAATGGTCAACGCGATTTCATTCGGTGTTTTGCGGCGCTTGGCGTTTTCCACCATGGCAATCATGCGATCGACAAAAGTTTCTCCCGGATTGACCGCCACTCTGGCGATCACCCAATCTGACAGCACCCGTGTGCCGCCCGTCAGTGCAGAAAAATCTCCGCCTGCCTCACGAATTACCGGTGCAGATTCGCCGGTAATTGCGCTTTCATCCACCGATGCCGCGCCGTCGATGACTTCCGAATCCGCCGGTACGGTGTCACCCGCTTCGATCAGCACGATATCGCCTTTGCGTAAGTTTTCAGCTTCCAAAGGTGCCCAGGTGATGTCTGCGCGTGCCACGCCGGTGGCATAGCTGGAGGAAAGTTTCTTTGCCCAGGTAAACTTCTTCAGGCCGCGCAAACTAGCCGCTTGCGCCTTGCTGCGGCCTTCGGCTAAGGCTTCGGCAAAGTTGGCGAAAATCACCGTAAAAAGCAGCCAGATGGCAATCGCAATGGCAAAGCCGGTGGGCTGAGCTAAGGCCAGCAGCAGCGTAAAAATACTGCCGACATACACTACAAACATCACCGGATTGCGCAGCTGCACACGTGGATCTAGCTTCTTAACTGCATCCAGCAGCGCTGGGCCAACTAGCGCTTTGTCCAATAGCGAAAAACTCGCTCTACTCATTTTATTTCTCCAAGCATCAATTGCTCAACAAGTGGCCCCAGTGCAAGCGCGGGCACATAGTTCAAAAGCCCAACCAGCAGCACGGTGCCGACCAGCAGCAGCACGAATAGCGGGCCGTGTGTAGGCAAGGTGCCGGCGGTGCTCGGGATTTTTTTCTTGGCTGCTAAGGAACCTGCGATTGCGAGCACCGGAATCGCAATTGCAAACCGCCCGAGCCACATCGCGATGCCCAGCAGCGTGTTGTAAAACGGCGTGTTGGCAGATAAGCCGGCAAACGCGGAGCCATTGTTGTTGGCTGCGGAAGAAAATGCATACAACACTTCAGAAAATCCGTGCGGCCCGGCATTGAGCATGCCGACTAAACCCGGCTGCACATTCACCGCAATGGCGGTGCCAAGCAGCACCAGCAACGGCGTCATCAAGATCACAATCGACACCATTTTGATCTCGAAGCTTTCTATTTTCTTGCCCAAATATTCGGGCGTGCGGCCAATCATCAATCCGGCTAAAAACACCGCCAGCAGTGCGAAAACGAGCATGCCGTAAAGCCCCGAGCCCACACCACCAAAAACCACCTCTCCGAGTTGCATCAGTAGCAAAGGCACCGCGCCACCGAGCGGGGTAAAGGAATCGTGCATGGAATTTACCGCACCACACGAAGCCGCCGTAGTAATGGTGGCAAACAGTGCCGAAGCGCTGATGCCAAAGCGCGTTTCTTTGCCCTCCATATTGCCACCCGATTGCAGCGCGTTCGCCGATTGATCTACGCCAAGTTCGGTCAAAACCGGATTGCCCTGCTGCTCAAAAATGGTCGCAGGAATGGCAAAGCTAACAAACAGTAGCGCCATCGCGCCAAACACCGCCCAGCCTTGCCGCGCATCCCTGACCATGCGGCCAAACAAAAAACAAAGCGTAACTGGAATCAAAAATATCGCTAACATTTGCAGCAAATTGCTCAACGGGCTCGGGTTTTCATAGGGATGCGCAGCGTTCGCATTGAAAAATCCGCCGCCGTTGGTGCCGATCATTTTGATGGCCACCTGTGATGCGACCGGGCCCATGGCGATGCGCTGCTCAGTAATTATCTTAGTTTCAAGCACTGCTTCGCCACTTGCATCGAGTACCGGCGCGCCCGCTGCATCAAGCTGCGGCTGTTGCACGCGGGTCGGCTCTAAAGTGGTGATTTGCGCATAAGGGTTTAGATTTTGAATAACGCCGGTCGACACCATCAGCAGCGCGAACACCAGCGAAAGCGGCAGCAAGACCCAAAGCGTGACCCGGGTCAAATCCACCCAGACATTGCCAATAAAGCGTGCGGAGTGCCGCGCAAAGCCGCGAATCAGCGCTAACAGCACCACAATGCCGGTCGCGGCTGATAGAAAGTTCTGCACCGTCAACGCTAGCATTTGCGATAGATAGCTCATGCTGGACTCGCCGCCGTAGCCCTGCCAGTTGGTATTGGTCACAAAACTGACCGCGGTATTGAATGCGGAATCTGGCGATACGCCAATCATTCCTTCAGGATTAAGCGGCATCAAATTTTGCAAGCGCAGCAGCAAATAGACCGTCAACACGCCTAAACCATTGAAGATCAAAATTCCTAGCGCATAGCGTTGCCAGCTGCTTTCTCGTTCAGCGTCCACTCCGATCAGCCGAAAAATCGGCGTTTCAATCCGCCGCAACCAAGTGACTCGGCCGGCAAGTACAGCGTCCATCATGCGCGCCAGCGGTTGTGCCAGCAGGAGCAAACTGACCAAAAATGCAAACAGCAGTATCCAGGCCTGTGTACTCATGTGAAGTCCTCAGGCGCAAGTAAAGCTGCCACTAGATAAAGCGCTAGCACCGCAGCAATAACACCAGCCGCAATCGTGAATGCGCTCATGGCTTGCCCTGTTGCAATTTGGCACAGCCTTTTATTAGCCCGTAGCTCACCAGTCCGAGCAGGCCGATCATTAATACGCTCATCCAATCCATTGTTTTCTCCATTGATTGCTTGCTTGCTTGTTGATGCTTGACATACGCCCGGCATGCCTAAAGTTAGGCGGCAGCGAGGCTGCAAACCGTCTGCTAGCCCGCACCTGCGCTATTTCGCGCGCATTGCCCAAGGCTGAAAGCTTAAAACCCGCCGGGTCAAGTTGCTTGCAAGAGATGCGCGCTAGGCATCAAGAATGTATCAAGACGTCGAGATTGGCTTGACGTGCGTGCAGCAACTATCCAAATCGCGCATCACAATCTGGCGATGCATTAGACTTGCGCCAAATCCCGCTGGCTTATCGTTTTGACACACAAATCGCTCTTTTTTGCCTTTTTCGCAGCAATCATTTTGTTTGGCGTCGTTTCGCTTTATCACGCTACTCAGCGGCAAACTGCGCGCGTTGAGCTGATGCGCACTTTGAAAGCGCAGTTAAGATCAATGGATGGTGTCGATCGCAAAAATGCCGCGCCGTGTAATCCACAAGCACTGGCGCAAAGCTGGCAGGCGATGCGCAAACGCAGTGCTGAGATTGAGTCTAAATTCGCCTTTGTTCTGGCAGATTTGCGTGCGAAAAGTGCGCTTGTTTCACTGCAAGCTACGCTAAAACTACCCGCCAGCTGCCTCAATTTACCGACGCTGTGGCGTGATCTAGATGCCAGCTGTAAGCAGTGCCACCAAGCAGTTCGCGGCAAAACGCCAACATAACGTCAGCGCGCCGGTGCTTTCGAGCAGTAGGATTTTAGCGGCAAATGTCATGGCTAAATCTTGCTAAATGCAGCACACTCAGCAACACCACATACGGCTCCTTCTCCGGCCGCGTATCGCGTCGGCACACTTCAAATTTTGAGCGGATATTAGAATACTGTCGGACATCAGTTAGAACCGTCAGCCGTTAAACAAATTGGCTCCTTTTAGCCTTGCTTTGGAAGCTTGGCATTTTCCGCCAGGTGCTACCATTCCACCGTGTCCGCTCAACGCCACGAGATGCTTTATGAAAACGCTTAGTCTAGTTTGTTTGTGCATACTCTTAAATTACTTCAGCGGGTGCGCAACCCACGCGCCCAATATGCGCGTAGCGGTTTTTCAAGACGAGCTGTTCTTGCCAAAATCACCGGTAATCTCCGCCAGTGAGCTGTTTGCGCTCAGTCCTGAGATGCGCCGCTATTTAGATGTTGAGCTAGCCACGCGATTGCAAAAGCAAAACCCAGCACATGCGTTGCACGCCGCGCTTTACCAAGAGCTTGAGCTAAAGTTGAAATACGATGCTGATCAGACGCTTACCGCTCAAGAAGCATTCGCTGCGCGCGCTGGGAATTGTTTGTCGCTAGTTATTATGACCGGCGCGCTCGCGAAAGGTTTGGGCTTGGATGTCTATTTTCACGCGATTGACGTTGAGGAAAATTGGCTGCAAAAAGGAGGCCTCATGTTTTCTTCAGGGCATGTCAACGTAACGATCGGGCGCAACCCGCCGCTGGTGCGAATGGCGAGTGATATGGGGCGATTTTTGACCATTGATTTCGCCCCGGTGGCAGGCGGTGGACGCGCCAAACAGCTGACCGAGCAGGCAATCGTTGCCTTATACATGAACAATCGCGCCGCAGAAAATTTGGCCTTGGGAAAGCATCGCGAAGCGTATTGGTGGGCCAAACAAGCGATAGCCAGTGATTCGAATCTTTTGCCAGCCTACAACACCTTGGCGGTTATTTATCGAAATAGCGGGCAAACACAACTCGCGGCGGCTACATTGCGAAGTGTGCTGTTGCGTGACCCGAACAATATTCCAGCACTATCGAACTTGGCGATTGTATTGGCGAAGCTTAATCAAACCGATGCGCTAACTACCATCAATGCACGCCTGAAAAAACTGCGCAGGTACGAGCCATACTATTTCTTTCGGCAAGGCAAATTGGCCATGCAGGCCGGCAACTTCGAAGTTGCGCGCGATTTATTCTTGCGCGAAATCAAGCGCCAACCGGATAACCATCAGTTTTATTTTCAGCTGGCACTGGCGCACGCCGCCTTGGGTGACGCGCGCCAAACCGCAGCAAGCTTGGCGAAGGCACTCGAGTACAGCACCACGCTGGCAGAGCAAGGTATTTACACGGCAAAGCTTTCCAGGCTGAGACAACAGCGCTAACGCTTATTCAACCAAACGGTACTGGGTTCGGCGTTTTTTACATTGATGTTAGAGGTTTTGGTTAGTAAGAATTAAAAAGCTAGCGCTCATTTAGGTGGTTTATCGTTTACTTTATGATCTCCAAGCGGGAACTTTTCGTGTGTTAGGCTTTACCGTCTTGGTACACTCTTCACCATAGGCCTTAACAAAACATTTTTTATGGGTAATCTCGGTTGGAAATGGCTCCTTATTTTTGTATTGATCGTGCAATCGATCAGTCAAAATTCGGCTGTGTTGGGCATGTACCACTCAGAAATCAGCGGACAATCGGTCGAATTGATTGTCAGCCATGAAAAAAACGGTACTCAAGAAAACATGACGGAAACGGCGGGATCTAGCAAAGCCCACTGCCACGATGAAATGACCTCGGTACCCGAATCAAATATTGCGCCGACTTCTGATGTAAGCGAGCCCCAAAATCCAGACTGCGTTTGCTGCGACGATAGCTGCACAATGGCGCGCTGCCCAACACTTTTTTGTGGCTTAGCCAGCCAGCTCGAAATGCCGATAATTGAAGGCAGCGTCGAGTTGCCGATCAATCGCGTCCAGCAGCTGGTCAACCGTATGCGCAAGCCTCCGACTCCGCCGCCCAACTTGGCCTACAGCTAGTCAAAGAAACGGGCACGCGTGCTCTGTTGAGCATGCCAACGGTTTATCCCAACGGTCTAATAAACAGACTTGGGATTTTAGCTTGGAGTTGTTACATGAGAACGTCATGGATTTTGACGCTTTGCGCGATTGCGCTGAGCGGTTTTGAGCGCGTGCAGGCAAAGCCAATTGCCTATGCGCGCGGCACTACGGCAATGCTTGAATACGGCGGTGGCGGCATGCTGGAGTCGCAGATATTTTATGCACCGCGCTTTAACTATTCGTTCGGGCTAAGCGCGCTTCAGTTAGAAAATGCCCGTGGCACGCGGGATCAAGCGGTGGCGCGCGCCAACTATTTGATAAAGCGTTGGAATCTGCCTAGTGCCCAAGGCAATTTGTTCGGCTATGCGGGCATTGGCACAGCGCGCACGCGTTACCCGTCTAGTTCGGGGCTAGGTGCCGACGGGCAAAATATGCCGACAAACGCCTCTGGCTTTGCCAGCAGCGCAGGCTGGCAGGCGGATTTTGAAACGCGCTGGTTTTATTCGTCTGCGCGCATGGATTGGAATCATGCGCACTCGCAAAGCTTTCGGATTGACACCACGCAGCTTGGCTTAGCGCCTTACGCGCACGGCTACCAAGATTGGGCGACGTTTTTTCTGCTGCAAGCGCGCCACTATCAGGGTGAAATTGGTGCCGTGAAAATTGAATCAG
Organism: Rhodanobacteraceae bacterium; assembly: GCA_031422315.1. Taxonomy (GTDB): domain Bacteria; phylum Pseudomonadota; class Gammaproteobacteria; order Xanthomonadales; family SZUA-5; genus JANNYA01. Next base: position 108,419 of record JANOQN010000016.1, read on the forward strand.
GTGTTGAGCTTGCCGCTCTGGTGCGGCTATTTCGCGGGAATTTCTGGCTAGAAGCGGGCGTTACTGATCGTGGAAAGCCGCAAGCGATGCTGATGATGAATTTCTAGTTATTAGCAGATCAACACACATGAAAAAAATTTGTTGTTTTCAACCATTACAAGGATCATGACCATGATTAAGAAAATCACCACTTTGCTGATGCTGTTAACTTGCGCGACTGCTGCCTTCGCAGAGACCATTGAAGTAAAAGTCAACGGATTAGTCTGTGCGTTTTGTGCGCAGGGCATCGAAAAAACGCTGCGCGCTAAGCCTGAAACTGATGCCGTATTGGTTAGCTTAGAGGCAGGCTTAGTCGCGTTGACGCTCAAAGCCGATGCCAATCTGAGCGATGCCACGCTGCGTACCGCTTTGACTGAATCGGGCTACACGGTGACCGAAATCACCCGCACCAATCGCAGCTTGCTCGATATTGAAAAGCAGCTGGCTGAGTTGGCAGATGAATAACCTTGAGCTCAAACGCGGCCTTGGGCTAACCGGCGTAAGCGCGCTTACGAGCTCCGCCACGCTGGTTTGCTGCGTTTTGCCAGCGGTTTTGGTCAGCGTTGGCGCTGGCGCTACTTTGGCAAGTTTAATCTCGCGCTTCCCGCAGCTGATTTGGCTGAGTCAGCATAAAGGGCTGGTATTTGGACTTGCTGGCATCTTGCTAATTGGCTCCGGCTGGGTAGTGCGGTGGCAGCGCAGCTTGCCATGCCCGGTAGATCCTATTGCCGGCAGGCAGTGCGCAAGGCTTAGGCGGCTGAGCGTGTTGCTGTTTTGCTTTGCTTTATTGGCTTACAGCATCGCTGTGCTGTTTGCCTTTGTGATTCCTTTTATGAGGGCACCAATATGGATATTCTGAAACTGATTCGTCTTAAGCATATCGCCGCAATCACCGCAGCGCTGGCGTTAACGGCGTGTGCCAGCACGCCACATGATCGCGGTTCAGCGGCCATTGCCAGCACTATTGGCAAGCAATACCAAATCGCGGCACTGAGCGATGCCGCACCGAGCTGGCAAACGCCAAGCACCGAAGCTGTGCTCACCCAAAGCCTAGCTACGCCGCTAAGTGCAGAGCAGGCGGTGCAAATCGCGCTGCGCAATAATCCGAAAATGCGCATGCTGTATGGCGAATTGGGGATTGCTCAGGCCGAATTACTAGACGCCACGCGCATCGAAAATCCGAGTTTTAATTGGACCCGGCTTAAATCCAACGAGAGCGGTTTGCCGCTGCTCACTTTTGGACTGTCGCAATCCGTGACCGATTTGTTGATGCTGGGCGCACGCCGAAAGCTGGCGACCGGCAATCTGCGGCGCAGCAGCCTTGAAATTCAGGCGCAAGTAGCGGAGCTGATCTTTGACGCGGAAAGCGCCTACTGGCAGGCCGTCGGTGGGGAATCCGTGCGTGCGATGCGCGCACTCGTCGCGGAATCGGCAAAAACCAGCAGTGATTTGGCCGAGCGTTTTTTTAGCGCGGGCAATATCAACCGCGTGCAGCGTGCGCAAGAAAATGCGGCGGCAGCAGAAGCGCTTATTGCCCTGAAAACGGCGGAGCGCGACGCGCAAATGGCACGCGGTGAATTGGCGTTAATGCTAGGGCTGGACGCGACGGATACCCGGCTGCGCTTCGCCGCAAGCCTGCCGACGATTGCCAAAGCGGAGGACGCCGAGGCTGACCTACAGGCGCTAGCACAGAACCAGCGCGGTGATTTAGCCGCAGCGCGCGTCAATGTAGCGCTGCTAACAACAATGTTGCGCAGCACCAAACGCTGGCGTTGGTTAGGCAGCTTTGAAATTGAAGGCGAGCGCGAGCGCGAAACCGACGGTGAAAAGCTGCGTGGTATTGGCTTTACCCTAGGGCTGCCGATTTTCAATCAGGGCCAAGGCCGCGTGCTGCATGCGCAAGCGTTGCTTGAGATCGCCACCGCACAGCAAAGTCAACATGCGGCCAAAGTGCGCTCAGATGTGGCAATGGGCGTGGCAAAACTAGCCAGCCAGCGCGAAATTGTCAGCACCTATCGCGATGTGCAGGTGCCCGCACGTGAAGCCGCCGTGGCAGAGATGCAAAAGCGCTACAACTTCATGCTAGTCGGTGCATTTGAATTGTTAGTTGCCAAACAAGAAGAATACGATGCGTATCAGGGCTATCTGGACTCGCTACGCGATTACTGGCTGGCTCGCAGCGAACTAAAGCGCAGCATTGGCGGCGAATTACCAAGCAGCCGCACCCTCGATTTATCCCAGAGCGTGGGCCTGCCCATGCAGCCCCAGGGTCAGTCTGAGGGTGGCACGCCGATGGATCATGGTGCTATGGATCACGGCTCAATGGATCATGGTGCAATGGATCACGGCTCAATGGATCATGGTGCGCAAATAAATGCTGCGCCCACTCAGCAAAGCGCTATCCCAGAGGCTAATGGCACGCGATACGTTTGCCCAATGCACGCGGATGTCACAAGCGACAAGCCGGGTGAATGCCCCATCTGCGGCATGGACCTTGAACCCAAAATCGAAAGCACCAAACCACATCAGCATCAACCTAAAGCGGGAGAAACCCCATGAGCAATACCTCACACATCAACAGCCGTCGTCAATTTTTGACGCTCGCTGGTACTGCTGCGCTGACTGGCGTTGCCGCCAATGCCCTGGCGCAACAACATCAACATACGCCTGGCATGGATATGAAAGGCGCGGAAACACCTGGCCATGACACGGCAAGTCAAGCCACAGCGCCACCGGCAAAGATTAACGCGCAATCCAACCCGCGACCAGGCAAAACCTACACTCCGAACGGCTGGACCTTGCCTTATACAATGAACGGCGGCGTCAAAGAGTTCCACTTGGTCGCCGAACCGGTCGAGCACGAATTCGCCCCAGGCAGCAAAGCCAAACTCTGGGGCTATAACGGCTCCGCGCCCGGCCCCACGATTGAGGCTAACGAAGGCGACCGCGTGCGCATCTTCGTGACTAATCACCTGCCGGAACCTACCAGCGTGCATTGGCATGGCCTGCTGCTGCCATCCGGCATGGATGGCGTCAGCGGCTTAAATCAAAAGAGCATCGAGCCCGGTGAAACTTATCAATATGAGTTCACACTGCGCCAATCAGGCAGCCACATGTATCACCCACATGCCGACGAAATGACGCAAATGGCGCTCGGCATGATGGGGCTTTTTATCATTCATCCGAAGGCAGGCGATCACATCGACCGGGATTTTGCGATCTTGCTGCACAACTTCGCGTTGCACCCCGGCACCTATCGGCCTGACCCCAGCGTAATGCAGGATTTTGATCTGTGGACGATGAATGGCAAAAGCTATCCCGCCATTGAGCCGCTCGTGTGCCGCACGCGCGAGCGGGTGCGTATTCGCGTCGGCAATCTATCCATGTGGAATCACCCGATACATTTGCATGGCCATATCTTTCAAGTCACCGGCAGTGACGGCAGCCGCTGGCCGCGCGCACAGTGGCGTAATGAGGTCACCGAGATTATTGGTGTGGGGCAAATGCGCGATATTGAGTTCGACGCGGTAGCCGGCGACTGGGCTTTCCACTGCCATATGAGTCACCACACCATGGGGCCGATGGGCCATGAAATTCCCAACACCTTAGGCGTAGATCAAGGCGGTGACCTGCCCGCGCGCATGCGTGCACAAGTTCCGGGCTTTATGGCGATGGGTGAAAACGGCATGAGCGAGCACCAAAAACACGTCGAAATGGGCCACATGCCCGGCCCAGAGAACACCCTGCCCATGATGACCGGCACCGGCCCGTTTGGAAACATCGAAATGGGCGGCATGTTCACCGTTGTCAAAGTGCGTGATGATGTCAAGCGCGGTGATTTTAGTGACCCAGGATGGCATCCATCCAGGCCTCAAGATGTTGCTAAACGCATTAGTACGGATCCTAACTTTGGTAAACCGGTGCGACGGAACGCCGCTAGGGGCGCGTCATGAAACGAGTAAAATTAGGCCTAGTTGCCGCTGCCATCGCCGGGGTTGGCGGCGGCGCATTTGTCTATTTTGGTGCCTTCAATATTGCTGCCGATGACCCGCATTGGGGCATCACCAATCGCATGCTGGAATTGGTACGAAATCGCTCAATCGCGGTTCGTGCGAGCGGGCTTGTGGTGCCGGATTTGCAGGATGCTAAACAGATTAGCTCGGGGGCAGGCAACTACAATTCCATGTGCGCCAGTTGCCATTTAGCGCCGGGCATGGGTGAAACGGAGCTGAGTTTAGGGCTCTATCCCACGCCACCGAGCTACAAAATGATGGCCGAGTTCGATCCAAAAACATCGTTTTGGGCGATCAAGCACGGCATCAAAATGACAGGTATGCCGGCTTGGGGCAAAAGCATGCAAGACCAATACATCTGGGGCATGGTGGCATTTTTGCAAAAGCTGCCGACACTGAGCGCGTTGGAGTACGAAGAAGCAATTCGCACCAGCCCCGGCCATCAACACGGCGGCGGTGAAACTGCGCCGCACGGCGAACACAGCATGGACGCAAATGCTATGTCGGATATGCCCGGTATGCAGGATGAGCAAGCTGACCAAAACTCAGATCAGCGCTCATCGTTTGAACCACCCGAAGATCCGATGGCGCAGCCGGAGCAGGCCACTGCGCCGCAGGATGAACACACCGATCACACCCACTAACCCTCAAACAAAATCACTAAGGAACTTCAATGAAACTCAAATTATCTATCGCACTGTTCGCCGCACTGGCAGCTACGCAGCTGCACGCCCACAACGGTGAAGATCACAGCAAAGCCGCCATGACTGGTGGGCGTGATGTCAGCAAAGCGGTGCTCAACGTCGCAGCAAACGCGGCCGCGCCGGTCGCAGTCGTCGAGCGCTTTTCCGCCGCACTGGCAGCCGGAGATCTAGCTAAAGTCGGCGCGGAGCTTGACGCCAACGTCGTTATTTTAGAAAGCGGCGGCGCCGAGCGCAGCAGTGCGCAATATCTCGCAGGCCACGCAAAAAGTGATGCTACTTTTTTAAAAACTGCGCACATTATGCTGAAAAATCGCACCGCTGTGGCCACCGCCGAATTGGCTTGGGTTGCCAGCGAAAGCGAAATCCACACGATGCGAGCGGACAAGATGCTGACTATTTTGTCGACCGAAACCATGGTGCTGAAGAAAGTCGGTGCAGCGTGGAAAATCGCGCATATCCATTGGTCTTCGAAGGCAAAAAAGTAGCCTATCAACCGTATGCGAAACGTCGGTGTTCAATACCAGGCGCTTCGTTCGCTGCGCTCGCGTTAAATCTTCGCTCCCCGCAAGCGCAGCGCATTGCTGATCACCGACACCGAACTTAGGCTCATCGCCAGCGCGGCAATCATCGGGGACAGCAGCCAGCCGGTGAATGGGAAAAGTACGCCCGCTGCAAGCGGCACACCCAGCGCGTTGTAGACGAACGCGAACGCGAGATTTTGCTTCATATTGCGAATGGTGGCGTGCGATAAACCGCGCGCGGTGGCGATGCCGCGCAAATCGCCTTTGACCAGTGTGACTTGGGCGCTATTGATGGCTACATCGGTGCCGGTGCCCATTGCAATGCCGATATCCGCTTTCGCTAGCGCGGGCGCGTCGTTTATGCCATCACCGGCCATTGCAACGATCTTGCCTTCGGCCTGCAGCTGGGTGACTAGCGCCAGCTTGTCGGCGGGTTTTACGTCGCCGTGGATCTCATCAATACCGAGCGTCGTGCCGACCGTTTTTGCGGTCGCAAGGCCATCGCCGGTCGCCATGATTACGCGAATGCCAGCGGCCTTTAGCTGCGCTAAGGCCTCCGGCGTGCTCGACTTGATCGGATCTGACACCGCGAGCAGACCGGCTAGCGTACCGTTCGCGGCCATCAGCATGACGCTGGCACCTTCAAGGCGCAAGCGCTCGGCATGCTCCGCCAGTGCGGTTATGTCAACCCCCAGCTGCTGCATCAATGTGCTGTTACCTAGCGCTAGCGGTAAGCCTTCAACTTCGCCGCGCACGCCTATGCCGGTGCTTGATTCAAAGTTTTTCACTTTCGCTAGCGCCACGCCTGCACTGCGTGCGGCCTTAACGATTGCATCTGCCAAGGGATGCTCGCTGCCTTGATCTAAGCTTGCGGCAAGCCGCAATACGTCGGCATCCGTGTAAGCGCCTACACCCATGGCACGATCAAAAACCGGTTTGCCCATCGTCAAGGTGCCGGTTTTATCGACAATCAAGGTGTCAATCTTGGCGAAATTTTCAATCGCGGCGGCATCGCGAAACAATACGCCGTGCGAAGCGCCGCGCCCGGTGGCGACCATAATCGACATCGGTGTGGCTAAGCCCAAAGCACACGGGCAGGCAATAATCAGCACCGCAACTGCATTGACTAATCCATACACCCAGCCTTGCGGGTAGCCAGAAAAACCCCATGCGAAAAATGTGATCAGCGCGATCGCTAGCACGCTCAGAACAAAGTATCCAGCGACTTGATCCGCCATGCGCTGCATGGGCGCTTTCGAGCGCTGCGCGCCCAGCACCAGCTGCACAATTTGCGCGAGCATGGTGTCGGAGCCGATTCGCTCGGCGCGCATGATCAGCGCGCCCGAAGTATTGAGCGTGGCGCCAATGAGCTTGTCACCGACGCGTTTGCTGACCGGCATCGGTTCGCCGGTCAACATCGATTCGTTTATTGCACTGCTTCCCTTTTCAACCACGCCATCGACCGGAACGGTTTCGCCCGGGCGCACCCGCAGGCGATCGCCAACGTGAACGTGGGTCAGCGGAATATCTTCTTCTGCACCGTTTGCGGTGATTCTGCGCGCGGTTTTAGGGCTGAGCGCAAGCAAAGATTTGATCGCGGCAGAGGTTTGTGCGCGCGCTTTAAGCTCCAATATTTGCCCCAGCAAGGTCAATGAAATAATCACCGCCGCCGCTTCAAAGTACACCGCTACTCGGCCCATCGACACAAAAGCTGCGGGAAATATCTGCGGTGCTAAGGTCGCGACTACGCTGTAAACAAACGCCGCGCCGGTGCCTAAACTTATCAAGGTCCACATATTTGGGCTGCGATTTCGCACCGATTGCCAGCCGCGCTGAAAAAATGGCCAGCCTGCCCACAGCACAATCGGCACGCTCAGTACCAGCTCAATCCAACTTTGCGTGCGCATATCAAACCACTGTAAGGAATGGCCAAACATCGCCAGCGTGGTGACGATCACCGTCAATGGCAAAGTGGCCCAAAAGCGCCGACTAAAACTACTCAGTTCGGGGCTGCCTTGCGCATCCAAGTCGGGCAATTCTGGCTCCAGCGACATGCCACATTTCGGGCAATTGCCCGGTTGGTTGACACGAATTTCCGGGTGCATTGGGCAGGTGTAGATCGCTCCGGCCGGCTCCGCAATTGCGCTTGCTACCGGTTGGATGCTCTCCCGTTCCAAATAGCTTGACGGATTGACCGCAAATTTGGCTTTGCAGCCCGCGCTGCAAAAATAGTAGCTTTGATTCTCAAATACCTGTGCGTGCACTGATTGCGCCGTCACGGTCATTTTGCAGACCGGATCGCGCAGGGGTGGCGCGTCCAACTGCATTTCGCTTGTGGCGTCGTTTGCTTCGTGCGCAGCGCTATGTGGGTTCACCGTTTCGCTCCAAGAATCATTTTCTTCATTTTCAGCAGCTGATAACCACCAGTCTGTGCGCTGACGCGTCTTCAGATTTAATAGTTGCTGGCCTACCATCAATTTTGGCCGTTTTTATGGGTGGCGGTGCTTTCAAATCGTATAAAGCTAAATCAGCCGATAGCGCGATACCGAACAGCGCGGTCGAAGCTGTAGGCGCACGTTGCTGCTGGCCGAATCCTCGGCTGATTATCAGGATTTATTTATGAGAAACAGAATGCTGCAATTGAGTCGCGCAATTTGTCTTTCCCTGCTGGCAAGTGCAGCTGGGCTCAGCATCGCGAATGCGGCTACCCCGGCAGCAACGCCACCCATGTCGCACGGAGACATGAAGGGTATGGACATGAAAGGTATGGATATGAAGGGCATGGGCATGATGGGTTCGTCGGATATGAAAGCGCACATGATGAAATCTATGCAAGGCATGCAAAGCATGACCATGACCGGGAATGCGGATAAAGACTTCGCTTCAATGATGCGCATGCATCACCAATGCGCCGTTGAAATGTCGCAAATGCAGCTTGCTAATGGTAAAAGCCCTGAAATGAAAGCAATGGCGACGAAAATAATCGCCTCACAGAAAAAAGAAATTGCAAAGTTTGATGCCTGGATAGCCAAACAAAAATAAATGTTGTGATGGTCCGGGTGCGGTTTGGCTGCAAGCGTCGCCGATTCGAAGTTATTCCGAATCTGTAAGCACCAAGCCGTTAACCTGATTCTCAATTCAAACCAGCAGTCGTTTTGGATTTCCTATGCAGACAAGCAGTTTGGCCAGCTCAAGCCTATGGCTCAATTCAATTCGCTTTTATGTTTTGCTCGTTACGCTGCTGAATGGCGTTTGGGAAACCCTGCAGATGCCGCTGTACACCCTTTGGCAAGACGGCAGCGCGGGCGAGATTGTGTTTGCGCTGGCGCATTGCACGCTTGGCGATGCCATGATCGCAAGCTTAAGTTTGTTGCTAGCGCTGAGCTGTTTCGGAAACGGCGCTTGGCCACAGAAGCGATTCCGAGCAGTTGCCATTAGCGCAATTTTTATAGGTGTTTGCTACACCATTTATAGCGAATGGCACAACACGACGGTCAGCAAAAGCTGGGCATACACGGCGTCTATGCCTAGCGTATTGGGAATTGGATTGGCACCGATTGCGCAGTGGCTTATAGTGCCAAGTGCGGCACTATGGTGGACCCGATTTCGCTATGCTCGTTTACCAACGCCAGATGCATAGGGCTTTAACCTAGGCGTATTGTGTGCCACCAAAATTTTACGGATTTCCTGAGTCAATCCTATGCCTAAAGCCGCAATAGCGCCGGCGTTTATTGCCACAGACCGCGCGCAAATCTTAAACGAGCAATGCGCGTGTATAACCTTAGATAGGGTCAAGCTCAATGCCGAGCTTGCGCGCGAGCTTGACGCTAGCTTTCAGGCGCATGCCAACGCAAACGTGTTAACCGTGGGTGCCGTGCAAGATAAATCTAGCCTGCGTGATCAAAACGCCTTGCTGTGCGGATTAGCGCTGTCAAACGATGCGACTATCGGCTTGTTCTCAGACACCACGCTGTTCGTCAGTGCCAAAAACGTGCGCCAGATTGATGCTTTCATAGCCGCCCATCAGCGCATTACCGCACTAACTGGCTGGCGCAGTGCTGCGTTAAACGGCGCAACCGAGGTTACTCGGCATGAAACGGGCAGTCAGGGCGTATTGATGGGCTACGACTTTCACTTAAGCGAGCAAGGCCCGCAGCTGATAGAAATCAACACCAACGCCGGTGGTGCGTTGCTCAACATGACGCTCGCGCGTGCGCAGCGCGCCTGCTGCGGCCTTACCGATCCGATGCAAACTCAAGCTCAAGACAGCGCCAAAATGCTGGATATGTTTTATGCAGAGTGGCGTGCCTGCAAAGCGAATGCACCGCTGCGTCACGTCGCGATAGTAGATCAATCGCCGCTAGAGCAATATCTGCTGCCAGAGTTTTTGTTGTTCCAAGCGCTATTCGAACGAGCGGGCATTCGCGCTAGTATTTGCGATCCGAGCGAGCTTGTGATTGTCGATGGCACCCTGCAATTGCAAGGTGTGGTGGTAGATATGATCTACAACCGCTGCACCGACTTCGCTTTCGCAAGCGCCTCCAGCGCCAATCTCCGCCTTGCCTGGCTAGCTGATTTAGCCGTCATCACACCCAATCCCTATGTGCATGCGGTATTTGCCGACAAGCGCCTGTTGGTGCGCTTGAGCGATCCAGATTTTCTGGCATCAATCGGAGCTATACCTAACGATATTGCGTTATGCAGTGCTCAGGTACCGCCGACGCGTTTGGTGCAAGCAGAAGATGCGCTCGCGCTTTGGCAGGATCGAAATATGTGGTTTTTCAAACCCGCTGATGGCTTTGGCGGCAAAGCGACTTATCGCGGAGATAAACTTACGCGCCGCGTGTTTGACGAAATACTGCTTGGCAGCTACGTCGCGCAGCGTATCGTAGCGCCTAGTTTGCGGGTGCAAAATGTAGGCGGCAAACACGTGCTGCTAAAAACCGATTTGCGTGCCTACAGTTACGCAGGTGAAGTTCTGCTTTATGCCGCTCGCTTGTACCAGGGCCAAACCACCAACTTTCGCACTCCGGGCGGCGGCTTTGCTTCGGTGGTTGAAATTGCCAGTGCTTAAGTCAACCTAATTCACAGCAAACCGTTATCTCAAGCACTACAAAACTTGAGCATCAAATGAAAAAAGCGAGTACTTGGCTGGTCGGCGTATTTTCGATTCTTGCGTATGGCACGGCCCAAGCGCAGGTCAGCTTGGCGGTCGAAAATGGCTTTGGAAGTGGTAGTTTCTTGCCCGGCGCAAGTCGATTGATTGCCGCGCGCACACCGCAAGCCTCGGAAGTGTTTTCGCACTGGCAATTTAGCGATGACTTGGTGATACGCGATAGCGCAGCTTGGATGCAGTTTGTTGTCATGCCGACACAGCCACTTAGTGCCGCCGCAATTTTTAAGCCTTTTGCTGCCTATCAAGTGCAAAGCCTGACGATCAATGGCAGTGCGGCGCGCTATGCAACGCCTGCTGGCTCGGCACACACGCTGCTGCTGCGCTTTCACGGCTCTGGCGGCAGTGCGCAAAACCAATTTAACCCAGGCGAGAATTTGTACTTTAGTGAGCTAGCACTTGCACGCGGCTTTGCGGTCGCCAGTTTGGACAGTGTGGATCGCGTCAATCGCCAGTGGAACCCGGCTTTCAATTTGAATAATCCCGACGTGCAAAACGTGGCTGCGCTGATTGCAGAGCTGCGCCAGCGCAAGGTCATTTCCGAAGACACGCCGATCGTGGCGCAGGGCACCAGCAATGGCGCGGCATTTACTTCTCGCGTATCAGCGCTGTTGAATTTTGATGCGCAAGCATTGGTGATTGCCGCTGGTATTAATCCAATTGTTCGAAGCGCGCAGATTCCTACCTGTTGGGTACTGAATCAAAACGACAGCATCGTCGGCCCGCAAGCCATTAGCGATGCAAGTGCCAGTATTGCTGTGCTAACCACGCAAAACGTGCCCAATGCGTTATGGCAACTGACCCCCACGCCCGTCTACCCGGAACGCTTTACTCGAATTCGTGGCGTTACTTTGGCGCAATCGCGCACGATTTACGATGCGCTACGCTTGCAAAATGCGCTGGATAGCAGTGATTTTCTACTCGTCAATCCCGCCAATTTAAGCGCGCTAGGCCTGCCACCCGGTTTTGCGCAGATTCAATCAGACATTACCGAGCAGCTCAATCTTGCGTTTACCGAGCATCAGTTCGGCAGCAACTTTATGCATCTGCAGTTGGACTTTTTGCAAGGCAAGATTCTGGCTTCGGGGTTTGAGTAGCTGTTTTGTTTATCTAAGCTTGCGCAGTTTTGCTTGCGCGCAAAAATTGTCAATTACCTAATCGACTAGCTGTTTACCCGATGGCTCTTGCTGCGTGGTGCAGTGAATGCCGCCGCCACCTGCTGCGATGCCATCTATGTTGAGCTGCACAATTTTGCGCTCTGGAAATAGCTTTTGTAGCGAAGTCTTGGCTGCTAAATCAGCGCTTTGATCGCCAAATTCAGGCGCAATCACGGCGCCATTGCAGATATAAAAGTTGATGTATCCTGCGGCAAAATCATCGCTTGCATATTCGGGCCGCACGTTTTTTGGGGCCGCCATAACGATCACAGACAGCGCCCGCCCCGCAGCATCTTTGGCGCGTCGCAACATCTCAAGGTGGCGCTTGGTAACAGCATGATCAAACGATTGCGGATCAGGGTCAAACCCGGCCACGACCACGCCAGGCTTGACAAAACGTGCGTAAAAATCGGTGTGGCCATCGGTGATGTCTTTGCCCGCGATGCCAGGTAGCCAAATGACTTTCTCGATACCCAATAATTCCAGCAACTCGGCTTCGCAATCGGCTTTGCTAACGCCCGGGTTTCGATTGGCATTGAGCACGCAGCTTTCAGTGATGATCGCGGTGCCTGCACCGTCCACTTCGATGCCACCGCCTTCCAGCACTAAATCTGAGCTCAGCCGCTGCACCTGCGCTTGCGCACTGACAAGGCGTGCGATGTTGGCATCGAAGCCATGATCCTGCTTTTCGCCCCAGCCGTTGAAATTAAAATCAACGCCGGCTGTACCGCCTTGTGCATCCAGAACAAATACCGGGCCAGTATCGCGCATCCACAGATCATCCAGTGGTGCGGTCACGAGCGCCACTTTTGCGCTCAACAAACGTTTTGCGATGGCTAATTCACTTTCGCGCACCAGCATCGAAACCGGCTCATAGACCGAAATGGTGTTCGCAATGGTGGCAAGGTCGCGCTGGACTCTGGTCAATAGCTTACTACCCCAGATTTTTTTGCTTGCACCAAACGCCATCCAGGTGCGTAGATGTGGTGCGGCTTCGTCTGGCATCAGCCAGCGATTCAGCGGTGCATAGTCCCGCGCGCTGGCTTGGCGACTGGCGAGCGCGAGTAAACCGCTGGATTGTAAAAACTGACGTCGATTGAACATGCATTAGCCCTATTTGATGAAATTCATGCTTCAGAAACGGCCACGACCCGCAAGGCGCGCCTTGCCAAACATCCGATACAGCGCAGGCAACACCAGCAGCGTCAGCGCGGTCGCGGAGATTACTCCGCCAATCACCACGGTTGCCAGTGGCCGCTGCACTTCAGAACCGGTTCCTGTGTTGAGCGCCATCGGTACAAAGCCCAGCGCTGCGACCAGTGCAGTCATCAGCACGGGTCGCAAGCGGCCAAGCGTGCCTTCACTTATGGCGTCGGGAATGCTTTTTCCATCCGCAATCAGCGCCCTAAAGCTGCTGACCAGCACCAGGCCGTTCAGCACTGCGATGCCCGACAGTGCGATGAAACCGACGCCCGCAGAAATTGACAGTGGAATATCGCGCAACCAAAGCGCTAACACGCCGCCCGCCAAACGCCATCATCAGCAGCAATAAGATCAGCGCCAGCGTTACTGGCACCACCAAATATAAGCGGGCACTTGCTGATTGCAGCTGCTCGAACGTGCCGCCCAATCGCATCCAGTAGCCGCTTGGCAGCTTCGCTTCGGCTGTCGAGATCCCGGCTGAGCAAAACACTACAATCGGCAAAAACTCAAACTAATGATCATGCCGATGGTGCGAATCAGGAAAGTGCGGGTGTGAATGCGCTTGCACCTCATGGCGATGCCCATGCCTGTGCGTGCCGCCGGGTGCGGCGGGTTCGTCTAGTTCGCTATGTTCGTGTTGATGGTGTTCGTCGTGGCTATGTTCGTGTTCGTGCTGCATCACTTCATGCTGGTGCCAATGCGCGTGGTATTCAGTCAAATGCAGCCATACGCCAATCGCCATTAACGAGCCAGCGATCAACAAGGGCAGCGTAATCGGATCGCCCATTGCTAAGGCTAGCGTGGCGCCGAAAAACGGCGCCACAGAAAAGTATGCGCCCGTGCGCGCCGTGCCCAGGTGCCGCAGCGCCACCACAAACAGCGCCAGACTGATGCCATAGGCGATCAAGCCCACCAGCATTGCCATCGACACAATAGCTGCCGAGGGTAGTGCAGCGTTGCCCAAAATTTGCGCAATAGTAAGATTGACCACGCCTGCGGTCATCCCTTTTACCGCAGCAATCCAAGTGGCGTCGGTTAGCGATATCTTGCGAGTCAAATTATTATCCAAACCCCAGGCAAAACACGCGCCTAGCACCGCTAGCGCCGGCCATAGGCTTGCACCGCTCAGCTGACTCAATTTAGATGGCCAGCTTAAAATTACCGCACCCGCTAAAATAGCCAGCATGCCCAGTGCGATGCGCCGGTCAAAATTTTCTTTGAAGGCAAACCAGGCAAGTAGCGCGGTAAAAACGCCCTCCGCGTTGAGCAGCAGCGATGCACCCGACGCTGGCATACCGCGCAAACCAAACATCAGCAGCACCGGCGCGATTACCCCGCCGCTGAGCACCGCACCGAGTAGCCATGGCCTTTCACTACGCGCTAACTGCACGGGGTTTGCCCGCGAGATGATGCGGTACAGCGTCATGCCTAGGCCTGCACCCAAATAAAGTAAGCCTGCTAACAACCAAGGATTGAGGCTTGTCAGCAGCTGCTTTGCCAACGGTGTGCCTGCACCAAATAGCAAAGCGGCTAGCAGTGCCGCGAGTACGCCTGGCTGCAACCGCGGGAGCTTTAATGCCATGGCGATTCCTTGCAGTTACGGGCGATAAAGTTGTTCAAAATAGCCGCTGACTTTGACGGTAATCGTCACCGGCGCGGTGCCTTTATTTTTCCAGTACCAGCCATGTACGCCGGTAAACGGTGCGATAAAGCGCCCGTGCGCTTCGGTTTTTTGGTTGTCCAGCCAGTAGCTCGTGAATCGATCGCCATCGTCTGGTTTTTCGCCGTGCATATCAAAATTGACTGGCCCGCCATTTGCTACCCAGCTAAATACAAACGAAGCGCCATCTTGCATTTTCGCTTTGACCTCGGCGCCTTTGCCGGGTTCTAGCGTCAGGCTCATTTCGTCACTTCGAAATGCGTTGCTTTGCGCGCGTACCGCGTCTAAGTTAAAAGATTGCGACGCATCAGTTTGCTCGGGCGTGCTCTGCCCCGGAAGCGCTTGCCCAGGAACTGACTGCCCAGGCAATTTCTGGCTAGCAATAACCGCAGGAGCTATCGCCGAGGGCGTTACGATAGCGGGCAAAACTGGCAGTGCCTCAACTGAGTGCAGTTGCGTCAGTCCTAGCAGCCCACCCATACCGGTAGGATCTTTACCATATTCAGCGGGCAGTACGGCGGCAAACAAAACAAGCATCGCAAGCAAAAGCGCTATCACGCTCGCTTTGACAAGCTGCGATGTACTCGGGTGGTTTATGGTTGGGTTGCAATTGTCATGCATATCAGGCCTCTAAATAGCTGCGGTAACGTTGATTGAAAAAATGTAGCCCGCGATTTGATAGCCGGTCAGTAAAAACCCCGCGCTCATTAACATCACGTTGCTCATGTAGGCGTGCCGCGCAAATGAGGCGGTGCGCCGCCAAAATCCCATGACGATGAGGATTGCGCCTAAAGCGAGCAGCTGGCCAATTTCAACCCCGACATTGAAGGCCAGCATATTAGCCACTAAGCCATTGCTGGAAAGATTGAAATCTTGCAATTTGGTCGCTAAACCAAATCCGTGAAACAGCCCAAAGATCAGCACCGCCACCTTAGCATTGGGCTGCACGCCCAGCACAGTTTTGAATGCGCCTAGATTGTCCAGCGCTTTGTAGACCACCGATAAGCCGATAATCGCGTCCACCAAAAAAGGATTGACATGAATTCGACTCAGCACACCAAATAGCAGCGTGCTGCTGTGCCCGAGCGCAAATAGCGTGACGTATAAACCGACATCTTTAAGGCGATACAAAAAGAAAATTACGCCAAACAAAAACAAGAGATGATCGTAGCCGGTGACCATATGCTTGGCACCTAAGTAGATAAACGGCAGCAGCGCTGGCCCGTTGGTGTTTTGAATAAAGGCGGCATCACTGCCTTCTACGCCATGCGCAGCGGCGTAGCCCGCCCATAGCAGGCAAAGCAGCCACAGCGCGCTGCGGCGGCTTATAAAACCAGTCATAGCACCGCCCAGTTTTCGAATGTTTATCGGTGCGGCTGGCATCACTGCGATTGGGCGCTTAACAAATTAGGTTTTACGTCGTCCGGCTTGCTTGCCTCAGGCCTGACTTCGGCTTTGGTCTCAACGCCGCTCTCTGCGCTCGGCTGTGGCAAATCGGCCGCTGGCTCGACTTCAACTTCCATTTTTGGCGGCGGCGGCAAATCTTCAACGTCGCCATGTTGGCCGTGCGCGTGTACTGCGGAGCAAACGACAATACTAAAAAGTGCGGTGATGATTTTGAGTGACATAAATTGTTTCCTTTTTGGTTAGCTTCTTTGGTTAGCTTCTTTAATTGGCTTTACGTGTTTGATTCAAGGCTTAAATCAAGGTTTAGATGATGCATTTGTTTCGTGCCTACAGCGGTAAAACATCGCGGCGTGGCACCGACGCGCGCGAGTGAACTAATCGAAACAAGCCGGGCAATACCAGCAGCGTGAGTAGTGTCGAGGAAATAATGCCACCGATCACCACGGTTGCCAGTGGGCGCTGCACTTCACTGCCGACGCCTGAATTAAATGCCATAGGCACAAATCCTAAGCCTGCGACGAGCGCGGTCATCAGCACTGGGCGCAGGCGCGTCATCGCGCCTTCGATAATGGCGGCATCTAGCGCTTGCCCGCGGCTCAGCAGGTCGCGAATGAAGCTCACCATCACCAGCCCGTTTAACACCGCCACGCCCGATAGCGCGATAAATCCTACGCCTGCAGAGATTGACAGCGGAATGTCGCGCAGCCAAAGCGCGATCACCCCACCGGTAAGTGCTAACGGCACGCCGCTGAAAATAACCGCCGCATCGCGCACCGAAGCCAGCGCCATATACAGCAGTCCTGCAATCAGCAGCAGCGTGACCGGCACCACGATAGCAAGCCGCTTAGAAGCCGACTGCAATTGCTCAAACGTGCCGCCGTATTCCACCCAATAGCCAGGCGGGAGTTCAACCTGCGCCGCGATGGCTGTTTGCACATCGCTTACAAACGAGCCTAAATCGCGCCCGCGCACGTTGGTTGTCACCACGATACGGCGCTTGCCGTTTTCACGATTGACTTGATTTAGCCCGGCGACCAGCTCCGTCTCAATCACTTCCCCGAGCGGCACGAACCCGCCCTGCGGAAGCGGCAACGGCAGTGCATTTAGCGTTTCAGGGCGGATACGCATTGATTCCGGCAGCCGAACGATAATTTCTGCGCGCCGATCACCTTCGTACAGCAAACCCGCCGATGCGCCACCCAGCGCCGTGGCCACCAAATCTTGCACGTGCGTGACGTTGAGCCCCAGCCGCGCCAAGGTTTCTCGCTTGGGTTTAATGGTGAGCACCGGCAGCCCGGTGGACTGTTCAATCGCAACGTCTGCCGCGTTTGGCACGCTCTGCACGGCTTTGCCAATATCCTCGCCAAGCGCCACTAAGGTGTCATGGTCATCGCCAAAAACCTTTACCGCTACCTCGGCCCGAACGCCAGCAATCAGCTCATTAAAACGCATCTGAATGGGTTGTAAGAATTCATAGCGATTGCCCGGTATGGGTGTCACCACCGCTTCTAAGTCAGCAATGAATTGGGCTTTGGTTTTGCGCGGATCCGGCCACTGTTCGCGCGGTTTGAGGATGATGAAGTTATCCGCCACGCTGGGCGGCGCCGCTTCAGTCGCAACTTCTGCAGTGCCAATTTTCGCGAACACCCGCTCAACTTCCGGTAGGCGTTTGATCGCCGCTTCCAGCTGCGCCTGCTGCGATATCGCCTGCGATAGCGAGGTGCCGGGAATGCGCAGTGCATGCATGGCCACATCGCCCTCATCCAAATTCGGCAAAAATTCACTGCCCATGCGGGTTGCCAGCATCGCACTAGCGAGGATTAACAAAGTCGCGGCGCTGATCATCAGCCAGCGCCAGCGCAGCGCAAGCGCTAGCACCGGGCGATAACCCGCGCTGGCTGCCTGCATGAGCCAGTTGTGCTTTTCCACTACTGGCCGCCTAAACAAAATAGCGACTGCGGCCGGCACAAACGTCAGCGATAGCACCATTGCGCTGATCAGCGCGATCACCACGGTAAACGCCATTGGGTGGAACATTTTGCCTTCAATGCCGGTGAGGCTAAAGATCGGCAGATACACCACGGTGATGATAAACACGCCAAATAGCGCGGGCCGAATAACCTCTTGCGTGGCATCAAACACCAGCGCCAGGCGTTCTTTTAGCGGCATAAGGGAATTGCGGGCCAGCGCTGCTTGCGAAAGCCTGCGCAGGCAGTTCTCGACGATAATCACGGCACCATCAACGATCAGACCAAAATCGAGCGCGCCCAAGCTCATCAAATTAGCGCTAACCTGATTGCTGACCATGCCGGTAATCGTCATTAACATTGCCAGTGGAATCACCGCAGCCGTTAGCAGTGCAGCACGTACGTTACCTAATAAAAGCAGCAGCACCACAACCACCAGCAATGCGCCTTCCAGCAGGTTTTTTTGCACCGTGGCAAGCGTTTTATTGACCAGCACAGTTCGATTGTAAGCCTGGGTTACTACCACACCGGCAGGCAAGCTCGCTTTGATGGCATCTAGCTTGTCCGCCACGCC
Source organism: Rhodanobacteraceae bacterium (assembly GCA_031422315.1). GTDB lineage: Bacteria > Pseudomonadota > Gammaproteobacteria > Xanthomonadales > SZUA-5 > JANNYA01. The sequence goes on from JANOQN010000016.1 coordinate 126,837, forward strand.
TTGCGCCACGGTGCGGCTGTTCGCGCCTATCAGCATGAACACCGTGCTCATCACAACTTCGCGGCCATTTTGCGTGGCGGCGCCACTGCGCAGCTCCAGGCCTAAGCTGACGTTCGCCACGTCGCGCACGCGCAGCGGCACGCTGGCGGTTTGCTTAATAACGATGTCGCCCAGCTCCGCCATATTCTGCGCTTGCCCCGGCACTCGCATCAGCCACTGCGCGCCGTTGCGCTCAATAAAGCCAGCCCCGCGATTGCCGTTATTGGCCCGCAGCGCCTGCACTACATCTTCATAAATAATACCGTGCGCTAACATTTTTGCCGGATCGGGGGCGACTAAAATTTCTTTCTTAAATCCGCCAATCGGATTGACTTCCACCACACCCGGAACGCGCAGCAGCTGTGGCCGGATAATCCAATCGTGTACCGAGCGCAAATCGGTTGGCGTCATCAAGCTGCCATCAGGGTTAGTCGCGCCCGGTATCGAATCGACGGTGAACATAAAAATCTCACCCAAACCGGTCGCGATCGGGCCCATGCTGGGCTCTAAACCCTCGGGCAGCAAGCTTGCAGCGGCGTTCATGCGCTCGGCAACCTGCTGGCGCGCAAAGTAAATATCCGTGCCATCTTCGAACACCACCGTGACCTGCGCTAGGCCATAGCGCGCAAGTGATCTGGTGTAGTCAAGCTTGGGAATTCCCAACATCGCGGTTTCCAGCGGCACGCTGACGCGCTGCTCCGCCTCCAGCGGCGTGTAGCCGGGCGCTGGGACATTGACGATAACCTGCACGTTGGTAATGTCAGGCACCGCATCAATGGGCAGGCGTAAAAAGTTATGAATACCCAGCGCTGAAATAACCAGCATTAACACCATGACCATGCCGCGTCGGGCAATGGCGAGCTGTAGAATTTTCTCAATCATGACAGCGCCTCAATGATCGTGCGACGCGGCGGATTTTTCGACATCTGCTTTGATCAAATAGCTATTTTCCGTCACATAGCGCGTTCCTGGTTGCAGCCCGCTCAGCACTTCAACCCAGTCACCCTGCTGTTGCCCCAATTCCAGCATCCGCACTTCATAGGTTTCACCAACTTGGGCAAACACCACGGTGAAATCGCGAAACGGCTGCAAGGCTTGAGCCCTAACAGCGAGCGGCACAGTGCGCCGCGCCACCTCAACTTCGGCCGTGATGAAGCTGCCCGGCAAAAACTGCCCTTGCGTATTATTCAGTGCAACCCGTGCCAGCACGGCTTGATTTACCCCCGCTTGACTATCCACCCGCAAAATCTTGCCGGTTACGAAATCCGCCGCATCGGCAAGTTTGATGCTGACATCAGCACCGGCAAGCACGCGCAGGCGATCTCGCGGAAACACCGAAAGCTCCGCCACGACTGCGCGGGTATCGGTGATGGTAAACAGCACACGATCGCCGGATTGCTCACCCACGTTGGCGTCGCGCTGCGTCAGAACCCCGGTCAGTGGCGCGGTAAGGGCGTAGCTGCGTAAGCTTTCGTTGCTCTCAATTGAAGCCAGCGTTTCGCCTGCGCTAACGCGATCGCCCAGGCCTTTCGCAACGCTTTGGATCACGCCGGGAAAGCGCGCGCTGACGGCGCGCTGACGCTCCGGGTTTACCGCAACCTGGCCATAAAGCGTGACGGTTTCACTGAGCTGCGCTGGACCGGCAATCTCGGTTTTAATGTTCGCCTCCTTGGCGATTTTGGCGGCTATGGTTGTGCGGCCCTCATAGCTTTCAAACGACCACTGATGCATTTTGCCGGCGTGTTCTGCCCGCACGCTGACCACAAAGGAATGCGGTTCGTACACCGAGCTTTGTGCCTGCAAAAATTGCTCCGCGCCCACTCCAGCGGGTTTAAAGAAATACTGATCTTTAAAATCGCCCAAGCGCTTCACCTCAACCACTAAGTTTAGCTCAGCGGCGTCGATGGCCTTGCCCGCAAGCGTGCCCCACGCGCGATACTCTGGCGGCACGCCGGTTTCAAAAATCGCGAGCTCCAATGCGAACGGGCCGTCTTGCAACATGCGCCCGCGATTCGGGCCTTTAATAACCTCTTCTACCGCAGGCGCATGCGCGGCTTGACCGTGCGCAGCATCGCTTGCGGGCTCCGCGTTTGGCTTACAGCCCGCCACAATTGCTGCACACACGCTCAGCCACAGCCATTGCGTTAGCTTATTGATAATAGTTTGTTTTCTAACATTCATTTTTGTGTCTCTTTTGTTTGCTGCGGCGCATCTGCCGCCGCGATTTGCGTGACGGCATCTGCCGTGCCAGGAACTGCACCGATCACCCGATCAATTTCGATGCCATAGCGCAATGCGTCGCTCTCGGCTTGGATTTTCGCCACTGCTACTTCTAATAATTCGCGCTGCGCCCCGAGTAATTCCAAGTAGCCATATCGGCCGCGTGTGTAGGCGTATTCGGTTTGCTTTAGCGCATCCTGCATGCGGGGTAGCACGTCTGTATCTAGCTTCTCGATCACATGGCGCGCGTGCTCGAATTCTTGATATAGCGCAAATAAATGCGCCACTAATTTGACCTGCGCTGCCTGCTTATCGGCGTCAACTTTCGCTACGTTGGCCTGCGCAGTCGCGGTTTGCGCTTGGCCGTGATCGTTCCAGGTTAGCGGTATGCTCACGCCAATAACGCCCGCAAAATCATTACCCTGTTCGAACCGGCGCAGGCCAGCGTTAAGTTCCCAAGCGGGTTTGCGGCGCTGCTGTGCAAGCCGCAATTCGGCCTCACGCAGCGCAAGTTCAGCGCTAAATTTTTGCAGGCTAGGATTGGCCAAAATGCGCTGCGAATACTGCGCAAAAGGTGCCAGCTTGCTGAGCTTTGGCGCGCTGCCCGCTGCGCTGCCAAAATCCGCTTCACTTGCACCCCAGAGCGCAGCAAGCTGATGCTTGGCGATAAGCAGTTCGTGCTCTGCGTCTTCATAATCTAGCTCAGCGCGCGCCAATTGCGCGGCTGCGCGTGCCAATTCCGCTTCCGGCGCCTTCGCGGCTTGCACCCGCAGCTGCACCGCCGCGAGTGTTTGCTTGGCTAGGGCGATGGCCTGTTGCATCAGCTGCAAGCGCGCTTGATTTGATAAAACCTGCGCAAAGCGGCGCGCGGTTTCTATAGCTATTTCTAGCCGCTTTTCAGTCAACTCAGCGTCCAGCGCGTAACGCCCGGCGCGCGCCGCCGCCACTCGCGTTTGTGCGCCGCCGCGCTCAAATTGTTGACGCAGCGCAATGGTTGTTTGGGCACCTGACAAACCGCGCCTTGCGCCAGTGCCGAGTGCATCTTCTACATCAACCACAAGTTCCGGATTAGGCTTTAGCCCAGCTTGCACCGTGCGCCCATCTTGCGCGCTTAAGGTAAATTCAAATGCCTTGAGTTCCGGATTGGCTTTCGCGCTGCGCGAAATGGCTTGCTGCAGCGTCAAGCTGGGGTTAGCGGGCAGCGGCGTTTGCGCCACGCCAGCAATTGGCAGGTAAAAACTAAAAATGCACGGCAATAGCCAAAGCATGCGTTTTAAAAGCATATTTTTCTCCATCAAACTGACAAGCGCGAAAGGGCGCTAATTACGGCTAGCCGAAGGCCAGCCATTTACGTCAAGCGATGATGAATTTCGGTGGCCCGCAGCTTGGCGGGCGTAATCGCGGCCTTTGCGGCCCGTTGACGCGAGCAATAAAGCCTGGAATGACGTTCGGCGGCGCGGGCATCAGCTGCCAAAGCAGCATAATCGCTAGTACGTAGGATGGCTCGTGGCTTAGCTTGGAAGTCTTGCCAAAAACGTCGGTCAAGGTATCAAGCTCGACGAAGTCCTGATGTGCTAGTAGATCATCGGAACTAGCGCCACTATCGCTGTGATGATGATGCAAATCTGCATGATCGGCGTGAAACAGCGCTGGCTCCGAATCATGACCATCAGCATCGTGTATTTCCATGGATGCAGCGACACTACCCGAGTGTGCAAGCCCAACGTGCTGATGCGTATGCGCGCCACTGACCCGAATCGCGAGCAACACGAAACAGATCAGATAAATTGCCCAAGCAAAATGGCGCGAGTGTCGGCGGTGCGATAAAAACATGCCGTAAGCTTACCACTCGCCGAGTTCAGCTTGTCAAGTCATAGAGCGGCCAATCACTTTTAGAAAATCGCCAGCTAGCAAGCGAACATTACCTGGTTTGGGCAGTCGACCCAGCTTCCATCTTTAGAACAATCGAGCTCAATTTGCTCTGCCCAGCGGCAATCGCGTGGTTAGACAGGTGTTTCGCGCAACAAACGATAACACGACTCACGCATAGCTTGCTTACAGCTCGGCGTCCCAGTCGCCCTTTTTTGCTCGAAACAATCTGATAAATCAGGACTAATATCTGGTTTTATAACGAGAATTCGTTAAACTCAGGGCCTTGTCGAAATCAGGCCAAAGGACGATGTTTAACTCAGGCGCCGGTGCAAAGCAGGGTATTTTGTCCCTACAAATTAAAGATAAGGCCATGCTTTATGCCTCCTACATGCCGTTTGTGAAAGGCGGTGGCATATTTGTACAAACGCCGCGCAAATATAATATCGGCGACGATGTGTTTTTGTTGCTTTCGTTGATGGACGACAAAGATCGCATGCCAGTGCCCGGGCGGGTGATTTGGATTACGCCGGTTGGCGCTCAGGGTAATCGCCCCGCAGGTATTGGCGTGCAGTTTAATGAAGGCTCGGAAGGCGATACCGTGCGCAATAAAATCGAATCAAATTTGGCGGGCATTCTTAATTCTGATAAACCTACGGCCACGATGTAGCGGCAAAACGATAGCTGTAGTTAATTGAACTTCCAAAATGCAGCTTGACCGGAAACAATCTCGTTACAAACGGCCGCCAATTGCGTGCAAACTGCAATCTTTTGCGCGCAGCGACGACGAGGCGCACGATGTAACGCATGCTAGCCAGCTGAAATTGGAGTATCTGTGAGCGAAGCGGCAAGCCTAAAAAATCCTAGCAGCGCGGCAACCTTTAAGGTGTTAGCAGCGGACTTTGATGAACCACAGTTCGCACAGCTGCTGTATCAGCAAATCGACACCGCAGAGAGCCGCTTGGTGGTGGTTTACACGCGTTCGCACGCTGAGCTTTCCCAACAGCTTGAACCCTTTAGCAGGCGCTCTGGGTTATCTATTTATAGCTGGACGCAAGATCGTGGTTTTATCAGCCTGCGCGACAATGGCGTCGTGGTGCCGGGCACGCGCCGCTTGCCGGATGCGCTGCGGTTTATTCAGCAAAGTGGGCATTTTGGCGTTTACTTATTGCCTTGCAATGGGCTGTCATTTACTCCGCCCATCGTGGCGCAGCTGCGGCAAGTTGCGCGAGCAGACGATGGCATCGGGCGCAAAATCGTGTTTTTGAGTGAAGATGGCGATATTCCAGCAACGCTAAGCGGTTATTGCGCGCACGTCCAGCTTGAGCCGCGCTCGCGTGCGCCGCTGCGGCTGCGTGATGGCCGTTGGATTCGCTAAATGCCAAATACCGCTAGCGCCTATCGCGCCGTTTTACTGATTGCCAACCAGCGCGATGATCGTCGGGTGCTGTTTAATACCTTCGACCAGCTTGGCTATGACGCGGTTTACACCGCACGCGATGTCGAGCACGGTGAATCACTGCTGCTGCAAGATCCGAAGATTAGCGTGGTGGTGATGGACTTTAGCCAGGTAAGCGCTGCCTCCATGTTTGCCAATGCGTTGCAAGCGAGCGGACGCACCATTGTGCTCGGCATCTTAGCCAATCCGCCTGAAGTCGATGCTTTGCTACAACCTTCGCCGGTACACGACTGGCTACGATCCCCGGTGCAAGATGCTGAGCTGCGTTTTCGCATGCAGCAAATTGAGCAGCGTCGGCGCTTGCAGTTGCAACTGCGCACCGCCAATCAAGCCGGCACAGCGCAGGTAACAAGCGCCGCAAACGAAGCTGGCGCTGCACAGCCGAACACGCTGCAAAGCAACGCTTGGCAGCAAATTTTGGCGAACAGCCTGACGATCAGCGTGGGTTCGCGCGATATGTGGCGCTGGAGCGATGAAAGTGCAGCGCTGTTGGGCCTTGATTTGCTTATGGCGCTGGGTGATACCAATAATGATGAGCCGACGCTGCTGGCCGCGCAAAGCCAGCTCGATATGCGCGCCACTTTCCCGCCGGTCTGGGATCAGGAAGTGTTCAAGCGCATCAATGGCGGCGAAAGCATCTTCATAGAACAAAATGCTGCGCAGCAAATCAGCTGCCCGGTCGTTAATCGATTGAAGTTGGAAAGTTTTATTGGCATGCCGCTTCTAAATGAAAAGCAAAGCGCAGTGGGCGTTTTGCTGATCGGCAGCGCGCGCCGGATGCCTAACTTCGCCGAGGCCTGTAAAGCCGCAGGTGCGATTGCGCAACGGTTTGCGCTCGAACACTTGGCAGTGCGCTATCGCTTCGAAAGCCTTTACCACGGCCTGCATGATGGCCTGACAAGATTGCCCAATCGGGTGCTGTTTAATGATCGCCTGGAATCTGCGCTAGCCGAAGCGCAGCGTGCGAGCGAGCGCATCGCGGTACTGTTTGTTGATTTGGATCGCTTCAAGAAAGTCAACGATAGTTTAGGCCACGGTGTGGGCGATCAAGTGTTGGTCGGGGTTTCCAATCGCCTACGTGCAGCGGTGCGGGCCAGCGATACAGTGGCGCGCTATGCTGGCGATGAATTCACGCTGCTATTGCGACATGTAGTATCAAGAGACCATGTCTATAAAATCTCAGAAAAGCTGATTCATTCGCTGGAATTGCCGCTGCGGTTGGCCGACGGCGGTGAGCTGCAAATGACCGCGAGCGTGGGCATTACCTTCTTCCCAGAAGATGGGCAGTCCGCAGAAGAGCTGGTTCGCCGCGCCGATGCCGCGATGTATACCGCCAAAGGCATGGGCCGCAACCGCTTTCATGCGTATCAAGCGGAAAAAGAAGAATCTCAGCATCAACGCATGGCTTTGGAAAATAAGCTGCGCTCAGCGCAAAAAAATAACGAGTTGCGCGCGTTCTATCAACCGAAAGTCGATGCCGCAACCGAAGATATTGTCGGCATGGAAGCTCTGATTCGCTGGGAACATCCAGAGCTTGGGCTGATTAGCCCTGGGTTTTTTATTCCACTGGCAGAGGAAACCGGCATTATTGTCGCGATGGGCGAATGGGTATTGCGCACCGCCTGTGTGGATGCAAAACGCTGGATCGAGCGCTACAAGTTGCCGTTAAAAATCAGTGTGAATTTATCCGCTTTACAGCTCAAACAGCCTGATCTTGTTCAGATCGTTGAGCGCGTGCTGAAAGAAAGTCAATTGCCGGCGCAGTTGCTGGATTTGGAAGTGACGGAAAGCATCAACGTGCGCGATATTCCGAATCTGTTTGACACGCTAACTAGGCTGCGCGCGATTGGGCTGTCGATTTCGATTGATGATTTTGGCACCGGGCAATCATCGCTTGAATATCTAAAGCGATTTCCAGCGGATTTCATCAAAATCGATCAAACTTTCGTACGCAATATTGGCGTTGATCCTTCCGATGAAGCCATTATCCGCGCCACCATCGATATGGCGCACGGGCTGAAAATGCAGGTAATAGCAGAAGGCGTAGAAACCGAGACACATTTGAAATTCTTACGCGCCTATCATTGTGAGCAGCTGCAAGGGTTTTTATTCTCGCGGCCGCTGAACCATATAAGTTTCGAGAATTTGCTATCGGAGCGTGAGCGGCTGATGAAAGCGGGCTGATCGCTGATGCAAAACCGCTTTGCTTGCGCGCATCCTGTACCAATTCAACCTAAACTGCGGCCATGACGCTTAATTTTCTAACCATTGCAATTTGCTTGCTGCTGCTTGCTGCACTACCTGAGCTATCGCATTTGCGCGCGTTTGGCTGGTTTGAGCGCTGGCTGCGCTGGCTTGACGGCAAACTCAAAGCAAACGGCTTTTGGGCATCTGGCATTGGCTTGGCGATCGTGTTGGCCCCGATTGCACTGATTTTGCTAGCGATTTCAGTTCAATTGAATACGCGGCTGTACGGAATTTTCGGTTTTCTGTTGGGAATCGCCGCGCTTTTTTACACGCTCGGCCCGCGCGATTTGAGCGAAGATTTAACCGAGCTAGCGCATGCGCACACGCCAGAGCAGCGGATCGCCGCGCAAGCTTCGTTCGCACGTACTGAAATGCTGCCGTTAGCGACGAATTCACTGATTGAAACGGTGTTTGCGGCCGCCTTAAAGCGCCAATTTGCGCCGATTTTTTGGTTTGTCTGTTTCGGGCCCGCAGGCGCGCTCACTTATCGATTGACACAGCTGCTGGCAGATAGCACTGAGCTGCACGATTTGCCGAAAGGGCTGATCGCCAGCGCCAAACAGTTCGAGGCGGCGCTGGCTTGGATTCCGGCGCAGCTGATGTGTTTAGGGCTTGCGTTAGCATCGGATTTTGATGCAGTCGCAAAAGCTTGGCAAGAACATCATGATCAGCACGGCCGCGGTATTTTGGATCTGGATTTAGGCTTTTTAAGCGCGACGGCAAAAGCCTGCGTCGATATCGATGATGTCGATGAGCCTGAGGTAAGCGATCTGCATTCAGGCAATCCGGTGGATAGCGAACCGCTGCAACACGCGCAACAGTTGATCGGGCGCATCACCATGACCTGGTTGGTGGCGATTGCCATGATGGTGTTGACGATTTATTTGGCGTGAGCGATGTTTGAGCAGCGACAAACTTAGTAAATATCTTGTCGTCATTCCCGCGAAGGCGGGAATCCAGGCTCATTGAGCCTTCAACGCGCATTAAAGCATAAAAATACGAATTTCGGCTATTTGTAATCCGAGCGAGTTTTTGACACCTGCACTGGATCCCCGCCTGCGCGGGGATGACGAGGAAAGGCTCACGTCTGTTGCTACTACTTGATTACCGCGTGTGACAGACCCCTCTTGCATACAACAACGACTGCTACTTTTGCTCAACAGTCTGCCTCAAATGCGCATACTTAAACGCGTCTGGCACCGGTTTTAAATCCCAAATCAAACCCATCCAGCTCATGACTTTTAAACCGTAAAAGGTCAAGTCATATTCCCACCAGAAAAAGCCTTGCCGCGCTGCGCCCGGGAAGTGATGATGATTATTGTGCCAGCCTTCGCCTAGCGTGATGATCGACAAAAACCAGTTATTACGGCTATCGTCTTTGGTGTTGTAGCGCCGATTGCCCCATATGTGCGAAAGTGAGTTTATCGTTACCGTGCCATGAAACAACACCACGGTGGAAACGAAAAAGCCCCAAATCAAAAGCTGCGGACCATTGGTACCCAGGCTCGGCGCCCATTTTTCTAAGCCCATGCCAAGCAGCATCATAAAGCCGCCCAGCACAAACGGCATGGCCATATCAAAGCGATCCAGCCACTTTAACTCTGGGAATTTCGCTAAATCAGGCACTTGCGATTCGTCGGTGCGAAACGCGGCGTCGCCCATAATCCAGCCCATGTGGCTCCACCAAAAGCCATGCTGCATCGGCGAGTGGAAATCCTGCGGCTGATCAGAAGTTTTGTGATGATGCCGGTGGTGTGAGGCCCACCACATTGGTCCGCGCTGCACGCAGCTGGCGCCCCAGAGACCCATAATAAACTGCATCGTGCGGGAGGTTTTAAAACTCTTGTGGGAAAAATAGCGGTGATAAAACCCGGTGATCGCAAACATGCGAATTACATACATCGCCACTGCAATGGCAATCGCAACAGGGCTTACACCGACAAAAAACACCCCGAGACACATCAAATGCACACCTAAAAACGGCATGACGCGGATCCAGTTGACCTTATCCTGGCTGATATCGACGCGCTTTACTTCGACTGCTGTGGTGTCAAACCAAGCGGCGACTGTGCCGCCGATTCTGCGCCAGACGGATTTGGTCGCGGCTTTGGTTCGATTGGCGGTGTCGGCAAGATTTTGCTTAGAAAGCTCGATGTGCTCACGCGCGTGTTGGATGGAATCGCCAATATGCTCGCGCGCGCTTTCCACGGTTTTTTCGACCGAATCTTTCGCGCTATCCATCGCATCATTGACGGCCTGAGTGACAGCGGCAAGCGAATCGGCGGTGTTTATTGGGTGCATATTGTTGATGTTTGACATGAACAACCCCTCCCAGGGCTTCAAGGCAATGAAACAGTGCGGCTAGCTTGCGCTGCGCGGTTCAATCTCTACGCTGGTTTTTACCGAATTGGAAATGAAGCAAGCGCGATGAGCCCGATCGTGCAGCATGTGCAGCTGTTCCTCATCGGGCGTCTCGCCTTCAAATACGACGAAAGGATGCAGGCGGACGCGCGTCATCGCCATGCGGCCTTCCAGATTTTTCTCCAAATAGCCGACCGCTCTATCCTCGTAATCCTTAACAATCAGGCCTTTGACAGCGCACAGTGCTAAGAAAGTCAGCATGTGACAGCTAGAAAGCGAAGCGGTAAACGCCGCTTCCGGGTCGATCAGCTCGGGATTGCCACCGTAAGCTGCCGCTGCGGAAGCCTGCATACGCAGGCCGTTTGGAAACTCGAGCAGGTGATCGCGCGAATACTCCTTTTCTAGAAAGTTGCCGCCCTGATATTGCCAGCGAATAATTGCAGAATGTTCAGACATAAGCTCAGAGATCGTTGAGTGAAGGCAGGGCGCGAGATGAGGTAAATCAATGCGCGGCAGAAATGACGCCAAGCTGGCGCCCGACTTTGACAAACGCAGACACCGCCTGCTCAAGCTGCGCCTGTGTGTGCGCTGCAGAAAGCTGCACGCGAATGCGCGCCTGGCCTTTAGGCACTACCGGAAAGAAAAACCCGATCACATAAATAGCTTCTTCCAGCAAGGCAGACGCAAATTTTTGCGCAAGTGGCGCGTCATAAAGCATGACCGGCACTATCGGATGCACGCCGGGCTTGATATCAAAGCCTGCGTCAACCATTGCAGCACGGAAATACGCGGTGTTGCGCTGTAATTGCTCGCGCAGCGCGGATGAGGTTTTCAGTAGCTCAAACACCTTAATGCTGGCGGCCACCACGGGCGGCGGCAATGAATTGGAAAATAAATACGGGCGCGAGCGCTGCCGCAGCATCTCAATGACCTGCGATTTGCCGGTGGTAAAGCCACCCAACGCGCCGCCCAAAGCTTTACCGAGTGTGCCGGTAAAGATATCGACTAATTCATGCACGCCGTGCAACTCAGCGCTGCCGCGCCCGTTTTCGCCTAAAAAGCCGGTGGCGTGGCATTCGTCGATATGCAAAATTGCGTCGTATTTTTGCTTCAGCGCGGCAATCTCGGCCAGCGGCGCGATCAAGCCGTCCATGCTAAACGAGCCATCGGTGGTGATAAAGCGGGTGCGGCAATCCTTTGCAGCGACCAGCTGCGCTTCCAAATCCGCCATATCGCAATTGGCATAGCGAAAGCGCTTGGCCTTGCACAGCCGAACGCCATCAATAATCGAAGCATGGTTTAGCGCATCCGAGATAATCGCGTCAGAATCATCCAACAGCGGCTCGAACAAGCCGCCGTTGGCGTCAAAACACGCGGCGTACAAGATCGTATCTTCAGTGCCGAAAAACTCGGAGATCGCGCGCTCGAGCTGCTTATGAATATCCTGCGTGCCGCAAATAAAACGCACCGACGCCATGCCAAAACCGTGGCTATCGAGCGCGGCTTTCGCTGCCGCAATCACTTCTGGATGATCGGCCAAGCCCAAATAGTTATTGGCGCAAAAGTTAAGTACCTCGCGGCCATCGTCCAAGCGAATCGCGGCAGATTGCGCAGATGCAATCACCCGCTCACTTTTTTTTAGCCCCTGTTCGGCAATGCCAGCCAATTCACTACTGAGTCGATCATAAAAGTTCATAGGCGTTCGGGTTTCGCTAAAAATTGAGTGTGATTTGCTCGCATGAAGCGGCGCGTAAGTGTAGCACTGAGAATCTGGGTGAAAGCAGGTTTACACGTTCGATGCATTACAACGTATGCGAGCTTTTCCGAAATGAACCCTCTCCCCCAACCCCTCTCCCATGAAGGGAGAGGGGAGTAAACGAACTTCAGGGAGCAAACGAACTTCAGGGTGCAAACAAACTTCAGGGTGCAAACGAACTTCAGGGTGCAAACAAACACTTCTATAAACGTTGAAGTCAGTTTTAGCCCCTCTCTCTTGATGGGAGAGGGGTTGGGGAGAGCTTTGCCCCAAAGTGTGCTTTGCCCGTTTCTCCACATGAACCGTTAGACTTGCGGCAAGCCATCGCGCAGAGTAGCCGACGCCTTTTGGGAGAGATACCTGTGGGAGAGCATGGTTTTGATCAATGGCAATGGG
>JANOQN010000017.1:0-2145 GCA_031422315.1 Rhodanobacteraceae bacterium
GCCGCCAATTTGACTTGGCTGCGCGAAAACAACTACCGGTATTTGGTCATGGACAACGCCCGAAAAGCGCTGCCTAGCGACACCTCCAAAGTGCTAGAAACCGCGCAAAAACAGCAGGTTACGATTGCAAAAAGCATCGACCCGGACGATGGCGACGTGCGTTTATTGTGTTATTCCGAAGCGCGGGCGGCGAAAGAACGGGCCATGCTGGACACGAAAAAGCTGAAATTTGAAGCCGAAATCGACAAAATTCAGGGCAACATCACGAAACAAAACTTGGCTTTAGCTGCGGCAAAAGCGGTGCTCAAAGTCCAACAAGAAGCCATCGAAACCGCGCAAAAAGACGTGCAAAAAACGGCGAAAACTGCGTCGCCAAAAGTACCGACAAAAGCACTGCAAAAAGCATTAGAAAAAGCCTCCCCGAGCCGCCGCCCCGGGCTCAATCCAGCGCATCTGAACCGGCGCATCGGGCGTTTAAACGAGCGCTTTAGCAACGTCGCACAACACTACACCGTCAGCCTTCAAGAAACCGATGGCACGGTCACCGGCATCACCGCAGATTACGACGCGCGCGCGGGCAGCAAGGCGGATTTGTCCGGCCATTACGCGCTGCGCAGCAACGATACAACGTTAACTGACGAACAACTTTGGCGCACCTACATCACGCTCACCGAACTGGAATCCGCGTTTCGTTCGCTGAAAAGCGAGCTGGGCTTACGCCCGATCCATCACCAAATCGACCGCCGCTGCCGCGCGCACCTTTTTATCTCGGTGCTGGCCTATCAATGCGTGCATTTTATTCGCACGAAACTAGCGCTGCAGCACGTCCATAAACCCTGGGGCCACGAACGCTGGGGTACGCTGCGTAAAACACTGGAAAAACAGCGGCGCGTGACCGCTATTTTTATGACCCGAACCGGCGACGCGCTGCATGTGCGCAAAACCACGCAACCCTGCGCGCAGGCAAAAGCGATCACTCAAGCGCTCAACCTGCCGCCGCTACCCGGCAAGGTAACCCGTAGGACATTTCGCCAAAACCGCGATTTGTAGTGCCTTACTGGAAAATAATCAGCTGTAGGTATATGATTTTGTTGGGTTTTTAATTTTTGGCTGCGAAGTTGGGCTAGTCGTGAATCAGTCCATGAGAACTGATTTTTAACGTTGCTCAAAGTAACTTGAATAGACTTTCCGGAATCATCCGAAACAAGTGCATCTACACCTAGCAATTTGCCAGCTTTCGTTGCAGTTGCCGCATCACCTAAATAAGTTCCATGGGCGTTATACACAGGGTACATTTTGACGTTGTTCATTGCTTTTCTCCGGGTATAAAAAACCGGATTGAGCAGTCGCCCAAGGGGTGATTGAATCACCCGGTTGGGATGCACATGATGTGCGGTGGTTTGATACGCTCTCACGACCCTAGTTGGGTCTGCCTGTTGCCAGTGAGAAAGGCTCTTTCGTTCCTAAGCGGGAACTCGCATTTGTGGGGTAAAGCTAAATCTTGGCGGTGAAAAGGTCAAGGGGTTGGACACGCGAATTAGCTCAATAGCCGATAGCTCAGCCTCGCATCACCGTTATCTTGCGGCCGCTCGTCGTGGACAGCTGCTCGGTACTCATGCGCTCAAGCCATTCTGGCGCGTTGGTACGTTGGTCAAAAATCACCAAAAAACCGCTCGATAGCGTATGCCGGCCAAGGTAGCGCTCAAGTTGCTCGATGCCTTCAGGCAGAGGGTTTACCTGCCTATCGCGCCAAACCTTAACTTCAATTGCCATGCGCGTATCGTCATGCACTACCAGCAGATCCATGCGCCCGGAGCCAGCGGCATATTCGCGCTCAATGCGGCCAGCGCCGTTTACGACACGCTGTAGGTAAGCCATCAGTACCAGCGTCGGCGCCGCTTCGTGGTAGCGCACGGTATTCATCATCGCTTCGCCCTGCACGAGCCAGAACGCGAAGAAGTTCGCCATGAATTGCGCGGGATTCAGTTTGCCATCGCTACCTCGCCAGCTCGATTTGAGCATGTCGACGTGGATGAACGATTGCGCAGTCGCGCTGAGTACACGCGGCAATACTTCGGCATAAATCCCATTTGCTGGTTCTAATCCTGTGGCGGCGCTTTGCCGAATCAACCCTAAGTCAATCAG
>JANOQN010000018.1:0-1847 GCA_031422315.1 Rhodanobacteraceae bacterium
TATTGCCGTTCGCATCAAAACTGCGCGCGCCGGTACCGGCGTTTCTCAGTTTGTGATCGGTGTCGGCGTAGCTGTAGGGCAAAACGGTAGCTCCAAGTTGTTTAGAAAGCCTATTCCCGGTGGCATCGTACCTGACATGCTTCCTCCCGCCCCCCGCTACACTTCGCGAATCTGGACTTCGGCGCGATTGAAAACGGGGTGTGTGGACTTCCATCAATCGTGGGTTAGGGCGAATATTTTTATGGGGTATGACCCCGCTGTCGTATCTGCCCGCCTCGCGGCCTGTCCGGATGTCGCTTCGAGCACGAATAGATAGTTGCCGATGTAAATCCACATCAACCACCCGAAGCCTGTGTTGGTACGAACTGTATGTTCAAACACGCCTACCAGGAAAGAAGTCCACACCAAGGAAGCATATGCGTTATATAGGAATTGATCTACACAAACGCGTGATTCAAGCGCACCTGATTGCCGAGGATTTAACACGGCAAGATGTGCGATTTGATCTCACTCGTGAGACCCTAATTGCGTTCGCTGCAAAGCATCTAGGCCCTGATTGCGCGCTGGCTTTGGAGGCCACCACGAACACTTGGGAAGTGGTCGATATTTTGACGCCGTTTTGCGCCAAAGTCGTCGTATCCAACCCGATGGCGACCAAAGCGATTGCATTTTCCAAAATAAAAACCGACAAAGTCGACGCCCGCGTTTTGGCGGATTTATTGCGCTGCGATTTTTTGCCGACGGTGTTTACGCCCGATGCAGCAACCCGCAGTCAGCGCAGCATTGCAGCCCGTCGAAGCGCCCTGACACGCCAGTCGATCAGCCTAAAAAATCGCGCGCAAAGCGTGCTGCACCAGCGCCTGATTCCAGCGCCAGCGGATCTATTTGGCACCAAGGGCCGCATCTGGTTAGCCGCCGTACAAGTGCCAGAAATTGACCGTATGGAGCTAGACACCATCACGCGCATGCTAGATTTAGTGCAGCTTGAGCAGGACTGTATCGCGTTACGCTTAGACCAATACGCGCACGAAAATGAGGACATCAAACGCTTGATTACCCTGCCTGGAATTGACGTCACAACCGCGCACGCGATGCTGGCAAGCATCGGCCCGATTGAGCGTTTTACTGCCGACTACAAATTGACTTCGTACTGGGGTTTGGTGCCTTCAGTGAGTCAAAGTGCGGACAAAACCTACATGGGTAAAATCACCAAACAGGGCAACAAAAACGTGCGCTGGCTGCTGATTCAAGCGGCGCAACATGCGGCGAAGCATCCGGGCCCGCTGGGCTATCAATTTGCGCGTTTGGAGAAGAAGAAAGGGCACAACGTCGCGGTGGTTGCGATTGCTAGGAAACTAGCGGAAATTGCTTGGCACCTGCTGACCAAAAAAGATGTTTACCGCTACGCACTGCCGGCGACGGTAGAAGCAAAACTGCAGCGCATTCGTGTCAACGCAACCGGTGAAAAGAAGAAAACCGGGCCAAAAAAAGGCAGCGCGAAGACAGCCGCAGGCACGCCGCGAACACGCGAGGTGAAGGCACTGAATCAGGTGTTGGAAGCTGAGGGTTTGCCAACACCGCGTCCAGCGCCAGCAGCAGAAGCGCGGGTGTTGATGCAGATGAAGTTGACTGCGTTTGCCAAGGGTTTGCACCTAGCTGCAAGAAAATCCTCGGTGCGCATTCCGCGCGCATCAGCGCAAGCCGCGAACCCACTCGATGGCGCGCGGTAGACAATTTTGGAAAGTCCGCAAAAAACGCGAACTTTCCAAAATCGCCCCATTAAATGCCAAAAACCACCAAAATCATTGCTCTTTTCTTGGCATTGAGGTTGACAGGGTCATAGATAC
>JANOQN010000019.1:0-65660 GCA_031422315.1 Rhodanobacteraceae bacterium
GGCCTATCGGCACCCCTGTCAACGCTTCGCGCTGCACCTCACGGTTCAACTCGCATGACTCGGGGACAAACATGGTTCGCTACTCCTTTTGTTGTGGGGGACTTTCACCCATTACGCTCTGCCGGTTTGTGCCGGCGCACTTACTGAAAACCGTTGGCAAAGATCACATCGGACGAAACGCCGGTGCGGATATCACCCACGTCGCCGTTCGCTTGTAAACGTCGCCACGGGCCAGCGTTCGGTTTTGGCGGCGCGGTGATGCCGGGCGCGGTGACGTTGAGAGCGGCGTATTGCACGCGGGCGCGCCAGTGAAAGAGGCGGTTGGGGTTGAGACCGGTGATTGGCAGCACAACGGTTACACCCTGCGGATTGGCGCCAATCTCGGTCCAAGTGCTGGCGGTGCGGGTGTCGCACAGCGGCGAGCCAAACGCTGAGCCGTTGGGACAGGCTTCGACTTGCAATCGCGTGCGCTCGCGGCCGCCCGCGCTGGTGGCGTTGAGTGCCACCACAAAGCCGTCGGCTCGCTGCGATAGGCCCCACGGCTGCACCGCGGTGCTGGCCTGGCCGCGGTATTGCTCGGCTAGCACCAAGCGACCATTGGCGGTGCCGTGGTAGACAAATGCCGCGCCTTCTTCGGCCTGGCCATTGCTGAGCCTATCCGCCCCGACGATCAGATCGGCAAAGCCATCGCCATTGAGATCGCCCGCGCCAGCCACGCTAAACCCCATCGACGCATTCACTTGGTTGACCTCCAGCTGCGCATCGGGGAGAGTGTTAAAGGCACCGCCGCCGCCGAAGTAAACAAACGCCGCACCTTCGTTCGCTTGGCCGTCGTCAAAAGCAGGCGCCCCGACGATCACATCGGCAAAGCCATCGCCATTGAGATCGCCCGCGCTGGCCACGCCATAGCCAATCGACGCACTCACTTGGTCGGACTCCAGCAACGCATCGGAGAGGGTATCGAACGCCCCGGCGCCACCGAAGTAAACAAACGCCGCGCCTTCATCAGCCTGGCCGTTGTCGAATAGAAACGCACCGACGATCACATCGGCAAAGCCATCGCCATTGACATCGCCCGCGCTGGCCACGCTCAAGCCCATCAGTGCGCTCGCTTGGTTGACCTCCAGCTGCGCGTCGGCGGTAGTGTTAAACGCTCCGGCGCCACCGAGGTAAATAAATGCGGCGCCTTCATCAGTCTGGCCGTTGTCGAAACGATACGCTCCGACGATCACATCGGCAAAACCATCGCCATTGACATCGCCCGCGCTGGCCACGCTAAAGCCCAGCTCTGCACTTGCTTGGTTGGACTCCAGCTGCGCATCGGCGGTGGTGTTAAATGCCCCGGCGCCACCGAAATACATAAATGCTGCGCCTTCATCGGTCTGGCCGTTGTCGAACAATCGCGCACCGACGACGACATCGGCAAAGCCATCGCCATTGACATCGCCCGCACCGGCCACGCTCTCGCCCAGGGCAGCATTCACTTGATTGGACTCCAGCTGCGCATCGGCACTGGTGTTGAAGGCCCCAGCGCCGCCGAAATAAATAAACGCCGCGCCTTCATCGGTCTCGCCGTTGTCAAAAAAGAACGCGCCAGCGATCACATCGGCAAAGCCATCGCCATTCACATCGCCCGCGCCGGCTACGCTAAACCCCATTCTTGCGTTCGCTTGGTTGGACTCCAACTGCGCATCGGCGCTGGTATCGAAGGCTCCGGCGCCACCGAAGTAAACAAACGCCGCACCTTCATCTAGCTGACCATTGTCGTAGTTTGGCGCACCCACAATCACGTCAGCAAAAGCATCGCCGTTGACATCGCCCGCGCCGGCCACGCGCCAGCCCAGCCGCGCATTTGCTTGGTTGGTCTCCAGCTGCGCATCGGCGGCCGTGTTGAAGGCCCCTGCGCCACCAAAATAGATAAATGCGCCGCCCTCGTCGGTCTGGCCACTGTCAAAGGCAGGCTCACCTGCGATCAAGTCGGCGTAACCATCGCCATTGACATCGCCAACCGCAGCAACACTGGAGCCAAAATAGGCGGCCGCGCGATTGCTTTGAAGAATCACATCAACACTCGGATCAAACGCCCCAGTGCCGCCGTAATAGATGCCCACGGCACCTTCATCAGCCTGGCCTGAGTCGTAGCGATACGCCCCAACCATCACATCGGCAAAACCATCGCCGTTGAGATCCGAACCGCCTGCGACGTCGGCGCCGAATCTTGAATCTGCCTGGTTGAACTCCAGCAGCCCGTCGGGGGTGGTGTTAAACACACCGCTTGCGCCGAAGTAGACAAACGCGACACCTTCATTGGCTTGGCCGTTGTCAAACAAAAACGCCCCTACGATCAGATCGGCAAAACCATCGCCATTGACATCGCCCGCACCGGCGACGCTTTCGCCAAACGCGGCGTCAATCTGGTTGGATTCCAGCTGTGCGTCAATGGCGGTGTCAAAAGCGCCGGCACCACCGAAATAGACAAACGCCGCGCCTTCCTTGCTTTCGCCGTTGGTAAACGCAGACGCACCGATGACCACATCGGCATAGCCATCCCCATTGATGTCACCCGCTCCTGCGACGCTGGCGCCGAGCAGCGCATTGGCTTGATTGACTTCCAGTTGCGCATCGGCGCTTAAATCAAACGCGCCGCTGCCGCCAAAGTAGACAAACGCAGCACCCTCGTTGGCTTGGCCGTTGGTGAAGTTGGGTGCGCCCACGAGGACATCGCCATAGCCGTCACCGTTGACGTCACCCGCGCTGCTGACATCTGAGCCAAACGCCGCTGCCGCCATGTTGGCTTCCAGCTGCGCATCTGGAAAGAGGTTGAAGCTACTGCCACCAAAAAAGATAAACGCAACGCCCTCGTTGACCTGACCGTTGGCGTGCGACTTAGCACCGACGATCAGATCCGCGTAGCCATCCCCGTTCACATCACCCGCCCCAGCAACGCTCAACCCAAACGCTGCGTTGGGTTGTAAGGAATCAAGTCGTGCGTCGGCCACGGTATTAAAAGTGCCGCTGCCGCCGAAATAAACAAACGCCGCACCACCTTCAATAAAGCCGTCGTCATAGGTCGGCGCGCCGACAATCACATCAGCAAAGCCATCGCCATTGACATCGCCCGCAGCGGCCACGCTGAAACCAAACTGGGCGTTTATATTGTTGGATTGCAGCAGCCCATCGGGAACGCCACTGAGCAGCGTTTTGCTCAAGAGCTGGGTTTTGATGGTGAGCGGATAGCGTGCGTCGCGGTCGTCAATGCTGAGCTGCAGCTGGTCATCTTTGGCACGGACGCTTAAGTCAAGAGCACGGCCATCGGCGTCGTGGGCGTTGATGGCATCAAGGCGCAGCGCGTTGGTGTTTTGGCCGAGTTGGACGACATTGCCGCTCACTTCAGGTGTGGCGTCGCTGATGGTCCATGCAAGGTTTAGGCGCCCGGAACCTGCGGGACGCTGTTTCAGGTTAAGCCCGATTTCAAGGCCAACGCCGCTATTGAGATAGCGCGTCTCGCCGCCCGGCCAGCGCTGCACAACTTGAGCCCTGTCGCTGATCGGAGCCGCTTGCGCTTTCAAGTGATCCGCATCGCCGTTGTGTCCCGCGCGTCCGACGGTCGTCAAGCGCATGCCGGCAATCGGTGCGGATTCGGCGTCGCGGGTGAGTAGTCGAATGCCGCCCTCATCAAAATACGTGCGAAAACCCTGCGCCCGATTGGGTGCCTGCAAACCCTGCTCGTTGCGACTGACGTGGTATTCGCGCTGGTTGAGCTCGTTTTGCGCCTGCGCCATCCAATCGGCGGGCGGCGTTGGTGGCGTGGCTGCAAGTGCTGCGAATGAAACAAAGAGACAGATGGCGACGAGGGTTTGCATTGCGGATTTGAGGTCTTGCAGGTGGCGTTATCAACAAGAACAAGAAAGCGCAGGCAATCCGGACAAGCCGAAGAATCAATCGGTCATCAAGCCGGCCACACACCATTGATCGGCGGGCGGCGGTTGGCGCTGAACCGAGCAAGCCCGCAGGCGATGGCCGGATTTGTCATTACTTCCTGTTCTTTGAGTAAAGCCGTGCGTGAGCGCATTGTGCTGCTGTGATTTGGTCTCAACGAAACCGGAGATGCTGAAATGAACTTCCACCCCTACTTGAACGCGCTACTCGCCGTCCTGACCGTTTCCGCGTCAGGCATGGCAGTCGTGACCGCCGCGCAAGCGCAACCCATTGTTCGCGCAGTCGGCAGCGGACCGGTTGGTGACGACAATGGCCAGATTTTCAGCTGCACCGGCATCCAGGCGGCGGCGCCGGCGGTGATCTGCGTGCGCGCTGGCGCAGCGCCGGGCGGCAGCGGCACGGCGCTAGCACCGCTGACATCGATCAACAGCGCCATCGCCGCCGCCAAGGCGGGCGACGTCGTGCAGGTCGCCGCCGCTCGTTATGCCGAGAACGTCGCGCTCGGCGCGTTCAACAATCCCAGTAGCAAACACCTGAGCTTAATCGGCGGATTCAATGCCAATTTCACTCAGCGCAACGCCAGCCTGAATGTGTCGATCATCGATGGCGGGCTGCTGAACCCAGCGGTGCAACTGCATGTGGATTCCGCGCAAACCACTACGCTCGATGGCTTCGAGGTCACCCGCGGCGTCGGGCTCGGCACCTCGTTCAAAGATGGTTACGGCTATGGCGGCGGGGTGTACGCAGTGCAGGATGGCAACGGCACACTCATCATCTCGCACAACCATGTGCACAGTAATCGCAGCAGCGACCACACCCAAGCCGACACCCGTGGTGGCGGCATCCATGGTCACACCCAAAACTTCGGCGGCTTAACGGCAACAATCCGCATTGAAGACAACCGGGTGGTCGGCAATCTGGCAGGAAAAGGTGCCGGTATCAATGTGAGTGGCCGCCAGGCGAGCGTGCTGCGCAACTTGGTCGCCAACAACATTACCCACAACGACCACGGCGGCGGCATTTATGTGTCGACCGGTTCCACGAGCGTGCACGACAACGTAATCCGCGCCAATGTTGTCGGCGCCACGGTCGGTTATGGCTGGGGCGGCGGCGTCCTGATTGCAGCGGCCAGCGCCGATCTGCGGCGGAATCTGATCACCGACAACTACACGCCGAGCGAGGGATCTGCGGTGTTCTGGGACGAAGGTGCCACCGGCACGATGAAGAACGATCTGATCGTCGGCAATCGCTGCCCGCTCGACAATCGCCTGGCGTCAGTGTTGTATATCGACGGCGGACCGGGCGGAGCTTCGTCTGTCGCTATTGAGAACGTCACCGTTGCCGATCACTTGTGTCCCAATGCCAACCCAGGCGCCGTTGTCCTGATCGAGGACGGCTCGATGATTTCCATTCGCAACGCGATCTTCTGGAACAACACGGGCAACAGTTTTGCCACGTTGACCGGTGGCACCTACAGTATCACCCACTCGATCACTAACCAGAGCGGCAGCGGCAACCTGCTCGCCAATCCGCAGTTCGCCACAGCCCCGAGCGACTACCACGTACGTTCAACGTTCGGCCGCTACACGCCGAGCGGCTGGGTGATGGACGCCGTCACCAGTCCCGCGATCGATGCCGGCGATCCAGCCTCGAACTATGCGCAGGAGACGCAACCGAACGGCAGCCGCATCAACCTCGGCGCCTACGGCAACACCGCCGAGGCCAGCCGGAGTTTCAGTAGTGGCGACGCCATCTTCGTCAACGGCTTCGAAAATTAGACGCGCTAGAACGGCGAAAAAGCATCGTATAGTTCAAGCGTATAAATTCGCAACTGCTACTGAGCCGTTGCGCATCGCAGCATATTCTTGCGAATTGATTTAACCTCACGAATCAATATGACTCTTGAACTTCCAACGACCGCGCATGCCCACTTTATTAATCATTGACGACAACGCCGGCATACGAACCGCCTTGCGGGTTTTATTTGAACTGCATGCGTTTGACGTGCAAGAGGCTAGCTCGCCAGATAAGGCGATTGCACAGGTCAAAGCGCTCGGCCCAGGCGGTATTGATGCGGTGCTGCAAGATATGAATTTCGAAAGCGATACCACCAATGGTGAAGAAGGCGTGCAGTTATTCCACGCGCTGCGCAGCGTGGATGCCGACTTGCCGATTGTGCTTCTGACGGCTTGGACGCATCTGGAACACGCAGTGGCGCTTGTTAGAGCGGGAGCGGCGGACTATCTGCAAAAACCTTGGCAGGACGACCGATTAGTCACGACCGTTAATAACCTAATCGAGCTGCGTGATGCGCAGCGCGGCCAACTGCGTGCGAATCAAGCTCTGCGGCGACAGCGCACTGAGCTAAGCGGGCTGGACTTGCGCGGTATGGTATTGGCCAGTTCGGAGATGATTGATCTATTGCGCTTGGCTGCGCGGGTGGCACGCTCGGATATTTCGGTGTTGATTACCGGCGCGAATGGCGCAGGCAAAGAGCGCATTGCCGAAATTTTGCACCATAACTCGCCGGTAGCCACTGGACCACTGGTCAGCTTGAATTGCGGCGCGATCCCAAGCGAGTTGATCGAAGCGGAGCTATTCGGCGCGGAAGCGGGCGCTTACACCGGCGCCAACAAAGCGCGCGAAGGCCGTTTTGACGCGGCGAATGGCGGCACGCTGTTCTTAGATGAAATTGGTAATTTGCCGCTAGCAGGGCAAATTAAGCTGCTGCGCGTGCTGGAGACAGGTCAGTTTGAGCGCTTGGGCAGTAACAAGACACGGCAAGTCAAAGTGCGGATTGTTTGCGCCACCAATGCGAATTTACCGGCCATGATTGCAGCCGGTAGTTTTCGGGAAGATTTGTTTTACCGCCTAAATGTGATTGAGCTGCACGTGCCAGCATTGGCACAGCGGGTGGATGACATTTTGCCGCTGGCACGGCACTTTATAGTAGCCGGTAAATCGCTCAGCCCGCAGGCCGAACGCGCGTTGCTAGCGCACGCTTGGCCAGGCAATGTGCGGGAATTAAAAAATGCGATCACCAGAGCCGGTTTGTTGGCACAAAATGCAGTCATTACACCCGCTGATCTAGGTCTAACCGAGGCCAAAACGAACCCAGTCCCAGCACCCATCGAGCCCAGCAAAGCGGATATTGAGCAAGCAATTGAGCGCGCCGGAGGCGTAATCGCCGATGCGGCGAGCGCCTTGGGTATGACGCGCCAATCCTTGTATCGACGGATGGAGCGCTTTGGAATCGAACGAATCAGCATTGAACGAAAATAATCGAACAAGCAACTTGAAGTTGCGCAGATTGGCCTTAGGTCATGGGGCTCCACCCAACCAGGATTCAACCGAATGAAACTCTATTTTAGCCCCGGCGCATGCGCACTTGGCCCGCAAATTACCCTGCGCGAGTTGGGTTTACCGTTTGATCTAAAGCGCGTCGACCTGAAAACACATCAGCTAGAGGATGGTAGCGACTATTATTTAGTCAATTCCAAAGGCGCAGTGCCTGCGTTGCAGCTAGATAGCGGCGAAGTGCTGACCGAAGGCGCAGTGTTGTATCAGTACTTAAGCGATCAAAGACCCGAAGCTGGCTTGATGCCAAAGTTCGGCAGCATGGAACGCTACCGCACGCTGGAATGGCTAAATTATGTCTCCAGCGAAATTCACAAAGGCCTAGGTGCGTTTTTCTCGGGCATTTATGATGATGCACACAAAGAAAAAATGCGCGGCTTGATGGCGAAAAAGTTAGCTTACTTAGATCTTCACTTTAGCAAGCATCATTATTTGATGGGTGCAGCGTTTTCGGTAGCGGATGCGTATTTGTTTAACGTGTTGAACTGGACTAAGCCAGTCGGTATTGATCTTAGCCCTTACACGAACGTGACTGCATTCCATGCCCGCATTGCAGCTCGGCCGCATGTGCAAGCGGCTATGAAAGCGGAAGGTTTGATCTGATAGGTTCTTGTGATGCGGTGGTTTTAGAGGGATGCGGTAACTAATGGAATATGACAGAGACCCTCTCCCCAACCCCTCTCCCATAGAGGGAGAGGGACTTAAACCGGTTTCTCCACTTGCTGAGGCGAAAAAACTCCCCTCTCCCTTTATGGGAGAGGGGTTGGGGGAGAGGGTGCAGTGTGGACCCTCACTAAGCTGAGTAGGCTAGCGCGGCTATGGCCCGAGACTTTAGTACTTTTAGCAACGTGCGCGGGTGCTGTGTGGGCAAGCCAGCAATTGCCAGTAACCTACGCTTACGCCGCCGTCGTAACTTTAGCGACAAGCTTGGCGCTGTTTTTAGGCTATCGCCAGCGCAGCCCCTATCGCGCGCAACTTGTGGCGCTAAAAGGTTTAGTTAGCTCATGGCGTGAGGGTGATTTTTCCACCTCAATCGCGCTGCCTGACGAGCCCGCGTTGGCGGATTTGACTAGGACTTTAAATGCGCTGGGTGATGCGCTCCGAAGTGAGCGCGGTGCGCTGGTACAGCGCGAATTGCTACTTGATACTATGATTCAAAACTCGCCCACCGCGCTGATTTTGTTTGACCAATCGCAGGTGGTCACTTACGCGAATGTGGCCGCGCGGCAGCTGTGCGTCAATGCACAGCGATTAGAAGGCTTGCGCCTGAGCGAGCTGCAAAAGCTGCTTCCGGATGGCCTGTTGCACGCGGATTTAAGCCCAGGGGAAGCGCTAGTCAGCGCCATCGGTTTGCCACAAGCGCTTGACCAACCGGAGCAAAACATCGAGCGCTACCAGCGCAGCTGTCGACACTTCAAATTGCAAGGTAACTTACATATATTGTTGATGCTGCGCTCGGTAACGCAAGCGCTGGTGCGCAGTGAAGTCAGTGCGTGGAAGCAAGTTTTTCGGCTGATGAGCCATGAGCTCAATAATTCGCTGGCGCCAATAGCTTCATTGAGCCGTTCAGCGCAAACTTTGATTGATCGATCCGACACCGCCAAAGCGCGGCAAGTGTTAGACACGGTTAACGAGCGCAGCCAGCACTTGAGTCAATTTTTAGATCGCTACGCAAGATTTGCTAGATTGCCTGCGCCAGAGCTAAAAGCTACCGCCTGGGAGCCGCTTTTGCGCGGCGCAATTGCTGCGGCCAGCGCGGGTGAGCTGAGCGAATGTGCCGTGCACGGCTTTGCAAGCGCGCAGCTTGACGCCGTGCAAATCGAGCAGGCGCTGTTAAATCTCATCAAAAATGCCGTGGAAGCGGGCTCACCAAGCGATGCCATCCAGATAAGTCTCAAGCGAATTGGCGACAGATTTTGCCTGCGCATAAGCGATGCCGGTCAAGGTATGAGTGATTCAGTGATGCAGCAAGCCTTGCTGCCGTTTTTCTCGACCAAGCGCGAAGGCTCGGGCATTGGCTTAGCGCTTGTCCGTGAAATCATTGAAGCGCACGGCGGCAGCATTCAACTGGCGAGTCATAGCCCCCAGGGGCTGGTTGTGACGATGTGGTTTCCAGGCTAGCAATTGATGGAATGCCAAACCGATCATGATGATAGGCAGTGAAATTTAGCGCCGGGTTTGCCTATAATCATTTACAACATTTCTTTAAGGACTGCCACATGTTCAAGCACTCACTTGCTATCGCGATTGCGCTAGTTTTCGCGTTTTCACATTCCAATGCAGCAATACCGGCTGAGGCCGCGGCCAATGCCGAAGCCGATCCGCGCTCCGAACTTGCCAGCAAAGCTGCCACCGGTGAGCCACAAGCCATGCATGATTATGCGGATGACTTAGATGAAGGCTACTCGGGCAAAGTCGATCAGCCTGAAGCGCTGAAATGGTTTGAAAAAGCGGCCGCTAAAGGTCATATCGATTCTGCAGCCCGAGCCGGCTATATGTACGATTTAGCCGAAGGTACCGAAGAAAATAATGTGCGTGCGGCGCAGCTTTATTTGCAGGCGGCAAAGGGTGGCGATGACGTTTCGCAGTTCAATTTAGGTTTGATGTATCAAGATGGCGAAGGCGTCAAACAAGATTTAGATCGCGCGCGCTTTTGGTATGAAAAATCCGCTGCGCAAGATTATTCCAGCGCGATCTACAGCCTTGCACTGCTGTACGACAACGGCACTGGCGTCAAAGCCGATAAGCTCAAAGCCATTGAGCTCTATACCAAAGCTGCGGACATGGATAACGCCTCCGCGGCCTACAACTTAGCCATTATGTATGACCAAGGCGAAGGCATTCCAGAAGATGATTCTAAAGGCATAGATTTTTATACTGCCGCCGCCCGTTTGGGCCATGGTGATGCTTGCTTCAATCTCGGCGTAACCTACCGCGATGGCGATGGTGTGCGCGAGCAGCCCGCGCGTTCGTACTATTGGTTCACGCTGGCCGAAATCCTAGAATCAGAGGACTCAGATGTCGAACGCAAGGCGATGGCCCGAAAAATTTCAGCTGAAGAAAAAAGCAAAATGGATACAGAAGTTGAGGAATTTCAGGAGCGGTATTTGGGGAGTTAGTATCTGAATTACTTAAATCACCTAACTATTACTGCGCGCAACCGCCGACCTTACTCAAGTTAAGCTGACCTTGAAGGTTTTGCATCGGCGCAGCATGCTCTCCGCCGTCAAATCGGTATTGCAAAGTAAGCTGATTGCACCCTGCGACTTTAATCTCTGCTGTGCCAATGGCTTGGGTAACGGGAATGGCTCGGTGCTCCAGGGATGTTCCAAGCGTTCGATGTATCTTGACACTTGCGCTGCCATCTTGCTGCCACTGGCCTTGCAAGGTAAACCAAGTTTGCTGTTTTTCATCGTCGGCCAACTGCGCTGGATCATAGGTAAACCAGCCGGCAAAAAAAGGTGTTCCAGGCGCGCCCTGGTTTGTTGCCAAAGTAATTCCTTGGCCGCTTTGCAATGGATCATGCCAAGTGCCAGCAGCGGTTGCGGGTGTTGTGGGCGTCTGGCAATTTCGGTTGGCCAACAACACTGCGGTTAGCGGCATGCTTGACCATTCGGTGTTTGTGTTGCTTGGCGAAGGATTGAATCGGTAGTCCAAACTGCCCAGTCCGCAGGCGTGAAACTGCAATCGCGCTTGACCAACGGGAATGGACTGCGTAATGGGTTGGTTTGCAAAATTGCCACCGATGTTTTCATAAATTGTGAGTGCTAGCGTTTTGCTGTTGGCAGGCGCTGGGGTGCTTTGCAACGTAAACCACTGCAATCGACTAGGATCCATCGCCTGTTGAGTGGGTCTAGTACGGCGAACTTCCGATTGCGCAGTAAACCAGCTCATGAATAAGCTGTTACCAATTTGGCTGTAGAACAAGCCTTGCCCCGGTTGACTTGGGTTGTGCCAAATGCCGGTGTGCTGCGGGCTCAACGCATTAGGTTCAGTGTCTGACGGTGCAATACGCCTACGTACTGTTGGGCGTAGCGCGCCGCTAGGGGTGGCGTTCGTGCCCGAGAATACGAGCGCGCCGTCTTGCATTAACTGCGCCCCTGCAATATAGCGATCTGGCCAAATGCCCTGCGTGCGCCTCGCAATCGGAGCACCGCTATTAGCGTTGATCGTGACGATATCTACGTCTTTCATTGAGTTAATTCCGCCAATCCAGACCGTTCTATCGTCTGTACTAACTGAAAATAGCGGCTTGCTAATTTCGTATTGCGGCAATCTCAGCGTTTGGGTCCATGCTTCAATGCCAGTCGTTCGATTAAACTTGCTCAGCTGCTGGTTTTGCTGAGTTGTGGGGCTAATTTGCGCTAACCGGTCGTAATCGTTGTAACTCATTAAGTAGATAGACGCATCGTTGATACGCATTTCAACGCTGCTTTTGCTATCGAGCCCGCTCGCTTCACCTTGCCAGCGCAAACGTCCGGAAAAATCGCGCCACTGTACTAGGCTTTTTTGCTCACTTGATGCCGAGCCTAGAAGCAGCATAAAGCCATCTGAGCCGACGATAATTTCAGGCAGTGCAGCCAACTGTAGTTCCGCAAGTGCAAGTACCCACACTTGCTTAGCCAAGCTATCAAAGCGAGCCAACGCAGGCTTATTTTCATGGACGATTTTTGCAATAAATCCGCCGGTTAGCAGCTGAGTTGGGCTAGGTTGCGTGGCGGGCATCGGGGCGCGAGAAACGATCACACCAGCGCGATCAAGCTGGATGAGCTCGCTCGGCAATTGCAATCTTGAATTGAATATCACTTCGGCCCCGTTTGCCGTCAATGCCAGCGCTGAATTGAAGGAGGCCGGGCTGTTCAACACCTGACGAAACATCAAGCTGCCGTCGGTAAGTTTCCAACATACCAATGAAGTCGCGGTGGCTGTAAATGGAGATTCCAGTTGGCAAAATCTATCTGCGTCAAGAGAGGGACTTAGCCCCACACGATAGCCGTTCGCACCATTTAACTCCCATAGTTTTTCCCCGCTTGGCGAATACGCGCTCAAGCGGGCTTCTCGCTTAGAAAAATCCTGATTTGCACGTGGGCTGTCTGCATAAGAGCGATTGGTGATGTGCAGCACCACGCCGTTCGGTGCAGCAAGCAGCGTGATTGATTCGGCGGAGCTTAGGCGTTCGTCGTTGATGGGCAAGCTGAGTGCGATGGCGTTGAGCGCGCTATCTAGCCTCGTCAGTTTGCCGTCTGGATCAATCCAAACCACGTTTTTTGCTGGGTCTAACGCCAAGGTGGATTTCTGTATCCGTTTCGGAATGACTCGCTTTGCCCGAATCTGATAGCGCTCGTCAAGGGCTAGTAGTGTTTCTTCGCCTTTGAATTGATTTCTGAGCGAAACAATCCAACTGTTGTCGTTAGATCTAACTATGGTGCCGCTCACTGCGCTATTGCCAGCTTCAAGTAACGGCGGGCTACTAAGGATTAAATCGCCGTCAGCGTTGAGCGTGTGCAGCGTCAAATGGCTTTGCTGATTCGCGATCGTCTGGGTGAGCAAACTGGCATCACCATTGGCTTGAGTTACCGCGTCCAATACAGTTGTGATGGCTGCTGCTGCGCCGTTAGCTGGGCTAGGAAATGGACTGGCAATTCGAGTTCGGTATCGTAAAGCCCCACTTCGGTTCAGCCGAAGTGACTGCACCACAGCGCCCGCAGCGCCTAGAACCAAGACTTCCTCGTTTTCAAGCAAATAGGGTTTGCCAACAAACGTGCGATCAGCATCTTCATATTGCCAGCGAATACTGCCATCAGTGTTCAAGTGTGCGACTTTGCTGGCCTCAAAGCTTTCTCGAGTACCCACATTCCAGGTCGCAATCGCGCCTATTCCCCAACTTACATTGGCGGCCAAGCCAATGGATTGCAGCGTGCGCGTTGTTGTTATGCTTAATTGCGGCCCGGTAAAAACCTGCCGCTGCTCGCCGGTTTCACCGCTGAGCCTCGTAATTCCCCATAGACCACTTATCCAAACCGACTGGTTCGCGTCAACTGCCACGGCAATTATTGAAGCAGCGCCGCCATAGCGAAAATCTTGCCGCCAGCGGGTTGCTCCTGTTGCATCAATGCGGGTGAGCACACTTTGAGTCGTGTTGATAAAAGTCTGAATGGCTTGATTGGCGATATCACGAGGCGCAAACATATCAAGCGGCGAACTATAGCCGTCGACATAAATCAAGCCGCCGTTCGCTAGCGGTGCGAGCTTGGCATTGACTAGGTTACTAAGGCTAGCGTTGTGCTTTGGTGCAATTAGGCGCGGTAAAAGCTGTGCGTCGAGCTGTATTAAAAATTGGCTGTTGCTTGCATAAAGTGCGCCATTTGCATCGTTTTGCACGGAGTCTAGGACGAGCGCAGTGGCAGTTGGCGTTTCGACTCGATCAAAGTCTGGCAAATCTCCAGCAAAGACCGCTGGCGCTGCGCAAGCCAAGCCTATTCCCACCCATCGATAAAAACGACTTTGATAACAAGGATTGCAAATTAGGTTGGCTGACATTGTGTTTTTCTGGCTAAAACTCCTTGAAAGCTTAGCACAGCGCTATTCAAATGCTTTGCCAATTGCACATCTTCATAGCCCCCAAATGCGCTATTGTTAGATCATTAGCGTATTAGATCGAGTGCAATGAACGCGTTTTCGCCAGCAGAACGAATGGCCGTGCACGGTGCGCAGCCGATGCCGCTTTATCATCAAATTTTTCAGGTGCTGCGGCAAAAGATAGAGGGCGGCGAGCTGCGCCACGGTGAGCGGTTGCCGAGCGAGCTGGAAATTGCCGAGCAGCTGGGCGTCTCACGAGTCACGGTTAAGCGCGCGCTGGATGAATTGGAAGCCTCGGCCATGGTAGATCGCAAGCGCGGTCGCGGCACGCAAGTGACGTTTCGCTATGAGCCGAAAATGCTGCGTGCGCCATTAACTAGTATGCTGGAAAGCCTTTCCGTCATGGGCCGCGAAACCAGCGTTTCGGTGCTCAGTTTTGAACGCGTGGGCGCACCGGAAGCGGTCGCGAACGCGCTAAAAATTCCAGTTAATGCCCCGGTAGATCGGGCGATTCGGGTGCGCGCCAGCGCCGGTTTGCCGTTCGCTTATTACGTGAGCCACACCTTGCCGCTGGGTGACGGTTTTAACGCCAAGAGTCTTAAGACGCACCCCAGGTTGGAGCTGTTTCAAATGCTCGGCGTACGTTTGAAAGAGGTCGATCAAATTATCAGCGCCTGTGCCGCCAGCGCTGAAATGGCTAAGGCGCTGGATGTCGGGCTCGGCAGCGCCTTGTTGCAATTGACCCGCATATATATTGACGCGCAGCATCGCCCGGTCGATCACTTGCTCGGCTTTTATCGGCCAGATCGCTTTCAATATCATATGCATTTGACCGCACCCGAGCGTAAGCGATGAGAATTCCAATTCTAAATCGAATAGCCAACTGCGTAGTCTCGCTGCGGTCTCCTAGACGTATATTGAGTACGCCCTCGTCGATCCTCGCTTCGTCTCCTTGTTATCGTCTTGATTTAGAAATGGAATTAATGCTGTGCAGAAGATGACGCTGGCTGAAAAAGTCATTGCACGCGCGGCCGGGCTTGCGCACGTGGTGCCGGGGAAGATCGTAACGTGCCAAGTTGACTTGGCGATGATGCACGATTCCGGCGGGCCAAGGCGCGTCGATAGCAAGCTGCGTACGCTTGGTGCGCCAATTTGGGATGTCGATAAAATTGTGGTGGTGAGCGATCATTACGTGCCCGCGGTCGATGCGGATAGCGCGCATATTCTGCAATTCACCCGCGGCTGGGTAGCCGAACATGGCATCAAGCACTTTTACGATATGCGCGGCATTTGCCACGTGGTTTTGGCCGAAGGCGGGCACTTAACGCCCGGCATGTTTGCCGCAGGCGGTGATTCGCATTCGCCCACGGGTGGGGCGTGGGGCGCGTTTATGGTTGGCATTGGCGCGACCGAAATGGCCGGTGTGTTAGTGACAGGTGAGCTGTGGGTGCGAGTACCGCAAACGCTGCGCGTGCTATTGCAAGGCAGCTTAGCAAATGGTTGTTCGGTTAAAGATGTGTTGCTGCATTTGTGCGCGCGCATTGGCTTAAATAATGATTATCGAGCTATCGAATACGCGGGCAGTGGCATGGCGGATTTGCTGATGGCCGAGCGCATGACGCTGTGCAATATGGCTGCCGAACTGGGCGGTAAAACTGGCATCATTGCGCCCGATGCGCGCACGATCGCCGCGCTTAAACTGGCCGGTCGGCAAGACGCTGTACTTGATCCTTATTGGTGTACCGATGCGGAAGCGTTGGTCGAGTGTGATGTCATTGTCGAACTAGGCGAACTAGTGCCGCACGTGGCCGCGCCGCATTCACCGGCTAACTCGGTGCCAGTGACAGAAATTGGCAGACAAAAAATAGACCAGGCCTACATTGGCGCATGTACCGGCGCAAAGATTGAGGACTTGCGCATGGCCGCCAGCGTTTTGCGCGGACAGCAGGTTGCAAATAGCGTGCGATTGCTAATTGCACCGGCCTCAGTCGCGACAACGCAAGCCGCGATTGCTGATGGTACGCTCGCGACGCTTTTGGCAGCAGGCGCGATTTTACTGCCCACTGGCTGCGGCGCATGCGCGGGTTTAGGCGCAGGCATTTTGGCCGGCGGTGAGGTGTGTATTGCTTCAACCGCGCGCAATTTCAAAGGCCGTATGGGCGCATCCGATAGCCACGTGTATTTGGGCTCGCCCTACACGGTGGCGGCAAGCGCCATCGCCGGCTACATCGCAGATCCACGCGATTTTTTACTGACTAACTCAAAGGCATCGGCATGACTGTTTTGACTACTTCGCCGCTGATTCGCGGCCGCGTGTTTGTGTTCGGCAATAACATTGACACGGATTTGCTCGCCCCAGGCGCGTACATGAAAGGCCCGATTGAATTGCTCGCGCAGCACTGTTTAGAAGCGATCGCACCGAGTTTTGCCAGCAGCGTGCAGCCTGGCGATATCGTGCTGGCAGGCGCCGGTTTTGGCATGGGTTCGTCGCGTGAGCAAGCTGCGCAGGCGCTGAAAATATTAGGGGTAGGCTGCGTTTTAGCAAGCGGATTTGCTCGTATTTTCTATCGCAATGCGATCAACTTGGGCCTGCCTGCACTCGAGTTCGATGCGCCTGATTTTGCCAGCAATGGCGATGAGCTTGAAGTCGACTTGGCAGGCGGCACGGTGCGTAATTTAACGCGCGGCACGCACGCGATTGCCAGCCCAATGCCGGAATTTTTGCGGGTTATTTTGGCCGATGGTGGGCTTATGCCGCATCTGGCGAAGCGATTGGGGCGGAGGGAAAGATGATGCGGCAAAAACGACACCCTCTCCCCAACCCCTCTCCCATAAAGGGAGAGGGGCTAAAACCGGCATCTGCTCGAACAAAGGGAGAGGGACTAAAACGACACCCTCTCCCCAACCCCTCTCCCATAAAGGGAGAGGGGCTAAAGACAGCTTCTGGCGTTGATCGAAGCCCAGATAAGCTCCCCTCTCCCTTTATGGGAGAGGGGTTGGGGGAGAGGGTATGACAGGCATCATCTTAACGTTGATCATTAGTAACCTCATTTAAAATTAAACTAAGGAACCATCATGCAACAACCGACCCCGGCCAAAGTCAATCACTGGAGCCTAGATGATGAAGCCCAGCTCATGCAAACCATCGAACGCTGGGTGGAACGCGAGGTAAAGCCGATTGCGCGGGAACACGATCATGAGGATAAATATCCGCACGCGCTGGTCGAGCAAATGAAGGAGCTTGGACTGTTTGGCGCCACGATTGCGCCGGAATACGGTGGCCTAGGTTTGCGCGCATCTGCGTACGCCAAAATCGTGATTCAAGTGGCGTCCGCTTGGATGGCGCCGGTGGGTATTTTTAACTCACATTTGATTATGGCGAGCGCGATTGAGCGCTGCGGTACCGAGGAGCAAAAGCAGCGCTATTTGCCGCGTATGGCGACCGGCGAGCTGCGCGGTGGCATCGCGCTGACCGAGCCGAACGCGGGCTCTGATTTGCAGGCGATTCGCACGGTCGCCAAACTAGATGGCGATCATTACGTGGTGAACGGCTCGAAAACCTGGATCACCAATTCCTTGCACGGCCATATGGTGCTGCTGCTGGTTAAGACTGACCCCGATGCCTCGCCACGCCATAAAGGTATGAGTATGTTTATTGCGGAGAAAACCGGCGGTTTTATCGTCTCAAAAAAGATGAAAAAGTTAGGTTACAAAGCAATTGATTCGTGCGAACTAGCGTTTCAAGATTATAAAATCCCGGCCGACAATTTACTCGGCGGTGTTGAAGGCCAGGGCTTTTATCAGACAGCCGGTGGCTTAGAACTTGGGCGTATCAATGTGGCGGCGCGCGGGGCAGGCATTGCAGTAGGCGCGTTGGCGATGGCGCTTGACTACGCGCAGCAGCGGCAAGCCTTTGGAAAACCCATCGTCGAGCACCAGGCGATTCAGCTCAAGCTAGCTGAAATGGCCGCGCGCGTCGAGGCCAGCAAGCTGCTGATCGAAAGCGCGGCAAATAAATATGATTCGGGTGAACGCTGCGATTTAGAAGCCAGCATGGCGAAGTATTTTGCTACCGAAACTGGCGTATTTTGCGCCGAACAGGCGATGCGAATTTTCGGCGGCTACAGCTATTCAACCGAATACGAAATCGAGCGCTTTTTCAGAGATGCCATGCTGATGTGTATTGGCGAAGGAACGAATGAAATCCAACGCATTATCATTACCAAACAGCTGGTGGAGCGCAGTAAAGCGAAGAAGTAGGTTGACAGAGACCGCCTTCAACGCAGATTGAAGTTTGTTTGCTCCCAAAAGCCTGTTTGCTCCCCTCTCCCTTTATGGAGAGGGGCTGGGGGAGAGGGTGTGTTGGTGCCCCAAATTCGAGGCAATCCCGTTGAAACCCTCTCCCCAACCCCTCTCCCATAAAGGGAGAGGGGCTAAAACCGACAGCTACGCTAACCGAGGGAGTATGACTAAAACCGGCAGCTGTCCTAACCAAGGGAGGATGACTAAAACCGGTATCAGCACGAGCCAAGGGAGGATGGCTAAAACCGGCATCAGCGCGAGCCAAGGGAGAATGGTTAGGTCATCGCCCGGTAGCCCCGCACCCACGCCGCAAAATCATCAATCACCGTATATGCAACCGGAATAACCACTAGGCTCAACACGGTCGAGGTGATTAAACCGCCAATCACCGCAACCGCCATCGGGGCCCGAAAGCTGGCGTCGCTGGAGAATCCGAGCGCAATCGGAATCATGCCGGCGCCCATCGCGAATGTGGTCATCAGCACTGGCCGCACGCGTTTGTGGCAGGCATCTAACACCGCGTCAAAACGGCTCATGCCGAGTTCTTTCTCGGCTACTTCGGCGTAGTCGACCAGCAAAATTGAATTCTTGGTGGCAATGCCGATCAGCATTAATAGCCCTATCAATGCAGGTAGCGATAGGAAATGCCCGGTGAGTAACAGTGCGCCAAATGCACCGCCCGCGCTGAGCGGCACCGCCAACAAGATCGTAATTGGGTGCCAGACGTTGTTGTAAAGCAGTAGTAAAACCGCATACACGCAGAACAATCCAGTACCCATGGCGATTGAAAATCCGGTGAATAGCTCGACAAACACTTCGCTATCGCCGGTGGTAATCTGGCGAATTCCGGGCGGTAGTTTTTTCGAGGTCGGCAGCTTTTCAATCTCCGCCATGACTTCACCCAGCGCGCGGCCATTGAGTTCAACGCTGATGGTGATATTGCGTTCGCGGTTAAATCTGGATATTTGCACTGGGCCAGAGCTTTGTTCAATGCGCGCAACCGCGCCAAGCGGAACTGCACCGCGCGTGCCTTGAATGCTGAGTTGGCTCAGGGTGTCTATGTTATTTAATGCCTGGGTTTCGATGGCGACACGGATTGGGATTTGTCGATCTGGCAGATCAAATTTAGCCAGCAGCTGGCGATAATCCCCGGCTGTCGCCACGCGTGCAGCTCTGGCAATCGCTGCAGTATCCACGCCTAATTCGGCGGCGCGCGCACTATTTGGCGTTACCAAAATTTCTGGGCGGCGCAGTGCGGCGTTTGAACTCACGCTTCCCAAACCTTTAAGCGTGCGAATGTCGCGCTCAAACGCGAGCGCGGTGTCGCTTAGGCTGCGCATATCATCACCAGCCAGCACCAACATCATGATTTCACCGGGCTCTGAGCTTAGGAAACTTACTCTGGCACCGACCAGTCGATTTAAGCGAACCCGTACATCGCGCTCCAAATTTTTTTGGGTTCGATTACGTTCGGTGCCTGGGCCCCAGTTTAAAATAAGCGCGGCTTTGCGTACGTCGGCGATCTCGACTTTGCCTGGATCACCCAAATCTAAGGTGCCGCCAATACTGGCGTAAACGTGGCGCAGCTCGGGAATGCCTTTTAGCAAACTGCGCACTTCTTCGGCTTTCGCCTCAGTGTCAGCCAAGGTTGCGCCCGGTGCCAGCTCAATGCTCAGATTGCTCTGCTGGATGTCACCCGGTGGAATGAAGGTAGTCGGAATAAACGGCACTAACGCCAGTGATCCGAAGAAAAACGCGGTGGCGGCAATCAGCGTAGTTTTGCGATGCAATAATGCCCAGCGCGCTGCGCGCAAGTAGCGCTGCATCCACGGTGGATCAAGCTCGGTGTGCGCCCCGAGCGCGTCCGCTTTGAGCAAATGCGCGGCCATCATTGGCGTCAATAATCTAGCCACGGCGAGTGAGAACATGACCGCCGCTGCGGCGGTCCAGCCAAATTCACGGAAAAATTTACCGGGTATGCCGGGCATAAATGCCACCGGAATAAATACTGCCGTCAAGGTAATTGAAGTGGCAATTACCGCAATGCCGATTTCTTCTGCCGCGTCGGCTGCGGCCTGCATCGGCGGCTTGCCCATTTTTAGGTGCCTAACAATATTCTCAATCTCGACTATCGCATCGTCGACCAAAATACCCACCACCACCGCAAGCGCCAGCAGCGTGACGATATTCAAGCTGAAATTAAACCAGTGCATGACGGCAAACGTCGGGATGATCGACAGCGGTAAGGCGAGCGCAGATATCCAAGTCGCGCGCCAATCGCGTAGGAATAGCCACACGACTAACACCGCCAGCAGCGCGCCTTCCCAGAGCATTGTCATGGATGAAGTAAAGCTGTTTTCCGCCTCTTCTAGCGTCGAGGCAATTTCGCGAAATTCAAGATTCGGGTGGCTGAGCCGAAGTTCTTCAATCTTCGCGCGCACCGCTCTGCCAACGGCTACTTCAGATGAGCCGCGATTGCGCAACACGCCAAATGCCACGACCGGCTTGCCATCTAGCAGCGCCTGCGCTCTTGGCTCGCCATAGCCATCTTCCACTGTGGCAAATTGCGAAAGCGTCAGTTTGCGGCCATCACGCAGGGTAATTTGATGACTCTGCAAGGCTTCAATTGAATCCAGCCGGCCTTTGGCACGCAGCGTTTGCTCGCTCGCTTGCAAGGTCATGCGCCCGCCTGCGGCATCCATTTGACTTAGCGCTAGCTGATCGGAAATATCCGCTGCGCTCAGGCCAAATTGCTGCAAAGCGAACGGCTGCAATGCAATGCGAATTTCGCGCTCAAGCCCGCCGCTGCGCACCACTTGCCCGACGCCTTTAACGCCAAACAGCGCCTTGCGCACTTCATCATCAACAAACCAAGATAGCTCACCGATGGCTTGCCTTTGTGATTTTGCACCAGCATTTGGGCTAGCTGGTTGCTTGGGTAGCACGGCATAGGTCAGCAGCGTGCCGCCGGTAAATTCTTGCTTGGCAATCAGCGGCTCTTCAATATCGCGCGGCAAGTCAAGCCGAACCCGGGTAATTGCATCGCGCACATCATCCAGTGCTTCATTGACATCGCGCTCAAGCTGGAACTCGATCATGATGCTGGCGCTGCCTTCGGTGGCAATCGAAAACAAGGTTTTGACTTTCGACAAATTCGCGACGGCATCCTCTACTTTGCGGGCAACTTCGGTTTCCATTTGCGCAGGCGTAGCGCCCGGTAGCCGAACGCTCACGTTGATCAGCGGTAATGAAACATCCGGAAATTTGCTGATCGCAAGCTGCCGATAGCCGAAAAACCCGGCCATGCATAACAAAATAAACGCCAAAATGGCCGGAATAGGTTTGCGGATTGAATAGGTCGCGAAGCTCATTGTTTAGCGCTGCTCGGCAGCGTGTCGGGGTTGTTTGGCGCTGCGGCTTCGGGCACCACTTCAATGCGATCGCCATCGGCTAAAAAGCCGCCGCCGCTTGCCACCACGGCTTGCTCAGCGTCAAATGCGAAGCTGCCCGCTTGCGCTAACGCTATCCGTTCGCCCAAGCGCCTGACGATCTCAACCCGCAGCGGTTTTACTGTGCTCAAACCCGGTGTTTTTGGATTCGCCTGCGCGGTGTAGACGTAGGAATAGCCATCTCGCTCTACGATGGCGTCGCTCGGCAGCGTCAGCAAAGTCTCGGCGCGCAAGATAAATCGCCCGCTGGCGTAGCTGCCCGCCTGCAAACCAAAGCGGTTAGCCACGCTGCTGCCAGCGCCGGGTAAGTTGAGCTTTACCAGTACCAAAACCGTGCGCTTGGCGGAGTCGACCTCAACGCCGAGCGAGCGCACTACGCCGGTCAACAGCGGATTGCCGATGCTGGTAGATTGCGCGGGCTGCATCTCAACCAAAGTGCCGACGCCAATGCCCGCCAAATCGCGCTCAAAAACTTCGGCGCGCCATTCCAGCTCGCCATCTTCGATGAGCTCAAACAGCACCGCGCCCGGGCTCAGCAACTGCCCGGCCTGAGCATGGCGCGCGCTGAGCCAACCTTTTTGCGGCGCGCGAATTTCGGTAAAACTCAAGCGCAACGCTGCCGCTGCCACGCCGGCATCGGCAATCTCTAACTGCGCCTGTGCAGATAGAAGTGCAGCTTGTACTTGCTCGACTTCTCTTGCGCTTACCAAGCCCTTTTTGCGCAGCACTGCGCCGCGCGCGGCGTCGGCTTGCGCAGTGGCCAAGCTTGCGTTGGCAGCGCTGCGCTGCGCCCTGGCTTGCCGCAGTTCGACTTGAATCACTCGATCATCCAGCTTTGCCAAAAGCTGATCCTGCTTTACCCAATCGCCCAGTTCCACATGCATGGATTGAATCCGTACGCCGGAAAGCTCAGCACCGATCAGCACCAAATTGCGCGCGGCAATTGCGCCGTTGGCGTTCAAACTGCCAGGTTCGGAACTCAACGTTGGACGCACTAAGTTAACCCGCAAGCTGGCCTGCGTTGATTCACCGGCAGTATCCGAATCTGCACTCGGTTTGCAGGAATTTAGCGCAATCAGCGCTAAAAAGGTAGCGAGTAGTCGGTTAAGTGTTGGTTTTTTATGCATTTGCTTCTTTAGTCCAAGTTTTCAATTTTTTGGGGCGCGTGACAGCTCATTAGTAATTTACACCTTGCGCTTGGATGACAATTTGGTTTGACTGAAGGCGCCTTCTCCCCGACGGTTGGGAGCAAGTTTTTGCACGAAAGCCTGCATCCGTTAGGAACCGAATATATCGTTCGTTTCCAAATCCAATCGCTTGCAAGCATCTCTTGGTAAACCCAGGTTGTAGACTATCCCAAGCTTCGTTAGCCCACACAGAACCAGCCAGCCCGTATCAAGCTGACCCGGCTCAATGCCCATACGCGCCGACTCCGGAAAGGCGTGATGATTGTTGTGCCAACATTCGCCATGCGTTAAGAAAGCCCAGTGTT
This sequence comes from Rhodanobacteraceae bacterium, assembly GCA_031422315.1. Classification (GTDB taxonomy): domain Bacteria; phylum Pseudomonadota; class Gammaproteobacteria; order Xanthomonadales; family SZUA-5; genus JANNYA01. The sequence goes on from JANOQN010000019.1 coordinate 23,119, forward strand.
GAAGATTTGATGCCTGCACCGCCGCATCTTTGACAAACCAACGGCCGGGGCCAGGGTTATGTGCGAAATACGTGACAATCCAATGGCTTGTCACGCAAACGGCAACGCGAACTGCGATACCCCAAACCACCCATGCAATCCCGCCGGAAAAATACAACAGTGCCGCCAACAACAGTTGGTGCAGCCACCACGTTTTCTCCATGAACTGGTACCACGCATCATTGTAGAACTCAGGCTCGATTTTGAACTTGGGTGGTTTGACGAATTTAAAAGTACAGTGCAGCTGCCAGAATGCATCCATCCAGATGCCACGACGGTGCGCGAAAAAATCATGACAGTGTTTTTCGCGCTGCGCCCAATCTCGAATATCGTGAATTTTAATGATCCCAAACGGGCCTGCCATGCCCACCAAAACGCCGAGGTAAACCAAAAAACGCTCAAACGGTTTTGAGCATTCAAAAGATCGATGAATCAAGCGCCGGTGCATGCCAAGCGAATGCCCTAATAGTAAAGTGACATAGCTCAGCGATAAGAAAACTAGCAATGCAGACCATGAAAAATACAACGGCCCAAAGATCATAGCGGCCAAATACATTGCGGTATTCCAAAGCGATTTGGCCGGCGCCCATTGCACCGAGCCTTCCACCGCGTTGGCATCCGTGCCGTCAATTCGCCAAACGGGCTTTCTCATAGTTCGCCTTCCAGGTATTTTGATTGCAAAAGCTTACGCGAAGCTGGCATTCCACAAACCAAAAAGCGCTGCTAGATGATGCCATTAACTTAATAAAAAGCGATTGCCATTCCCTGTTTGTGTTGGCGATAAGCGCCCTAACCTACAGATTTTGATCCCGCTAGGGATCACAGATTGTAGCCGGTGTATCGAAGCCGCGAAGCGGCGTAGATCACCGGAACGAGGAGGTTTAAATACCGAATCGACCCCGGCAGGGTCGCACAAGAATTGCGCCAAAAAATGGTTTGCAGAATTTGTTCGTGCGACCCACAAGGGGTCGAAATACGGAGGTGGTTGCATTCCGGTGGTCTACAGCGCTACGCGCTTACGACACACCGGCTACCATCTGCGATCCCTGTCGGGATCGGGTTTGATGCATCCAACGCGTTACGGAGTATTGTTTGTGGCGTGTTTTGCGAAGCGTTTTCAAGCTGGCCCGCTCTGTGCTAGCACGGTGAGATTTCACTCAAAAGTGCGCCACAATGTTCAATTTTGATCTTAGAAATGAGTCAAGCAAACGTCTTGCGCACCGATTTCGAGACGTTTCGTTGGTCATTATCTTACTCCTTTGCACCAGCTGCCAACCTCCAATCATCACTGTTGGTCCAGCATCCAATACCACCGTCGCACCGAATCCATCATTAAATGCATATGCGAATTTGCGAGCTGCTTATCTAAGGAAGGACGCTGCACTTGCCGCGCAAAGCTACGCTGAAAATGCCGAATTGATTTACGCCTACACAGGCGATCCGGTCGAGCGCTATCAGGGCCGCGCGGCAATCACGCAATCATTTCAGAGCTTTTTCGATCGGTTTGAAAACGAGCAAAATCTCGACTTGAATTTTCGACTGTTGCCATCGTCAACGCCACCAAACCAGCAAGGCGTGTATCGATTGCGGGTTGGCAAAACGCTTGAAAGCTACGGAAGATTTGACGTGAGCATGGCGCCAAATGATCCGCATCGTTTTCAAACCGATCGATCAACGGAAGCCGACATCGCGGATTTTGAAAACCTAGCGGGAGCAGTCATGCTTGCACCGGATGACGAAACGCTCTCAAAAGATTTCTATGGGAAATTTTTAGGGCGATACCTAAAAGACGATGGCTGCCAGTGGGTCGTCACCCAATCCATGTGGCGGCTGTTCCTACGTGATACCTGCGCGCAGCAATGGCGCGGTCTAACGCGCGAAAGTGGGCTTAACTGGGTAGCGGGTGATACCGTCATTACCAACACGGGTAAGGATCAGTTTGCTTTCGATGAAGCCGGAAGAACGCTCACGCTTACTCGCCAAACGCTTGTTGGAAAATCTTCATCCACCGTTACACTGGCAAAGCGAAACACGCCATATCGCACCGAAACACTCAGCTTTAAAAGCGCTGACGGCACAACGCTTGCGGGCACGCTCTATGTGCCAATGCTTACAAGCGGAAAAGCCAGCGTAATGGTGCACGGCTCCGGCCCGCAAGATCGGCAGGGTTATGCCAGCATTATTGCGGTGATGGCAGATGAGCTAGCAAGCAACGGCGAAATCGTGCTGAGCTATGACAAGCGCGGCGTTGGGCAATCAGGTGGCGATTTTACCCGGCAAGGCTTTCCACAGCTGGCGCAAGACGCATTAACTGCGCGCGATGTACTGGCAGATCGCTTCAAAATTCGACACGCGCAGATTGGGCTCGCAGGTTCAAGCCAGGCCGGCTGGATAGTGGCGCAGGCTATTACATTAGTAGAAGCTAGTCGCGAGCGCGCGATCCAACGGGTATTTTTGCTGGGCGCGGCGGGCACAGCGTTGAGTGTTGCAGAGCAAAACATCTACAACACCCGCGTCCAGATGCAGTGCGCGAACATCGCTGATTCGGATATCGAACTCGCACTTAGCCAACAGCGCGCTTTTTTTGATGCGTTGGCAAATCCTAGCCTGAGCCCGGCATTAGATTGCCTTACCGCCAGCGCGCGCGCAAACACATCTATCGCCGATTGGATTTTTCCAGGATCTGAGGGCTTAATTCAGCCGCAGGGAAACGAGCAGGCCGCTTGGTATCAAACCTTGGCAACGGATTTCGAACCCTTGGAAATTTGGCAGCGTTACCCAGGTTTTGCGCAGCTCGTTTTCTCTGAGTTTGACGATGCCACACCAACAGCAATGGTGCGTGCGCGACTCAATCAACTCTCGAACCGGAAAATACGGGTCACTACCTTAGCCGGAGCACAGCACTTAGCGCTGAATGCCCCCGCTTTGTGCGATAGCGCAATAGAGACGCGGCAGCATTTTCACGCGGGTTTGTTCACTGCGTTGGCTGCGTACGCAAGTGGGAAATAGCGCATAGCCATAGTTAAGTTGACTAGTGGTAACTCAACGGAAGAATTTTGCCGTCAATTCAGCAGCAAGAAAATCAAAAACGCGGCGAATGCGTCGGCTGGTGCGCAATTCCGCGTGCGCGGTCAACCAGATCGGTAGTTGCGGCAGCGGCGCTTCAGGCAGCAGGCGTATCACCTTGGGTTCGGCATCGCCCATATCACTATGCGTGAAGCCAATGCCGTAACCTGCAAGCACCATTTGCCATCGCACCACGTGGCTGTCACAGCGAAAGTGGAAAAACTCGCGCTGCACGTCGATCCCAGCGCCCCGAAAGCCGTCCAATATTTGCGTCGAACGATCATCACCAATCACGCTATGCAAACGTAAATCGGCCATGGTTTGCGGCACGCCAGCGTGCGCCATATAAGCAGGCGTGGCATACATGCCGAGGGTAATTTTGCCGACCGACTTTGCGACCAGCTCAGTTTGGGTAGGCCTAAACATACGGACTGCGATATCGGCCTCGCGTTGCAACAAGTTGTCGGTTTGGTCGGAGGCGACCAGCTCAATCGCGATCTCTGGCTCGCTGATGCGCAAGCGGGTCAGAACATCGGGAAGCGCCCACGCTGACATTGCCTCACTCGCGGTGATTCGAATGGGGCCCGCCAATACTTCACCTTGACCGGCGGCGGCTAACGACAAACGGAGCGCTGCGTCTTGCATCGAACGCGCCTGTTCGTAAAGCGTTACACCGGTTTGCGTCAGTACTAGCCCGGTGCCAGTGCGTTCGAACAGGCGCACGGAAAGGGATTCTTCAAGCGCCGAAATATGCCGGCTCATGGTCGGCTGACTGCCACCGGTATTGCGCGCCGCAGCGGCCAAAGAGCCATGCTTGGCGACCGCGGCAAATGACTGCACGAGTGCCCAGTCCAGGTGGTTCATTGATTGGCTCCGCTGTGAAAATCGCACTAAAAGTAGCGTGGCAAGCTTTGTGTTTTAGTGGGGCAGTTTGAACGAGCGGCTGCCACATTTGAAACGACGCTGGCCCATATCGTTATATCCAAATATGAAAGACTATATTGCATTTTTAGCCAGTTACTTTCAACTTTGATGCATGCGATCTTTCTGGGGTGGGCTTTTCCACTGACTTTGGATCAAGCATATGAAAGCAATTTTGCGCAAGTTTCGATTAACTCAAATTGGCGTATTTGCCGCGTTATTCGCATCCCAATACGGGTTCGCCCAAACTCAAAATAACGTCGAAGCGCTTACGAATTACGTGATTGTTGGCGCGGTTAGCATTCCCGAATTTGAGGGTGCCGAAGATCAATCAACCAAGCCGCTGATCGCGGCCAGCATGCGCTGGGGCAATCGCTATGTGGCTTGGGACGGCACCAATGGCCGGTTCAATATCTTGAATCACTCAGCCTTCGAGTTTGGGCCAGTGGTCAACCTTACTTTCGGCCGCGACGACGAGATCGAACCGCTGCGCGTACGCAAATTAGGCGAGATTGACGATGCCTTTGAAGCGGGCGTATTTGCCGCTTACAACCTTGCTGACGTATTTAACGACGGCGATGTATTGCGCTTCTCGCTACAAGCGTTAAAAGATGTTTCGGATACTCACGATGGCACTATCGGCGAATTTGCCACAAGCTACCGCATGCGCGTCAACGAAAGATTGGCAATCACGGCAGCGACTAGCATCGGTTTTGCCAATGACGACTACGCCGATACCTATTTCTCGGTCAGCGCTGCCGGTGCCAGAGCGAGCGGATTACCTGCGGCAAAAGTTGATGGTGGCACTAAAGACAGCGCGCTTAGCTTGAGCGTTAACTATGACGTGAGCGAACGTTGGTCCATTTTTGGATTTGTTAAAGCCGCACGCTTAATCGGTGATTATGCCGATAGCCCGATTGTCGAATTCGAGGGCGATAAAAACCAAGTATCGGCAGGCTTTGGACTGGGTTGGAGATTCTAATTCGTGGCTAGGTTATTTGAGCTAGACCCATCGACAGAAAAAGGTTCGGTCGTCGTCCTGGGTGCCAATGGACGGCTTGGAAAAGCGGTGCTTGCCGCGTTTCATAGCAACGGCTGGCGCGTTCGAGCGTTTGTCAGAGCGCACTATCAAGGGCCATCATTGAATCACTTGGAGTGCATCTGCGGCGATGCACTGGATCAAAGCGCAGTCACTGCAGCAACCCGCGGCTTCGACGTGATTGTCAATGCACTTAACGTGCCGTACGGATCCTGGGAAAAGCTGACGCCAAGGCTTACCGACGTAGTAACGACTGCCGCACGGCAAACCGGCTGCACCGTCATGCTGCCTGGTAACGTCTATCACTTTGGCAAATCCATGCCGCCCGTGCTATCGGAGTCAACCCGGGCTGCGCCCAGCAGCGCGCTGGGCCGGTTGCGTTTTGAGATGGAGCAAACCTACGCACGGCGCAGCGCAGTGGATGGCTTTAAAACCGTCGTTTTACGGGCGGGTGATTTCTTTGGCGGCAATGACGGAGCCCAATCTGGCGGATGGCTCGATAGCCATATTGCAGTGAACTTAGCGCAGGGCAAGTTGGCCTATCCGGGGCCTATGGATCAATCACACGCCTGGGCCTATCTGCCTGATCTTGCAAACGCCATGGTGGCATTGGCTGCACGGCGCCAGAACTTGCCGCAAGTTTTTTCGGTCGGTTTTCCGGGTTTCGATTTGACCGGCGCTGAACTAACGCATGCGCTAGCGCGCATCGCCGGGCAGCCGCTCAAAGTTACTGGCATACCTTGGTGGTTTGTAGGTCTATGCAGCTGGTTTTCTGCAGATCTTCGGGGCGTGCTGCAAATGCGCTACTTATGGAATCAGGCGCATCGAATTGATGGGCAACAGTTTAAAGCACTGCTGCCCAATTTTACCCACACATCTTTGTCGAGCGCGCTTTCGCGCAGCTTAGGCAATTCATTGATTAACAAAGGAATAAACCATGTCTAACGATAAAACAGTGCTCGCCGCGGGCGGCTTGATCGTGTTGGAATCACTGCTCATTTTCGCACCCATGGCCATTCTCGGTGCTGCCATCGGTTGGCCCGCGAGCTTAGATTTTCCGCCTGATCAAGTGCTTCCGCTGATCGGCAAAAATTTGCCACAGGTGCGCTTGGGCTACGGCATTTATCTGGCCTATTCCTTGCTGTTTGCCGCAGTCGGTGCGGCGATTGCCTGGCTGGCGGTACGCAAAGCCAACATCAGCGCGGGCGTTGCAGTTGCGGTGAATTCAGCGGTGGCGCTCGCCTGTGCATCGGCATTGGCACGCTGCATCGGCATCATTCGCTGGCTGACTGCAAGCACCGAACTTTCCCAGTTGCGCCAAAACGCCGATGCAACCACAACCGCCGCCATTGATGTTGCGCAACGTGCAGTTAACGCATGGGGCGGCGCGATTGGCGAAAACCTAGGCGTTTCGCTTTTTGCTGCCAGTTGGTTACTGGTCGTCTCGGCATTGATCGTAACGCAGCGCAGCCTGCCACGTTGGCTTGGTTATAGCGGATTTGCCGTCGCTGCGGTGGTCGGCTTTCAAGCCGCTGAATTGTTCGGTGTTTCGCTCATCAGCGTCTCAGTGTCGAGTACTGCCCTGCATTTTTGGCTGCTTGCAGTTGGGATCGTGGTACTAAAAAGTGGCTTCGCGAATGCTAGCGCAAATTGAAAATGCATCGCCCACTAAAAACTCTGCTCTACACTCATTCCGAGCTGCCGTGGCGGATCGTAGGTCTGCTGTAAAAAACCGTATTCCGCTATGTTTAGCGCGTCCACCAATACCGCTTTATCGCCTAGGTTGCGCGCGGTTAGCCGCACCGTCAAACCAGATCGCGCACTACTTAGCGCCAAATCGGCGCCGACGATTGTGCGTCTCGGCGAGCTGAGCAGCGCGCTGTTGGTGTTATCAAAATAGATCAAGCTGCGATAGTTCGCCCGCACGCTCGCGGACGCCACCCAATTTTCACTGACACCAGCTTGCCAATTAAACGCAGCAACTGCTGCTTGTTTGGGTGATGCGGTCAATCGGTTGCCCGAACGTTGAACGCCGTTGGCATCTATGAAATCGACAAATTTGGTATCCAACAATGAGTGGCTCGCATCAAAAGAAAACCCAGCCGGCAGCGCGGCGCGCGCGCTCAATTCAAGGCCGCGAATATCGGCATCGGCGCTGTCTAGCACTTGGCGGGTAGGCGGCGGCGATGGGCGCAAAGTAAAGTCTTGCAAGCCGCTGTAATCATAGAAAAAGGCACTGGCTTTGGCTTCTAAGCGATCACTTGCACGCCACTTGATGCCAGCCTCGTACGCTAACAAAAACTCTGGATCAACCGGGCCAATCGCATCAAAAGGAAACAGCGCGCCGCCGTTGAAATACCCGGATTTGAACGCGCGATTGACGCTGGCATAGAGGAGCCGACCTTCCTCGATCTCATACGCGAGTGCGGCGCGCCATGAAAACGCAGTATCACTCGATTTACCGGCGCGCAGCGGCGATAAAATCGGCTGCGCAATCACTTCATTGAAGCGCGTTTGTGTGCTGAACTCGTTCGATTCATCGGTAACGCGGGTGCCGAGCGTTGCAGTCAGCTTATCGCTCAGCTCAGTATCCCACTGCGCAAAAACGGCCAGCGATTCAGTGCGCTGTGCGTAGCTTTGACTCAGTCGAAACGGCCCAAAGAAAAACAAATTGGGATCAGGAATGAAGCCCACGCCAAGTGCGCGCAGCTGGCTTAAAGTGTCATAGCGATTCGTAGTGTCTAATTCCTCAACCAATCCAAATGCACCGGCTTGCCAGCTACCGCCGTCATAGGCATGCGATAGCCGCAGCTCTTGCGTGAATGCCCAGCTGTCGTTTAAAAAATCTAGCGCAATAATACTGAGTGGGCTGGCATCGGTGTCCTCGAAAACTTCTCGATCGGCCGCTCGATAGTTGCTAATGGACTCGAAAACGAAGTCGGCCTCACGTCGCAGCGTTAAAGAAATACCTGAGGCATCGACATGTTCACGATCTTGGCGATCATAGCCTTCGGAATAAGGATCAGCACTGTATTGATAGCCCAGTGCATTGACGCATTCGCTTGCTAACACGCGCTCGAGCGCACAAGGCCGCAAGTTAGGGCCAGTTGGGCCTGGGTTGGCAAAGCCGCTAGGATCAAAAAGCCCCAAGCCCTGATGCGCGCGCATGCCTGCGCGATTTTTGCTGTGATCCAACATCAAATTGGCGCGCCAATAGCCGCCGGTTTGCAGATCAAGGCTGACGCGGACACCATGAGCTTCCTCATCACTTTCGCGACCACCGGTCAGTGTGTTTTTCACAAAGCCATCCGAGCTGCGGGCAAAGCCAGCCACGCGCGCGGCCAAAGCGCCTAACTTGCCCGAATCGACTGCAAAGTGGGTTTCGCGCAAGCCAAATTCGCCGATACCAGCAGCCAGTTCGCCGGAAAATAGCTCACCCGGTTTGCGCGGATTGAGCACCAGCGCACCGCCAGTCGCATTACGGCCAAACAGCGTTCCCTGCGGGCCTTTTAGAATTTCAGCGCTTTCAATATCAAACAGCGCCAAGTTTTGCCCGATGGGGGATGCAATAAAGCTATCGCCCAGATACACGGCAATACCCGGATTCGCGTTCGGGTTGATATCGTTATTGCCAACGCCGCGTATGAAAAACTGCGGCGCGCTCGCACCAAAAATTGAGCGCTGAGTAAGCGCGGATGACAGCTCGCTTAGCTGACTAGCGCGCACGATGTTGGCCTTAGCAAGCGCGTCAGCACTGATTTTCTCGACGCTTACACTAGACTTTAAATCCGGCGCAGGTTCGCGATTGGCGCTCACAACGATGGCATCTAGCGTTTTTTCAGCGGCTGGAGCATTGCCTTGCGGCGAGTCAGCGCTCAGCTGAGCGGCTACCAGAAGCAGTGCAATGTTCATAGACGACCTTGTTGGGTTAACGAATCGGCTGAGTTTACCTTTGCAACCTGCGATTTCGCGTGTGCAGGAAAAAGCTTTACGAGCACTCACATTTGACTTACTTCGCTAGCTTCCTAAATCGCTATCATCAGTGGAATCATTTGAGTAAGAATAGAATGCATTGGTTTCATCACCCTGATCTGGTTGCCTGTTGGCTTGCTGATTTCATATCTAGCCAAATGCGCCAATTACGCCCGCTATACACTCCACCAGGAGCGTTTACCGATCAAATGCGCCTGGATCGAAGCTCAGCCGATATTGACTCAATCGAGCTAGTTGAACTGGCGAGTGCGCTGTATTTGGCGCTCGACGCTGAAGACTCCGGCGCCTTGAATGAATACGCGCAGCAGCATGGCAATTTGGGGCAGCATTTTGGGGCATGGTGCAAGTTTGTCAGCTTTGCCGCAGAAAAATCGCCTGTCCTGTGGTTTCAGAGCTCGGGTTCGACTGGCCAGCGCCGCTGGATTTTGCACCGCCTTGCTGATTTGCAATCGGAAGTGCGTGAAGTGGCGGCGATTGTGCAAACGGGTGGGAACGTAATCCAGCGCGTGGTCAGCATCATGCCCGCGCATCATATTTATGGCTATTTATTCGGCGTACTGCTGCCTTCCGTACTTGACGTGCCCGCGCTGCATCTGCGCGCGGTCGCTCCGGCCATGCTGCGCGCGCAGCTTAAACAAGGTGATGCGTTGATCGCTCAGCCCGCATTTTGGCGCCCTGCTTTTGCCAATAGCGTTGAGCAGAAAAGCGCCGGTTTTCCTGATGCAATCGTGGGGCTTAGCTCAGGCCAAGCGCTTCCCGGCGCGCTGTTCGAGCGGGCCAAGCGCGCTGGGGTGCGATTGATTGAGCTATACGGCGCAACTGAAACCGCAGGCATAGGCTGGCGCGAATCAGATAGCGGGTTTGCGCTGCTAAGTCGCTATCGATGGAAGAATAGCGACACCAGCGCGCTGATGGATACCGGCTCCGCTATCGAATCGATCATTCAGCCGCCGGATTTGATTGAGCGCCAGCCTGACAATCGCTTCATAGTAAAAGGCAGGCTTGATCGCGTGCTGCAAGTGTCCGGCCAAAACGTGCATTTAGATGCAATTGAGCAAACGCTGGCGCTATTTCCTGGCATTGCGCAGGTGCGCTTGCGAAAATTGCCAGAAGCTGATCCAAACGCGCGTCTACACGCCTTTATCGTGTGCCCGCATGCCATAGATGAAGTGCAGCTGCGTGTGTTTGCGGGTGTGCATTTGCAAACCGCTGAGCTGCCGCTGAGCTATCGCTTTGGACCGGTGCTGCCGAGCACGGAGGCGGGTAAAGAATGCGCGTGGGAAATAGCTTGAGCATGCGCAAGTGCCGGACATCGGTGCGGATCAAAATCCGATATGCAAGCGCATCAAACACGACCCCAAACATCGCGACTAGTCGCTGCCCATGTGCGGAAGTCCACACCGTCTAGTGCCATCTGATCACCTGCTGCAAAAATGGCAGCTAGGTAATCGATGTTGGCTTTACGAACCTGCTCAACAGATTCAGCAACCGCTTTTTCAATCAAAGCCAAAACTTCCTGATTGATCGAATTCTGGTTTTTCCTTGATCGCTCTTTTATCTTCTTATGCAACGATTTCGCTAAATTTTTGACAATAATTGTTGGCATAGTGAATCACCTAAAAAAAGTAAATCTCCATCTCCCCAGATGGTTCTTGATGGCTCAGCATGCTGGCGACAAGCTGGATGTCTTGGCTCATGCTGCGATCATTGCCGAGCTTTGGAATATTCTCTCTGATTCTGCCATGTAGCGCTAAAATCGCCGGGCTATATTGGCCCTGCGAATCGGTATCGCCGGCCTTCGTTTGATCAATCGCTTGGCACAGCGCTAATACGCAAATCGCCTGTAACAGCGCCAAATGCTCTAGCGCATCGCCAGTGTGGCGCGCGCTCATGGTCGCCATCGGCACGATGTCTTGGTTGTTCGCGTTGGTACTAACGCCCTGCACCGAGCCCGCTAACGCGGCACTTTTAAGCTCGGCTAACAGAGCCGTTGCGGTTACTTGCGCGCCCATAAAACCGCTGCTGCGATCAGTGCCTCTAAGCTGCGGCTGCAAGCCGGAAATTTGACTGGTAAGCGATGGATCTACCAATCTTGCGACCGCGCGTTCGCACCACTGGCCCCATTGAATCAGCGCAATGCGCAGATAATCGCTCACCAAGCCAACGTGTTGACCAAAGAAATTACCACCATGCACCACTTCAGCAGTATCTGGATCGATGATAGGATTGTCTGAGACGCTGTTGAGCTCAATTTCGACCGTGCCATCATGATGATCTAGCGCATCCAAAATTGCGCCAAAAAGCTGGGATTGGCAGCGAATCGTATAGACATCGTGCGGCGGCACACCCACATCCGGCTTAGCTTTTGTTCGGGTGTTGCCTTTGGCTAGCCTCGCTAATTCTTCTCGAATGGAAATTTGCCCCATGTGCGGGCGTACCTTTGCCAAAAGCGGTGACAACGCTTGCTCGAAGCCACAAAACACTTGGGAATAAGCCGAGCCAATCAAAACCGCCCAGCGCAGCATGCGCCGTGCGCGCGCACCGTTTAACCCGGCAATCGCGCTGGAGAACGAGCAGCCGTTGACTAGCGCTAAGGCATCTCTACGAGTGAACGACATGGGCGCAATACCGCATTCGCTCAATGCACCCGCAGCAGACATGCGATTGCGCCCGAACATCGCATCGCCCTCGCCCGCCATGGCAAGCGCCATGTGCGCCAGCGGAGTTAAATCGCCACTGGCGCCAACGGTGCCGAGCTGCGGCACAATGGGCGTTACGCCCTCGTCAAGCATCTGCTTGAGCGTCATGATCAGTTTGTCGGACACGCCAGAATGGCCTTGCAGCAAAGTCTGCAAACGCGCCGCCATGGCAGCTCGCGTTTGAGCTACGCTAAACGGCTTACCCACGCCGCATGCCAAATGCCGCAATAGGCTGCGCTGGTGTAAGTCTGAGTCGCTATGTGCAGGTTCATTGAGCAGCGGCCCAAATCCGCTGGTGATGCCGTAAATCGGCTCGCCTTCGGCAATCGCTTTATCGAGCGCCGCGCTGGCGGCTCTGGCCCTGGTCAATATCGGCTCAGTCACTTGAAACTTAGACTTTTGCGCCGCGATGGATTCGAGCAAATCCAGCGTTAAATTTATTGGCCGAGGCGATTGAGGTTTCGCAGCGACAATTTCTGGGACGCGCTCAGACACTCGCTCGCGCGTTGGCTCAGGTGTTGAAATTTGCGCGCGACTGGCTGCCGCGCTATTTACGCTCGGCGCAGTGCTCTGCGCGCGATTCGGTTCGGGCTTTACAATCGGTAGCAGCTCTATTTCGGCTGCTTGTTTGGCGCGCTCGGCGCGCGCTTGATCAATTGCATTGAGCTTACTGCGATCAATTTGCGCGCGTTCGCGCTCTTCCGCAGGAAGAATTCGAATCAAAAGCAACACCCGATCCATGCCATCAATATTGCTGGTCATCATCGTTACGCGAACCGCAGTAGGATCCATTTCATGGTTGAAAATGAAGTCAAACCGGGCGCTCATGGAGCCTTTTTGCACGCCAGCCTTAAATCGGCCGTAAAAATCAGGCGTTTTTGTACAGGGCGCAATATCAGTGAAAAAATTCCTACCAATCATATCGCGGGCGTTTCGACCAGATATTTTCGCTTCGCCCATATTATAAGCTACAACAACGCCTTGATAATCCAGCTCAATAATGCCGAACTGCATGCGATCGCGGCCTTTGCGCGGGATGCGCGGCAGCACATCTGCTAAATCAACGCTGTCATAACTTAGAAATTCCATGGCACTTTCCTGACTCTCTTAACGATTGAACTTAATAGATCGCACCGCTTCAATGGTGTCGAGCCGGTTAAAATCCTGTAAACAATTGCTTAAAACCAACTGCGTAAACGAAAACGGGCGAGTTCGAATGAACTCGCCCGTGCTTTACCGAATTTCGACCAATACTATTCGGGTAGATCGCTAATCAAATCTGGCGCATGGCATCGCGAATCTGTGCGTCGCGTGAGATTTCCTTCGCAGCGGTCACTACCACCAGTCCTAAACCTACTTTGTTGATCAAATCCGCAAAATTATAAATCAGCTCGCGAGCGATTTTGGAGCCCGCCTCATCACTGAAGCAGGCAACCATGTAGCCGATTGGATAAATGGCCCAGCCAACCGCAATGAACAAACGCATTTTTCCGAATGCCTTGCGCACTGGCGCAACTTTATCCCGTGAAAACTCGGTCAAAGAGCTGAAAATGATGAATAACAAGAATAGCCAAGCAAGGCAACCGAGGGCGAAAAGCGTCCAGACTTCGAAGGTCGCGCCGCCCGTGTTGAGTAATCGCTCGCCAAAATAACCCGTGATAATCATAATCATGTCAGCCGCGACCATAATCCACAGCAGACCGCGTTTATCGTCAGTCAATTGTAGTAATAGTGCGAACTTAACTAACATAAGCGGCGTGGTAATCAACCAGTCAACATAGCGAAACTCGGTTGGGAAATTCAGTATGGATGCAGGGTTTCCATCGAGTCCAACTTGTAGGTGCATTTGGTAGTAAATAAACGCCGCAATAGAACAATAGATTCCAGCAACCGTTGCGGTTGAGCGAAATTCAACCGCGAGCGAATCGCGCTCCATAAAAAAATAAATTGCGGCGCTCGCCATTCCTAAAAAGGTCACTAAAAACATGTACTGCGTCACTAATGTGAAACCGACCATAAGCTTTTGCTCGCGCTAAATTGATCAGCTAAGGTGACTATAAAAGCATGAAAATTAAGTGAAATTTAGGCAAACTATTGTTGAGCGGAGTTGTAATAAAACTATCGCAATATCGAGCAATGTGAAATAAAGTCAATTCAGGAAAAAATTGTGACGTAACGTTGGCATTGGCTTGTTTTGCCTTTGAGCGCCGCATACTGTGAAAGCTTAATTATGCGGTAATGCCATCCAGATGCTTGATTCGTTGATATTTCAAAAAACCGACCTAGGAAAGCTTGAACTGACCTCAAGAACCTTGGGGCTATCGAGCGCTCTGCGTTTGGTGCTGGTTTTAGTGGATGGCAGGCGCGATGTGGCAAGGCTGGCTGGACTTAGCGATGCGGTGCGCGCCAATCACAGCTGTTTGGAAGAATTGTTGAACGCTGGGTTTATCGAAGTTATCGGCGAATCCTTAGACGAGCAATCCTATGGCATGGACGTGATGGCCGCCGCGAACCGCACCGGGCAACGGCCCGTCGTGCAAGTGCCGGTCAATTGGAGTACCAGCAAACCCATGCCTGAGCCCGAGCCACCGCGAGCGCCGCCGCTTCGACTGGTACAGCCCGACCCGGCGCAACTCGGCAATTTTCAAAGCGCGAAGAACCTTCTGATTAATGCGTTACAAACCCATCTGGGCTCTGAAGGTAATTTGTCTTCGCAGCGCGTACAGCAAGCGCAATCAACCGATGATTTGCTGATGATGTTAGCTAAACTCACCGACCTTATCGGACTTTACGCTACCAAGCCGGTGGGTGATCGGCTCTACTCAGCGGTGGTCGAAACACTGGCGCGCTAACGGCGTGCACACCCAAATTGCCAGACAACCCGAAAAAAGTGAGTCAAGGATTACGTAATGAGTAAAACTCCATGAATGAAATTTTAGGCAATAACGGCCTTGATGACAGCGCCGTTTTCACTAAAACCGAAGTTGGCAATGATGAAGTGCTGCGCCGTACGCTTGGGCTACCGAACGATTTGCGCTCACTGCTGCTGCTGATTGATGGCCGGCGCACGTTTGCAATGCTTCGGCAGGTGAGCGTCGCGCTGCGAAGCTCGTCCGCACCGATCATTTTTTTAGAAGACAACGGATTTATTACCCGCGCGAGCGCAGGCCGGCCGGCCGTAAGCGCGCCAATGGCACCAGCGCGGCCTGCCTATCAAGCGCCTGAGCCGCAAAGGATGGAGCCGCCTGCAGCGTCGCCCTACCTTGCTACGCAAGCGCAATACAGCCAGGCGCTGAATCAGCTAAGCGACATTAAAGGCAACATGATCCAATTTGTCAGCAGCGCCTTAGGTGCAGACGGCGCCCACGCGGTTGGTAGAATTCAATCTGCAGAATCACTCGCCGACTTGCAACAGATTGCCCGCAAGATTTACGATGTTTTAAAAGCCTATTCGGGGGTCAAAATTGCCGAAAAATTTATGCAGCAGTTTGAGGGCCAGCTCAATTTGCGTTAGTAAACCGCATGTTTTGCTTTGACCTACTAGCTGATTTCCCCTATCTTCACCGGCTGCATCAATCGAGCCCACCAAAACGTGAATCGTTTTTCATGCGCAGCACGCCTTGCTTGCATGCTTAGCACTCCACTGTTACCGTCCGGCGTCTTAATTTAATGCCCGTACAAAAGGAATTGTTCTGGTTATGAAAACCATCAGCGCTTCAAATGAAACTGTTCAACGCGACTGGTTCGTCGTAGATGCTTCGGGCAAAACGCTCGGCCGTCTGTGTTCGGCTATCGCCCTCCGGCTTCGTGGTAAGCATAAAACGATCTACACCCCACACATTGACACCGGCGACTATATCGTTGTCATCAATGCCGAGAAAATTGCCGTTACCGGCAACAAGCTCAACGATAAGATGTATCACCGGTTCACCGGCCACATTGGTAACTTCAAGTCAGTGCCTTTGAAAGAAGTGCTCGCTGGCCCGTTTGCCAATCGCGCGATTGAGTTTGGCGTTCGCCGCATGATGCCGAAAGGCCCGCTCGGCCGCGACATGCTTCGTAAACTGAAAGTTTATACCGGCACCGATCACCCGCACACCGCCCAGCAGCCGCAAGCGCTGAGCCTGTAACACACAAAAGGACGCCACCATGGCAGCAGCAGCAGCTTTAAAGCAAAACTACGGCACTGGCCGTCGCAAGTCCTCTACCGCACGCGTGTTTTTGCGCCCAGGTAGCGGCAACATCATCATCAACGGCCGCAACATCAGCGAGTACTTCGTTCGCGAAACCGCCCGCATGGTGGTTCGTCAGCCGCTCGAAATCTCCAACATGGGCGACAAGTTTGACGTAATGGCAACCGTACTCGGCGGTGGCACATCTGGCCAAGCCGGCGCGATTCGCCTCGGCTTGTCACGCGCACTTGTTGATTATAACGATGCACTGAAACCCGCACTGCGTAAAGAAGGCCTGATGACGCGTGATGCACGTGAAGTCGAACGTAAGAAAGTCGGTTTGCACGGCGCTCGTCGCGCAACCCAGTTCAGCAAACGCTAATCGCGTTTCGATATCTAAAACCACCCGCGTCAAACCGGGTGGTTTTTTTTCGCCTGGGGTTTGCCCTTAAGTTAGCGCCGCCTCGTCATTCCCGCGAAAGCCGGAACCCAGAACAGGTGTCAACAATTCGTTCGGGTTCTACAAGCACCGAAACCGGCGCATTTTTACCAAACTAATTAACCGATACCTCGGCGCACCTGGATTCCCGCCTGCGCGGGAATGACGAGGTGGGGCTAAATGGCCTGCAAAATCAATTGTGCGCTGAGCTGAACCAAGCAAATAAACTCGCGCTACGGTAGTGAAGTAGGCACTGACGATGCCTCACGCGTACACGGTTGCCTTATCGTCATTCCCGCGAAATCGGGAACCCAGAACAGGTGTCAACAATTCGTTCGGGTTCTACAAGCACCGAAATCGGCGCATTTTTACCAAACTAATTAACCGATAGCTCGGCGCACCTGGATTCCCGCCTGCGCGGGAATGACGATAAGGGCATCAGAAGCTCTGCCGATTCCACCGAAAGCGCGTCTTCACCCGTTAACCCACCATATCGAAGTGAACTTTTGCCCGCTATCTACGCACTTTGCAGCGCCTGCATCCATTATCATGTGCGGCTAATTGTTCAACTTTTTAGGCTGTCGCTACCTCGATGTTTGGCCCTATTCGTTCGCTCATACTTGCTGCCGCGCTATTTTTGCCGCTGGCTTTTTTCGTTTGGTTCGCTTTTGCGCAAACGCTGGTGCTACCAGTGGTCGCGATTGCCAAAACGATTCTGTTTAACTGGCTCCCCGAGGTTTTCAAAGGTGTCGAGATGAACAAATACGCGATTGACTGGATTACCACGTTGCCGGTTGATGCAGAAACGCTGGCGCAAGCCGGCGGGCGCAAAGTCGGCGCGGTCATGACCGTCAACCCGATGATTTATGGCTACGGTTTACCCGTAGTGGCCGGTTTATCGCTTGCTACACCGATCAGCATCGGCAAGCGCGCCATACAAATCGCTATCGCAGCGGTCGTCATTTGGCTGGTGCAGGCGAACGGCGTGATCTGGGAATCGATTGTCAAAATGGGCTTTCAATCCGGCCCGGAAGGCGCAAAGCTGATTAGCGACGCCGGTTTGAACCCTGAGTTCGTCGCGTTTGCCTATCAGTTTTCGTACTTGATAATCCCGGCCATTACGCCGGTCATTCTGTGGTGCGTGTTAAATCGTCGGTTTATTGAGCAACTCATCATGGCCGACAAATTTGAAGACATCATCGATGAAAACGAGCCAGCACCCAGCGTCATGACGCATATGCCGGATGCACCGGAAGCCAAGGCTGAGGACAAAATCTCTTGAACGCGATGACGGTCAGCAATGACATTCGCAGCGTGGATATTGCCGCGAGTGAGGAACTAATCGTCGAGCTACTCATGCGGCGCGGTCGATTGCGTGAATCCGACTTGACGCGCGCCAAACGGCTATTCGAAGAAGGCAACGAAGCCAGCTTGACCGGTTTATTGACTAAACTCGGTCTGGCATCTGAAAAAGACATGGCCGAAGCCACCGGCGAGGTACTCGGTTTTGCACTGCTCAGTAGCAAGGATGCGCCGGATCAGCCACCGAGCGATTTAAGCTTGTCGATTCGCTTTTTGAAGCAGCACCATATTTGCCCAGTAGCGCTAAACGAGTCGGATATTGAAGTCGTCGTCGCCGATCCGCTAGATCGCTTTGCCATGGACGCGATGAGCATGGCCACGGGCAAAAACGTGGTGGCGAAAATTGGTCTGCGCTCGGAAATTGACGATTTAATTGAGCGCTACTATGGCCAGGGCCGCTCAGCGATGGGCACGATTGTCGAAAACTTGGACGAAAACGCCACCCGCAGCGAAGATGACGTTGAGCATCTGCGCGATTTAGCCTCTGAAGCGCCGGTGATTCGACTGGTGAACTTGGTCATGCAGCGCGCGGTTGAGCAGCGCGCCTCAGATATTCATATTGAGCCGTTTGAAAACCGCCTAAAAGTACGCTATCGCATCGATGGTGTGCTGCACGAAGTGGAATCGCCGCCCAGCTCGTCTACCGCTGCGGTGATATCGCGCATCAAAATTATGGCGAAACTTAATATCGCCGAGCGCAGACTGCCGCAAGACGGCCGGATTATGCTGCGCGTGCAGGGTAAAGAGCTGGATTTGCGCGTTTCGACCGCGCCGACGATTTACGGCGAATCGGTGGTCATGCGTATTTTGGATCGCGAAGCGCTGGTGCTAGATTTTGGCAGCTTAGGCTTTACGCAAGAATTTCTACCGAGCTTTTTGAAGGTGCTGGATCGGCCGCACGGCATTATGCTGGTCACCGGCCCGACCGGTTCGGGCAAAACCACAACCTTGTACACCGCGCTGCAAAAGCTGAATCAGCCTGACGTGAAGATCATTACCGTTGAAGATCCAGTCGAATACCAGCTCGAAGGCGTCAATCAAATTCAGGTTAAACCGCAAATTGGACTGGACTTTCCCAATGCGCTGCGCTCGATCGTTCGGCAAGATCCAGACATCATCATGATTGGGGAAATGCGCGATTTGGAAACCGCGCGTATTGCGATTCAATCGGCGCTGACCGGGCATTTGGTGCTCTCGACCTTGCACACGAACTCGGCGTGCGGCGCAATAACTCGGCTTTTGGATATGGGCGTGGACGACTTTTTGTTGACCTCGACCGTCAACGGCGTGCTGGCACAGCGATTGGTGCGTAAACTCGATATGAGTTCGGCGACCAAATATTTTGCGCCGCCTGAGCTGGTTGCCGAACACCAGCTGCGACGATTTAGCAATGCCGAGCAGATTGAGCTGTATCAGCCGATATCAAACGTGCGCGCCACCTCAGGCTACGCCGGGCGCACCACGATTATGGAATTCCTAACGTTATCAGACACTTTCAAGCGCATGGTTTTGCAGCGCGCGGGTATGGACGAACTGGAAAAGCAGGCACGTTCTGAAGGTATGCGCACGATGTATGAGGACGGTTTGGCAAAATCGATTGCTGGCTTGACCACGGTGGAAGAAGTGCTGCGCGTTGTGAGTGAAAGCTAGTGCCCAGTTTTCGCTACCGCGCGATTGCCCAAAACGGCGAAATTTTGCAGGGCGTCATTGACGCTGCCAGCCGCGAAGAATGTGTGCTCAAGCTGCAAGAACAAGGCCATGTACCGATTGAAGCGCATGTCGCCGACGGCGGCGGCGGCTCGCTGCGAGGGCTATTGCTGAGCCGATCAGGTGTCAGCCAAGATCAAATTGGCATGTTTACCGAGCAGCTGTCGAACTTGTTGGGGGCCGGACTGCCACTTGATCGTGCCATCAATATCTTGGCGGATTTGGCGGAAAACGATGCAATGCGCCGCATGGTGACCCGCATTCGCGACGCTGTGCGCGGCGGCTCGTCATTATCTTTGGCGATGGAAAACCAGGGCGGCGTGTTCTCCAAGCTGTACGTCAACATGGTGCGCGCGGGTGAAATGGGCGGCAGTTTAGATAAAACCCTGCGCCAGCTCGCAGAATATCTAAAGCGCACCAAAGATTTAAAGTCGAACGTAGTATCGGCATTAATTTACCCGTGCTTATTGTTATTAATGGCGGGCGGCACGCTAATGTTTATGCTGACTTATTTGGTGCCGAAACTGCGGCCAGTATTTGATCAACTCGGTGGCGATTTACCCTTGTTGACTCAGATTGTATTGGCCTGCGCCTCGGTTTTACGCTACGGCTGGTGGGCGATTATTTTAGCCGGAATTTTCGGCACTTATTATTTCCGCAAGCAAATGAGTAATTTTGATACAAGGTTGATTTGGGATCAGCGTTTTTTGAATCTGCCCGGCGTCGGCGATCTGCTGACGAAAATGGATACCGCCCGATTAGTGCGCACCGCTGGCACGTTGCTGAAAAACGGGGTGCCGCTGCTCTCGACCTTATCGATCTCAAAAAACGTATTGACCAACACCTTGCTGCAACAGGCGGTTGAAACTGCTAGCAAAGAAGTCAAAACCGGCGGCGGTTTGGCGGCAGCTTTGCAGCGCACGAAACTATTTCCCAAACTGGCTGTCCAGATGGTCACTGTGGGTGAAGAAACTGGCCAGCTGGATGACATGCTGCTGAAAGTAAGTGACGTCTATGATTCCGAAGTGCGCATTACCGTGGATCGTTTGCTCGCGCTGCTGGTGCCTTTGCTGACGTTTACAATGGCGGGGTTAATTGCCATTATCGTCGTCTCAATGATTATGGCCATCATGCGCATTAATAGTTTGGTAGCTTGATAATTAATTAAATTCGATAATTTTGGAGTGTTTATGAAACAACGTTTAAATCGGTCAATTGCAAACCGCACGAATCAAAGCGGCTTCAGCTTAATCGAAATTTTATTAGTAGTAGGAATTATCGCGTTCTTGGCGGCCATGGTAGCGGTCAATATGATCGGCCAGGGCACACAAGCCAATATTAAGAACGCTAAAACCGGCACTAAAATGGTTTATGCAAAAGCCGCAACTTATTTTCTAGATACCGGCAGCGCACCGACCAAACTCGAAGATCTTGTGTCCAAACCCGGCGATGCGCCAAATTGGAAAGGTCCGTATTTATCGGAAGGCCAAACCAAAGATCCATGGGGTACGCCATATGTATTGAAATCGCCTGGCGAGCACATGGATATTGATGTCATGTCATTTGGGGCAGACCGTAAAGAAGGCGGCGCAGATGTCAATGCTGATATTGGTAATTGGCAGTAGCTGAAGCGCGCTTGCGTTCAATTTGCCATGAAAGCACCGGCCGTCTACATGCTCGCAAGTCAAAAAAACGCGACGCTTTATTTGGGCGTGACGTCTGATTTGATAGCCCGCGTTGGACAGCATCGTGAAGCCGTGATTGATGGGTTTTCAAAGCAGTATGGGGTTAAAACCCTGGTTTGGTTTGAGCAACACGAAACGATGGAAAGCGCAATTAACCGCGAAATGGCACTGAAAAAATGGAATCGCGATTGGAAAGTTCGTTTAATTGAAAAACTCAACCCAGAATGGCGAGATTTATGGAGTCAAATTACTGACCAATTGCACGCTGGCGATTTTGCAGGCAACCCCGCCCAACTTCGTCATCCCCGCGAAGGCGGGGATCCAGTACAGGTGTCAGCGTTCTCGACCACTTCAAAAGAACCGCAATCTTCGTGTTTTTACGCCAATCAGCAGACGGTTAGTTCGGCGAGCCTGGATTCCCGCATGCGCGGGAATGACGATAGAACTAGCGAACACGCTCGAAGCGATACCGATGTTTCAGCCCAAAACGCAGTCGATTTTCCAGGCAGCTCCACCCCACCTCGTCATCCCCGCGTAGGCGGGGATCCAGTACAGGTGTCAGCGTTCTCGACCACTTCAAAAGAACCGCAATCTTCGTGTTTTTACGCCAATCAGCAGACGGTTAGTTCGGCGAGCCTGGATTCCCGCCTGCGCGGGAATGACGATAGAACTAGCGAACACGCTCGAAGCGATACCGATGTTTCAGCCCAAAACGCAGTCGATTTTGCAAGCAACTTCACCCCACCTCGTCATCCCCGCGAAGGCGGGGATCCAGTACAGGTGTCAGCGTTCTCACCCTGGTTAAGAGCACCGCAATCTTCGTGTTTTTACGCCAATCAGCAGACGGTTAGTTCGGCGAGCCTGGATTCCCGTCTGCGCGGGAATGACGATAAGGTGGTCGACTGTTTTGCAAGCAACTTCACCCCACCTCGTCATCCCCGCGTAGGCGGGGATCCAGTACAGGTGTCAGCGTTCTCACCCGGGTTAAAAGCACGGCAATCTTCGTGTTTTTACGCCAATCAGCAAACGGTTAGTTCGGCGAGCTTGGATTCCCGCCTGCGCGGGAATGACGATAAGGTAGCCGGGAATTTCAAGGTGCTTCAAGAACTTACACGTAAAAGCAAGTGTCAAAAAACCGCCCGCGGCTTCACCCTCATCGAAATCCTGCTGGTGATCGGCATCATGGCGGTGATTACGACCATTGTAGCGGTACAAGTGATGGGCAGCTTAGACAGCGCAAAAGTAGCCAGTGCAGGCCGGGATTTGATGGCGGCAATGCGCTACACGCGCGGTGCGGCGCTTTTGCAGCATCAATCCCAAGCGGTGATCTTTGACGTGGAAAAGAAAACCTATCAAGTACCCGGCAAAGACGCAGTAGAACTGCCCGAAGAGATGGAAATCGAGCTATTTTCCGCCACCGAAGAGCAGCTGGATGATAAAACCGGTGCGATTCGCTTTTACCCGGATGGTGGCTCGACTGGGGGGCAAGTCAAGCTTTCAGTGGATGGCCGCAGCTGGACCGTGCAAGTGGCGTGGCTGACTGGCGATATCGGCTTGGTTGACTCCGCCAAAGTGGCCAGAGCGCGCTAATGCGAACGCAACACCGCCCCGCAAAAGGTTTCACACTGATCGAAGTGCTGCTAGCACTCGCCATGTTTTCGATTGCGTTCGGGCTGTTGATGGAAACCATTGCTACGGCGAGCCGCACGGTTCGCGTCGCGGGCGATGTCGGGCACGTGGCGCTCTGGGCGCAAAACCGGCTGGATCAGTTGGGCATTGCCGAGCCGCTTGCGCCCGGTGTGAAATCGGGTCAATTTGATGATGTATACCGCTACACCCAAACCGTGCAGCCATATCGCCCTGGCGACAGCATAACCGGCGAAACCGCAGGCCAATTGCTGCGGGTAGAATTGGAAGTGCGCTGGGGCCGGGGCGAGCAAGAGCGCGTGGAGCGCTTCAGCACGCTGCGCATTATGCTCAAAGAAGGTCAATACTAATGCGCCCTGCCCTATCAAATCGCGCAAGTTCGGGCTTTACGCTGATTGAAATGCTGCTCGCCACCTCTTTGGTCGGCTTTATTATGCTGATGGCCTACAGCGGTTTAGATGCTTGCATCAAGCTGGCGGACTCGGGTGAGCGGCGCATTGAAGCCAGCTCCAGAGCGCGTATATCGCACGAATTTGTGCGAAAACAGCTCAGCCGGATGATGCCGTTGAACCTCGCTAAACCTGGTGAAGCAAGCCGATCATTTGAGGGCGAAGATGACCGAATGCTCTGGATTGGTCCGATGCCGGGTTATTTGGGCCGAGGCGGCGCCTACGTGCAAGAGCTTTATGTTGAACGCAGCGGCCGCAGCAATACACTGAATTTTCGCTTTGCCATGCTCAACAATTATGAAGAAGGCGATTTGGAGCAAGAGGAGCCGGTCGCGCTCATTTCCGGGTTAGCCAGCGTCAAATTTTCTTTCAAAACGGTCGATAACAACGGCAAAGTCAGTGACTGGGATAGCCAGTTCGAAAAAGTCAGCAATAACCAGCAGCTGCCGCTCGCGATCCGCGTGAACTGGCAGCCGGATAAAGATAATGCTATGCAGCTGCCGCTATTAGAAGTGCCCATGCTGGTCGATGCCAATGTGCTGCGGCCGACGGCGCGGTTTTCAAATTCAGCAGCGACGCAATGACATCAGTCCGCTCCAATAGCTTTAAACAGCGTGTGGGCTTGCCCCGCAAACCCACACGCGGCGTTGTGCTGGTGATGGTGCTTTGGATCATTATGCTGCTGATTGTGCTGGTCAGCAGCTTTGTGCAGTCATCCACCAGCGAAGGCCTGCAGGCGCGGTTTTTACTCAATTCCACCCAGGCGCGCTATGCCGCTGAATCAGGCTTGAGCCGCGCGGTGTTTGAGCTTCGCAACCCGACCATCGATTTGCGCTGGATTGCCGATGGCAGGCCGTATGAAACCGATTTTGAAGGCGGGAAAATTACCATCAAAATCGTTGACGATATGGGCAAGATCGATATTTCGGTGGTTAATTTGCCGCTGTTTGAAGCCATGTTTCAAAGCGTTGGTGTTGACAAATTGCAAGCGCAAAAAATGGCCGCTGCGATGGCCGATTGGATCGATCCGGATGATTTAGTCAATCCAAACGGCGCTGAAAAAGATGACTATGAAGCCGCCGGTTTGGGCTATGGCCCGAGTAACCGGCCATTTGTGACGCCATCAGAGCTGCAACAAGTGCTCGGCATGAACTACGAGTTGTTTTTAAAGCTCGAAGATATGATTACCATCAACTCAGGCAATACTCAGCCAAATGGCGCATTTGCTCAGGCCGATGTGCTGCGCGCGCTGCTGACCCAGCAAACTGGGCAACCGCCGAGCCAGGAAGTAATCGACGCATTTATTGAGCTGCGCTCGAACACACCGCGCGGAGGAACCATCTCGCTGCCGGGCGGTCAACCGCTTTTGGCGCAAAGTAACGGCCTGACGTACACTATCGAGTCAGAAGCCGAGTTGCCAAACGGCGCAAAAGCCGGGCTTAAAGCTGTGATACAGCTCGGTCAAGGTAGTGTCGCGCAGCGCCCGTTTCGGATTGTACGCTGGCGTGATGGCAGCAGCGGTCAGTAGTCTAAAAACCAGCACTCCCGATTTTTACCGGGCAATCTTTAATCTCAGAACGGCATCCATTGGCTAGATCATTCTCTCAAACGCTGAAAAGCCTGCAAACGCGCTTTGCGCGCGGCCCAATCCAGGCTTTCTTAAGCTGGTGGTGGAACGAACTCATGGGCGCGCTGCCAGCCAAATGGAGCGCTAAACTCAATCAGCAGCCAGCGCTTCTGGTCATTGGGCAGCAGCTTGATGAAGGCGGCATTTTGCGCTTTCAGGCTGCACGCGTGCGCGGCCGCGTGATTGAAAGCAAAAGCATGCTCGATTTAACTGATCCAGCGCAGCTGCGGCGTTCGCTTTCGCGTCTTGAAACGCTGAATGATGAACCTACTGAACGGCGGATTTTGGCGCTTTCGAGTGAAAATATCCTTAGAAAGCGTATTCAATTGCCGCTGGCCGCCGAAGAAAATTTACGACAAGTATTGATTTTCGAGATGGATCGGCAAACGCCGTTTAAAGCCACCGAAGTCGAATTTGACTGGCGCATCGCCAAACGTGATGAAGTCGCTCGTATTTTGCTAGTCGATTTGGTGGTTATACCCAAAGTACAGCTGGAAACCGCGCTAAAACCGGTGCGTGATGCCGGCCTGGATTTTGAAGCGGTTGATTTGAGCCACACGCGCAGCAGCGTCGCCTTCGATCAGCTGGCCGGCTTTAATTTGCTGCCGGAAGCCGCGCAAGGCGGCGCGCGCACTGATCCATTGAAACGCGTACGTTGGATTTTAGCTGCCGCGCTGATTGGTTTGATCGGATTTATCATGCAGCAATCGCTTGCCGCTCGGGAAAACGCTCTGGAAAAACTGCGCGCAGAAACCGATGCGCGCCAGCAACAAGCCATGGAAACCGCGCGGCTGGCCAAGACGGTTCGCGAAGCGATTACCGGCGCGAATTTTCTCGCGGACCGCAAGCTCAAACAGCCCGAAACCATCAAAGTGCTGCTGGAGTTGACGAAAATCGTGCCGGACAATACCTGGCTGGAGCGCATATCGTTCGTCGGCAAAGCGGTGCAATTACAGGGCCAATCCGCCAGCGCAGATCAAATGATCCAGATTTTACAAGCCGCGACGTTCCTGCAAAATCCGCAGTTTCAAGGCGTGATCCAGCCTGATCCAGGCACACAGTTGGAGCGTTTTACCATTCAAGCCGATTTGAAAGAAGAGGCGGCTATCAAGCCCAAAGCCGAGCAAGTTGCGCCAGCAGTAACGCCGGTAGCGGCCCCGACTATTGCGCCGGTTGAAGCTGCGCCACCGAGCACTACGCCATGAATATGACCCTGCTTCCAGAAAAAGGCAAAGGCAAAGTCATGGCGATTTGCCTAGTCATTATTGCGTTGATCCTGTTCTATTTCGTCTGCCTGCACTGGTTTTTTAGCGGGCATTTGCGCGCCGCGCGTGAGTTAACTGAGCTGCAAGAAAGCGAATTGCGCTTTAGCCAAGAAGCCGAAAAAACCCCAAAGCTCAAAGCGCGGCTAGCAGAAATCACTCAGTTTGAAGCGAATAACGTGTATTTCTTGCCGGAAACCACCTTCGATTTGGCGGCGGCAAACTTGAGCACTAAGCTCAAAGACGTACTTGGTCAAAAAGCGCAAGATCAAAGCCGCTGCCAGATTCTTTCAACGCAGCCGCTGAAAGTCGCCAGCACGGAACCTTACGAGCGCGTTAGTGTCCAGGTTCGCCTGAGTTGTGATTTAGAGGATTTAGTCCGCATCATGTATGAGCTGGAAAACACCACGCCACTGTTGTTCGTTGACGAGCTAAACCTTTACCCAAAACCGGTGATGGATTCTTCTATGGTGATGGCGGGCGGCAATATGGATGCGCGTTTTGATTTATCGGGCTACATCAGGCCGGTAGCCGTACCGACGCCGGGTAAAGCGCCAGCAAATTTGGTCGCGGGTACCAAGCCGTGAAGCTTTCCACCACGCGCAAACTTACCGTTGGCCTGGGCGTAATCGTTGGCCTATTGGCGATTTTCTCGGTGCTGCAAAAAGTGTTGGGCATAGGCACCGGCTATCAATTTTTGAGCGGCGAAAAGCTGCCAATTGATGCAGATTTGTTATTGCCGCTCAATGTCAAAAGCGACACGCTAGCGGCGGAAGCCGACTATTTAGAAGTCAACACGCGCTTTTTGTTTAGCAAAGATCGCACTCCACCGCCAAAAATTGTAGCGGCGGTAAAAGATGAAAAAGTGATCCCACCAGTGCCACTCAATATGCAGCTTACTGGCGTGGTGATTACCGCAAAAAAGAAAATTGCCATGCTGCGCAGCACCGATGGCTCACAAAGTTTTCGCCTGCAAGAAGGCCGCCCATTACCGGGTGAGCGCGCCGGTTGGACGCTGGCGCGCATTGAGAATCGCAAAGTGATGTTCGATGGCGGCCCGAACGGCCAGCAAGAGCTCAAACTTGACGTCGCGGCACAAACTGGCGCAGCAATGCCGTTTCAAAACAATGGCGTTGCTACGCCGATGCCGATTCCAGGCGCCACCCCGATGCCCGGCATGGCGCAGAATCCGGGTATCAATCCGAATATGCCGATGCCCATGCAAGATGGCAAAATGACCGCGCCACCGGCGCCACCACCGCCCCCGAATGCGGATCAGGCCGCACGCGAAGCCGAAGTGCAGCGCATTATTGAAGAGCGCCGCGCGCAAATGCGCGCCGAAGCAGAGCGCATGAATTCGGGGCAACAGCAATGAGTTGCCTAATAATCGCTAGTCAATACGTTGTCGATTTTGCTAGCAACTGCGCCTCACCTCGTCATCCCCGCGAAGGCGGCAATGACAATTGCAGTGGAATGACAATAAACAGAATGAACTATGAAATGAATTATGAGGTGTTATTTTGAATCAAACGTTTCATGCTAAACGAAGCGCTGCCCTTGCATTTGGGCTTGTGCTGATCGTTGGTCTATCAAGCTGTAGCACTACACCAAAGCAAGGTAGCGCAGTAGCTGGCACACTCAATGCGCCGCGCTCCGCGCAAGACAGCGAAATCATAATCGGCCCCGATTCAGCGCCACAAGCGGCTATGGAGAAAAGCTTTCCCGGCACCGGGCAGTTCGTCAAGCCACTGCCAGAAGAAGCGAGCGGCGCAGCGGGCGAACTATCGAATCAAGAGGTGACGTTTAATTTTGAAGCCACCCCGGTTCCAGAAGTCGTTAAAACCATATTGGGCGATTTGCTCCAGCAAACCTACGTGATTGGCCCAGGCGTGGGTGGCACGGTAACGTTCTCAACCGCCAAACCCATCAAAGGCAGCCAAGCGATGGCCGTGCTGGAGATGCTGCTGTCATGGAATGGCGCAGCTTTGGTGCGCAAAGGCGAAGCCTATATGGTGGTGCAAACGCAAACCGCCGTGCCGGGCAATTTAGCGCCGCAATTTACCCCGCCGGGCATGCTGCCCAATGATGCCCGCGGCTACTCGGTGCGCGCGGTGCCACTGCAATTTGTATCGGCGTCGCAGATGGATGATTTGCTGAAACCCTACGCGCGCCAGGGTTCGGTGCTCAAAGCCGACAACGCCCGCAGCCTGATCGTTTTATCCGGCACCCGCAGTGAGTTAGAAAGCTACCTAAAAGTGATTGAAAGCTTCGACGTCGATTGGATGGCCGGCATGTCGTTTGGCATGTTCACGCTTGAGCGCGTCGAAGTAAAAGACATCCTGCCCGAACTTGAAGCCATCTTTGGCGACAGCCAAGGCACCGCTGGCGCAGGCTCATCACCGATTTCCGGCATGGTGCGCATGCTGCCGATTGAGCGCTTAAACGCCATTATGGTTATCACCCCGCAAAAGCAATATTTGTCGCAGGTGGAAACCTGGATCAAGCGGCTAGATCGCGGCGGCAGCCAAAGCGGCGCAAGGCTGTATGTTTATGATGTGCGCAATGTAAAAGCGATTGATTTGGCGGATCGGTTAAATGAGGTTTTTACCGGACAAAGCGCGGCGCCAAGGCAACAACGCACTGGTCGCGGTGAGGTTGCCCCAGGTTTGTCAGGCAGCACACTTTCAAGCGGCGGTCGTCCATCAGCTCGGCAACAACCACCGATTCCCGCTGCACCAACACCAACACCAACACCCAGTGCAGCGGGTGCGCAAACCGGCGGCGGCTTGCTTGAAGGTGAGGATGTTCGAATTTCGGCGGTAGAAGACACTAACTCGCTATTGATTAGCGCTACCTCCTCACAGTACGACATTATTAAAAGCGCAATAAAGCGATTGGATGTAGAACCACTCCAAGTAAAAATTGACGCACGTATTTTGGAAGTAGCTTTGACGGATCAACTAGAGTTCGGCGTTTCATGGTTTTTAGAGAACGCAATTTCTGGTACAGCGGGCGCACTTGGTACCACCAATCCCAATCTAAACCGATCAGTATTTGGCGGCATTGGCGGAATCGTGAACGCGGGCGGCGGCAGTTACACTTTTAACGGGCCGAGCGCTCAGGCTCTTGTTAGTTTCATCAATAACGAAACCACGTCAACAACGCTTTCCAGCCCGTCGCTGATGGTGCTGAACAATAAACAAGCCAGCATCAATGTGGGCCAATCCATCTCCGTGCAAACCGCAGTGATTAACACCGGCGTCGTGGGCGGGCAATCGCAAAACATTAATCAGTACATTGACACTGGCTTATCCCTAAATGTCACACCTCGCGTTAATCCAGGTGGATTGGTTTACTTGGAAATTGAACAAGAGCAAAGCGCTCCAATCGGGAGAGCAACCGCGTCAAATCCCAATCAGTCGATTAGCCAAAAAACGATCAGCACCGAAGTCGCCGTGCAGTCTGGTCAGACAATTTTATTGGGCGGTTTAATCAGCAATATAGATGCAAAAGGAAACGGCGGCTTGCCTGGTTTAAGCAAGCTACCGTTAATTGGTGGTCTATTTGGAAGTCGCACGAAATCAAACACACGCACCGAAACGCTAGTGCTCATAACTCCAACTGTCGTCTACGGCGGCGCAGAAGCCATGCGTGAAGTCACCGACGCCTATGTGCGGGAATTCAAAGGCCTGCAACCCCTCATCAAAGCGGGCGTTATTCCACCTGCCCCTATTTCCCCAGAAAAGAAACCCGAACTATGAAATTAGCGACATCTAAACTCAAAATCGCGATGGCATGCAGCCTTGCACTCGCTTTGGCGGCCTGCAAAACAACGCAAACGCAAAACGACGGCAGCGGCGGCGCTGTTAAAGTTCTTCCCGGCGCAACGCCAGCCACTGCAACCGCTTTGGCGTCTGAAGACCCAAATACCTCACTGCCGCTACGCTCCGCGCTGCGTTGGAATTTGATTATCGAAGGCAAGCCCGAGCTGGCGTATGACTACCTATCGCCTGGCTACAAAGCCACGCGCGAGCGTGACGATTACGCCAACCGCATCCGCAACCGCCCAGTTAAATGGACCAAAATTGCCTATGTAGATCACGATTGCGGCAGCGCCGATGCCTGCAGCGTCAAGCTCAATATTGATTTCAAGCTCAACATGCCGCAAGTCGGTGAAGTGGAATCCACCGACGTGCTGATCGAGCAGTGGGTCAAATCCGACGGGCAGTGGTATTTTCTTCCTGACGAGCGCAAATAGAAATTCCAATTCGCAAAATAGGCGCTAGCTGCGTTGGCGTAACTGCGGTCTCCTCAACGTACGAAAAGTACGCCTTCGTCGATCCTCGCTTCGCCGCAATGCTCGTCGCCTTAAGATAATAAACATGCAGCTACGCCGTCGACTATTGCTCGCACTGACAGCCCTACCGTTACTCGCGCAAGCGCGGGATACTGCTAGGCAAAACCGTGCTGACGTGATTTTGCTAGGCGCAGGCATTGCGGGAATTGCCAGCGCACGTGAGCTACGCAGATTGGGCTATTCGGTACTGGTATTGGAGGCGCGTGCGCGGATTGGCGGACGTATTTGGACCGACCAAAGCTTAGGTGTTCCCATCGATATGGGCGGCGCTTGGATTCATGGCGTCCGCGGCAATCAACTGACAGCATTGGTAGCGAGTGCGGGCATCAAAAGCTTCGCAAGCGACTGGGATGCAATTACGCTTTATCACGGAAAGCGCGCCCTGAATGATGCGCAGTTAATGGCGGCGAATCAGCAGTTTGAAGCCGTCATGGCAATGGCAGCAGCGGCCAAAGCGCGCGCTGGCCCGAACGAAAATTTAGGTGATGCCTTGCGCCGCGCACAAGATCAACTGCTCGGCAATGACAGGGTTGGCGCTGCTGTGCGCTGGCAAGTTTGGAGCGCTATTGGTTCTGAATACGGTGTAGATGCTGATGCGCTTTCGCTGGCATCGTGGAATGAAGACGATGAGTTTTCCGGGGATCATGTGTTGCTCGATAAAGGCTACGGCGCGCTTATCGATAAAATGGCGCGCAGCCTGGATATTCGCTTGAGCACCGTGGTGCAGCGGGTGACGCATAGTGCCAGCGGCGTAAAAATTCGCACCAGCAAAGGCGAATTTAGCGCCGATGCGGTCATTTGCAGTTTGCCGCTCGGGGTTTTGCAATCCGGCGATGTGCAATTTGATCCGCCGCTACCCGCAAATCATCAAACAGCCCTTGCGCATTTGGATAGCGGCGCATTAGCTAAAGTCGCGCTGCGTTTTCCGGAAGTGTTTTGGCCAGCCACGCATACCTTTGCGCGCATTGATGGCAATCCAGAGCGCTATTGTGAATTCTATAATTTGCAGCCGATGCACAAGCGCCGATTTTGCTGGCATTGACTGGCGGGCGCTATTCGCGCTCGCTTGAGGCCATGTCGGATGCTGCCGTGCGCGAAGCAATCATGCGCGAACTACGCCACATTTTTGGCAACATTCCCGCACCAACGCACCTGCAACGCACTCGCTGGGCGAGCGATCCGTTTACCCGCGGCTCGTACAGCATCATGCCGCCGGGTGCTGCAATGCGCGATTTTGCAGCGCTGGCAAAACCTGCGGGCACACGCTTGTTTATGGCGGGCGAAGCGACTGCACCCGCGTACCCTGGCACCGTACACGGGGCCTATTTGAGTGGCTTAACTGCGGCTCAAACGCTAGCTGCGATCTGAAACTCGCCGAGCTTGAGCCCTACGTCAATAACGTTAACGCCTCCAAATAGCGCGCTTTCGTGCCCGCAATGATCTCGGCCGGCAAATGCGGTGCAGGCGGAGCCTTGTTCCAACCGAAGCTTTCTAGGTAATCACGAGCGAACTGTTTGTCAAAACTCTCTGGATTAGTGCCGACTTGATAGCTTGACGCTCGCCAAAATCTAGAGGAATCGGGCGTTAGCATTTCATCCATGACCAGCAATTGACCGCTTTGATCTAAGCCGAATTCCAGCTTGGTGTCGGCAATGAGCACACCGCGCGCTGCGGCGTGGTTGGCGGCAAAGCGGTAGATGGCT
The DNA here is from genome assembly GCA_031422315.1 of Rhodanobacteraceae bacterium. Taxonomy (GTDB): domain Bacteria; phylum Pseudomonadota; class Gammaproteobacteria; order Xanthomonadales; family SZUA-5; genus JANNYA01. The sequence continues at coordinate 55,286 of JANOQN010000019.1, forward strand.
AAGGTGGCGGCGCGCACGCGCTCGGCTAGATCGCCGCCAATCAGCGCCACCATCTGATCAAAGCCGATATTTTCATCGTGATCACCCACCGCGGCTTTGGTGCTGGGGGTGAATATCGGCTCGTTTAGCTGTTCGGCCAAGCGCAGGCCGCTGGGCAATTGCATGCCGCACACTTCGCCGCTTCTTTGATAGCTTTTGTAGGCGGTGCCGAGCAAATAGCCGCGCGCAATCGCTTCGACTGGCAGGGCTTTTAAGTGCTTACACAGCACGCTGCGAGGGCCGTAAATAGCCCGATCAACCGAGCTCGGCCAGCCGGCAGTTTGATCCAGTAGATGATTCGGGCAGATTGCCCCGGTTTTGGCGAACCAAAAATTCGACATCTCGGTCAAAATTTCGCCTTTGCCGGGAATTGGATCGGGCAAGATCACATCAAATGCGCTGAGCCGATCGCTGGCGACGATAAAAAGCGTGTCGTCATCAATGGCATATACATCGCGCACTTTGCCGCTGTGCAGCAATTTAAGCTCGGGTAACGGCAAAAAATCAGGGCTAGGCATAGCGATTGGGCTCGTTAAATGAAATTGTGAGGGCGTGCGCCAAACATTTGCGCGGCGGTTAAGCGCAAATACGGCTGCGAAAGGTACCATTCACGCCGCTTCGCTGCACTTTTGGGGTTTTGACTTGCTTCGTTTTTCCACACTGTTATGGCTGTTGATTTACTTTCAATGCGACTCTGCCGCCGCAAACAATTCGGCGCCTGAGCCGGCCAAATTGGGCGCCTGCGTGGGCTGCCATGGTAAAAACGGCATTGCGATCATCAAAAGCTATCCGAATCTCAACGGTCAAAACTCAGCCTACATGGAGCTAGCACTGAGAGCCTATCAAAGCGGAAACCGCAAAAACGCCGCCATGCAGGGCATCGTTGGCATGCTGAGCGATGCGGATATTCGCGCGCTTTCGGCCTATTACGCGGCCCAGCCTGCCGTCAAGCCTGCCAAGCCATGAGTTTTTTTCAAAACCGCTGGCTGACCAAAATACCGTTCCTCGGCAAAATACTTGGCGCACTCATCGGCTTTATTATTTGGAAGCGCTACGGTCTGCTGATTGGTTTTGCGCTTGGGCATCTTTGGGACAAGCGGCATTTCTTTCGCCGGGTCGCAGGTCAAGATCGCGTTTTTTATGAGACGCTATTTCAGCTGATGGGCTATTTAGCCAAGTCAGATGGCTATGTTAGCCCCGATGAAGTGGCCGCTGCTGAGCGTTTTTTGGATCAGCTCGAACTGACCGGCGATGCGCGCGCGCAAGCCGTGCAGGCGTTCGGCAATGGGCGCGCGGATGGCTATCAGCCAGAAGCTGCACTGCAGGCCTTCAATGCGCGCTTTGGTTTGCGCTCTGAATCTTCCGAAAAGCTAATGAAAGCGCTGGTAGCGTACGCGCACGCCGATGGCCCGATTAACGCAGAAGAATTTGATGCGCTGCGTAAAGTTATCGCCAGCTTGGGTTTTAGAGCCGACGAGCTAGCGCGCGCGCAGCGGGAATTCGCACCCGAGTCCGCTCCGCTCAGTGAAGAAGCGCAGGCTCTGCAAGTATTGGGTTTGACGATTGAATCGACTAACGAAGATATCGTAAAGGCCTACCGCAAGCGCATCAGCTCGGTGCACCCAGATAAGCTAGAAGGCCAAGGCATACGCGGCGATGCGCTCAAAGGCGCCGAAGGCAAAGCTAAAGAAGTACGCTCAGCCTATGATTTATTGTGTGTTTTGCGCGGCATTAAATAGCTGGCTTTGAACATCGCTAATCCAAAGCCCGCGCCAGTAACTTGCCAAACAATCCAGCGAACAACTGCCCTAGCCTGCATTCTAGCCACGCGCTTGGCGCGCTGAATTCGCTTTCCCAAACTACCTGAACGCCTGTGCCCTGCCCTAGCAAGTTAATGCTGCCGAGCTTGTGCTGAATCGGCAGCGGCAGGCCGAGCCAGTGAATGCTTTGAATGCGATAGCGGTAGCGTTTCGGCGCTTTAAACTCGACAATTTCCTCAATCAAACGCAAGCCCAAACCGCGCACGCACCGAATCGCCCCCAGCCCGTTTGGATCAGGGCTGCCTTTTTTCATCAATGCACAGCGAACGCCCGGGAGCCGCAAAAACCCTGCGTGATCGCTCAGCTTGGCGAAGCAATCGGTGGTGCTGATGTTGGCGAACTGGGCGCGAACGAGGATTTTATGGGTCATTGGGGCGTTGCCTCAAATTATCGCAGCGCCGCGCGAATTCGTCTCAATTGCCGCCACAGGGTTTGGCTTGGGGTGCGCGGCACTTTTGCATGCAGTCCAAGGTGCACTGCCCAGCGCTCACCTTCAGTGCATAGCCCACCGCGATGGATGCCCCGATTGCCATTGAATAGCACCACGGTATCGGTTTCAGTATAGCTTTGCTCATGTTGTTCGATGAAGCTGGCCATGTCTGATTCTGGTAGCACATCATCACCAAAGTGGCTGGTCACTTGAAAAGCCCTTGGCAAGCCGGCAAATCGGCTTCGCTCAAGTTCGCCGCGAAAACGCGGGCGGTAGTAGCCATCTGGGCAGCGTGCGCCAAACAATTTCGTATGAGATTGGTCGAGTGCTTTACTCATTGCCAATCCAAAAATTGAACGCTGCCAGCGATGGCTGCCTGGTAAAAAGCTAAACGGGCCGTTACGTTGCAAAACCGGGGCGAAATAGATCAGCATTTTTTGGCTGTTGCTATGGTAGTCAGAATGCAAATAGCTGTAAGGCGAAGTGCCTACATCGATATCTTGATAGCAGTTTTTGTACCAGCTTTGCGCAGGGTGAGAATAGTGCAGATCTAAAAATGCGACCTCCAGCGCTTGGCCTTGATACTCCTCGGCCAGCGCCCATGCGCCAGTGCGCTTAAGCTGGCTGATAATGCTGCGACCTAAGCTGCTCCATTCTGGAATAGCGGCGTGTTGGCGCGCCGCAGGATTGGCTAGCGCGCGCGTTCGCAAGTTAGTTTGCAGCGCATGGCTGGCGGCCAGCCACTTTGCGCTGGTGCCGTCGGCCAAGGCCATGGAAATAATGCCTTGATCTAGATAGCGCTGTTTAAGCGCTGAGCTTTGCCACTGATGCTTTGCAAAGCTGCGCCGCTGCCGCGCCGACAACCGCAACTCTTCAGTCAATAAGCGCCGACCCTCTTGCAGCGCATTTTGCAGCCAAGTTCTCGTTTCCGGTGCAAGATTTGGCATGCAAGCGATATGCGCGAGCATGCGCGAACTCGCCTGTTCGAATCGCGATTCAAACTCAACAATTGCTGCAGCCCATTGTTCGGTAGCGTTCGCTTCGCAGTGAGCAAACGCCTGATCAATTTCTGCCTCGCAGGCATCAATTAAAGCATCATCAGCAGCGCTGGCGTGCGGAAAACCTTGAAACGCCGGATGGCGGCGATAGTCAACTATTGGGACACGAATGGCAGTAGCGGCGGATGTATTGGCGGACATGAAAGACTCATAAAAACTGTGCAAACCGAAAAATAGCGCATTTATTGGATTTCTTCAGGTCTTATCTTGCGCTGCCAACGTGCAAGCACCCACCTATCGATTCAAGCTCAGGTGTATCGTTGCTGATTGAAGCCCATGCAGCCTGCATAGGGATCGAGGGTTTTCCGCATTGCCGGATGGCTTGCAGCATTTTGTCGTTAAAGCGCGCGACAGCTTGGGCCGTGTCAGCAGCATGGACTGAGTTTGCAGCTTGAGCCAATTGATCTCGGTCAACTGCTGAGTCAAATCACCGAAGATGCGCGCGGGTTGATGGCGCGCTACGGCACGATCACTTTGGTGTACCCAGATCAGCCGATTTGGGCAATGATCGACGCACTGCGTTTGGATCGCGCGATCGGCAATTTGCTCAGCTATGCCGCCAAAAACATGCGCCGGGGCGGCTCGGTGCAGTTGACACTTGCAAGCCACGCCGGGCAGGTCAAGCGCCCAGCGGCGTCATTATTGCCTCTGGTTTGATTAGGTCAAATATTTTGGCGGATTTGTCAGCGTGTTTAATTGGGCGTATTGATATCAGATTGATCGTACACAAATCAAAGCCAAATCTGACTTTCCCAACTAGCGACAACAAAGCAAAATGCGCCAATGACCCAAGCCCGCCACCTCGTAGACCCAAATCACGCAGGCACGTTTCACTGCATCAACCGCTGCGTGCGGCGCTCTCGGTTGTGTGGCATTGATGCCTACCTCGAAAAATCATTCGACCATCGAACGTTTTGGGTTGAACAGCGCATTTTGGAACTCGGCAGCATCTTTGCTTGTGGAATTTATTCTTGGGCTGTCATGAGCAATCACGTACATCTGGTGGTTCACATGAGCCCTGAAGCTTCGAAAAAATGGACAAGCGAGGAAGTTGCGGCGCGATGGGTGAAACTCTATCCGGCGCACACACCTGAGCTTTGCGCGCAGAAAGCAGCACCGATTGCAGACAACCCTAAAGCCGTCGCCGAATATCGATCAAGATTGACCAATCTATCGTGGCTCATGAAGTCACTCAGCGAGCCAATTGCGCGCAGGGCGAATGCCGAGGATAAGTCACGGTTAGATTCTGGGAAGGAAGGTTTAAGTGTCTGGCTCTGCTTTCGGAAAAGTCAATTCTTGCTGCTATGACCTATGTCGATTTGAAACCAGTGCGCGCGAAGATCGCCGACGGAATTAGTACTTCGCGCTATACCAGCGTTAAAGCGCGGCATGTCGAAATTCTGCGCGACCAAAGCAAAGCTAACGAGCCTTTGATGCCATTGATTGGTGTCAAATCCTTCAACGTGCCGACGCTAACACAAGCCGAATACATTGACTTAGTCGACTTCACCGGCCGCGAGATTCACGTAGGCAAGCGGAGCAAAATTGAGGCCACTGAGGCGAGAGCCCTCCGAAAACTGGGGCTTGATAAAGATCACTGGACTACGCGTGTCAAAGGCATTGGTTCTGGCTATTGGCGTGTTGTGGGTGAGTTAGAAGCGTTGATTGATAACGCCAAGGAGATGGCGCAGCGCATGTTGTTTGGGACTGGTTTAGCGCGGATTTTGAGCAAGACTTAAGTGGTCAATGCAGTATTAATTTTGCCGCGATTGCGGCTGGGGGTGTTGGGCTTTGGAAATGACTATAAATTATAGTTCAAGACTTACCGATAGGAAGCTATCTATTCCAAAGTGTATGGACTTTTGAGAACCAAAACTGGCTGTCTCGCGCCGTTATCCTCCCGCGCCGTTCGTCCTGCGCCGTTCAAGACCGCACCGCTCATACTTTCAGCGCCCAGCGCGAAGCAGTGGAATTGGTACGATTTTTGTTGCCTGACATTGATATGCGTCGAAATTGAATTTAGTTCCCGTCTCGGCATTGGGTAGGTCAGCTGGAAACTTGCGGTTTTTACAGTCTAAGCAAACAGGCAGACCATCGAATTGCATAATCGTGCTCTCGTCCACGATTTGATATTTCCCCTCAATCATTTGCAAATATTGCGCGCCAAAGCGGACAGCATTACTGTGCCAGCGCGCCGCCAAAATTGGCCAATCATCGCCAAGCTCCAGCGCTTCACGAAAGCCGCCACTGATTGCCCGGAAACAGCCGTTTGCGGTGCCGTAAACGACAAAATCGCATCCGGCGCTACCGCATTCTCTGGGGTCGGTCACGGTAACTGTTGGGTGGCGTGGACTTAGCTGAGTCATCGAGATGCGCTTTTTATCCGGCTGATTTCGCAAGATCAAATTCTTACCCACGCGGGTCGAATTTTCTTTGCTAATGCTTTCGCGCAACGCCAAAAGCGTAGTGCAGGCGTTATCCCATCCGTAATAGTCGACGCCAAGCGGCGGCAGTTTGGTCGTAAGCAGTGGTGTGGTGTTCTCAGCTAACGCAGACCATGTCGACGCGCCCAACGGATTTATGGCGCGTATGCGAAAGCGAGCCAGTGTATTTGGCAAAAAGCCACTAATTCTTAAACTTGTGGTGTTGGGCAACGCATAGGCAATCACCACGCAGGTGTTTGCCCTGTTGCCACAGCCGCATCGCTCGATCTCGAAACCATGCTCGTTCAATGCAGTGTCTGCCCATGTCAGCCGAAAAGCCAATGGTGTGATGGTTTCAACCGCTAGTGCGCTCGGCGCAGTCGGTGCTTTTCTCCAAGCAGGGCTAGTTCGCGTAGTAATTGCTCGCGACCACTCAGATTCACTGTTCTGCAAGACAACTTTGAAGCGCAGCGATAGCGATTGATTGCTTTTCGCGTAGACAAAACCTTCCCAAACCCGCGCGATATCGGTAACGTAAAAATTGCCATCTTCATAACTGTTTGCGCCAAGCAATTTTATTCTTTGCGCCGCGCGCGCATCGCTTGGCGCTATCAAAAGCCTAACTTTTACGCCGTAGGGCAGCGATTCAATAATTTCAGCATAGGGTGGTGCGGGCAATGTACGTTCCGCTGCGGCGCTGGATTCAACGGCGCGACACTCTGCGATAAGAGTATCAATGCGCTTGGCAGTCACCTGAGTGCGACAAGTTGAGTACACCATCGGGCGCATAGATCCGCCTTCCGCTGCATCGTCGGCCTCCTTGTTGCAAGTAGCATCCCGTGAGCTTTCCCATGCGCTTTGTTCGTTGCGCGCCTGATGTGCGCAAACACCGCTAAGCCCGGAAAGCGTCGCATCTAGCAGCATATCCTTTTCAACAAAGTCTCGAAATGCGCAGAAGTTCATGCTCGACTGCGTTTCTTCGCAGTTGCTGAGCAATTGCGTCAACTCGACTACGGGTATGCGGCTACGGGCTGACAGCTCAGCGAGTACCAGATCTGCTTGCGCAGTAGAGGTTAGAAATAGGAAGCTTACAATTGCAAAATAGCCCATTTTATTACGCTCTTCAGTGTTGGTACTAGCTAGAGCCGATAAGGACGAGGCCTTGTGCCCGGAAGGCCTTTTGCCCGGGCATCGGCTTCGTGCCCGGCTCGTGCACAGACGGCTCGTGCCCGAACATCCACCCCATAGATTCATCCTACAGGAATTGGTGCCAGCGCCCTACAGAAAAACTGAAAGCATGCACTACCCCGATTAGTTAGTTTCGTTCCTAAGTCTTTTGCTGTAATTAGCCAAGGTACACAGATTGCCTAGCGCCACCGTAAAGTAATCGTATCGGTCAAGATTCGGGAACAGCGTCGGTGCGTCGGCATCACCAATCCCCATCCAGTGCGCCAGCGTTGCTGCGTATTGCTCAAAGACGCGGAAATTTTGGCAAGTTTTTCGGCCTAAGTTCCGTTTACATCACAAGTTTTGAGTTTTTTCGATTACCGCAGCGCACAGTGCCATTGTTTGCGGATTGTTTTGCGTGTTAGCGGCCCAGCGCTGAGCAAAAACCGCAGCGGCGCGAACCGTATTAAAGTGGATATCGACTATATCGTTTACATCTGGTGCGTATCCGCCCGCCATTGATATCGCCAGCGGTATTTTTTGCGCTAGGCAAATGCCGAGCACGGTTTCATCGCGAGCAAACAGCCCCGCCTTGGTCAGCTTTAACAGCCCGAGCCTATCGCCTTCAAATGGATCTGCACCGGCTAGATAAATCACCGTATCAGGCCGGCAGTGCGAAACAATCTCAGGCAGCTGCGTGCGTAAAATCCGTAAATACTCCGCATCGCCAGTTTTGTCTGGCAAGTGCACGTCAAAATCGCTTTGTTCTTTGACCGCTGGATAATTTTTCGCTCCGTGCATGCTAAAGGTCGTAATGCTGGCGTCAGCCGCACATAACGATGCGGTGCCGTTGCCCTGATGCACGTCCAAATCCACTATCAACACCCGCTTTGCCAACCCCGCCGCCTGCACTGCTCGCGCTGCAATTACTGAATCATTAAAGATGCAGTAGCCGCCGCCGGAAGCGTAAAACGCATGATGGGTGCCGCCCGCCAAATTCAACGCAATGCCATCACCTTGAATGGCACAGGTTAACGCTGCGATCGTGGCACCGGAAACTCGCCTCGAGCGCTCCGCCATCGCGGCCGACCAGGGAAAACCAATTTTGCGCTGTTCGGCCACGCTCAAAGTGCCCGTCATGACGCGATTGATGTAATCCGGGCAGTGTACGCGCGCCAGATCCGCATCGCTTGCGCGCGGCGGCAGCGTCAAATTGACATCCAGCGAATAGGATTCAGCCTCAACCCTGGCACGAAGCAATGAATACTTTTGCATTGGAAAGCTGTGCTCTGCGGGCAGCGGCAGCTCGAAGGTATCGCAGTAAAAAGCGCGCATTAAAAATTCCTAACTTTAGGCTATGCAAGGCTAGCGAATAGCGCGCCTTTAACCCATGAAATTTTTCTGGCCGCACCAAACCCGTTTTTTCGATTTCCTCTGGGAGCAAGCCCGACATTGAGGCATAAATTAGCTAGAACTCAAACCTATGCACAAAATCAGTCGGGTCTTTGGTGACTAAAGCTCGCTGATAAGCCGCAAAGACATCAATTCGGCCCATACCGGCTACGTTGTTCGGGTAGAGCGTCGGCAATATTCCGCCGCAGCTTTGGGTGTTGCCGACTATCGGCACCGCCGTTTCGCGCAACAACTTTGCAACCGCGGCGTTTATTCCTGGGCTGTCATGAGCAATCATTTGCACATTGTGGTGCATATGAGCCCCGAAGCTTCCAGCAAGTGGAGCGCTGAAGAGATCGCAGAACGTTGGGTGAAACTCTACCCGGCACACACGCCCGAACCGTGCGCGCAAAAATCAGCTGCGATTGTCGAGAACCCCAAAGCGATAGCCGAATATCACTATGATTATCAAGCTCGGTTTAGGCTTTTCAGTAAGGAAACCAATGATTTTTGGGCCACTGAGCTTGTTTCGGCTTTTGAGAGTAAAAAGCGGATGTCCCGCGCTGTTCCCTTTCGAGCTGAAATTGCCAGAGCTAAAATAGCCCATCTGCTCGTAAATATTGTTGCGCACCGTGCCGGTCAAGCGCTGTAAGCGATCGTAGCTAAACGCTTCATTGGTGGTGGCGCTGGTGCGATTTTAGGAAGACGATTCTGCTGTCAGATTGATCCTACACAACTACAAGCCAGTTCCAACTTTTACGGCATGCCTCAAGCCGCCAAACTTCCCGGATGACCCAAGCCCGTCGCCATCTAGTAAATCCAAATCACGCAGGTACGTTTCACTGCATCAATCGCTGTGTGCGGCGTTCTTGGCTGTGTGGCATTGATGCCTACCTCGATAAATCATTCGACCATCGCAAGCCTTGGATTGAACAGCGCGTCTTCGAATTAGGCGGAATTTTTGCCTGCGGCGTTTATTCCTGGGCGGTCATGAGCAATCATTTGCACATAGTGGTGCACATGAGCCCCGAAGCGTCCAACAAGTGGACTGCCGAAGAAGTAGCGGAGCGTTGGGTGAAACTCTACCCCGCACACACGCCCGAGCTATGCGCGCAAAAAGCAGCTGCGATCGTCGACAACCCTAAAGCCGTCGCCGAATATCGATCAAGATTGACCAATCTATCGTGGCTCATGAAGTCACTCAGCGAGCCGATCGCGCGCAGGGCCAATGCCGAAGATAAAGTCACGGGTAGATTTTGGGAAGGCCGATTCAAATGCCAAGCGTTGCTATCAGGAAAATCAATTTTGGCAGCCATGACGTACGTCGATTTGAACCCAGTGCGCGCCAATATTGCCGAGGGAATCAGCACCTCACGCTACACCAGCATTAAAGCGCGGCATCTTGAAGTTTTGCGCGATCAAAGCAAAGCCAGCGAGGCTTTGATGCCACTGATTGGTGTCAAATCATTCAATGTGCCGACTTTGACCGCTGCTGAATACATTGACTTGGTCGACTTCACTGGACGCGAAATGCATGCGGGAAAACGCGGGAAAATTGACGCGAGTGAGCCGAGAGCACTGAGAAAACTCGGGCTTGATAAGGATCACTGGACTACACGGGTCAAAGGCATTGGGTCTGGCTATTGGCGTGTTGTGGGTGAGTTGGAAGAGTTGATTGATAAAGCCAAGGAAATGGCGCAGCGAACGTTGTTTGGGACTGGTTTGGCTCGGATTTTGAGCAAGATTTAAGAGGTCAATGCAGTATTAATTTTGCCGCGATTGCGGCTGGGGGCGTTGGGTTTTTGTAATAATTATGAATTATAGTTCAAGACTTAACGATAGGAAACTATCTATTGCAAAGTGTTGGGGCTTTTGAGAACGAAAACTGGCTGTCCCGCGCTGTTGAATCCCGTTCGCGCCAAGATTGCCACCGGCATCAGCACTTCTCGCTACACCAGTATAAAAGCCAGAAATCTCGAAATTCTGCGCGATCAAACCAAAGCCGGCGCGCCGCTCATGCCGTTGATTGGCGTCAAATCACTCAAC
>JANOQN010000020.1:0-2931 GCA_031422315.1 Rhodanobacteraceae bacterium
CTAATTTATCCAGCACTGGCAATTTCTCGCTGAGCTGGGGCGCTAGCAATTGCGGCGCTACCCGCTATCAAGTCGAAGAAAAAATCGGCGGCGCTGCGTTTGCTTTCATTAACGAAACCACTGGCAACACGCTGGCATTAAACCGCGTTGATGGCAGCTATCAATACCGCGTGCGGGCATGCAAGCCCGCCGTCAAAGGCGGTGGCGAAGATTGCTCAGCCTACTCAAGCCCAGTCGCGGTCTCCGTACAAATCGTCTGCACCCCGGCTGCGCCTAGCAATCTACAAGTCAATCCTAGCGTGTCGACCAATGGCAATTTCACGCTTTCTTGGGGTGTTAGTACTTGTGGAGCGGTGCGCTATTTTGTTGAGGAAAAGCAAGGCAATGGTGCGTTTGTAGTCAACACGCCGGAAACATCTGCGCTAAGCATGGCGCTCATCCGGCTTAACGCGGATTATCAATATCGCGTTCGCGCCTGCAAACCTGATCCACAGGTAGGCCCTATCGAATGCCCAAGCTACAGCGCAAGCGCTTCGGTCAGCGTACAAATTCCGGGCGGGCTAGCCGCGCCAACAGGTTTGCTGTGCCGATACAGCATTAGCGGTGGCACGCCGCAAAACTGTGATCGAAACATAAGTCCGTTTGTCCGCCCGCGAACCCGCAATGAGTTTATTGTGAGTTGGAACGCAGTGCCGGGTGCTACGCGCTATGAATGGTGTGATGATTTTGATGAAGTGACGTGCGGAACTCAGCTGAGCCTATCCCAGGCATTTACGCTGATGGCGGATAGTATGTTTGGGCTTCACTCCTACCGAGTGCGTGCCTGCAATGCCAGTGCGTGCAGCGCCTACAGCGCGCCGTCATTAGAAGTGGATGTTGCGTGCGGCGCACCATCTGGCAATTGCAGCGGCAGCCGCGAAGCACGCGCGCAAAGCACGGTGTATATCCACACCGATCAACTGGGTTCACCGGTAGCCGAAACCGATGCTAGCGGCGCGCTATTGCAGCGCTTTCGCTATGAGCCGTATGGACAAAGCATTGAAGCCAATATTGCCCAAGGCCCGGGCTACACCGGGCATGTGGCGGATCAAGCCAGCGGGCTGATTTACATGGAAGCGCGCTACTACGATCCGATCATTGGGCGGTTCCTATCGACCGATCCTGATCCGGTTAATGGCTTGGGCACGAATTTTAATCGCTATGCTTATGCGGGGAATAATCCTTATACTTTTGTGGATCCGGATGGGCGGGCGAATGCCTATGGCATCACTGTGACTTACAGCAGTGATTTTGAACGGGCGGAAAGCCCAACGCGCAAAGATGTGAGGGCGCTAAACGCAGCACAACGCTCGGTGGACTTGACCATTAATGCGGTCGAGCTAGGTACAGATATAGTAACGAAAGCTGACGCTAAAGCATGGGTTGTAACGGTCAGCCCAGATCGAAAAATTGGCACGCATGGGGTTGCTGACACGATAGCCTATCGAGCGAGCGACGGTGATTCAAAAGAGATCAATACGGAATTTGGCTCGAAAATTGTAGATATGACGGACACGAGTAAAACAAACATTTTCAGCGATGGATTAAGCGCACAAGGCGGCGATCCGTCACTGCTCGTGGTTGGCGCGCATGAGCTGTCACATGGGGCTGAAGGGAATATTGACCTTGAGGAGGGCCCCATCAGCGAAAACGATGTTCGGCCCAGGATTCAAGCGATTGTCAAAACATCGCCCGATGTAAAGCGTTCTGATATTAAACGTACTTTTGTTAATGGGTCGAGGCTACGTAAATGAAAAATTATCTCTTAATCATTTTGCTTCTTTTGACCGGAATTTCCTTGCAAAGTTATGGGCAAACGCATCAAAAGGTTTATACCTATGCAAATATCGACCCAAGTGCAACGAAATTCTTGCGCTATGTAAAAGAAACGGTAAGAGTGGATCTTAAAAAGCTTGCTTTTTGGCGTGGCCATGCAGGCGTAGGCCGCATGAAACTTTGCAATAAGAAGAGTGATCTTTATTGCTTCTCAACGCCCCCCGTATCGTTCGCTGTGCCTAAACTTGGGCTAAAAAAAGGATTAAGTTGGCGTCAAGACGATTGCAGCTACAAGATTACTGAAGAGATCATGCTTCGCTTTTTTGGTGAAGAATTCAGTGTGTTTGTAATTTCTAGCAAAGATCAAAAAGGGCGCGGGCGTTTCTACTTTTATTCATTTGCCAAGGGCTTAATAGGAATGTCATTTAAGCCCACCGGGAAGATTGCAGAGATTTACTGGCTTGAAGATAAAGTGGGATTTCCATTTTGAACTAGAACGGCCTCGTCTAAGTTTCCGCGTAACGGGAATTTTGAAATGCAATCGTATTCGCTCCATCTTTGGAGGCAAGTTTCGCAACAAGCTCCATCTCGTAGCTTTGTTGGCTGCGACCTGCGGCAATAATTGGCGAGTATCGCCGGCTTACGATCATTCACCGCCCAAAGCCAACATCACTGAGCTGCCAACAAGCCCACAAGCCAGCTCATTTAGTATTAGCTGGGCAGCGGCGATTGGCGCAAATTCGTATGACGTACAAAGAAGCATTGATTTAGGCAGCTGGAGCACGCAGGCGCTCAATCAAACCGTGCTTAGCACTACCGTAACCCCAACCGGCACCGTCAATGCCAGCTATCGATTTCGGGTGCACGCAAAATTTAACGGCAAAACGCGCGGCTATGGCGTGGAATCTGCGGCCGTGTTGTACCAGCCTGTTACGAGCTGCATGCCGATTGCGCCAAGCAATATGGCCGCTAGCACTAATTTATCCAGCACTGGCAATTTCTCGCTGAGCTGGGGCGCTAGCAATTGCGGCGCTACCCGCTATCAAGTCGAAGAAAAAATCGGCGGCGCTGCGTTTGCTTTCATTAACGAAACCACTGGCAACACGCTGGCATTAA
>JANOQN010000021.1:0-14879 GCA_031422315.1 Rhodanobacteraceae bacterium
CGCGCCGGTGCTTTGCGAATCGGGGGAACCCACCACCACGCCGTATTGGTGTTTCGACCCGATTAAACGCAGGCGCGGGCAGCCCATTGGCAATGCCCTGCAGCCGATGTATTTCGCTACCGGCGCAGGTAGCAATGCCACCGATGTTGATTTACCACCCGCGCTGCCGGTGTATTCCGGTTTGCGGCCGGTTGTAGGTGGCACGGTGAATTTTAACACTGACGCAGTTTTGATGGGTTGCCCGGCACCTCAGGTGCAGTAGGGTCAGGGTGGTTGAAAAAGGGTGCGTCGAGAACATCTAAAAATCCGCATGTCGCGCCCTTGCTAATCAATTTGTTCGTATTTCAATGAATAGCGCTGCAATCCCTCCAGCACGAGCTTGGGTACAAGCTCGGGTTTGAACGTAGCTCGGATCCGCAAAAGCGGCATGATGTCATCAGCCGCCCCGCCACTGATCAGCAAGCGTGCGCCCGGAAAATCATGTACTACTGAATTAATCAGCGCAGCACAGGCAAGCTGGCAGCCCGAATGAATCGCATCCGCCGTGCTGCGCCCCAGCGCGAAAGTGTTGCCGGTGATCAATGGAAGCTCTGCGGTGCCGGTGTGCAGGCTTGCTTGCATCAAGCTCGGGCCCGGTGTGATTAAGCCACCGGCATGCAGGCCGCCTGCGTGAAGCACGTCAATCGTCATGGCGGTGCCGAGCATGGCGATAATCTGCGTGCCTGTGTTTGGATTGCTACCCGCATGCTGATGCGCGGCAATCAGAGCCAAAAATCGATCAACGCCGAGCGCAGCTGGCACGTGATATGCGCTGGTTACGCCGGCAAAACTGGCCATTGAACGCGCTTGCAAGATCGGGCGATCCGGCAGATATTGACGAAGCAAATCGCAAAGCACCTGCGCGCGCGCGCCCGCTACGCTGCTGAGCGCGATCTGCGTGATCGCTGCAGGACTGAACTGCTTTAAGTCAGTCAGCAGCGCATCCCAGCAGCGCGAATCCGCATGATGCACCAGCGCTTGCATGGCCGATAGGCTGCCATCTAGCTCAGCGTAGGCCCACTTAAGCCGGGTGTTGCCCAAATCTAGCAGCAGCCTCATGGCGGTGCTTCCATCAGCTTAAGGCTCACTTCCCCGCTAGTAAGCCAGCGTTCGCCGTGCGCCGCAGATTGCAACCGTAATGCGCCATCCAGATTGACGCCGGCTGCGCGCCAATTGATTTCAGGGCTATCAGTTAATCGAACTTCTTGCCCGGCCAATGCATCAAGCGCCTGCCAGCGCGCATGAAATCCAACGAAGCCTTGTGCACGAAATAATTTAGCGGCCTGCTGCCAGTGTTCAAGCATCGCGTTTGCCAGTACTTCTGCTTGCAGCGTGATACCGTGCGCCGCTAGATCGGTGCGGTCGGCACCCTTTGCACCCGCTAAATTGACGCCAATGCCCGCTACCACCGTGGTTTGTGCTTGCGTTTGCGCGCTAGCATTGGGCGCAATTTCAATCAAAATGCCGCCCAATTTTTGCTGATTGATCCATAGATCGTTCGGCCATTTCAACCTCAGTGTCGGCAATGGTTGAAGTTGCTGTTGGCCTTCGATTGCGGCGTAGACCGCCTCAATAGCGGCAATGCCGAGCGCTAAACTCAAGCCTGACAGTGCGCGCGGCGCGCCTTGAAAAAAAAGCGTTTGCGAGTAATAAAGCCCACGCGCTGGCATATCCCAAGTTTTACCATTGCGGCCCCGGCCTGCCGATTGAGCAAGCGCATGAATCGCCATTGGCTGGGTAGCGCCGACTTGGCAGCGGCGCAGCAGCTCGGCGTTGGTGGAATCAACACAGTTCAGCCGCTCAAGTATGGGGGCTAGTTGCATCACTTGCTGCGCAATCTTAGCAATCGATACAGCCAGCGTATGCGCTCAAATTTTGGCTCGGTGCCTAACCAAAGCCGTTTGATATTGGCGTGGTGCATGGCGATTACCAGTGCCAGCATCGCGCAGGCAAAACTTTTCGACATCGGATCAGTTAGGTTGAAGCGTGCGCCGTCAAACATTACCAGCAGCGCAGCAAACATTGATGCCAGCACCGTACTCGGCCCTACTGAGCCGCTCAGGAAAATCAAAACTGCCCAAACGCTAACTACAATCAGCGTTAGCATCGGTGCTATGCAAGCTAAGCCACCCACCGCGGTGCTCGCGCCTTTGCCGCCGCGAAATTGATAGTAAATCGGGAAGCAGTGCCCCAATACCGCCGCACATAGCACCAGCAATGCGTTCACTTTAAAAAGCGGCGCGATAACCGCAGCTGCAAGCACGCCCTTGCCAAAATCAATCAACACCGTAATCAGGGCAAAGCGTTTGCCCTGGGTGCGCAGTGCATTGGTAGCGCCAGCATTGCCGCTGCCTTGCGAGCGAATATCAACACCTTTAATACGCCCAATCAGCAGGCTGCCGGAGATTGAGCCCAACAGATAAGCAGACAAAATCGCCAGTGTGATGCTTGTCCAATCACTCACGTCAAGTCACTCTTCAATCCACGCTGAAAGCCAATCACTATCGAACCTGGCCCCGCATGCACGCCGATTGCTGTGCCAGCTTCCACTTGCTGCAAGCTCTGAATATTTGGCAGGTACTTTCTCAGCGCGCTAGCACAAGGCGCCATATCCGCCGCTGCATCAGCGCTGCCTAAAATAAGTCGAATGCCGCTGTTTTCGCGGCAATCTTGCTTGGTGGCTTGTTTGGCAATGCGCTTCGCTGCCCAGCGCGCAAAGCGCTCCGGCAGGTTTTTATGGCCCCAAAGCAGGCCGCAGGGTTTGATTTTGCCGTGCCCATCGTCCGCGACGATTACGTGCGCGTGCAGTACGCGCACAACGGGTAGAATCCAGGCCGGCATGCGCCCGCCGCGCACACCGTATCGCACATCTCTTATCAGCGCGAAGGTGCCAGTGCGAACCCGCATCTGCTCGAAATCAGCGGCAATTTCTGCGCCGGTTTTGCCCGCTGCGGCCAAATACGCGGCGCGCAGCACTAGCAGCGCTTGGCCTGCGGCCGCGTTGCGGGTATCAAGCACACGAATTCGATTCGGTGCAGCCAACTTGGCTGCTGCCACAGCCGCCTGCCAAGTACCGCTCATCGCGCCCGACACACTAAGGCAGACGATTTCGTCGAAATGGCTGAGCAGCTGATCAAATAGCCGCCTAAAATCACCACTCGGCGGCTGGCTCGTACGGGCGGTTTGCGTGCCAGCACGTAGTTTTTGATACATCTGACACGGGGTTAGCGTAACCCGATCAATAAATTCGTCGTCTCCAAACATAATCCTGACCGGCACGCAGAAAATATTGAGTCGTTCGATCTCGGCTACTGGCAAATCTGCACCGGTATCGGTCACCACCACCACGCGGTTTGAACTTTGCTGCGCGCGCGCTTGGGCGTGCATATCGTCGGCTTTGCGCTGGCTAACCTTGCCAAACTGGGCGGCTAGCTCAAAAATTTCAGCGGGCCGATCCGTATGTAAATGCAAGCGCGCGCGCTCAGCGCCTCCGGCAATCACCAGAGAATCAATCGCTTGTTCTACCAGCGCAGCGCGCAAACCCTGCAAATTGGTATCTATCAGCAAACATTCGCTGCAGTAGCGATAAATGCTGTGCGTATCACCCGTGTGCATCGAACTGCTATCCGGCAAGCTGCGAACCTGCTTGGCGGTCAACGACTTCAATGCGCGCGGCCCAGATGTAATGAATGTTTGCGCGCCTTCTAAAAACAGCACAAAGCCGCTCCCGCCCGCATCGACCACGCCTTGCTGTGCCAAAACCGCAAGCTGCTTTGGCGTAATTTGCAAGGCTTTTTGCGCCGCTGCTAGCGCCGTGGCAAAGGCGTCGATCAGGCGCTGAGGGGTTCGCAAACATTCCCGCTTTAATGCAAGTGCATAGCTGCTGATGACTGAGATGATCGTGCCTTCCACCGGCTCAGCCAGGGCTTGGCGCGCTGTCTTTGCGGCGAACTCGACCGCCACTGCCAGCGTTTTTAGGCTGACGCGCTGCGCACTGGCAAGATTTTGCGACAGTCCAAAGAAAAATTGCGCCATGATGGCGCCGGAGTTGCCCCTGGCGCCGTCTATCGCGGCGATAGCGACGCGGTGCAGCAGCTGGCCAATGGCACTCTGACTGGCATCCAGATTCAGGTTAACGCGATCGCTTGCGCTTTCAAACACTGCGCCTAAGGTCAGCGCCAAATTAGTGCCAGTATCACCATCGGCCACCGGGAAAACGTTAATTCGATTCAGCTCATCTCGCTGCGCAATCACGTTGGCGCAGCCAGCCATAATCGCGCCGCGAAGGGCGGCAGCCCCAAAGCTAAGCTCCGCGCCGAATAAAGCAGCGGAATTAGACATGGATGTTCAACCTTATGAGCGAAGCGCTCAGCGCTATTAACTCAAACGGTAGTATTTGCGAAGATTGTCGTCGATCTACGTGAATCGTTTGCCCAAGCTCTGCGTGTAGCTTTACTGCTGTTTGGGTTAATCTGCGAGTTACCGCCACGATGGCCGCCAGAATTTGATAAGCGCGCAGTCTATCGAAGCTGCGCCGATAAGCACAGATGTCGGCAAAGAGTGATCAACTTGATCTAACGATGGCCGCAGCGCGCAACTTTATGACACTGTAGGGCTTTTTCAGTTCGTTAAAACCCCGTACTCTTGCCATCCCTATGCAGCAGACAATGGCGTGCCGACCGAAATTATCCAAGCTAGTCGAACGCTATTGCGCCAGCTCTCCGAGCTGCTACACGATTGGGTTACGACTGACGCGCTCGCACTGATCCAGCAAAGCGCGCAATTAGCGCAGCAAGCGGATGCGCTTGGCGTGAGCACCATTGCTAGCGCCAGCCAAGCGCTAGCCGGAGCGCTACAAAAACACACCAAAAAAGCGCCCACCGATGAAGGCCGAAAACAGCTTTCCGTGCTGGGGCACCAGTTAAAAGATGCAGCCTCCAAGTACAGTCAGTCGGCTGCTGCGCCAAATTCGGTCAGCCTAGCAGCGACGACCAATTCCACCCCGACTGCCAACGCCCAGTTCGCCAATCCCAGCCCTTCAGCCGGTGCAATCCGCTGCTATTTTTTGGCAGATGCTGATCCGCAATCCATGAGCCTGAGCCTACCCGAACTCATGCGCGCGATGGCGCAGCGCGATATTGCACTTAGGGTTTTCTATGATGGCGATGAATTGGCACAAGCACTCAATGCTGATCCGCCGAATATCTTGCTGAGTGAAGCCGCGTTTGTGCCCGCACTGTCGGATATGTTAGAAACCTTAGATAAAGATCGGCCAGGTTTATCGCTTCGCATGCCAGTAGTGGCGATAAATCGGCAAGCCAATCCGACTCGGCGCTTGCTAGCCGGATTGGGCGGTGCTGACGAATATCTGGAAGCGCCAAGTGCGATGGATGTCGCGGAATGCATTGTGCATCTTCATCTAGCCAGCGCTGGCGATGATGCGCCGTACCAGATTTTGATCGTCGATGATGATCGCCAGCAGGCGATGTTTTGTGCGGGCGTGTTAAAGCGCAAAGGCATGCAAGTAACGAGCGCATTGAGCGCAGACGAGGCGCTTGCGGCGCTTGCTAATATGCGCCCAGATTTAGTCATCATGGATTTGTATTTGCCCGGTATCAACGGGCTGGAGCTGACCGCAATTTTGCGGCAGCGCTCAGATTCGTTGGTGCTGCCAATCGTGTTTTTATCCGGCGAGCAAGACACCCAAAAGCGCTTTGACGCACTCAATATCGGCGGTGATGATTACCTCACCAAGCCCATCCGGCCGCGCCACTTGGCCACCGCAGTGGCTTCCAGAGTTAAGCGTGTGCGCGCCTTGCGCGCGCAACTTTCGCAAATGCAGGAAAACAGCAGCAGCCAGGGCATCGTTCGGCGCGCAAACTTTCTTGAATTGCTGTTCGCACATGCCAAGCAAACGGCCGATACGGTTAACGCGCTAAGCCTGTATTACATCTCCGTAGATGCACGTACGCATTTGATGGAAGAGCTAAGCCTGTTTGCCCAAAGCGCGCTGGAAACTGAGCTAACCGAGCGCCTCAGCGCCACATTAGAACAGGGTGATGTGTTGAGCGCATTGGGCGGTTTTGAGTTTGCGCTGCTAGCAAGGCGAAATAGCGAAGAGCGCAGCGCAGGCTATGCAGAAACGCTCAGGCTATCTGTGTCGGCTCGTGAATTTGCCGCCGCTAACGGGGCGCTGACCATCAGCGTGGGCGCAGCACCGCAAAATTGCGCGAAAAAAGATGGCGAGCGCTGGCTCAATTTGGCGCATATGGCGGCCCAGCGTGCCGAGCAAGCTGGCGGCAATCGCTGCGAGCGCGGCTTTAATGAGCCGCTGGCAGCCAAGCCCGAGCGCGCCCGCATGATCGAGCTGATGCTCGGCGAGCCGCCCAATCGTAACAACACGAATTTGCAATACGCCCCGCTGGTGCCTTTGCGCGGCGCGCCGATTTCGCAATATTTTCAACAGCTTGCACTGCGGGGCGATACGATAGCTACCGCCAACGTAGTGCGCGCCGATTACGCGCAAAGCGCCGAGCGTTTGGGCGTGCAGCCTAAGCTGGATCGCTACGCGATTTTGCGCGCATTTGAAGCCGTGCGTGAAAGCGCGCGCTTGGGCGGTTCGGTCATGCTGTTCGTGCAGTGCGCGGTGCAGTCGCTCAACGAGGCGTTCGTGCAAGCGTTGAAGCTTGATTTGGCGCAATCAGGGCAAGATGCGCGCGCACTGGTCTTGCAGTTAGATTTACACGCGATTGAACTAGAGCTGTCGCAAGTATTGCCCGCACTGATTGAACTCAAACGTTTGGGCCTGCGATTAGCACTGAGCGTGCACCTGCCGCGCGCCAATTTGCGCGCGCAGCTCAGCAAGCTGGCCCCTGATTTTTTACTGCTACACGCAGACTTATTCAGCGAAAAAGCATTGCCGCGTTTTGCCGCATTACAAAGCGCATTTCAAGCACCGCTGCAAAACGGCTGCCAGCTAATCGCATTAGATGTCGTCAAGTTAGAGCAGCTTAATACGCTATGGAATTTAGATATTGACTACTTTAGCTCAAGCCAACTCGGCCCCGCACGCATGCAGTTTGATTTTGCGTTTTCGCCGTTTCAGCCTAAGTAAGTCCTTTTGTAATTGCTTGCTCATAGAAATTCCCGAGGTCGTAATTCCCGCGAAGGCTGGAACCCGAGTTCCGCAAACCTTTAGTTAAGTTCGGACGTATCCGCCGCCGTTTAAGTCAAGGCAAATCGACGATGGAGAAAATCATGCTATTGAATCTTGCGTTGTGTCTAGTTGGCACGGTCATTGCGGCTTTGGTGGGCAGACTCGCAAGTAAAGCCCGCATATGGTCGGCATTATTATTCGCTAGTCTTTTCTCCTGGACTGCGCTGTTTGCCGCTGGACCTAACGGTAGTGGCGGGATAATTCTACCAGCGGCCATCATGCTGCCTTTCTTGTTCGTTAGCTTCGTAACTGATATTTCCAGTATTTCCGAATACTTTGAGGCTTTTGCCACTTCAGTTACGTCAACGCTTGTGATTGCGGCTTCATTTTGGGTCTCATCGCATAAGCAAAACACTTAATCGAGCCTGTTACCTCTCAGTTTCTGCATGCTCAACAATCGCCACCGCCAATTTGACAAACCGTGCCGGGCTGCGCCGCATTGCCCGCAAGTAGTGGATCAGCTCCATTAAATCAATCCGTCGCTCACTCACTTCTATCTTGCTGACATAAGAATGTGGTTTGCCTAGCCGCTGCGCCAGTTGCCGCTGAGTCAAGCCAGCCGTAAGCCGCTCTTGCACGAGCAGCTGCACCATGGCTTGATAGTCGGGGAAATGCAGTGAACGCAAAAATAAGCCAGCCGGTTGGATTGATCTCTGCATGGTGCAAGTGCTGAGGCATGCCTCCATTTCGGGTGCATGGATTTGGCTAAAATATTGTTTGCAATTTGCGTTTATCTGGGCGCAAGCTAGGCAATCAACTCTCGAAGCGGTGCGTGATGAAAAGACTATTTGTTGTTTCGATAACTTTGATCTCGGGTTTAGCAGTTGCCCAAGAAAACTGCGGATACAAAATCTCAGATCAGCGCAGCGGTTTTGAAGCAGGTGAGCAAAGCGACTTTGTGCCGCTTCCGCCGGAAAGCACGCCGCTGAGCTTGGTTATTAGCTCACCTACGGAAGGTGAAGTCGTACCGTTAGATCAAGTGCAAGTGTTTGGCAGCCTAACGGGGCCTTCAAACACCGGCGTGATGGTGTCAAACGAATTGGCGTGGTCAAACGCATCGCAATTCACCATTCGCCCGATTTCGCTCGTGCCGGGTGCCAACGTGATCACGGTGGTGGCCAAAACCCTGGACGGCGGCACCGTTACCGCCACAAGAAATATTACCGCTACCCCAAGTTTGGGCGCTTGAGTGCGGCTGCAAGCGAGTTTGACCGGTGGATATGCACCGCAGCGTGTTGCATTTGCGCTGACTACAAGGGTGCCAGCATTGCAAACTCAGATTGTTAGAGTACAGGTCGATTTTCAAGGCGATGGCAGCTTCGAGCTGGATACGCCATCGGTGCAATCGCCACTGCAATGGAATTACGACGCGCCGGGCGTGTACTTGGCAACCGCGCGCGTGAGCTTTGACGATGGCAACCCGAATACCCCGCTGGTTGTGCGTGACGCACGCTATCGCGTTCAAATGCAATCCTTAGCCTACGCGCGGCAAACCTTATGCGGCGTGTATTACCTGATGAAGAATCGCTTGATCGCCAATCAAATTCCGCTCGCGCTGAACACGCTTGGGCCGCGCATTAAACCGAAATTCCAAACCCTGTGGACGATGTTAGGCGCGAATTTGCCGAACGTAGCGAATCAGCTAGGGCAAATCGCAACCGGGCAAATTTCCGATGTCAGCGCGGAGTTCATTATGGCCATTCCCGACCCCGCTTTGCCCGGAAGTTTTTTGGGCTATCCGGTGCTTTTTACCCGAGGTAACGATGGTGTTTGGCGAATTTATGGGATGTAGTGATATTTTAATACTTGGTAGAGGGCTACAAATATGAGCGATGGGGTCAGAATGTTTTTGTTTAATTTCGGGCTATGCGTCATTGGCTGTGTGCTCGCTGCGCTGCTGGGGCGTTTGACTCGCAAGACTAGGGATCTTAAATTTTTTTTGGGGATGCTGGTCGTGCCGATGCTCTCCTGGTTTGTTTGGATGACCGGCGGCGGGCATGGCGGCGGTGGAATTTTACCCACGGTCTATCTGTTCTTTCTGATGATGTTGAGCCCTGATGTGGGTGGCAGCTGGAACCTGTTCAATGAGAATGGGGCACTAAACGAGGATCTATTGTTTTTTTTATCGTTGATCCTGTTCTTTATTCTGATAATCGTATCGTTTTGCGTCTTCGCACGCAGCCCTAAGCCGAAACCACGCAGGTGAAAATGAAACCGGTACTCATAATTTTTTCAAGCTTTTTGTGGCTTATGGCGCTGAGCGCCTGCAATGGCTCTGGCTATTTGCCTTGCCAAGTCCAGGTCAATGGCATTTGCTATGACAAGCCCAAAGCCAGCAACCCGCCGATTACCGCCAGCTGGCAAATCATGGACGCCGATACGCTTAAGCCGATTCCCGGCGTTTGGATTAGCTTTTATTGGAAAAAATTCCCAGACGGAGAGCAGCGCGGCGGCACCTGCGCCCGCAATGTCATAGGCCAAACCGATGCCAATGGCCGATTTAGCAACACCGCAAAAGATGGCAGCTGGATGTTCGCCGATGTTCATATGTTTAAAGGCGGCTATCGGCAAATCCGAACGGAATTTCTTCCAGAACGAACCGCACTGACGGATCGCATCAAAATCAACCAAGAATACGTTGGCAAATACCCTGCGTTTGAAAACGAACTCAAATCCATGGGCTATCAGCTAGACACGTCCAGCACGACAAACGCGTATTTTAAGATCTTTGAAGTGGGCGGTGATCTCACGTCGATGTTATCAGAAGCTTGGCAACCCCAGGGCGCAAAGCGATACTGGGTGAGAAAAAGGGGAATTCCAGATGGCCAGGATTTGGCTCAGGTAGGTGGCTACAAATGCTACAACCGCGCGTTGGGCAAAACAGATCCGGATGCCGAGTTTGTTGGATACAAAGGCCCAGACTGGGACGAAAACAGCCCATGGGAACGTGATATGGCGATTGATGCCCTTGACACCATCTGCGATGAGAAATGGGATACGGTGCCGTTAGATTTCAAATTCACACAGTCTAAACGATATGCTGGACGATCTTCTGGTTTGGTGGGAAAGGAGAATTTTGCTGCGCTGACCAAACTAGCACCAGATTATCTTGGTATCTCGTTGTCGGCCGGAGACAGTTCGCGCTCAATGACCCGTACGGAAAGAGTCGCTTTTTGCGGCTTTGTTAGGCCCTTTGCAAAAAATATTGGAGATTGATATGAAAACTCTCACGCGATTTTTAGTACTGACTTTTCTTTGGGGCAATGCGAACGCCTACGAAACGCCCGTTCATGCCTTCATGACTAAAACCGCGTTTGATCGATCCGATTTGGCGGTGAATTCAGCGAAATTATTGTTTGCGATTTGGGTTTTACAAGGCGCAAGCTTGACGAACTACCTGCAGAAGCGGATTGCTATGAAAAGACTATTTTTTCTTTCAATAATCTTATTGTCAGGTTTTACATCTGCACAAGAAATCTGCGGCTTCCCGACATCGCTAATCAAAAGCGGCTTTGAGCGCGCTGAACAGCCCGCGTCAGCAATATTGCCGCCGGAAAACACTGCGGTCAGTATCAATGTCCAAGGGCCAGCCAATGGCAGCGTGGTCGGCGTTAATGCGATTCAAGTTTATGGCACTTATTCTGGCCCTGCGAATACTGGCATTGCTGTCAATGGTGTTCCAGCACTTACCGATGGCTCCTCGTTTGTATCACCCAGAATTTTATTAGAGCCGGGTGTAAACACACTTTCTATTCGATACGCAACTTTGGATGCGGCCCCAGTAACTATCACCAGAACGGTTAACTATATGCCGAGTGCATTGCCCGATGTGCTTCTAGCGGCACGCAGCCCCGGTGATTACGCGCCAATCTTAGTGCCATTTACTTTGGCAACCAAGCTTCCGAGCGGGCAAAATCAAATTACCAATGTTCGTATTGATTTCAACGGGGATGGCATTTTTGAAGTCAACGGTGCAGCGCCGATTGCGCTTGAGTATGCGTATGAGAATGCAGGGCTATACGTGCCAACGGCGATTGTTACTTTCGATGATGGCCTTACACCAACCGCTCCAGTAGTTATTCAAGATCAAGCCCGCGTCATGGCACAAAACCTTGCGTTTACCCGCCAAACCCTGTGTGGCGTGTACTACACCATGAAAAGTCGGCTGCTGGCAAACCAAATCTCACTCGCAGTCAATACGCAATCACCCATGCAGCAAACGCGCATGACCAACCTTTGGACCGCGCTTTCGAATGCCGGTCGCTTAAATGCGGTGGCTACTCGCCTTGGCCCAATTGTTGATGGGCAAATCACAAGAAATACGGCGGAGCTCATGATCGCAATCTCAACCGCAACCAGCGGCGTTTTTGATGGTTTCCAAGTGCGTTTTAGAAAAGATGAAAACGGTGTTTGGCGAATTGATGCAATGTGAGCTGATGAAAATGCGTTATTCAACCTTGATTTTTGCGATTGCGAGCTTCTTACTCTTTTCTAGCTGCCAGTCCGAGCCTAAGATTTTAGCCATCGCCGAACGGCAGTTTATTGATATCGAAACGATGAAGCCTATTGAAGGCGGCTGGGTACATTTTGTTTGGTACGGCAAGCCCAAACCCAGTGGCGCTAGCACCTGCAAAAGCGCGGTGCTTGGGCGCTCTGGCGCAGATGGCTGGTTTCGCAATACAGCGCAAGATCCCAGTTGGCAGCTCGATGAAATGACGGTTTTTTTTGTGCCAGGCTACCAAAGAGCTAAACTTGCGCGTATCGAATCCGAACCCGACCAACTCATGTTGCTCGTTGAAGAAACTGACCAGTACTACGGGAAAATGCCGGGTTTTGAGCAGCGCTTACGCGAACAGGGATTCGTGTACCACCCATCGTCTATCAAGGATAGGTTTTCCTACCATTGGACCAAGCGCATTTATCGCAAAGATTTCCCGCGTGGCGAATATCCCCAGCGCTATTTCATACGCTATCACGGCTTTCCGTGGGATGTCGGTCAAAATTTCAGCTTTTTAGGTCGGATTTGTGATGACCCGGGCGCTATCAACATTGGGCTTTCTAGGGCGCGCACTCAGTACACCGACAAGCTCCGCTCAACCTCTTCAACTCGATTTTTTTGTGATTCAGTTTGGAAGGGTAGTCCACTAAACGAGCCTTCTAACGAATACTGGGTCAATAGAATGGCTTGGGTTCTTTCAGACCCCACTGAGTTTTGGCAGTACTTCAAATCTCATCAAGGCGCTCAAAAATATAACGGCTCGCGTTTGCTAAAAGGCTTTGATGAGGCCAAACGACAAGCTGTGTGCGCCTGGATCATGCCACATGTCGAGAAAGTAGAGGCGCAGTTACGGCAAGTTGGGCCTCCTGAATCGACAATATCAGTTATCCCCGAAAAAGCAGGAGTCTCACAATGAAACATTGCTTTCCAATCTCGCTAATCATGATTTGTTCAAGCGCTAAAGCATTCAACTTAGAGTCCCACGCGTTGTTTACCGATACCGCATTTGGGAAATCGATACTTAATGGCGAAACAGCAGACTCCAAAGCGCTGTACACAAGGCTAGGATTTGATCGAATGACTGAGAATCGCCCATTTAGCCAATCTGACATACAACCCTGTGTTGCGGTGAATGCCGGAATTGGCGGCAAGGATCATTACATAGACGCTACAGCGCCTTGGGTTGACACCGAGGCGACGCAAAATTCAACCCTGCTAAGAACGCGCTGCCCGTTTCTTTTTGAACAGCGCTCAATGCCACCGGCCTACACAGGTTTTTTTGTTGACCCGAACTTAGGACCAACGCCATGGCTGCGCTTTGAAGGATGGCTGATGCGCGGCGTGATTCGCGAAGACGATTTTAAATTCGGCAAATACGACAACCCAACCCTATCGCCGGATCAAGACCCGTGGGAAGATGAATTCCGCTCGGTACATCATTTTTATGATCCGACTACGAACTCCACCGGCCTAGGCGCGCCTGCTGGCGCCTTTGCAAACGCCACACGATCTACGACTTGGGCACTTGGTTTAATTGACAACCCCAATTGGGCCACCGATCAGGCCCCGAATCTGATACGTGGCAATCATTTTTCCTACATGGATGCACGCCGCTTGTTCTGGCTCGCAATGACGTACAAGGAAACCGGCACTGCGCCTTCCACTGCTGCTTCTCTACGACAATCTAATTTTCGAGATAATTTATGGGCAACCACACTTAAATCCGTCGGGCATGTAGTACATTTATTGCAAGACGGCGCAAGCCCGCAGCACGTTCGCGGTGAAGGCCACAGCTTTCTTTGCAACGGTAATTGGCGTGACGATCTACCTGAGGCGCCCATGGCAACGCGCAATTTTGAGAATTTTGCCAACTTCCGCGTAACATTTGAATTTGATCAAGCCCTCGTTACTGCTGGCGTCAATAATAAATACACTTTCGCTAACTTTTGCGAGGATCAAAAGTGGCGCAAGATGTTCCGTACGGTTGACTCTGAAGGGCGAGAAATACCACCGGCCAATACGTTGCGATGGACTGCCAGCACCTATCCCGTGCCCAATTTCAGCGTGCAGCGCAAATTTTTTACCACGCGCTTAGAAGATACTGCGATCAATAGTCGCCGCGGCTTAATGGATTACACCAACCGAGGTTTTTACACCGAACGCAAATTTTCGCTTGGCTTTCAAAGCCCGCCGGTTTTAATGAACGACCCTAGCTTTGAACAGGGCGAATTTGGGGACTTAGTGGTTACAGAACTTGGAACGGTGAAAGTCAAAACGCTGTACTGGCAGGTTCCCGATGCCGCCGCACCTAGCTATGTTGATCCTGGCCTACGAAATGGCAAAGCGGCAATTGCGTCCAATGAGTTTTGGCAATTTTATGAGCCAAGCAATTTAGTGCTTGAGCGCGGGAATTTGACGTTACCGAACCTTGTCGCTATGCAAGACCTGCTCGCCCCGCGCGCCATTGCGTATACCACCGGCCTCATCAACTTCTTCTTCCGAGGCAAATTAACAGTTGACCCCATCGCCCAACGGGTTTTCGCCGTCATGAATCAAGGCGACCCACACACCATGAACGCCGATGGCTACCCCATTCGAACCAGCAATGGGCAGATATTTGGCTTCGAGAAAATTCGCCTGCGGGTGCGCAACAGCACCGATCCGATTACCGAATCGGGTACCAATAATGTGGTGCCGCAGGGTGTTGGCAACGGCAAGCTGGTCGCGGTGGCGCGCTATCACAGAAACCCGTGCTACAAGCCGGATTTAACCGGCGAGCGCATAATTGATTTCAATAACACGCTGACCGAGCCGAACTGCCCGCAGGGCATGCGCACCAACTATCAGGAAATATCGGTGTCTGCCCCGCTGACCATCACCGGAAATGCCGGACTGCCGTTTGGTACCACGATTGCCGATTCTGTCGAAAAAATATTTGATTTTGCCGCCGATCCGATACCGGTGAACGCGACCGATTTATTTATCCGGTCATTCGCACATTTCAGTGTGATTTTCCAATGGCTGGCATGAGATCGAGCCTTCCGCAAAAGAACAAGATTCGGATGCGATAGTTTTCGAAAGATCGGAACCCGCGTGCGTTGGCCTTGATGGTTTGGATCGCCGAAT
>JANOQN010000022.1:0-35204 GCA_031422315.1 Rhodanobacteraceae bacterium
CTAACCTCTGGCTCAAGCCGACCGCCGCACAAGTATCTTGAATCATCCAAAGCCTGTCGCCATGCGGCGGCGGCTTAGCTCGAACGTTAGCCGTCACAGAGAACCTGTCATGCAGAACTACGACCCAGAAGTTCCGCCCAATCCGGCAGAGTGGCTGGCATTGGATGAGCAGCTTCGAATACAGCTCGCGGAGGTGTATCACCGTAAGGCACGCGAGAAGGTGCCGAACGTGAAAGCGCACGCGGCTTTCCATGCCATCGTGGAGAACCAAATTGCGGAAGGGCTGGAGTCGGTTGCGCGTGCAATGGCTCGCCTCATGAAACAAGGGCTCACGCGGCACGACGCGTTGCACGCCGTAGGCTCGTGCGTCGCAGACCATTTCTTCGAGGCAATGAACAGCAAAGACGAAGACTTTTCGAGTACTGCCCAATCGCGCTACAACGCGGCCGTCGAGCGGCTTACGGCAGAGGAGTGGAGGCGCAAATATGAGTAGCACGTCGTCGCCGGTGACGGCTAACCCCTCCATCGAGCGGACGTCAAAAAGGCTGCGCCTTTTTGCCGCCGCTCATGTCGAACGTTATGCCTTTATGATGAATCATGAAATTCGAATGGGATCTAGTTAAGGCCGATACAAATGTAGCCAAGCACGGTGTCACGTTTGACGAAGCCAGTACGGTGTTTGGCGACGTGCTCTCCGTGAGTGGTCGTGACTTGGAGCACTCGGCAGGGGAAAATCGTCACGTGACATTTGGTTTGTCGAGTCACGGGCGTATACTCGTTGTTTCTCATACTGACCGTGGCGATATTATCCGCATCATCAGTGCTCGCACTGCGACTCGAAAGGAGAAACGAATCTATGAAGAAGGCTAATTTAAAAGACGAAGAAATGCGAGCGGAATACTCGCGTGCTGACCTTGGGCGCCTGATGCGCGGCAAGTACGCCGCAGATTATGCGAAGGTAACGAACGTTGTTGTGATCGATCCTGAACTGACCAAAGCATTTCCTAATAATGAGGCTGTGAACGACGCTTTGCGGAGTTTGCTGGCCATCGCCACCGCCGCTACCGGCATAACTGGTCGGTCAAGCCGGACGCCGCGCAAGCGCGTCGCCGCTTAGCTTCGACGTTGGGCTCGTACGTTATGATTTACTTCGTTGCCATCATTCTCAGCTTGGCCGTATGCGCGCAACTTGTCGCGTCTGGCACTCTCTCGGGCAACATTACCCACCTCAAGTATGGGCGTGAGCCCAATGCAGGCGTGTCGCTCTTTTCCATGATCCCGCTGTTCCAATTGTTGGCATTGGGTATAGCGTGGACTCTTGAACAGTACATTCCTCGCTTCGCTTTCTGGGTTCTCTTAGGTTCTTTTCTGGCTCTCTTTGTAGCTTGGCTGATGTCATACAAGGGGTTAAAAGCCGAATTTGACCGCGCTATGCTGGCTGCCAAACATGACCAGAGCGCCTAACCCGGTGCTCAACTTCGCGCCCTTCGGTCGCTGGACGCTGCACGATAAAGCCGCGCAGCGCCGGTTAGCTCCACGTTATGCATTACCTATGAGTAATCCGGTTACGCATGAAGTCGTTGTTGAAATCACACTCCTTTCGTCCGAGGCTGGCGGTAGAAATGGCGCAATCTTGCGAGGTGAGTATCGCGGGGTTCTAGGTGTTGGCTCAGACAAATTCTCTGTTCGGTTTTTTGTTCCTCTTGAGGGCGGTTTATTGCCAAACCAAAGAACAAGGTTTGGTGTCCAGTTTCTTGTGCCTGACGCTGCACTGCCGCACTTTGCTGTTGGCACAACTTTTACCGTCTGGGAGGGGAAAGTAATTGGCAATGGTCGAGTCCTTGAGGTCTTGTACCATGCCTAACATGGCGCTCGCAGGACGGCGCTACAGCGCCGCAGGTTAGACATGCTTTCAATGGAACCTTCAGCTTCAAACGTCTACTGCCATGTTTGCGGTGTGCCATTGGGCACTACGTTACCTTGGGGTGCAGATGGGAAAAATCCAGACTTCTCAATCTGTGAATGTTGCGGCGTGGAATTCGGCTATGAAGACGCAACGAAGGCCTCAGCGCTGAGTCACCGCGAGAAGTGGCTCAACAGTGGCGCAAACTGGTTTTCACCACGCGCTAAGCCTGCAAATTGGTCACTATCAGAACAGCTCGCGCGGCTTCCAGTTATCTTTCCAGCCGGCATCGTCGCCTTGCGGGCGCCCGAAGCATAATTAAAAATTGCAGCCGACCACTCGGCCTTCTGCGATATCGCGCTATCATCCATTTTCGGGCAGTTTTGGGCTACTTATAGCTAACCCTTTACCGGAGCGTCAACAGCATTCGCTGGCGGCTGAACTTCCCGTACGGCCATGTTCGGGCGCAGCTTGACGTTGCCTTCAGTGACTACGCGATCGCCCGCTTGCAGGCCAGATACGACCTCCACTTTACCGCCCATGCGTGCTCCGAGCGTCAGCTTGACGCGTTCGGGCGCTTGACCATCGGCAACAAACTTGTAGACAAATGACTCGTCGCCATTTTGCAACACGGCAATTTCGTTGACCATAAGCGCTTCGCGCGGGCGAACTTTCAGCAGCACGTTCAACAGCATGCCGGGCTTGAGTTGCAATCGACCGGTGCTATCTGCGCTATTTTTCAAGCGCGCACGCACAGTAAACGCCCTTGTATTCGGATCAATTCTTGAATCAATCGAAGCGACGGTGCCTTCGAAATTTTGATTCACGTAAGCCGCGCTGCGCGCCTGCACGGCGTCGCCCTGGCGCACGCTGGCGAGCGCCGTTTCTGGCACGGAAAAATCCAGTGTCAGCGTTTCAATATCGTCTAACGTCACAATCGGTGTGCCAGGTGTCAGCAGCGTGCCAGGGCTAACTTGCCGAAAACCCAGTACCCCGGAAAACGGCGCGGTAATGACGCGATCCGACAATCTTGCGCGCACAGCGTCAAGCCGTGCACGGGTTTGGTCG
The DNA here is from genome assembly GCA_031422315.1 of Rhodanobacteraceae bacterium. Taxonomy (GTDB): domain Bacteria; phylum Pseudomonadota; class Gammaproteobacteria; order Xanthomonadales; family SZUA-5; genus JANNYA01. The sequence goes on from JANOQN010000022.1 coordinate 2,972, forward strand.
ATATTGGCTTTGGCGGTGTCAACCTGAGCTTGCGTCACAGTGCCTTTGACTTTCAGGCCGCTGAAGCGATCAAACTGCTGCGAAGCCTCTAGATACGCGGCTTGCGTTTCCTTCAAGTTCGCCAGCTCCGCTTTGCCGCTGAGCTCGACTAGTACATCGCCTGCGCGTACGCTGTCGCCATCGCTAAAATTAATGCGGGAAACCGATTCGGTGACTTTCGCGCTCACCGTGACCGACTCATTCGCGGCGGTAGTGCCGAGCGCACTGATGGAATCAGAGACGGTTTCTAAGCTCAAAGCCTCCAAGTACACGCCAGTGACCGCTGCCACGCCTGGCGGGCCTGCTTGCGTAGCCGGTGGACGGCCAGCGCTTGCGGCGTTGCCGGCTGGGTTCGCGGGCTGTTGTTGACAAGCTTGCACACTTAGCAGCAGCAACGCAGCGGGCAGATAGCGCACGCTTTCAATGGACTTCAGCATCAGGATATTCTCTTGCTTTTCGAGTTAGCCACAAGTGTAAAACAGCGCTACGTCATGGGCGCGTGCTATTGGGTACACTACGGAAAATTTTAGCGCTGAGAATTTATGTTGATAGGCTATGCCGGAGAAAATTATGTTTAGCCGACTTCCTTTGCGGATTGCGCCGCAGACGGCAACTGGCCGAATCTTGGGCGCTACTTTCGTCGTGCTCGTGCTGTTTTGCTGGTTTTTGGCCACTTTAGGCACGGCGGAAAATCGTCTGATTGAGCCCACTACGCTGCCATCACCGTTTGAAGTGCTACAAAGCGTCAATAGCTTAGTGTACGAACGCGGGCTGTTTGCGGCGATTGGCGCATCCTTATTTCGGGTGTTGAACGGCTTCGCACTCGCCGTGCTGGTGGCGGTGCCGCTCGGTATTTTTGCCGCATCGCAGCGCTGGTTGCAGGCGTTTTTGCTGCCGATGATTGTCGGCCTGCGCAATATCCCGGTGGCGGCACTTATTCCTATCACGCTGCTGTGGTTTGGCATTGGCGAGCAGCAAAAAGTTATGTTTATCTTTATTGCCAGCTTTCCGTTTATTTTTTCCGACAGCTGCACGGCGGTGTTAAACGTGCCGGAGCGTTACGTCGACACCGCACGCACGCTGGGCGCTAGTGACACCCAAATTATCAGCAAAGTGCTGGTGCCGCTGGCGTTTCCCGATATTTTCAGCGCCCTGCGCGCGCTGTTCGGATTGGCGTTTGGCTACATTATGTTGGCTGAAGTGATTAACACTCAATCGGGCTTGGGCGCTTTGATCAATGTAAGCCAGCGTTTGGGTAAAACCGAGCATGTCTATTTGACGCTGATGGTGATTGGTGTTTTGGCATTTTTGATCGACTGGGGTTTAGGTCGGCTTGAACGCCTGCTTTTCCCTTACAAAACCGTCTAAATCACCTGTTTGAGCGAATTCGTATGAGTGTTGATATCAATAATCCTGCAGCAACTCCGATAGCGCCTGTCAACTCGGCGGTTAATCCTGCGCCTGTGAGCACGCCAGTTAGGCCGCACGTGGTTGAATTTCGCAATGTCGGAAAAGTGTATGACGGCGCGAAGCCGTTCACCGCGATTAAGAACGTTAGCTTCACGATTGATGATCGACCTGATCACGGCGAGTTCGTCTGCATTTTAGGGCCATCAGGCTGTGGCAAAAGCACCGTGATGCGCATGATTGCTGGGCTGGCGCCGCAATATCCGGCCACTTCGGGTGACGCGCTGGTGTTTAATCGACAAATTACCCCGGCGAGCGCAGATCGCGGCATGGTGTTCCAGGATTACACCAGCTTCGATCACCTTCACGTCTGGGAAAACATTGCGTTTGGCTTAGAGTGCCGAGGCATGCCGGTGGCTGAGCGCAAAGCTTTGGCGCTCGAATGGGTGCAAAAAGTCGGCCTGAGCCGGGAAAAAGATGCGTTTAAGTATCCGCATCAGCTCTCCGGCGGCATGCGTCAGCGCGTGGCGATTGCGCGCTCATTAATTCTAAAGCCGCGCATAATGCTGATGGATGAGCCTTTTGGCGCCTTAGATCCAGCCACGCGGCTTGCTATGCAAGATTTGCTGATCAGTCTGTGGAAAGAGCAGCAGTCGACGGTATTCTTTATCACGCACGCCATTGATGAGGCGTGCTTTTTAGCAGATCGCATTTTGATTATGTCGCCCGCGCCGGGCACGATTCTGAAAGAAATTCGAATTCAGCGCTCCGTCAAAACCGCCGGTGAAATGCAGCGCGATCCTGAATTTCAAAATCGCGTGTTTGAAGTACGCGAGTTTATGGAGAAGCTGGAGCAGCCGAAGTAAAGCATGCTGCTCCATTAGATTCCGCGCGTTTTTCAGCGCGTTATGATTTCAACAGTGCCGGGTGAATAATGTGCCCGCCTTCGATATTGATGCCTTTGCGCAGCGGCTCGTGCGTGCGCCAGCTGCCGTTGGCCAAGCGCATGCAATACGGCAAAATCGCCGCCGAAATCGCCTGCGATGAGGTTTGTGGTACCGCGCCGGGCATATTGGTGACGGCAAAGTGCGTTACCCCATGCTCAACGTAAGTTGGATTTGCGTACGTGGTTGGCCGAGCAGTTTCAATACAGCCGCCTTGATCAATCGATATATCGACAATCACGCTGCCTGGCTGCATGGATTTGACCATTTCGGTGGTGACTACACGCGGCGCACGTGCCGAAGGAATCAGTACCGCGCCGATCACGATATCGGCATCTTCAACTTCCCGCGCGACGTAGCTTTCATACGGGTAAAGCGCGGTCACGTTGCTGCCTATCGCCATCATTTTCTCCAGGCGATCCGGGCGGCGCTCAAACACCACTACTTGCGCGCCCATGGCGGCAGCCAGCGAAGCGGAATTCCCACCGGCAGCGCCAGCGCCTAGCACGACCACTTTGCCGCGATCCGCCGAAGGCAAGCCGCCCAATAATTTGCCTTTGCCGCCATTGGGCTGGTGCAATAACGTGGTGCCCCACTGCACGCCAATTCGGCCAGCGATAATACTCATGGGCGCTAAAAGCGGGAGCGAGCCGTCGGCCTCTTCAACCGATTCAAACGCGATACCGGTCAAGCCAATTTCAAGCAGACGCTTGGTGAGTTCGGGCTCGGGTGCCAAGTGCAAATAGCAAAACAGCAAGTGATCTTTGCGCAAACGTTTCAAATCGCCTTCAATAGGTTCTTTGACTTTGACAATCAGCTGGCCGATTTCAAACAGCGCGTCGGCATCTGCTGCAATTTTGACGCCCATTTTGATGAAAGCGTCATCAGAAAAGCCGCTTTTCAAACCCGCGCCGGATTCAACATAAACCTCATGCCCCGCTTTGATCAGATCGCCGCAGGCCGCAGGCACAAGCGCAACGCGCCCTTCTAAGGTTTTCGATTCTTTAGGTACGCCGATACGCATGCTGTGCTCCGAGTGGGCTTGGTTGGGTTAGGGGCGCTAAGATTAGCGTGAAATCATGCTTAAAAATATCGGGCCAGCACAGTTTGTGAAATATTTGTTGTTGGGTGCTCGCGGCCTAGGTTGAATTGAACACATCAATTTAAATCAAACCATTTGACTAGGGTCTACTTCTCACCGCTGACACTTCGGGCAATAGCTGCTTTGCCGACTCCCGAGTGCGGCTAGCAAAATGACGCTATTGCAGCGTTCGCAGGGCAATCCGGCGCGGCCATAAACGAATAGCGCTTGCTCGAAATAGCCGGGCATGCCGTCTGGATTAATGAAATCACGCAGCGTGGTGCCGCCCTGTTCAATGGCGCTGGCTAAGATCGTTTTGACATACAGAACTAGGCGCTGGCATTCCGGGCGCGTCAGTGTGCCGGCTTGGCGCGTCGGGCGAATGCCGGCTTGGAATAGGCTTTCAGCCGCGTAGATATTGCCGACGCCAGTCACTTGCGCTTGATCCATCAAAAAATGTTTGATCGGCTGCTTTCTACTGCGAGTGGCGCGGTGGAAATCAGTGCCGTTAAACGCTTCGCTCAATGGTTCGGGGCCGAGCACTTTCAGTAGGCTTGCGGCGCTTACGCCTGTGGTGGGCTCCGCGCCATCGGGTGGCAAATACAGCAGGCAGCCAAACCGGCGCGGATCATGAAAGCGCAGCTGCAAGCCCGAATCGAGCTGCCAGGCGACATGATCGTGCAGCTTGCGATCGGTATCAGGCGCCAAAATTCGTAAGCTACCTGACATGCCCAAATGCCAGAGCGCTGTGCCGACATCAGTTTCCATCAGCAGATATTTGGCCCGCCGAGTTAACGCGTTAATCATCGCACCTTGAAGCGCGTAGATTTGCTCAGGAATCGGCCAGCGCAAATCACGCCGATGCAGCGTGATTTGGCTTATTCGTTTTCCCAAAAGATGTGGCGCTAAGCCCAGCCGAGTAGTTTCAACTTCAGGTAGTTCGGGCATGTTGGATCAAATATTTCGGCTAAACAGCAAATCCCACACGCCGTGGCCGAGCGCGGTACCGCGCCGCTCGAAATGGGTTTGCGGGCGCCAGCTGGGCTTTTCTACGTAGTCCGTGCCAGTGTTGGTCAAATCTGGGCAGCTGTGCAGCACGTCCAACATGTGTTCTGCGTAAGGCTGCCAGTCAGTCGCGAGATGCAGCAATCCGCCGGGTTTGAGCCGATCAGCCAATGTCCTGACTAGCACTGGCTGAATCAGCCTGCGCTTGTTATGCCGGGTTTTATGCCATGGATCGGGAAACCAGATTCGGATTTCATCCAATGTTGCGGTCGCGAGTTTCGCCAGCAGCAACACCGCATCGTCATTCCAAATGCGCACATTGTTCAATTGATGCGTTTCAATGCCCAAAAGCGCTTGACCCACGCCGGGTGGATGCACTTCAGCGCCGATATAATTGCGCTGCGGATCGGCGTTTGCGCATTCAATCAACGCTTGGCCGTTACCAAAGCCGATTTCAAGGATTACCTCACGCGCATCGCCAAACGCGGCGTTTAAGTCGACTGACTCGCTAATCTTATCTAGTTCAAATTGCGGTGCCAGATCACGCATGGCACGGGTTTGCGCCTGCGTGATTCTGCCTTGGCGCAGCACAAAACTGCGTATCGGCCGATGCGGGCTATCGCTGGGCGGCGCTTCGATTGTCACCTTGCTGAATTACTTTTTTGCGGCCGGGCTAACGCTCGCCGTTACCGAACTTGGATTACCTACAGTCCGCGATTGCCCCATGGCAGCGGCTGCGATCACCGGAGTCGAAGCTGAGCTTGCGGTTGGCGGCGCTGCGGCCGGCGAGGGCGTTTGCTTAGCTAGCTTTTCTTTCGCTAATTCACCCTGATAGCGCTGATAGAGCTGCGCCACGCGCTTGACATAAACTTGCGTTTCGGCGAATGGCGGTACGCCCGCATATTTCAGCACGTTGTTTTCCCCAGCGTTATAGCCCGCGCTGGCTAAGCGCACGTCGCCGTCAAAAAAATCCAGCAAAAATCGCAAATAAGCCACGCCGCCCTGGATGTTTTGCGCGGCGTTGTAAGAATCCGTCACGCCATATTGATTGGCGGTGCCGGGCATCAGCTGCATTAAACCTTGGGCGCCGGCTTTGCTGAGCGCCGATGGGTTGTAGGCGCTTTCCGCTTGAATAATCGCGCGCACCAGCGCTTCGTCAACCGGATGCTTGGAAATGGCAGCCTGGATTTCTCGATCAAAGGCGGTGATATTGATGCCAACTCTAGAAAAATCGACTTTGCTGGTCGGGTCACAGGCTGGGCAATAGATCATGACGATCTGCGGATTGACGCCAATCGGCCGCACATTGGTGTAATTCACTACACCGTTGCGATCGCGGAATTTGTAAATAGCCGCGGCATCGGCGCTTTGAACACCAAAAAAGATCGCTGCGAGCACTGCAAATCGAAAGAAAATCAACACGTTGGCATGCACTTGTTAGAAACTCGTTGAGCCTATTCTAGCGCAACTGAGGCTAAATCTAGCAAAACGCGGGCAAAATCGGTTTGGGGGAACCTCTAAAAACCCCATTTTCTAAGTCAAGCTAGGCGCGAATGACCAAAAATGGAGGCGGTATATGGTTGATATATAAAGACATTTTTTCCTTGAGCAACGACGCTTCACGACTAAAATGGGGCTTTTATTGTTCCCTTGGATTTACACTGACATTGTCTGTGGAAGTCCTCGTCAAGGCTAGCCGAACGAGCTCTGAGGCGATGCGTAATTGCGTCAAGGCAATTTAGCTGGGGCGCAACTGGAAGCGAACATGCGCTGCTTTAAATAATGCGCACTTCGCGCTATTTTGTTAGTGGCAAAACAAGTGCCTGTACGCGCATGACAATAATTCTCGCGATTTTCTAACCGAAGCCACCGCATCCAATGTTGTGCGCTGCGGGCCCAATCACCGCCAGCCGTCGCATAATTTGATACGTTAGCCTCTGCTTTCGCTCAGGTCTAGTTTTGGGCGAAGATCGCGGCTCAACTTCTGGAGTGGTACTCGATGCTTATTGGACTTATCGTTGGCCTGTTGGTCAGCGCTTTTATTGCACAGGCTATGGGTTTCGAAGGCGTAACCGTGCTGCTCGGCGGCATTTGTGGATTGCTGATTGCGCGCATGATGCAGCTGCAGAGCCGGTTTGATCAGCTGCAACGTCAGCAGACATCTTTGGAACTCATGCAGCGCGCAATGCAACTTGGCTCGCCTGCACCCGCTGTGCGAGCCGCCGCAGCGCCATCGCCAGTTGCGCCAAATGCCGCGCCAAGTGATTCCATTGCAGCGGTTGTGGCATCGGTGCAAGCCGACTTGCAAACACCCAATCGCGCGGTTTTTTCAGCGGCCGAGCCCACACCTGCTCCGCCACCGATCAAACCAACGCCCAATGTGCCTTTATTCGCGCGTACAGCGCCAACCGCGGCAGCGCAGCAAGCCGATGAGATCTACGGCGCTGACGCCGCACCTGCATTTGAGCCGTTTGCAAGCAGCGCGGCCAGTCCCGCCGCCACTTCCATGGGTCCACCTGTGCTGCCTTACCGGGCACGGGAACCCGAAGCGCCGCCCCAAATTGCGCTGTGGTTGCAATCAATTTTGAGCATGGAAAACTGGCCGATTAAACTCGGCGTGCTGCTGCTGCTAATCGGTTTAGCGTCTGGCTTTCGCTACTTAGTGGCGGAAGGTTATTTAAATGTGTCGATTGAAGTAAAAATGATTGGCGTAGCGGCACTGGCGCTAGCCGCGTTGGTATTTGGTTGGCGCCAGCGCAATGAACGGCCAAGCTTTGGGCTTGTAGTGCAAGGCGGCGCGCTCGGCGCATTGCTGCTGACGATCTATGCTTCGCTGCAGCTTTACGGGCTAATCGGCGGTGGCGCGGCGTTCACCATGATGTTGATGGTGGTTGCGGCCGGCGTGGCTTTGGCACTGGCGCAAGATGCGATTTGGCTGGCGCTATTTGCCGCATTGGGCGGGTTTATGGCGCCGATATTGGCATCGACTGGCAGCGGCAGTCATGTGCAGCTCTTTACCTACTACTTAGTGTTGAATTTGGGAATCTTATCGATAGCACTGAGCAAGGGCTGGCGAGCACTAAATTTGCTCGGCGCGATTGCCACTTTCAGCATCGGGTTGACTTGGGGCGCTAGGCTTTATCAACCCGCGTATTTAAACAGCGTCGAGCCCTTTGTAATTGCGTTCTTCCTGATTTATTTGGCGATCACGGTGCTGTATGTGTTGAACCACGGCGAAGGCGAGCCGGTACAAGATGGCATCTTAGTGTTTGGCGTGCCGCTGGCAACGCTGGCGGCGCAGGCAGGCTTGCTGCACGCAGATCGAAAATCGCTTGGGCTGTTCTGCGTACTCACGGCAATCGTGTACGCCGCGCTGCGGTTCTATTTGAAATCGCAGGATCGCGCGCCGCTACTCCAGCAATGCTTTTTGATTTTATGCATGAGCTTTGCCACCCTCGCCGTGCCAATGTATTTCAACGCCGGTTGGACGAGTGCACTATGGGCCTTAGAAGGCGCTGCGGTGCTGTGGCTCGGTACGCAGCAAAATCGCGTGCTGCCGCAGTGGGTTGGACTGGGTTTGCAGCTGCTTGCTGCTTTGGCGTATTTCAACGGCTACAGCCGACCGATTGACCCGTCTGCGTTTTTGAACGCGCACTATGCCGGTGCCATGTTGATTGCGCTGGGTGGCTTTTGCTGTAGCTTTTTGCTGGATCGCGCGCGGCAAGCACCATTGGCGGGCTTGATGCTGGCGTGGGCAAGCGGCTGGTGGGTATTGGGCAATGCGGTTGAGATTGATCGCCACACGCCGCCGCAATTTCAGCTGGCGATGCTAATTACGCTGGCATCAGTGACCATGATGGCGAGCGCCGCGCTGAAAAATTGGCTGGACTGGCATCGCATACGCTGGCTAGGATTGCTTGCACTCGGGCTTGCGCCGCTATTTGTAGCATCGGCCGCTAATTTGGGTGATCCGATTGCCGGCGCGCGCGGGTTGGCGTTTGCCGGTTTTGTGGTGGCGGCGCTATTTGCATTAAATGCGCTGCGCCAGCCTGAGGAAGAACCCTGTCAGCCGCTGCTGATGTTGGTTCACGGCGTTTTGCTGCTCAGCATCACGGCGCTTATTGCGCTTAGCTTTAATTTCCGCTTGCCCATCGGCGCGGGCGAAGGCTGCCGCTATGCGGTGCTAATGCTGCCAGCGCTGGTGTTGACTTGGCTATGCGCACGCGGCACAAACTGGCCGGCGTGGCCGGTGCAAAATGATTTCCCGCAGTGGCGCGAAAGTTTGCTGGCGGTGCTGTTGGCGCTGGTGGTTCCAAGCGCGTTTATTGCGTCATTATCGATGGGCAGCCCGGCGCCGCTCCGTTTTATTCCCATCTTCAATCCGCTTGAGCTGACCCAGTTACTGACCTTGTTTTTGCTATGGCAATATCGGTCTACACTACTGGCTCAGCCAAAAACTACGCTGCGCGCGGCGTTCATCACCAAGGTGTTGCTGGCGCTCGGATTCTTTACGATTTCCGCGATGGCGCTGCGGGTAAGCCATGTAATGTTTAGCCCGGCGAGCGGCATGCTGCAAGCCTTTGCTAGCCAAAGCGGGCAAGCCACGCTGGCGATTGTTTGGTCGCTACTGGGCTGCGGTGCGATGCTTATCGGTCATGCGCGGCATCGACGGCCGCTATGGATTGCCGGTGCTTGCTTGATGGGCGTGGTGCTAGCGAAATTGCTGCTGGTTGATCGCCAGCACCTAGGCGATTTGCCCGGTATTTTCGCGATGCTGGGCGTCGGCTTATTGTTAGCTGGCGTGGGATACTTCGCGCCTGCTCCACCTGCGGAAAAATCCCAATGAAAGATGTTTGGCATGACTAAATTATTGTTGTTTAGCATTATTGCGCTCTGCGCACTGTTTTTGCTGGGCGTGGCGATGCGGGTTTGGCGATCACCGAATCAAAACCCGCTTGCGCAGCTGGCGAACTTAGGCGTTAACACCGAAGCCACGGTAGTAGATCTAGAACCCGATGGCGATGAACCCAATGTAGTGTTGCGCTATGAAGCTGAGGGCCAAGTGTTCACCCGCAGCCTGCCCTGGCCGCCGGATAAAGCACTGCCGGAAATTGGCGCACCGATTGAGGTGCGCTATTTGCCCGGCAATCCGGGTTTGTCTAGATTAGTTAGCTAATCATGCAATTTCGAGCTGAATTACTAGCCTGCAAACAGGCGGCAAAATCGCTAGCACTTGCGCCGCACGCACAGCGTTTGCGGGCATTAGCAGCAATGGCCGATGCGCTTGATCGCGAAGCGAACCTACCCGATAGCGATTTGCTCAAGGCTAATGCTGATGATCTCGTGCAAGCTAAGGCGCAGGGTTTGGCCGCTGCCATGTTGGATCGCTTGGCGCTAACACCAGAGCGGCTGCGCAGCATGGCTAGCGACGTTCGCAATGTGGCGGCGCTACCCGATCCGGTCATGGCGCTGCTGGATGAATACACCCGCAGCGATGGCCTAAAAATCGAGCGCCGCCGGGTGCCGCTCGGCGTTTTAGCAGTGATCTACGAGGCGCGCCCGAACGTGACGATTGACTGCGCCGCATTAGCGATCAAAAGCGGCAACGGCGCAGTTTTGCGCGGCGGCAAGGAGAGCAATCGCAGCAATCAGGCGCTGGCTTTGCTGGTGCAAAACGCGCTGGCGGCGGCAGATTTGCCGGGTGATGGCATTGTCGTGCTGCCCGCCGGTGAGCGCACCGAACTAGTGGATTTGCTGAGCCACGCGGATTTATTGACGGTAGTGATTCCGCGCGGCGGGCCTCTGCTGCATCAGTATTGCAAACAGATCAGCCGCGTGCCGGTGCTGTCCGGCGGCGTCGGCATTTGCCATTTGTATTGGCACACCAGCGCCGATGCAGAGCGCGCGCTGAGCGTGATTGAGAACGCGAAAGTGCAGCGCCCCAGCGTGTGCAATGCGCTAGATGTTTTGCTACTGGATGCGCAAATCGCAGCGACAACATTGCTAACCATCGTGCAGCAGCTTGCGCGCGCTGGGGTGCAGTTTCGACTTTGCGAGCCCGGGTTTGCGATTGCAAAAAAAGCGTTTGAGATCGCCGATCCGGTAAGCTTTGCCACAGTAGCTTTAGCAGGGCCGGAAGATTTTGACACTGAATGGCTATCGCTCACGCTGAGCATTCGACTGGTCAACGATCTAGCGGAAGCGATCACACACATCCAGCAACACAGCAGCGGACATTCCGATGGCGTGCTGGCGGACGATCCAAAAATCTGGCCAGAGTTCATGCGCCAAATTGACTCAGCGGCGATCTACCACAACGCTAGCACGCGCTTCACCGATGGTTCTGAGCTTGGTTTAGGCGCAGAGATTGCGGTATCAACCGAGCGCCTGCACGCGCGCGGGCCGATGGGCTTGAATGAGCTCATGAGCAGCAAATGGATCGTGCAGGGCCAATATCACACGCGGCGTTAGTTGCGATGCAGCCTCATGTTTGACGCGGTAATCGTCGGCGGCGGCCCGGCCGGATTGATGGCCGCCGAGGTCGTGCGCGCTGCTGGATTTTCGGTACACGTACTTGAGCGCATGGGCTCAGCCGGGCGCAAGTTTTTAGTGGCGGGTAAAGGCGGCTTGAACCTCACGCATGCCGAGCCCAAAGCGCAGTTTGTGCAGCGCTACAGCGCGGGGCGCGCGCACGTTAGCGAATGGCTCAGCCAGTTCGATGCCGACGCGCTGCGTGCTTGGGCGCTGGAATTGGGCGTGGCAACCATTGTCGGCAGCTCGGGCCGCGTTTTTCCAAGTGATTTGAAAGCCGCGCCGTTGATGCGCGCGTGGCTGCGCCGATTAAAGCAAAGCGGCGTCAGCTTTGGGTACCATTCGCGTTGTACGGCGATTTCTGCGCACCCTATCCCACAACCCCTCTCCCGTGAAGGGAGAGGGGAGCAATGGTTCAATTTGAGTGTTGAAACTGAGGCGGGCCTTGAATCCGCCAGCGCGCGCAGCGTGTGTTTTGCGATGGGCGGTGGTAGCTGGGCCAAGCTGGGCTCAGATGGCAGCTGGCAAGCCATGCTAGAAAAACACGGTGTTGCGATTAATCCCTTGATGCCCAGCAACTGCGGCTTTGAAGCGAATTGGTCGGCTCCGCTGTTGAAGTTTGCTGGCGCGCCGATCAAGCCGGTCAGTGCGGCGCTGCCGGGGGCAGCGATGCTAAAAGGCGAGCTTCTGTTGAGCGAATATGGCTTAGAAGGCAGCTTAATTTATGCGCTTTCCAGCCAAATTCGCGCCGCGCTGCAAAGTGAAACCGGCGCAATTTTATTGCTGGATTTAGCGCCTGATGTTTCACTCAATCACATCACTGAAGCCCTGCACGCTAGCCGCGCCGGGCTATCGCTCACTGAAAAACTCAAGCGCGCTTGTAAGCTGTCTGCTGTCAAACTCGCGCTTTATTATGAAGCCAGCACGCCCGCGCAGCGCAGTGAGTTAGCTAATGATCTAGCCTCAGCTGCACGGCGGCTCAAAGCGCTGCCCGTGCAACTGCAAGGCACGCGCCCGATGGATGAAGCGATCAGCACCGCGGGGGGCGTTGCGCTGGATGGCTTGACTTATTCGCTGATGCTAAACGCCCTACCGGGCGCGTTTTGCGCCGGGGAAATGCTGGACTGGGACGCGCCTACTGGTGGCTATTTGCTGAATGCTTGCTTTGCGTCGGGGGTTGTTGCTGGGCGGGGTATTTGTGATTGGTTGCAAGCGAGCGCTTAGCCAGCTCTTTGTCCGACAAACCCCAACTGCCGCCACGCCTCAAACACTCCAATAGCGACTGAATTGGCAAGATTCAAACTGCGCCCGTTCGGCGTCATGGGTAGCGTAAGCCGCTGTTGGTTTGGCAAGGAATCTAATAATTCTTGCGGCAAGCCTTTGGTTTCTGAGCCAAATAGCAGTGCGTCGCCCGCTTGAAACTGAGCCTCGGAGTACAACGTTTTGGCGCGGGTAGAAAATGCAAAAAAGCGCGCATTTGGCAAGCTGGCGCGGCAGGCATCGAAGTTAGCGTGCACGATCACATCAGCGAATTCATGATAGTCAAGCCCGGCACGGCGCATCTTGGCATGATCAAGCGTAAAACCCATCGGCTCTATCAAATGCAGCGTGCAGCCGGAATTGGCGGCTAGGCGGATTATGTTGCCGGTGTTGGGCGGAATTTGTGGCTGGTGCAGAACGATATTGAACATGAGCAGTCGAAAATCAAACTACGTTGTAGAGCTTTTTGAACATGCCATCGACACCTAATTTGATGAGCTGCCATGCGCGGATAAAATCTTCATGATCGCCCATATATGGATCGGGCACGCCCAAATCAGCGGGAACGTTATCGGCAGGCGCGCCATCGATGGCGAATTCCAACAGCAGTTTGATTTTATCGTGCAGCGGCACTGGGCAAATCGCGCGCAAATCAGCAAGGTTGCGATCATCGTGCGCGATGATCAAATCAAACTTTAGGAAGTCTTCCTGGCTAACCATTTGGGTGCGGTGCGCTTTGATGTCTAAACCCGCCGCCCGGGCAATCGCTTGCGCGCGCAAATCCGCCTGCGCGCCTTCATTGCTGCGGCCTTTGACCGCATGCGTGCCGCGTGATTGGATATCCAGCTCATTCCAGCCCGAACTTTTAGCGCGCTTTTGCGCGTACGCCCAGGAAAGCGGCGAGCGGCAAATATTGCCCATGCAGACAAATAGCAGGCTGCGCGGCGCTTGTGCGGTGCTAGCTGATAGTCGGGACTTGCCTGTATTCAGCGCTTGGACTTGCGTTTCGCTGGCGGGCATTTGTGCGAATAGTTTTTGCACGCGCTGTAGATCTTCCAAGGTATCAACGCCGGCCGGAATGGCTTCGGGCGCGTCCGCCACAATGATTTCCAAACCCAGCGCCAAGGCACGCAGCTGTTCGAGTGATTCGGCGCGCTCGGTGTTTGATTGCGGTGCCTGCGCTAGTGTTCGCAGTGCGCTAACTCGATAGGCGTAAACGCCAATGTGGCGCAAATATGGCACACCCGTCGGTAGCTCGAGCGGCGCTTGCGGGTGAGCTGTAGCAAACGCATCACGTGCAAAAGGAATCGGCGCTCTCGAAAAATACAGTGCTCGCAAATCATTTCGACGAACCAGCTTGACGCAACTTGGGTCCATCAGCTGCGCCATGCTAATAATTGGCGTACACAGCGTGGCGATGACGGCGTTCGGATTTTGATCGAGCGCCTCTACTACTTTGGCTAAACAGCTGGACGGCATCAGCGGCTCGTCGCCCTGTAGATTCACCACGCAGGCATCGCTGGCCCAATGCAATTTATCGGCGCACTCGTGCAAACGATCGGTGCCGGTTGGGTGACTTGCTTTGGTCATGCAGACGTCAATCTGATAAGTGCGTGCGACGTCGCTAATCTGCTGATCGTCGGTGGCCACGACAATCTCAACCTTCCGCCCGCGCGCCCGCATCAACTCGGCAAATTCGCGCGCCCTTTCAATCACGTGTGCCAGCATAGGTTTGCCAGCAATATCGAGTAGCGCTTTATTCGCCAACCGAGTCGATTTAAGCCGCGCTGGAATCGCCAGAATAATTGATTGTGCAACAGTGGATTGGGTCATTAACTAGTCGCCGTAGCTTTGGCGCTGCTGCCGCGCACAATTAAAAAATAAGTCGCCAGCAGCGCCACCGCCACAAACGTTACGATAATCGTCGCCAATGCGTTGATTTCCGGGCTCAAGCCGAGCCGCACTTTGGAATACACCTCCATTGGCAAAGTCGTCGCACCCGGGCCAGACGTAAAGCTAGCGATCACCAAATCATCTAAGGACAGCGTAAACGCCAACAGCCAACCGGCAATCAAGCTCGGTAAAATCAGCGGCAAGGTAATCTGGAAAAACACCCGCCAAGGCTTGGCACCTAAGTCCATCGCGGCTTCTTCTAAGCTATCGTCCATCTGCGCTAAGCGAGATTGCACAATCACCGTCACATAACAGGCGCACAGCGTAACGTGCGCGACGGTAATCGTGCCCAAGCCGCGTTCGGGCCATCCAAACATTTGCTGGAGCGCAACAAACAGCAGTAAGGCGGACAGCCCAAGCATCACTTCCGGCATTACTAGCGGCATGGAGGTCAGCGCTGCCAACATGGTGCGCCCACGAAACCGGCCCAAGCGCGTTAATCCAACCGCCGCCAGCGTGCCGACCACGACTGCCAAAGTGGCGGACAGCGTCGCCACCATCAGTGAATTTTTTAGCGCACCCATCAGTTTTTCGTCTTGAAAAAGCTCGCCATACCAGCGAGTCGAAAGCCCGCCCCACACGGTCATCAGCTTGTTGCTGTTAAACGAATAGCAGATCAACCACACAATCGGCAAATACAAAAATGCGTAGGTAAATGCCAGCCAGGTCAGTAAAAACCAGTTGCGCTGTGATTTCATGGTTTGTCTGCTGCCTGCTTTGACTGGAATGGCTGAAGTCTACTGATTCGTGCCCAAAAAAGTCTGGTTTTAGTGAGAAATGCCAGCACAGCGAATTACCCAACTGCGCCTTGCAATGCATCAGAAATGAAACCCTCGGCTCGTAATGAGCGAATCACGCCACGCAGCAGATTATTGTCAACAAACTGCAAGGTGTATTGACGCGCGCCAGGCTTGATGGGTTTTAACATCTTCATGTTTTGCAATTTGTTTACTTGATAGGTGCGCTGTTGACTGTTGAGTTTGGGAAGTACGCTAGCTAAAGCTGCGGTTTTAATAACACCATTTGGCGCTTTCACCGCCGCCATCAAAATTTCATATTCGTGTTTGGTGATATGTTCACGGTCAAACGCAAAAGTTAACGCGGGCAGCAGAATTTGTTTTTGTAAATAATCAAACCGCGCTAGCCTTTCGATTTTTTTCATTTCATCGCGCACGCCCGTCAATACATAACTGCACCACGCTTCCAGCGCTTCATCAGTGCCTGTGTCAGCCTGAGACAGTAGCGTGTAGTAGCGCTGCCGATCAGCGCAAAAGACGGCCGCTGGGTTTAACAAGCGGCCTAAACTATCGACTTGAAAGCCGAATTTGATCAACATCGCGTAGGTCAATAGCCGCACAAATCGGCCGTTGCCATTTCCAAACGGATGTATCCAAGCAAATCGGTGATGCGCAAGCGCTATTTTGATTAGATCGTATTTTGACGGATCGCTTTTATTAATGAATGTGAGGAGCTCTTGCATATAGCCCTGTAATTGTATCGCTTCAGGTGGCAAATGGTGCGCCTGCGCAATTCTCACGGGTTGAAGTCGGTATGCCCCGGGTGTTCGATCACCTTCACGGCTTAGCTCGTTTACCGTAAGCATGTGAAGCTCGCGCAGCAATGTTTCTGTAATGACACCGCCCTTGCTTATGCTGCTTTCCAAGTAGGTCATCGCTTGTTCGACATTATCAATTTCTTTCCAGGATTCCTCCTTGGGCAGCTGCCCATCTGCACCAAGATGCGCATCGACGTAATCGCTCAGCGTGGTGTGATTGCCCTCAATTCGCGCGGAAGCCAAGCTTTCTAAAACATGGAAAACCTGCTTTAGCTCCAAAAATAGGTGCATCGGCGTTGTTGCCTGTAGGTTAAGCTTTCGCAGATGCTCTAAATCGGTCAAAACATCAACCAGCGGCGAGGCAAAGGCCGGATTTAGCAGCCGCAATTCAAAGTGTAAAAACTTGGGTTCCATAATCGCTATCTTTGATAGTTAGGTTGGCCAACTTGAATGCTAAGATATTTTTTCAATAAAAACATTAAGATATATGAGGGTTATAAAATTAGTAAAAAAATAAAGTGTCTAGTCATCTATAATTATTAGGAACCTTAACTAAAATCAATCCAAAAGCGAGCGACCTCAACCCGCTTGCGCGACTAGATGATGTAGCGTTACTGGCTGTTCAATGATTTTAGAGCGGCCGTATCTGTTTGAGCCCACCCAAAGCACCCTGGAAATAGCGTTAACTCGCCAAATCAGGCACACTTGGCGACTCAATATTCGCATCGTGTAGGAGCTTTATGAAAATTTTAGTGGGCCTGAAGCGCGTGGTGGATTACACCGTGCGGGTACAAGTCAAGCCAGATGGTTCGGGCGTGGCAACCGACGGCGTGAAGATGTCGATCAATCCGTTTGATGAAATTGCGTTGGAAGAAGCGCTGCGCCTGCGTGAAACGGGCAAGGCGACTGAGGTGATTGTGGCAACAATTGGGCCGCAAGCGGCTATGCAACAGCTCGATTCGGGCTTGGCGATGGGCGCAAACCGCGCCATTCACGTCAAAACTGATCGCGCCGTGCAACCACTGACCGCCGCACGCGCGTTTATGAAGCTAATCGAGCAGGAAAAACCGGATTTGGTCATCTTAGGAAAGCAGGCGATTGATGACGATGCCAATCAAACTGGGCAAATGATCGCCGCGCTGTGGGATCGCCCGCAGGCGACTTTTGCCAGCAAAATTGAAGTTGATGGCAGCAGCTTGCACGTAACGCGTGAAGTCGATGCCGGCCTGGAAACGCTCGCGATTGATTTGCCCGCAGTGGTGACGGTTGATTTACGCTTGAATACACCGCGCTTTATCAAGCTGCCTGACATTATGAAAGCCAAAGCCAAGCCGAGAGCGGTGCTTGAGCTGGATAGCCTGGGCGTGGAATCAGGTGATCAACTGAGCTACGTCAACTATGTCGCGCCGCCGAAACGCCAAAAAGGCGCGATGGTGGCGGATGTGCCCGCGCTGGTGGCTGCGCTTAAGCAGAAAGGCCTCATTTAAGTCGATTGGCTTGTCAAAGCGAAACAAGGAGAAATATTCATGAGTAAAGTTCTGATTATTGCCGAACACACCAATGGCCAGCTCAATGTGGCGGCCACCGCGAAATGCGTCAGCTGTGCGGTAAAAATGCAGCCTAGTGCTATTGAAGTGCTGGTTTTAGCGGTGGATGCTAGCCAAGTTGCTGCGCAGGCGGCATTGATCGCGGGTGTTACCCAAGTTATTGCGGTGTCAAATTCGGCGAACGCGCATGCTTTGGCGGCGGTTTTTGCCCCGCAAGTGGTGCAAGCGGCGGCGGGTTACACGCATGTGTTTGGGCCATCGACTACTTTTGGCAAGGATTTGATGCCGCGTGTGGCGGCGCTGTTGGGCGTTAGCCAAATTTCTGACGTCATGGCGGTGATTGATGCGCACACTTTTAATCGCCCGATTTATGCGGGCAATGTGGTGGCAACCGTCAAAGCACCAGCTGGGCAGATCGTGGTTGCCACAGTGCGCAATGCCTCATTCCAAGCGGCAGGCGCGCAGGCGAGTGCGGCGCCAATCGTGGTAAAAACGCTGGATGCTGCGCTGCCCACACACACGCGCTTCGTTGGCATTGTCGGCGGCTCCAGCGAGCGGCCTGATTTGCAAACGGCGGCGATTGTGATCTCAGGCGGGCGGGCCATGGGCAGCGCGGATAACTTCAAGCTGATCTACGATTTTGCTGACAAGCTCAAAGCCGGTGTTGGCGCATCGCGTGCGGCAGTGGATGCCGGTTACGCACCGAACGATATGCAAGTTGGGCAAACCGGTAAGATCATCTCGCCCGGGCTGTATGTCGCAGTCGGGATATCGGGGGCGATCCAGCATTTGACCGGCATTAAAGACGCCGGCACGATCGTAGCGATCAATAAAGACGCGGAAGCGCCGATTTTTGAAATAGCGGATATTGGTTTGGTCGGCGATCTATTTACGATTGTGCCGGAGCTGATGCGGGCGCTGTAGGCTCGACTTCGATTTAGATATCGACATAGATAAAGGGGCTAACGGGAAAATTCATGGACATCGTGCTCGCCAATCCGCGCGGCTTTTGCGCAGGCGTTGACCGCGCTATCGACATCGTTGAGCGCGCGTTGGATATTTTCGGCGCGCCGATTTACGTGCGCCATGAGGTGGTGCATAACCGTTTTGTAGTCGAACGCCTGCGCGCACGCGGGGCGGTGTTTGTCGAAGAGTTAGATGAAGTGCCGGCCCAGCAAACCGTGATTTTTTCCGCGCACGGTGTTAGCAAATCCGTGCGTGAAGAGGCGGATCGGCGCGGTTTGAGTGTGTTTGACGCGACCTGTCCGCTGGTGACCAAAGTGCATATGGAAGTCGTTCGGCTGTGCAAGGCCGGCAAAGATGTGGTGCTGATCGGGCATCATGGGCATCCGGAAGTCGAAGGCACCTTGGGCCAGTGGGACCCGGCGCTAGCAGCCGGCAAAATCTATCTGATCGATTCGATTCAAGAAGCGAATGCCTTACAGCCTAGCCAGCCTGCGAACTTGGCGTTTACAACGCAAACCACGCTATCAGTCGATGAAACCAAAGAGATTATTGCCGCATTGCAAGTGCGATTTCCCAATATGACCGGTCCGCGTCACGATGATATTTGCTACGCCACGCAAAACCGCCAAGATGCAGTGCGCGAGCTAGCACAGCAGTGTGATTTAGTGCTGGTGGTCGGCTCGGTAAATAGTTCGAACAGCAATCGCCTGAGCGAGCTGGCGCATAAATGCGGCTGTGAAGCGCATTTAATTGACGGCGCGTTGGATATTCAGCCGCAATGGCTGATCGGCAAACGCAAAGTTGGCGTAACGGCGGGTGCGAGTGCCCCCGAAAGCCTGGTGCAAGAAGTGCTCACGATGCTGCAAAACCATGGCGGCAGCGTGCCGAGAGAGCTGGTCGGCGTGGCAGAAAACATGGTGTTCGCGCTGCCCAAAGAGCTGCGCGTTGTGGTGACGAGTTGAGT
Source organism: Rhodanobacteraceae bacterium (assembly GCA_031422315.1). GTDB lineage: Bacteria > Pseudomonadota > Gammaproteobacteria > Xanthomonadales > SZUA-5 > JANNYA01. Next base: position 22,224 of record JANOQN010000022.1, read on the forward strand.
TTGCCAAAGGTAAAAACTGCCCCGCTCGGATTTCCAACGGCGAGCGCGGTGGTGGTGGCATCCATGATTGGGGTGGGGGTGTTTTCCAGCTTGAGCTTTCAAGTTCACAGTTTAAGCTCCGGATTTTCAATCCTCGCGTTGTGGGCTTTGGGCGCATTGGTGGCCCTACTTGGTGCCTTTTGTTATGCCGAGCTGGGCGCTGCGCTGCCCCGTAGCGGCGGTGAGTATCATTTGCTGGGCCGCATTTTTCACCCCAGTTTGGGGTTTCTTGCGGGCTGGGTTTCACTGATTGCGGGCTTTGCCGCACCGATAGCCGCTGCGGCCATGGCTTTTGCCGCATATCTGGCAAAAGTGCTGCCGGTGCTAGAGGGTTTCAGATCCAGCGTAGCCCTGGCGATTGTGGCACTGGTTTCGATTATCCATGCGATTACCGTCAGTTTAGGCGCGCGCTTTCAAGTAGCGTTTACCGTGCTTAAGCTGCTGTTGATGCTGGTTTTGGCGGTAGCAGCGTGGTTTTCAACGGCGAATACCGGCATGCGCTTTATGCCGGTTGCAGGTGATGCTGCACTGATTGCCAGCTCTGCGTTTGCAGTTTCGTTTGTCTACGTTACTTACGCTTATTCGGGCTGGAATGCCGCTATCTATATCGCAGGCGAAACCAAGTCTCCGCAGAAAACGCTGCCGCGCGCATTGATTTCTGCGACGCTTTTAGTCGGCGTCATTTATCTGCTAGTGAACTACGCATTTTTGAAGGTTGTGCCAATCTCCGACATGCTGTCGGTTAACGTTTTCGCAGATGGCGCATCAGGAATGATGGTTGAAAAAGAGCTTGCCGTCGGATTTTTGGCAGGCAAGCGTCTGTTTGGTGAGCAGGGTGGAGCGATCATTGGCGCCTTGATTGCGCTGTGCTTGGTATCAACGATTAGCGCGATGGTGCTGACAGGGCCGCGCGTTCTATCGACTATGGCACAAGACTATCCTTGGCTAGCGCAGTTTCATGTGGCGCAAGTTGATGGCGTAAGTCGTCCGCCCGGCTATGCGCTATTGTTGCAATTTGTGCTCGTGGCGATTTTGATTTTGAGCGCCAGCTTTGAAGCGGTCATGCAATACATCGGCCTAACGCTAAGCTTTTTTACCTGCCTGGTAGTTATCGGATTGATGCGGTTGCGTATAAGTGAGCCTGAATTATTGCGGCCATTTCGCTGCCCAGGTTATCCAGTCACGCCGATCTTATTTTTAGCCGCGAATGCCTGGATGCTTTACTTTTTAGCCAGCGCAAGCCCGAAAACGGCTTTGGCTAGCGCAGCGACAATTATCAGCGGTTTGGTGATTTATGCGCTGGTGCCCAAGGCGAAAAGCGTAGCGGCCTAAATGTATGGCATGCGTTTAATGCTCTGCTAGACAGACTCTTTTTAATTTAGGAAACACATCATGAAATACTTACTCGCGTTAATCGGGCTTAGCTCTGCGCTGTACGCAACTGAGCCCAGCAAAGCGCCACCTGTCGTACAAGCAGTCGCCGCGCCAGTAGTCGCTGAGCCTGCGCTTGCCAACGCGGCCTGCATTGCGCCCGAGCAAAAATTTAGCAAGGCATTGCTGACCGATACGGCGCAGCTTTTGGCCGGCTTGGCACCGCCCGAAACTAGCGAATTGGCCAGCATCAGTGCCAGCGCACCGGCCAAACTGCATCAGCAGAACTTCCAAGCCGCGTTCAAAAAGTTGGACGAGCGCCAGCTAGATCGCGTGAAAGCCTTCGCCGCCGCAGAACTAGCCGCTCCTTCGGGGTTAGCCGCTGATGCGCCGCTGTTTTATCCGTTCAGCGGGCCAGATTTGCTGTACGCCGAGGCGTTTTTTCCAAACGCGCGCCGCTACTTGCTGACCGGGCTAGAGCCAGTCGGTGATATGCCAGAATTAGCTTCCTATCAAACTGTAGAGCTATCAGATAGTTTGGCGGAGCTGCGTAAATCCCTGCATGCCATCTTGAACTTTAGCTTTTTTAAAACCAACGATATGCGGGTCGATTTTCGCCGTAGCAAGCTTAAGGGCGTGGTTCCGGTGCTGTTGACATTCGCTGCCAAGGCTGGTTTTGAAGTCAACAATATCCACTTCTTTTACGTCAATACCGATGGCTCGGTGTGTACTACCGACGCTAAAGCGCTGATTAATATTAAAGCTCCACAAATTCCAGGCGTTGAACTCACGCTGCAGCGCCCCGGCAGCGCCACCACGCAGGCGCTTATTTATTTGAGCAGCGATATTGGCGATACTGGCTTAGCAAAAACCCCACAATACACCGCGCTGGTGCAAAGGCTCGGGCACGGCGCAACGTTTTTGAAAAGCGCCTCATTTTTGCTGCACAAGCCCTACTTCAGTAAAGTGCGTCAGCTGATTTTAGATACCTCACCGCGCGTATTGCAGGATGACTCCGGCGTGCCGTACACGCAGTTCCCGCTGGCCAACTGGCAGCCGGTTTTCTACGGCACTTACGTCAAGCCGATTCCGCTGTTCGCCAATCACTATCAGCCTAAACTCATCGAAGCATTCAAAACCTTGGGCAGCAAGCCGCTGGAATTTGGTATCGGCTATCGCTATTCCAAGCGCGATAGCTCGCTGCTATTGTTCAATAAAATCATCACACCATGAGCGCGCTGCTGGCGCTATCGCCACTGGATGGCCGCTATCAGGGCAAAACCCGCAGCTTAGCGCCCATCTTTAGCGAGTTCGGGCTGATCAAGCGGCGCGTTTTCGTGGAAATTGAATGGCTGATAGCGCTCGCCGACGCGCCAGAAACGATAGAGCTGACCTCGTTTTCGGAAGTGGAAAAAGCTTGGCTTAGAGCGCTAGCGTCGGATTTTTCGCTGGTTCATGCTGAAGCGATAAAAAGCATCGAAGCCAAGACCAATCACGACGTCAAAGCGGTGGAGTATTGGCTGAAATCCCAGCTGCAAACTCACACCACGCTGGCCTCTGCTACTGAATTTGTCCATTTCGCGCTGACCTCGGAAGATGTTAATAACCTAGCGTATGCGCTAATGCTCAAAGATGCGCGCCATGATGTATTGCTGCCAGAGCTAGACAAGCTTTTGAGCTCATTGCAGGCGTTTGCACACCAACATGCGGCCACGCCCATGCTAGCGCGCACGCACGGGCAAACTGCAAGCCCGACCACGCTCGGCAAAGAATTCGCCAATGTCGCGCACCGCCTGCAGCGTCAGCGTCAGCAGTTCGCGGCGATTGAACTGCTCGGCAAATGTGCAGGTGCAGTCGGTAATTACAACGCACATCACGCGGCCTACCCCGAGGTCAATTGGCCTGCGTTTGCTGCCAAATTTGTCGCCTCATTGGGTTTATCACACAATCCATTCACCACCCAAATTGAGCCGCATGATTTCATCGCCGAATATTGCGATGTACAGACCCGCATCTGCACGATTTTGATTGATTTTGCGCGCGATATTTGGGGTTATGTATCGCTCGGCTATTTCAAGCAAGCGCTAAAAGAAGGCGAAGTTGGCAGCTCCACCATGCCACACAAAGTCAATCCAATTGATTTCGAAAACGCTGAGGGCAATTTAGGCATTGCACGCGCGCTGCTGCAGCATTTTTCCGAAAAGCTGCCGATCTCCCGCTGGCAGCGCGATTTAACCGATTCCACCGTGCTGCGCTCGTTAGGCTCTGCATTTGGCTATGTGAGCATCGCGCTTGATGCGCTAAATCGTGGCTTGAGCAAACTCAGCGTAGCACCCGAACGACTTGCAGGAGATTTGGACGGCGCTTGGGAAGTGCTCGCCGAGGCGATTCAAACCGTCATGCGCCGCTACGGCCTGCCTGAGCCTTATGAGCAGCTCAAAGCCCTCACGCGCGGCACCCGCATGAACGCCAGTTTGCTGCAAGCCTTTGTTGATGGGCTTGAACTGCCTGCTGAAATTAAAGCTAGGCTGCGCGATTTGACGCCTGCAGGCTATACCGGGCTGGCGGCTGGATTGGTGCAAGGCTTGGAGAGTTAGGGTCATTTAAACTTTTCTCATTGGCATGTTTTCTATTGACGCGTCCCTTTGATTTGGTCGCGCCCCCAAAAATTGCTAACATTGGGAATATTTTTGACTTCAGGTAAGCCATTGTGTGGGAAATAATTCGAGCGGGCGGTTTGATCATGGTTCCGCTGGGAATGATGAGTATTATGAGTTTGGCGATTATTGCTGAGCGGTTTTGGAGCTTGCGCGCAAGTCAGGTTTTACCGCCTGCACTCGGGCCTCAGGTGCGCCAATACGCGAAAACGCATCGACTTGATCCGCAGCAGCTTAAAGAGCTTGAGGAAAATTCGCCGCTCGGTTCGGTGTTGGCCTCGGTGTTGGCGAACCGGCATCGCTCTAGAGATGTATTGCGGCAAAAAGCGGAAGATGCCGGGCGGCGTGTGGTGCATGAGCTGCATCGTTTTTTGAACACGCTAGGCACGATTGCGATTATTTCCCCGCTCATGGGTTTGTTAGGCACCGTATTTGGTTTGATCAAGATGTTTTTGGTGATTACTGGCGCTGGCATTGGCGATGCGCAACGCCTATCAGGTGGCATTGGCGAGGCGCTGATTGCGACCGCATCAGGCTTGGTGGTGGCGATTATTGCGTATATGTTTCATCGCTATTTTCGCGGACATGTGCAAAATTTAGCGGTCGAGCTGGAGCGTGAAGCCGCTGATCTGATAGATTCACTAGAGCAACCGAGCGCACCATCAGCAGCGCCCGCGCGCCCAGCCGGTGCCAGTACGCCAGCGCCTGCCGGTGCGAGCCCCAGCGCGAGCGCTAAGGCATGAAGTTTTTCGATTCTGGCGCAGCTGACGATCCGGAAATCAACGTGATCAGCTTGATCGACGTGATTTTGGTGCTGCTGATTTTCTTTATGGCGACCGCGACTTTCGAGCAGCAATCGCGCATCAAGTTAAACTTGCCAGAAGCCTCGGATAAAGTTAGCGAGAAAGATCAGGGCCAGTCCTTGGTGATTCAAGTTAGTGAAGATGGGCGGTTTTTTGTCGGTAATAGTGAAGTCTTGAATCAAGGTTTAGACACCTTGAAAGCTGCGATTGAGCAATCTGCCAATGCGGATCGTAAGCAGCGCGTGATTATTCGCGCGGATGCCAAAACACCGCATCAAAGCGTAGTCATGGCGATGGACGCGGTGGCGCAGCTGGGTTTTGTCAACCTGTCGATTGCTACGGTGCGGGCCAAAGCCGGCCCTTAAGCCCGGCAGTTTCTATGGCAGGTCAAGGCTTTTCGCATTTATGGCGCTACGCCAAAGTGCATTGGCGCTTAGCGCTCATTGCGATTACTGGCATGGCGCTTGAAGCCAGCGTTGCTGCAGCGTTTACCTATTCCATGAAGACAATGCTAGACGATGTATTCGTCGCGCGTGACGCCTTTGTTACCCGCTGGCTGCCCTGGGCGATTTTGGCGCTGTTCGCGCTGCGCGCGGTCGGCGTTTACATCGGCGATGCTTACGCCGCGCGTATTAGCCGCAGCATTGTGCGCGACGTGCGTGAGCGTGTGTTTGTCCGCTATTTACAGGTGCCGAGCGCGTTTTTCGTCAATCAACCGGCCGGGCCGTTGATGAGCCGTTTGACCGTAGAAGCTGAGCAGCTTGGGTACGCCTGTACCGAAGGCTTCAAAATTTTAGTAGCAGACGGTCTTTTACTGTTCGGCATGCTCGGAGTGATGCTGAGTATCAGCGTCAAGTTGACCCTCGCCGTACTGCTGATTGGCCCGGCGATTGGCTGGATCGTGAGCACCGTTGCCAAGCGCTACAAACGCTTGAATCAAACCATTCAATCCTCGCTTGGTGATATTACCCAGCTGGCACAAATTGCGATCCAAGGCGAACGCGATGTTAAAATATCTGGCGCAGCGCCAATGGAACTGGCCCGCTTTCAAGAAGTGAATATGCATAATTTTAGGCAGCAGCTTAAAGTGACTGGCACCAATGCGATCAGCACGTCGCTGGTGCAGTTTTTAGCGGCGAGCGCGCTCGCTTTAGTGGTGTTCGTCGCAGCAAGACCAGAGCTTACCGGCGCAATTTTAACGCCAGGTGAGTTCATGAGTTTCATCTCCGCCATGCTGCTGACGCTGCCTTCGTTAAAGCGCTTGACCAACGTACAAAACATTATCAGCCGGGGTAGCAGCGCGGCCTTGAGCTTAGAGCAAGTGCTAGCGCAGCCAATGGAATCTGACGCTGGTGCGCAGTCTGCTGACGCCTGCAACGGCAGCATCACGCTCAATGCAGTGTCGGTCGACTATTCGCGAGTAGCCAGTACACTGGCCGAACAGAGCGTTGCGCCAGATAGCCAAGCTGCCGAGCAGTTTCGCGCACTCAACGGCATTTCCTTAACACTCAAACCCGGTACAGTCACGGCGCTAGTTGGCCGCTCCGGCGGTGGCAAAAGCACGCTGGCGGCGCTGTTGCCGCGCCTGATTGAACCTAGCGAAGGCGAAGTGCTGCTTGACGGCGTTCCGCTCGCCAATTACACGCTCGCCAGCCTGCGCCGGAACATAGCCTGGGTTGGCCAGCAGCTCATCTTGAACGCTGATACCGTGCTGGCGAATGTGGCGTACGGCGCTGCCAAACCAGATCGAGCGCGCGCCATGCAAGCGCTCGAACAGGCGAGCGCGATGGAGTTCGTCAGCGCACTGCCGCAAGGTATTGACAGCCGTATTGGCCAGCAAGGCGCGCAGCTATCTGGCGGCCAGCGCCAGCGTTTAGCGATTGCTAGAGCGCTCTACAAGCAGGCGAAAATATTGGTTCTCGATGAAGCTACCAGCGCGCTCGATAATGATTCCGAGCGCGCCATCCAAGCGGCATTGGCAAAGCTCAAACCGCACTGCACGACGCTAGTGATTGCGCATCGATTATCCACCGTCGAACAAGCTGATCATATTGTGGTGCTAGAAGCCGGCCACATTGTCGAGCAAGGTCAGCACGTTGAGCTGTTGGCGCAGGGCGGGCGCTATGCGGAGCTTTATCGATTGGGGTTTGATGCGCCAGCCGCACCTGAGTCAGCCTAAAGCACTACCCAGCTTTAGTCAATGTGCCGGGCAGCCACGCCTCAATCTGAGTGCCTCGGCTTGGCATGGAAACTAGTTTTATTTTACCGCCGTGCGCTTCAACGCGATAACGCATCCCAGTCAATCCATGCGAGCTTTTGGGCACGTTAACCACATCGAATCCACATCCGTTGTCGCTAACGTTGACGCGAATGTCATTGCCAAGTAGATGCAAGCTGAGCTGGATTTCTGAGGCGCTGGCGTATTTTGCGGTGTTGGTAAATGCCTCTTGGACTAGCCGGTAGATCGTGAGTTGTACATCGGCTGGCAGGCCAATCACGCGCGCATCTAAATCGCTTTTTACTTTGATGCCGGTACGTGATTCAAATTCCCGCGCTTGAATTTCTAGCGCCGCAAGCAAGCCTAAGTTACTCAGCGCTGAGGGGTGCAAATCTTCGATAATGCGGCGCTTCAATGCGATGCCTTCGCTTATCGTTGCATTGAGATGATCGATTCGTTCTTGCACTTCAGGCTCGACGCTAGGCAGGCTGCGCTTGAGCCGCGCGGTGTCAAATTTCGCTGCGGTCAGCAACGCGCCTAGCTCATCGTGCAATTCGCGCGCCACGCGGGCGCGTTCGTCTTCCCGCGCGGTTTGCAGATAGCGGGTAAGTTCGCGCAATACCTCAGTGCGGCGCTGCACTTCAATTTCCAAACCGTCGCGCTGGGCTTCAAGTGCGAGTGCATGACGCCTGCGCTCAGTGTTGAATTTGGCAATGTGCGTCATGAAAAACGCGCAGCTAAGCGCACCGAACAGCGTGAGCGCATTGACGCCCATGCGGGTTAAGTCCATGGTTTTTTGCACGTGTATGCGCTCATTGAGCAACTCTGCCATTTCGCTGGCGCGTAATTTTTCTGCGTTGAGGCGGATATCGTCCATCGCTGCCTTGGCAAGGCCGTGTAACATTCGCTCTAGGTCTACATTGTATCGGCTGCTTTCCCGCATGCTCAGCAAACGTTCCAATACCGCTAACATGCTAGTGCTCGAGCGCGCGATATTGTCGACAATTACACTTTGCGCTGCAGAGTTTTGATACTGCAGCCTGAGGAATTTAATGGTTGCTGTGATATCACTTGCTGCCGTTTTGTAGGGCTCCAGATACTCGTTCTGCCCGGTCAAAAAGTAACCGCGTTGGCCTACCTCTGCATCGGTAAGGCGCTGAATTAAGCTGCTTATTTGCGCGCGTGTTGCGGTGTTTTCAACCAGCATTTTTCGCGATTTTAGCGAGCTGTGATATGACCATTCATTGATGCTAATGGTCGTGAGCGCAAGTAACACAACGAGCACAACCACCCAGAATTCACGGTTAGCTGGATTGCCGCGCCGAATCAGATTTGCTAGTTTATTCATAAATTCAGCCTTGGGTGAGTCTCAGAATAAAGCGCACAGGTGCGCTGATTTTCAACGTAAACTTGCTTAATGTTCTAGCGCAAAAAAGAGATTTACAAATGATTCGCGTAGCGATAGTTGATGATCATGCGGTTGTGCGCACGGGATTGAAACACATACTTTCGGTTGAGCACGACATCGAAGTAGTCGCGCTGGCGGCCACCGGTCGTGAGGCGCTAGCGATTGCGAGGCAGCAAAGCGTTGACGTTTTCTTGCTGGATATTGGACTGCCTGATCAAAGTGGCGTTGATATTCTAGCGGCAATCAAAGCCCGAACGCCGCATCTCGCCGTGATCATGTTGAGCGGCTATGCTGAACAGCACTACGCGACCACGCTGATCCGCCAGGGCGCAAATGGATATCTCGCAAAAGATTGTGACACCGCTGATATTGTCGAGGCCATACGAACGGTTTCCGCCGGGCGCAAATATATTTCACGCGCAGTAGCGCAAATGCTTGCTGATCAACTTTCCGAGCGCAAAACTGCGCCTAGCCACACGGAATTGTCAGAGCGCGAGTTTCAGGTGTTTTTGCACCTCGCTAAAGGCCAGTCGGTAGCTCAAATTGCCCACAGCATTAATCTAAGTGCCAAAACCATATCAACCTATCGAAGCCGGGTCATGGAAAAAATGTTCCTAGAGTCTAATAGTGAGCTAACTTATTACGCGCTTAAGAACGGTCTGATTACTTGACTATTTGGCAAACGTGTATGGTCAAAACGCGCTATCTAACTCGGCGCAGTAGTCTACTAATTCATCAATCTCACTTGATTTATCAAATACACGATGCGCACCAAGCGCTTTGCAGCGAAGCCGCATGGCGGGCGTCGCGTAGTTGCTTAAAACCACGCGCTTCGCCTGGATTGAATGCTCGCTAATCGCCTCTAAAACGCTTAATCCCGAACCTGATTTTAAGAAGATATCAATAATCACTAAATCAAATTCATTCGTCGGTTTTATGAGCCAAGCAATCGCGGATGCTGCATCGGGCGCTGTGCCTACCACTTTTACGCGCGTCAACTCTTCCAGCGTAGCAACCAGACTATTTAGGATTATGGCGCTGTCTTCGACAACAAAAGCTTTCATTGCAGGTATTGCTCGATTTTTTCTATAACACTAAACGCCGATTCGGCGCGCTGGCTCAGCGGCGCCACGCCCGCGATGCGTTGAAGTATAAAACTCCCGACAGCGCCGTTCCAGCCCAGGCCGATCATTGATAATAATCCGGCCCCTTGAATAACGAATGAGCCCGGCGCTTTGAAGCTTATGCGCAGCATCCGTCACGCTTTCGCGCCGCACACCGAGCAAATTCCCGAGCAATTCCTGGGTCATTTTTAACTCATCACTGGCCAAGCGGTCCTGCTCCATCAATAACCGACGCGAAAGCTGCTGTTCGATAGAAAAATGTCGATTACTCACGGCGGTTTCGGCGATTTGCGCAATCAAGTCCTGGGTATATCGGAGCATGAGCCGTTGCACTTCTGCCGATCTGTTGAATGCCTCTTTCATCGAACGTGACTTCATTCTAAAAGCACTACCTTCACTTTGCACAATGGCTTCGTGGGCCATCGCTTGCTCGCCCATGAAGGCCGCAATGCCGATCGCGCCATCATTGCCGACTACCGCAATTTCGCTTGAACTGCCATCTGCCGTGCTGCACATCAACGAGACAATTGCACTCGTTGGGAAGTAAATGTGCTTAACTTGCCCGCCGGATTCGTACAATATTTGGCCGCGCACTAAGTCAACTGATTCTAATTCAGCCGCCCAAGACTGCAGCACCTCATGGCTTAGCATGGCTAATAGTTGATTGCGCTCGACACTATGTTGGGCCGATCGGAGTGCGCCGTTGACGCTGCACAAAACGGCTGACGCTTGATTTTGAATTTGGTTGATCATGCTGTTGCGGTCTCGCCTGGGTGGGTGAGATCGCAATGTCTAACAATTAGCGCTGTCAAACATCAGCAAAAAGCGCTTTCGAATGTAGGCGCAGGCCTACATTCGAATAAATTGAAGCAGCGTTATTTTGCCGCCGCAGCTTTTGAGGCAGCTTCAGAATAGCTAATCGCAAAATCCGTTTGCCCTGGCATGCGCGCTTCATAGTCGGAATAGCCCGATTGTTTGCGACCGTTGATGCTGGTCCAGCGCTTGCCGTCTATCTCAGTCCAAAACTCTACGCGATCGCCTTGAATCACTTCACGGTGCAGCAGCGTTTTGCCGTCGTGCGCGCCGCGAATGCCGTCAAAGCGAATCACTACATAACCCGGGTGTTTAGCTAACTCACTAATTGTGACCTTCTCGCCTTCTGGGCCGGAATAGACTTTCACTAAGCCTTTTGCAGCGGCTGCGACATCAATTTTCGGCAGCACTTCTTCGACAACCGGCGCTACCACTTCAGGCGCTTTCGGTGCACACGCCGCAAGCGCCATTTTGCGCTCTGCAAAAATTGGGCACATATTGGTGAACATATAGCCCGCGCCGTTGCTCTCATTGATTTCTTTTTCAGCGCCCGCTTTTAAGCCATCAAAACAAGCACCGGTGAAAATCTTCTTCGCGCTGATAAAACCCGGATAATCTGGCGGCAATGCTAAACCCGAAAGTACTGCGATACTTAGCTGTGGATCGGCGCATTGCGCGGGCGTGGGTTTGACGCCTAATCCTGGCTCAAAAAATCGTAGCGCTACCCAGCTGGCAAATTGCAAACGCGCTCGCTGGCCTATTTCAAAGTTCTTCCGCGGGTTTTTCTTGGCAAAAGCTTCTAGCGCAGGTAGGCAGTAGCTAGTGTCGTATTGATTTTCAGCGGCGCAGCGATCCAAATCATCCAAGCTTTTAAACACCATTGGATCAGCCGTAGCCATCATCGCGGCCGAGCCCAACACTAATCCTGCAACACATTTCGTCATCAGCTTCATAAACGCTCCAGTAGGCAATAGGGGAATACAGACGAAGTCTAGCGCAGTTTTTTGCATTTCATTATGGCGATGATCGGGCAAATTTAGCCGCCAAATCAGCGTCCAAGGCGGCACTAGATTGATCGCTTGAATCGCATCACGGCTTACACCATACCAACCTACTAACTCTGGTATGGTTTCGATATTTCGTTAAATTAGGAATTGCCAATGAACCACACCGCCAACTCAATCTACCAAGCCGCTGAGCAAAATCTACTGGCCGCATCTGGCATCAGCTTGAACGATGTAGAAGCTACGCTGGCGCACGCCCTAGGCCCGGGCGTGGACGCTGCGGATGTGTACTTTCAGCGCTACCGCTCTGAATCGTGGGCGCTCGAGGATTCCATCGTCAAAGAAGGCAGCCACTCCATTGAACAGGGCGTTGGCGTGCGCGCCATGAGCGGCGAGAAGGTCGGCTTTGCCTATTCCGATGCGCTCAGCCCCAGCACATTAATGGCCGCTGCCAACAGCGCGCGCGCAATCGTAAACGCCGGTCAAAGTGCCCGCGTGCAGGCGTTCTCGCGATCCCAATTTAGCCCGCTATATGCGCCGATGGACCCTATTTCCAGCATGCCCGCAGAACAGAAAGTCGCCTGGCTGCGTGAGTTAGATGCCTATGCGCGCGCACTCGACCCGCGCATTTTGCAAGTCATGGCGAGCTTGTCCGCCAGTTTTGACACGATTTTGATTGCCGCCAGCGATGGCACGTTAAATTCTGATGTGCGCCCACTTATGAGCATTCGCATCAGCGTAATCGCAGAACAAAATGGCCGCCGCGAAACCGGCACCAGCGGCGGTGGTGGGCGCTTTGGCTATGATGAATTGGCGCGCGAAACGGCGCTCTGGCACGCTAAAGAAGCGGTGCGCATTGCGCTATTAAATTTGGACAGCATTCCCGCACCAGCAGGCACGATGAGCGTGGTGCTAGGCTCCGGCTGGCCGGGCGTATTGCTGCACGAAGCGGTCGGGCACGGCTTGGAAGGCGATTTCAACCGCAAAGGCACGTCCGCTTTTTCCGGGCGTGTTGGTGAGCGAGTCGCCGCCAAAGGCGTCACGATCGTTGATGACGGCACTTTGTTGAACCGGCGAGGTTCGCTTTCGGTCGACGATGAAGGCACACCCAGCCGATGCACCACCTTGATTGAAGACGGCATTCTGTGCGGCTATTTGCAGGACAAGCTCAATGCGCGCTTGAGCGATGCCGCAGCCACGGGCAACGGCCGCCGCGAAAGCTTTGCGCACTTGCCGATGCCGCGCATGACCAACACCTACATGCGCGCAGGCGAGCATACGCCGGATGAGATTATCCGCTCTGTCAAACGCGGCATTTACGCGGTGAATTTTGCCGGCGGGCAGGTCGACATCACCAGCGGTAAGTTTGTATTTACCGCGAATGAGGCGTATTTAATCGAAGACGGCCAAATCAAAGGCCCAGTCAAAGGCGCAACGCTGATCGGTAACGGCCCACAAGCGATGACCCAAGTCAAAATGATCGGCAACGATTTAAAGCTCGATTTAGGCGTAGGCGTGTGCGGCAAAGAAGGCCAAAGCGTGCC
>JANOQN010000023.1:0-27399 GCA_031422315.1 Rhodanobacteraceae bacterium
CCGCAAACCCGATGTATCTGCCCCTGGCACCTCGATTCGCTCCAGCATCCCACCGTCTAGCTACGCTAGCTTTACCGGAACGAGTATGGCTTCCCCGCATGTTGCGGGTGCTGCTGCGTTGTTAATGAGCGCTTTTCCCAACTTAAAGCGCGATCCAGATGCTATCGAAGCATTGTTTGAACGCACGGCAAAAACAATCACTCTGACGCTGACCTGCGGTGGCATTGGCACGGATACTTGGCCTAATAACATTGCAGGCTTTGGCCGAATTGACGTTCATGCCGCCTATCAAGCGCAGCTGGCGGCCCTTGAGGGGTTTCAAAACGGCTTCGAATAGGTGCGCCGGCACAAACCGGCAAAGCGTAAGGGGTGAAAGTCCCAACAAAAGGAGAAGCGGACCATGTTTGTCCCCGAGTCATGCGAGTTCATTAAATCGAGTGGAAGTTGATTCATGATAGACACATCGCCCATTCCAAAATCAGCTGTCGGGCCACCTAAAACGGCAAGATTTATTCAAAATTACTGGCAAAAATTAAATCGACCAGACCGCCATTTAGCGTAAGCACCTGCGAGTTATTGGTCAAATTGTTGTCCATGGTGGCCGAGCTGGACACGCCGTTTACAGCGCGCGTGCCGATGAAGCGATCGGTAATCAACGAGCATCGGATGAAGCTGTCGACCGCGAGGTTAACCACCGGCAGCGCTACATTACAAACCACGCTGGCGTTCACCCCTGTCGGAATGTTGGTAAACCCGCATGTTGCATTCTGTGCAACGTTCGGGCCGCGATTTCGACAATCTATCGTCACGCCCGCTCTATTCGGCGGCGGTGGCGGCGGAGCGCCGAACAGCCCGGCTTCCATGTCGGCAATGTTTCCGCCGGAACCGGGGCTCACCAGCAAGGATAAGAACGGATAGGCCCAGGGATCGACGCCATCGCCTTGGATAGACTGTACAGCTGCATAAAAACGATCCGGGGTGCTGAAGCCGTCCATGGTGCGGTTACTAATAACCGGAATTTGAAATTCATAGCTTGCCTGACTGCCCATCGGCCAGGGGATCTGCCCAGGGCGCAGCGGATCGCGACGATCAAGCAGATAGGCGGTGCCATTGTTATTCGGCAGTTGGACAATTTGATACGGCGTGCCTGTCACCGGCTGCGGGCAGCCAAATACGCGCAGATTGGCGTTAAACGAGTTGTCAGTGACGACGTTATTGGTAAATTCAACCCGAGATCCTTGACCATTCATTGCCCCATAAAAGCAGCGCACCGGAATAGTTGAATTGACCACTACCGAGGTGCCCGCTGGTGGAATGAAATGCACTGCCATTAATCGCCCCACAGAGGGGGAAGCGATTCCGGCCATGGTGACACTCACATAATAGGGCTGATTGACACTGGGCTGCGGCGGGCTTGGAATGAACGCTTGCGAGACAAAATAGCCGGTGCCGTTCGGCGTAAAGCCGGTGGTAAAGTCCACAGCGGAAGTGTAAACCAGCGGCCCAGAGCGTATTTGCACCTGTGCCTGAGCCAGAGTGGGAGTGAGAGCGGGCAGGAACATTAAGACAAACCCGCCAAGACGTAGCTGGACAAATAGATTCATAAAGGCGATATCGCGAGTGCGAGGCATGGTTATTCCTTGTGTTTAGCGGGCGTCGAGCAACAATGCTGCTCTGTTGATAACCCATCAATACGCAGTAACGATGCCGAACCCTTTACACGAGTCGGCGATACCCTAAGTTTTGTTTAGTCTTGGCAAAAACCTTCAGCTCAGTCGCACCGTCTGGAGCAGGCGAGAAGTGTCTAGGAGACTGCTTCAAGCCAGCGAAATTAGCGATTTGATTTCTAATTGCAATTAGAACCCCACCGGATCACCCAGCAAATTCACACCTAGCAGCACATCTAGATACTCAGGATGGCTCAAAGCCAGCGCCTGTTTGGCCTCCAGCAGGGCTAGTCCGAGCGCCATGCCGGCATTGAGTTTGGGCAGCAGCAGTTTGGCGAGCGCTTCGCTGTGGCTTAGTTCGGTTAGCGCGCTGGGGCCGAGTACGCGCGCGGCGCCAAAATTCTGATTCAGCCAGGCGTGGCCTAAGCTGTTGTGGCTAGGCTCAATGAAGTAGTTGGTCCAACAGGCCAGCTGCAAAACGCTCAGTGCGCTGGTATTGCTTAGGCTGCCGTTGCTTAACGTGGATACGTCCAAGACGTTATCAAAGCTCCAGCGCGTGGGCCCAGCGTGGCCTAGGTATTGCACGAAGCGAAGGCCCTGATTAATTTCGTCGACGATCATTTGACGCATTTGTGGCGCGCTCAGGTTTTCGCGCTCGGCGCGGCGCACGCTGTAGTTGCTGAGCAGCGCCTGCAGGCCATCGTTGATCTCAGCAAAACGCAGCCCAGGCTCAGGAGAATCTCCAATTAGCAGCGCGCGATTGCCAATTGCGGGCCGCAACGTTTTCGCCAAAACGTGCGCCAGCTCGGTTTGTGATCGCACTGGAAAGCGGCCAATTGCTAAATCCGGTGCGCCGTTGTGATCGAAGTCCACCAGCGCGGCATCGCTCGGTGCAAAGCGCACCAGCTGGCTGGTTTGCACGTAGTCGGTCGGCAGCAAGCTGATCGAGCCGCTGTTTTGAAAGCCGCGCGCATCCAGCGTATCGCCGCCGACCAGCAGCACGTATTGAGTGCCCATTTGCGCTTTCGCAAGCCGCAGATAATCTCGCAGCGCAGCCGGGGAAACTACACCGCCGCTGCGGGCATAGATTTGCTCGATGCTGACTAATTTGGTGCTCAAACCCTGCGCATGGCGCGCGGTCAGCAGCGGTCTGAGTGCATCGATAAAGCTCGCATGCGCGATCACTAGATATTGCGTTGGGCCAATCAAATCAGCGGCGCCTGGCACCGCGCGCAAGTCAGGAACATGGGCCGTATTTGCCGCAAATAGCCGCGCTGCACCTGCGCTCGAAACGCGCAGCTCGTTTTGCAAAAGCACCGCGCCCTGCAGCTGCACAGTGCCCGTAGCCGATTGCTGGATCAGCCATGCATCGCTTGCTAAGCCAGTTATGGCTAGCACTGCGGATTCAGCGGTGTTGCCAGAACTGGCGTTCTCAAAACTATCAGCAAACAGCACTTCACTTGACCCGCTCAGCGCTGGCAGCGTAAATACAGCAGTTCCCGCTTGTGCCCGCAGCGTTTCATTGGCTTCGATTTCAACGGATTCTAAAAACACCACATCGCTGGGTAAGCCGGTATCAGCAGGCAAGCGCAGGCGCAACGTGTTGACACCGCTAGTCAGTACGCCAGCAGGCACGCTTAGGGTTTGCTCAAACACTCGCAGGCCGTCAAACCGCACCGCACCGATCTGGGTGCCGTTTAAGCTGATCTGTACATGATGATCCAGCGCCGCACCATCGTGATCAACGCCGCCGTGCAGGCGCAGTTTTAGCAGCGCCGCGCCGCTCAGCACGTTAGTTAGGTTCAGCACTATATCCTGGCTGACGGGTGCGGTGCTGGCGGCTATCCGAGCCCAGGTCCACGGGCTGCTTCCGACGCTCGTTGGGCTAAACAGCAGCCGCTGCTGGTGTACGCGCGTTTGCGACAGCACGCGGATCGGCGGGCTAGCACCTGGGGCCGCAGTTTTCATACTGATGCGCTGCGCTAAGCTCGCATTTTGACTAAGCGTGTAGACCTGGGTGCCGCTGTGTTGCGTGTCTACCGGCTCGCCGATAAAGATAAGCGCATCATCGTTATTCCAAAGCGCATCGCTTGACGTGATAGCCATCGACACCGCTTGAATTTGCGCGGCATCGGCGGTGCGCTGCCCGATGCTTAAGGCCAGTTCGCTAATCGGCACGCCTTCGAGCAGGGTAAAGCCGGCTGCGCGCAGCTGCGCCGCACTGACACGCTGGATGCCGGTTTGCGTAACGTCAACGTACACGCCAACGTGGGCATCTGCGCTGCGCACATTTGCCGGGCGCGCGATTAATTCAGCGCGCACCGCGTTCCAGTCAGATCGAATTTGTGCCCCGCTAAGCTCGCCCTCTGCAGGATCGCTACCGTGCGTGCTGCCCACTGCAAAGGGGCCAAAGCTTTGTACGCTGCCATCGCTATCAAAGGCCCGCAGATAAAAAGTATCGGTGCCTAACAAGCGCCCGCGAAGCTGATAGGAATGGCTTCGGCTGGCATCGCCTGCCGAAGCCAGCAACTCCGAAACCCCGCTAAGCGCCGCGCCGCTGTTGGCGCGCGATGTCCTTAAACCTGTGCCGAGCGCCGCGAGATCAAAGCCGGTAGTGCCTAGATTGCTGGCAGTGGCGAACTGCACCTCTATTGCATCGCCAACGCGGCTGGAACGCAGCCACGCCAGCGTAACCGGCACAGTGGCGTTGATCACTTCATGTGTTTCGCTAGCGCTTGCTGGTGCAAAGCTGGCATCGCCTGAGTAACACAGCACAACGTGCTTAACACCCACCGCACTGAAGGCGATTTGGCAGCTAGAAGCAGGCAGGCTAGCGCTGCATTGGTGCTGCGCCAGCACTGCGGGCGCACTACAGCTGGCGGCTTCTTTGACGGTAACACTGCCGGTGGGGCTAATTGCGCGGGTCGGATCGGCATCCCGGCGGCGGCTAGGCGCTAGCGCCCAAGTAAACGTCACGGTGCGCTCAAGGCGTGACGGATCCGGCGAATCGCCGATCACGCTAAAGCCTGCAAGCACTGCGGCAGTTACCGTGTGCGTGGCTGGCGCCGAGACTGACTGCGCGAAAAAGCTGCCGCCCAGATAGCGCGCGCGCAGTTCCCGCGTGCCGATACGCGCGCTTGCCAGCTCGCATGATCCGGTTGCGATAGCGCCGCCGCCGCTGAGGCGCGCGCGGCAGGCGTCGCCAGCATCGTCCACCACGTCGACAAAGCCGGTGACGCTTGCAATGCCGCCGCTGCGGGTCACGCGGACATTGACCGTGTAGTTTTGGTTGGCGGCGGTGGGATCTGGCGTGTCGCTGAGAATTTCGGTCGTAGTAGCGGATGCCGACACAAAGCCCGGCACCAGCGCGACAAAAACTTCCTCGAAGCCGTTTTCATCGCCCAGCACAAGATTACTGGCGCTGGAGGCGAAGGCTGCGATTCCTGCATCACTGAGCGCTCGCGCAGTCATGTTGGCGGCAAGGTTCGCTTGCGCGGCGGTAAAATTCAGATTGACGCGCGCGGGCTGCGATGTGGCGTCGCTCACATCGAGAATAAAAAGGTCGGTCACGCCGTTGCTGTCGCCATCGACCAAATTACTCGCAGCAGATTCAAATAGCACACTGCCGCCGTTCGGGCTGATCGCCGCCTGTGAACTGGCGGCATTGCCTGCATTGCCAGCCGCTTCGCTGACGCGCCGAAAACTACCAGGAATAGCGCCGCGTACGAACACGTCGCGCACGCCGTTGTTATCCCCAGGCAGCAGATCGCTGGCGTCGGAATCAAAAGCCACGACTAGGCCATCGGCGCTCAGGCTCGGTCGAAATGCGCGGCCGCCTGCGCTCGGATTGATGCTGCTCTGGCTAAGCATTTCAAAATTGTTTGAACCTTCAACGATGCGGTACACGTGATCGACTGATCCCTGCAGCAGCGAGCTTGTCAGGTTGCGCGCTTGCGATTCAAACACCACAACTAAGCCGTCGCGGTTGACTCTGGGCCGGTTACTGGCGGCGTCGGCCTGCCGGCCATCGCTAAACGCCGACACTCTGCGCAGCGCGCCGCTCACACGCGTGAAAGAAAAAATATCGGCAACGCCATTGCTATCGCCGGCCACCAAATTGCTGGCGCGGGAATCAAATACCAGCACCGCGCCATTGCCGCTAATATCTGGCCGCTCGCTGCTCAAGTTGCCCGCTGCGGCGCCAGCGGCGGACACCAGCACGGTGGTGCCTAGCTGGCGGTCACGCAAAAACACGTCGCGCGCGTTGTTGCTATCGCCACCGGCTAAATTGTTCGCGGCCGAATCAAACACCACGAAGCGTCCATCGTCGCTAATCGCGGCATTGGCGCTGCCGCCGTTAGCTTGCACGCCCGCGCTGCTTACACTGATTAATTCGAGCTGCTCTAACGCCCGGTCGCGCAGGTAAATATCAATCTGAGCATTGTCATCGCTCAGCAGATTTGAAGCGCTGGAGGCAAACACCACAAACCTGCCGTCCGGCGTGGTGCTGGCTGCTGTGCTCGGGCCGTTGGCACTGGCAGGCCCCAAGCGCACGCTGAGTGCGGTGGTGCGCCCGATACCCTCACGCCAATACGCCTCGATTGCAGCACCGGTTTTATCTGAATCTAGATTGCGCGCATCCGAGCCAAACAGCACATCGCCGCTATCACTCACCGCCGGAAACCGGCTTTCGCCATTGGCGCTCTCGCCTGCACTGGTCACGCTGGCGAGGCGGGTGCTGGCGTCTTGCCGGTCGTGTATAAACACATCGCGCGCGCCATTGTTATCGCCGCTCACCAGCGTAGGTGCCTGCGATTCGAAGGCCACATAACGGCCGTTGCGACTGATTGCGCAGCCGACGCTTAACTGATCTCCCTGTTCACCTGTGCTGGAAACACTTACCCGCGAATACGCGAAGGTGCTGCGGTCAAAAACGAACACGTCGGATACACCGTTGCTGTCACCAGGGACCAGCTCGTCGGAGAAGGAGGTAAAGCACAGCGCTGAGCCATCGCCGCTGAGTGCTGGCTCTTGAGATACCGTCAGCGGCCCACCCGCGCCGCGTGTAACCAGCGTGAGCGCGCCAGTGCTTAGGTTGCGCAAATACACCTCGCGCTGGTTAGCGAAAGCGGCCACGTTTGGCGCAAAGTTGGTCGCGTCTGAGCGAAATGCGAGCCACTGGCCGTCGGCAGAAATGCTGGCGCTATCGCTATTGCCGTCGCCCTGGACGCCGGTGGTACCGACGCTGGCGCGGGTGTAGACATTGGTGCGGGTGTCGAACAGATACACGTCTTGGCTGTTATTGGTGTCTTCAGGCAGCACCGGCATCGTCGAGGTAAACGCGATCAGTGAACCGTCCGCACTGATCGAAGGCGAAATGCCGAGCGCGCCAGCCGGCGTAATCGGGCGCAGGCTAGCGCCCTGCTGATCAAACAGATAGATTGCAGGAAGCGTCAGGCCCGCCGCGCCAGGCAGATTCGTAGCCAGACTGGCAAAAGCAACGAAGCGACCGTCGGCTGAGATCGTCGGCTGCACGCTGATACTGTTGCCCGCTTGGCCAATGGTGGATTGACTGATGCGCCGACTAAAGCCGGTGCGCAAATCGTGCAGATAAACCTGTGGCCCAGCGGTCACCGCAAAGCGGCCATCCGCCGACACCGAGCCGTTGTCGGAGGCGCCAAAAAAATTGCGCGCGGGCTGCGCCAGTGCCGGGATTGAGGTCCTGCTGGTCAAATCTGGAAAACGCTGCGGCCCCACCGGCAGCGCAATAGCGGCGGTGCGCAGCGCAGGGTAGTTGGCATCGCCGGAATAGCTTGCCACCAGCTGCCTGATGCCAGGCGCGCCGGTCGGTAGATAGGTGCAGCGCAGCGTATTGCTGACCGCTGCGATCTCACAGCTGTTCAAACCATCGCTCACTGTAATCGTGCCGGTGGCGCGCGGTGCGCCCGGGCGTCCGTCGACATCCAGCGTCACCCCAATGGCAACCGGCTGCAAGATGCGGGTACTAGCGACTGGCAACGGATCAATACGAAATTCGCGCACGGTATGTGCTGCGGTAGCGCTTGAGGCCAACAGCTGCGGCAGGCCCTGATATTCGGCAACTATCTGGAATGTGCCGCTGCGATTGCTATGCAGCAGGCAAGTGCCAACTTCATTCGCACTGCCTTGTAGGTTAATCGTGCAGCTAGCCGTCAGCAGTGCGCCTATCGGGCCATCGCGCACCAGCACCAAGCCCGGCGCTGGCGTGCTGAGCGGCGGCGCACGCCGCACCGCCACGCGCACGGTTATCGGCTCAAACGGGCGCGTGATCGCGGGCAGAACCGAAGTAATCGTGGTGTTACTCGCGTTGGTGTCGTCGTCGATAATGCTGCCCACGCCGATCGGCTCATTGATCCCCGTGCCGCTGCTGGGGCTGGCTAAAATCAAATTCAGCGTTTCATCCGGCTCTTGTGTGCTGTCGCCCAAAATCTGCACGTCCACGCTGCGCGTGTTCACGCCGGGCGCAAAGCTCAACAGCGTGCTGGCCAGCGGCGTATAGTCCACGCCCGCCGTGGCGCTGCCGCCAGCAGCGCTTGCAACATTGACCGTTTGCGCGCCCACGCCGCCCGTGCGGGTGATGGAAAAGCGCATGGGCGCAGCGCCGCTATTGCCTTCAACAGCGCTGGCGCTATTGATCGTAAAGATCGTCGAGACAACGGCGTTGACATCAGCGGCTTGATTATTAAAAGGCGCCAAATCGGTTGCTTCACTGCTAATCTCGGCGAAGTTGGACAAACTGCCCGACGCCGCTGCGGCAATGGCGCAGCTTGCCAAATACGTCACGCCGGCGCCCGGGGTTAAAAAGACTAAGTCGTCAATATCGCCAGTTCCTGCGGCGGTGCAGCGGCTGCCAGCGTCGCCTTGGCAGGTCCAACTGACGCTGCTACATTGCACCGGGAAGGCATCGGTTACGGTTGCAAAAACGCTTTGATTTGCATCCAAGCCGGCAATTCGCGCGGTTACCGTGTAGATCACCGTAGTGCCAGGCATGACCACGTTCACGCCGTCGGATATGGCAATCGCAAGATCGCTCTGGCTAGAGCACAGCCTGGTGTTCCAATCTGCGCTGACACTTTGGCCCAGCAGCGTCCAGGTTAAAGTGGGATTAGCCTCAGTAGGAAAGAAAAAGATCGCAAAGCCTTCTTGAAAACCAGGATAAAACACTGTGTGCAATGGCCCGACTGGATTAGCCGAAGCGGGGGATAAATTATTGCTTGGCCCAACCAGAATTGTCGTCGGGTTAGGCTCGCTCGATTCGTAACCAAAAACAGCCGTTAAACCCCCAAAGCTAGGCTCAACGCAAACCCTAGGCGTGATGGACTGCGCGCTGGCAAAGCTTGCCCAAACCACGCTCAACAAAAGCTGCGCCAATAGGCATTTAAGCAGGTTCATTGGTTCACCAACCCGACGCTAATGCTAGGCCCTGGCGCTTCGGTGCTGCGCGTAACGCTAATGCTGTAGGCACCGGCGATACCGTTTGCGCGGGCGTTAAAGCTGGCGATGCCATTAACGTCGGTGGTCGCCGTTGCGCTAGCAAAGCTCGCCGAGGCGCCGCTGCTCGGCGCACTTGCGCGCAGCACCACGCCTTCCGTTGCGAATCCGCCCAGCAGCACGTTAACGCGTATCGCCTGCGGGAATGGCGTGTTGATGGCAGCGGATTGATTGCCACCGCTTGCAAGTGACAGCGCCCCCGCAATCGGGGCCCCGGTTTGGCTTAGGCATATCGGCGAAGTCAAACCAGCCAGCCGCGCTTGCCCTAAAAAATTCCAAGTGATGTTGCCCGCCAATGCCGGCGCTACCGCCGTTACCTCAACGCGAAACGCGCGCGGGGCATAGCCCGGATACAGCGTCGTCAGCTGCCTTTGCGGCGCTGTACTGGGTGCGATATTGTTAGTGGCGCCAGCAGCAACCAGCACCGGGTTGCGCTCAAAACTCTCATAGCCAAAAACGGCGCGATAGCCATTCGGGATCAGCTCAATACAGCTCAAATTAGCCATGATATTTGGGCTGCCTTGCACGGTCGACCCTGCCGGGACCGGCAGCGCTGGTGGCGCCGCTTCAGGCGCGCATCTTGGGCTTCTTTTTGAAATCAGATGCTGCCTATTTTGCAAAACCCAGTTAAAGGATTCCTGCACGCTCAAATCAAATGCGATGCGAAACGCCTTCGAATGTCGGCCTGGATAAAAAGTGCTGAGCTGGCCTCGATTGCCCGCTTGCGGCGTAAAGAAATTTTGCGCGCCGGGCAGCAAAAGGACCGGCGAAGCCTCGAAGCTTTCATAGCCAAAGGTAAACAGGAACGTGTTGGGTAAACCCGCCACCGGCTGCCGGCACAGGGCATCACCGACTATCGTATTTTGGGCACTAACCAGCGATGCTTGCCCGAGCATTAGCGCGCAAAATAGCCACCTTGCTGCGGCTTGCTGCGAAAACAGGGCAATATCGCGGGGCCTTAATCGGCGTTCGCAGTGCTGCATATTGGATTCCCTCGGTGATTTAGCGGAGCGCTTTTAGGGGTAAGCGCAGGTTTTGGGCTAAAGCCGTCATGAGCTGGGGAAAAGTTAGTGATGAGGTCGAAAAATTTGGTCGCTAGCCTTAAATTGCTCCTTCTCCCGACCTGATACAAAGGTTATTCTTGATCGCGATATTGTCTGGAACGACAACAAAATGCACATTAAAGGGCTGACAATCACCAACCAAAAAAGCTTCTTCGGCTCAACTGAGTTTCACTTCGAGCCGGGATTTAACCTTTTAATTGGTGGAAACTCCTCTGGAAAGTCGGCGGTCCTGGAAGCTCTTGACCTGTCGGGAACTTTGGTTCCACACAGGTCTTTGCTCAGCAATCCAACGGTCTATCCGACATCAACACAGGCAGAGATCGCTACGCGCTTTCAGTTGACCGCAGGCGATCTAGAGAATTTGACCAACCATTCCGATGACTACGTTGGTGACACACTCGAAGATGGACAGGATGCCAATTCGACCGAAGTCGAAATTCTCGACTTGTTCCAAAATCACCCGCTGTGTTTTGAAACAAAAAGACACAGTGCAAGTGGCAATCACGTAAGGCTTTTTCTTTCGGGCAGGCCGTGTCCGTGGCAACAAAGTCAAAGTTCCGGATATCTAGTATGTGCTGGTATACAGCGAAATGAATTTCACAGAGTATTTCTGCGAGTGCATGGGGCACCGTATGTGGCGCAATGGGACGAATTGTGGTCGGTTCTGGGACGTAGCACCTATCGTTTTGCAACGGAACGGCGTCCAGCTGCGCAGTCGGGTCACACTACTACGACTGAACTTGCTTCGGACGGCGGGAACCTTCCGTACTGTTTGAATCACTTGCAATCACATAGCCAGGCACTGCATGCGCAACTAACTAAGCTGACAAACCGCATATTGCCAGCAGTAAAATCAGTCAACGCCGTTCCTAACGGCAATGGTCAGTTCGACGTTATGGTTCACAACTTGACTCCGGAAATTTTTCGAGGCGACTTAGCCGTCAGTCTGGCAAACGTCGGCACCGGCGTTGGTAACGTCGTTGCCATGCTGTACGTCGCGTTGGCATCGCAGACACCGCGAATCATCTTGCTCGAAGAGCCGAATTCTTACCTCCATCCGCGCGCCCTTCGTGAGTTGTTAGCGATACTCGCGGACGTCGGTGCACATCATCAGTTCTTCATTACGACACATTCCAGCGACGTACTTCGCGCCGTCAAGGCATCCACCGTGACCGAACTCGAGTTCGACGGACAACAGTCCACGCGAAGACAAGTTCCCGGTATAAAGCTTAGAGAACTAAAAGCTGGGCTGATGGACATGGGTATACGCATCAGCGACTTACACGGCTGTGATCGCGTGCTGTGGGTTGAAGGACAAACCGAAGAAGCGGTGTTTCCGCTGCTGTTGCGCAAATACTTCCCTGACATTGCTTCTGGCGTAGCCGTGCTGCGTGTGCATGCAACGAGCGATTTCGACGGTGCAGTCAAAGAGCACCATCTCGATCCGATTAAGGTCAGCGAGATTTACCAAAAACTGAGTGACGGCAACTCGCTTGCCCCCATCATGGCTGGCATTGTTCTCGACACAGAAAAGCGACAAAAATCTGAATGTGACAGGATAAGTAAGGCTTCATGCGGGCGCATTCACTTTCTTCAACGCCCGATGCTGGAAGATTATTTTCTGCACGCGGCAGCCATTGGGCAGCTGATTTTTGAACGCAGCGGAATTGTTATAGAAGAATCTGTAGTCCGGCGCGAATTAGAGGAAGCTCGAGAAAATAAGCAACTTTGCTTGAACTCAAATGCGCCGACGTCTGACTTGCATGCAGCCAAAACGCTAAATCATGTTTGCGGCATCCTTAGCGAACGCAAAGTTGAATATCGCAAGACCCTTGACGGCCCGTGGTTCGTTGAATACTTGTTGAAATTCGACGAACCCGCGCTTTCGGATTTGAAAGCACTGTTGCATGGGATTCTTGACCAAGAATGCAAGTGACTGATTCGATGCAGTTCTCCATGGATTAGCACCCAACTTAGGGTATTCACGGCTTAAGCTGGTATCAGATTTTTTTCTTAAACTTCAACCAAAAGCCACGCAAAACCTATGCCAGAAATTGGACGCGGCAAATTCCAACGCCGTGGTTCGTACCCTTACGCTGCCCCTCATCCCAACCTTCTCCCCAAAATTAGCTTAGGCTCCGAACAAATATATCGGTTGGCAGAAGGAGCCGTTTGGGGTTATCGAAAAATTTTCGCAACCAAGCACTAAAAATGACGGTTTTCCCCCAACTCTTGCGCTTAGCCAAATACTTAACTGGAGAATGCGTATGCGCTGCACTATACAAACATCTTTGGCCCACGCGGCAGTCGCATGCGGTTTGCCAAACAGCACGCGTCGAAAGCCTATCGCCAGCGCTTTTCTGACTTTGTTGCTACTGCTGCCACTCGCCGCGGGCGCGCAATCGCTGACTTACACGCCTGCATTTAGCGGCCCCAATACAGTCTCTCCGGATATTTTGTTTCAAAGCGGCGTGCGGGATCGCGTTGGCAGCGTGCGGGCGGACGTGGTGGCTGTTGCGCCGGTGGATTTTGTCGCTGGCAGCAGTGCGCAGCTGCAAAATTGCAGCATCAGCGGCAGCGACGCCAGCGCGTTTAGTGCGGTCAGCGGGGTCAATTTGAATTTCGCTGGCGTGGGCGCGGCGGCGCAGTTTTTGCCGCTTAGCTGTACCTCGGGCCAGAGTGATCGTACCGCCCTGCTGGTGTGCGAGGAGCGCATCAACGCAGGGCCCGGCACGATGCGCAGCTGGCCGTTGACCTGCCCGGCGTGTACCGTGGTTTTCAGCGGTGATCTGACTCAGCAAGCGCCCGCTGGCACGCAGGATGTGCAAACCAGCGCCGGCATTCAATCCGGGCGCCTGCCGCGGTTTGCACCGGCCGGCACCTGTGCGGTGCCGAAACCGATTCCGACAGCGTTCGCAGGCGGCAACCGGCGCTTCCACCGCTATCGAATCAGCTCAAACGCTACCGACACCCGCTGCATGACGCTGCAGCTGCGCGGTGATGTAACGCATTTTATGGCCGCCTACAGCGCGTTTGATCCCAATAATGTAGTCCAAAATTACCGGGCCGATCCGGGTCTTTCGCCGTTTCGCGGGCAGCCCTCAAGTATGTCGCTGACGGTGCCGCCACAATCCAGCATTGATGTCGTGGTACACGAAGTCAATCCCAATGACGTCAACGGCAGCTACACGCTCGGGCTCAGCGGCTGCACGCGCGGGCCGTTTTCCGCGCCGCTGCAGGCGATCGTTAGTAACCTAAATGATGCCGGTGCCGGCAGTTTGCGCGCTACCATTGCCGGGCTGGCTTCCGCACCCGATAGCGTGATTCGCTTTGCGCCAAATTTGTTTGCCCCTGGCGTGCCCGCCACGCTAGCACTGCAGGGCACGCTGGAGCTGGGCAACGTCAGTATCATCGGCCCCGGTGCAAACTTGCTTGAGCTGCGCCGCGTATCCGGCACCGTGCCGGTGCTGCGAATAGGATCTGAATTCACCGCCAGCATCAGTGGCCTAGCGATTGCAAATGGCCAAGCCGGCGGAATTGACAATCGCGGCAGCTTGACTGGCGTTGATCTGCACATTCGCAATAGCGCCGGCACCGGCATTACCAACGCCGTAGGTGCAACGCTGAATTTGCGTGCCAGCGCAATCACCGGCAATGCCAACGGTGCTGGCTCTGCACTGGCGAATTTGGGCACCGCGACGCTGGTCAATAGCACCGTTACCGGCAACGCAGTCACCATCGGCGTCGGCGGCGCGCTCACCAACAGCGGCACACTGTCGCTGTTTAACGTCACCATTGCTGACAACAATAATTCTATTGGCGTGGCCCCCAATTTGGCTATCGTCAACAGCGGCACGCTCACGCTGATCAACAGTATTTTGGCGAACCCAGCGCCGATCCAGCTCAGCAACACCGGATTATTCAGCGCATTCCACAGCCTGAGCACGGACGCCAGCCTGCCGGCCATTAATGGCAATCTACCGAACACCCAGCCGCTGCTGCTGCCCGCCGACTTGAACGGCGGCAGCACGCCTAACTTTTTGCCCGCCAGCAACAGCCCAGTGCAGGGTGCCGGGCGCAGCAGCGATGTCGCGGCACCGCTTTACGGGCAAGCGCCCTTTACCGATCAGCGCGGAAGTGGTTTTGCGCGCATCAATGGCAGCGCAGTGGATATCGGTGCGGTTGAGTTTGTAGCGGTAGCTGAGGCTATTTTTGCTTCGGGGTTTGAGTAGGTGCGCCGGCACAAACCGGCAAAGCGTAAGGGGTGCAAGTCCCTTACAACACACCCACAACAAAAGGAGTAGCGAACCATGTTTGTCCCCGAGCGCACTCATTTACACCCTCAGCGCCAACGTGGCAACACCCGCATCATCCAGTATCAGCAATCGCGCGGAAGTATTTTTGCCAGCCGGTAACACCATTGACGATGCGGTGCCGGGCAATCAAAGCCAAACTGACGTCAATACACGGCAATTTATGTTTGCTGATGGGTTTGAAGCCCAATAAATTAGCTTAGCCGTCTGCGAACGCCTCAGCACAAATCGCTAGCGTTTCTGCAATCACGCTGGCATCGTGCGCAATAGATATGAAACCCGCCTCATAGGCGCTGGGCGCGAAGTAGACGCCGCGCGAGAGTGATGCGTGGAAAAAGCGCTTGAAGCCTTCGATGTCGGCTTTTGCGGCCTCTTCAAAATTTTGCGCGGGCTTGGCATTAAAGTAAAAACCGAACATGCCGCCTAGGCTTACGGTGCTGAACGCTACGCCGGCTTTATCAGCTAACGCCTGCATGCCGGTGCAAAGACTTTGGCACTGGCGGGTTAAGTCTTCGAAAAAACCAGCGCGTTGGATAATTGCCAAGTTCGCCAAGCCGGCCGCCATGGCAATCGGATTGCCGCTCAGCGTGCCAGCTTGATACACCGGTCCAAGCGGCGCGATGTGCTGCATGATTTTACGCGCGCCGCCGTAAGCACCGACTGGCATGCCTGCGCCAATCACCTTACCAAAAGTACTCAGATCGGGCTTGACCTGATAGTGGCCCTGCGCGCCGGTTAGCGCGACCCTAAAACCGGTCATCACTTCATCAAATACCAGCACTGTGCCGTGTTGATCACACAGTTTGCGAAGGCCATGTAAGAATGCGGGCTCAGGCAGCACCATATTCATATTGCCTGCCACCGGCTCGACAATGATCGCGGCAATTTCACCCGGATACTCGGTAAAGATCGCCTCAACTTGCTCGAGATTATTGAAATCACAGGTGTGCGTTAGCTCTGCCAACACACTGGGTACGCCGGGGGAATTGGGCAGGCCGAGTGTGGCGACGCCGCTGCCCGCTTTCACTAAAAACGAGTCGGCATGGCCGTGATAGCAGCCGGAAAACTTAATTATCCGATCGCGGCCCGTGTATCCGCGCGCCAGTCGAATCGCGCTCAAGCACGCTTCCGTACCCGAGCTAACAAAACGCAGCAAATCCACGCTTGGGTACAGCGCCACAATGCGCTCGGCTAGCTCAGCTTCGAGCGGGCAGGGCGCACCAAAGCTTAGGCCATCGCGCGCGGTTTTGGTAACGGCCTCAATGACTTCCGGGTGCGCGTGGCCGGCAATTGCCGGGCCCCAGGAGCCGATGTAGTCGATATAACGCGTGCCTTCGACGTCAAATAAATACGGGCCATTTGCGCGCGCCACGAAAAATGGCGTGCCGCCGACCTGCTTGAATGCACGAACTGGCGAGTTAACGCCGCCGGGAATAATCTGCTGGGCGCGTAGAAATTCGGCGGCGTTGCTGGTGTTGGATTTTGCATGGGCAGTTTGCACGGTTTTCGATGCTCTTAAAAGTGAAGGCAGCCGCAAAGTATGCCAACCGTATTGCCAACGGCAGGTGGATTGGGTGATTTGTTGTCGAGGATTGCGCATTAGCGTAGCGGCCCAAGCTAGCGACAAAATGTGTCGTATGGTGCATAGGTCATTTGAGTTTGTTGGATGCTTGCAAGTTTGACGCGCTAAATGGCTAGACTTTGATATCATGATATCTTGCAAAGTTGGCTGGATGGGGATTCAACATGGACCAAACGACTCGACCTACTCAAAAGGGTGCAGTTCAGCTTCTTATTCGCGGCTTAGATCCAGCGGTAAAAGCGCGCTTGCGCAGCCGCGCGATGCGCAACGGCAGCAGCATGGAAGCAGAAGCGAGAGTCATTTTGACCGCGGCGTTAGCCCTGCAAACGAACACAGAGGCGGTTGGTTTTGGTACTGCAATGTTGCAGTGTTTTTCTGGATCGGGCGCAGGCTTGACAACAGAACTGGCGACCTTGCCGCGTCGTTTGGCGTTGCCTGCGACATTTTGACAACCCTAATGCCTCGCATATCGCTTGTTAGCCTAGTTTTTTGTCTGCGGGCGGGAATTGAACTGGAACGCGGACTTGATTGTTCTTGATAGCAACGTAATTTCGGAACTCATGCGCGAGCGGCCAGAGCCAAGCGTCGTGCAATGGGCGGATGCGCAGGCGAGCGGAATGTTGTGGACTTGTTCGATTACTTTGTTTGAGCTGCATTTCGGCTTACGGCGCATGGCAATCGGTAAGAAACGTAATTTGCTGGAATCGGGGCTGCTGTATTTCGAAGCAAAGATTTTAGCCGGGCGCGTATTAGATTTTGATTCGGGTGCGGCACGCGCAGCAGCTCAATACGCAGCGACGCTCGAAGCGCTCGGCAAGCCCGTTGATATACGAGATGCGCAAATTGCAGGCATCGTGCTGAATGCCAAAGCAAAGCTGGCAACTCGCAATGTGAAGCATTTTGCCGCGTTAGGCGCAATCGTGATCAATCCGTGGGGTGATTGAGGCTTTAAAGTTTCAGTTTTTGCGCACAGCTAGCTGTTTGTTGGCAATTTTGGGTATTTACTCTACTGCGCGCTCCTACAAAGGGCGCAGGTTTTCAAGTGAGTTCTCGCGTGGTTGATTTCATTATTGTGGGTGCTGGTTCGTCAGGCTGTGTGTTGGCAGATCGTTTGAGCGCGGACGGGCGCTATCAGGTGCTGGTGTTGGAAGCGGGCGGCAGTGATTGGAACCCGCTTGTACATATGCCGGCCGGCTTAGCGCAGCTCACGAAATTCACTTCGATCAACTGGAATTACAACACTGAGCCACAAGCGCAGCTGGGTAACCGGCGGCTTTATTGGCCGCGCGGCAAGCTGCTTGGCGGTTCGAGCTCGATCAACGCGATGTGCTATATCCGCGGCCACGCTAGCGATTACGATCACTGGGCCAGCTTAGGCAACGACGGTTGGGGCTATTCGGATGTGTTGCCGTATTTTATTCGCAGTGAAAACAATGAGCGCGGCGCGGGTGATTTCCACGGCACTGGCGGCCCGCTTAATGTTGCGGATTTGCGCCATACCAATGTGCTCAGCCATGCGTTTGTCGCAGCAGCGCAGCAGGGCGGGTTTGCACATCAGGCCGATTTTAACGGTGCTGAGCAGGAAGGCTTTGGCTTTTATCAAGTCACCCAAAAAGATGGCAAGCGTTGCAGCACGGCGGCGGGCTATTTGAAGCGGGCGATGGCGCGCGGCAATGTGGAAGTCGTCACCAACGCGCAAGTCATGGGCTTGACTTGGGAAGGCACGCGCGTTACCGGCGTCAGCTATCGCAAAGCGGGCACGCTGCGAAGCGTTACCGCGTCCAAAGAAGTGCTGCTGTCAGGCGGGGCGATTAACTCACCGCAATTGTTGATGCTCAGCGGCGTGGGCGCGCCAGATCAACTGCGCCAGCACGGCATTGCGGCGCGGGTTGACTTGCCGGGCGTTGGGCAGAACCTGCAGGATCACCTAGATATTTGCACGCTGATGCTAGCGAAAGAAAAAATCACCTACGACACCGCGAGCGATATTCAAATTGGTCTGGAATATCTTTTGACCGGCGGTGGCATTGGCAGTTCGAATATTGCTGAAACTGGCGGCTTTGCACAAAGCCCGCTTGCACATGGGCGGCCCGATATGCAGTTCCACTTTGTACCGGCTCTACTGGAAGATCATGGCCGTGTGCGTGTCAACGATTATGGATTCACACTGCACTGCTGCCCGCTGCGTCCGGAAAGCCGAGGCGAAATCACGCTGCATTCAAATGATCCGGCCGCGCCGCCGCGAATCCAGCCGCATTATTTAAGCGCAGAAAGTGATTTTGAATTGATGCTGGCAGCGCTCAAACTTAGCCAAGAAATTCTAGCCCAGCCCGCACTCGCGCAGCATACGCGCGCCAGCTATGCGCCAACAGCGGATCAAACAAGCCGCGCGCAGCGTATCGAATTTATCCGGCAAAAAGCCGAATCCATCTATCACCCGGTCGGCACCTGCAAAATGGGCAGTGATGATCTAGCAGTCGTCGATGCCCAGCTGCGCGTACACGGCACGCAGGGCTTGCGGGTCATTGACGCCTCAATTATGCCCACGCTAATTGGCGGCAATACCAATGCGCCAACCGTCATGATTGCGGAAAAGGCCAGCGATTTGATTTTAGCTGTGGGGTAATTTTATTTTGATCTGCTTCACCCACAGTGGGGGCTTTTGGTTAATCTAGGCAAACAACACCTGGAGATCCGCATGCCCCTTTTGCAAAGTAGTTGCCGCAGTTCAAGAAATGCCACGCCCAATGCGCTCGGCGCTGTCAAACGCCTATCAATGGCGCTTACCGCGCTGCTAGCGATAGGTTCGGCCGGGGCAGGCGCGCCAGTGCTGCGCTTGAATTCCGCGGACTTAGAAACCAGCACGCCAGCCATGCAGCTAGGGCGCACTGCAATCAATGCAAGTCAGCTCATTGCCAGGCCAGACTCGGTAAGTAAGCGGCTTCACATCGTACAATTCCAAGGCCCCGTGCAAGCAAGCTGGTACGCTGCGCTCGAACAAACCGGCGTGCAGATCGTTGATTTCGTGCCTGACTTTGCTTATTTGGTCTACGCAGATGCGCAGAGCTTTGTGGCGCTGCAGCAAATGGTCCGGAGTTTGCCGGCAGATCCTTCGCGCAACACTGCGGATTTGGCGGTGCAGTGGGATGGTGAGTTTGATTCGCGTCTGAAAATAGATCGGCAAATTTACGCGCTTGAAAGCAAAGGCCTGCGGCCAGATTTTTACGGCGTGCAGCTAGTCGGAGATGCAACCGCAAACGCGGCAACCTTAGGGTTGCTGCAACAAATTAGCGGCAGCGATTTGCGCACCTGGACGCATCGACATTACCTTAACGTTGAAGTGAAAGCGCCTTTCGGTGCACTGAGCCAAATCGCAGCGCGTTCGGATGTGCTGTCAATTCAAGCCGGGTTTAATCCTGAGCTGCACGATGAGCGGCAAAACACCATTCTGGCCAATCGATTGACAAACTCAGGCACCAATACTGTGCCGATTGCGCCCACTGAACCGGGCGGCATTGCTTACTTGGATTGGTTAGCCGAACGCGGCTTTACCCAAGCACAGTTTGATGCGTCGAATTTTACGGTGGATGTTTCCGATTCCGGCTTGGATAACGGCACCCAGCAACCTAATCATTTTGCGCTATGGAAAGCGGGTGATCCGGGCACCCCGGTCGACCCTTTACGAAGCTTGGTGACTTACAACAAGCGTGAAGGCACAGCCGCTGCGGCGGACTTGACCGGCTGCGGCGGCGTAGGGCATGGCACTTGGACTAGCCACACCGTCAGCGGCAATGTAGCCAGCCAAGCACGCACGTTTCCGCATGGTGATGGCAACTTTCACTTTGGCGGCGGCGTCGCACCTTTTGTGCGAGTCGGCAATTCGGTGTTTTTTTCCAATGCGGGCGGGTTTACTAACCCGAATTTTGCCAACACGATTTCTAATTCGTACTCCAACGCTGGCACAAATATCGGTGGTGCCCGGATTGGTAACAACAGCTGGGGTGCGGCAGTCTCAGGTGCCTACAACGCAGATGCGCAAGCCTACGACGCGCTTGTGCGGGATGCGCAGCCTGCGGGGTCTAGCTTTCCGGCCGATGGCTCGCAACAAATCGTGCTGATGTTTTCGGCCGGCAATTCAGGGCCAGGTGCTACAACGATTGGCGCGCCAGGTACGGGTAAAAACGTCATTACCGTCGGCGGATCGCAAAACGTGCGCCCGGGTGTGGGCGATGCGGTAAATGCTGACGCGATGTATAACTCATCCAGCCGCGGCCCAACCGCAGACGGGCGCAATAAGCCCGACATCATTGCCCCAGCCACAAATATTGCTGGCGGAGTCGTAATGGCAGATCGATTAACCGCTGCACCAGGAAACAACAATACGTGCTTTACCGGCGGATTTCTTCCTACCACACCTGTGCAGCAGCGCTTCTATCGCACAGGCAATGGCACTTCCTTTTCTGGTCCTGCAGTGGCCGGCGGCGGGGCATTGTTGCGTCAGTGGTTTATTAACCAAGGCTGGGATGTGCCCAGCCCGGCTATGACCAAAGCGTGGTTAAGCAATAGCGCTAGTTTCATGTCGGTTTTAACGGACAACTTACCCTCGAACAATCAGGGTATGGGCCGCATGAACTTAGAGCGAGCCTTCGATGCAGTGCCAAGAACAAGACGCGATCAGCTGACCGAAGATCGCTTTAGCGCTACTGGCCAGCTGCGCAGTTTTCGCGGCACGATTAGTGATTCAACCAAGCCGATGCGGATATCACTTGCCTGGACTGATGCGCCCGGGCCAACTACTGGTGCAACGCTGGTAAATAATTTGGACTTACGCGTTTCTGTCGGCGGCACCACCTATTTGGGCAATCGTTTTACGCAGGGCGCTTCGGTAGCGGGTGGCAATGCCGACGTGCGTAACAATCTAGAAAGCGTGTTTCTACCCGCAGGTGTCAGCGGTAATTTCAACGTGACTGTTTTAGCGAGTAACGTTGCGCTTGCTGCCGATCCTAGCGTTGCTGGATTGAATCAAGATTTCGCCTTGCTCGCGTACAACGCTGGCGATTTAGTCGGCTGCCCGGCGTTTGCAATTACACCAGAAACGCTGCCAAGCAACGTTGTTGGCGGTGTAGTGTTTCCCGCGCAGAACTTTAGTGCGAGCGGTGGCTCGGGCGGCTACAGTTTTTCCGCCAGTGGTTCACTTCCGCCGGGTTTGAGCTTGTCTAGCCAAGGCGTACTTTCAGGAACGCCTACCGCGCCGGGCACCTTTTCGTTTGGCGTTACCGCAAGTGATTCGCAAGGCTGTGCGGATGCCAAACCGTTTAGCATTACCGTGATTTCTGCTGAAGTTGGCGTGCAAAATCGAAGTGTTGCGACCGGCAACGCCATTATTGAGCCGAATGAATGCAATGATTTGAACATTACTTTGCGCAACAGCGGCACCAATCCTGCTACTGCGATCAGCGCAGTGCTCAGCACCACCACACCCGGTGTCAGTATTGCCCAAGCGAACTCGGCTTATCCAGATTTGGGAATTCCTGGCGGCGTTGGCGTCAATCAAACCGCGTTTCAAATTAGCACTGACAGCTCAGTCAGCTGCGGCAGCATTATTAATGTGACGCAGACGCTCACGCTGACCGGCGGCGGTTCTCCAACGCTGCTCAATCTGCAAATTCCGGTTGGGCAGCAGGGCACCGCTTACGAATTTACCCCAGACGCTGCAAGTGCGGTGATTCCCGCTGGCGGCACGCTGATTCCAGGCAGTAACGTTGACGACGTGGCGTTTGCCACTGTGCTGCCGTTTGCGCTCAATGTTTACGGCCGGCCGCTCGCAGCAGGCAGCTCAGTGCAGGTAAGTACTAATGGAAATATCCAACTGCAAAGCACCGCAGGTTCAACCGCAACCGCCAATGCCGCAATGCCAGTGAGCGTATTCGGCGCAACAACGGCAGTGCTTATGCCGTTTTGGGACGATCTGGATTTACGAACCACCGGCGGTGGTATTTACACGCAAACCATTGGCGCAGCACCGAATCGTGAATTTATTGTGGAATGGCGCGGCAAGCACTTTGACGAAGCAGGTGCAACGCAAACCGTCCAGCTCGCTGTTGTTTTTAAAGAGTCTGAGCCCAGTAACTTTGAATATCGCTACGTTCAAGTTGGCGCGTTAGCTTCCATAGCCGGCGGCGCGAGTGCAACGATTGGTTTGCAAAATGCGAATGCTGGAACTGTATTCACCCAGTTCTCGTTCAATCAAGCATCGGTAGTTGCCGGTCGGGTTCTGCAGGGCAGGCTGCCAGCGCCGATCTGCAGCGCCGGTACCAGCGTTTGCGCAAGCGACGTACAGTTTAAGAACGGCTTCGAGTAGCGCATTGCCAGCGAGCGCAGGCAACTGCGCTCGCTGCTTGCGCTGAAGTCTAAGATCTACTTCCCCAAAACCCCATTTAAAACGTTCGCCAATCGATTTCCCGCCAAAATAATCTGCCGTTCGGCAATCGGTAAAAACTCGTCAATGTATTCGAGTTTGAGTTTGCGGCTTTTCGGGTACAGCGGCACCGAGCGCAGCAGTTGGCAAGATTCGAGCGCGTAGTCGAGCGCCGGATCTAGCGATTTTTTCAAGCTGTCCTTCGGCGCGGGCTGTTTTTTTAACAACGCTAAATGCTGGCTTTCACCGATGCCGCGCGTGCTGAGCAAGAGCCTATCCCAAACCCAGTGCAGATTGTTGCCTTCGCCTAGCCAATTGATTTGAAAATCATTGCCGCCTTTATCGAAACCGTAGCCGGTGTGCAGTGGCTGATGTACATCGCCGATTAAATGCACCACCCATTTTAGCGCCACCGCACGGGTGACTTTGGTTTGGCTTTGGTCCGCCAGCAGCGCGAGCTGTTTGCGCAGTGCGGCAATCAAACATCCGCCGCGCGGGCAATCGCGCTTTGGCACAAACGTGCAGCCTGCTGGTGGAAAGTTGACGTAGTGCCAGTTGGACGTGGTGCGCGCCATTTCAGGGTCATTGCCGCGCACCCAATCGGCCCAGGCAGAAACGCCGGCAAGGCTGGGTTCGGGTTCGGCGGCGAGCAAGCTGGCAACTTCGCTCGCGGCTTTAGCATTTAGCTTGGCTTGGGCAATTTCGCCAATCATACGGTGGCCGGGCTCGCTCCAGGCGGCGGCAAATGAGGCAATTAGCACCAGCGTCAAGGCGATCGCTGCAGGGTAAAGTCGGCTGGCTAAGTTCATTAGAAAATCTATGAGAGATATCATGCGCCGGAGTTTAGCGATTGCGCGTGTGTTCTGGATGACTTTTTAAATTCGTCAAGCGCCTGATTGCCAACGCCCACCTTTTTTCGGGCCTAAATAGCGTAAGCGCCCCTGCCTCTTTCTTGCGGCGCGCTCCACGGCACTGATCGATTTGCCCAAGCTTGCTGCAACTTCCGCCAAGCTGAGTGTGGGTTGCTCCTGCAATAGTTTTAAAATCTGCTCGGGTGTTTTTACCGGCGTTTCTGGAGTTTCTACCCGCGTTTCGGCACCGCTGGTATTCAATGGTGATTTGATGGCCTGCTAGGCCGCGAACGCGTTACGCACTTCCTGGATATCGCGTGGGGAGCCAAAACCGGTTTTCCGTCCAGCACTGCGGTTACTTGCTCAATCGACAGCGTATTCGCCTCAATCGCTAAAGATGCTTGGATACTGCGAATGCGGTTGCCACGGCGCAGCTGCACCGCCAGCCCGCCCGGATTAGCTTGCTTCCAGCGGCCAAGCCATTCGCCGATTTCCGCGACTTTAGAGACCATGGCGTGGTTGAATGCAAATGGCGGCTGGTAGGCGGTCATAGCGCGGGCGGGTACGCCGCGTGCACTTTCATTTTGGAATTAAAATTCATACCGCAACTTTGGCGAAATAGCGCACTTCAGTAAGTCCGCCAAAATCAGCATCTTGCGTCCAAACTAATGCACCTATGGACTGCGCGGTAGCGTAGACAATGCTGTCGACTAGTGGCAGCTTGTGTCGAATGCCTAGCGTAGCCGCTCGCAACGCCAAGGCCGAAGTCAACTCAATTACCGTGCTTTGCTGCATAACCGCCATATACTGCAACGCGGTAGATTCATCACGCTGTTGGGTGATGCGCTTAAATACTTCGAGTAAGGTAATTGATGGCACCCGAAGTTCATCAGGGGCCTCGATAACTTTCGCAAAGTGCTTCGCATTTGCACCATCGCAAAAATATTCCAACCAGGCTGACGAATCAACGACATTCATACGCGGTCGCGCTCGCGAGGCACATCCGTGCTTATGCCTTTCAACGAGCCACGTAAGGATTTACTTGAGCGCACAGGTATAAGCTCTATGCGGTTTTCGAAATGCACCACTTGCAGCTTAACACCCGGCAGCAATCCCATTGCCTTGCGCACTGCAAGCGGAATGACCACTTGAAATTTTGGCGAAACAGTAACAGCTTGCATGACTAGCCCTAGATCAAATTGAAATTGATCGATAAGCATATCGTATTACTAAAGGCATATCGACGTCGCTGATTGGAACGGGTGCGAACCAGACTGATGTTTTAACAAAAAGGCGGTAGTCTTTGGGAGTGGAAGCGGAAAATCGCAAGTCAAGCCCAACGGGCTTACGTCTTCCAGCCTAGGGTTGGCCGAATGAAATGAGGCTACCCTAGGAATCTGGGACAAACTATTTAAACCGCAACGCGGTTTCGGCTAATGAGGCCTATCGATCTGGCGCAACCCCGTTGGGGTTGAAATTCTTACACTTGCATTCCCAGGGTAGCGCTTACGCGCAACCCTAGGCTGAAGGACGTAACGCCTTTGGCGTTGCAATCAAAATACAATACAACATCACTTTGATTCGCACCCAATTGGAACCCGCGTGAAAACCAGTTGACGCCGCATCGATTTCGGCAGACGCTTGGGCGTACTGTTCCCAAAGCCGGAGTACGTGATGCCTAGATTCACCGTGCAGTCTATCCGCAACATTTGCTTGTTAGGTGATGCTGGGGCCGGTAAAACCAGCCTCGCGGAAGCGCTGCTCAAAGCGGCCGGCGCGATTGGCGCGCAAGGCAGCGTAGAGCGCGGCAATACCGTGATGGATTTTGAGCCGCAGGAAAAGCAGCGCCTGCACTCATTGAACGCCAGTATGGCCAGCTTTGACTATACCCAGGGCGAACACATCGTGCATATCAACGTGTTGGATACGCCCGGCCTTAGCGATTTTCGAGGGCCTGCAATCGGCGCGCTGTCAGCGGTTGAAACTGCGGTGGTGGTATTAAATGCGCAGCGCGGCTTGGATAACCAAGCGATAAAATGGCTCGCGCTGGCAAAAGCGCGTGGGCATGAATGCGTGATCGTTGTGAATAGAATTGACGCCGATGCGCTGGATTTAAGTGTGCTGTTGGATGACTTGCGTGAGCGCGTCGGGCCGCAATGTTTGGCGCTGAATCTACCCGCACAGCAGCACAGTCAAGTGGTCGATTGCTTTTTTACCCCCAGTGGCGTGGCGGATTTTTCCAGCGTGGCGCATGCACATCAGCGCATTATCGATCAGGTGGTGGAAATCAATCCCAGCTTGATGGAGCACTATTTGGATGACGGCGAAGCCAGCTTAAGTCCGTCTGAGCTGCACGATGCGTTTGAGCAGTGCCTGCGCGAAGGCCATCTGATTCCGGTACTGTTTACCAGCGCAAAAACCGGTGCAGGCGTTCCGCAGCTATTGGAAGCCATCGTCAAGTTGTTCCCAAATCCTGCAGAAGGTAATGCCGAGCCGTTTATCAAATCTGACGGCGTTGAGGTCAAAGCGCAGCCTGATCCGAATCAACACGTAATCGCACACGTTTTCAAGATCATCAACGACCCATTTGTCGGCAAGCTGAGCGTGTTTCGTATTTATCAGGGCAGCGTACGTAAAGATACCCAGCTGTTTGTCGGTGATGGCCGCAAGGGATTTAAAGTTGCACACTTGTACAAGCTATTTGGTAAGGAAGCGCAGGAAATTCAACTCGGCATTGCCGGTGATATTTGCGCGGTGGCCAAGGTAGAGGAGATTACCCTCGATTGCATTTTGCATGACAGCCATGACGAAGATGATTGGCACGCGCGCAGCCTTGAGCTGCCTAAATCCATGGTCGGTTTGAGTATCGAGCCAGCGGTGCGCGGGCAGGAGCAAAAGCTAGCCAGCGCGTTACACAAGCTAGCAGAAGAAGATGCCTGTTTACGTATCGAGCACCATATTGAATTGAATGAAACCGTGCTGCGCGGCTTAGGCGAGCTGCATTTGCGCGTTGCGCAAGAAAGATTGCGGGAACGCTATCAAGTCGAAATTAAAACCGCAGCGCCGCGAATCGCCTATCGTGAAACGGTCAGCACCGAAGCCGAGGGGCACCACCGGCATAAAAAACAAACCGGCGGCGCAGGGCAGTTTGGCGAAGTGTTCTTACGGGTCAAGCCATTGGCGCGCGGCGCAGGTTTTAGCTTCGTCAACAAAGTCGTCGGTGGCAGCATTCCGCATAATTTTATGCCGGCGGTGGAAAAGGGCGTGCATTTGGCACTGCAATCGGGCGCAGTGGCAGGCTTTGCGCTGCAAGATTTGGAAGTCACGGTTTACGATGGCAAACATCACGCGGTCGATTCAAAGGAAATCGCCTTCGTCAGCGCCGGCAAAAAAGCGCTGATTGACGCCATCAGTCGCGCCCGGCCGGTAATTCTAGAACCCATCGTAACGCTACAAGCCTTCGGCCCAGCAGCCTGCATGGGCGCCATCACCACTGGCCTAGGTGCTAAACGCGCAAAAATTATTGGCACCGACGCACCCGCCACCGGCGAGGTTATGGTGCAAGCCGAAGTACCCATGGCCGAGCTGCGTGATTACGGTAGCGAGTTAAAAGCGCAAACCGGCGGCCTAGGCAGCTACGCGCTGGAATTCGCCCGCTACGAAGCGGTGCCTGTAAGTGTGCAGCGGCAATTGATTGATTCATACAAACCGCATGCGGATGAGGATTAGTGCTGCAAAATACCAATCTCAATTCTTGCCTTCGTGCTTAGCGGGCGTTACTTTTGTAGCACCTAATCTGAGCCGGCCTTATGTCAACAACATCTTTAAAAATTCGGTCATTCGCACATTTCAGTGTGATTTTCCAATGGCTGGCATGAGATCGAGCCTTCCGCAAAAGAACAAGATTCGGATGCGATAGTTTTCGAAAGATCGGAACCCGCGTGCGTTGGCCTTGATGGTTTGGATCGCCGAAT
>JANOQN010000024.1:0-83989 GCA_031422315.1 Rhodanobacteraceae bacterium
TCTCAACTATGCCTAAATCAAGGCGCGTCAAGGGTTCGCTACGCCAGCTTCGCTGCCCTTGACTCGTTCACGACTAAAGCAAGCTGTACGCTCAACATCGTAAATCTATTTGAAAATCACACGGCGTTGCGCGAAGTGCCATTTATCCAAGTGGTTTATCGCGGCCAGCTTGGTGAGGAAACTGACGGTATTGCGGTGGGCATTGTTGATACGCAGGAACCTACCATTGTCGGCGCTTGGAATAACACCGATCACTATTACAGCAACGTCGGCTTTAACTGGCTTATCCAGAATGGTACGAACTTTGCCCATCGCGGGATTGATAGCTTAAGCATTTGTAGTGGCGGCGGCTTGTCTTCATCGGTGCTGCTTTATCGATACGCAAGCCCGCAGGATGGCTTAAACATTTCGTTTCTTAATGGCGGGCTTAACCCTGGCATCGTGCGCCTCGCCCTGATCAATGGTAAACCGCCAACCTCAACTAGTAACCAGGCCTATCGCATGGTGCCAGCGTTAAATGCGCCGCCGTTTATGCAGCAGCGCTCAACACAATCGCGCGGGCAGCTGCGCCAAGCCAGCCAAGAAATATTTATCACTAGCACACCACCGCCTGCGCCAGTTTCGTGCCCAATGGGGGAACCAACCGCTACGCCGTTTTGGTGTTTTGATCCGATCAAACGCCGACGCGGGCAACCCATTGGCGATGCCCTGCAAGCCATGTATTTCGCCACTGGCGCTGGTAGCGATGCCACCGACGTTGATTTACCGCCCGCGCTTCCACTGTATTCTGGTTTACGGCCGGTTGTAGGCGGCACAGTGGAGTTTAATTTAGGCCTAACATTGCTGGCTTGTCCGGCGCCGCAGACATCAGTGGCGTTTTAAAAGTGTATGAAAAAGCTGACACCTGTAATGGATCCCCGCCTGCGCGGGGATGACGGTGACGTGTTGCTGTGATTAAACGCCAAATTAAACCGGGTTCTTGTCGATCCGAGATGACGTTGCGGTAAGCTTGCGGGCAGTGGATGGCGCTGCTGTAACAATCGCGATAGTCAGGTAAATCAATCAGTCGCTTGAACTCCCCCGCTTAATGCCCATATCGAAGCTTCCCTTGGATTTTCTTAGCGATATCGGCCCATGACCACTGCGCAAAACCCTTCAGCGTTTGATTTGACAGCGAAAAATGCGCTCTATTTGACGCCCAAACAAATCGCTGCCGAGCTGGATCGTTTTATTATTGGCCAGCATCAGGCCAAGCGTGCGGTGGCGATTGCGCTGCGCAATCGCTGGCGCCGTATGCAGTTAGAGCCTGATTTTCGCAATGAAGTCACGCCGAAAAACATTCTCATGATCGGCCCGACTGGCGTGGGTAAAACCGAAATTTCCCGGCGTTTAGCCAGCTTAGCGAATGCGCCGTTTGTAAAAGTTGAAGCGACTAAGTTCACTGAAGTCGGCTACGTTGGTAAAGATGTCGAGTCGATTATTCGCGATTTGGTCGATGGCGCGGTCAAGCTCACGCGCGATTTAGCGCTCAAAGCCGTGCGTGAAGGCGCTTTGGAGAAAGCGCGCGAACGCGTTCTGGAAATTTTAGTGCCATCCAGGAAAGGTTTGAGCTTTGAACACGACCCGCAAGCCAGCTTGGATCAAGATTCCGACACCCGCAAAAAAATGCGCCAGATGCTAATTGAAGGCAAGCTCGATAGCCGCGAAATTGAAGTCGACTTGGCGCAAAACATGGGCGTAGAAATCATGGCGCCGCCCGGCATGGAAGAGATGAGCGGCCAACTCAAAGGTATGTTTGAGAAACTGGCCGGCAGTAAAACGCAAAAGAAAAAGCTGACCATCAAGCTGGCACTGCCGCTGCTAATTGAAGAAGAAGCCGGCAAGCTCATCAACGAAGACGATATCAAACAGCAGGCGCTGAGCAACGCGGAGCAAAACGGCATTGTGTTTATCGACGAGATCGACAAGGTCTGTCAGCGCTCCGATTGGGGTGGCGCGGGCGTTAGCCGTGAAGGCGTGCAGCGCGATTTATTGCCGCTGGTGGAAGGTTCGACTGTCTCGACGAAGTACGGCATGGTGAAAACCGATCACATGCTGTTTATTGCTTCCGGCGCGTTTCACAAGGTCAAGCCTTCAGACCTAATCCCCGAATTGCAAGGCCGTTTTCCGATACGTGTTGAGCTCAGTGCGCTATCGGTCGATGATTTTGAACGCATCTTGCGTGAGCCGCATAACGCGCTCACCAAGCAATACACCGCGTTGCTCGGCACTGAAGGCGTGCAGCTGCAATTTAGCGAATCGGGCATTCGCAAGCTGGCAGAGATTGCGTTTTCGGTCAACGAGCGCACAGAAAACATTGGCGCGCGCCGGTTGCATACGGTGCTGGAAAAGCTGCTGGAAAAAATCAGCTACGATGCCGATGAAAAAAGCGGCAGCGAATTGGTGATTGATGCCGAGTTTGTTGAGCGCGAGTTAGGTGAGCTGTCAGCCAATGAGGATTTGAGTCGGTATATTTTGTAAGCGGACTTGTGAAGGCTTGAACTTAGGTTCCAATGCCAATAACTTAAGAAAGTCCGCTAACGTTCTCGATGACCAAATTCATCAAGCTTGCCCCGTTTTGATCCCCCCAGGGATCAAAGAAGGTAGCCGGTGTATCGAAGCCGCGCAGCGGCGTAGATCACCGGAATCGGGTGTTTATAACCGAGTCGACCCCGGCAGGGGTCGCACAAATCGGTTCATTGAAATCGCAGCTGCGGGATTGATCTGTGCGACCCACAAGGGGCCGAAATTCGGTTGAAATCGCGCAGGCCCGGTGGTCTTCAGCGCTATGCGCTTGCGACACACCGGCTACCATATGCGATCCCCGACGGGATCGGGCGCGAGGCATTCGTTACTATATGAGTTGAGCAGTAACTTTACGAATATTGCTTAAGTTTTTTTTCACTGATGCATTACGAATGATTCCCCACTTACGAAAAGACTATCAATGCCAAAACCAATCACGCTCAGCAAAGTGACTGCTGAAAAGACCGCTGTCGCCAAGAAATCACCGATTGCAAAGCCCGCTGAGCCCGCCGCGCCGCCGCCAGTGTCGCCAAAACCGCAAGTTGAATCGGCTGAGCTAGCACTCGAATCAGACGCCGCAGGCAATCCACAAACCCCGACGCTGTGGTGGCAAGCGGGTTGGACTGCCAAAATTCAAAAGAATGAAGACGAAGAAGGCTGGGCTGTCGCTATGACTAAGGATGGCGAATCCGAGCCGAGCTTGTTGGTGCCTTGGACGATGGGGCGCGACAAGAAAAATCCCAAGCCGATTGATATCGGTGGCATGACGTCGCTATTGAAATCGGCGAACGAAATCATGCTGCGGCACGAACAGCAAACCCACGCCAGCCTGCACAAGAGCACCAAAGTGGCGACTCTGCAAGGCCGCGTTTTGGTGCTGCTGGATATCGTGCCGGATGAAAACAACCCGCACGCGATGCTCAGCGCGTTTGACCCAAGCGGTGATCTGCTGGCCAGAATGCGGGTCGTGGCTAACTTCAAGTTTGATCATGATGTAGCGAGCGCTTGGGTTAAATCAGGTTGCCCTAAGATTGAGATGCCGGATTAACGTCGCGTTGTGCAGAAACTAAAAACTAAAAAACCCCGAGCCTTGCCGCCCGGGGTTTTTAGTTACTAACCGAACAACTCTGTAAATTACAGGCCGGTAGT
Organism: Rhodanobacteraceae bacterium; assembly: GCA_031422315.1. GTDB lineage: Bacteria > Pseudomonadota > Gammaproteobacteria > Xanthomonadales > SZUA-5 > JANNYA01. The sequence goes on from JANOQN010000024.1 coordinate 3,715, forward strand.
CCAGCCAGCGGTCCAATCGCCATCTGCAAACGCGCCGCGAACGGTCACGTTTTGGAAGAATGGGCTAGCTGGTGCATTCACACCGGTGCGAAGTGCTGAGGTTACAGTTGGGAAGCGGCCGCGTGTCAGTCCAGCGTTAACGTCACCAACTACATTGCCCGCTTGGCCGTTGAAAAACATGCTGATGAGGAAAGGGTCACCTGGAAGGTCGTCAAAGGGTTTGGTGCAGCCCATTGTTGAACCGGTAATCGCAACGCCGCCGTTGGTCACTACGAGCGGCATACCTGTTGCAGAAGCGTTGAAGGTTGCGTTGTCGTTGAAGTTAATGCAAGAGCCAATAAAGTTGCTTGCAATCACGTTGGAAAGCACAAAGCCCGAACCACGACGTATGCGAATGGCGTCAAAGCCAACGCCACTACCGTCAAAGGTTGCATTAACGAGCGTGGGTCGGGTGCGCGGTAGTGCGTCAAAATTTGCGTTGCTCGCGCCGTTGTCTGATTCGATGCCTTGGCTATCGGTCACTGCACCGGAATCAAGTTTCACATAGGCATATTGGATGTTGCCGCTGTAACCAAAGTCAGTATCCAAGGAATCATCGTTGTTGCCGGTCGCAACGATATAGCGCAGATTCACTGTGCCACCGAACATCTCGAAACCATCATCAGTGCCGTTGTGCGCTTGCACAAACTCAACTACCGTTCCGGAGCCGACGCCGCCTAGGGTCAAAGCGTTTAAGTCTTTATCTGGTGGCGTTACGATACCGCCTGCTGAGCGAATTTGTACGTATTTCAGTACGCCAGAACTGTCGGTAGGAATAGTGCCGCCCCAGATTGCATCTTGATCAGCTTCAAATCGGCAGGTTGTTAATGCGCCGGTGCAATTGCTGTTAAGCGGTGCGCGGCCCGCAATAATCACGCCGCCCCAGCTGCCTTCGGTCGCTTGTGCGCCGACTTCAGTTGCGCCAGTGAAGATGATCGGTGCGGTTGGAGAGCCTTCTGCAAACAATTTTGAACCGCCATTAACGACTAAGTAAGAACGCGTTGTGCGGCCGCGTACTACCGTGCCAGGTTCAATCGTTAGTGTGGCTTGCGAAGCACCCAGCGCGCCAGACTCTTGCAGCGGCGAGCCAACTTGAACGCGCCCATTTAAGAAGTAGGTGGCGTTGTTGGTCAAGCGTACATTGCCAGTCAATGTGCCTGCCGCAATTTCGCAGGTGCGGGCAGCATTTGCGACTGCCGTTGTGCCAGCTGGGCAGGCTGTGAATGGCTCAATAAATGGGCAGGCAGCAGCTGGGCCGTTGCTGATACGAGTATAGTTGAAGTTAGTCGCAGGTACGGTCGCCGATGCGTTTGGTGCATTGAAGTTAATGCCCAATGAATTGCAGCTTCTAAAATCTAATATTGCGGTGCCGATGAGCGTGCCGCTGCCCGGGGTTGGTGCAGTAAAAGGTACGCCGAAGTTACCGCCGCGGAAGCTACGGACTTCTGCCGTGTTAAATAAGCTCGTACCTTCTGGGCCTGAGCCTTGAATGGTCAACCACAGCGGCGCGCCTTGCTGGTCATAAGTAAAAAACGCGACGAAATAGGCGCCATTGCCGCCTGCTTGTGGAATGTAATCCACCATCGCACCACGGCCGCTTTGGGTAGCGTCGCGCCAATTACCTTCATACGAGGCTTCATATACGTCCGCTTCTGCGGCGCTAGCTACAAAGCCAATGCAAAGCGCAAGCAAGGTGCGTTGGAAGAACGGTTTTTGAGTCAAACGAGTCATAAAAATCTCCAATGTGTAGGTTGGGAAAAGTGGGTAAAATTTAGGCTCACAAAATTAATTGTGAGCAATGCGGGACTACTTGCTAGTTGAGCCACTGAATCGAGAAGGCGACCTCTGGCCCGGGTTTGTAGCTGCGAACAGGCAGGCCACCTTGGGTAAACTCGACGCTTTGATCGAGGATATTCTTCAGCTTAATACCAGCCCGCCATGATTCGCTGAAGGGAATCGATGCGTTAAAACTCAGTTCGTGGAACGGTTCTTCTATAATGTCTGGCAGGCCTAGCACGCCAACTTGTGAAATGCGATCGCCGGCAACGCTGTAGCCTAGATTGAGTGAAATGCCAGATTTACCCTCTGGTTCATAGCTCAGTGTAGTGTTGGCGAGATAGTCGCTTTGGCCCTGCAATGGCCGGCTACGGTTGGTTTGGATAGCGCCAGCCGCGCCGAGCTCCACGTTTGATTTAGACAGCGTGACATTGCCACTCGCGCTAAAGCCCGACAGCGCATCGGTAAATTGATCTAAAGCCATAAAGCCTTCGACCTCGACCCCGTAAACATCCGCGGTTTTGGCGTTGTCATAGCTCAGCAGGCCCCCCGTTCCTGGCACAAAAACGCGTTCAATAGGTTTATCGAAGCGCTTGTAGAAAGCGCCAGTGCTGACGGTCATCGACTCACCTAGGTAGCGCTCAAATCGTAGGTCCAAATGATCGATTGTGGTCTGCTCCAGATTTGGATTACCGCGCGATTCGATGTCTAGGCTTGGATCAAAAAATGGCGAGGGCGAGAGCTCGCGAAAATCCGGTCGGCTCACGCTGCGAGCATAGCTTGCGCGCAGCTGGTCGAATTCACTTAGGGTGTAAGTCACGCTGACGCTTGGCAATACGTTTCGCTTATCCAGGCCGCTCTGCAATGTGGTCGTGCCCTGGCTAAAATCTACGCTTTGAACAATTTGCTGATTGTCTTCAAATCGCAGTCCGCCATAAATGCGCCACGTTTCATAGTTGTTGAGATCGGCGCTCAAAAAAAGCGAGTAGATATCCTGCTCGGCTTCGTAACTATCCAGTGCGCGGGTTGTGTCGCTCAGCTGAAAGCCGTTCGGGCCGATGCTAGCGGGCGTTAGAATTTGCGAAAGCGGACGCTGCAGCTGGCTGGTGTCTATGCTGCCGACGATCGAGTATTTGAATCGATTGATTGACGCCTCGCGATCTCTTGCTAGTGCGCCCAAACCGGCTTGGAAGCTTGCCGTCCAAACTTCGCCAAAGCTATAAGGCAGCGTGGCGGTCAAACGCAGCTCTTGTGCATCATCAGTCAGTGCTTCGCTGATAATCTCGTTACCGTCAGTGCCGCGCGAGAATTCAAAATTGCCGTTGCCTAGACGATCATAACGATAGCGCCTCGTGTTTGGCGCATTGCGCTTAGCGGTACTGTCGGTGTATTGCCAATCCAAAGCGAGCTCATGGAAATCAGGCAGATAGTGGAATCCTGCTAACTGCTGCGAGTACAAACGATTCTCAACCCATTCAAGCTCGGTGTATCGGAGAATCTCGCTAGGGCTTTCCACAAAACCAGTTTCCTCTTGCGCTTGGTCTATGCTTTGGCGCAGCGCGAGGCTAGAAAACTCAATTCGGTGATCTTGGCTGAATTCAACGCCCATTTGCACGCTGCTTGATAGATCAATAGTGCGATCAGTTCGATCCCGCGCAAACTCTCGAGTAACAATCAGCGGCTCCGCATTGCTGGTGCCGTAACCGCGCCGCAACTCTTCTACACTTTCCCATGATTGCGAATAGCGCCCGCCGAAGCGCAGCCAAACCGGCATCTCAAAGCGCTCGGTTCGGCCTTGAAAACCAACATTTTGGCTAAAATTTGGCCCGATATTTTTCTTCGACAAGTCAAGTCCTTCTGCGGCAACGCGCTCGCCAATCGATTCGAGTGTGGCCGACGATGCACCACGGACGGCTTCACTCGGCAGCCCACGCACACGATCAAAACCGAGCCAGTCGCGATTGCCACCGGCGTATCGAAGGCCATCTTCAAAGCTAGTGCCCGATAGATAACCGATTGACGACCCTATTTTCAGAACGCTATCGGTCGTATTAACTTGATTGGTTTTCAACTCAATCGCGCCGCCGCCGAATTCACCCGGTAGATTCGCGGTATAAGATTTGGCAATGCTGACGCCATCTAAAAGTTCGTTAGGAAACAAATCAAGCGGCACCACGCGGCGCAAAGGATCCGGCGATGGTAGCTGTGCACCGTTGAGCAGTACGCTGGAATAGCGCTCGCCTAAACCGCGCACATAAACAAACTTGCTGCCAACTAAGCTCAAACCAACGACGCGTTTGAGCGCTTGCCCCAGTTCTGCATCGCCCAAGCGCGTTAGCTCGGCTTTACTGACCACTTCGCTTACACCAACGCCTATGCGCTCTTCTTCGGCGTCTAACACGCGCTCCGCTTCGCGCTTAGCATCGACGCGAATTTCTTCCATCGTTTCTTCTTCCACCGGTGCCGTTTCTTCCTGCGTTTCTGGTGGTGGAGGCGGTGGTGGAGGCGGCGTACCAGTTTGCGCAAATGCGACGGCTGGTAAAAGGGCTATCGCTATGGCGCGCTGAAGAGCGTTTAGTCGGATCATGGTTACAGGCAACTTCAAAAAGAGTTGAAGCGTAAAAGCCCGATAAGACAGCCAAACTACGTTTTCATAACAGTTTTGTGTCAAAACGATAGTGCGCTTGCGAAATGGCGATGGATGGCCGGCTCTGAAGCGAGCTGTTTTTCTCTGGCTGACTCAAATTTGCTGCAATGCAAAAAATTAGCGCAAACAGGCGACCTAAACGCGCTGTACTGCTATTCTTTTGCTTGCTGCGCTGCAACACCGTGGCGCACTTATCTTGGGAAATCGTATGCGTATAGCAGTGGTAACAGGCGGAATCGGCGGGCTAGGCTCGGAAATCTGCAAAACTCTCGCCCGAAACGGCCGTAAAGTCATTGCCGCAGATTTGGCGGTTCGCGCTGATCGCGTGGAAGAATTCAAGCGTGAAGTGGCTGAATTTAACGGCCAGATCGTGTTTGAAGGCATTAACGTAGCCGATTACGATGCCTGCACCGAATTTGGCAACCGCGTGCGTGCGAACCATGGCGAAGTCGATATCGTGGTGAACTCTGCCGGCATTACTAAAGACGTCAGCTTTAGAAAAATGACCCCGCAAGCCTGGATGGACGTACTAAAAGTCAATTTAGACGGCGCGTTTAACGTCACCAAGCAGTTTATCGACGGCATGTGCGATCGCGGATTTGGCCGCATCGTCAATATCAGCTCGGTCAACGGGCAAACCGGGCAGTTTGGGCAAACCAACTATTCCGCCAGCAAATCCGGCATTCACGGCTTGACGATGGCGCTCGCGAAAGAAGTCGCGCGCAAAGGCGTTACCGTCAACTCCATAGCGCCCGGCTATTGCCGCACCGCAATGGTGATGGCGATTCCTGAAGCGATCCGCGAGCAAATCATTACGCAAATTCCCGTAGGCCGAATCGGCGAACCCGAAGATATCGCACGCGCGGCGCAGTTTTTAACGGCGGACGATGCTGGGTTTTTGACCGGCGTGTTGCTGCCGGTTAACGGTGGGTATTTCGTTTCGTTTTAAGGCTTTGGGTTAGAACGCAGGCGGTTTCATCTAAGAGATCGCTTGCGCCTTGTCATTGTGACCTGATTTGCGGCGTTTGATTACTTCGTTAGGCTACTTATCCGATCCTTGCGAGTATTTTCCCCTAAAGTAAGGAGTAACGCTGCTACTGGAATAACTCGGATAATTCCCGTCGGCACTTCAAGTTGTTTGCTAATGCTTCGACTGGTAAGAACCGCTGCATCAGCGTCTAGCTTCGAGCTAGCAAGAAGCGTTTTTAGTCCAGCCAGATCACGCTCATCTCTTTCGATGCGATCAGAGAACTTAACCTCAATCGCTTCAATCGGCTTGAAGTCCACTCGACTCAACCGCACGAAATCAACTTCTCCTTGATCCCATCGTGCGAAGTAAAACTCTTCTGGATAGGGCGCATGAACCAGTTGCGCATAAATCGCCGTTTCTATGAGTGCGCCAAGATGTTCGGATTCAAAGGTGATATTGGAAAACATGGCGGCGCGCATCGAAGGGTTGGTCAAATACACTTTGAAGGTACGAACACGCTCAAAACGTCTCGCATTTTGATCAATTCTTGGCATCATTCCAATTAGAAATGCAGCTCTTAAATAGGTTAGATATTTTGAAATCGTTGGTTTCGAAACACCAGATGCCTTGGAAATTCCATCAAGCGATAGCTCTTGACCCGTGTTATAAGCCAAGGTCGTAAAAAGCCGATTTAGCTCTTGAATATCGCTTATGCCATACAGGCTTGGCAAGTCACGAAGAAGCACTTTGTCAATAATATCGCTTTTGATAAACCGCGATAAATCGCCGCGAATAACGGCGGAAAAAACCGCCTCTGGGTAGCCACCATAGTTTAGATAATCAAGCAGTGAATTATTTAACGCCTCAATCCAATGGCAATACTCTTCTTTACTAAATTCCTCTAAGCGTAATCGCGATGAATAGAGTGCGCGCGTAGACGGCTGAAAGTCGAGAAATTCGCCAAACGTCAGCGCTGGCAGGGAAAATTCCGTGAATCGCCCTGCGCCAGACTCTTGGCTTTTGAGCTTCAATGCGGCCGCTGCAGAGCCTGTAACAACAAATTGAATACTAGGGAAACTGTCAACTAAGGATTTTAAATGACGTTCCCAATCAGGCAGATATTGCACCTCATCGAAAAAAACAAATTTTAGCGAAGTCAACGGAATTTGATTGGCTGCTGCAAGCAGCTGTATGAGCTTCTCTAAGGGAATTGCGCTGTAAAGTGGTGTTTCGAGTGACAAATACGCAATCGCCACCGGCTCGCATTTAACATCAGCGAGAAGCTGCCCAATGAGCTGCTGCAGCATCACAGTTTTACCGACTCGACGAGGCCCAAGTAGCACCACGGCACGACGAATATCAGCCACCACAAGATTGTGCAGCGCTGAGAAATAGTGACGACGAGGCTTCTCCAAGATAGCCGCCTCGATCTTACCTGTGGCCCACCATGGGTTGTCTATTTGCAGTCTGGAAACTAGTTCAAAATCAGTTACTTGCAGCATAGTTTAGAAATACGCAAAAATAAGTTTGCTTAGTCTACGCGGCTAAATATAAAGCGCAAGCTTATCGAGTTATGGCTTAGTCTCACGCCTTCGCAATCTCTGCTATTTTCCCCATAACTTTTTTAAGGATGCAGCCATGTCGCTCACGATCCCCTTAGCGCGCGGCCAGCGCGATGTTGCACTGTTGACCCGCTACGGCAATCGGCACGGCTTGATCGCGGGTGCTACCGGCACCGGCAAAACCGTCAGCTTGCAGGTATTGGCGGAGGGTTTTTCAGCGCAAGGCGTGCCGGTGTTTATGGCCGATGTGAAAGGCGATTTGGCGGGTATTTCGCAGGCCGCGAACCCGTCGGAGCGCTTAAGCAACCGGCTCAAGCTGTTGGGTATTGACGGCTTTACACCGAAAGAATCGCCAGTAGTTTTCTGGGACATTTTCGGGCAGAAAGGCCATCCGCTGCGCACGACAATCTCAGAAATGGGGCCGATTTTGCTGGCGCGGATTTTGGACCTCAACGAAACTCAGGAAGGCGTTTTAAACGTGGTGTTTCGCTTTGCCGATGACGAAGGCCTGCTGCTGCTTGATCTGGCTGACCTCCGCGCGATGCTGAGTCATGTGGCGGAAAACGCGAAGGCGGTGTCCAGTCAATATGGCTTGGTGTCGACCACTTCGATTGCGGCGGTACAGCGCGCACTGCTGGCGCTTGAGGATGCCGGAGGCGAGCAGTTTTTTGGCGAACCCGCGTTCGTGTTGCAAGATTTATTCCAACGCGCGCCCGATGGCCGCGGCGTGATCAACATCATGGCGGCCGACCAGCTGATCCTAAAGCCCAAGCTGTATTCGACTTTTCTGCTGTGGCTGCTATCGGAATTGTTCGAACAATTGCCAGAAGTGGGCGACTTAGACAAACCGCGCATGGTGTTTTTCTTCGATGAAGCGCATTTGCTGTTTACCGACGCGCCGCCCGTATTAGTGCAGCGGGTCGAACAAGTGGTGCGGCTGATACGTTCCAAAGGCGTCGGCGTGTATTTCATCAGCCAAAACCCCGACGATGTGCCCGATGCGATTTTGGGCCAGCTCGGCAATCGCGTGCAGCACGCGCTGCGCGCATTCACCCCGCGCGATCAAAAATCGGTGCGCGTAGCAGCTGAGACCTTCATGCAGAACCCGGCGTTTGATACTGCGCAGGTGATCACGCAGCTGGGCGTCGGTGAGGCGCTGGTGAGCGTACTGGGCGATGGCGGTGTGCCAACCATGGTTGAGCGTGTCTATATTTTGCCGCCCGCTTCCAGAATCGGCGTGATAACCGATGCCGAGCGAACCGCATTACTGCAGCAAAGCCCAATCGCGAACAAATACGAAACAAGGCTAGATCGCGATAGCGCTTTTGAAGTGCTGACCCAGCGCGCGCAAGCACCCGCGCCTGAGGAAGCTGCACCGCAAACTGAGACCAGCGGCGGCTGGTCGCTGAGCTGGCCTTGGGGCGATAAACCTGCCGAGCCCGCCGCGCGCCCTGCACCGCCACCATTGCCTCGCCGAGTTGCACCGCCGCCGCCGGCTCCGAGAGTTAGGCGTGCTGCAGCCCCGCAGCGCCAAAGCGTCGGTGAATCATTCGCCAAAAGTGTCGCTAGAACTATGGGCTCGCAGTTAGGCAGGCAGGTGATACGCGGGATTTTAGGGGCGATTTTGCGGCGGTAGTTTTTCTTGGTGCTCAAAGCTAATCCAGAGCTTGGCATTACAAATGCTAAGAAAAACAATGCTTGGCGCACTCATTGGCCAATACCAGTAAGACGAAAGATACCTTAGGGCGTTAACGAGTGCCGTATAAATAGCTGGTGCTTGTCTACCCATATTTCGAAGATTGCTTTCAAGCTGAGCCGCTTCGGTGATGAGAAAAAAAAGAAAACGTGACGATCGGCGCAGCTGCACAGAGCGCAACGAGATAAATGACTACATTCATCGCAAGAATATCGCGAATTCGCCGTAGCTGACAGCTACGAATAGCAATGACTGTCAGCGCAGCCCACGTTCTAGCGCGCTCGAGCCATATACCTGCGCTGATGTGCTCCAGCAAACAGCTTGCCAATAAAGTGATAGAGAAAATCCATAATGCAATTTGCGGCTCAATGTGTTTTTCGACTATGAAATCGAGCTAAAGCTTACCCAAAACTGCACTCCGATAAGCTTCAGCTGCGGCCGCTAGATCACCTTCATGGCGCGCCCATTCCCCCAGTTCGATAAAACCGCGCTCGCTCGGGTAAAGCGTTTGCGCGCGGTCAATCAGCTGCTTAGCTTTTTGGCTCAGTTCGCGCTGGCGGCATAACTTGGCAAGTGTGAGTAATAGGCCCACGCTTTCGCCGTGGCGTTCAAGCGATTTTTCGACAAATTGCAGGCGTTCTACGCCGATCGGCAGCTCCACATTTGGAAGCGCGGCGAAGCTTTCCCATAGCAATTCTGAGGGCTGTTTCTGCAAGGCTTCGCGCAACAGCGGCTCGACCAATTCGGGGCCGCCGAGCGCAATGGCGCGCTTGGCGTAGCGGCTGAGCACATCTGGCAGCGCGCGTTCGCGGCTGCCAATTTGCGCCCAGATGGCGCTCAGGTCATCCAAAGTGGCAGCACCGTTCAAGCTATCACGTAGCAAGCTGGCCCATTCCGGAGCCAAGAGCGCGCTTTCGGAATTTTTCTGGCTGGCGGCGAGCTGGCTCAGATAGCCCAGTGCTTCCCCGGCGCGCCCGCGCGCGGCGAGTTCGTGGACCAGTGTATGCAGCACCAGTGAGGACGGCTCGCTGGCTGCAAGTGCGATTAAGTCATCTAGCCCGCTGGCATCTTGCTGGCGCAGCTTGATCTTGGCGCGCAATACTTGGGCAGGCAGCTGCAGCGTCGGCTCGTTCAAAGCGCGCGCGTAATCACCCGCCAGCGTGTAGTCGCCCGATTGCATGGCGGCATAGCTGGCCGAGATTGCGGCAATGCCCTGCTGGCTTTGCAGGCTGCGCGCGCTCGAGAGCTTCTTTTTTGCTCGAGAAAATCGGCCGTTGATGAGCTCGATTAGGCCGTCCTGAAGTTCACCGCGCAAGCGCGCTTCGCGGCGCTGAATTAGCCAGCGCGGCAGCTTCCACAGCAGCCAAATCATCAAATACATCAGGCTTGCGGCCAGCACCAATAAAACCAGCGCGAGTACCAAAGTGGTGTCAACTTGCCAACCCCACACATGCAGGCTAACGCGGCCCGGATCGCGCGCTAAGGCAAACCCCAGATATGACATCGGAATCAATAAAACCAGCCCAAACAGCCACTTAAGAGCGTTCATGGCTGGGTGTTCGGCGGCACGGGCGCGGCGGGTGGAGTCTCTACGTCGGCAGGCGGAACCGGCTGCTCGGGCGTATCAATCGCACCGGCCTCAGGCAGCATTGGTGATTCGGTTTGAGCAGGCGCGGGTCCTGCTGGTAGCGCTATCGCCTCTGGTTTTTCGTTAACGTCTGCCGGCACGTCTGAGTTCAAGGTTTCGATAGGCCTCGCTTGACCGCGCGAGCTGCGCAGTTCAATCAGCGCTGCACCTAAGCTTGGCATTTGCAAATTAATGCGGTGGCTGCGCACGCTATCAAGCTCGGTAAAAAATCGCGTGACCGCTAAATCGCCAATCAATAGCGCCTGCTTGGCCAGCGAATCGGCGGTTTGCAATGCGGCATCAAAGGTGTCACTTTCGCGCCGCTCTAGCGCGAGCTGCGCGCGTTCGATTTCAATCTTTAGACCTTCGCGCACCGCCCATGCCGAGCGCCCCACTACCGGCATGACTTCGCCCTCGCGGCGCACCACCAAATAGCGATCCAGTAGGCGCGCAATTCGCCCGCCATCGCTGCCGGTTTCGCCAATTTGCACCGGCAATTTGTCGATCTGAATTCGAAGTGCGGTCAATTTGGCGCTAATACCAGCGGCGTCAATGCGCGGTACGGCGCGCAGCGCGTCCAATTCAATTGCAATGGTTTGGCGTATGCGCGCCAGTTTTGGATCGTTCACGCCGGCTAACTGGCTGTCGGCAAGCTCCATGGCGCGCTGGGCATGGTCAACGTCGTTGAAAAGTTCAAGGCGAATTTGCGCGAGAGACATCAAATAATCCGCTTCATCTAACTTCAGCGTCGAAGCCGCCGGTGCCATGCCGCGCGACATATTCGCGAGTGCATCTTCCACTAGGCTTAATCGCTCAGTTAGCGCCAAGCTTTGCTCTCTTAGCAGTGCGTTGACCTTTTGCGCATCGCCAAAGCGTGCTTTCAGGCTTTCAATATCGGAGTTAACCGGCGCGCTGCTGGCCGATGCGCCATTATCTACCGCTGCGCTTTGGCCCGACGTTGATTCCTGGCGCAACAGCGCATAGCCGGAAAAGCCGAGCAAAATCAACGCCAAAATGGCCGCCATCCAGCCTTTAAAACTGCGCGGCGTGTAGCTTTGCACTTTGCTCGCGTCAGCAGAATTTATGCTGGGTCCAGCCGTGCTTGAACCTGAGTTCGAGCCTTGCGTATTCACTCGTCTTTACCTAATTCTTCATCCATGGGCAGCGGCTGACCGGTAAAGGCGTGCAAAAACGCCTCGACCAGCAGCTCGCTAATGGTCGCATGCCGCAATTTTTTCAGCTGCCGCCTTGTGCGCTCATCAATCAGCAGCTTTAGCACGTGGGTAGGAATCGTCACCGTCACTTTCTTGGTGGCTTCGGCACGTTTGCCGCGTTCTATGTAGGGATTAACGTACCGAGTCGTGGCCATGTGGGCTCCAAAGCGCGCATTTGCGGCGGAATTGCTCGCACGCTAGTCCGGTCATCTCACGCTGTCAACATTAAATATTACTGGACGGCTTGACGTCTGGATGTTTAGACGTCTATATTAAAGACGTTCGGACGTCTAAACACCCGAAAGCACAAACTCAACTTTCCCGTCAATGCACCCACTAAAAGGAAAAACTCCATGAGCAACCATCGTTTTGAAACGCTGCAATTACATGCTGGCCAAACCCCCGCACCCGGCACCAACGCCAGAGCCGTGCCGATCTATCAAACCAGCAGCTATGTGTTTGATTCCGCCGAACACGGCGCCAAGTTGTTTGCTTTGCAGCAGTTCGGCAACATCTACACCCGCATCATGAATCCGACCACCGACGTGTTCGAGCAGCGCATCGCCGCGCTCGAAGGTGGCGTAGCGGCGGTAGCGACCAGCTCTGGCCAGGCTGCGCAGTTCGTCGCGATTACCACGCTAGCGCAGTCGGGCGACAATATCGTCTCGACCAGTTTGCTGTACGGCGGCACCTACAATCAATTCAAAGTCACGCTGCCGCGTTTGGGAATCCAAGTACGTTTTGTTGAAGGCGATGATGTGGAATCGTTTCGCAAGCTGATTGATGAAAACACCAAGGCGCTGTATCTGGAAACGATTGGCAACCCGGGCGCGAACGTGCCAGATTTTGAAAAAATTGCCGCATTAGCGCATGAACACGGCATTCCGCTGGTGGTGGACAACACCTTTGGCGCAGGCGGGTATTTGTGCAGGCCGATTGATTTTGGCGCTGATATCGTCGTTGCAAGCGCAACCAAATGGATCGGCGGGCATGGCACCACGGTGGGCGGCGTGATCATTGACGCCGGCAAATTTGACTACGGCAACGGCAAATTCCCGCTGTTTTCCCAGCCCGCGCCCGGCTATCACGGCTTAGTTTTTTCTGACACTTTTGGCCCCAAAGGCCCGTTTGGCAATATTCAATTTGCGATTCGCGCTAGGGTTGAAGGCTTGCGTGATCTAGGCCCATGTCAAAGCCCGTTCAATAGCTTCCTACTGATCCAGGGCTTAGAAACGCTCAGTCTACGGGTCGAGCGGCACAATCAAAACGCGCATCAGCTGGCGCACTGGCTGCGCGCGCATCCGCTGATTAGTAAGGTGACTTACTTAGGCTTTAGCGATCACCTCAATCATCTGCGTGCGAAGAAATACCTCAAACACGGCTTTGGCTCGGTGTTTACTTTTGAAGTAGTCGGCGGAAAGGAAGCAGCAGCTGCGCTGATTAACTCACTCAAGCTGGCCAGCCACCTTGCCAATGTAGGGGACGCAAAAACGCTGGTGATAGCGCCCGCAAGCACCACGCATCAGCAGCTCAGTGAGCAAGAGCGGCTAAGCGCTGGCGTTACGCCTGGGCTGATTCGCATATCGGTAGGCATTGAGCACATTGAAGATTTGATTGCCGATTTTGCACAGGGCTTGGAACAAGTTGGGCAATTGCTGCCTGCAGCGCCTGTGGTGCTGGCAAAGTCGGCATGAGCCAGCTAACGCGTGGGCTGGAGAATGAGCTTGAGTTCGACAACGAGCAGCGCGGCCGTTTGGATGTAGAGCCCGCCCAAATAGACAAAATGGCAAACACCGCGCCGCTTTTGGCAAGTCAGCCGATTAGCACCATTGCAGCGCATTGGCCCAAAGGACTTCAGCGGTACACGCCGTCTAAGCCGCTGGCCTTGGATTCAGGCGCATCTCTATCAGGGGCTGCAATCGGCTATCAAACCTGGGGCAGGCTCAATGCCAAAGGCGATAACGTGATTTGGGTGTGTCACGCACTCACAGGCACGACCGATGTAGCCGCCACTTGGCCGGCGCTATTTGGCGCGGGAAAAGTGCTAGATCCAGCGCGCTATTTCATTGTTTGCGCAAACGTGTTGGGCGGCTGCTATGGTAGTGCAGGGCCGGTTTCGCATGGGCCTGACTTCCCGGAAATCAGCATTTTCGATATGGCGCGGCACCAGCACATGCTGGCCGCGCACCTGGGCGTAAAAGGCATCCAGCTATTGCTTGGCGGCTCCATGGGCGGCTTTCAGGCGCTCGCCTGGGCGAAGCTAAACGCAATACCGGTCGCTAAGCTTGCACTGATTGCCACCAGCTATCGGCAACCCGCGCAGGCCTCGGCACTCGCCGATATGCAGTGCCAAGCGATTGCGCTAGATCCAAATTTCAAAGCTGGCAAATACAGCGCTACTGCACCGCCCAAAGCCGGCTTTGCACTGGCGCGGCAAATCGGCCATTTGAGCTATCGCTGCGAAGCAGAACTCAACGCCAGGTTCGATCGCAGCGAACGCGCCGATGGCCGCCTGCAAGTGCTGAGCTATCTGGATCATCAGGGTCATAAGTTAGCGAACCGCTTCGATGCGAACTCGTATTTGCGCATCAGTAAAGCTATGAATCGCTTTGCGCTGAGCGCCGATCAACTGGGTCAAATTGCCTCGCAAGCGCTAATAATTTCCGTGCGCAGCGATTGGCTATACCCCGAAACCGAGCAGCGCAAACTAGCGGAGTTGCTACCGAACGCGCGCCATCTCGCAATTGATTCGGATTATGGGCACGATGGATTTTTGTTGGATGCGGTAAAGTTTGAGAGGGAGTTAGCGGGGTTTTTGGAGCGATGACTCCGGTTTTTACCCGGGTGCTAAACTTTGCCTCATTGTTATCTCCGCTTAGGCCCTCGGGGCGCAAGGCCATTACCGCCGTTTCGGCGAAAGTGGCGCACGTCATTCTGCGCGCAGTCGCAAAACCCTTGGACCCTGCGACTACGCGCAGGGTGACGACATTCTGGTTGCTAGCTTAAGTTAATGACACTGGTTGAGGGATAGCCCCGAATCGGAAAACTTGCAACCACGTCCGTTAAAATCGCATCCCAACGCATCATGGGAACTAGCTCCCCGGTTTGGTATTGCGTTCAGCAAATTTAAGGGCCAAATCAATCGTTGCGAGAAGTTCCAGCACCTTGATCGGCTTGGTTAAATATTGAAAAAATCCGGCGGCTAGGCCTTTTTCAATGTCGCGCGGGATGGCGTTAGCGCTGAGCGCGATCACCGGAATACCCGCCGTTTTGCTATCTGCAAGCAATACCGCCAGCGCTTCAATGCCACTCATGCCCGGCAGATTAATGTCCATCAAAATCAAGTTGGGTGATCGCTTACGCGCCAGTTCGATGCCGCTTATTGCGTCTTTTGCTTCAATTAGCTCAAGTTGTCCGTGCTGCGCGATAATTTCCTGCACTAGCTGCATATTGGCTGGATTGTCCTCCACGTAAAGCAGGGTTTGCGTTGGTCCTTTTTTTGGCTTTTCTGCATCTACTTCGGCATCAACGCTGCTTGGCTGCGGTTCCGCCGGGAAGGAATCTAGCGCTACGTTTGCCGCCTGCGCTATTGCAAGCTCAATCCAAAATGTGCAGCCAGAATCTGGCGAGCTTTGCACGCCAATGCTGCCTTGCATAAGTTCAATCAATCGTTTGCTAACTACCAAGCCGATGCCAGTGCCTTCTTCAGCATTCGCCTCTTGGCCCAGGCGATTGAAGGGTTGAAATAGCTGTGCAATTTTTTCTGGACTTAACCCGGCGCCAGTATCTTTAACACTGATACGCAGGCGCGGCGCATGGTCCGATGGTTGCTCCTGCGCGTGCGGCGATTCAATCATTTCCAGCGTCAAATCAACAACACCGCCGAGCCGATTGTATTTAATCGCGTTAGCAAGCAAATTAATCAACACTTGCTTGAGCCTTGTGCGATCGGCTTTGACATAGACGTGTTCAACAATTCGATCGCCAGGAGCGCTTGGAAAGTTGACCTGCACGCACCGCTTTTGCGCTTGCGGTCCAATCATCGATTGGCATTCGTGCAACAGCTCAGCCAGTTTGACCGGCTCAGTTGAAAGCGACAGCTTGCCCGATTCAATCAGCGCTAAATCTAGGATTTCATTGATTAAATCGAGCAAATACCAGCCTGCCTGCAAAATGTGCTCAATGCTACGTTTTTGCGAAACGCTCGGCAGCGGTACGCCCACTTCTAGCAGCTGCGCGAAGCCTAGGATTGCATTCAGCGGCGTACGCAGCTCATGGCTCATGCTGGATAGAAATTCCGATTTCGCCAAGTTTGCTTTGTCGGCGGCAAGCTTCGCGGAGGTAAGTTCGACGTTGTTATCTTGCAATACCAGATCCAACCGCTTGCGTTCGGTAATATCACGTGCAGCTGCGAACACGCCCTGTAGCTTTCGATCACGATCAGAAAACGTGCTGGCATTGTAGGAAACTACCGTTTCTTGCGCTGCGCTAACGCCGTTTTGCTCAGCTCCTTGTAGTTGCCCGCTGCGGCTGCGCGCGGTCAGCTCGTAGTTGATGACGCGATTTTCCGCCAACACGCGGCGTATGCCAGCCTGTGCGCGCTCAGGATCGGTGAAGTAATTCTTGAACGGCTCACCGATCAGCTCGTCGCGCGAGCAGCCAGTTAGCAGCTCCATTTGCTTGTTAACGTCGGTAATAATTCCAGCTGGGTCGGTTGTTATCAGCGCATCGATATTTGATTCGATCAAGGAGCGGGTATAGAACTGCTGATCGCGCAAGCGCTGGTCGAGCTTGCTGCGCTCGGCAACCAGCGCAGCTTCCGCCGCGTTTCGCACGCTGACATCGCGCAATATGCCGGTGAAATAACGTTCGCCGCCCAGATACATCTCGCTGACCGCGATCTCCATCGGGAACTTGCTGCCATCGGCGCGCCTACCGATCACTTCACGGCCGCGGCCACTGGCCCTAGTGGCAACACTTTCCTGGCTGGCTTCTAGCCAATCATTCAAGCCTAAGTCCTCGACGTTGGCAAACAGCATGCTGAAATTTTTCTGGTGTAAATCGTGCGCCGAATATCCGAGCATTGCTTCAGCAGCGGGATTTACTTTTTCTATCGCGCCATTTTTTGCGTGCAGGGTAATAATGCCATCAGCGACGGTGTTTAATACGGTTTGAATTAGCTCTGCACTGTCATTGAGCTTTTGCTGTACGGCATGATCTTGCGACACATCGCGAAACACCAGCACCGCACCTAGAACTACGCCGTCTCGATCTCGAATCGGTGCGCAGCTGTCGGCTATGTCACGTTCGTGGCCATCGCGAGCGATCAAAATCGTATGATTCGCTAGGCTTTGGATGCTGCCATGCGCCAAGGTTTCTAGCACTGGAATTAAAACCGGCTCGCGCGTTTTTCGGCTGATAATTTTAAACACTTCGGCGATGGGTTTGCCAAGCGCTTGCGCCTGAGTCCAACCAGTCAATGTTTCCGCAACCTTGTTGAGCAAGCTTATGCACGCATCGGCATCGGTTGCGATAACCGCATCGCCAATCGAGCTTAGCGTTACCGTAAGCTTTTGTTCACTCACTAGCAGCGTGCTGTTGGCAAGCTTTAGCTGAAGATTGCTTCGATCTTGAATTTTAAGCAGCGCCTGAGTCTCTTTCAGTATGTGCGTTTTAAAGCGCTGCTGGCTCTGCTGATACATAATATAGCCAAACAAAAGCGTTAGCAGCAAAACGCAAAAGCAGGCAAACAGGATGATGCTGAAGATTTGCCGCAACTTGGCTTGAAAGCTCGCTTCGCGAAGCACTAGCGCTGCTTCTTGCACCGCAAGGTAAGCGCTAAACTCTGTGCGAATTTGCGCCATTAAACGCATGCCAGCACCGCTTCGTACAGCTTCAAATGCTGCGTTCGTGTCGTTATTCCGGCGCAGGGCGATAAGCTCCGCCAAACCCGTCAACTTGGCCTGCACGAGCGGCTTAAGCGCTTGCAAATGCAACTTTGCCGCCGGGATTTCGGTGTTGCTAAACAAAAATTCCAGATCTTTATCGATGCTAGTTTGCACATCCAAATAAGGTTTTAGAAACGCGTCGTCTCCGGTCAGTAAAAATCCGCGCTGACCGGTTTCGGCGTCTTTAAGTGCAGACATCAGCTGGTTCGCTTGACTTAAAACGCTCAAACTGTGGCTGCGTAGCGCAGAGGTAGCCTGTAGCTGCGCAAAAAACCAAAACAGCGCAGCCACCCCGAGTGCGAGCAAGGCTAGTGAACTGCACAGTGTAAAAATTACCGCGCGTTTTGCTTGCATTTTTCGTTTAACCCCAAGTAAAGGCGCTGTTCAAGCGAGCAGCCGCGGTTAAGCGAATGAACCTGCGCATAAGCCGCGGGCGCATGTTTCAGCCACCCTTGACCATCCCCCGCAGCCGAATTTTCTTATGTGCGCTAGCGCACCTAGCGTAGAAAGCTTACAAATGTTTGGGCGTTCCCCGTTGCCGAGTTAGCTAGCTGCCGTCATTTCCAGACCTGCCATCCACGACTGCGATGACTGGCGTGTTTCATTTCCCAATATTTAACCTCCATGCTGATAGCAATGCTATCATTCTCGGCTTCCAGGAGATAAGCCATGCCACAGCTATTGGTTCGCAGTATTGATAAGGATTTAATTGGCCGGCTAAAAGCGCGCGCGGCCTTCAACAACCACAGCGCGGAAGCAGAGCATAGACTTATTCTTCAGCAGGCATTACAAGGCACCCAGCGCAGGAGCCTTGCGGAAATCTTAACTGCAATACCGAACGTCGGGGTAGAAGCGGATTTTGAACGTATCAAATGAGCTGTGCTGATTCGATTCATAGGCTTGTTTGTAGTACTGAGGTAACTTATTTTGTACCTTATTGATACCAACGTGATTAGCGAGCTGCGCAAGGGTGCAAAGGCGAATGTCGGCGTAATCGAGTTTTTCAGACACGTGTTAGTGCCTCAGCATTCGCTTTATCTTTCGGTAATCACCATCGGAGAGCTTCGACGCGGGGTCGAGCTTATGCGCCACCGGCGCGACCTCGCGCAAGCTTCGCTGCTGGAGTCTTGGTTGAACACGGTTTGCTTAGAATTTAGCGAAGTGATCTTGCACTTTGACGAACATATTGCCCAGGTATGGGGCAAATTGTTGGCGCCCAATGCAGAAAATGCGATTGATAAACAAATCGCTGCGACCGCACTCATCCACGATTTAACTGTAGTCACACGAAATCAAAAACATTTCAAATTGACTGGCGTGCGCAGTATTAACCCGTTTCGATAGGTCAGATAAGCTGAACATGACAGGGATCATTGTTACGGCCTAGTTAACTGTGCTGGCTAGAACTGATGGCATTGAGCCGAGTTATAAAGAAACACGAAAACTAACCCGCAACCTCAACCGCATCTTGCAAATTCAAAGTAAACTGCATCGAATCATCACCTGCTCCTAGGCGGTTCGTCTGCACTTGAAAACCGACATCCTTAAGCAGCGTTTGCACCGCTGAATTAGATCGCATTACATCCCCAACTACGCGCTGAGTGCCTCTTTCTGTTAGAAAGCTAATGAGCTTAGTCATTAGCATTTGCCCGATGCCTTGGCGCTTTAAATCAGAACGCACAATGATGGCAAACTCCGCCTCGGTGTTGTCTGGATCAATCACTGTGCGCACGGTGCCTAGCGTTTGCTCGGTGCCATCTGGCATGGCGCGCACGGCGATGAAGGCCATTTCTCTTGCATAATCGATTTGCGTGAGCCGTGCCAATTCACCGGGTGCTAGTTCGCGGCGCGTGCTGAATAGTCGCAGCCGCAAATCCTCAGGCTGTAGCATTTTTAAAAACTCCAGATGCTGCGCGGCGTCTTCTGGGCGGATTGGCCGCAGGGTCACGCTTTCGCTGTGCCAACGCATGGATTCGATCAGCTCGTCCGGATAGGGCGCAATGGCAAAATTTGCAGAACCTGCTGGCGCTTTTTTGCTGACGCGCAGCCTTGCATCAAGCGCCAGCACGCCGTTTTGATCGGCCCAGAGCGGGTTGATGTCCAGTTCGGCTAGCTCGGGCAAATCTGCCAGCATTTGCGATAGCGCTATCAGCGTGTCTGCCACCGCATCAAGATCAGCGGCCGGGTGATCGCGATAGCCAGCCAGCAGCTTGGCAATGCGAGTGCGGGAAATCATCTCCCCGGCAAGTACCCGATTTAACGGCGGCAGCGCGATCGCACGGTCGCTGAGCACTTCCACCGCGGTGCCGCCTTGGCCGAACAACAGCACAGGTCCAAATATTGGATCGATGCTAGCGCCTAGAATAAGTTCCTGCGCCATCGGTCGCCCCACCATGCTTTGCACGGTAAAGCCGCGAACATGCGCCTGCGGCATACTTGTTCTAACCTGTATGAGCATCGCCTCGGCGGCTTTGCGCAGCTGCGCATCGTTTTGCAAATTCAGGCGCACGCCGCCGACGTCGGATTTATGGCTAATCTCATGCGATAGAATTTTTAGCACCACCGGATAGCCGATGAACAGCGCGCCCTCCACGGCGGCATCGGCGCTTGCAGCTACCGAAATTGTGGTAACCACCGGAATGTCGTAGGCCTGCAACACCGCCTTGGCCTCGATTTCATCGAGCATTTCTCGGCCATCAGCCAGCACGCTAGCAATAACCCTGCGCGCGTCTGCAATATTCGCCTTCGCATTTTCACTAGCGGCCGGTGTTTGAACCAATAAGCGCTGATTATTTCGATAGGTGGCTAACATGGCAAAGGCGCGTACGGCAGCTTCCGGCGTCTCGTAATCTGCGGCGCCGGCTTCAATGAAAATGCGCCGGGCATCAGCCAGCGAATCACCGCCCAACCAGCAGGCCATAACGCGTCCAGGCGTGGCTTGCAATAGCGGTGCGCATGCCTGAGCAATATCAGCGCTGTGCACGATGGCGGTGGGCGAATGCATGAATAACACCGCGCCGGTTTCACGCTGAGCCAGCAATGCCGCTAGCGTGTCGGTGTAGCGGCCGACCGGCGCATCGCCGATAATGTCAATCGGATTGCCACCTGACCATGTCGTCGGCAGCTTGGCATCCAATGCCGCGTGCAAAGGCTGGCTCAATTCGTACAAGGGCACATCAAGCATCGCTGCGGCATCCGCCGCCATCACCCCGGCACCGCCGCCGTTGGTCATCAGCGTCAGCACGGTATCTTTATTTTCAGCAAAGCGCGCCAGTGTTTCCGCCGCAACGAACAGATCCGCCAAGCTATCGACGCGCAGCATGCCAGCGCGGCGAATGGCGGCGTCAAACACCAAATCCGAACCGGCCAGCGCGCCCGTGTGCGAAGCCGCCGCGATGAGGCCTTTGCCGGCCCGCCCAGACTTAACGATAATCAACGGCTTATTGCGTGCAGCGGCTCTTGCGGCCGACATAAATTTGCGCGGCGCTTTGATCGATTCAACGTACAGCAAAATCGCGCGAGTATCGCTATCACTCGCCAGGTAATCCAGCAAATCACCAAAGTCGACATCGCTGCTGTCACCGATGGAAATCAGCTGCGAAAAGCCGATGCGGCGGGTTTTTGACCAATCCAATACCGAGGTCAGCAGCGCGCCCGATTGCGACACAAATGCCAGCTTGCCGGGCAGCGCGTCAGTATGCGCAAAGCTTGCATTCAAGCCAAGCTGTGGATTTATCAGGCCTAAGCAATTAGGGCCCAGTATGCGCAGTAAATAGGGCCGCGCCGCTGCTAACATGGCCGCTTTTTGCGCGCTCGATAGCCCAGCCGTCACTACAATCGCAGCGCGGGTTCCTAAGCTACCTAACTCTGCAATCAGCGCGGCAATGGTATCGGGCGGCGTGCACAGTACGGCCAGTTCTGGGGCTTTGGGTAGCTCAGCAGCGCTAGCAAACACGGCGATGTCGTCCAGCGTTTGGTGCTTCGGATTCACCGGATAAATCACGCCGGTATAACTGCCAGCGCGAAGATTACGCCAAACCGTGGCACCCACGCTTCCGGCGCGATTGGACGCGCCAAAAACCGCCACTGATTTAGGCTCTAGCAGCTGGGTAAGATTGCGAATACTCATCGCGTTAAGACCTCATTGGAATTTTTTCGAAGCCATGCGCGCAGCATCAGCTTGCGCAGCTCGCTGACCCACAGCACCGTGCTGGCCATGGCTGCGCACATCAGCCACTGCTGCATATCCAGCGGCGCAGTGCCAAACGCGGCATTGAGAAAGCTAAGATGCACTACAAGGATTTGCAGCAGCACTGAAATCGCAATCGCAGCCCAAATCCACAGGTTGCTAAATGCGTGTGCGAACGCGCTGGTGCTATCTGAGCGTGCAACAAAGCAGTTGAATAGGCTACAAAAAACCAGCGTGGTGAAGCCTGCGGTGCGTGCGGTTGTTAGATCCGTGCTCATGTCTTGGGAGGCGGCAATTAGGCCACCCGGCAGATAAAAATCCATCGTCAGTAATGAAGCAATCGCCATCACCAAGCCCATCAAAGCCACATCAAACCACATGCGCTGATCAATAATGCGCTCACCTGGTTTGCGCGGCTTGCGCGCCATTAAATCGCTAGTTGGTGCATCAATGCCGAGCGCCAATGCGGGCGAGGTGTCGGTGATCAAATTCAGCCACAGCATTTGCGTGGCCAGCAAAGGCAGCACGACCACGCCAGATGCACCGGTGCCAGCAGCATCAAGCCCGATTATGCTCGCGCCCAATACGCCGAGGAACACCGTTAGCACTTCACCAGCGTTGTGGGTCAGCAAGAACCTAAGAAATTTGCGGATATTATCGAACACGTGGCGGCCTTCGCGCACCGCCTGTACGATGGTGGCAAAGTTATCGTCCACTAAAATCATTTTGGCAGCTTCCTTACTGACTTCCGTGCCGGCAATCCCCATTGCCACACCGATGTCAGCGGCTTTTAGCGCAGGCGCGTCGTTCACGCCATCGCCGGTCATGGCAACTACATTGCCGTTCGCTTGCAGCGCTTTGATAATGCGCAGCTTGTGTGCCGGTGCCACCCGAGCGAATACTGATGTAGTGCGTACTGCTTCGTTCAGGCCATGCTCGTCCAATTTTTCCAGCTCAGCGCCGCTGAGCGCGCCGGTAAAAAGTGCAGCGCCAGGCTCAACTTCTGGCGCGTATATGCCCAAATCCTGCGCAATACGCGCTGCGGTTTTTGGGTGATCACCGGTGATCATAATGACGCGGATGCCAGCACGCACTGCCTCAGCAATCGCCACTTTAGCCTCTGCGCGCGGCGGATCAAAAATTCCCACCGTGCCGACGAAGATGAGCTCGCGCTCTAGCGCCTCGGTCGGCGCGTTCGCAACAATCGATTCTGCGGCGCTTAGCGTGCGGTAGGCCACCGAAAGCGTGCGCAGCGCAGCATCGGTCAAGCTTTCGACATCGGCTTTCAACTTGGCGCGCATCGCTTCATCCAGCGGCTTAGTTTCCATGCCAACCCGCACGCTTACGCATCGCCCGAGCAGCACATCCGGCGCGCCTTTGGTTATCAGTACCAGCGCGTTCGCGTGCTCGGAGTCGCGCTCGATGGTCGACATCAGCTTGCGCTCTGAGCTAAATGGAATTTCGCCAACGCGTTCAAATCGCTTTTCCCTACGCGCTCTAATGCCATCGCTATCGAGCTTGCGTTCGGCCACTAAAAACGCGGCTTCGGTCGGGTCGCCGTGAATGGACCATTCGCCGCTCGGTGATTTATCTAGGCTGGCATTGCCGGCCAAGCTGCCACCGCTCAACACCACGATTTGTTCTTCGCGCAGCGCGCCGGTGAGTACTTCCGTGGGCGGCTTACTGGAGTCACCGGGCGCGTTCGCATCACGCTCGACTTTGCCTTCTGGCGCGTAACCCACGCCGCTCACGTGCGTGCTGCCGGAAGCGGTAATGATGCGTTCAATGGTCATTTCAGCCTTGGTCAGCGTGCCCGTTTTATCTGAAGCGATCACCGAAGCGCAGCCGAGTGTTTCCACAGAAGATAGCTTCTTGACTATCGCTTTGTGCCTCGCCATGCGCTGCACGCCAAGCGCTAGCACGACTGACAAAATCGCCGGCAGCCCTTCAGGCACGGCCGCCACGGCGAGTGAAACGCCCAGTAGCAGCACGGGAACGAGCTGAGCTAGGCTTTGCACATTCGACATCAGCAAAATACTGCCAATAACAATACAGGCAATCACGACTACGCCAAGGCCGAGGCGGCGGCTTAGCTGCGCCACTTCAATTTGCAGCGGCGTTGGCGCATCGACAGTGTCATCCAGCAGCTCGGCAATGTTGCCCATTTCCGTTTGCATGCCAACCGCGGTCACCACAGCTTTGCCGCTGCCCTGCAAAATCGCCGTACCCTTGAATACCATGTTTAAGCGATCACCCAGCGATTCCACTTGCGCCAGAATCGAAGGGTCTTTTTGCACTGCGGCGCTTTCGCCAGTTAAGGATGCTTCTTGCACGCTTAGCGATGCGGCTTGCAATAGCCGTGCATCGGCGCCTACCGCATCACCTTCAGATAGCACCAAAATATCGCCTAAAACTAGCTCAGCGCTCGGCACGCGTTTAGCCGTGCCATCACGCATGACGCTTGAGGTCGCTTGTGTCATGCGCGCCAGCGCGGCGACCGCGTTTGCCGCTTTTGCTTCTTCGAAAAAACCCAGCAGTGCATTCAGCACGACGACCGAAGCCACCACAATCGCATCTAATGGCAGGCCAACGCGCCCTTCAATCATCCAAGCCAATAGCGCTATTAAAATTGCCACTAAGAGCAGCGCCACCAGCGGATCTTGAAATTGCCGCAGCATGCGCCGCCAGCTAGCTTCACGCGGCACCGCGCGCAGCTCGTTAGGACCGTTTTTTCGCAAGCGTTCGCTCGCCTGCGCTGATGTCATCCCGGTCTCGACATTCGCGTCCAGGCCTTTCGCGACGGCTAAACCGTCAGTGGTGCTGGGGTTAGTCATAGGAATGCCTCAGATTGGGGTGTGTAGAAATGCGGGCTTGAAATAGTCTTAGTCACAGCACAATCGCCGTTAAGCAGCCAAAGTAGATCAACAGGCTTAATACGTCCTGGACAATTGTTGCCAGCGGGCCGCTGCCATAGGCCGGATCAAATCCAAAGCGCGCCAATAGCCACGGCAAAAACAATCCGAGCACCGACGCCACGACGCTCGCACCCGCAAGTGCCAGGGTGACCGCAAGCGCAAGATTTAGCTCGCCAAACACGAGCCAGATCATGGGAAAAGCCAGCAGCGCCAGCACTACGCCAATCATCATGCCGGTGCGCAACTCGCCGCCGAGTAGCTTGCCGATACCCAAATGGCTCAATGACAAACCGCGCACCGCCACCGCTTCACTTTGGGTCCCGATGGCATCAGCCAGATATACCAGCCCCGGTATAAAAAATGCCAGCTCAGGTTTTGCACTGAGCGCTGTTTCAAAATTGGCGACGATCAAGGTGGCGAGCATGCTGCCGCCCAATCCCACTATCAGCCAAGGCAGCCGGTGCCGCGCGCGGCGCAATGGCGCTTCTTCCAGCGCGGTGCGGGCATCGGTTGATTCACGACTGATACCCGCCAATCGATGTAAATCCTCGACATGTTCACGCCGCAAAATCTCCATGAGTTTTGCTGAGCCAACGACGCCAAGCAGCTTGCCCGTGTGATCAACCACCGGCAGCGCCGCGACGCTACTTTTAAGCGCAATGGAGGCCATTTTTTCCTGATCAGTATCAGCACTCACGCGTGCTTGATCCTTGATTGAAGCTTCACCGAGGAGCACATCATCCGGCAGTGCTAATAACTGCGCTGCCGTCAATGTGCCCAATAGCTGGCCGCCTGCATCAACCACACACAGCAGCTCCCAGTCCGAGCGCGCTTGCTGGCGGATTTGCGCGCGCGCGCTGGCCGCCGTGCTTTCAGCGCTGGCCAGCATCGGGTGCGGGTAGGTGTGCGCGGCGGCAGTTTCACGGGCTGGCTCAGGCTGGGTCAAGACTCGTGCGCCTATTAGAATTCTTGCGAAATTTTAAGGGCGTAAAATGCCTGATGGCTTGATCTAGGTCTGTTCGGTTTCGAACTTCCACGCTAGGCTGGTCGCTTGATAGGTCTAAGGCAGCAGCCAAGTGTAGTTTTCAAACTGATGTCGCCATTTGACTGCTACAACGAGTTGCGTTGATTTTGCAGTTTGATCCCGCAGGGATCACAGAAGGTAGCCGGTGTGTCGAAGGCACAGCGTGCCGTAGACCACCGGAATTGCACCACCCACACATTTCGACCCCGGCAGGGGTCGCAGCGAATCGTGCGACCCCTACCGGGGTCGAAATGAATTCAAGAATTCGGTTTCCGGTGGACTACGCCGCTGCGCGGCTCCGACACACCGGCTACCTTCTGCGATCCCTGCGGGATCGTTGTTTAGTGTGCTAACCAACCAAGCCCGCAACAAATATCTCTTACGCTCAACGTCACTCAAGGAAACACGCCATGCCAAGCCCGCTCAAGCATTTCATTGACACCCAAGATTATTCCCAGGCGGAGCTGCTGCGAATTTTTAAGCTCATTTCGCTGCTGAAAACGGCCGACAAAGCGGGGGCCTGCCCGCCGCTGCTTGCAGGCGCCTCGCTAGGCATGATTTTTGAAGAACCCTCGACCCGCACGCGCATTTCTTTTGAAGTAGCGATGACCAAACTTGGCGGGCATGCGCTCTATCTACGGCCCGGGGAAATTCACTTAGGCCAGCGCGAATCCACCCGCGATACCGCAAAAGTCATGAGCCGCATGGTCGATGCGATTGAAGCGCGCACGCTCAAACATCAAACGGTTTTAGATTTGGCCGAACACGCCAGCGTACCGGTCATCAACGGGCTGACCGACTACAACCACCCAACCCAGGTGGTGTGTGATGTATTCACCATGCTCGAACACTGCCAAGCTGGAAAAGTGCGCGGCGATCTACGCGTAACCTTTGTCGGCGACGCTACTAATGTGTGTTCATCACTGATGATGATCTGCACGCAAATGGGCATGCACTTCACGCACGCTGCGCCTGTACGCTATCAGGCGCCGGCGGTTTGGCAGGCGATTGCGCGCGCCAATGCGGTGGTGTCAGGCGGCAGTTTGCGGATCACCGATGACGTGGAAACGGCAGTTAAGGACGCGGACTTTATCTACACGGATTTGTGGTGGTGGATCGGCCAGGAAGCTGAAATACCAGATCGAACCAAGGCCTTTATGCCGCGCTATCAAATCAATGACGCGCTACTGGCGAGGGCGCCCGCGCACGCGAAGTTTATGCACTGCCTGCCGGCGTCGCGCGGCGTTGAAGTAACTGACGCGGTGATGGACGGGCCGCAATCGATTATTTACGATCAATCCGAAAATCGCTTGCATACCGAAAAAGCGCTGCTGGTGCATTTGATCTACCCAAGACTCAAGCGTGCACCTGCCGCCGTGAGCGCTGAGCATGCGGCGCTGCTAGCGAGCTTCCTAACGACTGAGGCGTCGATATGAACACCGCTGTTACCTCCAGAAAAGCGCAGCCTAAGGGCGTGCAAAAGGTGCTGCATCGGCTGGATATGACGCTATTTACCGTCAGCGCGGTATTGATAGTCGATCAGCTTACTGCTTCAGCGGCAATTGGTTTGCAGTCGATTTTTTGGTGGCTGATCACGCTAGTGTTTTTCTTCGTGCCCTATGGGCTGATCATCGCAGAGTTGGGCAGTAACTATCCGCAAGAAGGTGGGATCTATGCTTGGGTTAGGCGCGCATTTGGGCCACTGTGGGCTGGCCGTACGGCTTGGCTGTGGTGGGTCAATGTGGCGTTTTGGATGCCTGCGGTTTACATACTGTTCGCCGGCGTGCTGAGTGATTTGCTAGCGTTGGATCTGAGCTTAGCTCACAAAATAATTATCGCGCTGGTGCTAACTTGGCTTACCGTCGGGGTGAATATTTTGACCTTGGATATCAGCAAGTGGATACCCAATATCGGCGCGGTTTGCAAAGTGGGTGTGATGCTGGCGATAGGTATCGGCGGTGTGGTTTACGCGCTGCGCTTTGGTGTTGCCAACGAGTTTAACTTGACCAACCTAAGCCCAAACTGGAGTGCCAGCCTGGCGTTCTTGCCGGTGATTGTCTACAACTACTTAGGGTTAGAGCTAATGTCCGGCGCGGGCGATGAGATGAAAAATCCTGCCCGAGATGTACCACTTGCTATTATCAGCTCGGGCCTCATGATTGCGTTTTTCTACATATTTGCGACGGTTGGCATATTGCTGGCTTTGCCAGTAGCGGACATTGGCCTTATCAGCGGCTTAGTCGACACTTTCAGGCGAATTTTTGGCAGCAGTGCCGTCGGCAATGCGCTGGTGATGTTGCTTGGGATTATGGCGCTGTTTAGCTTTATTGCGAACATGGTGTCCTGGACACTGGGGGCCAATCGATCCGCCGCTGAGGCGGCAAAAAATGGCGATCTACCCGCGTTCTTTGCGCGCATGCACCCAAGCTTCGGCACGCCGGTTGGCTCATCGGTTTTGTGCGGCGCGATTGCCACGGTAGTGATCGTGGTTTACGGCATGCTGGCAAAAAATGCCGAAGAACTATTCTGGACTACCTTTGCGTTTTCCTCGGTGGTATTTTTACTGCCCTATTTAGTTCTGTTCCTCGCGTTTCTAAAATTGCGTCGAATGCTGCCTAAGGCGAAAAACTCAGCCGATGTAAGCGCAATGCAAAAAACTTACCGAGTGCCCGGCGGATTCGCGGCTGCGCTTATCTTGAGCCTGATTTGCATGGCATTTATCGTGCAATCCATCGTGTTTTTTATTTTCAAACCCGGGGCTTTCGATGCTAACTATGCCATTGCGGTCACGGTTGGTGTGGTTCTAACCGTTATCGCAGGCGAAGTTTTAGTGCGCTGGTCGCGTAGCCACGCAAAGGACAGTCAACATGGCTAAGCAGCTTGCTAGCACGCCACACGCGGATGGCTTTCGCATGCCGGCCGAATGGGAACCGCATTTAGGCTGCTGGATGCTGTGGCCGGAGCGCTCCGATAATTGGCGCAACGGTGCCAAGCCCGCGCAGCATGCTTTTGCAGCGGTAGCGCTGGCAATTGCGCAGGGTGAGCCGGTTACCGTATGCGCATCACCCGCAGGGTATTCAGCCGCGCGGGAATTACTGCACTCGGATGTGCGGGTAGTAGAGATGACCAGCAATGATTCCTGGATTCGCGATTGCGGGCCGAGCTTTGTGGTCAATGATTTAGGGCAAGTTCGCGGCATTGATTGGCAGTTCAATGCCTGGGGCGGATTGCGTGATGGGCTGTATTTCCCCTGGGATCAAGACGATCTAGTCGGAGAAAAAGTGTTGGAGCTAGAGCGCAATGATCGCTACGTGCCAGATTTTGTACTAGAGGGCGGGTCAATTGATGTGGACGGCGAAGGCAGTGTGCTAGTGACGGAGGAATGTTTGCTCAATGCCAATCGCAATCCGGAAAAAACACAGGTGGAAATTGAAAACATGCTGCGCAACTATCTGGGCGTCAGCCACGTTTTATGGTTAGCTAAGGGCGTTTATCTTGATGAGACTGACGGCCATATTGATAACTTTTGCCGGTTCGTTGCGCCTGGAAAAGTGGTGCTGACTTGGACTGACGATCAAAGCGATCCGCAATACGCAATTTCACACGCCGCGCTGCTTAGGCTGGCACAGATGCGCGATGCCAAAGGCCGCGAGCTGGAAGTACACAAATTGCATCAGCCCAAACCGATACTGATTACCGCTGAAGAGGCCGCCGGGATTGACCGCGTACACGGCACGATGCCGCGCGCCGCGGGTGATCGCATGGCGGCTTCGTACGTGAACTTTTATATTGCGAACCAGCGGGTCGTCATGCCGAGTTTCAACGATCCGTTTGATGCGCCTGCCAAAGCCACCTTGGCAAAATTATTCCCAGAGCGCAGCATTATCAGCGTGCCCGGCCGTGAAATTTTGCTGGGCGGCGGCAATATTCACTGTATTACCCAGCAAGAACCGCTGGCGCGCGGCGCGGCCGTGAAGCAAGCGCCGCCATAGCCGTGCGAATCGTGATTGCACTAGGCGGCAATGCGCTGCTGCGCCGTGGTGAGCTGATGTCAGCCGGCAATCAACAGCAAAATATGCAGCGCTCAGCGGCCCAGCTCGCGCGCGTTTGTGGGCAGCATGAAGTTGCGATTGTGCATGGCAATGGCCCGCAGATTGGCCTGCTGGCATTGACGTCAGAAGCGTACTCGGAAGTGCCTGCCTATCCACTCGACGTGCTCGGTGCAGAATCGCAGGGCATGATCGGCTATGTCATCGCGCAAGCACTGCGCAATGCCTTTGCGGATCTGGCGAGCGATCAAAAAATTAGCGAATCAGCGCGCGTCGATCATGGCGTTGCCTGCATGCTCACGCAAACCATTGTCGACCCAAATGACGCGGCGTTTCAAAGGCCCACTAAACCGATTGGCCCGGTCTATCCGGCCGATCAAGCCGCGCAGCTGCGTGCGCGCGGTTGGCAGGTAGCTAACGATGGCGAAGGTATTCGTCGCGTGGTGGCATCGCCCATCCCGCTTGCATTTGTCGAGTTCAAGCACATTGAAGCGCTGTTTAATGCCGGCACGGTAGCGGTTTGTTTGGGCGGCGGCGGCATTCCGGTGCAGCGCCAGCCAAATGGCACGCTAGTCGGCGTGGAAGCGGTGATCGACAAAGATCTAGCGGCATCGCTATTAGCCATCCAGCTTCATGCGGATCGTCTGATTATTTTGACCGATATTGACGCGGTGTATCTGGATTGGGGCACGCCTAAGCAGCGCATCGTGCAGCACATAAAGGCCGAGGCGCTCAGCAAAATTGATTTTGCCGCAGGCTCAATGGGCCCGAAAGTTGCAGCGGTGTGCGCTTTTGTAATGGCCACCGGAATGCCCGCTGCAATTGGCGCACTGGATCAAGCAGCGGATGTGTTTGCGGGAAGTGCGGGTACGCAGGTGTCGGCTTAACCGTTTGATGCAAATCATGCATCCATGGAAACATCCATTTACCATCCACTTAGATGGTGATAGGATGGCCAAATGCCAAAACCCAGCGCCAATTCACTTAATTCCAACGTCAAGCCTGTCGACGAAAAAATTACCATCAACTTAGGCTGCGTCGACTTAGGCCAGATAGATTTATTGGTGCAAGAGGGTTTCTACGCCAATCGAACCGATTTAATCCGAACCGCCATTCGCAACCAGCTTACAACGCATGTTGATGTGGTTCGGCAAGTCATTTTGCGCAAAACGCTCGTTTTGGGCATTCAACATTTCAGCCAGGCGGATTTGCTGGCACTGCAGGCTGCAGGTGAAAAGCTGCAAATTCGCGTGCTCGGATTGGCGAGTATTGCTGCCGAAGTTAGCCCTGAGCTGGCCTTAGCGACGATTGAATCCATCACCGTTTTGGGTGCGCTGCACGCCAGCCCAGCGGTCAAAGCTGCGCTGCGACAGCGCATGTCTTGACCCTATCAATAATTAGGAACAAAACTATGCCCGATGACTTTCAAAATCTAATGAATAACGCCACCTTGCTAACCCGCCAAGGAAATTTGAGCGCCGCCACCGCTGCAATCCAAGCTGCGCTGGCAAATAGGGGAAACGCGCGAGTGATCAATCCGCACAGCGATCAGCAAACCCAAGCCCGATGTGATCGCAAGAGTGCGCTGATCACACTGCCAGCACCCGAACTGATTCGACCACAGAGTGATGCCAAGCCTTCAAGCAATCAGCAGGTTAAGCAGCCTGCTAAAGCACCAAGTGCCGAACGCTTTATCGCGGGCAGATCCGGCGCTGATGGCTTGCAGGGCCGCGATTACAAGCTCTATATCCCACCCGGTGCAGGCGAACGCGCTTTGCCGTTGGTTGTCATGCTGCACGGCTGTATGCAAAACCCAGACGACTTTGCTGCCGGCACGGCGATGAATGCACTCGCGCGAACGCAGGGTGTTTACGTGCTCTATCCTGCGCAGTGTGCGAAAGCCAATCCGCAGCGCTGCTGGAATTGGTTCAAGCATAATCATCAAGCGCGCGGCAGCGGTGAGCCCGCGCTGATTGCCGGCATGACCCAAGCGCTGATGCGCGCGCATTTGATCGACAGCAAGCGTGTATACGTCGCAGGGCTTTCTGCGGGCGGCGCCATGGCTGCTATCCTCGGCGACACTTATCCCGATATTTTTGCCGCAGTCGGCGTGCACTCAGGCTTAGCTGCGGGCACTGCGAAGGATTTACCTAGCGCATTGAGTGCCATGCAAGGCGTTGCAGTCAAAGCGCCAACGCGCGCGAGTGGCGCCAAGACGATTGTGTTTCATGGCGATGCCGACAGCACTGTGCACGCTTCGAACGGCAATCAAGTGATTGCCAATTGCACCGGTGGCGCCGCAAATGTGTCGGTCAGGCAGATCAAAACTAGTGGTGCGCGCAGCAGCACATGCAGCGAATATCGTGATGCAAACGGCGCGCTGATCGCTGAGCAATGGCTAGTTCAAGGCACCGGTCATGCGTGGTCCGGCGGTTGCGTGGCGGGCACTTATACCGATAGCAAGGGGCCGGATGCCAGTGCGCAAATGCTGCGCTTTTTTATGCAGAGTGTGCTTTAGCGTCGCTCAAAAATACACCCTCTCCCCAACCCCTCTCCCATCAAGGGAGAGGGGCTAAAACCGCCCTTGAGGTTGATCAAGCTAAGCTCCCCTCTCGCATCAAGGTAAAGGAGCTAAAACCGCCCTTGAGGTTGATCAAGCTAAGCTCCCCTCTCCCTTGATGGGAGGGGTTGGGGGAGAGGGTGATTAGAGCCGCCGACGACTTTGCACTAGCAGTGCCCTGACTTAATAACAACCTGCAAATGCGCGATAACGCACTGACCGTTCCTGCGCACCGAGGCACTTTATGCCGTACGTACCCGCCCAACTAGGCGGCTGCGTCAAGTGCTTTCAACTCCCTCGCGCAAACCTCTGACGCTGGGGTTTTCAACTATCAGAAGGATATTGACATGAACGATAAAATTTTAAATGCGCAAGAAAAACGTGAAGCCGATGCGAATCTTGACCCCATCAGTGGTGCACCAGGTGCGCATCCGGTCGGCGTGGGGGTAGGCGCGGCAATAGGCGGTTTGGCGGCAGGAATTGGCACAGGCGCAGCATTGGGCGCGGCAACCGGAACCGTGGTAGGTCCTGTCGGCACGGTGATTGGTGCAGCGGTTGGCGCGATTGTTGGTGGTTTAGCAGGCAAAGGCGTCGCTGAGTCCATTGACCCGACGATTGAGCAAGACTATTGGCGCGCGAATTACACACAACGGCCTTACTTCGCCGATGGCCGCAGCTATGATGATTACGGTCCAGCCTATGGCGTGGGCACCAGTGCTTACACCCAATATCCAGGTAAGCGATTCGATGAAGTTGAACCGCATTTATCACGTGACTGGCATGCCAATCGCGGTAAATCAACGCTTGATTGGGCAGCTGCGAAAGAAGCATCACGCGATGCCTGGAACCGCGTCAGCAACACCGCAGAACGAGCCATTCCCGGCGATTCTGATCGTGATGGCAGATAGCACTCGAATCGATTGCTGTTATCGATAGCAATCATTCGATGCAAGTCAGCAGTAAGTAGTCTGTCATTTCCGCGCAGGTGCAGTGCATGAGTTCTCAGTTGCGCGGGAATGACCATTCGACCCGAATTCACGCGCCCGATAACAAATGCCCGAAATCAAACGATACCGTTGCGCGTCCTAGAATGCGGAGCGTTAGGAGAATCTTATGGCCAACGCAAAAACACTCAAACGTCAGTCCACCCCCAGTTTAGCGATGATTGACCGACAACGGGTTGAGACCGACGCCGTTTCGAGCAAGTTTGACGTAAATGAAAACAAGGCCGATGAATATGGTCGTGACTGCCTCGCGAAGCCGCCAGAGGGCGCGCACGTTGAGCTGCCGTCTGATTTGGTATCGAGCAGCACGCTTGCCGAACAAAATTTCAGCGCTAAAACCGGTAGACCGCCAAGTGCCGGCGCCAGCCCGGCTAGCGATCCGTTAACCCGTGTTCGCACCGACGCTTCCGGCCAGCGTATGACAACTAACCAAGGCGTTCCGATTGCGGACAATCAAGCCTCACTCAAAGCTGGCTTACGCGGCCCGGCATTGCTGAAAGATTTTATACTGCGCGAAAAAATTACCCATTTTGATCATGAGCGCATTCCTGAGCGTATCGTGCATGCACGCGGTTCCGGCGCACACGGCTATTTTGAATCCTATGCTTCGTTTGAAGCGCTTACCCGCGCATCGTTGTTCGCTGAAAAAGGCAAGCGAACGCCGGTATTCGTACGATTCTCAACCGTAGCTGGTGAACGCGGATCGAAAGACACCGCGCGCGATGTGCGCGGTTTTGCGGTCAAATTTTATACTGATGAAGGCAACTGGGATTTAGTCGGCAACAACATGCCAGTGTTTTTTATCCAAGATGCGATGAAGTTTCCTGATTTAGTACATGCGGTCAAACCCGAGCCGCATAACGGCATGCCGCAGGCCGCCTCGGCGCACGATACCTTTTGGGATTTCGTATCGCTGATGCCCGAGTCCACCCACATGTTGATGTGGCTAATGTCGGATCGCGCGCTGCCACGCAGCTATCGCATGATGCAAGGTTTTGGCGTGCATACCTTTCGCTTCGTTGATGCGTTTGGGGTGTCGTCATTCGTGAAATTTCACTGGACGCCCAAGCAGGGCACGCACGCATTGTTGTGGGATGAAGCCGTGAAAATTTCCGGCTGTGATCCGGATTTCCATCGGCGCGATTTATGGGATGCCATTGAAGCGGGCGCTTACCCAGAGTGGGAATTAGGCGCACAGATTTTTTCAGAAGATGACGCTGAAAAATTCAGCTTTGACGTGCTTGATGCCACCAAGCTCATACCCGAAGAATTGGTGCCGATTACGCCCTTGGGCAAGATGGTGTTGAATCGCAATCCAGATAATTTTTTTGCGGAAACCGAACAGGTGGCATTTTGTACGGCGCATGTAGTGCCTGGCATTGATTTCTCAAATGATCCGCTGTTGGCGGGGCGTATCCATTCGTACATCGACACACAGATTACGCGCCTGGGCGGCCCCAATTTTCATGAGCTGCCTATCAATGCGCCGATTGCGCCAGTGCATAACAACCAGCGCGACGGCATGCACCGGCAAGCGGTACATCGCGGGCGAGTTTCGTATGAGCCGAACTCACTCGGCGGCGGCTGCCCGTTTCAAGCCGGCACTGCTGGTTATGTTCCGTTTCCTGAAACAGTACAGGGCGATGAAGTGCGCGGTAAGCCGGAGAAATTTGCTGAGCATTTCAATCAAGCTCGATTGTTTTATATGAGTCAAACGCCGGTCGAACAAAAGCATATCCAAGCGGCCTATCGGTTTGAGCTAAGTAAGCTACAAGTACCCGCCATTCGCGCGCGCGTGGTTTCGATGTTGAGAAATGTTGACGAAGATTTAGCGCAAAAAATTGCCGATGATTTGGGTATGCCGCTGCCAACGGCCATGCCGCCCGTGCTTGCGCGAGCGCCGTTGCCGGAAATTGGTAATTCAGCGGCACTGTCGATTTTCGCACTCCCCGGAACGGTCAGTGTGCAGACGCGCTTGGTGGCGATCTGGATTGCCGATGGCGTCGATGCTAAGCAAGCGAACATGTTTTTTTCAGCATTGCGCTCGGCCGGTGCTAACCCGCGCATGTTAGGGCCTAGGATCGGAAAATTTACTGGTCTGGATGGATCTGAAGTTGAAGCCGTGGCATCGCTTGAGACCGAACCTGCTGTGGTTTTTGACGGCATGGTATTTCCTTCAGGCAGTGACAAATTTTTCAAAACATTTGCCAGTGACGCGCGCGCTATTGATTTTATCAAAGATCAATATCGCCATTGCAAGACCATGCTACTCATAGGCAGCGCCGCCAAACTGCTGGAGCAAATTGGGGCCGCCACAATCGGGCAGGCAGAAAAGGCGCACGCTGGAATTATCACTGGGTCAAAAGGTAGCGCGAATGAAATCAAGCAATTTATTGAGCAGCTCGCACTGCATCGCCACCTTGAGCGTGAGTCGTACCCGCCGCTGTTGTAAAACCTGTACGGCTTCCAAGCTGAGCATGAGTTGTGCGCAAATTCTGCGCAATATCAGAGTGTTAGTCGGTGAGTCATTCCGCGAAACTGCCTGGCAAGACGTAGTGAGCAGCGCGCCATGAGCTATCGCGTGTTGATCCTTACTGACGTCGAAGAAGATGCGCGCACGTTAGAATCGGTGCTGGCGAAAGCGAGCGACGGCCCGTTTAAAACGAATTGGTTACGGCGCTTGGATGATGCCGTAACACTGATCGGCGAAGGTGCAATTGACGCCGTGCTGGTTGATATGACGCTGGCGGACAGCAGCGGGATTGCAACCTTTGACGCGGTGAAAGCCGCCGACACGCAAATGCCGATCATGATTTTAAGCGCGATGGAAGAAGAAGCGCTGGCGATTGAAGCGGTCGAGCGTGGCGCGCAGGGTTATTTATCGAAAGGCTATTTCAAAAGCTACATCGTGCCGCAAGGGCTGCGCAATATTATTCAGCGCAAGTCGGTCGAAGTGGCCCGCTACCGAGAAAAAGCGCGCGCGGAAATCACGCTCAACTCGATTGCCGATGCGGTCATTGGCACCGATGTCGACGGCATCGTGGACTATTTAAACATCGCCGCTGAAACCATCACCGGCTGGACCCGTGAGGCCGCATTTGGGCAACCGATTACTAATATTTTCAGAATCATCAACGGATTGACTGGCCAGATTGAGCGCGGCACGGTCAGTTTAGTACTGCAATATCAACAGCCGATCGGATTGCCACCCAACACCAAGCTAATGCGGCGCGACGGTAGCGAACTGGCGATTGAAGATTCTGCAGCGCCAATATTTGATGAATACGGCAAGCTGAGCGGCGCAGTGATTGTTTTCAGAGATGTGAGCGCGGTGCGCGCCATGACTGAAAAAATGGCGTTTTACGCGCACCATGATTTTCTAACGCAGCTGCCGAATCGGTTTTTATTGAATGACCGTTTAAGCCAAGCCATTGAAGGCGCGCACCGTAATCAACACCGCCTCGGTGTGCTTTTTCTGGATTTGGACGGCCTCAAACGGATCAATGATGCGCATGGCCATGCCATTGGCGACGGCCTACTGCAATCGGCCGCCCGGCGGTTAACCGATTGCGTGCGCACCGTCGATACGGTTAGCCGCATGGGCGGCGATGAGTTCGTTATCATCCTAATCGATTGCCATGATGCCAATGCGATCACTGTGATTGCAGAAAAATTTCTAGCTGCCATGGCATTACCGCATGTGGTAAGTAACCTTACACTCAACGTGACCACCAGCATTGGCATTAGCCTATATCCTGATGATGGGCTCGACGCATTGAGTTTGATCAAGAGCGCCGACGCGGCAATGTATCAAGCCAAACAAAACGGGCGCAATAATTATCAGTTTTCCTAGGGCATCGCACTAGGTAACGACGGTCGTTCCTATTTGCCACCACGCGCTCGCCAGACTCGAATTAAGCCCAAAAAATCATCCACCGCGGGCACACCGGCCAGATAAATCAACACCAGCGCCAGCGGAATCGTTGCGGCATAGCCTATATATTTGAACCCCAGCGCACCGGCTACGCCGCCGATAAAAAATGCCGAAACCAAACCAACTAGCGTGCCAAGATGTGCGCTGCTGAACTGCGCGCTGCGCACCAACAGCCTGCCTAACTCAATGCCGATATCGGTGACAACACCGGTAATGTGGGTGGTTCGAATGATCGCGCCCGATAGCTTGCTGATGACTGCGTTTTGCAGGCCCATGATAAAACACAACAGCGTTACCGTTACCGGCACGAACAGCCCGCGCACCTCGGCCAGCTGAGCGCCGAGCGCGCCAAAAACTAGCAATAGCAAGGCTTCTAACAAAAGCGGCAATGCGTATTCGCTAGTCAATTGCCGTTTGCGCGCCAAACTGACCAACACGCTCGAACACACTGCGCCGGCCAAAAAGCTCAACAAACCGCTAACGCCGATCCACACTAGCTCAAAGCTGCCCAGCACCAAGTTATCCGCCATTGACGAAACTATACCGGTCATGTGTGAGGTGTATTGCGCTACTGCCAAAAAACCGCCCGCATTGATGGCCCCCGCGCAAAATGCAAGCCCGAATCCTAAATGGCGATCGGCCTGCGCGGTGCGTTCTCGGTCGGTTAGTCGGCGGGCGAATTTAAAAGGCATGACGTGCTAATTTGGGTCTAGCAAGCCATCATCGTTTGCGCGCAGCCACCCGCAGCCCGTCACGCACAGTGGCAGGCGGGTAAGCGATGACCTGCTGGCCGGTGCGGATGCCGCTGCGAACCCAGGCCGCACTGCCGTTGCGTGCGGCAACTTCAACAAGCGTCTGGCGCGCGCGACCTGCGTCGGCAACGAACACCGCAAATTGTGTTGGCAACGAAACGAGGGTTACGCTAGCGCTAATGGCTACGCCGTTCTCGTTCGCCAAACCCGCCGTACTCGGCAGAGGAAACACCGCACTCACCGGCACCTGCACGGCGTTCGCTTCGCTCAGCGTGACGATGCGCACGCTGACCCGGTAGCCATCGCCCAGCGCCTGCCAGTCGGCCGGCGGGCTGGTGATGTCGATCAACACGCGTACGCGCTGTTCTTCAACGCCAAGCGCAGAGACTTTAGTAAAAGCGGCCGGCTCGACGCTGCGCACGCGGCCTTCCAACGCGCCCTTGCCGCCCCAGCGCTCGATGATCACGCGGCTGCCCGCGGTGGCTGCCAGTGCCTCTGTGGTCAGCAGCTCAGTTACTATTTCCATGCGCTGAGTGTCGCCGATTTCAAGCAGCGGCGTGCCCACTGCTACCGCAGCCTCACTGCCTTGCAGCACCCGCAACACCCGGCCAGCGACAGGCGCACGCACGGTGAAGGCGTCTGCATTGCCTGCGCTGCCCGCGCCTGTGCGCGATGGCTGCACGGCATTTAACGCAGCCGCCTGCGCCTGTTCCAGCTCGTGCCCGGCCATGCGGCGTTCGGCCGCAGCCGCTTCAACTTCGCGCCCTGCAGCTTGCTTGGTCAGTCGATCAGCCTCGATCTTGACGGGCGCAATAAAGCCTTTTTGCACCAGTTGTTCGCTGCGCCGAAGTTCGCTGCTGGCAAGCGCTAGCGATACCTGCGCGCGCGCGGTACGCGCTATGGCCCGCGCCACGTTGTCTTGCGCGGCCTGAACACGCGCCTGCAGCTCGCGCTGCGTGCGCGCGTCCAGCATCGCCGGCAGCACCGCGATTAGTACCGCCAACGGCGTATCAATCGCCACCGCATCACCTTCCTTCAGAGTAATGCGGACCAAACGCCCGGCTAACGGCGCCGACACCACATAACGATCGGTCAGGCGGGTCTTG
This sequence comes from Rhodanobacteraceae bacterium, assembly GCA_031422315.1. Classification (GTDB taxonomy): domain Bacteria; phylum Pseudomonadota; class Gammaproteobacteria; order Xanthomonadales; family SZUA-5; genus JANNYA01. The sequence continues at coordinate 42,727 of JANOQN010000024.1, forward strand.
CCGTCTTCGTCTATGGTGGTTTCGAACGGCCCCTGCGTCACCGTCGCCAGTTCAACTTCGATCGGGCGTGGTGCAAATGCCCAGCCCGCAGCCAGCGCCAATGCCAGCACGACAGTGCCACCGATAACCCAAGTTTTAGCTTTCATGTCAGTCTCCTTTTCTCAATCTTAGGTGAAGCGCATGCGCTGCTCATTCACGCGTCTTCAACGCGGCTACCATGTCCAGTTTGTCAATGCGTCTGCGCACCACTAGCGCGCTTGCCGCAGCGGCGGACAGCACAACTAAGGCAGACCACGCATACGTCGAGGGCTGGATGACTGCCGGAAACAAAAATTGATCAGACGCCACCAGTTGGCTGACCAGCTGCACCATCCAAAAGCCCATCAGCATGCCCAACGGCAAGGCCAACGCGATGCCAATCGCCATTTCGCCCAGCAGCAAACCCGAAACCTCGGCGCGCGTGAAGCCCAGCACGCGCAAGCTGGCCAGCTCCCAGGTACGCTCGGCCAGCGAAATGCGGGCATTGTTGTAAACGACCCCAACGGCAATCACGGTGGCGAACAGCGTCAACACCGTGCTCATGATGCGGATGTTGCGGGCGGTGACCTCTTGCATGTTGCGCAGCACCGTTGCCTTGCTGAAAGCGCCGATCACGCGCGGCAATTGTTTGCTAGCTAACAGTAATTCGGGCTCGCGGCCGCGCTCAATTGCTAGCGCAAACTGGGTCGACAAATCGCCCTCTTGCAGCAGTTGGTTCAACGCACGGCGCTCCATGTAGGCGTTTAAGCCCATCATCTCGCGCACTACCGCAGCCAGCGGCACCGCGACGGTGCGCTGAGCACCTTCCAGCACCTCAACGCGTACGGATTGGCCGACTTTCAAGCCCAGCTTGGCGGCTAGGCGGTCCGTCATGACCAAGCCATCGTCGTCCAGCCAATTGACTACGTGTTTGTCGATATCAACAATGCGGCGCAGCTGCGCATGCTGTGCCAAGCCCTGAATAGCGCCGCGCTGGCTCAAGTGTCCATTGATGAAACGCACGGCCACGTCGCGGCCTGACTCAACCATCGTCACACCGGGCAAGCGCGCTAGCTCGTGCCGGGCGCTGTCGGCGGCGGCCTCTGGCATCCACAGCACGACATCGCTGCGGAGCCCGACGTTGAACTGCGCGTCGACGACGTAATCAATCGCGTCGCTGAAAAAATTACCCATCACCACGATGGACACCGATGCCGCAACACCGCCAATCGACAGCGCAGTGCGCAACGGCCGACGTTCCATGTTGCGCAAAATCATGCGCAGCGCAGGCGGAATGCGCGTGATGCCTAGGCGCTCAATCAGCGTGCGCCGGTAGTGCCCCGGCGCTTGCGGGCGCATCGCCTCAGCCGGTGCTAGCCGCACGGTGGCTAGAATCGCATTCAAGGTTCCGAGTGCAGCGGTGACGAGCGTAATACTGATACTCACCAGCAACAGCCACGGCGCCATGGTGTACTGAAAGCTTGGAAACTGAAATGATTCCGCATACAGGTGTAAGAATTGCCTACCCAAAACATTGCCCAAGCCAACGCCGAGTATTGAGCCAAAGATCACGATCACCAGCACCAGCTTTAAATAGTGGACGCCGATAGTGACGTTGGGGTAACCCAGCGCCTTTAGCGCGGCAATTTGTTCACGCTGTGTCGCCACCAACCGCGACACCACCACATTGAGCAAGAACGCGGCCACGCCCAAAAAAATTAAAGGCAATAGCGTGCCCAGCACGCGTTGCTGCTTGATTTCACTGTCCAAGATGGCGTGCGAGGTTTGCTCTTTGCGGCCATGCGCTTCCCGACTGCCATAGCGCGTGAGCTGCGCCGATAGCGCGTCCAGCACCGCGCGTTCTGAGGCGCCGGGCGCGAGTTTAATAGCGAGCCGGTTAAACGCGCCATCCATGTCATACGCTGCCGCGAGTGCGTCGCGCGGCACCCAAAACACGCCGAAGCCGCGCAAATCAGGCGCGCCTTGCATGCCAGCAAAAATGAATTCGGGCGACAAGGCAATGCCGGTGACCTGCAAAGTGCGGCGTTTGCCATTGATAAGCGCCGACAGGCGCGCACCCGGTCGCAGGCCACGGGCGTCCGCGAAGCCCGCCGACACCAGCGCAGGAATGGCTTGCTCGGCGCCCGCGTCGAGCAAGCGCCCATTGCGCAGCGTCACCAAATTCATCCGCGCGGGCACCCGAGCATCGACGCCAATGAGTTGGCCCAACACCGGGTCAAGCACGCCCGGAAGTTCAATGCGCACGACCTGCTCGATTGTGGTCTGCACATCGGCCACGCCGGGTAGGGTCAACAAGGTTGCGGCCAGCGAGTTCGGCGCGCGCTTGACACTGGCAAACACGTCAGCAAAGTGGCCGCTGGCGTAAAACCGCTCGCGCGCCAAAGCCAGCGAATCTACCGCTGATAAGCTGGTGATAAAACCGCCCACACCACTGGCCACCACCAGCGCGATGGTCAGCACTTGGCTCCACATCAGGCGCAAATCACGCAGTAGCTTGCGATCAAGCGCGGTCATCTCAATCTCACCACTTCAACTCAGACGGGCTGATTTTATGCGCGTTCATTTCGACCTTTTGGATGCGCCCATCGCCCAGGTAAATCACCCGATCCGCCATGCCCGCAATCGACGCGTTGTGCGTGATCACTACGGCTGTGGTGCCGAGCTCGACATTGATTTTCGCAATGACCTCAAGCACTAGTTTGCCAGTCACATAATCCAGCGCACCAGTGGGCTCGTCGCACAACAACACATCGGGGCGTTTGACGATTGCCCGCGCAATCGCCACGCGCTGCTGTTCGCCGCCCGAGAGTTGCGCCGGGAAATGATCGCGCCGGGGCGTCAGGCCGACCCGATCAATAGCTTCGTCCACTGACATCGGGTTAACGGCGATATCGGTAACCAGCGCTAAGTTTTCGCGCACCGTCAAACTGGGAATCAGGTTGTAAAACTGAAACACAAAGCCGACATGCTCACGCCGGTAGGTGGTCAGATCTTTTTCGCTAGCCGCCGTCAGCACCGTGTCACCAAAACGCACCTCACCGCTGCTGGGCACGTCCAGCCCGCCCAAAATATTCAGCAGCGTTGACTTGCCGCTGCCCGATGCACCGAGCAACACCACGAATTCGCCCCGGTGTATTTCCAGTTCAACATCACGCAGCGCGTGTACTTCAAGCTCGCCGCTGCGGTAGACCTTGCACAGCGCGTGCGCCGAAAAAACTACCGGGGCGGTTGGTGTTGCAGCTGCGGTGGCATCCGTCATAACGTGCTTGATTCTATGACCAACCCGCCGATCGCATCTATGACCTCACCATCATGCCCAATCCAAGTGTGTCCGCCTTGCGCAAATCCGATAAATTTTGCGCCCGGTATTTGACTCGCGGTGTACTGCGCGCTGGCATAGGTGCCGTAGCGATCATCCCGCACGCTGATGATGAGTGTGGGCGCACGGATAGATGCAAGCGCCACGGGCTTAAGCTGCTTGCTCGCCGCTGTGTCGCTGAGCAATCCTATGGCGCGCGCGGATACCGGTAGGATGTTATCCAGCATGGCATTGATGCGCGCTTGCTCTGAAGCGCTGGCCGACTCAACTCGTTCGGGCGGCGTGGCGAGCACGGTTTTGATCAGCGAACTACGACCCACATGCAGCCCGGCCCAGAATAAAAAGTCCGAGCCAATCGCGCGCATCATGAGCTTCTCAATGGTTGGATTCATCGGCGGCGCAGAGTCAGATTGCGTGCTTGGTTTGTAGGTCAGCGGCACGATTAGAACCAGCGCGCTGACCCGATTCGGCTGGCGAATTGCCATCTGGATCGCCGATGGCGCACCGGCTGAGCCGCCCAATATTGCGGCCTTGGCGATTCCCAGCGCGTCCAGCAAGCACACATGCGCGTCGGCCTGCGCAAAAGCCGATGCATCAAGCCGCGTGGGCGTGCGCAAATAGCCAAAGCGCGACATCGCAATCACGCGAATACCGCGCTGCGCCAAAGCACCGGCAAACGCCATGCCTTGATCGTGGCCGCCACCGCTGCCGTGTATTGCCAATAGGGGTGTGCCACTGCCTGCCTCTTGATATTCAATTTGGCCGCAGGGTGTTTGCACAAGCACACTGCCCTGCGCGGCGCGTGCTTGCGCACGCTTTAAATCGCTGTTGAAGCGCCACCCAATAAGCGCGGCGGTAGCGATGAGCGCAAACGCCAGCCAAGTAATGCTGCCACGGAGGGTCGGCCGCTTCACGGCACCACCACGCGATCATTGCGCACCAAATAGCGGCCGTTAAATACGATTGCCAAAGGCTCACCGCCCAAGGGCGCGCTCGCTGGCCCAGGGCGCTGCGCTTGCACATGCAGATGCGGCTCGCCGGTATTGCCAGAGTTGCCCACCGAACCGAGCCAGTCACCAACGGCAACGGCGGAGCCAACAAGCACCTGCACACTGCCAGGCCGTAGGTGCCCGAGCAGCACTTCGACACTGCCGCCAGCGAGCTGATCAGCGCAGCGCACCAATACGTAATTGCCGGCCAAATGTTCGCGGTCCACCTCGGGCACTTGCATATCCGGCAATCCATCTACCACGTGCAACACTTGACCGGAGCAGGGCGCAAGCACCGGCGCGCCGTAGATGCGGTATGCGTTTGGATCGGCTGGCAGCACACCACGCGCACGCAGCCCGTACGTGTCGATTTGCACGATGTCTACACCGTAGGACTGCCCACGCCAGGCCTGCAATCTAGCTTCGCTGGAATTAAGCGTCATCAGATGCGCGTTAGTGCTGATATCGCTGCCGCCATTGACGATCAAAAAGTTGCCAGCGCGCAGCGGAAACATCAAATTGACTGAGGCAACCGGTGGCGCAATTTTACTGCGCAGCGCCACGACGATACCGTTGATGGCTGCAAATCCTAATGCCAAGAGTAAGAACACAGTGATCCACGCGCCCCATGTAATTGGCAGCGCCAATACAAACGGAACTTGCAGCAGCCAAAGTGCTCCGAGCAATATCGCAAAAATGCCAACACCGAGCGCTGCTTTTTTCACTCCGCACCCGCCCCCATACGCTCAAGTTTACTGAGCCATTTCGCGGCATCGCCCGATTTCATATCGCCGGTCAAGCCAATGAGCGTTTTACGGACGGGCGCAATGCCGACATAGCCTAAGATGTTGCGCGCTAAAGATTTAACGCTGTGCGCACGAAAATACCAGCGATACACCAACGCAGGCATACCCATCGTTACGACCACGCGCGCTGAACGCCCAGTCAAGCCTTTTTCGCCCCAAGGATTGCCGCCTGGCGTTCGGATAATCGCAAAGCCGGGCCGCGCAACTTGCTCTAGAAATCCCTTGAGCAAGGCCGGCATATCGCCGAGCCACAGCGGGAAGAAGAAAACGATGTGTTCGGCCCAGGCGATATCAGCTTGCGCGGGTTTAAGACTGGCTGGAAGCTCGCCTTTTTCCCAATCGTGCTGGCTGCGCAGCAGTGGGAAATCAAGCGTCGCAAGTTCGATTTGCCGAACGACATGTCCAGACGCGTCAGCGCCTTTTGCATAGCTTGCCGCAAGCGCGTGGCACAAGTGCGGTTGGCTGGCATCAGGATGCGCTTGAATGATTAGGATTCGTTTTGACATGATATGCACCTGTAAATTTGCCAAGGGCTTCCTTGCTTTGAGCCTGTCAAGCGTGGGCGCGCACTTAGCATTATTCCGTACGCTGACGAACCCGCTGGTGCAGTAACGCTATATTTGCACTCTTCATTGCCTTTTCCCGGCGACCAGCAAAAGGCCAACCCCAACGGCAAACGCAGCAATAAGCGCGAGATCGGGTTCAACGCCGAACTCAAACGCAGCCTGCGCACCGACAAGACACCACAGCAAAGGAACAATCAATGTGCTGCGCGGCATCGGTGGCTTTGCAAAGCAAAGCATACCGATGCTGAAAATCGTTGTCGGGCACGGAAGCCCAAACGTCGGAGTTTCCGGAAATGGGTGACCGGACTGAGCTGACCAGATCGGATAAACAAAAAGCGCGAAACTAATGAGCACAACCCCAATTACCGACTTCGCACCAAGAGCCCACTGGAATGTGAGCTTGCGTCGAACCACACCCTGCCAAAAAAAGACGCTCGAGCCAATCATAAAAAACGCGGCGAATGCGTAAGCGCCTGGATTGATGCGTGCAAAGAACATGCTGTGATACACCAAGGCCATCCAAGCCCAAAGAATTCCGAGGATGCAGGACACCACAATGCCGGAGCGCGGCCGAGGCACAAACGCCGCTGCAACTGCCATCAACGCCATGCCTACGAACAGCCACTGCGCTGGCCACACCGCCTGGTTGTAGTCGCGAAAAACCTGATGAAACTGCTCTGGCGTAAACGGGATTGCCATGCGTCATTGGCCTAGATGACAACGATGCACTTTTCGCATCACAGCTCAAACTCATAACGCACCGTTTTAACCTTGCCGACGAAATACGAAGCACGGCCGTTCGGGCGCAAATACGCGGCCTCACCAGCCATTGGAATCAACATGCCGTGTTGCGGCTGATAGTCTGAAAACGTGCATTCCCAGGGCAGCATGACCATGACCATGTCCTTACCGACCCCGGCGCCGCGTGCATCAGCCCGAGCAGCGGCAATTAGGCCTTCTGCATTGAAGCTAAAATGCAGCGTTAGGCTGATCGGCCCATCATTGATGGTGGCACTGGCAGAGCTGCTATCAACCGCTTGCCAGCGCACGCCTTGACTGGGCAAAAGCGCGGTCGGGTACCACGGTGTTTCGGCAAACCAGCGCAAGAATTCGCCGCGCGCTAACTCGCCGCCGCCCTGCGTGTTCGCGACCGTAAACAAGCCCAGCAGCTTGGCATCCAATGCGCCCTGGCCCGCCATGTAGCTATCGACAACGCGTGCGGGTACGCCGGGAAACATGGTAATGGCGGCGTTCCAAATAAAACCAGGGCGCAACGTAACAACGCGCTGCTGCGAAGTAAATGGCTTCCACTGCTCACCGGCCGTCGCCATATTGATAGTGCCCGCCATTTGAAGATCGGCGGCGGCAATAATGGGCTGACCATCTTTAAGCACGGCGCGAAAATAGCGCCGCACCGGTTCAGGCAAGCCTTCGATTTCACGCGCGTTGTAGCGCGCTATATCAGCTGGTGCGCGCTGAGCTTCAAGCTGCAGCAAAAGTTGCGTTGAACTTTTCTGCCAGCGGGATGCGCCATACGCGCTTAGAATCAGCATGACCGTAATCGCAGCTGCGATAGATACCACGAGCCATTTTAGCCAAATCATAGTGAGCTTCCTTGCATGCGTCGCTGCGCTTTGCGCACAAGCCTGTGGCATCGCTATTTTAGATTCTGTGCATTGGCGAACTCAGCCGCATTTTGATTGCATCGCGTTGTGATCTAGCGCGCGCCAGCGAACAGACGCTCGGCCAAGCGCGCGCGCATTTTTGCAGTGCTGTTATCCGTGCACTTTATCTGCAGGTCGGCTCTGATCAAAATCGCCCAATCTAAAACAAGGAAAGCTCATGCTACACAATATAAAAAAGCTCGAGAACTACAAAATTAGCGCCACCGACGGCGAAATTGGTCATGTGAAGGATTTTTATTTCGACGACGACAAGTGGACAGTACGTTACTTTGTCGTCGAAGCAGGAAGCTGGCTAACCAGCCGCAAGGTATTGGTCTCACCGATCTCGGTACACAAGCCTGATTGGTTAGATAAAACACTCAATGTATCGATTACTAAAGCGCAAGTTAAAGACAGCCCAAGTATCGACACGGATAAGCCTGTGTCACGTCAGAACGAAGAGCAATTTGTTGGATTTTATGGCTACCCGGGCTATTGGGTCGGCGGTGGCGTCTGGGGCGATGGCCTGTATCCGTATGCGCTAGCGCCCGGCTTTGGCGGCTATGGAGTTGACCGAATTGAACGCGAACGCGAGCTGGAATCCTACCTGAGCGCGGAACGCGCACGGCACCGAAACGATGATCCACATCTTCGAAGTTGCAATGAAGTAACTAACTATTACCTTCACGCCACCGATGGTGACATCGGCCATGTGTCAGGCTTTTTGGTCGATGACCAAACCTGGGCAATTCGCTATTTGATTATCGACACCAGCAATTGGTGGCTGGGCAATAAGGTGCTGCTCGCGCCGCACTGGATTTCCAGCGTTCGCTGGGGTGATCGAACGGTATCAGTTGATGTGAGCCGTGAATTCATCAAACACGCGCCGATTTATGATGCGGAAGCCGAGCTGAGCCGGGAACAAGAATTAAGCCTGTATCGGCATTATGGCCGTAAGGCGTATTGGTTGGATGACGCTACGCTGGCGAAAGAGGTTTGACCAGACAAGTGAGATAGCTAATAACCACGAACGCAGTATTGTGTTCGTGGTTAGCGCATTGAGTCGGCGAGCGTATTCGAAATTCCAGCCTACTTCGGGGTGACTACCTTCAATCCGTCGAAGTAGTGCCTAAAGAATCCAACATCAGTCGTCAAAAGTGCATCGGCCTGTACAGTGGCGTGTGCACCAATTAGAAAGTCGGGCGCTACACGCTCACGCGGGCCTTTGTTGCGCACATAGCCGCGCATGATCCGTGCCGCTTCTAATGCGGAACCCATAGTCATTTGATCGTGCTGAATTTGACAGGCAATTAAGAAGTCTTTCAAGTCTAGCTCGTCGGTAAAATAGCGTCCTAGTTCGGCTATCACGACTGCGCAAACACATAGGCTGCCTAGCGCCAAAGCGGCTTCCAGAGATTTCAGCGCCACTTTGGCTCCTGGGGCACCTTTGACAATATCAAACAGCACGCTTGAATCAACCGCTGTTTTCATTTGCGCAGTTTATGCGCTGGTTCGTCAGCCTCCCACGGCACTTTTCTGCCGCGCAGCTGTGCAAGCGCTTCGTTAGTTGTTAGGCCATCGTCTACTGCTTTGCCCATCCAACGACTCAAGTCGAGCTGAACATTTTTCTCAAAATACATTTTGCCGTCCTCAATGCGCAGCCGAAGTTTGCTGCCCGGCTTGAGACCCAGCGCGTCGCGTGCTTCCTTTGGAATCACGATTTGACCACGCTCAGCTAGCGTCACCTCTAAATTGCCCATGGCATACCTCCGTTTTGCATGCACTAAGTATGCTTTATAAAATACGATAATAGAAGTACGTTTATTGAGGCATTAACTAACCACATTCCCGCGATCCGAAGCAATCACACCATCGGTCATTTCAATAATTCGATCACAGCGCTGCGCTAAGCGCGGATCGTGCGTGACGATCAAAAAGCTGGTGCCGCTATCTTTGTTGACGCGGCGCAGTAGGTCAAAAATATTGTCGGCGGATTGCGTATCTAAATTGCCGGTCGGCTCGTCTGCCAGTACCAGCGCAGGCTGCATGACCAGTGCTCTCGCAATCGCGACGCGCTGCTGTTGGCCGCCGGATAAATCGTTGGCTAAGTGTGTAGCCCAATCAGCCAAACCCACGGCGGCAATCAGCTCCGCCGCGCGCTGCTGCATCTGTGCATTGGGCCGGCCGTGCGCGGCTAGTAGTGGCAGCATGACGTTTTCTTGCGCGGTAAATGCCGGCAGCAAATTATGAAACTGAAACACAAAGCCCACTGCGTTCGCGCGCAGCTTGGTTAGTGCGGCGTCACTTTGCCCTGCGGCCTCCACGCCAGTGATAAATAGCTGCCCGGCAGTCGGCCGATCCAACAGGCCAATCATATTAAGCAGCGTGCTTTTACCTGAGCCCGAAGGCCCAATCAGCGCAGTAAATTCGCCACGCTTAATGGTCAAATCAATGCCGTGTAGCACTTCGGTTTCGGCCTTGGTGCCGACGCCATAAGACTTGCGTATGCCGACTAAACGCAGCGTTTCAGACGCGTCTTTATCGACGGCACTATCTGCTTGGGCCGCAGCCCCGGACTCAGCCACGGATAGCAATCGCTGGGTCCATACGCGCGGCAGTGCGCGCTGGAAACACGGCGGCTAGAGTGCCGACCATCGTTGCCCCAATCGCCGCCCATAGAAACAGCCACGGGTCAAATTCAATCGTGAAAAAAGGCGTGCCATCTTCATTCACCGCCACTTTGCGCCACGCCCCTAAAAGCGCCCAGCCTGCCACCGAGCCAACCATTGAGCCTAGCAGGCCCATCACTGCGCCTTGCAGTAAAAACATTCGCAAAATCTGCGCTCGGGTTGTGCCGGTCGCGCGCAAGATTCCGATTTCTTTGGACTTTTGCACCACTGACACCACCAACACGCTGGCAATGCCAAGCGCTGCGGTTAGACCTACAAAAAATCGGATGATATTGTTGGACATAGATTGCCCTTGCAGTGCGGTAAAAAACTGCGAGTTGAGTTTGATCCAACTCTCGACATCTAAACCAGTTTGCGTGCGAACCGAGCTAGCAATGTCTTCAGCGTCAAATGGCTTGCTGATATTGAGCTCAACGCTGGTCGCGCCGCCCGGAAGATTTAGCAGGCTTTGCGCGGTGCGCAGCGCGATGTAGGTTTGGCGCTCGTTGAAATCCTTATTGCCAAAATCAAAAATGCCCACCACAGTTAGCGTAACGCTGGCTTTGCTCTGGCCCTGCAAGATCAGTTTATCCCCTAAACCTACGCCCAAATCCAAGCCCAATTCTTTGCCGATCAAGATATCGTTGGTGCCCACATTCGCGGTGCCGAGCTTCATTTGCTTTTCCAGCGCAATCAGCCGCAAATAGGATTCTGGCTCCATGCCGGTGATGCTGACCGCCTTATTGGCATTGCCGCGCAGCACAAAGCCTGCGCCTGCCACCACTGGCGCTACCACTTCCACTTCGGGCATTTTCAACAGTGCAGTGCGCACGGTTTGCCATTGATCCACTGAGCGCAAGCGCTGTGCGCGCGGCTGCAACAGCGTTGCTGGAATGATTGATGGGTCAACCTCAAACAAACTGCGTGCGACTTCTTTGGGCGGCCTGATAACAATCTGTGCCTGATAATCGAGGGTGCGGCGAAATAGATCTTTTTGCAGCCCGCCGATCAGCGCGGAAATAAATACGATCACTGAAACCCCGAGCGCCACGCCAGAAATAATCAGCAGCGTTTGCATCAAGCCTTCGCGCATGAATCTGGTTGCCAATATCCATTCGAACGGCAGCAATGGGTTCATGGCGAATCCGCAGCCTTTGCTTCATCATTTGTTTTAACTGCGCCGCCTTCCAGCGCGTCGGCTTCAACTGCACTCGGGCGCATCCGCACGTGCGCACCCTCAACAACTTGTGCGCTAGCAGGAATGACTGGATCACCTACTTGCAAGCCGCTCAGCACCTCAGCGTTTTCATCACCCAACAGGCCAAGCACTATTGGTTGGCGCACTGCACGTTTGCCGCGCAGCACCAAAACCCACGGCGCAGTGCCATCAATGCCGCGCACTGCGCCAATCGGTATGACCAACACGTTATTTCGCTGCGCGGTTGCAATGTCGACTGACACCGTCATGTCTTGCCGCAAATAGGGCGGCGGCGCGGGCACATCGAGCTTTATCACGACCGCGCCGCGCGTGGCATCCACCGCCGGATTGATAAACGCAACGCTGGCGGCAAAGCGCTCATTTGGATACGCATCGGCGGACGCAAGCGCGCTTTGCCCAACGCTCAGTTTGGCCAAGTTCTTCTCATCCAGCTGCACTTCAATTTGCGTTTTACCAGCGCTCGCCAAGCCCATCAAAACTTGCCCGGGCTGCACCACATCACCCGGTTCCACCGCGCGGCTGATCAAAATACCGGCAGCCGGTGCCAAGATGCGCTGCTGCGCCAATTTCACTTGCGCTTGCGCAAGTGCGGCCTGCGCCTGCGCCTGCGCAGCATTCGCAAGCTCCGCTTGGCTACCGCCATCTCTGCGCGCCAAAACTTGCAAACGTGCTGCACCGCGCTGGCTTTGCGCGACTGCGAAATTACGCTGCGCCTCGTCAAGCGTGGCTTGCCCGATAAATCCGCGCGCTTTCAAATTCTCATTGCGTGCCAGCTGACTCGCGGCTTGGCGCAGATTGGCCTCGGCCTCACGCAGGCTTTGCTCGGCCGCGCCTAGCTCGAGCTGGCTGACGCCAGCTTGCCGAGCATCTGCCTGCGCGAGCGCTGCCGCTGCCTGCGCAACGTTGGTCTTCGCATCGGCATCATCTAACTCAATCAGCAGCTGATCTTGTAAAACCTGTGCGCCCTCAATAACCGCGACCCGAATAACTCGGCCCGGTATTTGCGCGGCAATCGCAACTCGCTGCGGCGTAATAATTCGCCCGCTCGCCACGACAGTTTGCCGTAAATTGCCAGCAACTACCGGATAGGTCAGCACCGGGGTGCCAAGCACCAGATTGCGCAGCAACCACGCCAAAATCATGAATGCCAACACCACACCGATTACGATGCGCCGCCAGGGCCAGCGTTTTGCCGGTTTATCCGGCGCGGATTTTGGGTTAGCGTTTGGCGGCGTTGGCTGCGCAGCATTGGCGCTTGTCGGTACTGCGACTGCGCCGACTTCAGCAGCCATTGAGACGGCAGAAATCTGCATACGATGGGTGGACCAGTCGATGGTGCTCACGCTAGTTCTCGGTCACGTTTGCAGTCGACCCGAATGCAGGTAAACTTTTAATCGCCACGCCCAGCACCCTACTGCGAAACACACATGCGACGAACACCATGATAATCACCGCGACAATGATCAGCATAAAGCAGGCACGCGGCGAAGGACGTGCGCGCTTCTCCTCTGCATTATCTGGTGCTGCGTTTTTTGCTTGTTCGAAGCTGAGGTGCTTAATTTTTGGCAGATTCACGGCTAGAGACTCGTAGAGGCTTTTTGGTTAGCTTTATGGCCTGCTTTAATCGCGCCTCGGATGTTCATAGCCGCTAAGCCAACTTGCAGCGATACCAATGCCCACGCGGTATCGAAGATTCCCCATACAATCCAAAGCGCGTTGCTCAGCAAGAACACCCAAAACCCGATCTTGCGTTTTGTTTCCACATCGGATCCCACAAGCCACGAAGCCAAGATCGTGATAATCATCGCGGGCCATTGCAGATGATCCATACGCTTATTAAAACCCGGATGCGCCAGTCAATTTATCGAGCATGAGTTTGCCTGCGGCTGCGGAAACAGTGCTGGCAAACGTGCCCCAGGCGACGTCAATCATCGACAGGGTTAATGGCCAGTTTTTCATAAGTGCAAGATTGGTTAGATCATAGGTTGCATAGGCAAAAAATCCGAACGCAGCTGCGCTGATCATCACACGCTTTAAATCAGGCTCAGAACCGAATGGCGCAACCGCGAATAGCATCAGGCCAATCGGAAAAATAATGTAGAAGATGGCCGCTGCCCAAATATTCGGGCTATCAGCCATTAGGTGCCCGATACCCTTTTGATAAAGCGGCTTAGCAATAACACCAAGCCAAAGTAGATCAATGGCGAGCATCACGGTAAAAATCGCGCCGTACGCAGCAAGCAATTTGCTCATTGGCTTACACCTTCTAAAACTTTAGTCTTATTCATAGCTGGCACATTGCTAATGGACATGCGCATTGATCCACGCCACGTAAGCATCCATCCAGCTTTGCATGAACTTCAAACTGCCAGGGCCGATGTTCCCCGACTCATCAAACAGTCCCTCTTTGGCGTGAACAAAAGCCTCGGGCTGCCCGAGCGTTGGCACATCAAGGTAGGCCAGAATGTTGCGCAAATGCTGTTGCGCCATGGCGGTTCCAGCCGCGCCTACCGACACGCCTAGAATCCCTGCGGGCTTCCCCGCCCATGCGCTTTGGCCGTACGGCCTTGATGCGTGATCGATTGCGTTTTTCAGCACGCCGGGAATCGAGCGATTGTATTCTGGCGTTAAAAACAAAAAGCCATCGCTTGCACTCAGTGCACTCTTGAAAAGCTTTACTGATTCTGCTGGACTGGCATCGTCGTCCTGGTTATAGGGTGGCAAGTCAGCGATAGCTAGCTGGGTAAATTTAAACCCGGCGGGTGCCAGCTTGGTGATCGCATCCGCCAATTTTCGGTTATGCGATTCACGCCTGAGGCTACCAATGATAACGGCGATTTGACGGCTCTGCATGGCGTTGCTCCAATGGCAAAATGATATCGAGTACGATTCTTAAATACCTAAGCCATTAAGATCAGTGCTGCAACGTACCAAGCGAGCATTTGCTGATGGCGGTTTAGCTGTTTATTGCTGGGGCCTTGAGCGCAAGTGGGCGCGATTGGCTATTCGAAGCGTTTAACCCCAAAAAAAACCCGCACAAAGCGGGTTTTTTTCTAGCTCTGAGGCGCTCGTTACATCATGTACGAGCGCATTAGCGCACTAGCGAAATGCTGCTACGGTAGCACCACGGGTTCGCCAAACGCGGTTGTTGTCATTCGTGTTGACGGTGCCGATCGCAAATCCGCTAACAGTATAGTTCGGCGAAGAAAATGCGCCAATTCGGGTGCAGCTTGAACATGGGCCGTTATTGACGGCCATGACGGTGCGGCGGTTTGCCGCGGTGATTACATAGCCATGCCCGAACGCATAAGGTGAGGTGGTTGGATCATTGTCATGCCGCGTGCCGACCACGTGGCCAGCTTCGTGGACGAAAGTGAAGTTGCCAGACAAACACGTTGGGTTCATTACAAAATAGGCGTTCGCATTGCTGGTGGCAATGCCCGCAGCTTGACCACAAAGCCCGGCGCTAACGGGCGCGACGTAAGCCACGATATCCGCCGTGTTGGTGTTGCGCTGGCCTGCAATGGCGTCATAAAAACCATCCGATCCGTTAGTCAGGCGCGATAGCATGGTGCTGTAGGTTGATGATTCCGATTGCGTATAAAACTGGATTGCGCCAGCTTGTTGGAAGCGGATTTCGGTATTGGTGGCGGCTAGCGCTTGATTGGCCTCAGCAAATGCTAAATCAATGGCTTGTTGTTCGTTACCTACCGATGCCGTCGCAGCTCTGCCAAAGGCCACCATCACGCGGATTGTCGATATCGCTTTGCTGACCGGCCCGGGCGCAGCCTCTTCGACCGACGCTGCGTTTTGCATCATTTGTGCGTAACCTGCTTCGCTTTCATCGGCTAGAAACTGGCTTTGATCCACTTCAACCAAGGCATGCGCGCCGCCATCGACGGGAATCAAACGATACAGTTCACCGGCGATGCGTATATCCGCGCGAATTGTGTCACCCGAACGCACGGCGATGATGTTGTTGAGCTGTGCATCGAGTGGAATCAGACCTTTGACCTCTGCCGAGCTAGGCAGTTTGCCCATATCAAGTTGGCCGATCCAAACGGTGTTGCCGCTTTCCATTTGCTCGAAGCTGGTTTGTTTAGCCACCACGCTAATGCCGCCCGGAAGGTTCAAGCGCAGGTCTTGATTTTCGCGGGTAATTAAAGCGGCGTTGGCGGCCACAATATCAATGCGGGCGTTAGCAGGATCTGCCGCAACTTGACGCAGCAGCTCGCCAGGTTCAGCAGTTTGCTGGCGATTACTGGCAACGGCAAACAAATCTTCAGATGCGTTAGCGCCGCCTGCGAGTGCAGAAATAGCGAGGCTCAAACAAACAGCAATACGAGTGCACTTCATGGATGATTTCCTATGGAAGACAAAAAACGAGTGGTTTGTGTCCGCAGCTAAAATCAGCTTTGCAAGCTCGTTGCGGCGGCGCGAGTCTACGCCTAAGGAAAATGTAATGAACAGGTGTTTACCGAAAAAAATACGCATGTAATATTGTATTATTACGCTGGATTTAACAAAAAATTTATGCGGCATTGCAGCATAAAATCAGTGAAACGAAAGCTATCCCCTCCAGTTCGCTGTTGTAAACTTCGTTTCCAAGCAGCTATGCGCTTGTCAGCCCAATTCAACCTAGGAATTCCTAAGTGACGTTACGAAAATCCGTAACCGTCACAATGCTAGGCGCTACTTTGTGCGCAAGCGTTTTGCAAAGTGCTGGCGCATAGGCTTCCGATATCGCGCGAATTAGTACCTAACGATTTGACGTCGGTCAACCAGCGTGATGTGTTCGTTAAAAACCTAACTACAGGCGAAATTCGTCGCGCCGAAGCGCTTGGCGGTGGTGATCCAAACGACACGTCAAACGAGTTAGCCATCTCAGGCGATGGAAAAATTTTAGTATTCCACTCTTTAGCCAGCAATTTAGTAGCAGGCGATACTAATGCGCGCCAAGATGTTTTTCAGATGGACGTGGCAACCGGTGTAATCGAACGTATCAGCTTGGCAGCAGGCGGCATTGAAGCCAATAACGACAGCGCATTTCCGGACACCAACGAAACCGCCAGCGTGAGTGTTTTCGAATCCAATGCCAGCAACCTAGTAGCGGGCGACACCAATGCGCGCAATGATATTTTTAGCAGTCGGGCCGCCGCATCTTCCTGCGCTCCGGATGCAATTTTTTGTAGTGGTTTTGAGTTTTAAAAATAAACAAACAAACAAACTGAGTTGGATTGATCGAAATACGAGACTCAATTGCTCACCCACTCCTCAAAATAATCCACATGCGCAGAAATCGACCCGTGATCCGTGCGCGCCAGTATTTTTGTAGCGACGATTCCGGGCTTGAAGTGTTGAATGAGCGCCTCGGTATTTGATCTAGGCACAATCGCATCGGACTCGCTTGCGATAATTAGGGTTGGCGCTGCGATACGGGGTACATAGCGCCAGCTTTCAAATTTATCCTGCAAAATGAGTGCGATAGGAATGAAACTAAACTGCTGCGCGGCTATAGCTTCGATGCTATCGAACGGCGTAATGAGCACTAACCGAGCAATTTTACGTTGGCTGGCAACATAGCTAGCAACGCCGCTGCCTAAGCTGCGGCCAACTAATAAAATTTCGCCATGCTGCTGACTAAGGCTATCGAACACCCGCAGGGCATTGGCAAAAATCGTCGTCTCAGAAGGCGCGCCGCCGCTTCCGCCATGGCCAAGTCGATCATGGCCGTAGCCTGGATAGTGCGGCAAATAAATCGCGTGATCTGGAAACTGGGTGGCGAATTCATCAGCATTGTAGGAGACGTCTTCGCCATTGCCGCCAAAATACAGCAGCGCTTTTTGCGTGGGCCGGGCTTTGGCACTGATGCGTATTGGGCCAGATTCGCCGGGCAAGAAGAAATCGTCCGCAAAACTAAAATGCCGTGGCTGTGGGAAGTAAATCATGTTGCGCTGATTGAGGTAAAGCAGCAGGCAAATTGCCGCGTAGCCAGCCAGTAAAAGTGTGCCGAGTAGCATGAGCCAGCGCCTTAACACGGGTTTGGGTTGCGGCTTTGGTATCTCGTGGCTCAATGCCATCTTGCTAGGCCACCGGCACCGGCGCGCTTTTGCGATAGGCGGCCGACACCAAAATGCCAACCTCGTACAACAGGCACATCGGAATGCCCATCATCAGCATGGAGATTGCATCCGGCGGCGTCATAACAGCGGAAATTGCGAATGCGCCAACAATCACGTAGCTGCGCGCTTCGCGCAGCTGCTCGACGCTCACCCAGCCAAGCACCACCAAAATAAGCACCGCGACCGGCACTTCAAACGTCAGGCCAAAGGCCAGAAATATCACCAGTGTGAAGTCTAAATATTTGCTGATGTCAGTCATCACCGCGACGCCCTCAGGTGCGACTGCGGTAGTGAATTTAAACACCGCTGGCAGTACCAAAAAATAGGCAAATGCACAGCCGACATAAAACAGCAGCGTGGCGGACACTAAAATCGGGACTGCCAATTTGCGCTCATGCCGATACAGTCCGGGCGCGACGAAACCCCAAATCTGAAACAGCACCCAAGGCATAGCGATCACTAATCCCAAGACCAGCGCAAGCTTCAGCGGCGTTAAAAACGGTGAGATTGGATCCGTCGCGATCATTTGCCCGCCAGCGGGTAGCATTTGCAGTACCGGCAAAGCTAGCCAGCCGTAGAGCTTGTTGGCAAAGGGTAAAAGTGCGCCAGCGCAAATTAATACGCCTAGCACCGCGCGCAACAGGCGCGTGCGCAGTTCAACCAAGTGCTCGACCAGCGGCTGTTCGCCGGTAATGTCGTTAGCGTCGGTGCTGAATTTTGGCCGGCTTTTTTCGTCTGGTAGCTGCGGGTTGCTCATGGCGTGGTGTCATTCGTTTCGCTATTGCCGCGCAGGCGTGAACCCAGGTTCGGCAGGTGTTCGGGCGCATCCGACACTTCTCCTGGGTCCCCGCCTGCGCGGGGATGACGAGGTGGGTTGTCGTCAGCTGGTATAGCCAATTCAGCAGTGGATTGAGAACCTTGGTCAGCTTTTGGTGCTTCACCCATCAAATCCGCTGAAATTTCCGCCTCTGAGAGAATCGTGTCAAAGCCCTGGCTTAAGTTCTGGCGTTCGTTCTCAATGGCGTCTGCGATGCCTTTGAACGGCGCGTTGATTTGCTCAGTCATTGACGCCACAGTTGGCATGGCAGCTAGGCTTTTCCTAAGCTCATCGGCATCAATTTCACGCTCGATTTCTTGCTTGAGGCCTTCAAAGCTGCGCCTGGCTTTGCGCACGAAGCCGCCAAATATGCGCGCGGCTTTGGGCAGGCGCTCAGGCCCGAGCACCAGCAGCGCGATAATGCCTAACAGTAGGACTTCACTAAAACCAACGTCAAACATACAAAACGCTCAAAATTGTGCGCTGCTTAAACTTTATCGCGTTCGGTATGCACATCAGTTTGACTGATTTTTGCGGCATCGGATTCGATTTTCGACTTCTCGTCACCGTTTTGCATGCCGTCTTTAAAGCCTTTTACCGCTTGGCCTAAGTCTTTGCCAGCATTGGCGAGCTTGCGGGTACCAAAAATCAGCACGACTACCACCAACAAAATCACTAAATGCGTAATGCTTAAGCCCATGACGAGTCCTTAAATTTAGATTAGAACTTGAGGATAACGCATGCGACCGGTTCTAGCCGACATCATCTCAAAGCACCGTTAAGGCGCATTTTCGTTTTGTATGCTGCTCAGCGGAGCTTTTCAGCCCCTCTCCTGACCTCGCCGATCAATGCCGAGGGGAGCTTTTTAGCCCCTCTCCCTTTATGGGAGAGGGGTCGGGGAGAGGGTTTCAACGGGATTGCTTCGAATTTGGGGCACCAACACACCCTCTCCCCCAACCCCTCTCCCATCAAGGGAGAGGGGGGTTTTTAGACCTATCCGAGTAGAGAAATCTGACCTCGCCGATCAATGCTGTGGGGAGTTTTTTAGCCCCTCTCCCTTTATGGGAGAGGGGTTGGGGAGAGGGTTTCAACGGGATTGCTTCGAATTTGCGGCACCAACACACCCTCTCCCCCTGCCCCTCTCCCATCAAGGGAGAGGGGGGTTTTTAGACCTATCCGAGTAGAGAAGTCAGATCTCGCCGATCAATGCTGAGGGGAGCTTTTTAGTTTTGAACCCGTCAGGCTGGGCCTGTCTTCTCCCCACCCACATCCGTAAGTAACCTAGCAATTTCTTTCTTCACCACGCCGTAGCATTCGCAGACGCGCTGCTCAAGCCCGTGGCGCTCGAGTACGGCGATGTGACCGCGCCGATAGCGGATCAAACCCTTCGCTTGCAGTTGACCGGCGGCTTCGGTGATGCCTTCGCGCCGCACGCCGAGCATATTGGCGATTAGCTCTTGGGTAATGACCAGCTCAGGCAAGGGCGGGGTTGCGCCTTTGATTTGAGTGGCTAAGTTAACATCGGGTGTCAGTCGATCTAGTGTCAACAGCAGCCAGCGGCATAGCTGCTGCTCGATGCAGTGGTGTCGATTACAGACCGCCGACTGCGACATTTGCGTCATCAGCGCTTGGGTGTAGCGCAGCAGCAATTTTTGCAGCGCGCCGCCTTGATCAAACGCGGCTTTTAAGTGCTGGCGATCTATTCGAAATGCCAGCCCAGCCGTTTGCACTACCGCCGAGCTGGTGGTGCTATTGCCGCCCATGAATAAGCTGACGCCAAGCATGCCTTCACGGCCGACACCGGCCGATTCTGCGGACGCGCCGGATTCGATCACGTAGTGCAAGGATATGATCGCGCTGCTGGGGAAATAGGCATGGCTGAGCTGTTCGCCAGGTTCGTAGAGCATTTTTCCGAGCGGCAACGTCACTTGTTCCATGTTGAGCGCAAGTTGTTCGAGCTCCGCTGGCGGCAGCGCGGCGAGCAGGCGGTTTTGCAGCAGAATGCTGGCAGCTAGCATTGACTTAATCCTTTTGGATAGTTTTGGTTAATGCGCTTGGCTAGCGGAAATTTCAACGCCAACGCCGCGATAGCCCACGTAACGGCAGCCTTTATCGAACATCGGTTCACCGCTGACCCGAAATTGCTGCTTGCTGCCATCGGCATTGATGCGGCTAAAGATAAAATCGAGAAATGGCGCGCGTGCTTCCACGCGTTCGCGCAGCACTTCGCGCTCGGCTTCATTCCAGCCTGCAGCGGTGTTGCCAGATAGGTTCGCATCTGGCGTGTTTCGGGTTAACCCGCCGACTTGGATGCCGAGCATTTCTAACGCCGGGCCAGATACTTTAGTGAAGCTGCCGGCATCGTCTTGTTCCCAGTACCAGTCGGAGGCCAGCTCGGTCAAGCTGCGGTAGCGGGCTTCGCTTTCGCGCAGCTCTGCAGTGCGCTCTTGCACGGTTTTCTCCAGCTCCACCGCGTGCTGTTCGAGCTTTTTGTACAGCAAGCGAACTTCCAGCATGTTGTGGATGCGGGTTTTTACTTCGATTAAATCGAAGGGTTTGCTAATGAAATCTTTCGCGCCAGATTGCAAAGCCTGAAGTTTATGCGCCGGCTGAGCGGTCAGCACAATAACGGGCACATAGGCATCGCTTATGTTGGTTTTCAGCGCGGCCAATACCTGAAAGCCATCCATGACCGGCATTTGTAGATCGAGCAAGATCAAATCAAAGCCAATTTTACGGTGCAGCGCACAGACTTCCTCAGGATTCATGGTGCTCTGGAAGTTGCTGTAACCTGCGTCGCTTAATAAGCTTTCTAATAACATGACGTTGGATTCTTGATCGTCGACAATTAAAATACGCGCGGCGATTATTTCTTCATGGCTGATCAGGGTGATCATTGGATTTCCTTGTTTTTTGTTTGGTTAATGCCAGGGTTTGACCCGGCTGGATCTGATTCGGTGGGGCTTGACGCGCTGGTGTGTTCGCCGACGTAGCTCATTTCAGCGGTGCGCGCTGCAAACGCCAGCGCCGAATCTAAGGTATTCAGAAAATCGCGTACCCGAATGGGTTTAGTCAGGTAATGAAAGAAACCGAGCTGCAAGCCGTGTTCAATATCGCTCGGCATGGCATTGGCGCTGAGCGCTATCACCGGTATGTGTTTGGTCAGCACATCGCCCTGCAAGATTTGCAGCGCTTGTATGCCACTAATGCCGGGCAGATTGATATCCATCAAAATTACGTCCGGCTGCAGCGAGCGCGCAAATTCAACGCCAACGCTCCCATCGGTGGCGCTAATCAAGCGCAAATCGCTGCGCATCGCTACTAATTGCGCAACTAGCTCTAAATTCGCCGGATTATCCTCAACGTAAAGCAGCGCACGCGTAGCGGCACCGTCGTTGTCGAAACCTTTGATAGCCCTTTGCGGGCCGCTAATGTGCATCGGATCTGATGCGGTAAACTGCGGCGCTGCGCTCGCGTGCAGCTCAATCCAAAACAAGGTGCCGACATCCACCACGCTTTCGACGCCAATGCTGCCGCCCATGAGCTCTACTAGCCGTTTAGTGACCACCAAACCAATGCCGGTGCCTTCTTCAACGCCGGTTTCTTTGCCGAGTCGATTAAACGGTTGGAATAAATGCGCCATTTGCTCAAGAGCCATGCCAGCACCGGTATCGCGTACGCCAAAGCGCAGCGTGTCAGGCCGCACCAAATCACATTCAATCGTGACTGAGCCATGCGGGCGATTATATTTAATCGCGTTCAGCAACAAATTCAGTAATACCTGTTTAAAGCGAGTGCGATCCGCGCTGACAAACACGCCGCGATCTAAATTTGGGAAGTGCAGGGTAATGCCGCGTTTATGCGCCTGCGGCTCGATCATGGCGCGGCATTCAAGTAACAGGCTCGCTAAGGCAACCGGTTCCTGCGATAGCATCACATTGCCTGACTCAATCATCGATAGATCTAAAATTTCATTGATCAAATCTAGCAAATACCAGCCCGCTTTTAGTATTTGATCGACATTGCGTTTTTGCTGCAGCGTCAACGGCGATGTGCCAATTTCCAACATCTGCGCAAAGCCCAATATGGCATTTAGCGGCGTGCGCAGCTCGTGGCTCATGCTGGATAAAAAGGTAGATTTCGCCTGGCTGGCTTTTTCAGCAGTCGCCATTGCGCGCTCGAGCGTGGCGTTTTTATCGACGAGTATTTGATCTAGCTTGGCCCACTGCATTTCCGCCGTTTTTCGATCAGTCACGTCGTTAAAAATAATCGCGACGCAATGCTCAAACGCTTCACCCTGGCGCGTGGCGTGTACTTCAAACCATCGGCTCAGGGCTTTTGATTCTTTCGTTATCCGGGCAGACTCGCCGGTTAGCGCAACCTGTGCGTAAAGATCAATCCAAAACTGTTCAATGTCTGGTTCCAGCTCGCGGATACGTTTGCCGGTGGCATTTGCCAACCCAGTTTGCTTTTCAAACGCGGGGTTCACTTCGATAAACCGGTAGTCGACCGGGTTTTGCTCGGCATCAAAAACGACTTTGACGATGCAAAAGCCCTCATCAATCGAGGCAAACAGGTTGCGATAGCGCGCTTGATATTCTTGGATGACCGTTTCCGACGCTTTGCGCGCGGAAATATCGTTGATTACTAAGCGAATCTGCGGAATTGCGGCGTTTTGTTCGAGCGTAGCGGTGACCAGCGTCCAAAAGGGTTTGCCCGCCGCAGTTTGCATTTGCAAATCAAAACTGATCGGCACGCCTTCTTCAAGCAGCTTATTGCGCTGAAAGTAAAAACAATCTTGAGTGGCATCCGTAATAAAACGATTGATCGGCTGGTTCACCAAATCCCGCCGCGACACGCCAAACAGCGCTGCAGCGGTTAAATTGGCCTCAACAATCATGCCTGGCTCACTGAGCGTGCAATAACCCACCGGCGCTAAATCGTACAAATCAAAATAGCGCGCTTTGACGGCATCTAACTCAGCTTGGGAACGCCGCAGCTCTTCGTTTTGCATCTCAAGTTCAATCTGCACCACTTGCAGCTCGTACATTTTTTGCCGCATGGCTTCAGGCGTGGTGAGCCGTGCGCTATCTTCGGCCAGTTCGTTGAGGGTGTGCAAATGTCTGGGCCTTTTTTGATCGATCACATGCTCAGCGCGCTGGCGCAGCGTTTGGATTTCTTTGGCTTGTTTGGCGAGTTGTTCGTTGGCAAGTTGCTGGCGGACAAATGCATCGTTGCTTGAATTACTTTCAGTCATAGGTTTGCTGCCTCAGTGCTGCGTTCGGTGCTGGCAATCGCATAGACGTGCCCATCCGGCTGCACTAGCGCGGTCGAGGTCAGCGATATGCGCAGGGTACTACCATTTTTTGTGAGCCGCTCAGTCAGATAGGGCTCAATAATTTGCGCGCGGCTGAGCTGCTCCACCTGCGCCAGCGCGTTATCGCGCAGCGCTTTGGGTATGCGATCTTTAGTGTTCATTTGCAGCGCTTCGGCCTCAGTCCAGCCGTACATACGCACCGCGCCCGGGTTCCAGGCGGTGATGCGCCCGCTTAAGTCTTGCACCAAAATCGCATCGGAGGCATCGCGCACCACCACGGCTAAGCGCAGCAAATCATTCGCTTTACGCAGTGCCTCCCGCGCGCGTACCACTTCGGTTGTTTCGACGAAAGTGATGACCGCGCCTTCGATGACGTTTTCGAGAGTTCGGTAGGGCAAAATTCTGAGGGTGTAGTGTTTTGATTCAACTAGCTTGGCTGCGTTTGGCTTTGCGGCATCACTCGTTTCGATCGGTTTGATCTGCACATCAATTTCTTTCGCAATGAGGGTTTTCAATACGCCCTGAATATCGCTGACCAGCGAATCGTAGCCAATCATATTCGACATGATATGGCCAACGTGGCGGCCAATGTCGTTCGGTATTAGATTGATCATCTCGGTGGCGGCTGGCGTGAAGCGCATGATTCGCAGCGCATGGTCAACGAACACCGTGCCAATGCCGGTGCCGGCCAGCAGGTTATTCATATCGTTATTGACGCGCGACAGATCATGCACCTTACTTTGCAGCTCGGTGTTCACCGTGCTCAGTTCTTCATTGATCGATTGCAGCTCTTCTTTTGAGGTTTCCAATTCTTCGTTGGTAGATTGCAATTCTTCATTGACCGATTGCATTTCTTCATTGGAAGATTTCAGCTCCTCATTCGAGGTTTCTAAGGCTTCTTTGGCGGCCAATAAAAACTCATCTTTCGCGCGCAAGGCTTCATGCAGCTCAGCAATTTGGCCGCTGGCATCTTTGCCGCGCCAAAGCGTGCTGGGGCTGTTTGAGTCGCCTGCTTGGGCTTGCTCAGCATCAATCGCCTCAGCTTCGCCAACTGCACTTACCGCTTTGAGCATGACCAAGTAAAGCGGTGTTGCATGCCGAATTGGCGTGTGCTGGATCACATTATCCGGCAGCGCCGCGCCCTGACTTACCTCGAGTTTGCAAACGGCCACGTTGACTAGCGTGTGGTGCCCGTTGGTTTTAACGCGCAAGCCCATCGCGCTGACCTGGTCTTTACCGCTGGTTGCTTGATGCAAGCAGCGGCTGAGCTCGCCGCGTAGGCCTTCGCGCGCCATTTTTAGAATGTTATTGATGCCCGCTTCCCCGGCGCTGGGTTCTAAGAACATGCCGGTGCGCCCGTGCAGGTACAAGATATCGCCAAAGCCATTGATCAGCGCGCCGGCTAGCTCGCCGTATTGCAACAGCGCCTGCTCGGTCAGCTCGCGCAGCGATAGCTTGGCGCGTTGAAATGGCTTGTTTGGCGCTGGCATGGCGGTGTCACTCTTGGCGGGCCTGCTTGATGAGCCTACGATAGGCAAAATGCGCTCAAGCGCAGCGCGCTTTGCGCCTTGGAAATCTTCATTGCGCTGATATAACTTTGATTTGCGATCAAACACGGCAAATAGCTCAGTGCTGTCGCCCGCTGTTTCAGAGGTTCCTAAAAACAAAATTCCGCCTGGATTGAGCGCGTAGTGAAATAGCGAAATAAGCTTCTTTTGTAGCTCAGAATTCAGATAAATCAATAAGTTACGACAGGTTACAAGATCAAGCTTGGAAAATGGCGGATTCTTAATAACGTTGTGTTCGGAGAAAATCAGCATATCGCGGATTGCTTTATTGATCCGATAGCTCGCGCCATCTGGATCAATCGTGAAAAACCGCGCCAAGCGTTCCGGTGTGATATCGCTGGCAATACTCGCAGGAAATACTCCGGCTCTGGCATAGCTGATCGCACGGCTATCAATATCGGAAGCAAACACTTGCAGCTGGTAATTTTGCTTGAGCGTTTCCATATGCTCATGCAATAAAATCGCAATCGAATAGCCCTCTTCGCCGGTTGAGCAGCCGGTTGACCATACCCGCACCGCAGCGCCCGGGGCTTTGTTTTCAAACAGCTTAGGAATAACCCGCTGCGCCAGCACGGCGAAGCTTTCTGGATCTCTGAAAAAGCAGGTCACACCGATCAACAAATCACGAAACAGTGATTCCACCTCAAGTGGCGTTTGCTGCAAAAAACGAACGTAATCGTCAATCGCTTTGATCTGATGCACCGCCATGCGCCGCTCAATGCGCCTGCATATCGTGCTCGGCTTGTAGTTGGAGAAATCATGTCCGGTTTGCGTGCGCAGTAAGATGAAGATCTTTTTCAGCGCACTTTCGCTATGTACTACTGCGCCCGAATTTGCCAGCCCAGCATTCGCCTGCGGCAAATTACCGAACGCTTGCGCGACATAGCGCATCAACTGTGCAGGCATGTCTGCCGGTGCCAGCGTGTAATCCACCAGCCCGGTGGCCACCGCGCTTTGCGGCATGCCATCAAAGGCGCTGGATTCGGGCAGCTGCGCCATCACCATCCCGCCTTCGCTTTTAATCGCACGCAGCCCGGCCGTGCCATCACTCCCGGTGCCCGATAGCACGATGCCAATCGCGCGCTCACGCTGATCTTGGGCGAGTGATCGGAAGAAATAATCAATCGGCAGGCGGTGCCCGCGCGCGGCAGAGGGTTCAAGCAAATGCAGTGCGCCGCCTAAAAATGCCATATCGCGGTTTGGCGGAATAATATAGGCGCAATTGACTTGTACCTGCATGCCATCCTCAACCTCAAACACCTGCATGCGGGTATTGCGCTGGATGAGCTCAGTCAAAATACTTTTGTGATCCGGCGCTAAGTGTTGCACCAACACGAACGCCATACCGGTGTCTTGGTCATTTGGCATGCCGTCAAAGAACTCACTAAACGCTGCAAGGCCGCCGGCTGAGGCGCCAATGCCAACAATGGCAAAGCCATCCGCGCCAGTGGGCGCTGGCGAAGGGGCTGGTTCAGCAACCGCTTGCGGCAGGGGCGGGTCGCCTTTGGCTATTTCATTGGGCATTCTGATTCCTATTTAAAGCATCATTGTGCGCCATCAAAGCGGCTTCCGTGCGCTAACGAACGTAAGTAAAGCGTATCAACTGCGAGCATCCGCGCAGATTCAGCCCGCTTACTTCGCTAAAGGACATGACAACATGCACCATCTCAGCACATCCGACGACACCAAGCTCTACTTCAAAGACTGGCAGGCAGCGGCGGTTGATACCGAAGCCAGCACACCAAAGCGCACCGTGGTGCTGCTATCTGGCTGGCCATTGTCCGCCGACAGCTGGGAAGACCAAGCGCACGCACTAGCGGCGGCCGGGCACCGCGTGATTGCCTATGATCGCCGGGGTTTTGGGCGCTCATCACAGCCATTCACAGGCTATGACTACGATACGCTGGCGGATGATCTACACGCCGTGTTGGAGCGAACCCAAGCGCACAACGTGGTGCTGGTGGGATTTTCGATGGGCGGCGGTGAAGTGGTGCGCTATTTGGCAAAGTACCCGGAAAACAACGTGATTAAAGCCGCGCTGATAGCTTCAGTGGTGCCTTTTAAAGTGGTGGTGGGTGCTGATGCGTCTGGCAATGCCAATGCGGCATACGAGCAAACCAAACAGGCGATTTTAAAAGATCGCCCGGCGTTTTTCAGCGGCCTTTTCGACAAGTTTTTTGGTGTTAGCAAGGGCGCGGAAGCGGTTAGTCCTGAACTACTTCTTTGGGCGCGTTCGATTGCGCTGCAGGGATGTTTGCCTGCTACCTTAGGCTGCTTGAAGGCGTTTTCCCACACGAATTTTGATGCGGATTTGCCTGCAATCAAAGTGCCGTTACTGGTGCTGCATGGCAGTAGCGATAAAATTGTTCCGGTAACCGATGCTGGTCGCAAAAAGCTTGAAGCGCTGCCATTGGCGCAACTGATCGTTTACCCAGATGCACCGCACGGATTGTTCGCCACCCACAAAACACGGCTAACCCAGGATTTGCTGAAGTTTGTTGAGAGCTAGCGAAGCGTTTGAGGCTTTTGAAGTTGGCATGTGCGACGTTTTTCGAAAATTTATTCGATCGATTAGGTGCGTAAAAACTGCGCCAGCGCTGGATTGTCCGTCTCTTCAACTCGGGCAAAGCCTAAATCATCCAGTCTAGCTTCAAATTCTGCGCTGTCGCTTGGCTCGACTTGAAAGCCTGCCAAAACCCGCCCGTAGGCTGCGCCATGATTGCGATAGTGAAACAGCGTGATGTTGTAGCGTCCCGAAAGTCGTTCTAAAAAACTCAGCAGTGCGCCTGGGCGCTCAGGAAATTCAAAGCGAAAAATCCGCTCTGGCAAGCTTGCGCCCAAGCGCCCGCCGACCAAATGCCGCACGTGCAGCTTCGCAGCTTCGTTATCACTAAAATCAAAAACCTGATAATTTTGTGTGCGCAAATCCGCCAGCACGCTGAGCCGCTCCGACGCGCCTTGGCGCAACGCAAGGCCAACAAACACCTGCGCGCTGGCATTTTCCACGTAGCGATAGTTGAACTCGGTTATAGCGCGCTTGCCCAAGCTTCGGCAAAACTGCAAAAAGCTGCCCGGCTGCTCAGGAATTGTCACGCCAAACACCGCTTCGGACTGCTGACCAATCTCCGCGCGCTCCGCTACGTGTCTCAGGCGATCAAAATTCATGTTCGCGCCGCAAACAATGCTAACCAAATTAAGCCCAGGTTGGCGTTCTTGTGCCGCGCACCACTGCTTGATGCCAGCCAATGCGAGCGCGCCTGCGGGCTCAACCACGGTTCGGGTTTCTTCAAAAATATCGCGAATCGCCGCGCAAACTTGATCGGTATTGACCAGCACCATTTCATCGACGCAGCGCAGCGCCACGCGAAACGGGTGATCGCCAATGCGTTTGACCGCCACGCCATCGACAAACAGCCCGACTTGACTCAGCGTGACAGGCTGGCCGGCAATTAACGCTGCATGCAAACACGCAGCATCAATCGGCTCTACGCCGATGATTTTGACTTCCGGGCGCAACGCTTTGATCCACGCAGCAATGCCGGCAATCAAGCCGCCGCCGCCCACCGGCACGAAAATTACATCGATTGTTTGCGCTTGACGGCATAGCTCCATCGCGATCGTGCCTTGCCCGGCGATCACATCTGGATCGTCAAACGGATGCACCATAACCAAGCCGCGCGCTGCGGCTAAATGAGCGCCGTGCGCCGCCGCATCATCGTAGCTATCGCCGTGCAGCACCACTTCAGCACCCAATGCGCGCACCGCGTCGATCTTGATCGGCGGCGTCGTTTGCGGCATCACGATCACTGCATTAATACCAAGATGCTGCGCCGCCAACGCCACGCCCTGCGCGTGATTGCCCGCCGACACCGCCAATACGCCCAATGCGCGCGCCGCCGCATCCAATTTCAGCAGTTTGTTGTACGCCCCGCGCAGCTTAAAAGAAAACACCGCTTGGGTATCTTCCCGCTTGAGCCAAATCTGCTGGCCCAAGCGCGCGCTGATTTTTTTACCCAGTTCGAGCTTGCTTTCGATCACTAAATCGTAAATCGACGCATTCAAAATTGCGCGCAAATAATCCTGCAGCTCAGCGTCGGTCACTTGGCTCAGCTTCTCGTTTGGGTTCGTCATGCAAGGTAGCCAAGGCAAAATTCAGTGGTTGAAAGTAGAGCAAAACGCGTTAGCAACGCAAGCTAGCGGGCTCGATTGCGAACTCAAGCGAACTCCCGAAAACGTGTTGATGAGTTACGAAAAGATTTTGGCGTTTCTTGACCTGTATTTGAAGACCGCTAAGTGAGTGCACTAGATTGTGATTTTTATGTAAGTAATTGATTCTTTCGGGCGCACGCACAATTTCGTGTAACAATTCGTTCTGGAACTTCACGCTGCATGCCGCAGCGGATGCCACGCTTGATTGCCTGGGCAATAAGGCAATTAAATACCCTTGAATTTTTGCTAGGAGAACAGCTATGAACATTATGGACTTCGTAAAACCTTACATCACTGATGCGATTACCCAAAAAGCCTCGGCTTGGCTGGGCGAATCACAATCGGGCGTGGCGAAAGCGATTGCCGCTGTGCTGCCAACCATCATGAGCATGATTTTGTCAAAATCAGACAATCGCGGCTTTGTCGATTCGCTCGGCGGCATGTTGGGCGATAACCGTTTAAACGCCGAATCCGTGCTGGGTAATGTCGGCTCGATGTTTAGTGCTGATCATGCCGCCAGCCCGCTCGGTCAGCTCGGTGGCGGGTTTTTGTCGCAGCTATTTGGCGATAAGCTGTCGGGCGTAGCTAGCGCTATTGGTCAGCATGCCGGTATCGGTGCTGGCTCGGTGACAAAGATTCTCGGTGCGGTCGCGCCGATGATTTTGGCGCTGCTGGGCAAGCAAAGCGCGGCGCGCGGCGGCATTGGCTCCTTGCTCGGAATGTTAGGCGGCCAAAAAGCCGGTTTGATGGCGATGGTGCCGGGTTCAGTCGGCTCGCTGTTAGGCCTTTCGGGCGGCGCAGCGAGCGCGGCATCCAGCTTTTCGGCGAATCAATCCGCATCGCAAAGCAAAGATAATGGCGGTGGCGGCTGGCTTTGGGTCGTGCCTTTGTTGGCCGCTTTGGGCTTTGCCGGCTGGTATTTCACCCGTGGACACAGCGAGCCTGCGCCGACACCCGTTGCAGCCGCGCCAGCGGTAGTGGCGGAACCGGTAGTGGCGCCCGTCACTCCTGTAGTCGCTGAACCTGTCACAGTGCCATCCATTGACTTGGGTGCGTTCGGCGAGCGCATGCTGCCGGGCGATGTCAAGCTCAACATTCCTGCGAACGGCATTGAAAGTAAGCTAGTTGGCTTCATTGAAGACAGCGCGCAGATGGTCGACAAAGAAGTCTGGTTTGATTTTGACCGCATTTATTTCGACACCGGATCTGCAACGTTAACCTCACAATCTGATGAGCAAGTTAATAACATTGCTGCCATTTTGAAAGCTTTCCCAAACGTGCAGCTGAAAATCGGCGGCTATACGGATAGCACCGGTGATGCAGCGGCTAATTTAACACTGTCACAGTCGCGCGCTGATTCAGTCATGGCTTCGGTGGTTGCGCTCGGCGTTGATGCGATGCGTTTGAAAGCTGAAGGCTACGGCGTGCAGCACCCGATTGCCGACAACGCAACCGAAGAAGGCCGTCAGAAGAATCGCCGAGTGTCGGTGCGCGTCACTGCGAAATAAGTTTCCAGTCCTAAATCAGTTTCCTGATTTAGTTATGGAAAGGCATTAGTTAAGCACGGTGTCGCGTGTGCGTGAAAATCGATACGCGGCGATAAATGCTTAAAAACGCGCCAACTGCAAACGCTTTACAGCGTTTGCAGTTGGCGTATCTTGACGAGCGTTGCCCCGGCTGTTTGCCGTTCGTTTTGAGGAGTCTTTTATGCAATTTAACTCGATCCTTGGCCGCCTTAAGTTAGCGATTGTGGCTATTTCCATAACCGCTGCGCTTGCAGGCTGTGCAAGTCTTGATGAGCGTCAAGCGAGTCAAACTGGCGTGGAACGTTCGGCCCAAGCAAGGCGCTACAGCGTGATGGACGACTGGTTTTGGCGCAGCCGCTATTTCGATAGTTATTACGACGCAGCCTATTCGGGCTATGGCGTGTGGCACGATCCGTGGCTGATGTGGACGCTGCGCTCGGGCCGCTACGGCAGCTTTGGGCACTGGCAGTTCGATCCGTTTTATTCACCCTGGCGCGGTTTTGGTCCCCGTTTCGGCTGGGGAAGTTTTGGGTTTGGCTCAGGCTGGGGCCACGGCTATCCGTACTATCCGTATTCGAGATACTACGGTTCCAACTATGGCTATCGCTATCCGGTGCAGGTCAGAGACGGCCGCGGATTGGCTGTAGCGGCGAATTCAACCGAAAGCGCAGATCGCGCACTTGAATTGCTGCGCCAGAGCGAGCGCCGCAATGCACCGGACTACGGCGCAGTTTCTGGAAGTGCCTTTCCGGGCCGCTCTGATGTTCGCAACTGGCCGATGCAAAACCGGCAAGATCGTGCCATTTTGCAAATGGAAACGCCAAGGCGTGACGACGGACAAAGCAGTCAACAAAATGATCGCGGCGGCTTACCGAGCGCCGAGCGTAGAGAGTCAGTTTTCCCGAGCGATA
Organism: Rhodanobacteraceae bacterium; assembly: GCA_031422315.1. Classification (GTDB taxonomy): domain Bacteria; phylum Pseudomonadota; class Gammaproteobacteria; order Xanthomonadales; family SZUA-5; genus JANNYA01. Next base: position 74,468 of record JANOQN010000024.1, read on the forward strand.
TGGGCCGGGGCCGCGAGCGCGACGTCTTTGAATCAAGCGAGCGTCGATTTGAGCAATCGAGCCGACATCAAAAAATCGAATCGCGCAGGCAAGACGAATAGCACGCAAATCCGCTGAACAAAACACGCTGATCTAGTGGTTTTCAAGCGGCAAACGCTGGCTATGCGCGGGCTAATCTTGTATTTTGCCGAGTTCTGTTTTTAAGCAAAGGCGTTTTATGGCCCGCATTACCGTCGAAGATTGCCTAAAAGTGATTCCGAATCGCTTTGATTTGGTGCTGTTTGCCAGCAAACGCGCGCGTCAGCTCGCCAATGGCGCAGATCCGATTTTGCCGCAGGAAAATGACAAGCCGACTGTGCTGTCTTTGCGCGAAATCGCTACCGGCATTATTACCGAAGATTTATTAGCTGATGTGGATCGCCAAGAACGTGAGCGTGCCGAACGCGAAGCACTCGAATGGGCCGCTACGCAAGTGGTAGATGATGATCTAAGCAAGGGTGATGATTAACGCAGTTGGCGCAGCAGTTCTGCTGCGAAATGATTAGTTTGTAACCTTAGAAAATTCAACGCCGTGCAGAATCCAATCCTGGCACGGCGTTTTTGTTGGCTGCAGTTATGTTTAGGTAGCGTTGCACCATAAATGATTAGCCAAACCATCCTGCATATCATTCCAGCCAGCGGCGGCGGGATTGAACGCTTCGCACGTAGTATTAGTGCCGGCGATTCGAGTTACGGAAGCGGCCGTACGCATTGCTTTTTGCATGTTGGCAGCAGCCACGCAGCGCTGGAAATGCCCGGTCAAAAGCGGTATGCCTTGCTTGAGTGGCCCGACTTAGCCAGTAAATGGCCGCGCTTTGTCACAGGGCTGTGTGCCAGCTATGAAATTGATTTAGTCCATTGCCACGTGTTAACGCCGACCACCGTGCAGTTGCTCAGCCATGCCAAACGCTTCGTAATCTCACTGCATGATGTTGGATTCATCGCCAGCAACGCGTTCGAACAAACCACGCCTGAACCCTTGGTTGACTACCAATGGATGGCAAAATGCCGCAAGGTTTTAGAGCGTGCGCGGGCGATTACTGCGCCGTCCAACTATCTGCAAAACCTATTTCAGCTGCACTTTCCGGATTTAGAGGCGCTGGTTGTAGAGCCCGGAATCGCTGAAGCCGCTGCGACGATCGCAGTAGCGCAGCTTGAAAATCGAACCGCAAACCACAAGCCGCGTATCGGCATTGTCGGGGCAATTGGCCCACACAAAGGCGGAGATTTTCTTGAACTACTGCTGCAAAATGAAGCGGCGCGCGCTTTTGAATGGATAGTCATTGGCTACACTAATCAGCGGATATTTCCACAGCAAGAGCCGGATTTGGGCCTGACCATCCATGGCCCATTCGAGGCTGAGCAAACCGGCGCGCTGCTTGCGCAATATGCAATTGACTTGGTGTATTTCCCAAACCGATTAGCAGAAAGCTTTAGCTATGCGCTCAGCGACGTCTGGCGCGCAGGCATTCCCGTGTTAGTTCCGCCGACTGGCGCGCTGTTCGAACGCTGCGCGCGTGTGCAAGGCGGCTGGGTATTGCGCGCGCCTGAAGATGTGAACGGCGTACTCAGTCAAATGCATGAAATTCTCGCTGAATCAAATGCTCGGAACTATCAAAGTGTTTGTGCAGCCATTACTAGCCATGCGGCGCTTGCCGCGCCTGGAGTATTGGCCATGCTGCGTCAACTTACACCAATTTACGCGTCTGACCCGCCTGCGCCTGACGCGAGCGGCATGCCGTGGTCGAGTTCCGAGGTGCAGGATTTTTTGCGGCATCAGCTAGATGGCGTAGTGTTTCGCTCGGAAAACATTCGCCTTGCGCGGGATTATTCGCAATCCAAAGCCTATGTCGAAACGTTGATCGAACAGCTCAACGCACTGGCAGAAGCAAAAATTAATGCTGATGCGTGGTCGAGCAAGCTAGAACAAGATTGCAGCGGTTTTCGCGAGCGGAATTTGGCTATTGAGGCCGATTTACTTGCGATAATGCAAGCCGCCGATGCGCTATTTCTAGAAAAGCAGCACGCGCTACATGCCAACCAAGCCTTAGAGACTGAAGTTGCCGCAGCTCAGGCCCACGCCCACGCGCTGCAAATCTCGCTGGAACAAAGCCTTGCACAAGGCATTCAACAAGCTGAGTACGCTGGGAAAGCGCTTGCTGACATGCAGCAGCGGCTCAGTGCTGAAATCAACGCACTAGCGCCGCGTGCACGCCGCTATGATAAATTAGTGTCGCTTATACCCGCGCCGGTCAAATCTATCTTGCGGTTTTTGTTCCGCAGAGTGAAAAAAACTAAGTAAAAAATGGATTGAAGAGAAATTACTGGACAGTTTTAATCCTGGTTGACGTCTAAGTCGTCATTCCTGCGCAAGCGGGAATCCAGGTTCCTCAATCGTTCGGTTAAGCTCGGACTCCTGTACCTAGATCCCCCGCGTAAGCGGAATGCCGAGGTACTAGTCGAAACACTGCAATAACCCAACGGAACTAATCGGTAATGCAATTGAACAAATCAGCAGACATTGACGTCTTTATCGTGACTTATCACACCAGCACCGCTCAGCTAACCCAACTGTTGAGCAGCCTCGTTTTAAGTCAAGCTGATATTCCAGTAAAAGTGCATATCTGGGATAATTCGGTTGACCGAGCCGCGTTTATTCGAATCAACGAAACCGCCCTGCAATTTAATGATCAGCTTGGCGAGATTGAAATCATAGCCAGCGCGACTAATATGGGTTTTGGCGCGGCTAATAATATGCTGCTGAATCGAAGCCAAGCCGAGCTGGTTCTATTGCTTAATCCTGACACTGCGTTATTGCCGGGCTCGCTAAAACACGCGGTAGAGCGCGCAAAAACCGATGTTGACGCCTGCGCTTTTGAGTTTCGGCAAACGCCGTTTGAGCACCCGAAAAACTATCACGCCGCGACTTATGAAACCAGTTGGGTTAGCGGAGCCGCGGTATTATTTCGGCGAGCGGCCTTAGCGTCAGTTGGCGGATTTGAGCCGCAATTATTTTTGTACGGTGAAGACGTGGATTTATCCTGGCGGCTGCGTGCGCGCGGATTTATTTTGCGCTATTTGCCGCATGCGCCCGTGCTACATGAAACCTATAAATTCGCTGGCGAGATTAAGCCACAGCAGGTTTTTGGCAGCACGCTGGCTAATTTATGTTTGCGCGCGCGCTATGGTGGTTTTGCGGCGTGGTGGACCGGCGTTAAAATGCTGATGCTCGAGATTCGTCGACCCGATAGCTTTCCTGGACGGCGCAAAGGCTTACTCAAAAACCTAGCTAAAGCTATTTTGAAGTATCGCTATTTCAGTAATACTCGGGTTTTGCCCAGCCGTGCGTTCACGCCGATTTTTGCCGCTTGGGATTACGAACAGCGCCGCAAAGGCGCGTTTCATCAGCTTGAAATGCCGACGGAATTCGAAAACCATCAGCGCGTGTCAATTTTAATTCGCACCCATAAACGCCCGAACTGGCTGCGCGAAGCCTTGAACAGCGCGTTGGCGCAAACGCACAAAAACATCGAAGTGATTGTCGTGGAAGACGGGCAAGACACCGCGCGCAGCATGATGGAAAGCGAATTCGCGCAGTACTCCAACGTGAAGTATCACGCAACTGACACTGCCGTCGGCCGGTCGCAAGCTGGCAATATTGCGCTCAGTATGGCGAGCGGCGATTGGCTCAATTTTCTAGATGACGATGATTTGCTGTACCCCGATCACGTGCAAACGCTGCTGCAAGATGCGCTAGCGCAAAATCTGCCCGCCGTTTACGGGGTTGCTTGGGAGCAACCTACTGATTTGGTCTCATTGGAACCGCTGGTTTATCAGGAATCTGCGCCGTTCCATCGCTACATGACGCCGTTTAGCCATTTGGAGCTGTGGCGCAGCAACTTTATGCCAATCCAAACCGTGCTATTTCACCGCAAGCTTTATGAGCGCCACGGCGGTTTTGAGACGGATATGGATCAGCTCGAAGATTGGAATCTTTGGACGCGCTATGCATTGGCGGATCGCTTTGCGATTGTCGATAAAACCACCTCGGTTTATCGTGTTCCTGGTTTACACACGGTCAAACACGCGCGTCAAGAAGCGCTTGATGCGGCCTATTTGGACGCGATTGCGAGGCAGCGGCTGATGAAAGTTGAGCTAGATCCGCAAACCATTTTGCAACAGCTACCCGGCTGGATGCCGACCTTCCCGCAATCCTCCGCACAAATCGCGGCAATGGAAACACGAACCAATGCGCACGGCACGCCGGGCCGTTTGCGCCGGGCATTAGAAAAAACCCCGTTGGTATGGCGCTTCGTACCGGCGCTATCAAAATTGCGCCGGGCACTGCCGTTTTGAACAGCACGGTGCTAGTCGGCGAGGCAGCTAAACAAGCCGCGAGCCACCTCAACAATCTTAATTTTCTACGCTTTATTGCCGCTGGCATGGTTTGGTATGGCCACAGCTTTGCGATCAAGCAGGTTCCGGAACCGCTATTTCTAGGCGCGGTTCCGATCGGCCCGGTCGGCGTTTGGATTTTTTTCGCCATCAGCGGCTTTTTAGTTTACCAAAGCTGGATTCGGGATCCGCGCGCGCTGGCGTTTTTACTGCGCCGCAGCCTGCGTATTTTTCCAGGTCTGATGGTTTGTATTTTGCTGAGTGCTTTCGTGCTCGGGCCTATGCTAACGCGCTTGAGCATGGAGGAATATTTTGCGCATCCGAGCACCTGGAACTATCTAAAAAACATCGGGCTGTATATCAACTATACCTTGCCTGGCGTATTCGAGAACAATCCAATCCCGTTTGCGGTGAACGGTTCTATTTGGAGCCTAACTATCGAGTTTATGCTGTACTTGTTGATGTTGGCGGTGGTGCTTTTGGCCGCGCTGCTGAGCCGGAACCGCGTTAAAACTTCAGTCAGCCGCGCCGAGCACGCGCGCTGGTGGATGCTGAGCTGCTTTGTGATCTGCTGCGCTGCCAGCCTGCTCTGGGCTTGGCCTTATCCTGATTTAGTGGTGTTTTACGCGACCGATGTACGGCAAGTCGTGCTGTGCGGCAGCTACTTTTTTGCCGGCTGCGTGCTCGCATCATTTAACTTGACGAAGTGGCTTAGCCTCAGCAATGTCGTGCTGGCATTTGTGCTGATGCTGGGCTTAAGTATTAACGCCAAAGCGCTGCAAATCGGCAGCTGGATTACCATTCCGATTATAGCGCTTGGCTTTGGGCTAGTCAGTCATCCGCTTGGACGGCTATTCGCCAAACATGATTATTCTTACGGCATTTACATCTATGCATTTCCGGTGCAGCAGGCGGTAGTCTTGCTCTATCCGGGGCTCAGTATGCTGGGTTATCTAGCCGTGACGGGTGGCGTAATTTTATTGCTCGCAGCATTATCGTGGCACTGGGTTGAGCAGCCGTTTTTGCGCTTCAAGCCCGCTGCGACGCTGCGCTAACGCATGCGTTTTGTAAGCTTGCAGCGTGTAGCTGCCAAAACCCGCACGCAAGTTAAAAACTCTGGCGCGGCATTTGAAAACATCCGCTATCAGATCGCACGCGCGCTGACGCTCAGCAAGCGCGCACTCGCTAGCATTCGCTCGCGTGGCATTGCGGCCACCTGGGCAAAAATTGCTGGCACTTTGTTTCGCCCTCATGCTGCGTTTGCCGCCTCCTTGCAGCTGCCCGCAAGAAGGTCAGCATTTGTGCCGTTTGCAATCGACTCGATCAAACCCGATGCCAGCTTGCAGGTATCGATCATCATTCCGGTATTCAATAAGTTTGATTACACCGATGTGTGCCTTCGAAGTTTGCAAAATACGGCGGCCAAACTAAGCTTCGAAGTCATTGTGGTGGACGATTGCTCAAGCGATGCTAGCTGGGCAAATTTGCAGCAAATCAATGGCATAACTACGCATCGCAACGCTGCAAATTTAGGGTTTATTGGCAGTTGCAACGCCGGTTTAGCGCTCGCGAAAGCAGAGTTCGTGGTGTTTCTCAATAACGACACTGCTGTGCAGCCAGGTTGGTTGGAAGCGCTAGTCGATACCTTCGCTAGCCACCCAGACGCAGGTTTGGTCGGTGCGAAACTAGTGTACCCAGATGGCCGTTTGCAAGAATGTGGCGGCATTGTTTTCCAAGATGGTAATGCTTGGAACTACGGACGCTTTGAAGCGCCTAGCGATGGTCAATTTTGCTATGTGCGCGAAGTTGACTACTGTTCCGGCGCGGCAATTATGCTTAGACGCGCGCTGCTGAATGAACTTTGTGGATTCGATAGTTACTATGCGCCAGCCTATTATGAGGACACCGATCTGGCCTTCAAAGTGCGCGCTGCAGGCTTTAAGGCCTACGTGCAACCGCAAGCGATAGTCGTGCATTTTGAAGGCATCAGCTCCGGCACTGATATCAGTGCTGGCATCAAGCGTTTCCAAGCTATCAACAAGCTCAAATTTTTCGAGCGCTGGCAAAGCGTTCTGCTCACGCATTCTAAAGCGCCACCGGACGTTTCGATCACGCTGGCGCGCGAACATCGGGCAATTAAGCGCGTGTTGGTGGTCGATGCCACCACGCCGATGCCGGATCAAGATTCGGGCTCGCTGCGCATGTTTAATCTGTTGGTGCTGTTGAAATCAGAAGGCCATGCGGTCACTTTTTTTTGCGAAGGCAGGGCGCATCACCCAGCTTATGCGCTGGCGCTACAGCAAGCGGGTGTCGAGGTTCTCTACGCGCCTTTTATGCCGAATGAAGCGCGCTTTTTGAGCCAGCGCGGTAATGAATTTGATGCGGTTATTCTATCGCGGCATTACGTGGCCACGCCGCTGCTGCGGCTCGTGCGCAAACACTGCCCACGCGCAAAAGTGATCTTTGACACGGTTGATTTGCACTTCCTGCGCGAACGTCGACAAGCCGCGCTTAGCCATGATGCTAGCCTACTGCGGCAAAGCCAAAGCACCGAGCGCGCCGAACGTGCGCTGATTGAAAGCTGTGATTTGACCTGGGTGGTGTCACATGTCGAACAAAGCCTGCTGCAAGCTAAAATGCCGAAGGCGCGCGTCGCCATACTCAGCAATATTCACGATATTCCTGGGCGTCTACATGGCTACGCGGATCGGCAAAACCTGCTGTTTATTGGCGGCTTTCAGCACCCGCCGAATGTGGATGCCGTGCTGTGGTTTGTGCAAAGTATTTTACCGCTCGTTAATTGCACGCTGCCCGAGCTGAAGCTGCAAGTAGTCGGTGGCAAAATGCCGAGCGCAATCACCCAGCTTGCTAGTGCAAACGTCGAAATTTTGGGATTCGTACCCGATATTGCACCGCTATTGCGATCGGCAAAGCTCAGCATTGCCCCGCTGCGCTACGGTGCGGGTGTCAAAGGCAAAGTCAATATGTCGATGGCACACGGATTGCCGGTAGTTGCCACCAGCGCCGCCACCGAAGGCATGCACTGCCAGCACGATGTGGACGTGCTAATTGCAGATCACCCAGAAGGGTTCGCCGCTGCAATTTTGCGCGCCTATTCCGATCCTGCGCTGTGGCTGAGTTTGAGCGACGCAGGTATAGACAATGTCACGCAGCATTTTTCGATTGAAGTCGCGAGATTGGCGGTTCGTGAGGCGCTTGGGTAGGTCTAAGCCTCACGGCGATAAAGCCGAAAGTAGCTTTGTAATCACCAGCCACCTAAACCCGTCGCAAAACACTCGAATTTAGGTAAAACTCCGGCTCTGTCGCCTGCTGAGTCGAATCATGTCCAAAGCTGCATCCGCTGATGCCAACAACTTGAAAAAGCCTTCTGACCGGCTGGTAATTACCGCCTCAAGCCTGGGCACAATGTTCGAGTGGTACGATTTTTTCTTGTATGGCACCTTAGCGATGCTGCTCGGTAGCTTGTTTTTCCCTTCGGAAAATCCGACTGCAGCGCTGCTTGCTTCACTTGCTACCTTTGGCGCAGGTTTTGGCGTGCGGCCACTCGGTGCGGTGTTGTTTGGCGTGCTGGGCGATAAAGTCGGGCGCAAAACCACGTTTTTAGTCACGCTGACGCTGATGGGGCTATCGACTGCCGCTGTTGGGCTGCTGCCCACCTACGCCACTGCGGGTATTTGGGCACCGATATTACTGGTTAGCCTAAGGCTGTTGCAGGGCTTGGCGCTGGGCGGTGAATATGGCGGCGCAGCGGTGTACGTGGCCGAGCACGCGCCGCCCGGCAAGCGCGGGTTTTACACGGGTTGGATTCAAGCCTCGGTGGTTGGCGGTTTTGTGCTCAGCCTAGGCGTAGTGGCAGCGGTGCGGCTGTCGATGAGCCAGCAGGCGTTTGAAGCGTGGGGCTGGCGCATTCCGTTTTTGCTGTCGATTATCATGCTAGCAATTTCCTTGTATGTGCGGCTCAAGCTGCGCGAAAGTCCGGTTTTTCAAGCGATGAAGGCCAAAGGCGAAACCGCAAAAGCGCCGCTAAAAGAATCGTTTTCGACTTGGCGCAAAACTGGCACGATTATCGCCGCCATGATTGGCATCGCAGCGGGATTCACCGTGATTTGGTACACCGCGCAGTTCGCCACACTCGGGTTATTGAAGCAAGTCGCACTATTGGATGATCTAACCGCCACCGGCGTGAACGCCGTCGCGCAAATTGCAGCGATGCCGTTTTGCATTCTGTTTGGCGCGCTGAGCGATCGCATTGGCCGCAAAAAAGTCATGCTGACCGGCTATGCGCTGACGCTGTTACTGCTATTTCCGCTGTTCAAACAAATCACCCATTACGCCAACCCCGAGTTAAGCGCGGCTATGGCAGCGGCACCGGTGCGCATCACGGGCCAGGACTGCGTATTTGACGTCTGGGCGAAAAAACAGGCCACGCCCTGTGCACAAGCGCTGAGCTTTTTGACTACGCGCGGCATTGCTTATGCAGTTCTTGCCGAGCCTGCCACCACAAACGCTGCGGGCGTAACGATAAAAGTCGGCGATCAAGCGATTCAAGGATTTGATGCGGCAATCCTCAGCGCTGCGCTCAGCGAAGCTGGCTACCCGAGCAAATCAAACCCCGCTACGCGTAATTTAGTGCTGACGGTGCTCTGTATATTCGCGCTTTCACTGCTGTCTGCCATGACTTATGCGCCGGTAGCGGCTTATATGGTTGAGCTTTTTCCGGCACGGGTGCGCTATACCAGCATGAGTATTCCTTACCATGTTGGCACGGGATATTTCGGCGGCTTTTTACCATTAGTGAGCAGCTACATGGCGGCAAAGAGCGGCGATCCTTTTGCTGGGCTTTATTATACGCTGAGCGTTGTTGCCGTGGCTTTTGTGGTTTGTCTGTTATTTCTACCAGAAACGCATAGGCGGTCGATTGATTGAGCTTCAGTAGAGTCGAAGCATGACGCAGTAGCCTAAGCCCCGATTCCACACCCCGCTCATCGAACCGGACGTGCGGTTTTCCCGCATCCGGCTCTCCGAGTTGATTCATTGAAAAGTTATCGGTAGTCGTCATCGTTTCGC
>JANOQN010000025.1:0-15292 GCA_031422315.1 Rhodanobacteraceae bacterium
TCGGCCCGCAGCTTCGATCCACGTTTCCTTCCCACGATTTGTCGCCTCCTCGCAGTTACGCTTCACTTCGCTCGCTGTGGTCAGCTTACGAGAGGACTTTCACCTCCTAGAGTGCGCCCATGCTGGGCGCACACAAAAAAAGCGCCCGAAAGCGCTTTGAGGATTGCAACTGTCACGCTTTGCAGCGCTTTATCTTTTTTAGCTAGGTTACGGCCACAAGTGAGGGAGGGACGCCCGCAACAAGTGCGTAGAAACAATAGCTTACATCACATACTTAATGCAAGCTCTGATTGCTTAAATCGTAATTCGACACGATTGCGCAAGCTGAGCAGCATAGGCGCCAGCCGAAATTTGAAAAACGGGCAACATAAACTCGCCTGTGTTTGCAAAAGTGAAGTCCTGAGTATCATGGCTCGAGTTCTCCAACATCATGGCTTGGCTAAGCCCGAATAGTGGAAGGCTGCCAAACGCTTTTAGGTGTGCTGGGGAATTTTTATTCGACAACCTCTGTGCCGCCGAATTGCTCAACAGCAGTCGCACATTCCAGTCAAGCGCTAAAGCCGCAAGTGCAAGCTCACAGGCTTCTAGCATCAATATTGGATCGCTGGAAATCAACTCGACGATCAGCGTTGAGCCTTGCAAATCCAATACTGCGCCTTGCTGGGTCGCGGTAAAGAGCGTGATGGGCGTTTGCTGCCAGCGCTCCAAAACCAGCGGCAGGCTAAGCCATTCAACGCCTTTGAATTCAGCTAGACCGCGCCGATGTGCGCCTGCTGGGCAAGCGAACCTTGCGACGGTGGAAAATTTAGGATCACCGGCCGAATCGACGCACATCGAAAGCGCATCGCTGTAGTGATAAATCGCGCTAGCCTGTGGCGATCTTGCTTCTGGCAAATTTACGGTGAATAACTGATTCAGCACGGATCGCCTTTAACCTTTTTGCAACGGTGACTCTGCTAGCTTAGCGCCTATGAAATCAATAACTCGACAACTCATCCAAGCCATCTTGCTTTTATTAGTTATCACGCATGCCTTTGCTGCGCAAGATGAAATCAATCTGCCCGATTTTGGCAATTCCGCCAATGCGGGCATCTCAGATCGCGAGGAATATTATTACTCGCTCGGTTTTTTGCGCTCTATGCGCAATGCCGGTGTGCTGATTGAAGATCCTGAACTGGTCGAGTATCTGCGAACACTCGCGACCAGATTGTCGGAAAGCTCTGATAAGCCCGAGCAAAGCGTTGGCTTTTTCTTGATTAACGAAGATGCATTCAATGCTTTTGCAGTGCCAGGAGGATTCGTCGGCGTGAACTCGGGCATGATTTTGCAAGCCGGAAAAGAATCCGAACTTGCGTCAGTGTTAGCGCACGAAATTGCGCACGTCACCCAAAAGCATTCAATCCGGCAAATAGAGCGCAGCCAGAAAGCCAGTTTGCCCATCATGTTGGGTACCTTGGCACTCATGGCAGCAGCGTCGCAATCAAACAGTCGCAGCAGCGGCGACGCCGGCCAAGCCGCGATGATTTCAGGTATGGCGCTAATGCAGCAGCTACAAATTAACTATACGCGTGACAATGAGTTTGAAGCGGATCGAATTGGCATTCGATCCTTAAAACGCGCAGGGTTCGATGTGACTTCGATGCCAGCCATGTTTAGCCGGATGCAGTCGCTGTATCGCACCAGCAGTGGCAATCGGGTGCCGCAATATTTACAAACTCACCCCATTAGCGTGACCAGGGTCGCGGAAGCCAAAGCCCGCGCGCTAGAGCTTGGCGGCGCGCCAGTACCGGAGCGCGATTACAAGTTCCAGCTGATGCGCGAACGCGTGCGCGTGCTGCAAGCAAAAGACTTTCCGAAGCTAGTCACGTACTACCAAGCCACGCTGGCTGCGCGCGGATCGCTGCCGGCGCTGCATTACGGCCACGCGATGGCGCTCAGCTACGCTGGTAATGCGGAACTGGCTCGATCTGAGCTGAGAAAAGTCCAGTTTGACGCTAGCTTGCCACTGGCCCAGCGCAATTTGTTGGCACTCAGTAGCAAGCTGCTCAGCCTAGAAATTGATGAACGCGCGAAGGCCACCGCGAGTTGGAACCAAGGTTATGCGGCGCTGTTAAATGCGCATCCGCGCCACCGCGTGATTGGTATGCGCTATGCGGGTGCACTGATTAATCAAGCCAGCAAAGCCCCGGCGCAGCAAGCGATTGAACTATTGCGAGAGCTATCAACCGCGTACGAATCCGATCCTGGCGTTTATGAGCTGCTGGCGCGCGCCTATGAAATTGCCGGGCAAACCGCGCGCGCGGCGGAAAGCTATGCGCGCGCTTCAGCCTATCGCGGCGCGCTTGAAGATTCGCTCGCGCAGCTGCAAAACTTAACCCAGCGCACGGATTTGAGCTTTTACGAGCGCTCCAGAGTGGACGCGCTGATCGCCGAAATTACCCCAATTGTGCTGGAAATTCGAGAGCGCGAAAACCGCACCGGGCCTTCGCCGAACCGGCAAGTGAGCTCGGCGCTCAATTCGATGCTGCAAAATCCCGCCGAAAGATAGCGCGATGAACAGCGCCGAGCGCGTGCATTGGATGCGCTGTGCGCTAGCGCAAGCAAAATTGGCCTACGAACTAGGTGAAGTACCGGTAGGCGCAGTGTTGGTTCGAAATGGCGAGCTAATCGCGAGCGCGCATAATCAAACGCGCACCATGGTCGACCCCACTGCACACGCTGAAGTGCGCGTTTTGCAAAAAGCAGCGCACGTTTTACGTAATGAGCGGCTACTCGACTGCACGTTGGTGTGCACACTTGAGCCCTGCGCGATGTGTGTCGGCGCATTGATGCAAGCGCGGATTGCTTGCCTCATTTTCGGCGCGAATGAGCCTAAAACCGGCGCCTGCGGAAGTGCCTTTGACTTGCTGAGTGATCCAGCGCACGGGCGCGAAATTGAGCTCGTACGAGGTGTGCTTGCAGAAGATTCGGCACTACTGATGCAGAAGTTTTTTTCTGATAAGCGTTGATCGGTTATTATTGCCATTGTTTCTTAAAAAAAGCGCAATAAAATCATGCAAATCGTTGGTTTTAGACTATGAAAATTCTCGTGACCGGTAGCGCCGGTTTTATTGGTTGTGAAGTGGCGCTGCAGCTCTTGGCAGATGGTTATGACGTTATTGGTTTGGATAACTTAAACCCTTATTACGACGTTTCACTTAAAAAAGCGCGAATTGATCGATTAACGCCGCACCCAAATTATATGCATGCGCACGTTGAATTGTCAGACCGCGCGCAAGTTGATCAGTTGTTTGAGCGATTTAGGCCTGAACGCGTGGTGCATTTAGCCGCGCAAGCAGGCGTTCGATATGCGGCTGAAAACCCACATATTTATGTCAACAGTAATATTGTCGGCTTTCTGCATGTTATTGAAAACTGCCGTCATTTTGGGGTAAATCACCTAGTGTATGCGTCGACCAGTTCCGTTTACGGTGCCAACGAAACGATGCCATTTACCGAAAATCAGGCATGCGAACATCCGCTAACGCTTTACGCCGCAAGTAAAAAAGCCAACGAGCTTATGGCGCATTCGTACGCACACTTGTTCCAAATTCCTTGCACTGGTTTGCGGTTTTTTACTGTTTATGGGCCATGGGGAAGGCCGGATATGGCCTTATTTAAATTCGCCAAAGCAATTTTAACGAACCAGCCGATTGAGCTTTACAACTACGGCCAGCATAAGCGTAGTTTTACCTATATTTCAGACATTGTTGAAGGTATTGTGCGGATATTAGCGCAGCCGCCGAATAAATTTGTGCCGCCGCCAAACGCGCCAACGCCAGGTTGCGACAGTGCCGTCGCGCCTTATAAAATATATAATATTGGCAATGCCGAATCGGTGCCGCTATTGGATTATGTCGATCAATTAGAAATTGCGCTCGGGCGAAAAGCACAGCGCATATTGCTGCCACTGCAAGCGGGTGATGTGCAAGCTTCGGAAGCCTCGGTTGCGCGTCTTTTTGATGCCGTGGGCTATCAGCCGCAAGTGAGCGTTGCGGCTGGTGTGACGCGTTTTGTGAAGTGGTTCAAGGAGCATCCGCAGTTCGGTGGGATTTAGCGGTAGTGCAACGCGTCAGTCTCGCAAGTTTACGTCCGGTTTTTCATCACAACTTGCCAATAAACACCGCCGTGGTAATCCACACGGCAATGCTGGTGCCAAGGCTGGTTAGGAAAAAGATCGTCAAGATTCTGGCGACGCGATTGGTCCAAAAACCGCTGATTTTGTTGAGATCAACTTTTAAGGCTTCAAAATCTTTGATGGTGGGGCGCTTTAGCCAGAGCTCAACCGCAGCGGCGACCATGCCGCTGGAAATAGCCGGGTGCAATACGGTGATCGGAGCGGCCAATGCTGCGGCGATGGCGCTCAGCGGGCTGGCGAGCGCAAACAGCGCGCCGATCAGCGTGCCACCGGCGGTTACACCCAAGTAAATCATCAGAAATTCTTGCCCAACGGCAAAACCTTTAGAAAAACCGTATAGCAAACCGGCTACCAGAAAGGTGATAAAACCCCAGCCGATGAGTTTGGGCCAAATAGACGGCTTGGGTTTTTGATTGAGCACAGCGATTTCTTGCTCGGGCTCAATTTTGCTAGTACTGAGCGCTAGGGCAGTGCCGGCTAAATGCCCTGCGCCAATGACTACCAATACTTTTTTGCGGTTAGTAGTTTCCGTAGCATTACCAAATACAGTCGCACTGGCGCGCAGCTTTGCGGCCATAAAACGATCGCGCTCTGCGATCAACGCCTCAAACAGGGCAGGTGAGTCTTGCTCGAACTCGCTAAACGTGGCGTGCAGCAAATCGCTTTGCTTGAGTTTTTCGATATCCTCCGTTTGTACGTGGTCATCGTTAAAGCTGCCTAGGGCCAGGCTGGTCATCAGCTTAGTGCCACCCCAAAAGCCTAATGCGGCACGGCACCTGGCTAACGTCAAACCCACTTCCCGATCCACTAGCCAAAGCGGCAAGTTTTGCGCCTTGGCGCCTTGAATGGCGGCTAGCATTTCCGCGCCGGGTTCTACGCCAGATTCCTTGGCGATGCGCCGCTGATAGGCGCCCAGCGCTAAATTCGCGGCCACTAAACCAACTTTGTTGTGTTTGATAATCTCGAATAAATCCAAACGCTGATAGGCATCCGGATCCAGCAGCGCTTGATAGCGGCCTTGATCGAGCTCAATGGCTATCGCATCAAATGATTCTTGCGCCATTAATATCCGCACCGCATCAGCGCTGGCTTTGGAAACGTGCGCGGTGCCAAGTAGCGTGTAGTCTATTTGCCCGATCTGAAGCCGCTCGATCGGTTGCGCGGCAATCAGTTCAAGTGAATCAGCATCAATTGGTGCGGGGAACCCGGCGGCGGGGTTGGTAGCGTCAATGTGGCTCATGCGGCGCGATCAAGCTGCGCGGCGAGCGCGTTGCGCAGCAGCTCGGCGATCATTTCTAACACCACCGTGCCCATGCCCGGATGGAAGCGATTGGCATCGCTGCTGCCAATAGCTAGCAGGCCAACTGGTTCGAGTGGCAGTAATACAGCGCTATCGACTTCACCGGCGCGCTCAGCAAACAAGAATTCGAGAATCTCAGGCCGCAGCCGCCCGCAAATCGCCTGCTTGTGGCGCGTGGCATCGCCCAATGCGGCAACCGCTTGCGCTTCTGGCGCACGCAGCAGCCAAGTTTGTGCAAGCGCTGGCTGGTGCGCGTCTAAATCAGGACCGTCAAAAAAACAAAGCTTGATCAAATCGGTGTGGAAATCTTCCTGTAGCGACGCGCCAATTTGCTGCAAGGTTTCGTGCAGGCTGCGTGCTTTGATTAACCGCAGCGATAATAAATGCACTCGCTGCACCAGCAGCTCGTTTTCTTGCGCAATTTGAATTAGTTGACTCAACTTGCTCAGCAGCTGGGTATTTTTTTCCCGCAGCACGTCTAACTGATAAGCGGCGAGCGATGTCGTGCCTTGCGTTTGCTTAGGCAGCCGCAGTGTGCTCAAAAGCTCGGGGTGCTGCTCAAAAAAACCGGGGTTGGCTTGCAAAAACAGCGCGATTTGTGCGCTGTCTAGCGCTTTGCTATCTGCAGTGGGCATTGCTGTACTCCAAAAAACGTGGAGCATGCGCAATGTCAGCGCATTGGTCAAAGGTTCGGTGTTTTGTGCTCAGAAAACTGGCTGTTGATAGCCTCAGGCGATGCTCTGGACTGGGCTGCAATTGCGCCGCTTCCTGGGGCGATGCCCCAGGCTGATATGCGATCGCGCCGTTGGCGCTAAAAAATGCAGGTCTTTTAGCCTTTGGGCTTTTGATATCCACGAATCAAAAGCGATAAAGGCGCGTCCGCAACCCAGCCTGGCAGCGCCTTAGGACAACATCGCCCGGATTGTTTTTCGCGCAAAACATTTCTATATCCCCGGCAACACCAATGCCGGATCCAGCTTTTCCTGAAACCACTGCACCTGAAAATGCAAATGCGGGCCGGTGGAGCGCCCGCTGGTTCCGATTTCGCCGATTTTATCACCGGCACTCACCACTTGGCCCTCGATTACATTGATCTGGCTCATGTGGATGTAAACCGTGTTGATGCCAAAGCCGTGATCTAGGATCAGCGTTTTGCCGGTCATGACCATATCGTCGTGCCGCAGGCTGACTTTGCCGCTCAGCGCGGCTTTCACCACGGTGCCAGTAGGCGCGGCAATATCCAGCCCCAAATGCGGGCTTCCCGGAGTGCCGTTGGTAATACGCTGGCTGCCATAAATGCCGCTAATGCGCCCCATAGCTGGCCAAATCAGTGGCTGCTGCCAGCCTAAAAGCGCAGATTCAACCGCGCGTGCTTTGGTGATAAGCGCGCCTTCGGCTTGAATGCGTTTTTGCGTCGCCGGATCCGGCGTAACCGTGTTTTGCGGCACGCCGTTGACGATCTCGGTTTTCCAAACGCGTGGTGTAATGACCACCGCAATATTTGACTTACAGGTTCCCGATTGCACGCTGAGCGTCATTTTTCGAACATCACGGCCCGCACCAAACACAAAGCGCGAATCCGGTGCCAATTTCAACCGTCTACCCGCCAACATCAATACGCTGCCTGGGTTGGCTTGACCGATGATCAGCGAACCCGCTGGAACCTCTTTAGGAAGCACTACACCGCAAGTTGGGTCAGCGGAAGCGAGAGTACTTATGCAAACCAGCAATGACGTCATTAAAAACCTGAGTGAATTTCTGACGCCTGCACTGGATCCCCGCCTTCGCGGGGATGACGAGGCGGGTATCAGCTTTAGGCGGGATGCGGATATCAAGGTGGATTGCAAAATTGCACTCAACACTCAATCACGTTAACCGCCAACCCACCGCGACTCGTCTCTTTGTATTTCTCGGCCATATCCTTACCAGTATCGCGCATGGTGCGAATCACTTTGTCTAAGGAGACCCGATGCTTACCATCGCCGCGCATGGCCAATCTCTGCGCATTAATCGCTTTAACCGCGCCCATCGCGTTGCGTTCAATGCAGGGGATTTGCACCAGCCCGCCGATAGGATCACAAGTTAGCCCCAGGTTGTGCTCCATACCAATTTCAGCGGCGTTTTCGACTTGCATTACGCTGGCGCCAAGCGCGGCGGCTAGCCCGCCTGCTGCCATTGAGCAGGCCACGCCCACTTCGCCTTGGCAGCCGACTTCCGCGCCGGAGATCGATGCGTTTTCTTTGTACAAAATGCCGATGGCACCGGCGGTCAACATAAAATCCCGCACGCCTGCATTGTTAGCACCCGGGCAAAAGCGCGTGTAATAGTGCATGACCGCAGGCACGATGCCGGCAGCGCCATTGGTTGGCGCAGTGACGACTCGGCCACCGGCCGCGTTTTCTTCATTGACGGCGAGCGCATACAAATTGACCCAGTCCAAAATCGTCAGCGGATCACGCAGCGCCGCTTCTGGGCGCGCGAGCAGCTCTCGCTGCATTTCCGGCGCTCGCCTGCGCACTTTCAATCCGCCCGGCAATACGCCGCTTTGCTGGCTGCCGCGCGTGACGCAATCTTGCATGGCTTGCCAAATATTATCGAGCTGCGAATCAATTTCGGCATCCGTGCGCCAAGCGCGCTCATTCGCGCGCACGATCTGCGCGATCGTGGTTTTTTCTTCATTGCAAATCGCCAGCAGCTCATCGCCGGAGTTAAACGGAAACATCATCTCAGTCCGATCAGGCACGATTTTATCTTCCGCCGCTTCATCTTGATTGACGACAAAGCCGCCGCCGACCGAATAGTAGTCACGCGATGCCAAAACTTGCTCATTTGCGCCGAGTGCGCAAAAGCGCATGCCATTGCTGTGATACGGCAGCTTTTGCCGCTTATTGAACGCCAAATCATACTTCTCATCGAAATTGATCTCGTGTTTTCCCAGTAAATTTAATCGCTTAGACGCGCGAATCGCAGCGACACGCGGCTCGATAATATCTGGGCTTATCTGATCAGGGTAGTTGCCTTCCAGCCCTAGAATCACCGCCTTATCAGTGCCGTGCCCGCGCCCGGTGTGCGCAAGCGAGCCAAATAGCTCGACTCGCATACGCGTGGTTTGCGCCAATAAATCGCGCTCCATTAGCCAGCGCTCACCAAAGCGCGCCGCCGCCCGCATTGGCCCGACCGTGTGTGACGAGGATGGTCCAATGCCGATTTTGAAGATATCAAACACGCTGACGCCCATAATTACTCCAGTTCGCGAATTAAGTTTGCGATGATAGCTGAGCGGGCAGGTATTGCGTTGGCTGTGTTGTCTGTATGCGATCTCTGCTACCGTGCCGGATCATTTTTTTTGCGTACGGTGATCCTTGAGTTTCAATCTAATCCACAAACCACAATGAATGCGCAGGAACCTGCGACGCTAGCGCCGCTGCGCGTTTTGCATTTTGTCACTGGCGGTTTTTCCGGCGGTGCCACGCAAGTCGCGATCGCATTGGTCAATGCTGCGCGCGCAAGCAACACGATGACTCCGCTGCTGGTACTGCGCCGCAAACGCCATTCGCCTGAAGAACGCATTGCGCAATTGCAGCGTGATGGGGTTCCGTTAGCGCTGGTTGCAGGTTGGTCGCACCTCGCTACGATTTTGAATTTGGTGCGTGTGTGTAAGCAATTTCGCCCCGATATTTTGGTCGCGCACGGGTTTAGTGAACACCTGTGGGGGCGCTATGCCGGATTGTTGGCGAAGGTGCCGCATTTGGTGCAGGTAGAGCACAACACGCGGGAACGCTATACGCGTTGGCGCTTGATGCAATCGCGCTGGCTGGCAAAGCATACTGCCCGTATTGTTGGCTGCTCGGAGGGTGTAAAGCTGGCACTCTTGGCGCAAGGCCTGCCTGCTTCACGCGTAATGGCGATCGCTAACGGCATCGCAGTTACACCTTTTGTCGACGCAGCAGCAGTAGATTTTTCCAATCGCGCGCCTGCGCTGGTCATGGTTGCGAGGCTATCTAAACAAAAAGACCACGGTACTTTGTTGCACGCACTTGCGCTGTTGCGCGCGCGCGGCTTAACACCCATCTTGCATCTAGCTGGCGGCGGCAAACCAGCGCATCGTAAGCCGTTAGAACAGTTAGCAAACACTTTGGGGCTGAGCGAGCAGGTAAGGTTTCTTGGCGTAATTCCCAATGTGCCGGCGTTACTGATGCAAAGCCAGATCGCCGTATTGAGTACGCACTACGAAGGCATGCCGCTTGCGCTGATTGAAGGTATGGCTGCAGGCTGTGCAGTCGTTGCCAGTGATGTGCCGGGCGTGCGCGAAATCATCCAAGATGGAGTGGATGGCCGCCTAGTAGCGCCAAAGGATCCGGTTGCACTCGCCGACGCGTTAGCGGCGCTACTAAACAATCCACAGCAAGCGGCAAAGCTCGCATTCGCAGGGAGGCAACGAGCGGTAAGCGAATTTAGCCGCGAACGCATGCACCAAGGTTACGAGCGGCTATTTTTGGATATTGCGGGGCGGAGCTAGAGCTATTTTGCCGTTGTGATGGATGACTATTGACAGACACTCATCTCGCCAAATATGGCTGTCACACTTTTGCAAAACCATCGTCTTTAGCGGCAAGCCAATTCGGCTTTGCTAAGGAGCTATTCAATGAAGACTATTTTCCACCAAATCAAGCATTTTGCTGTACTACTGTTGCTGACGCTGTTTGCCCTCAACGTCTATTGCACGCCGCTTATCGTGCGGGTGCAGGGCAAAGGTGCACCGGTATTGATGTTTCCGGGCCTAGCGTGCCCGAATGCGGTGTTTGATACGCTCAGCACCACATTGAGCCCCGATTACACGCTGCACCGGGTGGAAATTCCTGGTTTTGCTGGCAATGCACCCATGCTGGCGAAGCCTGGAATGGAAAGTTTACCGATGTTGGCGCTGGCGGTTCGGGATTATCTGCGAATCAATAAAATTAAACGGCCGGCACTGATCGGGCACAGTTTTGGCGGTTTTTTCGCGATCTATTTGGCGACGCACTATCCAGAGGAATTTGGCCCGGTGGTTTCAATTGACGGCGTGCCATTTTTCTCCGCGCTGTTCAATCCGGCCGCTACCGAACAATCCTCAGTGCCCTTCGCAAAGCAAATGGCGCAGAGCATCCTTGTCGCCAGTCCGGTCGAGTTTCTAAACCAGCAGCAGGCTACTTTGAGTAGCATGATGCAAGATGCCAAACGAGCGAAAGCGCTAGCTGCTGTGACCGCGAAATCAGATCGTCAAACAATTGCCAATATCGTCAGCACCATGATGCAAACCGATCTGCGCACCGATTTGCGGAATTTAACTCAACCGCTGCTATTGATCGCAGCACCAGGCGGAATTCCAGCGGGGGAAGTGCGCCAGCTAGCCATTGAAGCGTATCGCGTGCAGATTGTTGCTGGCCCGCTGGCAAGTTTGGCGGTTGCCGAAAACAGCAGGCACTTTGTGCAATTTGATGAGCCGGTTTGGCTTAGTAAAACTGTGCGTCAGTTTTTAGCTGCTCCGAGCAAAGTTTCGCCATGAGCACAGTGCTTGCTGATTGGCAGATGGGCGCTGAGTCAATGCGAATCGATGTGTTGCGCGCACAAAGCGGCGATGTGCTTGCCTTTACGCGCTTAGTTAAAGCCAGTCAAAATTTGGTGGCGAGCATCGCATTTGCGCACGTGCGGGATCGCACCCACAGTGAGGATGTCAGCCAAGAGGTATTTTTGCAGGCATGGCGGCAGCTCAAATCGCTAAAGAACCCGAGCTCTTTTCTGCCCTGGCTGCGCACGCTGGCAAGGCATCGCAGCATTAGCGCCATTCGCGCAGCGCCACCGGCCGCGATTAACGAAACGAGTTTGCTCGAAGAAATAGAAGCGATCGGTTTCGATCCTGAGGCGCGTTTAAGCGCGGCGCAGCAGTCCGCGCTGTTGGCAGCAGCGCTTGACCAACTACCTTGCGAAACCCGCGAACTGCTATTGCTGTATTACCGGGAAGGGCAAAATTCGCGTCATATTGCAGAGCTTTTGGGGCTGACTGAAGACTCAGTTCGCCAGCGGCTGGGCCGCGCACGTGGCAGCTTGCGCGCTCGACTCTTGCCGACTATCGCCACGCTTGCTCTGGTCACTGGCCCATCGGCTGGGTTCTCAAGCGCCTTGGCTTTGGGGCTAAGCACTACTGCCACGGCAACCGTGGGTGCTGGCAGCGCGATAGGCAAAACAGGCTTCAGTGTGTCCAGCGTTTTGTTACCCGCGTTCGCATGGTTAAGCGGCTTGTTTGCCGGCTTTATGGGCATTTACTGGGGGCTGCGGGCCGAAAGCCGGCAGCTTAGCGATTTCGCGAAGCCCGCATTAAAAAGGTTGGGCATTGCCATCGTACTGTGGGTAACGCTAGCCGGCATGGCAATTTTGTTTTGCAACTCGGCGGCAAAGCTAATCAGCTGGGGCGTCATTTACTTAAGCGGGTTGGCGTATTTGTGCGTGTATCGAATGCATCGGTTGCGCTGCGCCGACACCGTTCACCTACACCATTCGCTTGCATGGCTGCGGCGGCGGCTGTATATGGGCATCTTCGGCATGGCCTTAGGCGGTAGCTTTGGCGCGCTGGGCATGTTTATGGGTGGGCGTGCTGCTGGAATTTGGTGATGGGGCTTAGAAAGTAGTTTCCAAATTCGTTCGCATTGGGCTAATCAAAAAAATCCACCGCATCCGCACTCACCGTACGCGTACTGGCCCATGCTCGCAGCGCGGCAATTGGTTCTGCCATCACCACTGATAGCGGCCTAGTTTTTTTCAGCTCTGCCACTACAATTTCCGTTGACACCACTGCATTAGCGGCTTGCGCGCTGTATCTGCTGGAGGCAATCGCTTGTTCAATTTCCGCGCCGGAAAAGCCGCTGCTGTGGGTGGCGAGTGCATCTAAGTCAAATTCACTAACCTCTAATTTTCGACGTGCCAAATGAATCGCAAAAGCGCGCCGCCTGGCGGATGCGCGCGGTAGATCGACGAAAAAAATCTCGTCAAATCGGCCTTTGCGCAGTAACTCAGGCGGCAGCATATCGATCTGATTGGCGGTGGCGACTACGAAAATCGGCGCTTTGCGCTCATTGAGCCAGGTCAAAAAATAACCGAGCACTCGCCGAGAAACGCCATCATCCGAGCCGCCTTGCGAAAGGCCTTTTTCAATCTCGTCAAGCCACAGCACGCAAGGCGCCATTCGGGCCGCTTGCTCTAACGATTCGCGCAGTTTGCGCTCGCTTTCACCGTGGAATTTATCGTAAATGCTGCCCATGTCCAGGCGCAGTAGCGGTACTTTAAATCCGGCCGCCACCGCTTTTGCCGCCATACTTTTGCCGCAGCCTTGTACACCCAGAAGCAAAACGCCGCGCGGCGGGTCTAAATCGGTACCCGATTCACCCATAAACACGGCGCGGCGCATTTGAATCCACTGCTTGAGATTATCCAGCCCGGCAATATCGTCCAGCGATACTTGCTCAGGCTCAAAGCTCAACACGCCGCTTTTTTCAATCAGTTCAAACTTGGCTTTGGCAATGTCGGGTAAATCGGCGTCGCAAATCTTGCCGTCGTTGGCGATTACCCGCTGCGCAATACGGCGCGCGTCCGCCATCGGCATGCCGTGCAGCATGCGCACCATGGTATTGACGCTGCTCAACACCAGCTGCACGCGCCGTCCGCTTTGCTCTTTGGAAAACGCGCTGGCTTCGAGCTTGATCATCGCCAAAAGCTGAGCTTGATCCGGCACCGGCATTGGCGCGCGCGTCGCTAGTGCGTCGATTGAGGCAGGCAAATCAAACTTCGGGCTGACTAAAATAATGGTGTGATCCGGGCAGTCGTGCCGCAGCACCAGCTCTCTAAATTTGCGCTGATTAATGGCGTAGCCCAAAAACGTGTCGAACTCGAACAGCACGTAAATGCTGCGCTCTTTGGCGCGCTGCATAACATCCAAAACATCATTGCTGCTGGGCGCAAATTCGGGCGGGTTTTCGGGCTGTTCAACCAAATCAAGCCTACGCAAACCACGCGTGATCGACCACGCAAATAGCGGCCGTAAAAACTCCCGCAGCAACTCGCGCAGCCGCTCAACCACTGCGTGCTCCTCATGCGTTTCGATTAACACCAGCGGCGCACGCTGGCGCAATAAAACCGCGAGTGGATCATTTGATTTGGGCAAAACCACCGGCGCAGGGCTAAAATCCATGGGACTCGAGTTAGAAGATGGAAGCGGGAAACGGTAACACGTTGGTACTGGCTATGCAGACGCGAGTTTTACCTAGGGCGCTGCCCTAGGTAAACTCGGCAACCTTTCAAGGATCATGATGGATCTAATCGTCTTACCAGGCTTAGATGGCACAGCACTAATGCTGGCCGAATTCAAATCCGCATCATTGGCCAACTTTAGTTCGGTCATACTCGTTTCCTACCCGACTGATAGGGTGCTTGATTATTCAGCGCTTGAGTTGATCGCCAGAGCCGCACTGCCAAAAGATCGGCCCTTTGTGCTGCTCGGTGAATCATTTTCAGGGCCGATCGCGCTGTCAATCGCGGCAAACCCACCGCCGGGTTTAACTGCGTTGGTGCTTTGCGCTACGTTTGCCAGCTGCCCAGTCGCGTTGTTAAAGCCTTTTGCAAGGTTGACGCGTTTCGCGCCGGTTCGTGCATTGTCCGTTGCAGCGCTTTCATGGTTTTTGCTGGGGCGATGGGCTACGTCAAAATTAATCGCGGACTTGCAAAAGGCGCTCGATTCGGTTGCGCCTGCCGTGCTGCGCGCCCGCATGGCGCAAGTGTTTTCTGTCGACGTTTGGGGATGCCTAAAGCAAATTTCCGTGCCGGTGCTTTACCTGCGAGCCGCACAAGATCGGCTGATATCAACTCGTGCTGGTAACAAAATCCTGTCCGCAATTCCACAAGCGCTTAAAGTCGACATAGCCGGTCCGCATTTATTGCTGCAGGCTGCACCGGTTGCGTGTGCAAAAGCCGTGGCTGATTTTGCGAATGAGTTAAATTAGGGTTGAGTTATGAAGCAAGAAACCCAACACACCCCCGTCACGACCACTTGGTATCGAGTGCCGACCGTTTTGTTTTTGGTATGTCCTTTGATCGCGCCGCAATTTCACCCGTACCACGACAAAGCGGTGCGCACAGCATTGTTTGCATTGACTGCGTTCGGTTGAATTAGCGCTATTGTTTGGTTCGTAAAGACGAAAGATTGTTTTGCAAGAATAGGTGTTGCAATGTTCTGTCTGTGGTACTTGTTGTTTTTTGGGCTGATTGTTCTTAAGTTTTATAGCGCACCGCACTTTTGAAATTGAACTTGAATCAGGAAATAGACTAAACCCATGCACACCTCCGACTGGTATTTTGACTTCATTTCACCCTACGCCTATTTTGGCCTTTTGCGTTTCGAAGAGCTGGGTGAGCTCGCTATCAGTTACCACCCAGTACTGCTGGCCGAATTGCTCAAGCAGTGCGGGCAAAAAGGCCCGGCGGAAATTCCGGCTAAGCGTTTATGGACTTATCGCGCTTGCGTGTGGTGGGCAGCCAAAAACCAAATTCCGTTTCGCTTTCCTGCCGTGCATCCATTCAATCCACTGCCCTATTTGCGCTTAGCAATTGCAGCGGATTGCGCGCCAAAGGCGATCAAGCAAATTTTTGGGTCATTCGCACATTTCAGTGTGATTTTCCAATGGCTGGCATGAGATCGAGCCTTCCGCAAAAGAACAAGATTCGGATGCGATAGTTTTCGAAAGATCGGAACCCGCGTGCGTTGGCCTTGATGGTTTGGATCGCCGAAT
>JANOQN010000026.1:0-86223 GCA_031422315.1 Rhodanobacteraceae bacterium
GTGCAATCAGGCCGGGTATTTGTGGTGGATGTCGATCTGGAAAAGTTCTTTGATCGCGTCAACCATGATGTATTGATGAGTCGCTTGGAAAAGCGCATTGGGGATCCGCGTGTGTTGAGGCTGATCCGCCGTTATCTGCAAGCCGGAATTTTGACGGATGGGATGATGGTGGATCGACATGAGGGAACGCCGCAAGGTGGGCCCTTGTCGCCGCTATTGGCGAATATACTGTTAGACGAAGTCGACCGAGCGTTAGAAAAGCGCGGCCATTGTTTTGTTCGCTATGCCGATGACTGCAATGTGTATGTACGCAGTCAACAGGCAGGCGAGCGGGTCATGGCGGGCCTACGAGCGCTGTACGGGAAGCTTCGGCTGAAGCTCAATGAAGCGAGCAATATTGAGTTGTTGTTTTGCCAAGGCAAAACAAACGCGGTGGCGAAAGCGACCGAGCGGAAGTTTCTGGGCTTTAGTTTCTATCGGTATAAAGGTCAGGTCAAACGGCGCGTGGCGCACAAAGCAGTGCAGGCTTACAAAGTGCGAATCCGTCAGCTGACAAGGCGGAGCGGTGGCAAGAGCATCGAACAGATTGTGGAAAGGCTTCGGGCGTATCAGCTGGGTTGGAAGAATTACTTCCGATTGAGTGAGACGCCTAGCGTGTTTCTCAAATTGGACGAATGGCTACGCCATCGTTTGCGCATGATTCACCTGAAGCACTGGAAACGCGGCAGTACAGCTTATGCTGCGCTGATCGCGTTGAAAGCCAGCCCGAGCGATGCGCTGAAAGTAGCGCAAAACATGCGCTGCTGGTGGGTCAACAGCATGCGCCGCCTTAATCGCGCGCTACCGATTAGCTACTTTGATCGGCTTGGCGTGGTGAGACTTTCTTGACCTCAATTGCTCGAACCGCCGGATGCGGACCCGCTTGTCCGGTGGTGTGGGAGGGGTCCAACTGGGTTACAGTTGGCCCCTATCCCGATATTGGTCGGCCGGATTTGAGATTTGGGCTGGCTGCTTAACCACTTGTCAAAAATATGCGAATAACTTTTACAACCACTGTCACAATTACTGCGATGATTGGGGTTAAGTTGAAGGTATAAACTAGTTCCTTTTTTAAGCGGTTTTAGTTTGCCGCTCAGATAGGTTCTGACCCCTCGGAAATGAGTGAGAAAGCTTGATGCAAGCGTTGAAATTGTCCTTGATGGCGGGTGCTTTAGAAAATGCGCGATTTGGCGTATGCGTGATTGATGAAAGTCAGCGCATTGTTGTTCTAAATCGCGCGTTTGCTGAAAAGATCGACCTACCTGCTGAGCACGTGATGGGTCAAAGCTACCTAGCGCTGTTCGCCAGGCTTGGGCATTCGAGCGACTTCCACGCGATCTTTGAATCGCAAAAACCCGAGCTATCGGTTGAATGTTCGGTCAAATCAGAAAGCGGCCACCAGCGTTATCTGCTGCTGCAATCAAGTAATTTAACGCACGAGTCGGGCGAAGTTTTTCGCATTGTCAGCGCAATGGACGTTACCGACTACGGCGTAACGCGTGATCGCTTTGTCGAGCTGCGCCAGCAAATGGACGCCATGAATAACTCGGTGGTCATTTCAGATGCGCGCGCGCCAGACATGCCGATTACTTACGTCAACGCGCATTTTGAACGCATGACCGGCTATACCGCGGCGGAAGTGGTTGGGCGCAACTGCCGATTTTTGCAGGGCGATGATCGCGATCAAGCGGCGCGCGATACGCTCCGTACTGCTATTGAAAAGCGCGAAAGCTGCCACGTTTCGCTGAGAAACTTTCGCAAGGACGGCACGGCATTTACCAACGAGCTTTATATTTCACCGGTTTACGACCAAAACGGTGAACTGACCCATTTTATCGGCGTGCAGCATGAATCCACCGGCCGCACGATGCCTGCGCGGTTGCCCGCGTGAAGCGCTTGAACTGCGCAGCCATTGGTCTGCCGCTCAACGAGAAGCTGCTATTAGGCTCGTTGCTTGAGCTAGTTGCTTTGACTGACGGCCACGTCTTTGGGCTGCTGGATGATGAGGTTGAAGCGGATATTGTGTTTTTAGATCCTGAAAGCAGCGGTGGCCGAGCCTATATGGCTAAGCCTAACACCGGGTTGGTATCGCAAATTCACTACCGCTCAGAAGGTTTGGCGGCGCAAGACAGCGTCACCTGGGTTTTGCAATCGCCACTTCGCTTTGGCAGTTTGCGCATCATGTTGATTGACGTGGTCGAAAAGCGCCGGTCGGTCATGCAAGCGCTATCACGCGCGCAAGCGGACGGTTTGCAATTAAAAAACAGCACTGCGCCGGGCCAGCAGAACGCCATTGCCGCGCATCGAAAATTCGAACATTTAATTGGCATGCTGCAAAAGCTTGGCCCAACGAGTCAGCCGAAGTTACTGCACGGGCCGCAAGGCGTGCAAATCGTAATCGATTCGGCAAAGCTTAAAGTGACCATCACGGGTCGAGAAGTCGCCAACTGGCAGCGGCAAATAAAACTGTGTAGCCAAGCGATGTCACTGGTCATCATTCAAGCACCAGAGCCCACGCCTGGGGCGATTGTGCTGACCCGTGAGCAGTTCTATTGGGAATTATCGAAGCACATTGGTTCGCTCGTGCTGCTGCCAGGAATTGCCGGATTCGAAACATTTTGCCTGACGCGCTGGCCCGATTTGGGCGCACTAGGCGCTGGACCGTTTGATCTGCGCATCTGCGCGCTGCTCAGTAACCGCGAATTTTCTATGGGTAACATCATGCGCGCAGTGCCGATTGCAAACAGCAGTCTGATTGGTTTTTTGAACGGCTGTGCGCTGCTGGGTTGTATGCGCAATACGCCAGCGGACTTGTTGCACAGTGCCGAGCGCCCGAAAATTCGCCCGCTACCGCTGCCTGCTTACTTGACGCCGGCCATCGTAAACAAACCTGCGGTTACGCCAGAGCGCCAGGGCTTTTTGGGCTTGCTGGGCAAGCTTAGATCAGCGCTTAGTTTTAATCCGAAGGTGGACGCATGAGCACGCCTCGAGAGATCAAAATTCTAATTACCGGGCCCATGGGCGCGGGCAAAACCACCGCGCTTGCTGCGGTAAGTTCAGTCACCCCGATTAAAACCGAAGCGACGAACTCTGATTTAGCACAGCACAGCAAAACGCACACCACGGTAGCGCTTGATTACGGCGAAGTAGAACTTGCCGGTGGCGAACGCTTGCGGCTTTACGGCACGCCTGGGCAGCGCCGCTTTAACGTCATGTGGCAAATTTTGGCAAAAGGTGCGCTGGGCGTGGTGATTTTGATCGATATGACTAGGCCTGATCCGATTGCTGATTTGAAGGATTACTACGCCGATTTTCAGAGCGTGATTCGTGAAAGCTCCTGCGTGATCGGCGTAGGGCGCGGTAGTGAAAATAGCGCGCTGAGTACTGCTGACATCGCTGCGGCGTGTGAATCGCTGGGTTCAATATTGCCGGTTTTTGCAGTTGATGTGCGCCAGCGCAATGACGTGCTGCTGCTGTTAGAAGCGCTGTTTAGTCAAATTGAAATGGCTGCGTTTGAGTAGCGGTTAGATTCATAGCCGGTCATTCGGGACTGCTATTTCCATGGGTGAAGTCCAA
The DNA here is from genome assembly GCA_031422315.1 of Rhodanobacteraceae bacterium. Taxonomy (GTDB): domain Bacteria; phylum Pseudomonadota; class Gammaproteobacteria; order Xanthomonadales; family SZUA-5; genus JANNYA01. The sequence continues at coordinate 3,616 of JANOQN010000026.1, forward strand.
TTTTGGAGTTTGAATGCAAGATATCCTCAGTCCAGACTTACTTTCAGCGGCACACCGACAGCTGGTGAATTTGCTCGATAGCGTGCCGCAAATCATCGGCGCATTTTTAGCCACCGATGATGGTTTTGAGTTAACTCAAGTGGTTGCTGGCAAAGAATTTGAGCCTGCACGGCTAGCTGCGATTTGCAGCTCAATCATTGCTTTGAGCCATGCGCTAGTGATTGAAAGTGAGCTGGGCGAACCTGAGAACTTTTTGATTGAGGCCAAGCGCGGCAAGATTTTGCTTTTCACTATCGACTCTAATCCGAAACTCTCGCTGGCTGTTATCGCAAAACCCGCTGCCCTACTTGGGCAAGTATTGTTTCAGTCAAAATCCTGCGCGCGTGAAATTCTGGCAGTTTTGAGTTAGCTATATTCAGCAGTGTTGATCACCGGGTTTTAGCGGCAAATTAGCGCTAGAACTTGAACCGCAAACCCGGCACTTCATTGACCGCCGCATAAGCTGCCTGCATGGCTTCGCGAGTAGCGAAATGCACCGGCACATGGACTGATAAATAGTGCCCGCCTTTGCTTTCGCGCGTACTAATTGGCTCTGCAGTGCGCTGAACACCTGCGTCTGTAAGCGCGGTTTCGATAGCCGTGCGAAATTCCAACGTCGCCGGGCCGACGGCAATGACGACCATATCAGTCGGGAATTCGAAGCCTTTCGCGGCTGGGTTGTCGGTTACATCCACTGATGCCTCTACGCTTTAGGTTTTTGATTGCCGCAGTGTGCCAAAACCGAGCCTCGCAATTGCGATTTTACCGCCAGCGGGTTGTATTACATTAACTGCGTGCCGCGCACCTGTGAAATAGCCCTCATGGTTTTCGGCTGAATTCAACGTGCGAGATTGCATTTCTGTCGTGGTAGCTAGGAAGCGCGCACCCTACGCAGTGCACGCATTTCAAGGCTAAGCTCTGCGATATCGCTGATGGTTTCTGCCACTTCCTTGCGAACCAGCGCCCGTATGCGGGCTTTCAAACGATGCACGCTGACTGCCACGGTATTCGCCCGCAATTTTAGGCGTTCGCCGATCTTGGCGTAGTCTAAGTTGTCTGCCGGCTCCAATAAGTACGGCTTGATTTCTGCAAATAGCGCGCTTTTGCCAGCCGCCTCGGCCTCGGCGGCCAGCGCTGCCATGCCGCGTTCCAATACGGTCAGCGCCCAAGCGAGCTCAAATGCCGCTTCCGGTGTTTGCGCGTCGGCAGCTGCTGGATATGGCTCAACTGCCGTGCGGCGCTGCGCCTGCTGGGCGTCAAAATGATTGCGAACAAAGTTGGCGATGGCGGTGCGCAGAAATTGCCGAAAACGGCCGCGGTTTGGGTCGGCGGCTAGATCAATGCGCTTTGCCAGCAGGCGCTCGAAAAAGCTTTGGGTTAAATCCTCCGCATCAGCGCGGTGCCCGCAATAGCGATACACAAAGGCAAACACGGCCGGGCGATAAGCAGTGCAAAGCGCCGCTAGGGCTTGGGCCGCTGCAAGCGGGTCGACGCTGCGGGCGGCGTAGACGAGGCTCCAACGGGTCGTTTCAAATTCGCTCAAACGTAATCTCAGATGTTCGCTGCGGAGGTCAGCTTACTTGTTTTCGCGATTGCGATACACATTATTTATCTTATTGGCTGCGTCAGGCAAAGCAGCAAATTGCACCCCAATTCTTGGGGCTTAGCACTTTATTTTTAGATTTCTGGGTATTTCTCAGGATTTCCGGTAATCGCAGCGCAGAAATTCTGTACTTAATTTTGAATCCGCGATTTTGTGGGCTCATTAACGGAGATTCCTGATGCCAACGCGGGGAATCACTGAGTTTGCAGCCAGCTTTAAAACCAAGGAAGCTTATGAAAACCACTACCCTTCAAGCGATCGCCATCGCTATTTTTGCCAGCATCACAAGCCCACCCAGCATTGCTCAGCCTTCTTCACCCGTGCGGGATGCAGACCTTGTCAGCGTAGCTTACGGGAGCTTTTTCAACCTTGGTGTAGAGACAGTGGACAGTGCTGCCGTAGACGGCAATGGCAATTATCTGGTGTTGAGCCGGCAGCAAAGCGGCCCCACAGCGATTGCCCGAACGGTGGGCCGCTTTGATAGCTTAGGCGCCGGCCCGCAACTGGCGACTTTGACTTACCTATTGCCCAACAATGCGCAGGACGAAAAGGCGCTGGTTACACCACTGCGCAGCTTATTACCCAGCGCTGCTGATTCCGCCTTCTTTGTGGCTTATGTTACCCCTGGAGCCTTTTTTGGCGAGGGCCTCAATGTGTGCAAAAGGCTGCCCAATGGCATGCCTGAGAACACGTTCGGCCCGTCTGGCGGGAATGGGTGCGTGAATTTCGGCACGCCGAGCACCGCCACTTCGGTTGAGCTCTACGACTTGGTTAGCTTGCTTTCTATCAATTATCCAGCGCCGGGCGGACAGTTTCGCGTTCGATTAATTTTGGGTGTCAATAAAAATTTGACCAGCGGGGGAAAAGTGGCGCAATTAATCAGTCTAGACGTCAACACGGGCGCCATTGACACTGCGTTTGGTAGCCAAGGTGTGGCCCAAGTGTGTAGTGGTGCGGGCCCGGGCCTTGCCGATGTGGATTTTTTCCGCACAGGTAGCATCACCACCAGCAGCTTGCACAGCGTTTGCGCAGTGGGCGATGCGCTTAACATTAGTGAGATCAACGCGGCGACGGGTGTTAACGTGACCAGTCTTTTTACACAGCCAAACATTGGCAGCATTACATCTGCGGCCCAAGCGCTGGATAGCGCAGGTAATAATTACGTTGGCTATAGCATCGGCATAGGCGGCGTGGCGGCGCGGGTAGTCAAAATAGCCAAAGGCCAAACCGCATTGAGCGCTTTTGGCAGTGGCAGCACCGCTTTGATATTCGGCCAATCACCGCCAGCATCGCTGCGGATTGCGGGTATGGCCGTCACGAGCTCTGGAAAAATTCTTATCGGCGGCACCGTTTTAGGGCTAAACCGCGCCACGGCGCTGCGCCTAACGCCAATGGGCAAGCCGGACCGGCGATTCTCTCTGCCGGACGCAACGCGCACCTATAACCTTCCGCCGACAAGCCAAAACATCACCCAGGCGGTGTTTAGCAATGATCAGATGATGCTGATCGGCGATACCTCGGCCGAGGCGTTTGGGGCACCGCCAGCGAATCGCACAAGCGTATTGGTGAAGCTCGTAACGCAGCAGGATATCTTCGATGACGGATTCGAGGACTAGCTACGAGGTATGTGGCCCGCTGCGCCAATTGCATAGCGGGCCACGCATTCGTTGATTTGCTAACCCGCACGCACCTTAATCTGGAAAAATCCAAGGCTGCGGTTCGGCGCCCGAAACATTGCACCAGGTAGACACCATTAAAACGCGCTAGCATTGGGGAAATTCCAAGTTAAGCGGAACTGCTATCAACCGTGAATCGCACCCGCTTAAAATAGTGCCAGGCTCAAACTCGGCGAGGAACTCAGAGAAGAACTCGCAAGTAGGCCCGGAAGTGCTGGCAGAGCTATTTGCTTCACAAACGCTGGGCGGTGAAACACGCCAGCAAAGTGCCGCACGCATCGGCGATGCGTTTGATTTGACGGATCCAGAGCAACGCAAGCTTGGGCGCTATGAGCTGATTGAAAAACTGGGCGAAGGTGGCATGGGCGTGGTGTTTCGCGCGCACGAGCCGGCCCTGAACCGGGATGTTGCGCTGAAAATTATCGGTGCCGGTATATGGGCAACTGCGCAATACCTTGCACGGTTTCGGATTGAAGCGCAGTCGGCCGCGAAGCTGTTTCACCCTGGCATCGTGCCGATTTTTGAAATCAATCAGGCCGATGACCTGATGTTTTTTACCATGGCGCTGATAGAAGGCGAGACGCTGGCGCAGCGCATCAAGCGTGACGGCGTGTTCGCCGACCAAAAAGCCGCAGCGCTAACACTAGGCTTGGCAGAAGCCGCGCATTACGCGCACCAGCTTGGCGTGTTGCATTTGGATTTGAAACCGGCGAACGTGCTGATTGACGCGAAAGGCAGCGCTTACATTGCCGATTTCGGGCTTGCGCGCAGCGTGGACGAAGGCCAAGTCAATACCGAGCAGACAAGCGCTGGCACACCCGGTTACATGGCGCCAGAGCAAATAGATGCGCGGCGCGGCCCGCTAGATCGACGCTCCGATGTGTATGGTTTGGGCGGCGTACTGTACGCCATGCTAATCGGACAGGCGCCACACGCAGCCGCCAGCAGCAAGGATTCGAAACAAGCCGCGCTGACGCAAGCCGTCAAGCTACATAAGCAGCTGCGCGCTGGAATTGCGCCTGCCAAAATTGCACCTGATCTAGCGGCGATTTGCGAAAAAGCACTGGCGCGCGATCCAGCGCAGCGATATGCAGATGCCAGCCTAATGGCCGAAGATTTGCGCAGCTTTTTAAGCCATCGGCCCGTGCTGGCTTTACACCGCAGCGCACTGAGCCGATTTGCACTGTGGTGCAAGCGTGACGCCAAGCTTGCGGCGGCGCTGTCACTTTTGGGTGTTGCGCTGCTGGTTGGATTGGCGGCTTCACTCTATCAAGCGCAGGAAGCCAAACGCGCCGCATTGCGATCCCAAGTCGATGCCAGCAACGCGCGCAAGATGAGTAGCTTTCTAACTACGATGCTAAGCGCAGCAGATCCGGTAAAGCATCGCGGCAATCCACTCACAGCAGTGCAGCTGCTGGATCAGGCGCGCGACCGCATCGAAAACAATGAGTTTGCCGAGCAGCCCGAACTCAACGCGGAGCTACACCTAGTGATGGCAAAATCCTATCGTGGGCAATCACGCATTGATGATTGTGTCGCGTTAGCAACGAACGCAAATGTGTTGGCAACCAAAGCCCTAGCCGCTTCAGATGCGTCAAAAAATGGTCGCGAGCTATTGCTGCAAGCGCGGCTAACACAAGCCGATTGCATGATCCAAAAAAGTCAGCTGAATGAAGCAATCGTCCTGCTTGAGCAAAATATGTCGCAGTTTCAATATGACGCCGCCCTGGCGCTGCCGCTAATGGAATCCAGCATATTGCAAGCACGCGCGCTGTGGCTCAGCAGCCGCAGGCCAGCTGCGCGCAGGCTTATGGAAACGCTACTGCAAAATCCGGCTCCGCAGCAAATCGATGCCGTGCGGGTTTGGGCGCGCGCCCAATTTACGCTAGCGCGAATTTTAGATGAGGACGGCGAAAAGGACCCTGCGATTGGGCTCATGCAAGCTGGAATTGCTTCCACTATTGCCGCCGACGGTGCCGATGCGCCCGCAGTGCTGTCTGCACAAATTGAGCTAGGGCAACTGCAAATCATGCAAGCGTGCACCTCGCCACCGTGCCCGAGTGCGGATACTCGCACCGGCTTTACGCTGATGGATCGCAGCATTGCTGACATGATGCGGGTGCTGGGCAAGGAGCACATCGCAGTGGCACTGGCGCTTAACAATCGCGGCGATGCTAGGCAAATGACCGGAGACGATCGTGCTGCGTTGGCGGACTATCAACTTGCAGGCGGAATTGCCGATCGCGTTAGCCTAAACTCGCGGTTCTCACTGAATTACCACTTTAGCGTGGCAGATAGTTTGCTGCGGCTTAGGCGCTTTGATGAAGCTGCATCGGCCTACCTAGAAGTAGAAAAGCGGTTAATAACGGTGCAAGGCATGAACCCAGAAGCGCTGCAAGACTACCGAAACGATTTAGCGGCCGGCCGCTGCGGCATCCGCCGCAAAGATCCTCAGCGTGCGATTCGATTTCGTACCAAAGCGAATTTAGTCGGCTGTGACTAGCATTTTGCAGCATGCAAAAAGCCTTAAAGACAACCGCTAAAGCTCGCGCAATTCCAGCATAAGGGTCAAGATCGTCGCCGTGCGAATCTGATCGTCGGCTTCATTGTGCTTGGGTAAGCGCACGCCAACCGGGGCTATCAATGCGCGGCAACGGTGGCCGCGTAGTTGATTCAACAGTTTTGCACCAAGCACTGTTACCACGATTTGATGTCTAACTAAAGGCGGCGCCATCGCCGTTGCAACGCCATCTAGCAGCTCTCAGCGCTCATTTTCCGGCCAGCGCATATAGTCTGCATCGGTGAATTCGCGCGCGTTTCGCTTCACTGCAAAATCTCTGCAATCGCATCCGATAACCACGACACCGGCACGATCACCATGCCGCCAAGCTGGGCGTTTTTGCCAGCGCTGTATTTGCCGAGATTGGCTTTCGGCACGATGGCGCGCTCAAAGCCTTGGCTGGCAGCTTCTTTGAGCCGATCTTCACCATTGGGCACCGGGCGAATTTCCCCTGCCAGACCGATTTCGCCAAAGGCAATCGTGCGCACGCTGCTGGCGCGATCGCGAAAGCTAGAAAGTACGGCCAGCAGCACGGGTAAATCTGCGGCAGTTTCGGTAGCGCGAATACCGCCAACAATATTGACGAACACGTCCTGATCGTAGACCGCAATGCCGCCATGCCGATGCAACACGGCGAGCAGCATGGCCAGTCGATTGCCGTCAAAACCCACCGCAACCCGGCGCGGATTCGGCATTGGGCTCGAATCCACCAGCGCCTGCACTTCCACTAGCAGTGGCCTGGTGCCTTCACGAGTGACCATCACTAAGCTGCCTGGGCGCTGCTCAATCGGCCCGGATAGAAAAATCGCGCTCGGGTTGCTGACCTCTTTTAGCCCTTTTTCGGTCATCGCGAACACGCCAATCTCATTGACCGCGCCAAAGCGATTTTTAAACGCGCGCAAGATGCGATAGCGCGAACCGGATTCGCCTTCAAAATACAAAACGGCATCAACGATATGTTCCAGTACGCGCGGGCCGGCAATCCCGCCTTCTTTAGTGACGTGGCCGACCAAAAACACCGCCGTGCCGCGCGCTTTGGCGTACTGCGTTAGCCGTGCAGCGCATTCGCGCACTTGCCCGACCGAACCGGGCGCGGAGCTAAGCTCACTCATATGCAGCGTTTGAATGGAATCAGCGACTAAGATTTCCGGCTGCTCGGTCTCAGCGGTGGCGAGCACGGTTTCTAACACGGTTTCGGTCAAAACGCGCACGCCTTTGGTTGGCAGTCCCAAACGTTCGGCGCGTGATTTTATCTGCGCCACCGATTCTTCACCGCTGACGTACAAAACCCGTTTACCGCTGTGGGCAAATTGCGCTAAGCACTGTAGCAGCAAGGTTGACTTACCAATGCCCGGATCGCCGCCAATTAGCACCACTGAGCCGCCGACGAGTCCGCCACCGAGTACGCGATCTAACTCAGCCATGCCGGTGAGAATACGGGTTTCGGATTGCACCTGGGCTTGGCTGAGATCGGAAACCTGCGCGCTCAGGCCGCCGGCGTAGCCCGATTTGAGAGTCCTGCTCGATGCACTAGATGGCTGAATTTGCTCCTCCATCGTGTTCCAAGCCTGGCAATCCGGGCACTGTCCGATCCAGCGCGGGCTGCTGGAGCCGCATTCGCGACAAACAAATTGCGTCTTTACCTTTGCCATATTACTTTTGCCATGAACGAGATTCACTCTGTAGGTTTGCAGGTTAAGCGCTTTACGTTAGCATTCTCCGCTCAGTTCGGAGAGATGGCAGAGCGGTTTAATGCGGCGGTCTTGAAAACCGTTGAGGGTTTATCCCCTCCGGGGGTTCGAATCCCTCTCTCTCCGCCAAAATTTTGACGCCAACCCACGCTCATTTTTTTCAATGCAACTCACAAATTGCAAAACGGCATTATCTCGAATGCGGGCACAGAGATCTGTTCGGGTATTAAGTTAGCGCATGGAAGTAGCACCACGACAGCGTCCACGCTTCGGAAGGCTCGACAATCCACTTGCCATCGCGCAGCTTTATAACCAGCGAAGTTCTTGAAAAATACCCAGCGCCAGCGCAAGGTCTCGGCTCTATCGAGATCTAATCGGGCGTCACTCGCTCGGGGCCGGAGACCTTATCGCCACAAAACGCGCATCCATGCGCAGCGCGCTCACGGCCCCACCCTGCGCATGAACGGTCATGGCATCGGCGTGCGGCAGTGCGGCGGCTTTGCCTTTGGCGGCAAAATTGGCATCAAATTCAGCAAGTGCTTCGGGTGTTAGCGTTGCAATCACTTCAAAATCGCCCCAGATCGGCGCGGTGTAAAGCAGCTTTGAGGTGTGTACGTAAATATCGGCAGGGCAGTTCTGTTCCCAGGTGTGGACGCGCAGTAGGCTCCAGCAGGCGAGCGTCAGCAAGCTGGCTAAACTTCCGCCGAATGCGCAGCCTTTGTCGTTGATGTTCGGGGCTAACGGTGCGAAGAAAACGACTTGAAGCGGTGTGGCTAACCGCACTTCAAGCGCTAGCGCGCGCACCAGCGGAATATCTTCATACAGTGTGGTTTGCAGGCGCTTGGCAATGTTGGTTTGTTGAATGCTCATACAGGTGCGCCGATCAGCGTGCGCACTTCCAATAATTCAGGGAAGAAATACAGTTCTAACGCCTGCTTTAAAAAGCCAACGCCAGATGATCCACCAGTGCCGCGCTTATAGCCAATAATGCGTTCGACCGTTTTCATATGGCGAAAGCGCCACATTTGAAACGATTGTTCCAAATCCACCAGCTGTTCGCACCAGTGATAGGCATCCCAGTGTTTGCTGGGCTCATCGTAAATGCGCTTGAATACCGGCAGCAACTCCGGGGTACTGACGTGTGCTTGGGTGAAATCGCGCTGCAAGCAAGCTGCGGGAATGGCGTGCCCACAGCGCGCCAAGTAAGCCAGAAACTCATCGTACAAGCTTGGTGCGTGCAGCAATTTTGCCAGCTCCGCCTGCTGCTCAGGCACATGATTAAACACCTTCAGCATGTCGGCATTTTTATTGCCGAGCAAAAACTCAATGCTGCGATATTGCAGAGATTGAAAACCGCTGGCCGGGCCGAGCACATTTCGAAACTGCGCGTATTCGCTCGGTGTAAGGGTTTCTAGCACGGCCCACTGTTCAAACAGCTGGCGCTGAATATGCTTGACTCTGGCCAGCACCTTCAAGCCTAAATCACAGCGATCGGCGCGCAGCGCCGCAATCGCCAGTTTAAGCTCATGAATTACCAGCTTCATCCACAGCTCGCTCGTCTGATGCTGGATGATAAACAGCATTTCGTCGTGATTATCTGGGTCACTCAGCGGGTCTTGCGCGGCGAGTAATAAATCCAAACGCAGATAGCGCTCGTAGGTCATGCGCTCTTTCAGATCTAAATGCAGGCCCTGATCTAACGGGCGCTGGTTCGAATTCACCGCCAGCTATTCGTAAAGTTTGACGGAATCGGCGCTCATGGTGTACGCCGTAGCTGCAATCTCGTTATTAAAACGCGCAACTTTCAACGTGCCTTCAATCCAGTAGGCGTTGAACATATCTACCGTAGGCCCGGGCTTGCTGAGCTTGACGAAAATAATATTGTTCGGCGGCGGCGGCGGCACGTGTACGCAGGCACCAAAATAGGGCACCAGGAAAAATTCGGTAACCAAACCGGCGTCGTTTTGCTCAATCGGTACGATATACCCAGCCATTTTAACGCGTTTACCGTCCATGCCCGGCACCGTTTCAAAGCTGCCCTGCTGCTCGCCTTTTGCGACATGATCGACCGGCGCACTCTGCGCATCCATCAGCGCTTCCACCTCAGCTTTGGGCATCAGCTCCAGCCAGTCGAGCTCTTCGTAAGCAGTAGTTGCCGCGTTTAACACGCCGGCAATAAAAAAGCCCAGCGTAAGAGTCCATTTTTTCAAGGTCGTTTGTTTCATGTTCTTTATGTCGGAACCGGAATAGCGGGCTGCGGTGGCGGGGTAACGATGCCCGCACCTGGGCCAGGGCCGCTGGGATCATTCAAGTCAGCATCGGTCCAATCGCTGGGCGGGCCGGGCACTTGACCTAACATAATCGCGTCAATTTGCTTGACGTCAATGGTTTCGTACTTCATGAGCGCGGCAGCCATCAAATGCAGTTTGTCGGTATGTTCGGTCAATATTTCCTGGGTGCGTTTGTAGCAGCGATCCACCAAGCCGCGCACTTCATCGTCCAACATGCGCGCTGTTTCTGGGGAAACAATGCGTGGGTTTGACATCGAGCGGCCGAGGAACACTTCTTGCTCATTTTCGCCGTAGGTCATAGGCCCTAAAGTGTTAGAAAAGCCCCATTTGCTGACCATATTGCGAGCCAATTCGGTGGCGCGTTCAATATCGTTGCTGGCACCGGTGGTGACATTATCCGCACCGAAAATAATCTCCTCGGCAATACGACCGCCATACAGCGTGCAGAGTCTGCTTTCCAGCATGATGCGGGTTGAGGAATAGCGATCACCTTCAGGCAGGAACATGGTAACGCCGAGCGCGCGCCCGCGTGGAATGATGGTGACTTTATAAACCGGGTCGTGTTTGGGCACGATGCGCCCAACAATGGCGTGACCGGCTTCGTGATAGGCGGTGTTGCGCTTTTCTTCTTCGCTCATCACCATCGAGCGGCGTTCCGCGCCCATCATGATTTTGTCTTTGGCTTTTTCGAAGTGAATCATCATGACGTCTTTGGAGTTTTCCCGCGCAGCAAATAGCGCGGCTTCATTGACCAAATTAGCCAAATCAGCGCCGGAAAAGCCCGGCGTGCCACGCGCCAAGAAAGATGGTTTCACATCGTTATTGAGCGGCACTTTACGCATATGCACTTTCAGGACTTGTTCGCGGCCGCGCACATCGGGCAGCGCGACAATCACTTGGCGATCAAATCGACCTGGACGCAGCAAAGCTGGATCAAGCACGTCAGGGCGGTTGGTGGCGGCGATAATAATCACGCCTTCGGTGCCTTCAAAGCCGTCCATTTCCACCAGCAGTTGGTTCAAGGTTTGTTCGCGCTCGTCATTACCGCCACCGACGCCCGCACCGCGATGCCGGCCGACTGCGTCAATTTCATCGATAAAGATGATGCACGGCGCATGCTTTTTCGCCTGTTCAAACATGTCCCTCACACGGGACGCGCCGACGCCAACAAACATTTCAACGAAATCCGAACCGGAGATGGTAAAGAACGGCACTTTGGCCTCGCCAGCAATGGCGCGCGCGAGCAGCGTTTTACCCGTTCCTGGCTGGCCTACCATCAGTATGCCGCGCGGAATTTTGCCGCCTAAGCGTTGGAATTTGCCCGGATCGCGCAGAAACTCGACCAGCTCTTTGACGTCGTCTTTCGCTTCTTCAACGCCCGCGACATCAGCAAACGTTACTTTGACTTGGTCTTCGCCTTGCAGCCGTGCGCGGCTCTTGCCGAAACTCATCGCGCCGCGACCACCACCGCCCGATTGCATTTGACGCATGATGAAAAGCCAAAAACCAATGATCAGCAGCACCGGCAATAGATTCATAAAGAGCCCGACGAAAGAAAATCCGGTCGAGGGCTTTTCGACTTCGAATTTGACGCCTTTTTCGATCAAATGATCTGGCAAGGTCAAGTGCAGTGGTGGCACGTTGACGGTTTTCTTGCCGCCATCTTGCGTTTCGTAGGTGATCCGCCGGCCGTCGTCAACCATGCGCGCTTTGAGTACGCGGGCCTGATCAACGTCTTGCATAAATTCGGAATAGGTGACTTCGCCGCTTGGCAACGTGCCCATATTTTCTGGCCCAAAGCTGCGCACCGCAACAAGCAGCACTAGCGCAATGACCACCCAAAGCACGATATTTCTGACTAAATCATTCATTTCCGATCTCCTGTGCCGAATATTCCGGATATTCCGGGCACGCAATCGGCGTGCAATGCGTTGGTAGAACTCTACTAGACCTTTTTGCCCGTCGCTACGACGTATACTTCGCGGCTACGTGCTCTTGACGCGGGCGGTTTGCGGATGTTTACTTTGGCGTAGCGCTTACGCAACGTTGCCAAGAAAATGTCGGTGCCAGACCCTTGAAACAGTTTAAATACAAAATCTCCACCCGGTTTGAGCCAGTTTTCTACAAAATCGGCCGCCAGCTCTAATAAATACAGCGCCTTAGGTACATCGACGCCCGTTACACCACTCATGTTGGGGGCCATATCGCAGAGTACAAGATCGGCTTTATCGCCCGCCAATAGCGCTTCAAACTGGCTTAATACAGCGGCTTGGGTAAAGTCGCCCTGTAAAAATTCCACGCCTTCCAATGGCTCGATTGGCAAAATGTCCGTCGCTACGACGCGGCCTTTGCCTTTTAACCAGCGCGCCGCAAGCTGCGACCAGCTACCTGGCGCTGCGCCTAGGTCGACAATAATCATGCCTGGACGCAGCTTGATATCGCGCTCCAGCAGCGATTCCAGCTTGAACGCCGCGCGGGAACGCAGGCCTTGCGCATGCGCTTGCTTGACGTAGGTATCGGCAAAATGTTCTTGCAACCAGCGGGTACTGCTCTTACTGCGGCTCAATGGTGATACTCTCTCGCAAAACTGACATTATGTACCGACATGCCGTTAAATCTTAATCAGCGCCGATATCTACGCGGACTTTCGCATTCTTTGCATCCTCTCGTCATGATTGGTGAAAAGGGCGTTACGCCTGGAACCATAAAAGAGCTCAATATTGCGCTCGAATCTCATGAATTAGTCAAAATCAGGCTCAGTGCGCCGGATCGAGACTCAAAGTCGCTGTGGCTCGGCGAATTGATCGGTGCCAGCCGCTCAGAATTGGTTCAACAAATTGGCCATATTGCGACGGTTTATCGCAAGCATCCGAAAGAAGTGAAGATTCCGCTGCCGAAGTAGGGCGTGTTTGCACTGATTTTCAGCGGTCATCCAGGTCACACTCGAAGTGTCGCATGTCGTCATTCCCGCGTATGCGGATCTAGAACAGGATGGTTTTTCAAGTTTTTTACCGACACTTTGCTAGCATCAGTCAACTTGCGCTTTTGACGAGCAAAATCATGCAATTCATCCAACAAAGCAATCCCAATCGCGGCGTTACCCAAATTGACACGCTGGCAATAAAAATTGGTGAACAGCGATTTACCAGCAGTTTTTGGGCCGATGGCGATGGTGCCGGCGATTTTGATGCAGCAGACGTTAGCGAGCTAACACTAACCCAAGTTGATGAAATAGCAGCACGCCTACCCGACGTGGTGTTATTAGGTACTAGCAGCCGCATCCAATTCCCAAGTTCGCAATGGCGCGCGGCCTTTTTGAGTCGACGCATCGGCATTGAAGTGATGGATTTGCCCGCAGCAGCGCGCACATTTAATGTGTTGCTGGGCGAACAGCGCCGCGTATTACTGTTAGCGTTACTGCCGCGCACGGCTTGAAACGGCGCAAAATTGCCGCAACTTTAACTACCACACGCGAGCCCTTTGTGAGCCCAGTTATGACCACTTTGCCAAATCCATCCAGCGCCATTCGCGTGCTGACCGGCATTAAGCCCACCGGCAGTCCGCATTTAGGCAACTATGTCGGCGCGATTCGCCCGGCGATCCAGGCGAGCCTACAGAGCGGCGCAACGTCTTTTTTCTTTCTGGCGGACTATCACGCGCTAATTGGCAATGAAGACGCCAGCAAAGTTCAGCAGGCCACGCTGGAAATCACCGCGACTTGGCTGGCGCTCGGGCTTGATCCGGCGCGGGTGATTTTTTATCGCCAATCCGATGTGCCTGAAACCGCTGAGCTTTGCTGGCTGCTCAACTGCGTGGCGGCAAAGGGCCTGCTCAATCGCGCGCATGCTTATAAAGCTGCAGTGGACGCCAATAGCGAAGCCGGTTTGGACTTAGATCATGGCGTAAACGCCGGGCTGTACACCTATCCGGTTTTAATGGCGGCGGATATTTTGCTGTTCAACGCGCACAGTGTGCCGGTTGGCAAAGATCAGGTGCAGCACATTGAAATTGCAAGAGATATTGCTGCGCGCTTTAATCATTTATTTGCGGGTGATGCGCCGATTTTTACGCTGCCGGAAGCATCTGTCGATGTAAACACGGCGGTACTGCCGGGTTTAGATGGCCGCAAAATGAGCAAAAGCTACGGCAACACGATTGCGCTGTGGCTAGATTCAAAGCATTTGAAACAGGCCATCGCTGGCGTGGTGACCAATTCAAAATTGCCGGGCGAGCCCAAACACGTCGACGAATCAGCGCTGTTTGCGATTTATCAAGGCTTCGCCACGCCCGAACAAGTGCGCGCCATGCAGCAGCGCTACACCGATGGCATTGGCTGGGGTGAAGTCAAAGCCATCGTGACGGACGCAATTGAGCAAGAATTAGCGCCAGCACGCGAGCGTTACGCCGCGTTAATCGCCGATCCAGCTGGGCTTGAACGCACGCTATTGGCGGGCGGAGCGCGCGCTAGGGCTATTGCGGCACCATTTATTGCGAAAGTACGGGCTGCGTGTGGTTTACGGTCGCTGGCGGATTTGGCTTCACGCATGGCGGACTCAGTCACTGAAAAATCAGTCTCAAACAAAAAAGGCCAGCACGCCCCGCCCAAGCTCAGCACTTTCAAAGATAGCGAAGGCTTTCGCTTCAAGCTCAGTCAAGCCGACAACAAATTGGTGCTGCTGGAAAGTATTGCGTTTGACGACGCTAAATCCTGCGGCGTTGCCATGGCGGCGCTCAAAACAGCGTCAGCCAGCGCGTTTCGCACCATTGAACTAGGCTGCGAATATGAGCTTGCGGGCCAAGTGTTAGCCAACGGCGGCGGCAGCGTTGAACAGGTTCTACAGCAGCTTGAACTGTTGCGTGAGGCCGACTCATAGTGGCTTTGTTAGGTTTTCTATTGCTGCTGCCGTTTTTTGCGCTGCTCGTTTGGCTGGCGCTGATCGCGCGCACCGCTCACAGCCAGAAAGTGTTGCAGCAAAGCGGGCTTTGCCTAGCATTTAGCGCGCTGACTTCGGTGCTGGCGTTTGAGCAAGCCAGTGCGGCGGCTTACCCGATTTGGCCGCATATCGTTTCTGCCATGGTGGCGTTTTCGGTGTTTTTATTGCTTGGCAGCGTGGCGTTTTTGCGATTGCCGAAAGCGCCTGCGCCCAAAACACCTGCAACTAAATGATCGCGAATCGGTCTACCACGCTCTTTCTTGTGCTGTGCGCGTTTTTTGTAACGAACGTGATATTGGCGGAGTTTATCGGCGTGAAAGTATTTGCACTGGGGCCAACGTTGGGGCAAGCGCCGATTATGTGGGACTTGTTCGGCGTGCAAGGCGCACTCGATTTGACCGCGGGCGTTATGCTGTGGCCGGTGGTGTTTGTGTTGACCGATGTGATCAACGAATATTTTGGCCGAAAAGGCGTGCGCTTTATTTCCTGGCTGACCACCGGCTTGATTATTTACGCCTTTGGCTTTGCCTATTTGGCCATTCAACTCGCCCCAGCTTCTTGGTGGCCAAGCGCATTTGCCGCCAATGGTGTGCCAGACCAGCAGGCCGCATTTGCGGCGATTTTCGGTCAAGGCATGTGGGCGATTGGCGGCTCGGTGACGGCGTTTTTACTCGCACAACTTATTGATGTGCGGCTGTTTCACGGTATTCGCCGCTTGACCGGCGAACGCTGGCTATGGGCGCGCGCGACCGGCTCGACGCTGATTTCGCAATTTATCGACACCTTTGTCGTGCTGTACATCATGTTCGTACTCGGACCGCAGCAGTGGCCGCTGGATCGATTTTTTGCGGTTGGCATGGTCAACTACGGCTATAAAGTCATGATCGCATTGCTAATGACGCCGGTGATTTACGGGCTACATCATGCGTTGGATCGCTGGCTTGGGAATGAGTCTGTGCGCATGAAGGCGCAAGCGGCGCAAATTTGACCCAAGTCAAGCCTTCGATTCGTAGGAATCGGGTTAAGGCAGTAAAGACTAAAGCGTCACGCCCACTTGCTTAGCAAAATACTGCAAATACTCGGACTGCTGCGAACTGCGCTTTGCCACCGGAAGCGCCGCCTCGATCGCGCGTAGCACGGTAACGCCAAGCTCGGGCTGGCTGATTTTCGCCGCATGGCAGCGCGCCAGCGTTTGCAGCACCGCATCAGCATCAAATCCCCCAGCTATCGCAAATGCGCTGCGATCTAAAGCAGCATCGGCCTCAACTTGCGTTTTGAACGGCTTGGAGCGCGCCACCTCAATATACTTGACGACCAGCATGCGGAAATTCTTGAAGCCTGAGTTCGGCGGCTGCACGGTAAATGCGGTGTAGTTTTGACCCTCGGCGCTGGCTAAAAAACTGAGCCGCGCCTTATTCGCATCAGCTTCGCTCGGATACTCCGGGCCGAACTGTTCCGAGTTTTCACTGCTTTGCAAAGACTGCTCGCGCAGCACGAAAGCGCCCTGGTCAACCATCGTGTCAACCTGACTTAGGCCGACAAATCCGGGCGCAACCAGCGCAGTCGGATAGGTGCCTTGAATCGGCGTGAAGCCACCCGACGCATCGGTTTTTACAAACCCGAGCTTGACGCATCGACTGGGATCGGCTGAAGAAAATAGACTGCCAAAAAACGGTCGCTTTGACTGCGTCAGCACAATGATCGCGTCGGCAATAGGTGCGCCTGATTGCAGCACTTTCGCATGCATCATCGGCTCGGCAGATTGTGAGCACCCTGTTTGCACGATCAGCAAAACCGCCGTTAAGGCTATGCCCGCTGCGCTTGGAAATGTTCTAAACCGCACTGTCATGCTGGAGCTCCATTGATACATATCAAACGATCCAAAGTTGCCCTAAGTGAAAATGGGTCACTGGACTTGAACGCGGTAAGTCTGCCGCAATATATCAGTGCATAGCCGCCGAGCGGTATTTTGTGAGACTCATCATGCGACAAGACAAACTAACTGCACGTTTCCAAACAGCGCTGAGCGAGGCGCAAAGCTTAGCGCTCAGCCGCGAACACGCGATGATTGAGCCGGTACATGTGCTGCTGGCGCTGCTAAATGACAGTTCCGGCGCTAGTAAAATTTTGCTGTCACAAGCGGGCGCAAACTTGCCAGAGTTGGAGCGCAAAATTCAGCCGATCTTGGATCGCATGACTGCGGTGCGCGGCAGCGCTGGGCAAATCAACATCGGCAATGATTTGGTGCGCTTGATCAACGTGTGCGAGCGCTTGGCGCAACAGCGCGGTGATGAGTTTATTGCGAGCGAACTGTTCCTGCTGGCGCTGTGTGATGACAACTCAGAGCTGGCCAAACAGCTATTGGGTTCCGGTGTTAGTAAAGCCAGTTTGACGAGCGCCATTGAGCGCGCGCGCGGCGGCAATTCCGTGCGCTCGGCGAACGCGGAAGACAATCGCCAGGCGCTCAGCAAATATTGCGTTGATCTGACTGAACTGGCCGAGAAGGGCAAGCTGGATCCAGTGATCGGGCGTGATGAAGAAATTCGCCGCTGCATTCAAGTGCTGCAGCGCCGCTCTAAAAACAATCCGGTTTTGATTGGCGAGCCGGGTGTCGGTAAAACTGCGATTGTCGAAGGCTTGGCGCAGCGGATTATCCACAACGAAGTGCCGGAGGGCCTGCGCGGCAAGCGCGTGCTTTCGCTGGATATGGCCGCGCTGATTGCTGGCGCGAAATTTCGCGGCGAATTTGAGGAGCGCCTCAAAGCCGTGCTAAGCGAACTAGCGAAGGAAGAGGGCCAAGTCATTTTGTTTATCGACGAGCTTCACACCATGGTCGGTGCCGGCAAAGCCGTGGGTTCAATGTATGCCGGCAATATGCTGAAGCCCGCCTTGGCACGCGGCGATTTGCACTGCATCGGCGCGACCACGCTAGATGAATATCGCAAATATGTCGAAAAAGATGCGGCGCTAGAGCGGCGCTTTCAAAAAGTGCTGGTGGGCGAGCCTAGCGTGGAAGACACCATCGCGATTTTGCGCGGCCTGAAAGAACGCTATGCGCTACACCACCGCGTCGAGATTACTGACCCTGCCATCATTGCCGCCGCCACGCTATCCAATCGCTACATTGCTGATCGCCAGCTGCCTGATAAAGCCATCGACTTGATGGACGAGGCGGCCAGCAAAATTCGCATGGAAATGGATTCCAAACCCGAGGAAATGGATCGACTTGAGCGGCGCTTAATCCAGTTAAAAATCCAGCGCGAGGCCCTAAAAAAAGAGACCGATGAAGCCACACGAGAGCGGCTGCGGCTGCTGGAAGCTGAGATTGTAGTTCTGGCGAAATCTTATGCCGACTTTGAGGAAATCTGGAAGAGCGAAAAACTTGCGCTGCAGGGCGAAACCGACATCAAAACCCAAATCGAGCAGCAAAAGCTCGCGCTTGATGTGGCCCAACGGGAAGGCGATTACGCCAAAATGGGCGAAATTCAATACGGCAAACTGCCCGAATTAGAAAAGCAGCTGGGCGAGCTGCGCGCGATTGAGCAAAAAGGCTTTAAGCTGCTTAGCAATCGCGTGACCGCCGAAGAAATTGCTGGCGTACTAAGCCGCTGGACCGGTATTCCTGTCGCGAAAATGCTAGAAGGCGAGCGCGAAAAATTGCTCAATATGGAATCGGTACTGCACACCCGCGTGATCGGGCAAGATGAAGCCGTTAATGCAGTTGCGAACGCGATTCGGCGCACCCGCGCTGGTCTGTCAGATCCGAACCGCCCGAACGGCAGCTTTATGTTTTTGGGGCCCACAGGTGTGGGTAAAACAGAGCTCTGCAAAGCACTGGCGGATTTTTTGTTTGACTCCAAAGACGCGCTGATTCGCCTCGACATGAGCGAATACATGGAAAAGCATTCGGTCGCGCGCATGATCGGCGCACCGCCAGGGTATGTCGGCTATGAAGAGGGCGGTGCGCTGACCGAAGCCGTTCGCAGGCGGCCCTATTCGGTGATTTTGTTTGATGAAATCGAAAAAGCGCACAGCGATGTGTTTAATGTTTTGCTGCAGGTGTTAGACGATGGCCGCTTGACCGACGGCCAAGGCCGCACGGTGGATTTTCGCAATACCGTGATCGTCATGACCAGCAATTTGGGCTCGCAGGTAATTCAAGAACTGGCTGGTCAAGAAAATTATGCGCGCATGAAAAACGCGGTTATGGATATTTTGCAAACCCACTTTCGCCCGGAATTTATCAATCGCCTGGACGAGCTCGTCGTGTTCCACCCGCTGGAAAAAGCCGACATTCGCCAAATCGCCAAGTTGCAACTCACGGGCTTATCCAAGCGTCTGAACGAGCGCGGTTTAGGCTTAGAAGTCAGCGACAGCGCACTCGATTTGCTAGGCCACTACGGCTTTGACCCAGCCTATGGCGCTCGCCCATTAAAACGATTGATTCAAACCATGCTGGAAAATCCGCTCGCCAAAGATGTGCTGCAAGGGCGCTTCTTGCCGAAAGACACGATCGTCGTGGATGCTCAGGCTGGGGCTTTGGTGTTTGGGAAGGCTTCGTAATACGTGGGCGAAAGTTAGAAAGATCAAAGTCGCGTTGTACAGTGAATGAAGATCACTGCCTTTGCGGCACCGCACCTAGCAGCGGTACGAGTTTTTGAAACAACGCGCTACGGGCCGAGCTTTTGCGCCAAAACAAAGCAATCGAGCGCATCGGTGCGGGCTGCTCGAAGTTCAATAGCGTAATAGCCGGGTTATTTGGCACAGGCGCTTGAGTGGCAAGTGCGGGCAGCAGCGTTGCGCCGATGCCTGCGGCCACCATTTGCCGCAGCGTCTCTAGACTGGTGGCGCGAAACCCCTCAAATTCATCACTACCCGCCTGCGCGCATACCGCCAGCGCATGCTCGCGTAGGCAGTGGCCTTCTGATAGCAAAAGCAAACGGTGCGGTTTTAGATCGCTCAGCGAGACATGCGCTTGTGCCGCTAGCGGATGCGCGCGCGGCACGGCGAGTAAAAACTCCTCATCAAATAGATCAGCAGAACTCAGCCGATCATCATCCACCGGCTTGGCAAGCACCGCCACATCCAACTTGCCCGCTAGCAGTAGCTCAATGAGCGCTTCAGTTTTTTCTTCAACCAGCATCAACTCAAGCTTTGGCAAGCGCTTGAGTACGCGCGGCACAATATGCGGCAGCCAATACGGCGCAAGCGTAGGGAACACACCCAGCGTCAGCGTGCCCGCATCGGGAGCTCGCGCAAGTTTAGCGATTTCCCGAATTGCATCGACTTCCGCCAATGCGGCGCGCGCGCGCACGGCAATGGCCGCGCCCGCTTCGGTCAACAAAACCTGCCGCGCACTGCGCTCGACCAGCTGCACGTCCAGCGATGCTTCGAGCTTCATGATCTGCGTGGAAAGCGTAGGCTGACTGACAAAACAAGCCTCCGCCGCTTTGCCAAAATGCCGATGCTGCGCAAGCGCTAGCAAATACTGTAAATCTCGCAGATTCATGCTGGGCTCCGCTGGAAACTGTCAACGGTATCAGTGAACGCGCACAAAGCAAACGTACAATGTAGCGTAGAGAAAGCCAAACTGCGCTCGACATGCATTTTTCCTCGAGCCAAATTTGGCTCACCACAAGCTCCGCAAATATTCAGCACAGTTCAGGCGCGAAAACGCTGCGGCTGAGGTAAAGTGTAGAAAATTCACGGCGCCCTACGCTCATGCTGCTTTCCATGCTTTCTTCGGCTTTTTTGTTCGCTCAAACAGCCAATCCAATTTATAAGTGCGTCAACCCCGCCGGCCAAGTCAGCTTTAGCCAAACGCCATGTAAGCGTGGCGATAAAGCCACTGTGATGAAACAAGCTGGCCAGCGGACGCAATCCAGCACGGGAGCAGCGGTAATTGATCAAGCTCGCGCCGCGCGTTCGCTGCCGCCGGCGCTCAGCGGTGCGTGTGCGGATGAAGTGACGAATCTAAAGGTGAAAACCGATCAAGATATGTACAGTTTGGCCGATCAATACAAAACCCAGATTAGCTCGCGAGAGCGCATCGCAGGCCAGCTTAGAGAAGCCGGGCAAAGCAAAGTCGGTGCGGATTGGCAGGCTGAACTCACGCAGCAGCAAACCCGCGTTGAAGCCGAAATCGTCAATATTGAAACGGTGGCTCGGCAAATCGTAGAAGCCGAGGCGGCGAAATACAACGAGCTGCGCAGCCGCTGCGCGGGTCAATCAAAACGCTAGGAAATTCGATGTTTCAATGTCTACTGATCGCCAATCGCGGCGAAATTGCCTGCAGAATCATCCGCACCTGCCAGCGTTTGGGCATCAAAACCGTGGCGGTGTACTCCGATGCCGATGCCAACGCGCTGCACGTCAAAAATGCCGACCAAGCCGTGCACATCGGCGGCTCTAGGCCGGGTGATAGCTATTTGTTGGGCGATCGCATTATCGCAGCGGCGAAACACTGCGGCGCGCAAGCGATTCACCCGGGTTTTGGGTTTTTGAGCGAAAACGCCGATTTTGCTGATGCGGTTGAGCAGGCAGGGCTGATTTTCATCGGTCCGCGCTCGGCTAGCATGCGCAAAATGGGCAGCAAAGCAGGTGCAAAAACGCTGATGCAGGCCGCCAATGTGCCAGTGGTGCCGGGCTATGAAGGCGCTGAGCAAGATTTGGCTACGCTGCGCCAACATGCGGAGAAAATTGGCTTTCCGCTGATGATTAAAGCCGCGCACGGCGGTGGCGGTAAGGGCATGCGGATCGTACACGCGCTGGCTGATTTTGACGCCGCGTTGGAATCGTGCCAGCGCGAAGCCAAGAACGCTTTTGGGCGTGATCGCGTGCTGTTGGAGCGCTACATCGAAACCCCGCGCCATATCGAAATCCAAATATTTGGCGATCAAAGCGGTCAAGTGTTGCATTTGAACGAGCGCGAATGTTCAGTGCAGCGGCGCTATCAAAAAATCATCGAAGAAAGCCCAGCGCCACTGCTAACGCCGGAGCTGCGCGCACAAATGGGCGCGGCGGCGGTCAAGGCGGGTTTGGCGATTGACTACCTCGGCGCGGGCACGGTCGAATTTATTATGGGCCCCGATCGACAGTTCTACTTTATGGAGATCAACACGCGCCTGCAGGTTGAACACCCGGTTACCGAGGCTTGCTTGGATCTCGATTTGGTCGAATGGCAGCTGCGCGTGGCAAGCGGACAGCCGCTACCCTGGCAGCAAAGCGAATTGATCGGCAAAGGCCACGCGATTGAAGTGCGTATTTACGCGGAAGATCCGGAAAACCAGTTCTTGCCTGCCAGCGGCACGCTTGAGCGGCTACGCTTTCCGGAACAAGGTGCGGCGCGCATTGATTCCGGCGTTACCGAAGGCGATCTGGTCAGCGTTTTTTATGATCCGATGATTGCCAAACTCATTGTGCACGCGCCTGATCGCGCGCAGGCGACGGCCAAGCTGACGCACGCGCTGCAAGCAAGCTGCATTGGCGGCATCAAATCGAACATCGATTTTCTAGAAGTGCTTATCCGGCATCCAGATTTTATTGACGCCAAGATTGACACCGGCTATTTAGATCGCAAGCTTGCCAATATTTATGCACCCGCGCTGGAATTGCCAGCAGAGGTGCTGGCTGCAGCCTGTGTTTTCGAGCTACAGCAGCTCGAATACCAATCGCAATTCCGCGCCAGTTTAAGCGTTGATCCTTTCAATCCGTGGGCACAAAGCGATGGCTTTAGGATTGCGCATCAAGGCAAGCGCGCGCTCGCCTTTGAGTATCGCGGCGAGCGCATTGAAGTCAGCGCGCACGGTTTCGCGGTGCGCTATCAGCTCGATTTTAATCTGCACGGAAAGCCACAACAGCTGCAGATTACCGACGCTCGGTTGGACAAAAATGGCGAGCGCCTAAGCTTAAAAATAAACCAGCACGCGCGTATTTTTGACGTGCGCGAGCTGCAATCCCTGCGCAAGCAAGATAGCGGCCAGCTAGAAATACACGATGGTACGCGCCGCTACACGCTGGCCCGAAAACCCGCATTTGAGCCCGCAATCCAAGCCGAAGTGGCGACAGATCGCATTAAAGCGCCAATGCCAGGCCGCATTGTGGCCGTCAAAGTGGCGCTGGATCAGGAAATCACTTTAGGCCAAGAGCTGCTGGTGATGGAAGCGATGAAAATGGAGCTATCCTTGAAGGCGCCGATGGCCGGAAAAATTGCCGAACTGCGCGTTAACGTCGGAGATTTTGTTGAGGCAGACGCGATTTTACTGCGGCTAAGTTAATGCTGTTGGATCGCTTCCCCAAGCGCATCGTTTGCCTAACAGAAGAGCCGACCGAAGTACTGTACGCACTCGGGCAGCAGCATCGCATTGTCGGCATTTCCGGCTTTACCGTGCGGCCTCCACAGGCGCGTAAAGAAAAGCCGAAGGTCAGCGCATTTTTAAGCGCAAAAATTGACGCGATTTTGGCGCTCAAGCCCGATTTAGTGATTGGCTTTTCCGACATTCAAGCCGATATCGCGCGCACCTTGATTGCCGCCGGCGTAAACGTATGGGTTAGCAATCATCGTTCGGTGGAAGGTATTTTCGATTACTGCCTACAGCTTGCCTGTTTGGTTGGCGCTAGGGCGGAAGGCGAAGTTTTACTCGCGCAAATGCAACAGCAGGTTGATCTTGCAATGGCCGCTGCTGCCAAGCTCACACGTCGTCCACGCGTATATTTTGAAGAATGGGACGAGCCGCGCATCAGCGCAATCCAATGGGTAGCCGAGCTCATTCGTATTGCCGGTGGTGATGATCTATTCCCCGATCGGGCGCAAGCCAGCTTAGCCAAAGATCGAATCTTGCCGGATGATTCCGAAATTATTGCGCGCGATCCAGAGCTGATTTTAGGCTCCTGGTGTGGCAAAAAATTTCGCCCAGAACAGGTTGTTGCAAGGCCCGGCATGGCGGGTGTTTCGGCGGTGCGCAACGGCCAGCTATTTGAAGTCAAATCACCGATTATTTTGCAGCCTGGGCCTGCGGCCATTTTGGCGGGCTTGCCGGAGTTGAGTCGGCGAGTTTGCTCGGTAGGTTAAGTGGCTTTGACACCAGGTATGCCAATTTACTGTTTGCCATATTGCTTTGGAGATCAAAAACGTTATCTAAGTTATCTAAGTTAATAAAACTAACTATAATCGCATAACTTAGCTATACTTTACCTATGAACCCGAGAAAAAACCCCTACGCGCCTGGCGCTGGAACGCTTCCGCCTATGCTGGCAGGACGCGACAAAGTCATTGAAAAGTCAGCCATTGCGTTGGACCGCATTCGTGCTGGGCTTTCCGCGCGCAGCGTTTTACTGATCGGGCTGCGTGGCGTTGGAAAAACCGTACTTTTGAACCGAATTCGGCAAAATGCAGAATCTGAAGGCATGCACGTCGTGTTTGTTGAAGCGCCGGAAAAACGTTCTTTGCCCGCGTTGCTGGCGCCCAAACTTCGCGCGGAACTTATTGCGCTTGATCGCATGCACGCTGCAAGTGCACTTACTCAAAAGGCATTGCGCGCACTGGGCGGGTTTGTCGGTGCAATGAAGCTAAAGTTCTCCGATATTGAGTTCGGTGTCGATCTAGGGCGAGAAGAAGGCGTTGCTGACAGCGGCGATCTTGATGCGGATCTGAGCAGCCTATTTGTGACGGTCGGCGAGGCCGCGCGTGAGCGTAAAACAGCTTTTGTTTTGCTCATAGATGAGCTGCAGTACGTAGAAGAGCGGCAGTTGCAATCACTGATTACCGCGCTACACAAATGCGCACAGCTCGCGCTGCCATTTACTTTGATCGGTGCAGGTTTGCCGCAGTTAGTCGCGCAAATGGGTAGTGCAAAATCCTATGCTGAGCGGCTGTTTGAGTTCCCATCAATCGGCGCATTGAACATTGAAGAAGCGACGCTTGCATTGGTAGAACCGGCCCAACAGGCCGATGTGGAGTTCGAAAATGCAGCGCTTGATGAAATTTTCCTGCAAACGGCGGGGTATCCGTACTTTTTGCAGGAATGGGGCAAACACGCCTGGGATGTTGCGCTGCAATCGCCGATTAGCCGTGCCGACGTGCAAATCGCCAACAGCATCGCACTTGCGGAGTTAGACGCATCGTTTTTCAGGGTTCGCTTTGATCGGGTAACGCCGAGTGAGCGCCGCTATTTGCGGGCAATGGCAGAACTTGGGCCTGGCCCCTATCGAAGCGGTGACGTTGCGTTAAAGCTAGATCGCGCGGTAAACCAAGTCGCGCCGGTGCGCGCCTCGCTGATCCGCAAAGGCATGGTTTACAGCCCCGAGCATGGCGATGTGCAATTTACCGTGCCGCTTTTTGACGCGTTTATGCGTAGAAAAGTGCCGTGAATAGATCCGCGAATGGATCATGTTGATTTCGGGGATTCGGCTTTAGAACAACACGCCCTAAATACGCCGTAGCGCCCAACCACCCAATCCCAGCATCAGTAAGCTCATTAGGCTGTAGCTCAACGGGGAAAGCGGCACAGAAACAATCGGCTCAGGTAAGATTTCAACACTGACCTGATCTTGGTCATTGCTTGGGTTGGGGTCTGTTGCAATGTTGAAGGGGTGGAATACCTTTGCACGTAGTCGAACGGGATTGCGAGAGGAGCTTTCCGCTCTCAAGCCCTGCTCGCAAATGATCGTTTGCTGCGGAAGGATCACAGGCGTTTCAAAACATTGGCCGCTTAGACACACATCACAATTTGTTATGGGTCCAGACGACGTTATTAAATCAAATGGCGGCACGTTCGGTGGGATCGATTGAATGGGTTCAACAATTGCGTAAGTAAAAAATTGGGTTGAATGATTGGTAACTATCATTCGTAATTTGAACTGCTGGCCAATTCGATACGGCGGCGGTGGAACAAGCTCGGCACGGTAGCTTAGATCAATGCCTGGCATTGCTTGAGCGCTTGCACTTGAAGCGAAAACGATAAGTAAGATCAAAAATATCGCACGCAATTCAGATTTTTCGCGCCGCTAAAAAGCCAGCGCCTATCATTAGCAAACTCATCAATCCATAGCTCCAAGCACTCAAAGGCACGGAAACTATCGGCTCAGGTAATATTTCAAAACTGACCTGATCTTCGTTATTGCTGGGGTTAGGATCGGTAGCGATATTGAAGGCGTGGAAAACCGTTGAGCGTTGCCGCGCAGGGTTGCGAACAGAATTCACCGCCACATACCTACTCTCACAGACTGCTGATTGTTGGGGACCAATTTCCGGCGTTTCAAGACAAACTTCACTCAAACAAACATTGCACCCTGAGAAACCACTTGTTGGGTTAAATCCATCAAACGGTAGTGTGTTGGGTGGAATGGGCGTAACCGCTTTGATAATGGCATAGGTAAAGTATTGGGTTGAGTGGTTGGTCACGATCTGCCGAAACGTAAAGTGCTGCCCAATTCGATAAGGCGGCGGTGGAACAAGCTCGGCACGGTAACTTAGATCAATGCTTGGCACTGCCTGAGCGCTTACGATTGAATTGACACAAAAGCATAATATTACAGAAATATAAAATAATTGCGCGCGTTTACACAAATTCATTAGGTGACTCCAACTATTGACTGGGCGCTATGGTTGAACCGCTGAACTTTCTCAGCGACTTCAAACGAGCAATTTATGACTTTTCTCAAAAATCCTGTCCATTCTCCACGATTTGTGAGGGGGGGGGCAAATCTAATTTCATTCAGTTTGGCATTAGCGTTGGGTTTAGCGCAAACCGCTTTTGCGGGGCCATTGCCGGTGAACAAAGACAAATCCACATTCTCTAGCCAATCCCAGCAGAATTTCGCCACGCTGCGCGCCCGCGCTTTGGCGGAAGGCACCGTTCGCATTGACATTATGTTGACCCTGCCCGATAAAAACGCGCTGCGAATGATGTCAGATATTTCTCAGCGCGAGCAAAGCTTAGCCGCCGAGGTTGCAGCCTTTGAGCTACGCTATGCGGGCTTATTTCAGGGCGCACTTAGAAGCGCTTCGCTAACGCCGATGCTGCACGGGGCTTTCACCGCAAGCGGGCTGGATCAGCTGCTGCTGGATAGTCAAGTCAACTATTTTTCCTACTACGGCGCATCGCAGCCTATGCTGCGGCAGGTCAATCAAGTGATGGTCAGCAGCGGCGTGCCCATGAGTTCCATTTCGGATCAAACCATTGCCATTGTTGATTCTGGGGTGGATATTTCGCATCCAGAATTTGGTAATCGCGTGGTGGCAGGCGCTTGCTTTAGCACCGCTAGCGGCACGTTTGTTATTGGCGGCGGCGCACTTCCTAGTTTATGTAGCACAACGGGCAATGGTCCACCCTCTAAAGGCGCGCCTTGCGCGAGCACTAATTCTCTTTTTAATGCTGCCCTTCAAAATTGCGGACATGGCACTCATGTGGCCGGGATCGCAGCGAGTAGCTCAACCACGGACCCCAATCTTAGCGGCCTTGCACCTTCCGCTAGAATTGTTTCCGTACAGACAAAATCGCTGGCGAACAATCCAAATTTCGCGACCGAGCCAAACGTGCCTTACATAAGCGAACACAAAGATATCGATATCGTCAGCGCGCTCAATTGGGTGCATACCAACGCGATTGAGAACAATCGAAAACTCGCCGCTGTCAATATGAGTTTTGGCTATGTTCCCCTACCCTCTGAAAGCTGGGATCTTGGGATTTGCCTTGCGCACACACCTGGCTTATATCCAGCGGTATTTCCGTTAACCAATATTGGGGTGGCGGTGGTAGCGTCGGCCGGCAATCTTCGTACGGGCGGCAATGACTTCGGCCTAAGCACACCAGCATGCGAATTGGGGGTTATTGCGGTGGCTGCCACCAATAAGCAATCGCAAGCAATGCCGTATTCAAATTTTGGATTTGCAGAACGCCTTGCAGATTTCGTTGCGCCGGGTGGTGCGAATGTTGCGGTTGGCTTTCAGACCACACCTAACCCTTGCACGGATTCAACCGATTCCAACACGCCGATTTGCGCAAGCAAGCGCGGTGGCAGCCGAGAATTGCGCTCAGGCACGTCCATGAGTGCGCCTGCGGTAGCGGGTGCGATTGCCCGCATCAGGCATCGCTTTCCGAACATCACGGGCATGCAAGCTGCGGCACTGCTTAAAGCTTCGGGCCAACCAGTCAGCAGTTTGTGGGTATCGGCGAATATTCCACAGCCCAATTTGGAATCTGCATTTCGCCAAGCGACTCTTCCCCAAGGAATTATGGCCTCCACCGCCACCTGCGGGCAAATCAACTTAAGCTGGACAGCGCCGAGCATCATGGTTGCCACCGAATACCGAGTCCGCTTCGCCAGCACTGCAGCGGGTTTGGAAGCTGCCACGCAAACTCCAACTATCCAAGCTGTAACGAACTTTTCGATATCCGCGACACAGCCGCAGTTTTTTCAGGTTATTGCCAAAGATGTGACGGATGATGGGGTTTGGAGTACGGTAGGGTCGGCGGTGCCGAATTCTTGCGTACTCAATGCGGTCACCAACTCACGCGTTTATCCTGCACCAACCAATCCGAACTGCATCAATGGGATTCAGTGGGACGCAAATGTTGGCCACTCGGGTGACTATGAAGTTCAGGAGGCATGTGCAACCGTTACCGGTAGCATTAAGACTGGAACAATTCGCACAGTAGGACTTAATCTTTTGCCGTTTGGAACGCCATATTGCGCCACCAATGGCAGCCAGGCGACCGGAAGCGCAAACACGTTCAAAGTTCGCGCGTGTCAGGGTTTGACCTGTAGCGCTTGGTCCGCTCCTGTTTACGGCGGAACCATCGATAGATGTGTGCCATAAAGGTTAATCGGTGGTTCTAAAAACCACCGAGCCGCAACTGCAGCTCGGTGGTTTTTTGTTTGTCGCAAAGGGCAACTCAATCGCATGTTGACACTGCGCCTGGGTTCCCGCCTGCGCGGGAATGACGAGGTGAATGTACATTCAATGCAACGCTAACGCCTTTAAATGACGAGGCGAATGGAAACTCAATACAACGCCAAGGCCCTTAAACACTTATGCAATTGCTCCGGCCCGCTGGCGCGTTGAATGTGCGTGTTCGGCAGCACCAGCTCAAATTGGCGCTGCTCGGCTTGGGCGCGTAAGCACCACGCTGCCAATCTGGAAAGCCGTGCTTCAAGTTCTAGCCCGGCGGTCGCTTCCCAGTTCAGCACAATATCGGCATTTTTAGGCGCTTCTAATTCGCGCGTCAGTAGATGCGTGCGTTTGGCGGAGGCTTTCCAGGCCACCCGGCGTGGCGCATCGCCCGGGCGATAGTCGCGCAGGTGTCGCAAATCTTCCTCCCCTATTTGCATGGCGTGGCCTTGGCGCTGCGATGTGCTTTCTGGCAGTGCGGGCGGATTGGCTTCCGGCGCGGGGTAAATGAGGGCGGATTGCTCAGGCCAAAGGTGCGACCACACGACGAACAGCCCAAATGGCCATTCGGTACGCACGCTGATTGGCGGCAATTCCAGCAGGCCGCGCTTTGCTGCGCGAAGCCGCAACTCAACTTCGCTGCTCGATTGCAGTTCAAAATCAACTGGCGGCGCATCATCAAAGTAAGCTTGCAAACAGGTGCGCGGCCTAGCGTCGCTTGCGGCAAAGGTGCAGCTGGCTAGTAATTCGCCACCGGCAAAAGCCGGCCCGGTGTTTACGTGGGTCAGGCTCAAGCGCAGTAAATTGCGATGTGCCACATGCACCGATAAAAACCCCAGCACGCAAAACAAAAAGCTAAACGCCAGCGCTAGGTTGTTGTTGTAATTCAGCGCGCCAAAAGCGGCAACAAATAGCGCGACTGCCAGCAGCACGCCAAAGCCGCTTGGCAGCACGTAAATGCGATTTTGCGACAGCGTAATCGGCAAGCTGCGCCCGGCGCGCTTCGCCAGCATGCGGGTAAGCTTTTGCCGCTGGCGGTTGAACCAACGCCCAGCGCCGCTCGAGCGCCACAGCCAAGTCAACATGATTGATTTAATCCGCGACGCGGCGGCTTCCAGGCCAAGCTCACAAGGCTCACACCACTGAAACTTGCTCAAGCACCGCGCGCGCAACCGCCCGCGCGCTCGTCGCGCTGTCGTTTAAGCTAAGCCGGTGCGCGGTGAGCGCGACAAACACCTGCTGCACATCTTCGGGTATCGCATAATCGCGCCCCGCCAAAAGCGCGACGCTGCGGGTAATTTTCAGCAAGGCCAAGCCAGCGCGCGGGCTCAAGCCAAAACGAATCGACGGATGTTCACGGCTGGCGCGCAGCAAGCGCTGCAAGTAATCCAGTAATGCGCTGGAAGCCTTCACCTTCTCAACCAGGGCTTTGATGGCGAGTAATTGCTCGGTCGAAATGCACGGCTTGACTCTGGCAATTAGCTTTTTACGATCCTCGCCCATCAGCAACGCGCGCTCAGCTGTTGCATCCGGGTAGCCCATTTGCAGCGTCAGCATAAAGCGATCTAACTGCGATTCCGGCAGCGCAAAAGTGCCGACTTGTTCAAGCGGGTTTTGCGTAGCGATAACGAAAAACGGATCCGGCAGCGCCCTGGTTTGCCCATCGGCGGTAATTTGCGCTTCGGCCATGGCTTCAAGCAGCGCGGATTGGGTTTTCGGGCTGCCGCGATTGAGTTCGTCGGCCAATAGCAGCTCGGTAAACATCGGCCCCGGAATAAAATCAAAACGCTCCGACTCGCGCCGGAAAACCGACACACCGACCAAATCCGAAGGCAATAGATCCGAGGTGAACTGTACGCGCTGAAATTGCAGGCTAAACGTGCTGGCTAACGCATGCGCGAGCGTGGTTTTACCCACTCCTGGCAAGTCTTCAAGCAGCACATGTCCACCGGCCAAAAGCGCCGCCACCACCAAGCTAACCGTTCCCGGTTTACCGACGATAATTTCGTTGAGCTGCGCTAGTGCCGCCTTCAACAGTGCCTGCGCCGCGACTGACGTCAAAACGGCAGTTTGGCTGCCCGGGCTTTGTGGTGAGTCCATCGATAACCTATGCGAATTAGTCAAAACAATAGCGTGAGACTGCCACGCGCGCCCGCTGAAGTCGAATGCTAAAAGTGCGGATTGGGCTTTTGCGCGCAATTGCGCCATAGCCCACCTACCAGCGCTTCAATGCGGCGCTATACTGCGGATCGCACACCAGCCAGAGCAGCGAAATGACCGATTCCAAGCTAGAAAATTCAAGTGTTGATGCAATCACTCCCGAGCTTGACCTAGGCGCGCTACTTGGCATGATGCGCACCGCGTGGATGCAGCAAACCCCCAGCTACAGCCAGCGCATGGATGATTTAGCGCGGTTACGCGCGGCCGTACTTAAGCATAAGGAAGCGCTGTGCGAGGCTGTTTCGGCCGATTTTGGCCGACGTTCGAAGCATGAAACCCTGATCGCTGATGTCATGATGGTATTAGAGGACATCAAACACATGCGCAAACATTTGCGCAGCTGGATGGCTGACAAGCGTGTTCCGATTGACTTTAAAGCGTGGCCAGCGCGCGGGCGAATTATCTATAAGCCGCTTGGCGTGGTTGGCGTGCTAGCGCCGTGGAACTACCCGATTATGCTGAGCTTGGGTCCGTTAGCCGCTGCGATTGCGGCGGGCAATCACGTGATTTTAAAGCCCAGTGAAAACACGCCGCGTACCTCGGCGCTGATGGCTAAGCTGCTGGCCGAAGTATTCCCGAGCGAGCGCGTCAGCGTGGTGCTCGGCGGGCCGGAATTGGCGGCTGCGGTATCTGCTTTGCCGCTTGATCATCTGCTGTTTACCGGCTCGACTGCAGTTGGCAAACTCGTCATGGCCGCCGCTGCGCGCAATTTAACGCCGGTGACGCTGGAACTGGGCGGGAAGTCGCCCACTATCATTGCGCCGGATTTTGATGTAGTCCACGCCGCAAAACGCATCGCCGCGATGAAGCTGCTCAACGCTGGGCAAACCTGCATCGCACCCGATTACGTCATGCTGCCGGAAGCGCAGCGGGATGCTTTTGTGAGCGCGTTTGAAGCTGAGGTTCGCCAAAGCTATCCGGCACTCGCGAGCAATCCAGACTACACCAGCATCGTCAACACCCGCCAAGCACAGCGTTTACGGGGCTATTTGGCCGATGCCGCCGAGAAAGGCGCGAAAGTCATTTCGATTTGCGAGGGCGATCTGCCCGCAGACGATAGCAATGTATTCCCGCCGACACTTGTACTCGACTCCAAACCGGACATGCGCCTGATGCAAGATGAAATCTTCGGGCCGATCTTGCCGGTTTTGACCTATCGCGCCATTGAAGAAGCCGTTGATTACGTCAACGCGCATCCGCGTCCGCTGGCCTTTTATTTGTTTGATGATAAATCCAGCCGACGGAACAAAGTGCTGAGCCAAGTAACCGCAGGCGGCGTAACGCTGAACGATTGCGCGCTGCACATCACCCAGCACAATATGCCCTTTGGTGGCGTAGGCCCAAGCGGCATGGGTCATTACCACGGGCATGCCGGTTTTTTGACGTTCACGAAAGCCATGCCGGTGTTTGAGCAGGCTGGTTGGTCCAGCTTTTGGCTGCTGAAACCGCCGTTCAAAGGTCTTGCCGACAAAATGTTGAAGTTCCTGCTGCGCTAGCGCAAGCCCAAGCTAAGTTAAATTCCGGTATAGAAGAATCGTCGCAAAGCTTGCACTGCCTTGCCATGGCACCGCACACTTCGCGCTCGGTTATGTAGCTCAGACGGTTAGAGCGCGGCACTCATAATGCTGAGGTCGGTGGTTCGATTCCACTCATAACCAATTGAATTGAGAATGGCCGAAAAAAGCGTCAAAACAATATGGCGAATTCGCACTTTCTATGTAGAGTCGTTCCGTACCTTACACGGATTACTTTGAGAGTGACTTGCGTAAACGTGAAGACAAGAATCCAGGATGATGCGAACACTAATTTCAGCATGCGTTTGGATTACCGCGATCCTCCACGGTACATCAATTGCTGCAGAACCAATTTCAGCCGAAGCCCTAGCAGACAGCCTTAAACAAGCAATGATGCTCAACGCTGATCGCAGCGAACGCGCCGCCAAATCAGGCCCGGCGATTCAGGCCTATATCAAAGCGGGCTGGTTGGTCAAAAAGCCCAACCAACGCGCGGACTACACGGATTACTGGGTGTTGCTGAGTCCCGCGCCGTTTATGGGGCAAAAATTGATCGTAATCGAAGAAGAATATACGTCGACCTACGTCGGCTGTTGCGTGAGCGAAGGCTTGGGCGTGACTTTAAAAGCCATCTCCGATCTTGAACCGTTAAAGCGGTTCGCGGCTGCCAATGGCTGCACCGTCAATGAAAACTATGACATTGCCAGTGAACTGAGAGGCATCGGGATAGTGAGGAAGTTTCAAAAAGCCAAGTACGTCAACTTAAGCTGTAGGCAGCGTGATTTGCCTAAGTAGTGTGGCCCATCGGCGCGCACAGATAGGCAATATCCGCCTCGCTCATTTGCCCTTCAAAGCTGCCAGCTAGCAGTTCCCATGCCGATTTTTTTCGGTGAATCCATTACTTGAATCGGAACAAGTCTCGCCATTGGCTTGCTGCTTTTGGCAGCCCAAAGGGCGACACAAACTGGTTGGCATACACATTGTGTCGCCCTTGCAGGGCTCTAAAGTGTGGTGCACCGAGACCTGGGGCGTTACCCCAGGCTACCTTGTGACGCGCTTTCAGCGCTACAACCTGCGCGAACCCAAGAGATGGAGACGCGATTACCCAAAAAAAACATCAGTTTGGTTTGCGCCCGTAAACTTCACCAGCCTAAGCTTTAAGCAGCAAACCGAAAAAGATCCTCGCGTTTGCTGGGTCTGCCTGAAAATCGCGCTCGCGCCCATTGGCTCTAGAAGTCATGCGCCCACTACAGCCGCGCTGCTTTCATAGAATCCTGTCAACGATTCAAACCAGTCGAGTGCGCTTCT
Organism: Rhodanobacteraceae bacterium; assembly: GCA_031422315.1. Classification (GTDB taxonomy): domain Bacteria; phylum Pseudomonadota; class Gammaproteobacteria; order Xanthomonadales; family SZUA-5; genus JANNYA01. The sequence goes on from JANOQN010000026.1 coordinate 37,343, forward strand.
CATTAATTTCTCCTGCTACAAGTTAAGCTCAGTTGGGTTTCATAAGCCCAGATGGCTAAATTGACAAGTCAAACGTACACTTTGCCATGGCTTTGTCTAATAGCGCGTCGCCCAGTTTTTCCCACATTAATCTAGGAAACCCCGATGAATTTCTCAGCAACCTTCATAGGCCTTGCCACCAGCGCAGCCATGTTTATCAGCGCCAGCGCAAATGCCGCGCTCACGCGTGAAGTCATCAGCTACAAAGTCGGCGAAACCGAAGTCGCGAGCGTGCTAATTGGCGATGCTAAAGTGGGCGCAAAACCCGGCCTGGTGCTAATTCCGAACTGGATGGGCATCAATGAAGCCAACTTAAAACAGGCCGAGCTGATCGCCAATATGGGCTATGTGGTGCTGGTGGCAGATATGTACGGCAAAGCCGTGCGCCCAAAAGATGCAGCTGAAGCGGGCAAGGTTTCAGGCGCAGTAAAAACTGATCGCGCATTGATGCGTGAGCGCGTAAACGCGGCGTTGGCGCAGCTCATCAATGCAGGTAAAGCAAGAAAAGTAAGCCTTGATGCGAGCAAATTGGGCGCGATTGGCTTTTGCTTCGGCGGCACCACCGCGATTGAAATGGCGCGCAGCGGCGCGAATGTTGCCGGTGTGGTGAGCTTTCACGGCGGATTAAGTGCCAGCCCTACATTGCCAATTTCGAGTATGACGGCTAACGTCCTCGCCCTGCACGGCGCCGAAGATCCGTACGTGCCCGCCGCAGAAGTCAGCGCGTTCCAAGCTGAAATGCGCACCGCAAAAGCAAATTGGGAGCTGGTCAGCTACGGCGGCGCGGTGCATTCCTTTACCGACGTCGATGCGAAAATGCTTGGCCAAGCGCACTACGATGAAAAGGTTGCGAAGCGCGCTTATGCGCGTATGCATAGTTTTTTTAGTGAGCTGTTTGGAAAGTAGCGCCAAACTTGAAGTCTGATGACCTACTGGCTACTTTTCACCTCTAGACAATTCGCCGAGCTGAAAAGCACCAAATCCCAGAATTAAGGCTGCCAGGATAATGAGGCTGCTGAAACTCAACGTTGGCACCTGTGTCATTGGCAGCTCGCCTGCCCGCAGCGGCCGTAAATCCCGCACGAACACATCAGCGATTCGGCCATTTTGATCGTTCGGAACCAAGTTGCTGGCGAAAGATTGAAACACCACCCAATTGCCATCGCCAGAAATCAGCGGGAAGGTGCTCCAATCGTTCGATACTTGACCATCGTGAGTGTCGGAAATCAACACCGAGCGGCGTTTAATTCGGTCGTACAAATACACATCCGGAACGTTATTGGTATCACGTGGATCCAGCGCTGCGCGGGTGGTGTACGCCATAAAACGGGCGTCATCGCTGATCTGCATACGTGCAAAAACTTGGAAAATGGCGTTGTCAGCTAATGCGCCATTGACATCGCGCGAAATACACTCCAAGCGTCCAGTGGCGATTTCATACAGATACGCGTGCGGGCCGAAGAACTCGGCGCAATCCTGGGTCATTAGGCCATCCGCGACAAATACCGCAAAGCGGCCATCGCGGCTCAAATCATAGTCATACATCGCGCCGCTAAATTCCTGGCCGTCATCGCGCATGATGCGGGTGGTGGTGCGCAACACACGATCGCGAATAAACAAATCCGTACCTTCTCGGCTTACGCTGGTATCACTCGGCACCAGATTGGGCGCACAGCTATCAAACACGGCGTATCGGCCATCATTAGATACCTCGGCGTAGGGCCAGAATGATGCATCTGAATTGCAATCTGCTAAAACTGTATCGTTAGCGGCAAACTCACCCTGGTTATTGACGCTGACAAAATCGATAGTGCCGGTGCTTCGATCACGCACGGCGACCTGGATGCCCAGAGGAGAAACCTCTCTATTGTAATCAAATTTATAAATATCAAATCCAACGCCGCCGCGGAACGACACTACAAAGTCGGGCAAGTAGTTACTCGGGCCGAACGCCCCAGCATACTGATACGAGCCATCAGCTTGCTTGCAAAAAAAATTAACGCCGGTCTGTTTTGTCGTAACGAAATCTCTGCCAAATGCTTTGAAGCAAAATTCACTTCCGGGTTTGTCAAAGGTAGAATCCGTGATTGTGGTTTGCCCCACTGGCGCTTGCACTGACTTGATACTGCCAGGAACACCCCTACGCCATTGCATAAGCTGCCCATATTGGCTTGCTGGCGCTTGCATATCCAGCGCAAAATTTCTATCCCGGGTTGTATATGCGATGCGCGAACCATTAAAAGAGATGCCGGAGGTGCCGTTGGTGGCAGTAAACCGATCGTTGCCAAAACTGAGCGTGGCTTGCTGCCCTAGGGTATTGACGGAGATGATTTCGATCGGCAGCGCAGCGGCCGCAACAGCCCCACTAGCAAATCCGCTGCAAAGGGCAAGAGCAGTTTTTATCCATGTAAAACGGGCAAGGCGCATATTTTTCCCCAAATGTTTTCCAGCTACTTTTTGCCTCTAGACCCACCGCCGCACACCAAAAACACCAAATCCCAAAGTTAAAGCAACTAAAATAACGAGACTGCCGACACTCAAAGTCGACACCGGTGTTATTGGCAGTTCGCCTGCCCGCAGCGGCCTTAAATCCCGCACGAACACATCAGCGATTCGGCCATTTTGATCGTTCGGTATCAAGTTGCTGGCAAATGATTGAAACACCACCCAATTGCCATCGCCAGAAATCAGCGGGAAGGTGCTCCAATCGTTCGACACTTGGCCATCGTGGGTGTCGGAAATCAACACCGAACGGCGTTTGATTCGGTCGTACAAATACACGTCTGGCACGTTATTGGTGTCGCGCGGGTCCAGCGCTGCGCGGGTGGTGTACGCCATAAAACGCGCGTCATCGCTGATTTGCAGTCGCGCAGCAACTTGGAAAATGGCATTGTCAGTCAATTCGCCATTGACATCGCGCGAAATACATTCCAGGCGCCCAGTGGCAATTTCATAGAGATACGCGTGCGGGCCGAAGAGCTCGGCGCAATCTTGGGTCATCAAACCATCGGCGGCAAATACCGCAAAGCGGCCATCGCGGCTCAAATCATAGTCATACATCGATCCGCTAAACTCTTGGCCGTCATCACGCATAATGCGGGTCGTGGTGCGCAGCACACGATCACGCACAAATAGATCCGTGCCTTCTCGGCTAACACTTGAATCACCGGGCACTAAATTTGGCGCACAGCTATCAAACAGCGCATAGCGGCCATCATTGGACACTTCGGCATAAGGCCAAAAGGAGGCATCTTGATTGCAAGATATGTTTGCGCCGACGAAGGCCAAATCGCCCTGGTTATTGACGCTGACAAAATCGATGGCACCGGAGCTTCGATCACGCACCGCAACTTGAAAGCCAAAGCCGGTATCGCCGAAATCGTAGTTAAATTTGGAGATATCAAAGCCTGCGCCTCCCCGGAATGAAGTCACAAAACTGGGTAAATAGTTATTAGGGCCGAACGCCCCGGCATACTGATATGAACCATCGGCCTGCTTGCAAAAAAAATTGCTGCCATGCTGTTTTCCTGTGACATAGTCCCTGTCAATCGCCTTGAAGCAAAACTCACTGCCGGGTTTGTCAAAGGTTGAAGCAGTTACTGTGGTTTGCCCCACCGGCGCTTGCACCGACTTAACACTACCCGGGATCGCCCGCCGCCATTGCATGAGCTGTGCATAGATGCTTGCAAATGGCGCTACGCCGTCCAGCGCAAAAGACCGATCCCGGGTTATATAGCCAATGCGCGCGCCATCAAACGAGATACCGGAGGTGCTATTGGTGGCCGCATTTCGTTCATTGCCAAAACTGAGCGTGGCTTGCTGCCCTAAGGTATTGACGGAGATGAGCTCGATTGGTAGCGCGGCGGCGGCAGCTTCGCAAGCTAATCCGCTGCAAAGAGCAAAAGCAGTTTTGATCCACGTGGAACGGGCAAGGCGCATATTTCCCCCTAAAATTGTTTTGTAGAGTATTGCAAATCCCCCCCCCCATTGTGTCAATTTGCACGAGATTGCTTTGCCAATCCAAAACTAACCCTGGGGAACGCCAATGTCATTTATACACAGTACCGCTGCATTTTTAGCCGCCGCCACGATTGCTTTTATCCCGGCCCTAGTGCAAGCCCAGCCCGCAAATGGCACTGGCGCTACGACGGGCCCAGCTTTTTACGTGCGGCTTAAGCCTAGCGTAACGCTAAATGCCAAGCGTTGGCTGCAAAACCTTGAGGCCAACCCGAATGCGCGTGCCGCACTTGGCGGGCCAATGTTGATGCGAAGCTACGATCCTGGGCCTGCGCTAGATAGCAAGCTGCTGCCAAGCGATCCTACCCACCCCTTGCGTAAATTAGCGCGCACCGTGCGGCTAGAATTCCCGATCGTTGCCAATCCGGGGGCGCTGGCACAGCGCTTGGCAAACCACCCCGATATTGAGTGGAAAGGCCAGCAGCTGGTGCGCCGCTTTCGCCCCTTAGCCGCCGTCACGGATCCGTATTTTAACCCCGCCGCGCCGCCGACCGGCAATTGGCAAGGTGCTTTTGGAACTCAGCTACCGCGCAATCCGTATGCCACTGCACCTGCTCTAAGCCTGCCGGGGCCCGGCATGCAAACGCAAATGCAGACTAATTCAATTACCCAATGGGGGCACCTTAAAATCGGCGCACCCGCTGCGTGGGATTTGTTGGGCTCCACTACGACCTCGAATAACCCTAGCCAAGGTTTTTATGGCACAGCGAATATCGCGGTGGTCGACTGGGGTTTGGCCGATGGGTGTTTGGAGTTTTTCCAAGGGGTTGGCAATTGCACTGGCGCATCGAAATATCACCCAGATCTAAACGCGAATGTGCGCAATCAGTTATCTATTGGACTCACTTATAGGGCCGACGCCGGATCGGGGCAATTTTTCGCATCTGACTTAAGAAATGACGCACTAGAGTTTATTGATAAGACGGCCGTGAGTACTTACGCTGCAACGCAGCCCTCTGGTCTAGAAAGCAACCCGGTGCGCCCGCTAGATCGGAACAACCAACCCTTTGCACTGGATCAATATGCGCTGACCGGGCACGGCTCGAATGCGGCAGGTATTATCGCGGCGGCGATTAATGGGCAAGGCGTAGTAGGCGTTTGCCCAACTTGTAGTTTGGCGATGTATCGCACTAACACCGCTGCAGATGCGCTTGAGCTCATGGTGCGGATGGCTAAACAGCACGGCAACCAGATTATTAGTATGAGCTGGCAGCCGGAGGTGCCGCTTGCCGTGCAGGCTTCGCTTGAAAAAGAGGAGTCAGAATCCCCGCTAAATTTGCTGCTTGCTTCGGCCGGCGCACAAGAAGTGTTCTTAGTGGCCGCAGCGGGGAATGATGGCCCGAATCAGCCCAATGGGTCGAGCCTTAACTCAGCTGTTACGAGCGCCGGTGCAACAGACTTAACCGACTACCCATGGAGTGAAAATCGCCTTGAACCTACTGGCCGATGCGCGCAAGCGGGTGCTACCGGCTGCGAAACTTTTTACCCTTTATCGCAAGGCACCAATCAGCTGGGCGATCGCTTTGTATTCGCGCCGGGCGCACGAATTTTAAGCACCATGTACGGCACTTGGATCGGCCGCAATTTGTTATCTGGAGAAAGCGCCGCCTTCGGCCGCGGAGCCTGTACGCATGAGCTGTTTCCAGCTGACGCGATCAGTGGCGCAGCTCAGTTCAATTCACGTTATGGTATTTGCACGGGCACCTCGTTTGCCGCCCCCTATGTGGCCGCTGCGGGCGCGCTGATTCGCAGCGTGCATCCGCTTTTGCCGCAAGCGCAGGTGCGCCAGGTGCTCCGAACTACCGGCGATGCGGTGAACTACTCGGCCGGTGTCATGCCGTACGGTGCACCCAGGCGAATTCGCGCTGATCTTGCGGTAACGGCCACGCTAGCAAGCATTGCTGGATCTGCGGAAAGCAATCGGCTGATTCCACTTTTGGCGGCACGCTCGACCCAGCGGCGCACAACGTTTTCTTCAACGTCCGGGCTGGTTCCACATCGTGATTGGTTATTTTCAACAAAGCCGCAAATGATCGCCGCTTCCATGTTAGGCGAGCTTTACTACGCCCAGATAGATCTTGGCGTTGGCCAACGAAACATTGTGTTTTTCGATGACCTGATCACCAACATCCCGAGTGTTGGCGGATTCCCAACGATTCCGGGCACGACCGGCAGCGCCCGGGCTTCTTCGTTCTTGTTTGCCACGCAGCGCCAAGCCTATCCCGGTGCGCCCGACACCTTAATTCCCCTTTATCGTCTAGCTATGTTCGGCAACTGCCGCGCGCGCAAACATATTTACTCGACAAGCCTCGCGCCCGCAGCTTTTTCGCTGAGCACACTGAGCAGCGCAGGCACGCAATGTTTAGGGCCTAACTTCAATCCGCCAATCACGCAAGCACGCTTCGAGCAGGTTGCGGTTGAGGGTTTTATGTTTCCGACTCAAGAGCCTGGCACCGTGCCATTGCGGTTAAAATACAACCCAGCGAATGACGGCAGCTATGCACTCATGATTCCAAGCGATGCGAATAAGCCAGAGTTCGCTGGCTATGTTGATTCCGCACAAGGCGATGTTATTTTGGGCTATGTTTTTGAAAACATCAGTAACGATGGCGATGATTGGCCGGATGCGTGGGAAAGCGCGGTTGGATTGAATAATCTAGTCAGCGATAGCGATTGCGATGGCCAAAGCGATGGCGCGGAGTTTCCGATGGCGGGTGTTAGTGCGAGTGATCCGATGGTGGGCTCGATTTGTGCGGATAGGCGCGTTCGTATTTTTCTGGACGGCAATCAGATAAAGTTTGAAATGCAAAATTTTGGGCCTGCGACTGTTAACAACGTGAAGTTTTACTTGCAAGCCGGTGGACAAGTCAGCGCTGGACAGCTAAACCTACCGCTTACAAACGGCTGCGTTAAATTAAACAAGCCGCCCAAGTATCCATCCGTGTGGCCAACTAACACAGTAGTGGAATGCACATTTGCAAGCATGCCGGCTGGAACCGTCGAAACGGTTTCATTCAGCACGTCTCCTGATATGCCGTACCCCGGGCAGCCTTCTAGCTACTTCGGTGAAGTTAATGTCTTCGGCACGCCGAGCACCGATGCTGTGTTGGCGAACAACAATGCAAGTTTTGTCTATTAGGCATGTCATTGCGTAATGCCCGGCTGTGAGAAATTGCAGCTGAGCAGCTTTTTAGCGCTACGATTATCAGAGCGCAGTATCAATCAAACTCTTCAATTCCCATCAAAATAATCCGCCGCCTGTTCCCACAGCTTGGCCATCGCAGGCCTGAAATAGCCCATGTGGGCAATTTCAGAAGCGCCGTAATCGGCGGGTCTTAGATCAACCCGCTGAATTTCTGCACTTTGATAGCCGCTAACAAACGCATCGCGCGATTTGGCTAGCGCCCATTTATCGTCGAGCGCGTTGACGAATTGAATGGGAATGGCTAACTGATGAAATCGCTTGATGAAATCCGAATTGACCAGCGCCGGATCGGAGAAAAAGTACTGCGGCATGGCGCACCAGAATTTCCAATCGTGGTACACGCCAAGCGGTAAGTCTTCACCAATGCCAAACCAGCTCATCGGTGCATAGCCTTTGAGCGCCACCCCAATTGGTGCAAGCAGATTCCATAGTAGTTGGACTTTTACGGGCTCAAACCCTGGCATATAGCCCGAATAGCCAGCGCCGGTGCCGCAAATCCAAGCAGCCTTTAGCGAAGCAGCCTGCGGAATCATGCCCAGACCATGCCCGCCAAAACTATGGCCTGCCAGATAGACATCGCCAAACTGGCTGGCATCGCCAGCAATTATTGATTTAGAGTTGCGAGTTGAACAGCGCACTTTCGGATCAGTTGCGCCGCACTGCGCTAGCTTCAGTCGGTTGAATTTGTCTGGGAGGCCTGACTTGACTCGGGCTTGCGTGAACGGCAGGATGCCGTCAGCTTCGGTCTAATCTGCTGATAGACTTTCTAGCGGAAACATCAACCATCCCGTACTGAGCATTCAATGCAGCCTATCTATTTTGCAACGCTACTGATTGCCGCCAGCCAAGCTTTTCTAGGCTCGGCATTTGCGAATGAGGCGTCAAGCCAAACCACCCGTAACATCACCCACGCCGATCTCTGGCTGATGCCGCGCGTTAGCGCACCGGTAATGAGCCCAGATGGACTCAAAGTCGTGTTCAATGTGATTGAGCCCTCGTACGAGCCGTTAAAGCAGAGTCAAGATATTTGGTTAGTCGACACGGACGGCAAAACGCCCGCCCGCCGAATGACCCAAACAATTGCAGCGGAAACGGGTGTGGCGTGGGCGCCTGATAGTCAATCCATTGCCTTTAGCACGCAGCGTGAAGGCGATACTGCGGCGCAGCTCTACACGCTCTCATTGAACGGCGGTGAAGCACAGCGCGTGACTAGCTTAACGCACGGTGCCCGTGCGCCAAAGTTCTTGCCAGATGGTAGTGGCCTGCTGTTTGTCGCCAATGTGTATGCTGATGCAGGATCGGAGGCCGAGCAAAAGGCATTGTTTGACGAGCGCGCCAAGGTCAAAACCACTGCGCGGGTTTATCAGAGTTTTCCAATTCGCTATTGGGATAAATGGCTTGATGGCCGGCAAATTCGGCCATTTACCGTCAACTTAAAAGATGGCGTGGTGACGGATTTGCTGGCTAATGATCCCATCATCAAACTGCCTGGCTACGGCGGCCAGTTCGCCGAAGCGAGCGAGGAGTTAGACACTGCGGTTGCGCCCGATGGCAAGGTGGTGCTGGCGCTTTCGACTAACCGCAACCGTGCCGCATTTAGCTTTACCCATAGCGATTTGTATGGCTTTGATTCGGCGACCCAAACACTCAAGCGCTTGACTGGAACGGGTTCGTTGGAGGCTGCGGATAGCTTTGCAAAACCGGTTTTTTCCAAAGACGGTCGCAGCCTGTATGCGCTGCGCACGCCGCGCTCAGCTAAGGTTTACAACGCTACTGAGCTGGTTCGTTTTGAAGTATCAGTGTCGGGCTTAAAAAATATGCGGGTGCTAGCGCTACCGCAGCGCTTGGCTGTGTCCAGCTTCGCCGTCGGTGCATCGAGTGTTAGCTTCAGCGTAGAAGAAAACGGCTTGGAGCAAGTTTGGCAAGCGGATACCGGGCTCAAAAAAGCATCGCGCGTGATCACGCTTGAGCGAGGCGTGCTGAGCGGCCTTAACGGTAACGCGCGCGGCTTAGTGGGCACTTATGAAAGCGCGCAAATCCCGATGCAAATCGTGCGCTTTGATATCTCTGGCAGCAAACAGACTTTCACCCCGTTGACAAATTTTGGACAGGATCAACTAAAGCAGCTTGACCTATCAAAAGCTGAGCACTTTTTCAGCACCCGCGCCGACGGCAGCAAAATCCACAGCATGCTGATTCGCCCGGCAGGATTTGATGCCGGTAAAAAATATCCAATGCTGGTGCTGATCCACGGCGGGCCGCACATTATGTGGCGCGATGCGTTCTTTTTACGTTGGAACTATCATTTGATTGCACAGAATAAGTATGTGGTGTTGCTCAGCAATTACCGGGGCTCAACCGGTGCTGGCGAAGCGTTTGCGCAAGAGATTCAAGAAGACCCGTTCAAAGGCCCAACCGCCGATTTGGAATTGGCAGCGGATGACGCCACGCGCCGATTTAGCTTCATTGACAAAACCCGCCAATGCGCTGGCGGCGCAAGTTACGGCGGGCATTTAGCGAACTGGATTCAAGGCGTTAATACTGCACGCTACCGCTGCCTGATAAGCCATGCGGGCTTGGTCAACTCCGAAGCTCAGTGGGGCAGCAGCGATGGAATTTACGGGCGCGAAGTCAACGCGGGAGGGCCGGTTTGGGAACAAGGCCCGGTGTGGCGCGAACAAAACCCGATTCGGCTAGCGGGTGCATTCAAAACGCCGGTGTTGGTTACCGTGGGCGAGCTGGATTACCGCGTACCGCTCAACAACACCCTGGAATACTGGAGCGCACTCCAACGCATGCAGGTGCCATCAAAACTGATCGTGTTCCCGGATGAAAATCACTGGATTTTAAAAGGAGAGAACAGCAAGTTTTTCTATGCTGAGGTAAGCGACTGGTTGGATGCTTATTTGGGTGGAAAGCAGGATTAGCACCGGAGCCGTACCCTACAAACTTTTCATTTTTAACGGATTTTTTATGACGCTCAAACTCGGCGATTTAGCCCCCGATTTCACCCTGCCTGCAGATTCCGGCAAGCCCTTTAAGCTCAGCGCCCTGCGCGGTCAACGCGTGGTTCTAGTGTTTTACCCGGGAGATGACACGCCCGTTTGTACCGCACAGCTGTGCGAATACCGCGACGGTATTGAGGAATTTGAAGACCTAAATGCAGTGGTGATCGGCATTAGCCAGCAAGATGGCGCAAGCCACAGTGCGTTCAAGAAAAAGCGCGCGCTGCCTTTTACATTGCTGACGGATGCGGACTTATCAGTGGCAAGTCAATATGGCGCAAAAGGCATCATGGGTTTGAAGCGCGCCTGCTTTTTGATCGATGAAACCGGCGTGCTGCGCTATCAGCATGTTGAACTGACTGCGCTGTTTAGGCGCTCGCGTGCTGAATTAGTGCAAGCCTTGGAAGCATTGAACTAGCGATTAAGGAAAAAGCTAAACATCATATCGGCGATTAAGATTGCGCAGATCGACACGACTACCGCTCTAGTCGTGGCACGACCCACGCCTTCAGCGCCGCCTTGCACATTAAAGCCGGTCGACACGCCAATCAGTACGACTAGAACGCCAAAGACCCAACCTTTGACCAAGCCTTGCAAAACGTCCCATGTTTCTAGCGCAGCAAGCGTCTGGGAAAAATAGCCAGCCAAGGAAATTTCCACCGGGCCAAGTGCAAAAACCGCGCCGCCGAAAATCGCGAAAAAATCGGCAATGATCACCAGCAGCGGCAGCATCAGCATGGCGGCAAACAACGCAGGTGCCACCAAATAGCGCACCGGATCAACGCCAATCACGCGTAGCGCATCCACTTCTTGGCTCACCACCATCGAGCCTATGCGCGCGGCTAAACTGGAGGCCGTGCGGCCCGACACTACAATGCCAGTCACCAGCGGGCCAAATTCCCGTGTGACCCCAATCGCCACACCGAGCACGATTTTGCTCTCAGCGCCGAACAGCTTGAGCTGCGCAATTGCGTTGATCGCTAACGATAGCCCAATGACAAACGACAGCAGGCACACGATCGGCACGGCGTCGCTGCCGATTTGCCGCATTTGCTCCAACACATGCCGCCATCGGATCGGCTGGCCTTGGCTAGGGCCAAGCACCAAATAAAAGACGCTTTCATAAAACAGCCGACCCAAATGCCCCAGTTCTTCCAACAGCGAAGCCGTGCCTTTGCCGAGTGCGCTTATGCGCTCAATCAGCTGATTCGAAGCGGCGGTTTGTGGCATAAATTAAACTGCCTGCGCGTCCGCTAAACTAGACCAAATCGGAAACACCCGGTCCAGTCGCGCTAACTGCAGCACTGAGCGCACCGGTTTGCTGATCGCTAATAACCCAAAAACCTGCTTTTTGCCGCGCGCCAGTTGAAATCCTTCTACCAGCGCCGCAATGCCGGAAGAATCAATGTATTCAACACCGGAAAGCTCAATAGCGACTGGATTATTACCCGCTAGCGCCTCTAAAACCGATTTTCGAATACTCTGCGACCAGCTTAAATCCACTTCACCGGCAACGCTGACGATGGAAAAACCCTGATCTTGACGGGTAACACAGCTATTCATAAGGATGCACTGCGAGTGATGATCGCCGAATCATGCCAGCTTGTGGGTTTTGCTGCACGGTGCAGTGCAAGGCGGTGCGAACCCTATTGATTTAGCCGTTCGCCCTGAGCTTTCGAGGGGCCAAGTGAAGAACTCACTCGGTTTTACAAACGCCATAAGAAAGAAATAGACGAATTGCTAGCGAAGATTTTGCGCGATTCGCTGTTCAAAGGCCCGAGCGAGGTGTTCGTCGAATGGGATGCTGACGACCCACTTGGTAATGACACCCTCAATCAAAATACGCTGGCATGGTTCGGTTTCGAGGAAACGCCAATCAAATTGCAGCCGAGTTCAATCTTTAGCCACAACGCCGCTCTAATCGAGCGGTGTTTTTTAATGAAGCCAAAAGATTTTTTGTTTGTTGACTCTTTTTTAGTTCCAAAAAACGTTCTTAATTTGATCGTTCATTGCATTTGTACTTTGACGCTTTCTCCTGAAAAGATGGACAAGGATTGCAGATTGCATCACACTTTTTAAACATTTCAAGCGGCGGCGCACTATGGTTGGTTTACGAATTGGGTTTTTACTCGCCGCATTGGTCGTTTTTCCAGTCGTTGCGTTCGCCGTGCCACCCGCCCGTGATGATATTTCAGATCGCGTAGGCGCAAGCGCCGGTGATTTTCGGGTGGATGAAAGCGGCGCGGCGACGTATTCCATGCCGATTTATACAGTTCCGGGCACAGCAGGCGTAGCGCCCAGCATTAGCGTGAGCTACTCCTCAAGCGCCGGTGAAAGTTCAATGGGTAAAGGCTGGGGGCTGAGCGGTGCAAGCGCGATCACGCGATGCCGAGCCACCCGCGAATCAGGTGATTTTCTGGATGCCAGCAATCAGCCGATTGATGGCTTTAGTGAGCCGATCAATTTCACCAGCACGGATAAGTTTTGCTTGGACGGCCAGCGCTTGATGGCTGAGTTGACCAGTGCCGGCGCAGTGGTAGCGAACACCTACCGGCTTGAGCTTGATGCTTACACCCGAGTGCTTGCAGTATTTGACACCACACCCGCGAGCGGCCCGCGCGCATTTCGGGTGCAGCGGCGCGATGGCAGCACCGCGTGGTATGGCGATTTCGACGGCTGCACGGTAAGCGGCCAGCAGTGTACGGCCACGCGCAGCGCAAATCGAACCGACGCGCTGATTTTGGCGAATACCCTGGATGCCAACGGTGTAACGGTACTGCGTTCGGCGGCTTCCGCCTGGGCACTGAATCGAAGCTATGATTCTGCGGGTAACTTCATCGATTATCGGTACACCAATGATTCTTTGAATGGTGAGTTTTATCTAACCTCGATCAACTTCACCGGCTACGCCTCGTTTGCCACCGCAACGGGTAACTCACTCGCCCCGTATGCCTCGGTAGTGATGAATTACATCGACTTGCCGCAGAGCTAGTGGAAAACTGGTTTTAACGCAGGTAGCCGCTACGTGCGCAGCAAGCAGCTGCAGAGCATTGATTCGCTCGATGGCGCAAACACGCTCAAGCACTATCGCTTTAGCTATCAAACCGCCTTCAGCGGCAGCTTTGAGCCGATTTTGACCAGTGTCTTGGAATGCCGAGATAATCAATTGAGCGTGTGCCTACGGCCCACCGAGTTCGAATGGTCAACCGCCGTCACCGGTTATGGCAGTCGTAAAACCGCGAGCCAATCGGCGCTCGGCACGCTGGTCGATTACAAAACCGGTGACATCAACGGCGATGGCCGCGTTGAAATGGTTTGGATTCGCAATGTGAACACTGGTGCGTGCCCGACGAACCTCGTTTTGGTTTCCACAGGCACCAAAGACGCCGCTGGTTTGCTCAGTTTCGGCAACCCCATTGATACTGGTATTTGCACGGGCTGGTCATCCAACAGCGTGTTTAGCGGCATTCAGCGCTATTGGCAGCTGCTCGATTACAACGGCGATGGCCGCGATGATTTAATGCTGGCGCAGCCACCGAGCGCCGGTGTGCCCAACCCAATTTGGAAAATCTATCCGGCGCTTACCACTGGCATTGGCTTTAGTTCTACCGCGATTGACACGCCCATTCCGGTGTATTCGCCTGGCACGTTGGGTTCACTGCAATTGGCAGATTTTAATGGTGATGGTTTGTTGGACGTACTCAACATTGAGTCGATCCCAAGCTTTGGCGAACAACTGGTTATCCGCTTTTTTGAGCGCTCTGGTTTGGAGTTCGGCTTTAGCGCGCCTTACTTAGTGGATTGGTCGTCCGATCTGCCCGCATCCTTTAACTGCCCACTCGATTGCGAACCTAAACTCTCAGAGGCCACTCGCAAACTCGGCGATGTGAATGGCGATGGCCGAGCCGATATTTTAATGGGCTATCGACCGATTAGCCCGAATCGTCTAACGCCCGAAGAAATTGCCAATCCGCAAGTTATCGGCCCGCGCTCATTTTGGATTTTGCCCAGCCAGCGCGTCGAAACCCCGCTCAAAGAAGTGCGTTTCAAGTACCACACGAGCACCTCACCCGATTTGCCGTTTCTCGAACGTGCACCAGTGATTGACGGTGAACGTGCTGATTTTAATGGTGATAGCTTGGCCGATGTATTGGTGTGCGTAACGGCAAACTCATGTTCGCAATATCTCAATACTGGGCTTGCGGGCGCCAAGAGCTTCATTGCTATCGGCACGAGCGTAACGAACGCCAATCAGCGCCAGTTGCTGGATATTAACCAGGATGGTCGCACCGATTTGGTGTTTCGCGCCAGCAGCAGCGCAGGCTCTGATGGCGTATATACCGTCAGGTATGCAGGCCCCGATGGCATTCTAGGCAGCAATCAACTTATGCCTGGGTGCGGCTTTAACAGCTGCGGCGCGCAGGCTTTTGAAAATGGCCAGAGCCTATTTGCTGATTTCGATGGTGATGGCTACGCGGACTTTCTAGCATTTCAAAATCCGCCGAATGAAAACGATAATGTGCGCACTGCCTTTTCCGGCAGCGGCGGCGCATTCAAGCCGCGCGATGTGATCGTCAAAATTAAGAACGGCTACGGTGCGGAAACCAATATCGACTATCTGCCGCTGACGAATAAAGACGTGTATCGGCGCGCAACCAACAGCCGAAACAGCCTGATTATTGGGCGCGGCTCAGCCGTGCATGACTTGCTGGTTCCCATTTATGTGGTCGCGCGCGTGCAAAGCTCCGCGCCGGTGCTCAATAATCCGCTACAGCAAAGCAGTATTCACTACCGCTACGCTGGCGCGAAAATGCAAGGCGGCGGACGCGGCTTTTTGGGCTTTGCAGAAGTCGTCAGCTTTGATTCGAACTATCAAAGTACCGGCTTACTCAATTGCGGCCCGAGCGGTGCGGCCTGTCACACTGCAAGCGTATCGCGTTACTTTCAAAGCTTCCCGTATGTAGGCGCGCCCTTCCAAAGCGAAACCTATGTCATGGCCGGCAGCTTTGTGCAAAGCAGCTGCCGTGGCACCGGCCGCACCAGCGATGCCTGTGCGCAAACTAGCGCAGCATTCCCAAGCTTTGATACTGGGCAAAACAAGCGGGTCAAATTCACCGGCCACGCCATGGCCTGCCAGAGCGCAAACGGCAGCACCGATTTATGCCCTGCGCCGTTTAATGCGGGCACTAGCCAGTGTTTTACTGGTGCGTTTAACGGCGCGCTTGCCCCCACGCTAAGCATTGCAGGCAGCCAAAGCCGCATGAGCAATGGCGATGTACCCAATCAATTCACCCCGAACGGCAAGCCACAAGGGCTGTTCGCCTATGTGTTGGGCTCGCAAGATTTGAGCTTTGAGCTGCAAAGCCCGGGCGGCACTCAAGCCACGGCTGAAGTGTTCAACACCTTTTGCTACGGCCCGAACGGCAATCTAACGGTCAGTGAAACCCAAACCGCCGCCACGTCGAGCGCCGATATGGCCGGCAACCCAGGCGATCTAGCAAAAATTCGCCGGAAAGGCCTGCGCAATCTCTACACCGACGATCTCGCTAACTGGCGGCTTGGGCGCTTAATAAGCGCCAGCGTCATTCATGGCGTGAAAGAAAATGGCGATCAAACGTTCAACCAAACCAATCGGTTCAGCACGTTTGACTATCAAGCCGGCAATAGCAAGTTTTTGCTTTCCGAAAAGCTCAGCGCCGCCACCGCTCCTGGCTCGGGTGATGAAGCCTACAACGTCAACACCTATTACGATTTAGATCGCTACGGTAACCGCACCGCCACCTATACCTGTAGCAATGACGTGTCGGAGGCGCTGTGTAAAGACCCAGCCAATGCCAGCAACCCAATGCTATTTCACCCAAGCGGCACAACCATCCGGCGATATGTGCGCAGCAGCTTTGATGCCCGAGGGCGTTACAGTACCGGTGCCAGAGGCGCGTTTTATGACCCCGCGCAAACCACCCGCCTATGGAGCGAACGCAGCACCGGAACTGTGCTTGCGCGCGATGAGTTCGGCGAAGTCACTTCCGCTGATGATGCCAATGGCGTCAATGGACAAGTTTTGCGCGGCACGCTCGGGCGTGATTATTATGGCGAAAGCGAAACCGGCGCATCCAGCACCACCACTTATCGCTGGTGCACCGGTTATAACAAGGGCGTTGATGAAGTCGCTTGCGCACCGGCGGCGGCGTTTCGCAAACAAATCATTGCCAGTGGCGCGCCAATCGCTTGGAGCTACCACGATGTACTCGGCCGCGCGATTATCGCCATGGTGCAATCGAATTTTGACGCGCCAGCGGCTACTAACGCACTGGTAGAAGTCTGCACTTTCTTTGATAGCCACGGGCGCACGATCAAAACCACCGAGCCACAGTTCGCCCGCACTTCCTTAAACGGCGCGCCAGATTTCAGCGCCACCTTTAACGGCTGCGATGCACCGGCAAGTCTACAAAGCTTCGATATTCTCGGCCGGCCGCGGCTCACCACGCAGCCCGATGGCGGCATAACGGATTTGCGATACGGCATTAGCTCAAAAACGGTAGTAGGCCCACAGGGTAATTTCCTGGAAATACGCTCGCTGATTTCCAAAACCGCTCCCAACAATGGCTCCGAAAGTGCGCGCACCTGGTTTGAAGTCGTCAATGCCGCCGGTGAACGGGTTGAGATCAAAGATCCGAATAACTTCTCGATCTTTCAAGAATTCGATCAAGTCGGCAATCTCAAGCGCGTTGCGCGCGTGGCAGGCCCAGGCCGCCCGGCTATTCAAACGCTCGCTGCATATGATGATCTAGGCCGCAAGCTGAGCCAAACCGACGCAGATATGGGCTATTGGCAATACCGCTACAACGCCATGGGTGAACTCGTCAGCCAAACTGATGGCAAAAACCAAACGATCACCCACGCCATTGATGCGCTAGGCCGAGTCTGGCAAACCCAAACGCCGGGCGTATTGGTGGAAGCGAGTGAAGATATTTTCAAAAATGGTTTTGAAGATGGCGCTAAAAGCAAAGGCATCGTTGGCTTAATTGTCGACACTATGACCTTTGATACCGCCGCGAACGGCCTAGGCATGCTGCAATCATCCACACGCGTAGAGCCCGGCTTACCGAACTACACTCAAACCGTCACTTACGATTCCCTCGCCCGGGTTCGCCAAACCGCGACGCTGATCGACGCGCAAACCAGCGTCGAAACGGTGGTTTATGACAGCATCGGCCGCGCGTTCAAGCAGTTCACCCAATTGAACGAACCTGGCATCACCTACCTTGAAGGCGTCGAAACCGCATTCAACAGCCGGGGCTACCCGCACAAACTGTGCCGAAGTTCGGATTTAAGCAGTGCCGCGAGCAGCTGCGTGATTACCGGCAGCGATTTGTACTACCAGAGCTTTGAATATTCCCCGCGCGGCCAAGTGACTAGCGAACGGCGCGCGGATTCGGTGAATTTAGCCGTCAATCGCAGCTTTGATGCACAAACCGGGCGCTTGAACGTGCAAACCGTCAATGGTGGCAGCAGCCAAAGCTGGCAGCAGCAATATGATTTGGTCGGCAATTTAATGCGCCGCGATGATTTTTCTACCGGTCAAAATGAAGTCATGGTGTATGACAAATTAGATCGGCTTAAATCCGTCAGCCGTAATAATCAGATCAGCATGGCGCTGGAATATGACGTGCTCGGTAATATCTGCCAGAAAACCCGCGAAGGCGTGGTGCAAAATTACCAGTACGGCGCGGCATCGGGCTGTGCATTGAATGCCGGCGCAGTCAGTTCCCCACATCAAGTCACGCAGGCTTGGGGTAAAAGCTATCAATACGATGGCAATGGCGATTTAGCCAGCCGCTTTGGCAACAACAGCACTTTAACGCTGAGTTACGATGCCAGCCGCATGACGCGCAGTTTAACCAGCACCGGGCAAATCAACGCGCGCAGCCGTTTCCAATACGGCCCGAGCGGCAGCCGTTACAAGCGCATTGATGAAAAGAACGGCAGCATTACCCGAACCCTGCGCTACTTTGGCAGCGTGGAAAAAGAAACCACGCCGACACGCACTTTATTACGCCAGAGTATCGGCGGATTTTTGTTAATCAACCGCACCGTCAGCAGCAATACCCGCGAATATCGGTATTTATTCGCTGATGCACTCGGCTCCGTCGATTTAATCACCAATGAAACTGGGCAGATTATCGAGCGCATGAGCTTTGATGCGCACGGCGCAAGAAGGTTAAACAGCTCATGGGTCAACGCGATTCAAAACTATGCACCCGACACCACGCTGCGCGGTTACACCGGCCATGAAATGATGGACGACTTAGGCTTGATCCACATGAATGCGCGCATTTACGACGCGGAACTCGGTCGCTTCTTACAAGCCGACTCGATGGTGGAAGCCGATGCCACCCAGGGTTTGAACCGGTATACGTACGTGTTGAATAACCCGCTCAGCAGCACCGATCCGAGTGGGCATTTGAGTAAGAAGTCGCTAGGGATTCTCAAAATGATTGTGGGTATTGCAATTAGCGTGTGGCTACCGGGATCGAGCGCAATTTTTGGTTCGCTTGCCGGCAGCGCAGCTAGTTATGTGGTGGCTGGATTTATCTCGGGTGCAATCAGTGGCGGCTTGGAAGGCGGTTTATGGGGCGCATTTAGTGCCGGATTGTTTTATGGTATTGGAAGCCATTTCCAAAAACTTGCGGGCGCGGACAAAATTCTATCGGGCGCCCAGCGCGCAGCCAAAGTTGCCACGCACGCAATCGCAGGCGGCACGCTCAATGTTTTGCAAGGCGGGAAATTTGGGCACGGGTTTGTTAGTGCGGGTGTGGTGGAAGCCGTATCGCCGACTGTAATGAAGATTCCGAATAGCTATGCGAAGGTGGCGGTTTCTGCGCTGGTTGGGGGTTCGGTGTCAGCGGCTACTGGCGGAAAGTTTGGTAATGGCGCGATTACTGGGGCTTTTCAGATGGCTTTTAATGAGTTGGGGCATGGTGCGGAAGCTGTCAAAGAAAAAACACCAACATTTGAAGAACGATTTGCAAAAATTGCTGCTCAAATTTCAGGTGAATATCCAGAACTAACGCCTTACTTAAAATACTCTGCAGACGCACCGCTAGCACCTTCGAACCTTGGTGAGTATCACGATTCAGGCATTAGATTTAACGAAACCATAAAAAGCGATTTAAATATATCAGACCATCAATTGGTAGCATTGATTAGTCATGAAGCTCTGCACGGGTTTGTCAATAAAGCGTATGGAAACGTACTTATTTACATGCTGTTCGATATTGGATCGGCGCCGATAGTACCAAACTCAAGTTACGGAATGCATTACGGTGTTAACCATGCTTGGATTGAGGACACCGGGCCAAAGATTAGAGACAATGTTATGTACAAAGACACAAGACCAGAAATTTCGGTGAAAGCAATGGTGAAATACAGACAAAACTGTGAATGGTGTAAAAAATGAAAACAATCTCTCTAGCTGTTCTTTTTATTTTTCTTGGAAATGAATTAAGTGCTATTTTATTTGAAAGATCGCCCCCACTTCATTTGTTCACTATAGCAGCGCTTTTTTTGTTACTAGCTTGGCTTGCATTTCACTTCAAGCTAAAACTTGTTTTTGGCTTGTTGGTACCGTTAAGCATTATAACATCCGTGCTTTTTTTAATTGCGTTTCACAAGCCTTCGTCTACTTATTTTCGTGTACGTAACGATTTGGAGGATAGTAGTCAAAGACTGGAACAGAAAGCGGTATGTCCCGAAAGTTTCGTATTTGCGACCCAACTTACCGACTGGTTTGGCAAGTTAGCAAAATTAAACTACCGAAACGAGGGCGAAACGTGTTTAGTCTGGAGCGTTGGACCAGACGGAGAAAATGACAACGCAAAGAAAATTTTTGATCCTGATAACTTAGAATATTCAACTGAATACTTAAAATCATCGATTTCGCTTATTAAAATATTGTTTGCGCAAGACCACTTCGTGAAAGGCGATATAGTCGTCGAGTGTAGGGCGGAAAGCTCGCGCTTAAATTGCGTATTTCTTTGAATTACGTGATGTTCTGCGACGAAACCAACAACGGCTCTGAAAGCGCGCGCACCTGGTTTGAAGTCGTCAACGCCGCCGGGGAACGGGTTGAAATTAAAGATCCGAATAACTTCGCGATCTTTCAAGAATTCGATCAAGTCGGCAATCTCAAGCGCGTCGCGCGCGTGGCAGGCCCAGGCCGCCCGGCCATTGAAACACTCGCTGCATATGATGATCTAGGCCGCAAGCTGAGCCAAACCGATGCGGATATGGGCTATTGGCAATATCGCTATAACGCCATGGGCGAATTAGTCAGCCAAACCGATGGTAAAACCCAGACCATCACGCACGCCATTGATGCGCTAGGCCGTGTCTGGCATACCCAAACGCCGGGTGTATTAGTGGATGCGGGTGAAGATATATTTAAAAACGGCTTTGAAGATGGCGTTAAGAGCAAAGGCATCATCGGCTTAATCGTCGATACCATGACTTTTGATACCGCCACCAACGGCTTAGGCATGCTGCAAACCAGCACCCGCGTCGAGCCGGGCTTGCCGAATTACACGCAAACTGTCACTTACGATTCCCTCGCCCGGGTTCGGCAAACCGCCACGCTGATCGACGCGCAAACCAGCGTCGAAACCGTGGTGTATGACAGCATCGGCCGCGCATTCAAGCAGTTCACCCAATTGAACGAACCCGGCATTACGTATTTAGAAGGCGTCGAAACCGCTTTTAACAGCCGGGGCTACCCGCACAAGCTGTGCCGAAGTTCCGATTTAAGCAATGCGGCAAGCAGCTGCGTAATTACTGGCAGCGATTTGTATTACCAAAGCTTTGAATATTCCCCGCGCGGCCAAGTTACTAGCGAACGCCGCGCGGATTCAGTGAATTTAGCCGTCAACCGCAGCTTTGATGCACAAACCGGGCGCTTAAACGTGCAAACCGTCAATGGCGGCAGCAGCCAAAGCTGGCAGCAGCAGTATGATTTGGTCGGTAATTTAATGCGCCGGGATGATTTTTCCACTGGCCAAAATGAAGTCATGGTGTATGACAAATTAGATCGCCTTAAATCCGTCAGCCGTAACAACACGTTAAGCATGGCGCTGGAATATGACGTGCTCGGTAACATCTGCCAGAAAACCCGCGAAGGCGTGGTACAGAATTACCAGTACGGCGCAGCGTCCGGCTGTGCGCTGAATGCCGGCGCGGTTAGCTCACCGCATCAAGTTACCCAGGCTTGGGGTAAAAGCTATCAATACGATGGCAATGGCGATTTAGCCAGCCGCTTTGGCAATAGCAGCACGCTCACGCTGGCTTATGATGCCAGCCGCATGACGCGTAGTTTGACCAGCACTGGTTTAATCAACGCGCGCAGCCGCTTTCAATACGGCCCCAGCGGCAGCCGTTACAAACGCATTGATGAAAAGAACGGCAGTGTTACGAGAACGCTGCGCTATTTTGGCAGCGTGGAAAAAGAAACCACGCCGACGCGAACATTATTGCGCCAATCAATTGGCGGATTTGTGCTCATCAATCGCACCGTTAGCAGCAATACCCGCGAATATCGGTATTTATTTTCCGATTCACTCGGCTCAGTCGATTTAATCACCAATGAAACCGGCGCAATCATCGAGCGCATGAGCTTCGATGCACACGGCGCACGTAGATCAAACAGCAGCTGGGTCAACCCGATTCAAAACTACACGCCCGACACCACGCTGCGAGGCTATACCGGCCATGAAATGATGGACGACTTAGGTTTGATCCACATGAATGCCCGAATTTACGATGCAGAACTCGGCCGCTTCCTGCAGGCCGATTCGATGGTTGAAGCCGATGCGACTCAGGGTTTGAATCGGTATACGTACGTGTTGAATAACCCGCTCAGCAGCACCGATCCGAGCGGGCATTTGAGTAAGAAGTCGCTAGGGATTCTCAAGATGATTGTGGGTATTGCGATTAGTGTGTGGCTGCCAGGATCGAGCGCAATTTTTGGTTCACTAGCCGGCAGCGCCGCCAGTTATGTGGTGGCTGGATTTATCTCGGGTGCAATCAGCGGCGGTTTGGAGAGCGGCTTATGGGGCGCATTTAGTGCAGGATTGTTCTACGGTATCGGAAGCCACTTCCAAAAACTTGCGGGCGCGGACAAAATATTATCCGGCGCGCAGCGCGCCGCTAAAGTTGCCACGCACGCAATCGCAGGTGGCACGCTCAATGTTTTGCAAGGCGGGAAATTTGGGCATGGGTTTGTTAGTGCGGGTGTAGTTGAGGCGGTATCACCTACTGTGATGAAGATTCCGAATAGCTATGCCAAGGTGGCGGTTTCCGCGCTTGTTGGGGGTTCGGTATCGGCGGGTACGGGTGGCAAGTTCGGTAATGGGGCGATTACTGGGGCTTTTCAAATGGCTTTTAATGAGTTGGGGCATACAAACGACAACGGTGAATTTAAATCAGACAAAGATAGGAATTTAGAACTGCACGAGCCTGATGAGCTCTTTGCTGGCGGAATGGAAGGAATGGACGTGACACGAGCGATTGACCATATTGATTCAAATGTAGTTCTACCGTTTGGACATGGGCTGTGCGCGCGGCATACTGCAAATGCAATTGAGGCAGGTGGTGTTTACTTAGGGCCTCGTACGAATCACGCCAAGGACTTCGGCCCTATTTTAGAGCGCGCGGGCTTTAAAGAAATAAATATCAGTGAAGGCTATGCCCCTCTATCTGGCGACATTGCAGTAATTCAAAACTATCCAGGCCAAAGATCGGGGCATATGCAAATGTACACTCGAAGTTCATGGACTTCAGATTTTCCGCAGCGCACGTTTTACCCCGGTGCCGGCTTCAGGGATGCCGCGCCCTCATACAAGATTTACAGATTTCCAACGCGAGTTAATTTATGAGATTCATTCTAGTACTGGTTGCGTTTGGAGCTCTTAATGCATGTGCAAGTGACAAGACGAGCGAATTTTTTAGAAAAAAGTTGGAAACACAAAAATCGCTGGAGTTGAAGCCAAACGATAAAACTGACGAGCTTGGAAGAGTGGAGCTAAAGATTCTTGCACTAGAAATTATTGGGCCTACCCAGATTGACCAGAAAAAATACAGCCCAAACTATTCTGTAGCTACGCTTCAAAACGAGCCAGGCGCTGATATGTTAGACGGAGTAATTTACCGAAAAGAAAATTCTACTTTGTTTATTTCTACCAAAAAACTGCTTGGATTACCTCAAGTGAAGGTGTTTGATGGCAGCTTGTTAGACGATGAGAATGTTCGAAAAGCGTTTCTATCGGATTCTGCAGTTATCTGGAAAAAAATCTATAAAGAAGAATCTGATAAAAAAAGCGGAATTGCTTTGGTAAGCATTGGTCAAGATGTTTCCAATCAAGGGCCGAATAGCTTGCTAACTTACCGGTTTGACAGAAATAGGATCGCTATGGAAATGATTTATCTTGATCCTCCAACAGTCCCGAAGTGCAGTGAAATGTTTGATATTAATAACGATATGGAATCTATAAAACTTGTCGCCCAATGTTACGTTGAAAACTTGCCTCAAAAATTCGAAGAAGATATAGCTTCGAAAGCTCACCAATCACAAACTGAGCTTCAGGAAATTTGGTGAACCAAGGCAACGAATTGGATTCTCGGACGGAAGTGGCCCGGTCGCGCCTCACTTACATCTTACCTATCGACGAACCGCAACCAGCCCGGGTGTCGATCCAATAATTAACCAGTTGCACAGCGTAAGGAGGCCGTAAAATGAAAAACTTTAGACTGTTCGCCTTTTGTTTGTTTAGCTGTACTGGCGGATTAGCTGCCGATGAAAGAGCCAATTCGCAAGATATGTCCGTTTTGACTAGCTTTCTTTCTAGCTTTAATCAGGCCGCTGGATTAAATAACTATAAAACAATCGCAAAACTTCTCGGCAATGTCTCGGTCAAGGATGTTAGAAGAACGCTTGGCGGTAAAAGCGTTACGTCAATTCAGAAAGAGTCAATGTTGACACTTATTTCAAGATCAAGATCAATCGTTATAATGCCAGTTGCTTACGAGAACAACCTCTATCGTAAGTATGGAAATGGATACACTGTTTTTTTTATAGTCAGCGAATCTGTCTCTGAAGTATTAGATGGGAAAAAAGTGTGGCTTCAAGATTATGCCGCTTGTGATTTTTTCGTGGAAGATCGCAACGTAACCTATGGCCCAGTGCTTTGTTATGACGAAACCGAAGGGCCATTCCCTTTTAAATATGATGATCTGTAAAGGGTGGCAGGCATATCCTCCGTTTGTTGTATTGTTAATGGAGAAGATTAAATGAAGCTTAATCTGCTTGCTCAGATATTACTAATTTTTGGATGTCACGCACCGTTAGCGCACAGCGAAAAGTCGATTCTCGAAACTACGCACTCTTGGTATACAAGTAACTATGAGAAAATCCACTCAGAAATTAAAGATAAAAAGAGCATGCATGCGAGTGCCCCAATAGTGAATTCACTTGGATTAATGATTGAGTTAAATGATGGAGCAATTTTAGCTGAAATTTCAGGATCTGTTTCCACAGTACTTGTCGAAAAGCCAGCGCTTATGCTCTCATGGTTTGATAATCACCCAAAATCCCTCGAAGTTTGGGCGTCTTTCGTCGAGACAGGATTTCTTAGCGCTGAAACAGCGAATGAAGCAGTTGAATTAAAAAAACTGCGTCAAGACACCATTATTTCACTACGAAGGGTTGATGCTACAACGACCTCAGCAAGATTGTTAAAAGCATTTGAAAATTCTGACGTTAGATTAATTGATTAGGACAACCCCATTTTCAGCAAGGCAGGTGGCGGCACGCTCAACGTGCTGCAAGGCGGGAAATTTGGGCATGGGTTTGTTAGTGCGGGTGTCGTTGAAGCGGTATCGCCTACCGTGATGAAGATTCCGAATAGCTATGCGAAGGTAGCTGTTTCTGCGCTAGTTGGGGGTTCCGTGTCAGCGGCTACTGGCGGCAAGTTTGGTAATGGTGCGATTACTGGGGCTTTTCAAATGGCTTTTAATGAGATTGCCCATGCCCAACGAATTGAAAACGACAAGGCTTTACAGCTCGGGATTGATGAAGTCAAAAAATATAACCCTGAGTCAATTGAGACTAACCAAGAGATCGGAGGGAAAATATATGAGCTAAACAACGAGGTTTATGCGAGTGATCCAGTATTTGGTAATTGTCAAGGACTGGAAGATTGTGGAATAAATCTTAACCAAGTAGTTATACCTAAAGGCGCGAGAGTTCTTTACGATTGGCACACTCACGGAACGAGCGGCCCAGATACTGCCGCATTCAATTGGTTTAGTCCGCAAGACTTATTTGCCACAAATAACTCAAGCTTGAAAGGCTCGCTTTTAGGTACACCGACTGGAATCATAAGGTTGTACCGCCCAGGAATGATTTTTATAGATGCAGGTAGAATTAATAACACGTTAGGGCCGTTGCCACCTAATAGATTTCTGGTAGGCGAGTTAATGGACAAGCAGCGCGTTTTTACAACTACAGTTGGATATACTGGAGGTCGACGATGAAATCACTTGGTTTGGCCCTATTGATGTTTTCCTCAATTTTAAGTGCTGATGAATTGGTTTCTGGGCAGTGCGCCGTTGGAATATCAATGGCAGTTTCGTTCCTTGAGAAATCTGATCATTCCACAAATGAAGAAATGTCTAAACGCCATTTCCGCTGTGTTAGCGGAAAAGACTTTTCAATGATTTCAGTTCTCAATTTCGACAAAACCATAATGGTTGCATATTTTGATCTGCGAATAAATAACGGGCGATACTTTCTCAAACTTAATAAAAAAGTTCCACGCTGGTCTAAAATACTTGATCCAAGTTATCTGTATTAAGCAAATCTTAAAAATTAGTTTAATTAATAGGACGCCTCTAAATGAGACTCAAAGCTCTTGCCCTTCTATTTTCACTTTGCGCAGCTGGGTGCGTTTCTTACTACAAACCGACCACTGTAGATGTGGCGAATATTTCAATAAGTCATACCTGGGGCCACGAAAATAGTGAGATCATCTATGTATATAAGATTGACGAGCTTACGAAAATGAACTGCTTGCATTACAGCGGAGTCTCCCGCTTGGCAACCATTAACAATGGAAACCCCCTTGCGGCAAGAACATCAAATTTGAAAAACATCTCAATTGCAGCGGGCGAGCCAATTCGATTAAGGGTCTATATGGTACCCGCTGCAAATGTAGGCACTCTAAACGTTAATCAAAATTGTATTGGAGATTTGTTTTTTACACCCCAAAACGATTTTCAATATGAGCTGTCAATTAAGACCCCGCCGTGTGAAATGTCCATACTAGAAAATGGAAAGAACCTAAATTTAGATGTAAAACCAGTGTTGTGTAACTAAGTATCATTTAAAAACGGCACCCAATTAGAGTGCCGCTATACTATTTCCCCATCAATTTCCCAAGCCGCTCCTGCAGCAGCTCAGCGTTTAAATTCGTCGGCTGCTCTCCACTATCAAGCAACAGCGTGCGTGCCCAAGCATGGGGTGCTAGTAGCGAGAGAGCGCTTGCTGCCATGCGCGCGCCGGCTTCATCACCATCCGCCAAGATCACCACAAAGCTTGGATTAATTTCTTTCCGGAGCAGCGCCGCCTGCGCTTCGGCCATCGAGCTACCCATCACGGCCACCACGTTTGGAAAACCGGCTTGGTGCAGCCACCACACCGCCGAATAGCTTTCCACTACGATCACCCCACGGCGGCCAAGTGCCTTCACTCGATGCGCGTTGTACAAAAGCGCCGACTTGCGAAACACAAACCGCACACCGTCTTTCTCCCGATCGCTTGGGAGTAAATACCATGGACACTGCGCGCCTATGCGCGCGTCATCGGTGATGCGGCCGGCATACGCCACCAATTCCACTACAGTTTTGAATTGGAACGCAATATGTCCGTTCTGGCTAACTTTCGATCCAACTTTAGCTATGGTGGGTAGGGCAGATGGCAACAAACCGCTGGCTAATCTAGGAGATCACCTCCTTAACACACCAATTGAACATGGAAACAGCTACATTGGAACCAGCTTTTCCACACAAGTGAAGTTATGGCAAAAAAAATAGATTCCGACGCTGCGGCGCTGCCTTCATTACCGTCCAAGGTTAGTGACCGTATTCGCCAGCGCATCAGTCATGCCGGCGCACGTTTTTTCGCAAATGACAATATCGCCGATCACATTGAGCCCGGTGAGCTTGATGGACTACTGGATGAAGTGCAGGCAGCCATGAGCGGCGTTTTGAGCAGCTTGGTGATTGACACGGTGGGTGATCACAACACTAATGACACCGCGCGTCGCGTCGCGAAAATGTACCTCAATGAGGTTTTCAAGGGCCGCTATATCAAAGCGCCGCCGGTGACGGAGTTCCCGAACATTACCCACTTGAATGAGCTGATGATTGTCGGCCCGATTGCGGTAAGGAGTGCGTGCTCGCATCATTTCTGCCCGATTATTGGCAAAGTCTGGATCGGCGTGATGCCGAACGAGCATTCGAATTTGATCGGGCTATCGAAGTATGCGCGCCTTACCGAATGGGTGATGTCGCGTCCGCAAATTCAAGAAGAAGCGGTTACACAGTTAGCTAGCTTACTGCAAGATATGATGCAGCCAGACGGGCTTGCGCTAGTAATGGAAGCCGATCATTTTTGTATGCACTGGCGCGGCGTGAAAGATAGCGAGTCAAAAATGCTCAATAGCGTGATGCGCGGCTCGTTCTTGAAAGACCCTAATTTGCGGCGCGAGTTTTTGTCGCTGCTGCCCAACCACCGCTAAGTAAGCGGCAAGGACGAAATACCATGATGATTCGACTGCTTTATGCGTCACGCGCGGCGCAAACCCTAATGCCCAAAATGATGGACGAGATTTTGCAGACGTCTAGAAAGAATAATCCGGCGAACGGCATTACCGGTATTTTGTGCCACAGCGGCGATGTGTTTTTGCAAGTATTGGAGGGCGGGCGTTCGCAGGTGAATGCGCTTTACAGCATGATTGTCAGCGATAACCGCCACAAAGACGTGACTGTTTTGCACTACGAAGAGGTAACCGAACGCCGCTTTTCCGGCTGGACCATGGGCCAGGTCAATCTTTGCAAAGTCAACGCCTCACTGCTGCTGAAGTACTCCGAGCGTGCGGTGCTAGATCCGTTTGCGGTGTCCGGTAAAGTGTCAATGGCCCTTTTGGAAGAGCTGATTGCCACCGCGCAAATCCTCGGGCGCGGCGGCTGAGCGGTGTTGCGCACAGAAACTGGCCAGAATCAGGCCTAAAAATGGGGTCGGAACAATGTTCTTAACAATTTTTCTTCGGCTTCAGCCAAATCAAACAAAATTAACGTCGATTTACACGGGCAATTGTTAAGTTCGTTAAGCGCAGATTGCTCAAGCCGGAACTAAGCCGGTGGCACGCTATCTGAATTTGACTTCCTTTCCCTTTGTAACCCGAGAAATTTCTATGACCATGCGCGTTCTAGTCGTTGAAGACAACCCCGATATCGCCGCCAATATTGGCGATTTTTTAGAAGATCGCGGCCACACCGTCGATTTCGCCCGAGATGGTGCCGCTGGTCTGCATTTGGCGGTGACGCGTGAGTTCGACGTCATCGTGCTCGATCTGATGCTGCCGGTTATTGACGGCCTAGAAGTGTGCCGCAAACTGCGCACTGAAGCCCGTAAACCCACGCCGATTTTGATGTTGACCGCGCGCGATTCACTGCAACAAAAATTAGCCGGATTTGCCAACGGTACCGATGACTACATGGTCAAGCCGTTCGCGCTGCAAGAGCTAGAAGCTAGGCTCGCCGTGCTGGTGCGGCGCTCCAAACCACCCGCTGCTCGGATTTTGACGGTCGGTGAAGTCAGCTTTAATCTCGACACACTGGTCGTGAGCCGCAATGAGCAAAACATCCAGCTCAATCCAATTGCACTCAAATTGCTGCAATGTTTGATGGAATCGAGCCCGTCGGTCGTCACAAGGCAAGAGTTAGAAATGCGCGTCTGGGGCGAAGAATTGCCCGACAGCGACAGTCTGCGGGTACACATCCATTCCTTACGCGCGGCGATTGATAAGCCGTTCAACTCGACCTATCTGCAAACCCGGCATGGCATTGGCTACCGACTCGTTCCGTCCCAAGCGGCAGCGTAAGCGGCTACGGCGGCGCATTGTATGGTCGGTGCTGGCAATTGGAAGCCTGCTTTCGGTGCTGTTCGCCGCCTTTGCGCTGTTTCTACGCGCCAGTTTAGAAGAGCGCATTATCGATCAAGTGCTGCAAAGAGAAGTGTCGAGTTTTGCTGAGGAATACTTAAAAGACCCGAAATCGATCATCGAGTATTCGTTGATTAAAGGTCGAGTGGTAAGTGATCGGCGCTATGACAATGCACCCGCCGATTGGCAAGGGCTTGCGCCCGGCGTACACCGGATCGTCAACAGCGCGCCAAATTCTGGCGCGCTTGCGAACGCCAACGAGCGCACCGCCTACAAGCTGGCGATTCACCGCGAACCCGGCCTTTGGTTCTTCTTGCAATACGATGTCACCGCCGAAGAGCGCACAAGGCGCGTGGTAACGGTTGCCATTCTTAGCTCGGTAGTCGCGTTTGCCGGCTTGGCTTTGCTGCTAGGCTGGTGGTCCGCTAGCCGAATTATGTCGCCCGTTACCGAGCTAGTGCGCCGTGTGAATCGGCTCGGGCGCAATAACAAAGTAGAAAGCCTAGCACCCTATTTTCCTGACGATGAAGTTGGCCAGCTTGCGCAATCGTTGGATGACTATTCCTCTCGTTTGACCGAACTAGTCGAACGTGATCGTGAGTTCAATTCCGATGTCAGCCACGAGCTGCGCACGCCGCTGGCAGTGATTCAAAGCACCACCGAGCTATTGCTCAACATGCCTGAGCTCGGCGAAAAAGCCAGAGCGCGGCTAAACCGAATTGAGCGCTCAGCCAAGCATTCCACTGAGCTGATTACCGCGCTGCTGCATCTTTCACGCGGCGAAAGACAAGCGCCGAATGACGGCGAAAGCACCGATGTGGGCCTGCTCATAAACAGCATCGTCGATAGCCATCGGCATCACTTACTCGGCAAATCCATCCACGTAAAAGTTGAGGTGCTGGAACCACTATTGGTCGATGCGCCGGAATCAGTTTTATCCGTTCTGATCGGCAATCTCGTCGCCAACGCATTCAAATACACAAGAGAAGGCGAAGTGCTAATCCGCGTACACGCAAATGGCGTCAGCGTGCAAGACACTGGCCCTGGCATACCTCTTGAGGAGCGCGAAAAAGTGTTCGAACGACACTTTCGCGGCTCCACCGGCGGCGGCAGCGGTGCAGGGTTGGGGCTATCGATTTTGAATCGGCTCTGCGATCTCTACGGCTGGCAAGTCAGCTTACAACCGCGCGAACCGCATGGTTTGGATGCGGCTTTGCGGTTGCGAGTGGTCAGCTAGAACTGGCGCGAATCTAGCTCGGCTTAGGTAAGCGTGGCATGTCGCCAATTTAATCGGTGAGCGCGCGATTTTGTCATCCGCCAGCTGCTTTTGCTCTGCACAGCTTGATGCAAATAAATTTGATCCGAGTTTACAGCCTGCTCAGGTTAGAACTGCCGAGTAAGCAGTTATCGCCCGGTGTAAACACAACCCGGCAGCAACGAATAAACATCGCGGCGATCGGGCGAATCACAGCGAAAGTACATGCCGGCAAAGGGATGCGCCGGGAACACGGGTGTGTAGCGAATAGTGCCAGCGCCGGCAACTGGTAAAAGCGTAACCGTCACAACGCCGCCGCTGAGTAAGTCCATACGTTCAACCCAGGTGCGCAAATAGCTGGTCGGCGGACCGACAACGTTAGGATCGCCTGGCGCAGGCAAGATTGCATCGCTTGCAAACATTTCGATGATGGTAGCCTTCGGCGATGAGCTTACGCCGAGGACTTCGTTACGAATCATGTCGCGCTTGGCGCGTTCAAAGCAGATGTCAGTGCCCTGATCGCTGAAGCAGCAGCTCGGCTTCGTTGCGTCATTGGATTGCGCTACGCCGAGATTGGAAACACAGCCAATCAACAGAAGTGCTGAGGCCAAAACGGTATGCTTGATTGGACTTTTTGATACGAATTTCATGCGGTGGCTACCTTCGAAGGTGACTTGAAAAACTGGGCGCTTGCCTTAGTCTATGCGCATATCCTGTCTAGCGAGCGATTCACTTAAAACTAAACTGAAGGATGAATACGATTGCAAATTCAAACCCTATCCAAAGCTGCCGGTTAAGCTGATGAGTGTCGTGTAAAGCGGGTGTGGTGCTTGTTGCCTGCGCCGATTTGCACCTGCCTTTTTTGCCTAAGCGGAGCCCCAATGAAAGCCTACCCACCTGGTACGTGGCGCGCACGCGCATGATGCAGCCTAGTGATTTAAGCGCGGCATTCCGGGCTCGCATGGCGCAGGAGCAACACCCGCACGGCAGCTCGGCGAGTGAGAAACAGGCCACGGCGTTTCGCGTATTAGCCAGCGTTTGCCGTGATGCGCTGCTGGCACGTTACAGCCGCAGCCAGCGCAGCGATAGCGAGCGGATCGGCGTGCAGGGTATGCGGCGCGTGCATTATTTATCGATGGAGTTTTTGCTGGGCCGCGCGCTCGGCAACGCGATTGCGGCATTGGGCTGTGAGCACGATCTACGCGCGCTTCTGCAAGAGTATGGATTGACGCTCGGTGATGTGCTGGAAGGCGAGCTGGATGCCGCGCTGGGTAACGGCGGACTCGGGCGTTTGGCGGCGTGTTTTCTGGACGCGTTTGCGGAAGCTTCCTTACCTTCTTTTGGCTATGGCTTGCGCTATCAGTACGGCATGTTTGCCCAGCGTATTCAGCAGGGCCGCCAGATTGAAGTGCCGGATGATTGGATGCGCTTAGGCCATGCCTGGGAAATTGGCCGGCCTGAGCTGCGCTACTCCGTGCGCTTTGGTGGGCGGGTAATTGCGGATGGCCAGAGCGAAAGCAAGGGCCGACGCTGGCAGGCCGCTGAGCAAATCGTAGCGCAGGCCTATGACTTTATTGTGCCCGCGCATCACAGTGACAGCGTTTCAACCTTGCGACAATGGCACGCCAGTGCCGCCGAGCCCATCGATTTCGGAGCTTTTTGCCGAGGTGATTATCTAGCCGCTGCGAAAAATCAGATCCAAGCTGACGCGCTGAACTGGGTGCTGTATCCAGACGACAGCACCGCCAATGGCCGCGAGCTGCGCTTGAAGCAAGAGATGCTGCTGGTCAGTGCCTCCTTGCAAGATTTGATCGCAAGGCACCTGCGCGAAACCGGCTCTATTTCCGGGCTAGATGCGCGCAATGCGATCCATTTGAATGACAC
Organism: Rhodanobacteraceae bacterium; assembly: GCA_031422315.1. Classification (GTDB taxonomy): domain Bacteria; phylum Pseudomonadota; class Gammaproteobacteria; order Xanthomonadales; family SZUA-5; genus JANNYA01. The sequence continues at coordinate 70,019 of JANOQN010000026.1, forward strand.
GCACCCGGCGCTTGCCCCGGCTGAGCTGATGCGCCTGCTGGTCGATGAGCACGGCCTGAGCTGGGATAGGGCCTGGCAAATGACGCAAAACTGCACCTCGTATACCAATCACACGCTAATGCCAGAAGCGCTGGAAACCTGGCCGGTCGAGCTATTCGAACGCTTGCTGCCGCGCCATCTGGAAATCATCTATCAAATTAATCTGGAATTTTTAAGTGCAGTGCGCCAGCAGTTCCCCAGCGATGAAGATTTAGTGAAGCGAGTTTCGCTGATTGACGAAAGCCAAGGCCGTCGGGTACGCATGGCGCTGCTGGCGATTGTTGCATCGCACAAAGTAAATGGCGTCGCCGCGCTGCATTCGCGCTTGATGGTGCAGACGATTTTTGCTGATTTCGCCAAGATTTTTCCGGATCGCTTTTTAAATGTGACCAACGGCGTGACGCATCGGCGCTGGCTGATGCAGGCTAACCCAGGCTTGAGTGCACTACTTGATAAAAAGTTAGGTACCGAATGGCGCGTCGATTTAACTCGGCTTAGCGGGCTAAATGCGCATGCTGATGACGCTGATTTCGGCGCTGAATTTTTAGCAGTCAAGCGATCGGCTAAGGTCAAACTGGCTGAGCGCATTCGACGCGAGCTGGGCGTGCAGATAGATCCAAATAGCCTGTTTGACGTCCACATCAAGCGCATCCATGAGTACAAGCGCCAGCTGCTGAATTTGCTGCATGTGGTCGCACGTTATCAGGCTATCGTAGCAAGTCCAAATGGCCAACATGGCGCTCCTTGGGTGCCACGTACCGTGCTAATCGCCGGCAAAGCGGCATCGGCGTATCACACCGCGAAAACCATTATCCAGCTGGCACACGACATCGCGCGGGTGGTCAATAGCGATCCGCGCGCAGCCGGTAAATTGACGCTGGTTTTCTTACCGAACTATGGCGTTAGCCTGGCTGAGGCGATTATTCCAGCGGCGGATTTATCTGAGCAGATCTCCACGGCGGGCACTGAGGCTTCCGGCACGGGGAACATGAAGCTGGCGCTCAACGGCGCCTGCACGATTGGCACCTGGGACGGCGCGAATATTGAAATGGCCGAAGCGATTGGCGCCAAGCATTTCTTCGAGTTTGGCCTGCGCACTGAAGGGCTAGCGGCGCTGCAAGCGAAAGGCTATGACCCGCGCGCGCTGGTTGCCAACACGCCGGTGCTTAGGAACGTACTGAGTGCGATTGCCAGCGGCGGCTTTTCTCCAGAATCGCCTGGCCGATATGTCGAGCTAATCGATGGTCTGCTGCATCGGGATCGGTACTTTTTGCTAGCTGATTTCACTGACTATTTGCGCGCGCAAGCTGATGTCGATGCGCTGTTTAGTAAGCCAAACGCATGGGCTGCGACGTGCTTAAACAACATCGCCGGCATGGGAAGCTTTTCGGTGGATCGCACCGTGCAGGAATACCGAGATCGCGTGTGGTGCAAGGCATTTTGAACACATCGGCCAAACTAGACGCGCCGCAAGTGCAGGCGCTGCTGGCTGGCACGCATGCGGATCCGTTTGCGGTTTTGGGTCTGCATCGCTTGAGCGGCGGGCAAATTGTGCTTCGTGCACTGCTGCCTGGCGCAGGCAAAGTTGCAGTACTTAAGGCAGGCTCATTAGCTGTGATTGCGCAAATGCACTTGACGGAGCCGGGTGGATTTTTCGAATGCGAACTAGCACAGGCGCCGCACGACTATCGCCTGCAAATACAGTTCAAACATGAAACCGTAGTGCTGGCCGACACCTACAGCTTTGGCGCGCAGCTGAGCGAAGCTGAGCTGTTGGCCTTTACCGAAGGCCGACATGTGCGTCCGCATTTAATGCTGGGCGCGCACGTGATTGAGTGTAGCGGCGTGCGCGGCGTACGCTTTGCCGTGTGGGCGCCGAATGCGCGCCGAGTCAGCGTAGTCGGGTCATTTAACGGCTGGGACGGCCGCAGACATATGATGCGCCTGCGCCACCAAGCTGGCGTGTGGGAATTATTTATTCCGCACATACAAATCGGTGATTTATACAAGTTTGAACTTTTGGATCGTAACGGCCATTTACTGCAATTAAAGGCGGACCCGTATGCGCGCAAGGCCGAGCTGCGGCCTGGCACCGCAAGCATTGTTGCCGGATTGCCGACACCTATTGAGATCAGAGTGGATCGCGCAACGCTTAACGACCGACACGCGCCGATCTCAATTTACGAAGTACACATAGGCTCATGGCAAGCATCCGAAACGGGCGAGTTCTTAGACTGGGACGAATTGGCGCAGCGATTGCCAAAATATGCCGCTGATTTAGGCTTTACCCATGTTGAGCTGATGCCGATTAGTGAGTTTCCTTTTGATGGTTCATGGGGTTATCAAACTCTCGGGCTGTTTGCGACTACCGCACGCTTTGGTACGGCGGAGGCTTTTGCGCGCTTTGTAAAAGCCTGCCACGCCGCAGGGTTAGGCCTGCTGCTGGATTGGGTGCCTGCACATTTCCCATCCGATGCACATGGGCTAGCGCAATTTGATGGTACGGCGCTGTACGAATATGCGGACCCGAAAGAGGGCTTTCATAAAGATTGGAACACGCTGATTTATAACTTTGGCCGCACTGAGGTGCGCAGCTTTTTAAGCGCCAGCGCGCTGTATTGGGTGGAGCACTTTGGCATTGATGGTCTGCGCGTTGATGCGGTGGCGTCGATGCTGTACCGCGACTATTCGCGTGGTGCTGGCGAATGGCTGCCGAATCTTTTAGGCGGCCGCGAGAACTTAGAAGCTATCTCACTATTTAAACAGGTCAACGAGCAAGTTAGCGCAGCGGGTGGTATCACTATTGCGGAAGAATCGACCGCGTTCCCGCAGGTTTCTGCGCCCACCTATGCCGGTGGCCTGGGCTTTCACTTCAAATGGAATATGGGCTGGATGAACGATTCGCTGCGCTACATGGCGGAAGATCCGGTACATCGGCGCTGGCACCATCAGCTGATGAGCTTTGGCTTAGCGTATGCCTTTAGCGAAAATTATGTGCTACCGATTTCGCACGATGAAGTGGTGCACGGCAAAGGCTCGATGCTCACGAAAATGCCGGGTGATCGCTGGCAGCAGTTTGCTAATTTACGCGCCTACTACGGTTTTATGTGGGGCCATCCGGGCAAGAAGCTGCTGTTTATGGGGCAAGAGTTTGCGCAAATTGATGAGTGGAATCACCAACACTCGCTGCCATGGAAATTATTGCAGCAAGCGCCACATGCCGGCATGCAGCGTCTGATTCGGGATTTGAATCTGCTGTATCGCAGCTCGCCCGCGCTGCACCGGCTAGATTGCCAAGCCGCTGGTTTTCGCTGGCTGGTATTGGATGATTCGGCGCATTCCGTTTTCGCCTGGGCGCGCTTTGATGATGCGGGCGCGCTGATGCTGGTGATTTGCAATTTTACGCCGGTGCCAAGGCAGAATTATCGCGTCACCGTTCCGGAGGGTTACGCCGCGTTTGTTGAAGCGCTGAACACCGATTCTGAATTTTATGGCGGCAGCAACGTCGGCAATGGATCGGCAGCATTGGTGGTTGAGAATGGACTGATTTCATTGACGCTGCCGCCGCTCGCCACGTTATTTTTAAGGCCAGCATGAGCGCCGATTGGCCAGCATCGATCAGCCTCGGCAGGCCCACGCCTCTGGGCGCAACGGTGGTTCTTGAGCGTGAAGCCGCGGAAGGAAAAACCGTGCGCGGCGTCAATTTTGCGGTGTTTTCCGAGCACGCACAGCGGATCGAACTGTGTATTTTCGATAGCAGCGGCGTGCAGGAATTGCAGCGATTTGATTTGCACGGGCCAGACGATGGCGTGTTTCATGGTGAGCTCGAAGGTGCCGATGCCGACCTAGTTTATGGCTACCGCGCGCACGGTGCGTATGCGCCGGAACAGGGGCACCGATTCAACCCGAATAAGCTGCTGCTAGATCCTTACGCGCGTGAAGTGCTCGGGCAATTTGCTTGGCATGACAGCTTGTTTGATACCGATCAACAAGACAGTGCAGCCTACACTTTGAAGTCTCGTGTCGCGCCTCAAGCAGAGCCGATTAGGTGGCAGCGGCCCCAAATTGCTGCAGCAGACGTGGTGCTTTATGAAGTACACGTCAAAGGTTTATCGATGCAGCTGCCTGGTTTGCCTGAGCGATTGCGCGGCACTTTTTCAGCCTTGGCGCACCCACTGGCGATTGCCCATTTCAAGCGCATAGCGGTAACATCGTTATCATTGTTGCCCGTGCAATATTGCCTATCAGAACGTGCATTAGCGCAGCGAAACAAGTCCAACTATTGGGGCTACAACACGCTGGCGTTTTTTAGTCCTGACCCGCGCTTTGGCAACAAAAAAAATGAGCCTTCCGCGCTCACTCAAGAATTTCAAATGATGGTGCAAAGCCTGCACGCAGCTGGCTTGGAAGTGCTGCTAGATGTGGTGTTCAACCACAGCGCTGAGGGCGATGCGCTAGGCCCGAGCTTGAGCTTGCGCGGGCTGGACAATGCAAGCTGGTATTTGGCCCAGCCGGATGACCCGGCAAAACTTGAGAACTTCAGCGGCTGTGGCAATACCTTGAATATCGCGCTTCCAAAAGTTACGCAGTTTGTCTTGGATTGTCTGCGCTATTGGGTGCAAGTCATGGGCGTAGATGGCTTTCGTTTTGACCTAGCAAGCTGCCTGGGCAGGCAGGGCAAATCAGCAGATTTTGATCCGGCGGCGGCGTTTTTCATCAGCTTGCGGCAAGATCCAGTGCTGTCACAGGTTCGGCTTATTGCAGAACCGTGGGACTGCGGGCCAAACGGCTATCAGCTAGGGGGGTTTCCAGGCCGCTTTATTGAATGGAATGATCGCTTTCGCGATGCTATGCGGCGCTATTGGCTGGGCTTTGAGGTGACTAGGGGTGAGTTCGCACGCCGGTTCTGCGCATCCAGCGATTTTTTCCAGCAGCAAAGCCGCAAGCCAAGCGCAAGCGTCAATTTCATCAGCGCGCACGATGGCTTTACGTTGAGCGATGCGCTCAGTTATTCCGGAAAACATAATTTTGCCAATGGCGAGCATAATCAAGATGGCCGACATTATGAGCTGTGTAACAACTTTGGAATCGAAGGCGCAACGGATGACGCCACAATAAATGCGACGCGCCTGCGCGTTCGACACGCGCTGCTAGCTACGCTGCTGTTGGCACAGGGCACGCCTATGTTGCTTGCTGGTGATGAGCTAGCTAACAGCCAGCACGGCAACAATAATGCTTACTGCCAAGATAACGAAACCGCTTGGCTGGACTGGAATTTCGAGCATGAAACCACACTCAAATTAGTGCAATCACTGATGGCGCTGCGTAAAAAACATGCGCTGCTGCGGCATCCAGACTGGTTTTCCGCCAATCAGCGGCAGCCCGCGCGCGCACGTGTGCTGTGGCGCACGCCAGAAGGCAGCGTGATGCAAATTGAAGATTGGCACCACGTCAGCGAACGTGCGCTCATGTGCGAGTTTTACGCACCCCATGATGTCCATGCCAGTCTAGCTATTTTGTTTAACCCATCGCCGCAAAGCTGCGTTTTTAAGCTGGCCGAGCAAGGCTGGCACGTAACGTTTGACAGCGCCGATGAGCTAGCGCTGGCAAGTAAGCAGGATTTTAGCGTGTACGCGCCTGCCCGCAGCTTAGTGCTTTTGCATCGACTGCACGCTAGTCCAACCCAACAACCCGAAATTTGAGCCACGCACATGATTGATCTAAACCAGCGCAGCGCGGGCATTTTGCTGCACATTACGTCACTGCCATCACCGCACGGTATTGGTGATTTTGGCCCCGACGCTTATCGTTTTGTCGACTGGCTAGCGTATAGCGGCCAGCGGCTTTGGCAATGGTTGCCGAGCAATCCGATTGGGCCGGGTGATTCACCGTATCAAAGCGTCAGCGCGTTTGCTGGCAGCCCGCTGATGGTAGCGCTCGAACCGCTGGTTGACGCCGGTTGGCTGGCGCAGCCCGTGCTTCCAGAAGCAGGGTTCAACGCCGATTGCACTGATTTCGCGCAGGTAGTGCCCTGGCGCTTGAGCCAGCTGCGAGCGGCGGCCGCGGGCTTTGCCAGCGCTGCGGATTTACCAACGAAAGCGGCATTCGCCGATTGGTGCAACGAGCAAGCCAGCTGGCTGGATGATTACGCTGATTTTATGACCTGCGAGGCCATGCATCAGGGCAGCGCATGGTGGCATTGGCAGGCAAACTTGCGCGATCGTGTGCCCGCAGCGCTAGCATTGATGCGTGCTGAGCATATCAACGAGGTACAGTTCTGGAAATTCGTGCAGTGGTGTTTTGACACGCAAGCTTTAGCGTTGAAACGCTATGCCAATGCCAAACAGGTCGCGCTGATGGGTGATCTGCCGATATTCATTGCGCACCACAGCGCCGATTGCTGGGCGCGTCCTGATTTGTACGAGTTAGATACGGATTTTCAACCCACGGTGGTCGCGGGCTGCCCGCCCGATGCCATGGCCCCGAGCGGGCAACGCTGGGGCAATCCACTCTATCGCTGGGACAAAATGGCGGCGGAAAACTATGCCTGGTGGACATCGCGCCTGCGCCGTGCGCTTGGGCAAGCGGATGTATTTCGCATTGATCACTTTCGCGGCTTTGCCGGCTATTACGAAATCCCGGCCAGCTGCCCAACAGCTGAAGAGGGTGCCTGGGTTCCAGGCCCCGGCAAAGCATTGTTTGACGCGATCAGTGCCGAGCTGGGGGTATTGCCGATTGTGGCGGAAGATTTGGGGCTCATCACCCAAGACGTTATTGAGCTGCGCGATTACTGTGGCTTCCCGGGCATGAAAATCTTGCAATTTGGTTTTGCCAGCGATGCGGCTGATGAATTTCTGCCACACAACTGGCCCAGAAGCTGCGTGGCCTATACCGGCACGCACGATAACGACACCGTGCAAGGCTGGTGGCAAAAAGCCAGTCCGGGCGAGCAGCGATTTGCTGGCACTTATCTGCCCGCAAACCAGCACGATATCCACTGGGCCATGATTCGCGCCTGCTATAACTCGGTCGCGAACGTAGCGGTGTGCCAGCTGCAAGATGTACTCGGGTTAGACGGCGCGCACCGCATGAATGTACCCGGCACGCTGGCCTCAAGCAATTGGAGCTGGCGTTTTAGCTGGGCCATGATTGCGCCCGAACACGCACGCGTACTGCGCGTGATTACCGCTGCCAGCGGGCGCGCGCCGTTTGCGATGATGGGTTAGCGGTGCGCGCTTTGATCCAATTTGCCAGTCGCCCAGTTTCAAGCCTATTAGTTTACTAACCGCTATACACATAAATAAACTTTCGGGCTTTTTGCGCAACTGCGCTCGCTCGCACTGATCGCCAAAAGCGTGACAACTCAAAGCCAACGCGCTAAAGTTCGCGCGTTCTCCTTTCGTTCTTGTTGCCATGTATAAAGAATCTAGTTTTGCTGTTGCGCGTTTGGCGCTGACTAAAACTCAGCGGCAAGTCTTGCAGCATTTGCAAGAGCGTGCTGAAGCTGGGCATGAGCCGCCCTCACTTGAATTGCTATGCACCGAGCTAGGGCTAGCTTCGCGCGGGTCTTTGCATAAGCACATTCGCGCGCTGATTGAAGCCGGGTTTGTCGTTGATTTGGCGGGTAAGCAGCGCGGCGTGCGGTTGCGTGAGCTAAACCAAAGCGCCAATACAGATGATTCAGCTGCCACAGTAAACGCGCGTAGCGTTGCGGTATTGGGCACCATTGCTGCTGGCCGCCCAATTGAAGCGGTGCAAACTGAGGCTTATTTGAGCGCGCCGTCTGAGCTTTTGGGCAAGGGCGATGCCTATGCGCTGCGGGTCAAGGGCGATTCGATGCAAAACGCGGGCATTTTTGATGGCGACTGGGTATTCATTGAAAATCGCGATTGCGCGCGCAATGGTGAGATCGTCGTGGCGCTTATTGATGGCTTTGAAGCTACGCTCAAGCGCATAGAACAGCAGCCGGGCTATATTTTGCTGCACCCGGAAAACCCGCAGTTCCAAACCCAGCGCTACGCGCCTGAGCAAGTTGAAATCCAAGGCGTTTTAGTGGGTTTGATGCGCAAATACTGATGTGCAAATACTAGGCCGCTGTTTTTAGCCACTGCCAGCCTGCGCGCGCGCGCGGCTCCACTTTCAGCAATCGATGCAGCGGCGTTAACAGCCGCTCCAGCGTTTGCTCGAATTTGAATGGTGGGTTGATCAGCACGATGCCGCAGCCGTTTAAACGTAGCGCGGTTTCATCCGGGTGTATGCAAAACTCCGCAGCAAGTGCGGATTTAACCGGAAACTGCGCACATAACTCGCGCAGTTTTCGATACACCTGCGCCATGTCGCGGCCGATTTTAATTGGGTACCAGATCATAAAAACGCCGGTTGGCAACCTTGTGAAAGCGCCATTTAAGCTTTCTAAAATCACGTCCCATTCGTTTTTTTGCTCGAACGGCGAATCAATCATAATTAGCGCGCGTTTGGGCGTTGGTGGCAGTAGTGATTTCAACGCGGCATAGCCATCTTGCTGCAAAATGCGCACGCGCGCATCGCGCCCCATGCAGTGCTTCAAGATAGTGATCGGCTCATCTTGCAGCTCAATTAACTGCAATTTATCGTCCGGCCGCAGCATCGCACCAGCTAAATAGGGCGATCCTGGATAGGCGGAAAGCTCCAAAAAGCTGTTCAAACGCCGCACTTGTTCAACGTAGCGGTGCAGCTCGGGCGGCAGCGCGGTAACGTCATACAGTTTTTCGATGCCCTCTTTGAACTCGCCGGTTTTTTCACTCGGCGCGGCGTCCAACAAATAGCGCCCGGAACCGGCGTGAGTTTCGATATAGCTCAGTGGCGCGGGTTTTTCGGTCAGCGCGCGCAATAGCTCGACCAAAACCGCGTGCTTGAAGCAGTCGGCAAAATTACCGGCGTGAAACGCATGTTGATAGTTCACAAAATTCCCTGAAAATCAATGGGGCACTACAAGTATTTTGACTACGTTGGATTCCATTTCTAAATCGAAGTGATAATAAGGCGGCGGTGTGAGGATCGACGAAGACGTACTAAATGTACGTCTAGGAAACCGGAGCGAGAAGGCGCAATTAGCGCTTTGATTTAGACGTGGAATTATATGATTAGCGGCTCGGGCTCCAACTGCACGCCAAAGCGCTGCTTGACCGTTTGCATGACAAATTCCGCCAGCTGCCAAAGCTCTGCACCGGTCGCGCGTTTGCGATTGATCAAAACCAGCGCGTGCTGCTTGCTGACTTGCGCGCCGCCAATACTGTGGCCTTTGAGCCCAGCATTTTCAATCAGCCACGCAGCGCTGATTTTCGCCTGCCCGCCCATATTGGTCGGGAAGTAGCTAAAGCCAGAAACTTCAGCGGTAATGCGCGCCGCCGTTTCCGCGTCAACCACCGGATTTTTGAAAAAGCTGCCCGCATTGCCGTATTCGAGCGGATCTGGCAGCTTATCTTCGCGCAGCTGGCACACGGCTTTGAATACGTCACGCGCGGTTGGATTTACATGTGCCTTGAGCTTCTCTAGTTCATCGCGAATGCCAGCGTAGCTTAGCTCCAGCTTGGATTCGCGCGGTAGCAAAAACTCAACGTGTGTGACGATATATCGGCCGACTTCCACTGATTTAAAGCGGCTGTGGCGATAGCGAAACTGGCATTCGGCTTTGCTAAAGCGCTTGATTTCCAGCGTATGGCGATCAATCACATCAACCGCGTCAACGAAGCGATCTAGCTCCACGCCATAGGCGCCAATATTCTGAATCGGCGCAGCGCCGACGGTGCCGGGAATCAGCGCCAAGTTTTCCAAACCAAATAGGCTTTGCTTGAGCGTCCAGTCGACAAATCGGTGCCAGTTTTCCCCCGCGCCAACCCGCACGCGCGCATGCGAGCCAGGGCTTTTTAATTGCTCAATTCCGGGCAGCTGTGGCAGCAGCACCACGCCTGGAAAATTTTGGGTAAACAACACGTTTGAGCCATCACCCAGTACCAGCAGCGGGTCCTTCGCGTCATTGATATCTTTCAGCATTAAATTGAGCGCATCGAAGGATCGACAGCTGACCAGAAACTGCGCTTGGGCCTCTACGCCAAAGGTATTGAGCGCAGTTAAATCGGCATTTTCCAACACGTTCAAATCATTCATGGGCTTCCCCGGATGCTGTGCGGTGCTCAGCGAGCGCATTCACGCAATCGGCAATCAGCGCCGGGCCTTGGTAGATAAAGCCGGTGTAAAACTGCACCAGCGTAGCACCGGCCCCCACTTTGGCGAGCGCATCGGCGCCGCTGCAAATGCCGCCGGTTCCGATCAAGGTAATCTCTGGCACTAAACGCCTCCGTAAGTCAGCGAGCACTTGCGTCGAGCGCTGCATCAGCGGCGCGCCGGAAAGTCCGCCGGCCTCACTCCCGTTTGGTAAATGCTCGACGCCAGTACGCGCAATCGTAGTATTGCCAGCGATCACGCCTTCGATGCGCACGGCATTGAGCACTTCTGCAACATCGTCGAGCTCCGCTTCGCTCAAATCCGGCGCAATTTTCAGCACCAGCGGCGTGCGCTTTTTGTGGGTGGTTTGCAGATTGATTTGCGCGTTTTTCAGCTCACTAATAAGACGTGTCAATGCTGCTTTGCCCTGTAAATCCCGCAAGCCTTGGGTATTAGGAGATGAGATATTGATAGTCACGTAGCTGGCACGCGCGTAAACCGCACGCAGGCCGATTAAATAGTCATCCAAGGCATTTTCATTGGCGGTGTCTTTGTTTTTGCCGATATTGATGCCTAAAACGCCAGTAAATCTTGTGCAGTCCAGATTGCGTTGCAAGCCGGGTAAACCCTCGTTATTAAAGCCAAGCCGATTGATCACGGCTTTAGCTTCCGGCAGTCGAAAAATGCGCGGTTTGGGATTTCCAGGCTGCGGTTTTGGCGTCACTGTACCGACTTCGATAAAACCGAAACCGAGCTTGCTGAGCGCGTCGATAGCGCTGCCGTTCTTATCAAAGCCCGCCGCCAAGCCGACTGCGTTGGGCAACTTCAAACCCATGCACTGCACCGGTTTTGCATTCATACGCGCCGCTAACAGCGTTCCAAATCCTAAGCTTTCGCCACCGGCGAGTGCTTTTAGGGTCAGCGTATGCGCGCGCTCGGCGTCCAGCGCAAACAGCGCGCGACGGGCTAATTGATAGATCACGCCGAGCTAGTTTTGGCGGTGCAGCGCGCGCTTATCGACCGATAGCGCGGCTTCATGCACGGCCTCAGAAAGCGTCGGGTGCGCATGGCAAATGCGTGCCAAATCCTCACTTGATGCGTGGAATTCCATCGCCACTACGCATTCGGCGATCAGCTCAGACACGTTTGCGCCGCACATGTGTACGCCTAAGATTCGATCCGTCTCAGCATGCGCGATGATTTTCACCAGCCCGGCAGGCTCGTTCATGGCCAGCGCGCGGCCGGTCGCGGCAAATGGGAAACTGCCGGTTTTGTAAGGTATTTGCGCGGCTTTTAACTCAGCTTCGGTTTTGCCGACCCAGGCGATTTCTGGCTCGGTGTAAATGACCCAGGGGATGGTGTCGAAATTCACGTGGCCGGATTTTCCGGCAATGATTTCCGCTACTGCAACGCCTTCTTCCGAGCCTTTATGCGCCAGCATCGGCCCGCGCACGCAATCGCCGACCGCGTAAACACCCGCCAGCGCAGTTGCGCAATGTTCGTCGACCATGATTTGCCCGCGCTCAGTCAAGCTAACGCCGCAATCAGGTGCTAACAGGGCTTCGGTGTAGGCCCGGCGGCCGACCGCCACCAATAATTTATCGAATTCCGCCGTTTGCGCGCCGTTCGCATCGGTATAGCCGAGTTTGACCACGCCGTTTTCAACACTCGCGCCGGTTACTTTGGTGCCCAAACGAATGTCCAAACCCTGCTTTTTGAATTCACGTAATGCTGCACGCGAAACATCGGCATCAACTGCGGATAAAAAATCCGGCATCGCTTCAAACACCACTACTTCAGAGCCTAAGCGCTTCCAGACGCTGCCAAGTTCTAAGCCAATGACGCCCGCGCCAATCACGCCCAGGCGCTTTGGGGTTTGGGTAAAATCGAGCGCGCCTTGATTGTCGACGATATGATTGCCGTCAAATGCCACGTTCGGGATTTGGATCGGCACCGAGCCAGTCGCCAAAATGACGTGTTTTGCGGAAATAATTTGTACGCTGCCATCGTGGGCGGTGATCTGCACCTGCTTGTCTTTCAGCAGTTTGCCAGTGCCTGCGAACGCGCTGATTTTATTGGCTTTGAACAAGCCTGCAATGCCGCCGGTGAGCTGGCCGACGATTTTATCTTTGCGCGCCACCATTTGCGCAACATCAATACCGATATTGCTGGCAGAAATGCCGTGATCGGCGTAGCTGTGGCTCAAATTATGAAAGTGCTTGGACGAATCCAGCAGCGCTTTTGACGGAATACAGCCGACATTGAGGCAAGTTCCACCTAACGATGGTTTGCCATTTTTGCCAATAAACTTGTCAATACAGGCAGTTTTCAGTCCAAGCTGGGCCGCTCTAATAGCGCCAACATAGCCCGCCGGGCCCGCGCCGATTACCACTACGTCAAATTGCTCTGCCATTTTGAAATCCTTTTGCATTTGATTGGATGCCCGCATGGTAATTCATTCGAGCCAGCGCTGGATGGCGCGCAGGTGAATCAAAACGGCTAGTACGCTTTGGGATTTTGTCGACGCGGCACCGGATAGGCCCAAGGTTTGGCAAGTATTGGCTGCAGATCGAGAAAGCCCAGGGTGCGGCAAACCGCGTGGGATTTACCGCGAACTATAAATTACTGCATCGCGGAACGGTTCTGCCGAGCCGCAACGCTGAGGCATCAGCTCTAGCGCGCAGCATTTGCGCTAGAGCTTATGTTTGCCGCCAAGGCCGTGTAAGGCGATTCTTTTTTCGACGGCGCAGTCAGCCGTTTGCGCGGCAACGGCGGCAGCTAAATCAAAGGGCATGCGAACCAACTCAAAGCGCATCCAGCGGGCTTAGCACGCCTCGGCCACCTTTGTTCATCACATGGGTATAAATCATCGTCGTGTTCAAATCGCGATGACCAAGTAATTCCTGCACGGTGCGAATATCGTATCCGGCTTGCAGCAGATGGGTGGCGAATGAATGCCGCAAAACATGCGGCGTGCAGGGCTTATTGATCTTGGCCGCGTGCGCCGCTTCACGCACTGCCCGTTGCACGCTTTCAGGATAGATGTGGTGCCTGCGCTCAATGCCCGTGCGCGGATCCACGGATCGAACATTTGAAGGGAAAACCCACTGCCAGCCCCATTGTTTCGCGGCATTTTTATATTTCTCGGATAAGGCATTCGGCAAAAACACCTCGCCGAATCCCGCCGCCAAATCCTTTTGATGCAGCAACTGCACGCGTGCCAAATGATCTTGTAGAGGAAGAATTAAGTTTTCCGGCAATACCGTCACGCGATCTTTGTTGCCCTTGCCCTCACGAACAATAATTTCCCGCCGGCTTAGTTCGATATCCTTGACTCGTAATCGCAAACCTTCCAACAGCCGCATGCCTGTTCCGTACAAAAGGCTGGTCACGATCCACATCGTGCCACTCACGCCCTGCAACAAACCGCGAACTTCTGAATTCGTCAGCACCACTGGCAGGCGTTCTCCACGTTTTGCGTGCGGCAACTCATCTAGCCAAGCAAGCTCGACTTTCAAGACCTGTTTGTACAAAAACAAGATCGCGCTTTTGGCTTGATTTTGGGTCGACGCTGATACCTTGCGTTCAACCGCCAAATAAGTCAGAAACGTAGTCACTTCATGCAGGCCCATATCGGTCGGGTGCCGCTTGTGATGAAACAAAATAAAACGCCGCGCCCAATCGTGGTAGGCATTCTCGGTTCGAATGCTGTAATGCAATGTTCGAACGACGTTTCGAAGCTGATCGAGCAATTTAACCGGGCGTGTATCCATCCGGTAAATTTTAGGTTTGCCTATTGCAAAGATCAAGTTGTTTTCCAGGCTCAAAGGAACTACTTGACAATAACTATTTGAATGGGCGACTCTTTGCGAAATTAATAATTCGTCTAAACGACGTTAGAGCTTGCCTTTTTTAGCCCAGTTTCGCAGCATAGAAGCTCGTCGGAACTAGCTTTAGGCAGTTCGAAAGTTGCTGCACCGGCTTGCGCCGAAACAGGTTTCGCAGTAGTTTTGTCTGCAATCGCAGTTCATCGCATCACCCCGTTTCGGAGCGCGCAGCATGCAGTCTCTAACCTCTGGCTCAAGCCGACCGCCGCACAAGTCTCTTGAATCATCCGAAGCCTGTCGCTATGCGGCGGCGGCTTAGCTCGAACGTTAGTGGCTTGCTGTTTTCACCCTGTTTCGCCATCCGAAAATTTATCGCAATTTGGTTTGGGCACTTTGAAAGTTTGGCTCATCGGCTTGCGCCGAAACAGGTTTCGCCGTAGCTTCATCAGCGCTTGCAGTTCCTCGCATCACCCTGTTTCGGAGTTCGCGCAATGCAGTCTCTAACCTCTGGCTCAAGCCGACCGCCGCACAAGTCTCTTGAATCATCCGAAGCCTGTCGCTATGCGGCGGCGGCTTAGCCCGAACGTTAGTGGCTTGCTGTTTTCACTCTGTTTCGCCATCCGAAAATTCATCGCAATTTAGTTTTGGCACTTTGAAAGTTTGGCTCATCGGCTTGCACCGAAACAGGTTTCGCTGTAGCTTCATCAGCACTTGCAGTTCCTCGCATCCCCATGTTTCGGAGTTCGCGCAATGCAGTCTCTAACCTCTGGCTCAAGCCGACCGCCGCACAAGTCTCTTGAATCATCCAAAGCCTGTCGCTATGCGGCGGCGGCTTAGCTCGAACGTTAGGCAGACGCGAAACACACATGCTCAGCTTGCCGGTTCTCGCTGCACCGATGTACGCGCCTGAGAGCGACAGGCTTCGAGACGCGGCTGTGGCCCACGAACCGCCGCAAGGTCAGGGTCACGAGGCCCGCCGCCCGCGCAGTTCCTGCAGGCCTATGGGCTGCACCACCCAGCACGCGGCGGGCGGTCGCAGCTCGGAACTTCGGCGCATCAGCGTAGCAGCCCAGGCTCTGCCTAACCCTTCGCTCGAGCGGACCTCCACCGGCAAGGCACTTGGGCCGCGAGCCAGCCAGTATCATCATCCGTCTCGCGGCCCAAGCGCCTCACCGGTGGCGTCCGCTCAGCTCAAACGTTAGGCAGACGCGAAACACACATGCTTAGCTTGCCCGTTCTCGCTACATCGATGTACGCGTCTGAAAGCGACAGGCTTCGAGACACGGTTGTGGCCCATCGAACTGCCGCAAGGTCAGGGTCACAAGGCCCACCGCCCGCGCAGTCCGAGCAGGCCTATGGGCTGCACCACCCAGCACGCGGCGGGCGGTCGCAGCTCGGACCATCGGCGCATTAGCGTAGCAGCCCAGGCTCTGCCTAACCCTTCGCTCGAGCGGACCTCCACCGGCAAGGCACTTGGGCCGCGAGGCTTTTCAGCTTATCCTCCGCCTCGCGGCCCAAGCGCCTCGCCGGTTCCGGCCGCTCAGCTCAAACGTTAGAGCTTGCCTTTTTTGGCCCAGTTTCGCAGCATAGAAGCTCGTCGGAGTTAGCTCTTGGCAGTTCGAAAGTTTGCCGCACCGGCTTGCGCCGAAACAGGTTTCGCAGTAGCTTTGTCTGCAATCGCAGTTCATCGCATTTCCCTGTTTTGGAGCGCGCAGCATGCAGTCTCTAACCTCTGGCTCAAGCCGACCGCCGCACAAGTCTCTTGAATCATCCAAAGCCTGTCGCTGTGCGGCGGCGGCTTAGCTCGAACGTTAGCGGTTAAAAGCTTAAACTGATTTAGCCCGGGCTTCGTAGCCAATTTATTGCAGGCCAGCAACTCGAAATTCGGTCGCACGCCGCAGTTCAAAATTTGTCGCGGCATGCAGTTTCCGTATCGCGCAAGCCCATCAAATTTCGTGGTTCCTGCTACGCCAAAATCTATCGCAGTTCGCAATGGCGCGGTACTTAAAATCGGCAACGTGTGCGGCGCTAACCCTTAATTGCAGGCCGACCATGCGGCCTTCTGCGGTATCGTGCTATCGTAGTTTCTCGGGCCGCATGTCGGCTGAATTAAACGTTAGAGCTTGCCTATTTTCA